>NZ_CP065521.1:1281917-2563835 GCF_018986735.1 Schaalia sp. 19OD2882 | reverse complement strand
ATGGGCCTCCGGAGTATTTCGTGCGCGTGAGTTCCGACACGACGGGTCACGGGTGGTGAGCGCCGTCCACGGGCCTCAACTGTAGCCCGTCCACTGGCTTTCCACAGGTTGGGGAAGAACCTGTGGATGAGAGCTCACATAATGACAAGACTGTAGTTACACGGCCGTTTCGGGGCGATGCCGAGAAAAGCCCGATGTGCTCCGACGGTGCCGAGGCGAGGTGCGCTCACCCTTTGTGGACGCCGTGTTCCACAGAGATGTCCACAGGTGTGGATGAGTGTGGGGGGAGGAGAGGACGAGGACTCGACCACACAGAGGCGGCACGCGTTGACGTGTGCGCTGGGCCCCACATAGTCTGGGTGTTCGTATGTGCCCGGCATTCCGGGCGCCGGCCGTCTCCTGCGGACAACAGTTCCGGTGGAGACGTCAGGACCAGCCGCCGAACGGGACCCACCCGTTCCTCCACGGAGACGAGAGACAAGTGACCACCAAGCGGACCTTCCAGCCCAACAACCGTCGTCGTTCCAAGACGCACGGCTTCCGTCTGCGCATGAGCACCCGCGCCGGCCGCGCCATCCTGGCCGCGCGCCGTCGCAAGGGTCGCAAGAGCCTGTCCGCCTGAGACCTTCGGTGTTGCCCCGCGCGCACCGCATGGTGGATCCGGCGGACTTCCGCTCCGCGATCCGCAGCGGATCGCGGGCGGGCAATGCTGTGGTCGTCGTGCACTGTCGAACCGACGAGGAGCCCCAAGAGCCCCTCGTCGGTTTCGTCGTCGCCAAGAGGGACGTGCCCAAGGCCACCGCACGCAACCGGGTGCGCCGCCAACTGCGTCACCTCATGGCATCGAGGATTCCCTCACTGCCCGTGGGGGCCCGGGTCGTCGTGCGAGTCAACGCCGGCGCAGTGGGTCGCCACAGCGCAGACCTGGGATCCGCCCTCGACAACGCATTGGGACGCGCCTGGCGCAAATGGGAAGTGGGGGGTGGCCGATGAGGATCCTGAGTCGGGTTCTTTCCCTGCCCATCCACGTCTACCGACGTTTCATCTCACCGGCCACACCGCCCTGCTGCCGCTACTCGCCGAGCTGCTCGAGCTACGCCCTCGAAGCTCTGACGGTGCACGGTCCGTTCAAGGGACTGGCCTTGGCCGCATGGAGGGTTCTGCGCTGCAACCCGTGGAGCCACGGAGGTGTCGACCGAGTTCCCGCCAAGGGCCGCTGGAAGAGTGAAGAATGGGTCCCGCCCGAGGACTGGGCCGGACACCTCGACCTCGACCCGCCTTTCCCGATGGGCCTGGAGCGCATCGAGGACTGGGACGACGGCACCACCGTTTCGCCCAGGGCCATCCGCGCACACGCGGCACACTCCCACGAGGACGGGCCCGCCCTCGTGACCACACAGACCTCCCCGGAAACGTCCGGGCTGACCGTGGACGCAGCCGGCGTCCGCCCGTCCTGAAGGAGCACCACACATGTGGGAGCAGATTCTCCACCCGTTCGCTGTCGCCATCGCCTGGGTGTGGGTGTGGATCCACAACGCCCTGGTGTTCGTGGGTCTGGGTTCAGGAGCGGGCTTCGCGTGGATCCTGTCGATCATCCTGGTGACCATCGTCGTGCGCGCGGCGATCCTGCCGCTGTTCTACAAGCAGATCAAGAGTTCGCGAGGGATGCAGGCCCTGCAGCCTGAACTCAAGAAGCTGCAGGAGAAGTACAAGGGCAAGACCGACGCCGCTTCGAAGCAGAAGATGGGCGAGGAACAGATGGCGCTGTTCAAGAAGCACGGCACCAGCCCCTTCGCCTCCTGCCTGCCGCTGCTGGTGCAGATGCCGATCCTCTTCGCCATGTACCGGGCGATTTTCGCCGCCAGTGACTTGGCAAAGGGCACTTTCACCTACCAGGGGGTGGCCGCCGATTCACTGGGCCCGATCACCCAGACCGTGGCCAAGGAGATCGTCGACTCGACCGTCTTCGGCGTGCCGACCTCGCACATGTTCTCCGACACGCCGGACATTGCCGGCAAGGCCGTGTTCATCATCATGATCGCCGCCATGGTCATCATGCAGTTCTTCAGCATGCGACTGTCAATGACGAAGAACATGCCGGCCCAGGCCGACCCGAACAACCCGATGGCCCAGTCCACGAAGATGATGATGTACGTGATGCCGGTGATGTTCATCGGCACCGGCTTCTTCTTCCAGATGGGTCTGTTGGTCTACATGGTCACCACCACCGTGTGGTCGCTGGGCCAGTCCCTGTGGACGATCATGTACATGCCGACCCCCGGCTCCGAGGCCCATTCGGAACTGGTCGCCAAGCGCCAGTCGAAGTACCAGGAGTGGGCGCGCCCCTTCTTCGCCGAATACGACCGCGCCCGCGCCGGCATCGCCCGCAGCGACTCCGAGGCCTTGGCCGACCTGGACACCCGGACCCTCACCGATGTGCGTACGCGCGCCAAGGCCCAGCGCATCAACTCGAACTTCCCGGAGACCATGTCCGAGGGCGAGATCCTGGGCGTCTACCGCAACTTGGCCGGCCAGGAGTGGGACACCCTGCCCGACGAGCAGTGGATGCGCGCCATCCACAGGGCGGCCGAGCGCACACAGGACAGGCGCGAACAATCCGCCAGCCGCGAGCAGCGCCGCAAACTCTCGCGTGAGCAGCGCAGGGTCGAGGCGGAGCGTCAGGCTGCGGCCGGTGGTGCTGGCTCGCCGCGCGAGGCCAAGGACGCGCCGGGCGAGACCTCCGGCGGGGCCGGTGACAACGGCCAGGAGTCGAGCGCCGCCGGTGCCAGTGGGCTCAGTGAGCAGGAGCAGCGCCGCGCCGCCCGCCGCGATGCCCTCAGTACCGAGTTGACCCCCGAAGAGATCGAACGTCGTCGCCAGCAGCGCAAGAAGGACATGCGCGGGCGTCGAAAGCGCAAGCGCTGATCCACGGCGAGGCTGCGCCTTCGCCCGTACTGAGGTCGCCGCGACCCGGGCGCCCTCGTCCCAGACCCAGGGGAGCACGCACCCCGCCGCCCCGTACAGGAAGTGAGAACACGATGAGCGACACCACCAAGGAGAAGTTGAGCCGCCTCGAGGAAGAGGGCGAGCTGGCCGCCGACTACCTCGAGGAACTTCTGGACATCGCCGACCTGGACGGCGACATCGAGATCGACGTGGAGAACGGTCGTGCCTCCGTGGAAATCCTTTCGGAGATCCCCGGCGCCCTGGACCACTTGGTCGGTGACGACGGAGAGGTGCTCGACGCCCTCCAGGAGCTGACCCGACTGGCCGTCCAGACCGAGACCGGTGACCGTTCCCGCCTCATGCTGGACGTCGCCGGCCACCGGGCCGGACGCAAGGCCCAGCTGCAGGCCCTGACCGAGGAGGCGATCACCCGCGTGCGCACCACCGGGCAGGATCAGCGTCTGGAGCCGATGAACCCCTTCGAACGCAAGGTCTGCCACGATGTGGTCGCAGCGGCGGGTCTGATCTCGGAGTCCGAGGGTGTGGAGCCGCATCGGCGGGTCGTCATCCTGGCCGAGGTCGAGACCGAGGATGTCGAAGTTGATGTCGATAGAGGCGAGTCGAAGGGCCACAGCGAATCGGAGGGCGAAGACCAGTGACTCCTGCCGGAACCGACGCCTCGGAGGAGGCTGCGGCCCCAGATCCTGGAGGTCGCTCCCGAACTGACGACCCGCGAGGCGCAGGCGCTGCGCCGAGCCCGGATGCGCGGGAGGTCGTGCTCGAATCGCCGACGGATGCGGTGCGTAAGCTCTTCGGTCCCTCCTTCGCCGACGTGGAAGAGTTTGCGCACATGCTGGAGGAGGAGGGCGAGCTACGCGGACTCATCGGTCCGCGCGAACTGCCGCGCCTGTGGTCGCGCCACATCGTCAACTCCGCTGCGATCCTCGACTTCCTGCCCCGCAAGGGTGTCGTCCTGGATGTGGGTTCTGGGGCTGGGCTGCCGGGCATCATCGTCGCGATCACCAGGCCGGAGTTGGACGTGCACCTGGCCGAGCCGATGCAGAGGCGCTGTGAGTGGCTCTCGGATGTGGTCGATGCCCTGGGTCTGGACAATGTGATGATCCACCATGCTCGCGCCGAGGAACTGCGCGGCAAGGGCAAGGCCAATGTGGTGACGGCTCGGGCGGTGGCGAACATGTCCAAACTGGTGCGCATCACCTCCAAACTCATCGCCCCGGGTGGCCGGATGGTCGCTCTCAAGGGGCGTCGCGCGCCGATCGAGGTCGAGGACGCCGCAGCCGAGCTCAGGCGCCACCACCTCAAGGCCACGGTCCATGAGGTTCCGTCGGTCATGGAGGACGAGGCGACCTACGTCGTCGTGTGCACTCGCGTATGAGGTGACCAGGACTTTCCCACAGGCCCGCGCTGCGGGTCGGTGGCGCTCGTGGTCGGGTTGCGCCCCGGGCGTGCCGTGGGTGATGGCCCATAGAATGACGGGCGAGGAATGGAAGAGGTGGAGTCCATGGATGAGATCTCCGGGGTGAACCCGCTTGCCGCACAGGTGGCGGAGAACATGCGGGACCGGATCATGTTGGACCGGTCGACCTTCGGTCGTCCGTCCTCTCCCCGGGTCGTGGCGGTGGCCAATCAAAAGGGTGGTGTCGGAAAGACGACGACCACCGTGAACCTTGCAGCAGCGTTGGGTGTGGGAGGCCTTCGAGTTCTGGTGGTCGATGCGGATGCCCAGGGGAACGCCTCAAGCGCCTTGGGTGTCGATCACGGAGCCGGTGTGCCCTCGACCTACGACGTCATCATCGGCGAGGCCTCATTCGCCGATGTCGTCCAGCAGTGCCCGGACCAGGAGAATGTGCTGGTGTGCCCGGCGACCATCGACCTGTCAGGCGCGGAGATCGAGCTGGTGGACCTTGACCGGCGGGAGCACCGGATCGCTGATGCCATGGAGGAGTTCCTGGAGTCCGGTCCCGAGGTGGATGTGGTCATGGTGGACTGTCCGCCGTCGCTTGGTCTGGTGACCTTGAATGTGCTGGTTGCCGCGGATGAGGTCCTCATCCCCGTTCAGACGGAGTACTACGCGCTGGAGGGCCTGAGCCAGCTGCTGTCGACGATCGAAAGGATCTCGGGCAGCCTGAATCCGCGGCTTCGGGTCTCGACGATGCTGCTGACCATGGCGGATCGGCGGACACGTTTGAGCCAGGAGGTCGAGGAAGAGGTTCGTTCGCACTTCGGCGAGATTCCGCTGCAGACTGTCATTCCGCGATCGATTCGTGTCTCGGAGGCTCCGTCCTACGGGCAGACGGTCATCACCTATGACGACAGGTGTGCTGGTGCGCTTGCGTACCGGAAGGCCGCTCTTGAGTTGAGTTGGCGCCTTCAGGCGGCCACCGGCCAGGGGTGAAGCCGACGAGGTGTGCTCGGTGGGCCATGACTGTCGCGGACGCGCCACGGGTCGGGTGAGGCGCTTTCGCTTTCTGCCGTAGTGCCGCCGCTGGATGGGAGGGGTTGCGCCTCCTGTCGATTTCTCGTGTGTCGTCGCATGCGGTGACGGTGACCACGGCGGTGACGGTGGCGAGGGCGGGGCTCTGCTGCTTCGAGTGGATCATGGCTCCCGGAGCGTGACTTCGCTTTGTCAGATGGAGCTCAAACCTCTTCTGACCTGCAAAAACGCCTGTCAAGCCGATGGGCCTGGGTGCCAATTGGCGTCTTTTGCACATCCACTCGGTGCTGCTTCGAATTGATTTGTCTGCTGTCGGGGCTCAATGCCCGACCTTTGTCGGAGTCAGTACTGAGCGTGTGTGTTGATTCGGAGTGCCCGGGTCCGCTCAGGGCGCTGTTCACCGGTCCTGGCCGTGATCGCGTTTCACGTGAAACTTCGGAGAGGGCATGTCCAACCGGCGTTGGGAGCGATGCCTCTTTGATTCGGCGTTGCCTCCGACGTGCGACACCTCGCAGATGAACTCTCCTCCAATTGGGTTGCCGGAGGAGTTGCGCTCGGCTGGTCGGCGCTTGACGGAGACAGGAGCCTCTGACGCAGCTGAGTACGAGGATTCCCAGACGTCGTGGAGAGTGCTCCGACTGCCCGAATGGCGGAAGTTCCGGGGAAGGGCATCCAAAGAAGAGCATGTCTGGACCAGTGTGCATTGGCATGTGGGCGAAGGTTGGGCGAGTGGGTGGCCGAAGACAGTGCATTCGGCAAGGTGCGGTACGCAGCCGAGAGTGACAGGTCGTGGCAGCGTTCCACGTGAAACAGTCTCACGGTGCCTCGCATGCAGCAGTTCTGTCTTCCTCGGGCAGATTGAGTCTCGAATCAGCGGTCATCGGGCACAGGCCACCTGGTACCGGCCACCTGGCGCCGGCCGATTCCTTCGAGAACTGCTCCTGGACCCTGGGAGGGACGGGCACTGGGATCATGCGGTCATGGCCTGGCCGGCGTCGAGTCATTGGAGACTTGGGAAAAGGCACTCTGCTGAAGGAGTTGAGTACTTGCCCGCCCGCCCACGAGGGAGAATTCGGGTCGCGTGAAGTCCGGCCAAACATGTGCGGAGTTCGGCTTCATGCTTGTGGATCGGAGGTTCCTGACTTTCGGCTCCGGCAATGGAGGGACTGCTCATGGTGACGAATGGGTCTCCTGTCCGGTGGAGGCTCGGTGCCCTTTGCTCTGGTGTGGCAAGGGAGCGCATCAAGTCATGTGGCGGCCTGGCCGTGGGATCACTGTGGCTGCTCTGGCGGCGATGTGTCTGCGCGCGGCGACATGTCAAGCGGAGAGAAGGACTCGGAGGCAGTCAGGGTGGCAGCGATCCTGTGGGGCTGTTTCACGTGGAACAACGACCAGAAGAGGGATTCTCGATGGGCGGATTGATTGGAGAGGCGCAGCGGGTGGACCGTCTGCAGGGTTTGCGCAAGTACAGGCCGTGTTTCACGTGGAACATCTCAACCCTGGTGGACCGGGTGCAGTCGTGCTCTGAATCAAACAGTCATCCCAATGCGCGAAAGCGCGCGCCGCCGTGGAGCCACCTGCCTGGCGACAACGGGTGCGTCAGTGTCGTGGAGGCGGGGTGTGCCGCCGAATTGCCACATTCTCTGCGGCGAAGAGTGGTCGTAGCAGCGAAGGGCGACCCACTGTTGAGCCGTTCCGAATTGGAGATGGAGGCGCATTGTGGTCGAGTTGTCAGCTGATGGGGTGGAATCGAGGACTCCGGCGGCCGGCAGAGGATGTTTCACGTGGAACATGTCGGATGGGGTCAAGCTAGGTCGATTGGGCGGCACCATCAGCGAGTGGTTGGAGAGGCACAGGGCCAGGAGCACGGCAATGGAGACTCCTGCGGTGATGCAGAGGCGAGACCTGAGGATGTCGACGGTCCGGATCTGGAGCCACCAATGGAAGGGCTGAAGGTGCTGCGGCGGCTCGACGGGGCGTGGACTGTGTATGACGGATGTACTGAATGCCAGATCAAGCGGTGGACATTGGTGGACATTGTGGCCATTGGCCAGCCCCAGAGCATGCAGCGGACTTAGATGTGAACGGTGTTGGGCTCGACAGCCAGTCAGCAAGGTTTCCCTTCGGTGATGCCAATGCATCGGCTGTGTGAATCGTCGGCACCAGGAGGTCATGGGCGAGGGGCTGGGTTTGGAGCGATGAGAGGCGCGGTGACCAATCGGGTTTGAGCGGGGATGCTGGTGAGCAGGGCATTGCTTGAATCCGGTCCGAAGGGCCACGGGCGGCGAGGAGCCATGATCCTGAGAGAGAGTGCTGGAAGCTGCATGCCAACGTGGGTCCGTATTTTTCGAAGCGAATGTGGGACTCCGTGGCGCAGTGGGACCCTGCCATTTGTCTACTGGGGCTCGGCCTGAGATCTGATGGGCCCACTGACCGTGGAGGCCGAGAACGGGTGAGCACAAGAAGATGAATGTGGGAGTGCGACGCTTGCTGGATCGCCTGTTTCACGTGAAACACGTACACATGCGATCGGAGGAGCGTGCCCAAGGTGCCGTTCCACGGAGATGGTCAGGCTTCACTTCGGACATGATCCTCCTGATCACGGGCCAGGTGGCCGAGGATGGCACTGCGATGTGGCGTGTGACGAAGAAGGACCGTACGCGACAGGTCGGATTTGTCGAGCATGAGTGTTCCATCGGGTCGTTTGGGAAATGGGCCCAGAGATCGAGCCGGCGGTGATCGGGATCGGCTGTTCGCAGAGTTGGTACCTTTTCAAAAGCGAGGCAGTGTTGGCTGGTGTCGAGCTGACAGCGCCGGGCCCCTATGTCGGAACGCAGGCGGCGAAGGCGCATGACTTTGAGACCTCCACATGAGTCGAGAGCGCTTGCCCGTCGGACGGGAGGAGGTCGCCTCTGTTTCACGTGAAACGCAGGATGGGAACTTCTCGTCATCGCGCATTGGAAGCGAAGCCAGACCGAGTGCGTTCACGCTGACACCCAGTGCAGAACGCGGTGTCAATGGCTTGGGAATCACTGGCGTGCCGGTCGTCGTCGACGATCGAGCATTCTGTCCGTGCTGCGCGTTGGCCATGTCGACATGGCCAGATGGGCGAAGAGGGAGAGCAGATGGTCGACAGACCGCGTGATTGGGTTCGAGGCATGCCATGCCAGCTGCCAGTCATGGGGCCACCTACACCTTCGAGAGGAGTGGGGTTGACGTTGAGAGTCTTCGGAGTCCTGGCCGACGTATCGAGATTGGAGGCGAAATGGGGTGTGGGCGCTTGGACGCCACGAAATGAGGCGGCCGAGGAGAGCGGTTTGCGCGCGAGGCTGAACACCAGGCGCAAAGCGGATCAGCCGACTGTGGGCCGCCGACTGTGCGGCAAAGGGTGCTTGAAGCACCGCTGCGGATTCACGGAAGCGTCCGTTCTGAGACTGGTAGTGGAGCACTCCCAGAGTCCATTTGTCCGAGAGGTGGGTGGCTGCGGTTGGCGGAAGCATTTCGGAGTGTTTCACGTGAAACAGATCGACAAGCATCACGAACGCCCGCTACCCGGGAGACCTGATGCGCACGCGGCTTCGTGGACCGGGGGTCGACGCTGCCTTGCCGTCCTTGGTCATGGACGCGCACTGCCGGCCGGATGTCGGAGGCAGTATGTACATGCCCAACAGTAGAAGTGCCCCTGTTTCACGTGAAACGTGAGGATGGCCCCAAAGGTCAAATCAAGTTGCCGGATGTCGATACCTGGCGAAAACCGGTGTGCCCTTTCCCCTGGAGCGGGTGCAGTCCTCATCGATCGTGCGATAGACCTCATCGTGCCGACCCAATGCCTAGGGTCAAAAAGCATCAACCTTTGCTCGATGCCGCCCCTGTCCGATCGACGTACGTCTTCTACGTGGATCCACGAAGGACGGGTACACCGTGGCGGGAGCGCTCAGGCGGTCGCCCCGGCGGATCCGACCATGGCTCGGCCCATCGTCCTGACCGGCCCAGGGCGAACGGTGGCGTGAAACTTGAGCGCCATAGGCGCCCGTCGCCTCTGTAGTTGCTGACGCCAAGGCTTCACCTTTGTCCACCGTGCGTTACCCGCAGCCGGAGTTCAGACGAGGCGACATCCTGGTGGCGCACCCGGCGTTGGCGAGGCGAGAGCCTGGTCCTGCGCGGAGAGTTCCAGCGCCCTCGCGACCGGGTCGCCGGTTCCGCTGCTGACGTCATTGCGAGATGTGTGGCCTCGCCAGAGCGGTGCAGCGGATCGGGTGCCGAAGGCAATGACGCTCGATCGGCCGCTCACAGCCCACGAATGGAGAAGGCTCCACCATTGTCCGGGCAGACCTCGGGCCCGCTTTCGTGGTCGGTTGAGAGGGCCAGGCACGAGCAGCCTCCGGGAGACAGGGCATCGGGCGATTGGTCACGCGGGCACTGCCAAAGGCAATCCGAGAGTCGGCTCGCATGGCGAGCTGCGGCAAGAGAGCTTGCATCCCTCAACACCGGGCAAGAGAGAGTCAGGTGGCCGAAGGCCGCAAGATGCTGTTTCACGTGAAACAGCGTCAGATGACTCGCCCCGGGGCGCAGATCGAAGAAGGATACTGAGTGAGGATCGGATGATGCGACTGGGGCTCGAACCGAGGAAGACGATGGACGCGGGCACCGATGCACGGTTTCACGTGAAACGGTGATCGCTCTGCTTTGACCTCACACACCTGTGCGACACTGTGGGCTTGGGCGTGGAGCCCCACGTGAATCTGCACGCGTGCAGGTGAGCAGCGCGGCTTGGACCAAAGAGTCTTCTGAAGGGAGCAGAAGGCACGGGCGGATCGGCACTCATGGCGCGGTTCCGGGATTGCGCATTGACTGTGAATGTCGGGCCAACGTAGTGGACGTGAAGGGACTGTGGCCGCATCCGAGGAGCCGAAGAGACATCGTCTTCGAGTTGCCGGCACTGGTCGACAGTCTTCGTTCATGAGATGCGTGCGAGAGCAATCGAGCGGCGATCGACAATTCCTTGTGGGCTTGTGGGCTTGTGGGCTTGTGGGCTTGTGGGCTTGTGGGCTTGTGGGCTTGTGGGCTTGTGGACTGAAGCGATTGACCTGCGACTCCACCGCCGGTCTGCAACCATGCAGAGGCGAGTAGGTCGAAGACACGCAAGCTCAGATGCTGTGTTCCACGTGAAACATGTGAAGCCCTTGCCCGGAACCTTCGGACAGAGGAGTCGATCTGGGATCGCATCCCTCGCTCGGTGAAGAGACAGAGACAGGGATTGCGGGGCCGTCACTGCGCAGGGTGGAGTCCTTCCGTCCCCGAGGTCGGCTCTCGATGCCGAATGAACCCTGCTGCAAAGTCACTTCGGTTCCTGAGGTGCATAGCAGGCAAGCCGCTCCGATGCGGCAGTACGTGGGTGCAGTTGCATCCCCTGGCCCAACCCGGCCCGGTACACACGCCGGCTGACGTGGTGCGCAGTGGGGAAATGAGCTACCCACTCACGGTCCATGCTGTGTCGCCATCGGGCGTCGTATCTACCGTGCTGTTGAGTTCGGAAGGCCCCTCTCCCACACGACGGCCCTGGACTTCCTCTTCACAGACCTTGCGGCAATCAGTTCGCCGCGTCAATGACAATGGCTCCGATGGGCGCGAGTGCTTGCGGCACGCCACGCTCAGCCGACCTGACGGTTGGCACACGGTCGGAATACCGACGCCTCCAGGCAACCCGGCTTCCCTGGAAGCCGGGCGTATATTGAAGGCAAACAGGTCTCGGCGATGGCCTGCCCACGCGCAGGGGTGAGTGCGGTGCGCACTGGGCTTCGCTGGTCCGCGCGGATGGCCTCCCCACGTACAGAGATGGGCGTCCTCGGACGGGAAGCCGATGTTGGCCATGACCATGGCTTCCCTACGTGCAGGGATGGTTGGCGTGGGTGCCTGCTGTACACAGGGCTGTGATTGATGCCTTTCCTGTGCGAGTGGATGGGAACCTGCCGTGAAAGGCCGATGGAATGAATCCGTGGCTTCCCTGTGAGCAAGGATGGGTGTTTCACGTGAAACAGTGATGTGCAGTCCTGGTCCGTGGCGCAGCTCTGTGACTCCCCTTGCTGTCGATACCGTGCGCTCTGCGGCTCAGTCAACGGTCCACCCTTGGAGGCCAGACCTCACGACTGGACCGCCCAAGGCATGGCGCACCTGACAGATGCGCCGATCGCGGCTTCTCGATCAAGAGCATCGGTGGCGCCTGCGTCGACCGCTGTTTCACGTGAAACACCGGCTCTCAATCGACACAGCTCTGCGCAAGGCCACACCCCGGGCCAGCTCCGACCTGCTGGCGGGTGCCCCTCTCCTCTTCCGCAGAGAAGTCCTTCACCTTCAAGGAATCGACAGTGGTGAAGCGCATCGTGAACCACGGAGGCGATGACATCTGGTCCCGACAGGCCGCTCCCGCAACATCGTCACCACACATCTCTTCGGAACGACCAAGGGTGGGCACCCATGTGTTCACAATCCCCTCACAGGACGCGGCGGCATCACCAGCGAGAGGCTCCGGCAAGAAATCGACTCCACGGCACCATCCCCGCACGTATTCGTCGCACTGTCTGTCGTCGATTCGAATTTCCGCCCTGTCGCGCTTGGAGGATGGTGTTCCACGTGAAACAATCGAGTCACTGTTCAACGACGCCAGGGAGCCGACAATGGCAAAGAAGGACGAG
Source organism: Schaalia sp. 19OD2882 (assembly GCF_018986735.1). Classification (NCBI taxonomy): domain Bacteria; kingdom Bacillati; phylum Actinomycetota; class Actinomycetes; order Actinomycetales; family Actinomycetaceae; genus Schaalia; species Schaalia sp. 19OD2882. The sequence goes on along the minus strand of NZ_CP065521.1, from coordinate 2,551,742 downwards.
ACCGCGAAGACCGCACGTGGTGCCGGACACGAGCGCAGTGAAGCGCCGAAGAAGCGTACGGGACTGGGTCGAGGACTCGGAGCGTTGATTCCCTCGGTGTCGGCCGAGGAGGTTGCGGGCTCTGCCCGCCCCATCGACGTCTTCTTCCCCGAAGGCGCCCAAGGGTCAACCGTTCGGCGAGGCGGATCCGCCAGGGATCTGCTGGATCCCAAGAGTGTCGCCCCGCGCAAACGTTCATCTGCGTCTCGCGGCTCGTCGCGGACACGGCAGCCAATGCCTCCGGTGAATCTACGTTCTTCCACCAAGGCGGCGATGGAGGACGCCGAAGCGTCTGAGCACATCGATGCCGTCGAAGCAACTGTTGTTGAGCACAATGAAATGAATGCAATTGATGTCGACAGTTTAGAACTGGCATCAAGGGTTGCGCCACCCGAAGAACCGCGCTCCCCGTCCCACGAAGAGGCAGCAGACCTTCCCGATGTCAAGGGCGCCGCATTCGCGGAGATCCCACTTGATCTGATCGTGCCCAACTCCCGCCAGCCACGAGAGGTCTTCGACGAAGACGACCTGGCCGAGCTCTCCGCCTCAATCAAGGAAGTCGGCGTCCTGCAGCCCATCGTCGTCCGCCCCATCTCCGTCTCCGAAGCCCCGTCCGAGCTGCTTCTGAAGTATCTCGAAGACAAGCCCGAGGCTCGCTTCGAGCTCATCATGGGCGAACGACGCCTGCGCGCCAGCGAGTTGGCCGGGCTGACATCAATTCCAGCGATCATCCGCGACACCGAAGACGGCGACCTTCTGCGCGACGCCCTGCTGGAGAACCTGCACCGTGCACAGCTCAATCCCCTTGAAGAAGCCTCCGCATACCAACAGCTCATGGCCGACTTCGGTGCCACGCAGGAAGAGCTCGCCCGTCGGATCGCTCGTTCACGACCCCAGATCGCCAACACCCTGCGACTGCTGCGCCTGCCCCCTGCTGTTCAGAAGAAGGTGGCCGCACAGGTGATCTCCGCAGGTCACGCACGTGCGCTGCTCTCCTTGTCGACTCCCGAGGAGATGGAGATCCTGGCCGACCGCATCGTTGCCGAGGGTCTGTCCGTGCGCACCACCGAGGAACTGGTACGCCTGGGACGGGTCAAGAGCCAGGCGCAGACTCAACGACGACTGCCCAGGCCGGTCTCCAGCCTGGGACGGAACGTCGTCAGCGCGCTGCAGGATGCCTATGACACACGCGTGACGATCACGGAAGGCCGTACCAAGGGGCGGATCGTGATCGAATTCGCAGGTCCCGAGGATCTTCAGCGCATCGCAACCCTCATCCTGCCCCAGGACTGAAGTCTCCGGCGGTACACAGTGCCGACCAGCGGGTCAGCACTGTCTCTCACAGGTCAGACTCTCCTCAAGTGGTTGCGTGCAACCGATCACAGGTGGCCCGTCAAGGGCCGCGGATGTCGCACAATTGAGACATTCGCAGCACACGTAGCACGAACGGGGGAACGAGGATGCGCGGCGCCGCACACATTCGAACGGTCATGTTCGACATCGGCGGCGTATTGGTGAACTCTCGACCTGACCCCACGCGAATTGCCAGCATCCTGGGCCTGGACCCCCGATCGCGTACCTGCGTTGACCTGCTCGACCACTCCCTGTGGGCCCACCGCGAGGACTACGACCGAGGCATGTCGGACCGCGCCTTCTGGGACCGCGTCGCCGGCGACTGCGGCCTGGGAGAAATCACGGACGACGTCCTGGAGGCCCTCGTCGAAGAAGACGTGCACAGGATGGACCAGCCCGACCCAGCCGCCTTGGCCCTGGTCGACGAACTTCGAGCCGGCGGCACCGAATTGGCGATCCTGTCCAACGCCCCCACCTGCATCGCCACCAAGGTCCAGTCGACCCCGTGGGCGAGCTCCCGCTTCGGCGCCATGTTCTTCTCCGCTCCCCTGGGGGTCTGCAAACCCCAACGGAGCATGTACAGCCACGCCCTGAAGCAGCTCGACGTGCCGGCCACACAAGTGGCCTTCGTCGACGACCGCAAGGAGAACCTGCGGGCGGCTGAACTGCTCGGAATCACCCCGATCCTCTGGGACGACGCTCGCAATGTGCGCGACACCTTCATCGCCGAAGGGTTGCTGCTGGCCACCGCCTGAGCTCCCACCACTCGGCGCGCAGCCCCGCCCTCGGCAGAGCAGGACTCAGCCGCGGGCCGCCGCGAACTCGACCAGGCGGCCGCAGATCTGCGCAAAGGAGCCCGCTGCTTCGGCCGCCTGTGGGAAGAGCGACGTGTCCGTCATCCCCGGCGCCACATTGGTGTCGATCACCCAGCAGGTGCCGTCCTCGTCCAGGACGAAATCGATCCGCGAGAGGTCGCGCAATCCGAGGACCGTGTGTGCCTGGACCGCGGCTGCCGAAACCTCCTCGGCGAGTTCGGGCGACAGGCGCGCCGGCACGAAGTACTCGGTCGAATCCGTCGTGTAGCGGGCCTCGTAGTTGTACCGGCCGTCGTCGGTGACAATCTCCACCACGGGCAGCGCCACAGGCCCCTCCTCCAGGTCCACCACGGAAACAGCCAAGTCACGGCCGTTGACGTAGCCCTCGACCATGACGTGCTCGCCGTAGGCGAAGGCGTCGACCATCGCGGAGCGCACGCTCTCGGTGTTGTCCGCGCGCGAGATTCCCAGAGCCGAACCGCCATCCGTCGGCTTGATGACCACCGGGTAAGAAATGCCCTTCTCGAGGGAAGTCAGAACCGCATCCGCCCCGAGCTGGCGGAACAGTGCCTGCGGCAGGGTCACCCATCCGGGCGTGTCCATGCCCGCCGCCCCCAGCAGCGCCTTGGCCGTCGGCTTGTTCGACGCGAGTTTGGCCTGGGTCGACGAGGACCCGACGAAGGGCACTCCCACCGCTTCGAGCATGGCCTGCAGCGACCCGTCCTCGCCCAAGGAGCCGTGAACCAGCGGCCACACGACATCGGGCGCGAAGGCCTCGATGGTCGACATGAGCCGACGGTCCAGGTCGGCAATGCGGACCTCGTGCCCCAGGTGGGCAAGGACATTGGCGACCCTGCGTCCCGAACGCACGGAGACGTCACGCTCATGAGTGAGACCGCCAGCAATGATGAGGACCTTCAGAGCCATGTGGGACGCACCTTTCGTGTGGAGGATCATCTGGGGTCGAATGCCCGGTCGGGGCAGGGCCGGAACAGGACGAGAACGGGGGTCGGGAACAAGGACGAGGTCGGCAGTGGCCCGTGGGTGCCTGGGTGATGCCGTCCCACGGGCCACCCTGGTCACAGGGTGTCGGGTGCCGGGACCGTCGAGGGCCCCGGAAGGTGCTCCGGGTCGCCGGCGCCTGCAGGAATGGAACCCGTGCCGAACATCTCGACGAGCTCCTTCTCCGCATTGACGACACCCGACAGACGCCGCACGCCCTCGCGAATGTCCTCCGGCGTCGGGTAGCAGAAGGACAAACGCATGTGGTTGGCGCCGCGGCCGTCGTAGTAGAAAGCCGTGCCCGAGACGTAGGCGACCAAAGCGCGCACGGCGCGCGGAAGCATGGCCTTGGCGTCCAGACCCTCGGGCAGGGTGACCCATGTGTAGAAGCCGCCCTCGGGCTTGGTCCACGTGCAGTCCGGCATGAACTCTTCCAAGGCGGACAGCATCGCGTCACGCCGTTGCCTGTACATGGAGCGGAAGGACTTGGCCTGCCCGTACCAGTCGTAGTCCGCCAAGTACTGGGACAAAAACATCTGGCCGAACATCGTCGGCGACAAGATCGCGGCCTCGGAGGCCAGGATGAGCTTGTCGCGGATGGCGTGCGGGGCAAGCGCCCACCCGATGCGCATGCCGGGCGCGAACATCTTCGACACCGACCCCAAGTACACCACCGTCTCAGGGGCGTAGGAGTACAGGGCCGGCAGCGGGTCACGGTCAAAGCCGAGCAGGCCGTAAGGGTTGTCCTCGAGGATCAGGACGTGTTCGCGTTCGCAGATCGCCGCGATGACGGGTCGGCGTTCTTCGGAAAGGGTCACTCCGGCCGGGTTCTGGAAGTTCGGGATCGTGTAAAGGAACTTGATGCGCCGTCCCTGCTTCTTCAAGCGCCCAATCGTCTCCTCAAGGGCCGAGGGGATCAGCCCGTCCTCGTCCATGTCCACGTGGACGACATCGGCCTGGCGGGCCCGGAAGCATCCCAAGGCCCCCACGTACGAGGGCGACTCGGCCAGGACCACGTCCCCGGTGTCGATGAAGAGTTCGGCCATGAGGTCCAGCGCCTGCTGCGAGCCCGTGGTGACGACGACCAAGTCCGGGTCGGCCCCGACAATGTGGTCGTAGGTCATGATTTCGCAGATCTGCTCGCGCAGGGGCTCCCACCCCTGCCCCGACCCGTATTGCAGAGCCTGTGCGCCATGGTTGAGGATCAACGACTTGGCGGATTCCGCCAAGCGTTCCAAGGGAAGGTCCTTGAGGTTCGGCATTCCGCCGGCCAGCGAAACCACCTCGGGGCGCGACACGACGGAGAAGAGAGCTCGGATCTCGGAAGCTCGAAGGTTGTGAGCTCGTTCGGCGTAGGCGTCGAACCACGGATCCAGTCTCGTTCCATGCATGTCACCCTGTCGGTGCGTCGAATCGCTCACGGCACCTTCCCATCTGCTGTCGCGCCGGACCTTCCGGCACGTGTTCCAAGTGTGCCACCCCTCACGGCCAGGAACAGAACCGGTCCGGGACCGCCCGGCGCTGCCGTGGGGCCGTTCTTTCCGCGCGGCGCCCGATCTTCCGGACAGGCAAGGGATACAGAGGAACTTTGTCCGAGGCTTCCAGAAAAAATGACGGGGCGCACGTCTTGTCGGGGTGCAATCAGTCGGAGTGATTCTGTAGTCTCAGTACATCGACATTTGTTTGGGAACAACCAGTTCTTTGAAACATTTGATGATCCCGTCCACCAGCACTGCTCCGGAAGGCCCCCGATGGTCAAGAGGTACGCGCGTATCGCCTTCGACGCCGCGCTTGTCGCAGTCGTCGTGATCGTTGCCGCCTACCTTCTGGTCCCGATCATCATCGCAGCTCTCGGCGGAGAAGGCGGGTCATCCGCAGTGCTCGGGGACCTGGATCGCGTGATGAGCTCCAGTGTCGGCACACCCCTTGAGCACTGGACGCCCTCGACCGCTCTCGCCTGACGCCGGGCCGAGCCCCTGCAGCTCAACGACGCAGCTCAACGACGCAGCTCAACGACCCGCCAGATCGCCCTCGTCCCCTTCCGCAACGGCAAGCGACGCAGCGCGCTCGAAGGCCGGACGGGGATACGGATCGCCGACACCTGTGGAAACCGTCTTCGTGGGGCGATCAGGCGCCCGCAGCCCCTTGCGCGCAAGCAACTTGCGCAGCGATGTGACCGCCGTGTCGGCGTAGCGGCTGGACCTGTGGAGATCTCCACGTCGCGGATCCGATCCCAAGTGCACGAAGGCGCACGGTAGCTCCACGACGGACAGGCCCGCAGCCAGGATGTCGATGGTCAGGCCCGCCTCAAGACCGAATCCGCCGGAAAAGGGCATTGCCGCATTGAGCGCCTCACGGGTGAGGCAGCGTTCCTGCGCCAAAGGATTGACCGGCTCCCAGCCGGTGGCACGCCGGATGGCGGTGCGAGCCAGGTTCACGGCCCCGGATTCGCGCGACCTGTTCTGCGCATCGGGCAGGACGCCCACCGCACAGTCCGCGATCCCCGCGTCGACTGCACTGACCAGGGCGCTTGCCTCCACTGCGGACTCGCCCAGATCAGCCGACAGGAACAGGATGTGTCGCAGTGGCGCCTCCAATGCGTCCCGCATGGCCGCCACCTTGACGCCAGTCTCCATGGCGGAGGAACGCCCTCGTTCAACGGTGTGGGAGACCACCACTGCACCACCGGCACGGGCGGCCCTGGCCGTGTCATCGCTGGAACCGTCGTCGACGACGATGATGAGGTCCACCCCGGGGATGGCGCGGCAGGAACGGACCGTACTGGCAATGTCGCGGCCGACGTTGTGGGCGGGAATCACCACGGCCACCGCGTGCGCGTGCGAAGTGCGCGGCCGTCCTGCCCCTTCCGTGGAACTCACGTGACCAATCGTATGCCTGTCGCGAGGATGCGCCTGACAATGAGCATGCTCTCGCGGCATGCCGTGACCGAATCGTGCCCGAGGACGCGGCAGAGCGACCGTGTACGAGGTCGCAGTGGGTCAGCGGATGGTGATCTTGCGTGAGACCAAGCCCTCGCGGGCGCGACGTTCGTCGGCCGTCAGAGGATCGGTGACTTTCAGGGCCTTCTCAATACCCGCGGCCAGCCTCTTCGCGTCTGCGGCGACATCTGCGGCGCCGACGCCCTCGGCGAGTTCGAAGACGGGGATTGCGATGCCGCAGGCGCGGAAGGCGCCCACGTAACGTGAGCCCTCACCCATGTGCGCTTGCCCGGCTGCACGCAGCCTGGCCAAGGCGGTGAAGAGCTTGTACTCGTCGGTGTCGGTGACCACGCGCACGAAGTTCCGGTTCATCTCGCACCAGAACATGCCGGGGACGCCGGGCACGGCCTCGGTCGGGATGACCTCTTCGCGATTGCGTTCCAGGGCACGGGCAGTGTCCGCGTCGAGTTCGCCGTCGGGGTCGAACCAGTAGCCGTAGTCCTGCCACAGGACCATCTCACCGAAGCCCTTCGGGTCGACCAGGTCCTGCAAGCGTGGTGCGGGTTCACGCACGTCGACGCTCACAGTGCCCTCCTCTCCGGCCTCCTTGGCGGCGATTCCGGCAAGCAGTGCGGCGCCTGCGTCATGGGAGAGGTCGGGTGAGGAATTGCGGGTCTGCAGGCCCACGAGAATGCGGCCGTCGGGACGGATCATGACCGAGTGTCCGTCGGGAAGCAGGGTGACGAAGTCGAATTCGACAGCGCCGTGCTCTGCGGTGGTGCGGGCGCTCATGACGGCACAGGGGATGATCTCGCGCATGGCGACCAGCTCGACCTCGGTCGGCAGTGCCTCGTAGGGGCGTTCGACGAAGGGGAAGACCGCGCGGGGCGCGGGACGGTTCGTGGTGGTCGTGACCTTCTTGCGGCGACTGGCTTTACCCATGGAGCAAAGGGTACAGCCAACGCGGCCGAACGCGGCCCCGCCCGCCCCGCTTCGTGAACGCGGCCCCGCCCTCGTGGTGCACGTGGGCCCGAAGTGACCCTCGTGCCGGAACCGGGCCCGCACGCCCACCAAGGGTCAGTGCTGGCCGCGGCCCGAGCGGTGGGTCATGACAGCGGACAGTGCGCCGAAGAGCAGGGCGCTCACGGGCCAAATCAGCCAGGAGCGGTCCCATGCGTTCCACAGGAAGCTCCACACCAAGTAGGTCACCACCGTCAGCGGCCACCACACGGAAGCGATCACGCCGATGAAGCGGCCGCCGGACTCGTCGGCATTGCCGCCGTCCCAGGAACCGGCCTCGGCGCGTGCCTTGGCCGCCCCGCCCGGCGTGAAGACCCGGGTCACACGATCTGACCACGAGGACGCCAGCCACACCAGCAACCCGAAGGCGACCAGGATCAGCGTGAGGACGACACCCAACTCCAGCATTCGCGAATGAGGTCCGGCCCAGAACTCAAGGGGTCCGAAAGGGGCTGCCATCGGCGCCGACTCATCGAGAATTCCGCCGACCACCGTGGAGATCGGTGAGAGGATCCACAGTGCCATCGCCACCAGGAACGCCCTGTTCCTCCCGGGACGCTCCTGCTGTTCCAATGTGGCGGCCCAGGCCTGGACCTCCGGCGTGAGGGTGAAATGGCCGTCGCGCAGGTCTCGGTACGGGCGGAGTCGCTGACTTCGTGCCACCAGCACCAGCACGCAACATGCGACCTGGACGATCGTGAGGCCGACGGACAGGGCTGCTCCGAATGGGTGTTGGTGCGCTCGGATCTGGTCATCCGGGCCGAAGGGGTTCAGGACCAGGCTGATCGGGGAAAGAAGCAGCAGTGCGACACCCGCAGCGATTTGCCAGCGCGTGGCTCGCAAGACGGCGGCCCACTGCTGGGCTCGCTCGAGATCCACAGGGGGCGCAGCGGGTACCGGGATGGCGGTGGGGGCACTGTCCGGTGTCCCGGGTGAGGGCGCTGCGGCCGTCTGCGTCGGCGCACCGAGGTGCAGTTCCGAGGAGATTCCGAGGATGGGGGCCAGCTCGTCGAGGTTTCCGAATTCGGTGATGACCTGGCCGACTGCCTCGTTGTGGGAGGCGCCGGTGGACACCAGCTCGGTGTACTTGTCCTCCATCATCGCCCGCAGCTCCGCCTTGGCCTCCATCAGGCGCGGGGTCTGGGGCAGTGAGGCGAACATCGTGTCCAGGTAGGTGAGGATCGCTTCCATCAGTGGACTCCTTCCACGAAACGGTCGACGAGTGCCTTGGTGGACTCCCACTCGGTGAGTTTGTCCGCCAGGTGCGTACGGCCTTGGGGCGTGAGGTGGTAGTAGGTGCGCGGCTTACCTGTTTCGGAGGTGCCTTCGGTGGGTCGGACGAGGCCGGCCCCTTCGAGGCGTTTGACCGCCGAGTAAAGGGTTGTCTGCTTGATCGTGTACTCCCCGCCGGAGACCTCGGTGATCGTCTTGGCGATTTCGTAGGCGTAGGAAGGGTGCGAGGTGAGGATCGACAGGACCATGAGGTCGATGTAGCCACGAATGGCGTCAGCGCTGATCATCGGGACCTCCTGTGCGTGCCGTGTGCAACGTCTTGGCAGCGCGAACTCTTGAGTACGTCCAACGTACTACGGCAGACGTACTACGGCAAGCGTCTTCGCGAGATTCCTCCGTCCTTCCGCAAGATTCGTCCGTCGGACCGACGAGGTCGACGTCTGCGCCTGGCCCGAGTCGCAGACCTGCCCGAACTGTTGCACTCGACGAGATGGATGGAGCGAAGTGTCTCCCTCGACGGAGTTCGCACCTGTTTCCTCCCAGCTTCCCATCAAGAAAGATGCTTCTGGACAAGAATCCGGCCCAGTGAGAACGTTCTGCCCTGTTGGGTTCGCCTTCTGTCGAAAGACCCGTCTGCGACAAACCGTTGATGAATCTTTCCGATGAGAGGAAGGCTTTCAGGGTGCGGCTTGACCTCTTTGGTGCCAAGACTCGACCCGAACGGCATGACGGACGAATCTCACCGAAGGACGGACGAATCTCGCGGAGGGTGGGGGCAGTGCCCCCGGGGGGCGGAGTGTGCCTGGGTCAGATTGCCGTGGAGGCCGCTCGCACTGCGTCCAGACCCGCCAGATAGCGGTCCAAGAAGACCTCGAAAGCCGCCGCATCATCAGGATCCGGATCCACCACGGAGGTCGACGCATCGGCGAAGACCACCCGGTCCAGGTACTCCGGCAACGAAGGCGCAGCCTCGCCCTCGTGCGCCACCACCGACGCGAAACGTGCCAGGACGGCGATGCCCCAGGCTCCGCCCTCACCCGCCGTCGCCCCGACGGCCACCGAGGTGCGCAGGGCATCGGCCAGCACCTTCTGCGCCACGCCCTCGGTCTTGAAGATGCCGCCGTGGGCCAACAGACGCTCCAGCGAGACTCCCTCACGGGTGAGCACGTCCATACCCGCGCGCAGCGGGGCGAAAACGGCGTTGAGCTGCGCGCGAGTGGTCGAAGCCAGGCTCAGGTGCGCATCGGGGGCGTGCGTGATCAGAGGGCGCCCCACCTCTAGGCCGATGACCGGTTCGCCGGAGAGAAGGTTGTAGGCCAGCACCCCGCCGCCGTCGGCCTCGCCGGTCATCGCGTGCTGGTAGAGCAGGTCGTACACGCGCCCCACGGGGATCTCGAGCCCCGCAAGGGACGCGAACTCGGCGAACATGCCGACCCACGCGTCCAGCTCCGATGCGCCATTGTTCGAATGCACCATGGCCACGGGCGACCCGTCCGGAGTGGTCACCGGGTCGATCTCCTCGTGCAGACCCTCGATGGCCTTCGCCAGGACGACCATCGCGAAGATCGAGGTGCCGGCAGAAACATTGCCCGTGCGCGGTGCGACGGCATTGGTGGCCACCATGCCGGTGCCAGCATCACCCTCGGGCGGACACATTGGGACACCGGGCTGCAAGGTGCCGGTCGGATCCAGCAAATGAGCGCCCTCGGCCGTCAACCGCCCCGCGTCCTGGCCGGCCACAAGGACCTCTGGCAGCAGGTCGCCCAGCTTCCAGTCGAAGCCGCGGTCGGCGATCAGCGCGTCGTAGGCGGCCACGCGCCTGCGGTCCCAGTCCATGGCCACAGAGTCGACGGGGAACATGCCGGAGGCGTCCCCCACCCCCAGGACATGGCGGCCGGTGAGCATGCGGTGCACGTGCCCGGCAAGCGTGGTCAGGGAAGCGACCTCGCCAACGTGCGGCTCGGCATCGAGGATCGCCTGGTGCAGGTGGGCGATCGACCAGCGCTGCGGAATGTTCACGTCCAGCAGCTGCGAGAGTTCGTGGGCGGCAGGACCGGTGGACACGTTGCGCCACGTGCGGAAGGGAACCAGCAACTCCCCCGCGGCGTCGAAAGCCAGGTAGCCGTGCATCATCGCCGAGATTCCCAGCGCGCCGTATGTCGTAGGCGTGACCCCGTGACGTGCTTCGACCTCGCCCACCAGTGAGGCGTAGGCGTCCTGGAGCCCCTGGCGCACGGCCTCCATCGAGTACGACCAGCGGCCGTCGACCAGCTGGTTCTCCCACGCGGAGGACCCGGTGGACAGGACGTTGTGGGCATGGTCGACCAGGACGGCCTTGATGCGGGTGGATCCGAGTTCGATGCCCAAGGCGGTGTGGCCGGCTTCGATGGCGGTGCGGGCGTCGGGTGTGCTGGTCATGGGGGTTCCTCCAGGGCGTCGACAGTGACGAGGGCGGGGCGAGGTGGGACGAGGGCGGGGCCGCGCGCAGACGGCCACAACTGATCAACGCTAACACCGTGGGTCCTGGCCTGTTGCGCTTTGAAGCGGCGAAGGGATGCGCCAGTTGTCGGTGGCGCTTCAGGCGCTGCTGCGATCCCGCCCGAAGGGCACGAAATGGACGGCGGCCCTGCGAGGTCGATGCCCGCAGGGCCGCATGTCAGGGGTGCGACATGCTCAGATGATGACCGCAGTGCCTGTCGCGCAGGCGGCGAGCATGCCGTTGTCGGCGCCCAGCGTGAAGTAGTCCACCTTCACTGCGATGATCGCATTGGCGCCCATCTGCTGGGCGCGGCCACACATCTCATTGACCGCCGTCTGGGCGGCCTGCTGCATCTCCGACTCGTAGGCGGACGAACGCCCGCCGACAAGGTTGCGAAAGCCCGCACCAATGTCCTTGAACAGGTTGACACCTGCGATGGTTTCGCCGGAGACCATGCCGACGTACTGCTGGACGGGATGACCTTCGATGGCATTGGTCGTGACGACGAGCATGAGGACCTCCTCAGGGAAATTCGGGTTCACCACCAGTGTGCCGGTAGGTGAGCGCATGTGCACGCAATGTGGGCAACCCGTCTCGCGCCGGACCCGGGCCGCCCACATGCCACGTCAACGCACCGGCCTTCAACCTCGCCCTGGCGACGCCGACAGCGCTCTGACCCCAAGGACTCAGAAGTCCCAGTCCTCGTCCTCGGTGTCGACGATGTCGCCGATGACGTAGGAAGAGCCCGAACCGGAGAAGAAGTCGTGGTTCTCGTCGGCGTTGGGCGACAAGGCGGCGAGGATCGCCGGGTTCACGTCGGTCATGTCCGCGGGGAACATCGCCTCGTAGCCCAAGTTCATCAGCGCCTTGTTCGCGTTGTAACGCAGGAACTTCTTCACGTCCTCGGTCAACCCCAACGGGTCGTAGAGGTCCTCGGTGTACTGCTCCTCGTTGTCGTACAGGTCCAGCAGCAGCCCCATCGTGTAGTCGCGCAGCTCGTCCTGGCGGGCCTGCGAGGACTCCTGCACGGCCAGCTGGTACTTGTAGCCGATGTAGTAGCCGTGGACGGCCTCGTCACGGATGATCAGACGGATCAGGTCGGCCGTGTTCGTCAGCTTGGCGTGCGCACTCCAGTACATGGGAGCGTAGAAGCCCGAGTAGAACAGGAAGGACTCGAGCATCGTCGAAGCGACCTTCCGCTTCTCCGGGTCGTCGCCCTCGTAGTAGCCCTTGATGATCTCCGCCTTGCGCTGCAGAGCCGCGTTCTCACGCGACCAGCGGAAGGCCTCGTTGATGGCCTCGGTGGACAGCAGCGTGGAGAAGATCGACGAATACGACTTGGCGTGCACGGACTCCATGAACGCGATGTTGGTGAGCACTGCCTCCTCGTGGGGGGTGCGGGCGTCCGGGATCAAAGAGACTGCGCCGATCGTCCCTTGCAAGGTGTCCAGCAGGGTCAGACCCGTGAAGACACGATTGGTCATCTCCTGCTCGGCGGGGTTCAGGGTCGCCCACGACGCGATGTCATTGGACAGCGGCACCTTCTCGGGCAGCCAGAAGTTGCCGGTCAGGCGATCCCAGACCTCCAGGTCCTTCTCGTCCTCGATGCGGTTCCAGTTGATGGCCTCGAACACCGGCTCGGTCACTGCGGATCCCTTCGTCCGTCCTCCAAGTGGCGCATCCCCCACGGGGCACGCTGGCACAAGCGTAGCGGCCCGGCGGCCCCCAAAGTCCACAGGCCCGCCGGGCCGTCACTTCGCGCCTTGGTCCACCTGCGCCAGGACGATGTCAGCAGTGAGGTCCGCGGCGAAGGTCAGCGCAGCCAGCGGCAGCGCCACCACCGTGTGGCCGACCGCGTTGCCGCGCGCGCGACGCGCCTCACCCTTGCGGAACAGGCACTTCTCCGCGGCCACCGAGGCAGCGATCCCCAAGGCGGCGACTCCTCCGACAAGGGTCAGCGGCGGCAGGGCGCCCGCCGGGTTCTCGGTCACCGTGCGCAGCACTTCGCCCGGTGTTCCGGCCGATGCGGCCTCGCCCTGGTCGGAACCGGCCCACGGGTCGGAGGTGTCGGAGTCCGCCCACGGGTCGACCTCCCCGGCCCCACCGAACCAGTGTGCGGGCAGTGACCTGCGGACAAGGTCCACCAGGATCCCCGTCTTGAGCACTGTACGCACTGCCCGTGACCGCACGAGGTCGGGCATGGCGTACCAGGCGAAGGTTTCAGCGGCGGTGATGGCCGCGTGGCGGATGCTGTCCGGGTGACGCGAGATCAGCTCGCACAGGTTGGCCATGGGAGTTTCATCGGTCAGGTCGGTCATCGTCGTCCTCCAGGTTCCACGTCTTGTCCGCTTCCGAGCCTAGTGGGCACGCTCCTGCGTCGTCACCCCGGCAGGGGTTCGTTCCAGGGGACGAGGGCGGGGCGGCCCCGTCGAAGCCCCGACCTGCGGCATCCGGTCTCGCCCTCGTCTTCAGTCCGCCAGCAGATCCACCAGACGATCCACCACGGTGCCTCCAGATGCCCGCAGGCCGTCGTGCTGGAACTCGTTGGTGATCCATGTGCGCGCGCCCACCAGGTCCGCAGTGGCCAGCGACAGGTCACGCGGGACGAACATGTCGTCGTGGTAGACGGCTGCCGCCACGGGCACCTCCGTGTCCTTGAGGACCTCCGGCAGGTACACGGCCGGCCAGTCGGTGCGCGCCGCCATGACGTCGACCGCCTCCAGGAAGGGGCGGGTGGCCGGGTCCTCTGCGATCGCGGCGCGAGTCATGTGCTCACCGGACAGGTACCAGGGCTCGGCCTCGTCCAAGGGGTCGGCGTCGGGGTGGAATCCGGGGACCTCACGCGAGAGTCGCTCGGCCGACCAGTTCGTGGCCGTGCCCGCCAAGTCCGGGGTGGCGCCCGCGTAGATGGCCTCGTGCAGGACGGCGTACATGGGTGTCCACGCCAACTGGGTGCCGACCTGCGCCAGGAAGTCCGCCGACAGGCGCCGGCGACCGCCCACCGTGACCCACGGACCCTCGAAGAGGTAGTGCAACAGGTCCGTGCGCAGACTCCCGCCCAGTGACATGCCCACCAAGCGGAATCGGGCGGGCGTCAGGCGTTCACCCGTGGGCAGCAGTTCTTCCGTGTCGCGCAGGTGGGCGGCGATCTCGCGGATGGTGCGCCGATCTGCCCGGTGGCGGCGGAAGTAGGTCTCGTTGCGTGCGGCGGTGGCGGCGTAGGTGCGCCTGTAGATCTCGTCGACGTGGACCATTCCCGCAAGTCCCCCCGTGACCAGGCACTTCGTCAGAGCCTCGGGGAAGGCCGAGAGATAGGCCAATGTGAGGAATCCACCGTAGGACTGGCCGATGGTCGACCAGGGCTTTCCGCCGGTCAGGGCTTCGCGCACGACCTCCGCGTCACGGATGATCTGATCCTGGCGAAACAGTGCCAAATGGTCGGCCAGGCGCTGGGCGTCCACGGTGCCGCCGGTGCCGGTGAAGTCCCCGCCTTCGAGGAGGCTGCGCACGTCCAAGCGGGTCGACTGGCCGGTGCCGCGCTGGTCGAGCAGGACCACCCGGTGGTCCTTGAGCAGGTGGCCGACGAATCCGTCGTGGAAGTCACCGTTGCGTGGAGCCTCGTGGCCCGGACCTCCCTGCAGGTGGACGACATGGGGCAGATCCTCGCCGCCGTCACGCACGACCTCGCGGGCGAAGACCTCGATCGTCGGGTTGTCGGCGCCGACCGCGCGCATGTGGTCCAAGGGGACGTCGAATCGGTGCTCGTGGACGGTGCAGGAGTGCTGGCGGTAGGTGACGGTGCCCATGGGGGAAGCCTATCCCCGCAGACCGGGCGAGAGCGGGCCGGTCAGGTGCTCAGGGCGAGCAGAGCGACGTAACTGGCAGTGCCCACGAGGATGCTCAGCATCATCCGCCGCCCACCCAGCAGATGCGTGGCCACCGTCAACCCTGTGGCCACCGCCGCCGCCCACCACTTCCCGGGCACCGCCACCATGTGTCCCTGAAGGGTCACGACAGCAAGCACGAAGAGGATTCCGGCAGGCATCCACCGGCCCATGTCCCGCACGAAACGCGACTCCCGCAAAGGTTCGAGGATTGCAAAGGGCAGTGCTCGCAGGGCGAAGTCAATGACCAGGACGATGCCGAGCACCGCCAGCAGATAGCCAAGAGTCGGGGTCATGAGCGCACCTGCCCGCCCTCGTCACGGGTGCGCCACGACCCGGCGCGCACCCACAGGTGACGCAGGCACAGCAGGCCCACGAAGACCCCCAACGACGTGAGCAACCACTGCCCGGGGGCGAGGAACCACGCCAGGATCATGGCAAGGCCCGCCAACAACACGGACGGAACCTCCGCCCGGGTGCGAGCCGCATCCAACGCCAGGGTGATGAACATGGCGCACAGGGCGAAGTCCAGTCCCTCGATCCTGCCCGGCAGCAGGGAGCCCGTCCCCACCCCGACAAGTCCTGACGCCACCCACGTCGACTGCAGAGCCACCTGCATCGCAAGGAGGCGCGTGTGGGTCCACCCCTGGGGGCGAGCGACGGTCAGGGCGTAGGCCTCGTCCACCAGGGCGTACATCGAGTAGAGCCTCGCACCTGGGCCACGCACCGCCTTCAACGGGAAGGAGAACGCGTAGAACACGTGGCGCGAGTTCACCAGGAAGGTCGTCACCGCAATGGTCGCCAGCGGAGTCCCCGCCGATGCCAAGCCCACGAGGAGCAGTTCCGCCGACCCCGAATAGGCGGTCAACGACAGGGCCGGCGCCATCCACCACGGCAGGTTCGACTGGGCCACCAGCAGCCCGAAGGCAATGCCCAAGGGCACGTACCCCAGCGCCGCAGGGGCGACGATGCGCAGCCCCTCGACGATCTCCCTGCCCGTCGAGGTGGCCGGGGCGGCGCGCAGACGGACGCGAGACGCCGCCTCGCCAGTGCCCCGCCTCTCCTGCGGGTGGTGCTTGTGCCCGGGAACGTCCACGGCCCGATTGTCGCGGGCGGCGCCCTGCCCGCGCAGAATCGTCCATCCGGACGCAAACGTGTGACGAGGGCGGGGCCGCCGAGTGGGGAGGTCGAGGAATGCGTTCGCGGCACGGGTGGGCGGGACGAGCCCTGGGCGGTGGAGTCGCGCTGGCGGGCCAGTGGCGAGCAGGGACCTTCGGGGCTCCGCACCCTCAGGCGACGGGCAGGCCTTCGTCGTCCAGACGCAACAGCGCCTGGGAGTTGCGGGTGATGGTCAACAGGAAAGGACGTCCCGGAGGAAGCAGGCGGATGACGAGGCTGCCCTCCGCCGTCGTGTCCAGGGCGACGACCACGTACTCCAGGACGCGGCGACGTACGGCCTCGGGAATGTAGGCGCCACGATTGTCGTCCAGCAGGACCAGCTCCACCCCGCGGGCGCGCGCCCGGCGTGCCGCACTGGTCACCTGGGTGCCGACGAAGAACTGGGCGCGAATGCCGTCACGCAACTCGGCCTCGACCAGGCGCGCCTGGGTGACCAGCTCAGGCGTGAGCTCGCCGTCGCCGATGACTCCGTCCAGGACGGGGGTCACACGGTGGGAGACGGAGGACAGGGTGGTCTGCATGACCTGGGTGACCTCCTCCTCGATGCGGCTGCGCGCGGTGCGCAACTGTGAGCGCCGCATCTGCCGGCGGGTGGCGGTGCTGGTGTGCTGGGCCAAGCGAGTGACCAGCCCCCACACGAAGACTGTGCCCACCAGTGGCCCGTTGTGATGGACCAGTTCCAGCAGGCTCTGGTGGCCCTGGACCAGCCAGGCGCCGGTCGTGAACAGTGCGGCCCCCTGGATGAGGTACACGGGTCCGCGGCGCCCCCGCACCAACAGGCCGTAGCAGATCATTGCCAGGGCCGAGGTCGACCAATCCGCCCAGCCGGGGCTTGCCCCCAAGGGGATGGCCGAATACAGGGTCATGTTGCCCAGGATCGCCCCCAGCGCCATCTCGTAGCCCGTCTGGGTGGCCATGACCGTGTTGGAACGCGGCAACACCAGGACCAGGGCGCTGATCGCGATGGTCCCGAAGGCCAACCATGCGGCAATGTTCGAGGTGTACAACTCCAAGGCCAGGAGCAGGCACAACAGGTGGGCGCCGGCGCCGACTGCCGCCAGGAAGCGGCTGCTGCGCTTCTCCATGGCGGCCGAGAACGGCTCCTGCCACGGGATCGCGTCCAGTGTCGACGGGTCGTCGTCATCGGCGGAGCGCCCCCGGCGCCCCTGCTTTGTCGAGGCCAGCGCGTGGACCGGATGGGAGGGGCGGGTCGGCAGAGTACGTGGGGTGCCTTCGGTCCCGGAGGCCTCGGCCTGGCGGAGGATCTCCGGCCACGGTGCCAGCGGCGAACACACGGGAGCCTTCTCGAACCAGCCGATGTCGATGATCGTGCCGGCGCCCGGCGCGGTGAAGATCCCGACTCGTCCACCCACGTCCTCGATCCGGGTGTTCAACGAGTGCTGCAAGCCGTGACGGGTGCGGTTGACCTTGCGCAGTTCGAAGCCTGCACCGTCGTCCCCCACCACGACGCCCACTCGCCCGTTGGCGGCCGAGAGTCTCACCCAGCGGTCGACCTTCCGTGTGGCGCCTGCACCATGAGCTGGGACGGCGTGTTTTCGGGAGTTCGACAGGGTTTCGAAGGCGCAGTCCGACAGTGCGGTGGCCACGAGGGCGGGCAGCAGGACGTCCTCTTCGACCAACACCTGGATGCGCACGGGCACACCCATGGCCTCAACCTGGTGGCGGATGGTGGCGAAGACGTCGGAGGCGTGGCGTGGAACCTGCTTGTCAACTGACATCGTCAGTGCCGCTTTGGCCACGGAAGCGGCGCGACGCAGTTGCTCGCGGTCCTCCACACCGGCGATGACGGGGGCCAGTGCGGAGAGCACGTGGTCGTGGATGAAGTCGTTGGCGCGTTGGCGCGCAAGGGAGCTTGCCTGGCGTTCCACGAGGCGGTCGGTCTCGCTCCAGTGGGCGCGTTCGGAGCGGTCCAGGACGCTGGTCTGGCGCAGCAGCCAGGAGAACATCCCCAGGGTCAGCAACCCGTGCGCCAAGAGCATGGTCACCGACACGACCGCGTGCAGGTCCACGGGCCACGGCACGGTCGAGGTGAGCACCATGTGCACGGGCGCAACGACAACGACGTAGGTGAAACGCCAGACCAGCGACAGCGTGATGGCCGCCAGAGGCACGGCCACGGGCAGCTGGTGCGTGAGCGGAGTGGTCCACTCCTGGCCGGTCCACATGCGGGCGGGGTCGGTGACACGCAGGTAGAAGAAGGTGGCGGAGGACAGCGCGTACAGGACCAGGTGGATGACGGTGAGGGTCTCCCACACGTAGTCGAGGCGGGACCTTCCGGCTCCGAGGCGCAGAGTCACCAGGGTCGGATTGTGGTCCTCCTGCGTCAGGTGTGCCGGCTCCTTCTGACGGCGGTCCCGGTACAGCTGGATGGCGGCGATCAGCGCGATGACGGGCGGCAGGACGTGCACGGGCACGTACCCGATCCACGTGAGAGCCGCCCCGACCCTGCGGAACTCCGGGGCGAAGTCGGACAGGAACAGCAGGTCGATGATGACGGACACGAGGCCGCCCATGACGGCCAAGGAGCGCCTGAGGTCGATGTGGTTGCGTCCGACCCGACGCAGACGCCACGCTCCGAAAGCTGCGGGAGCTGCGATGACGCTGACTTCGCGGTCGTCCCACGGGATGGTGCGGGCCTGGCTGCGGGTGGGCAGTGAAGGCGGCTGGAGTCGCATGGGTGACCTCAGGCCAGCATCGTCGACTGGACGTGGACGACCTTGAGGCCCGGCGCCGCGGTCCACAGGGACGAGTCGAAGGAGCTTCCGCCCGCCCAAGTGGATCGGTGGCACACCAGCCACGCTCCGGGGGCGACTTCGCGCACGTCCATTCCGCCCACCTTGAGTCCGGTGGGCGCACTGCCGGCCAGTTCCTCGGTGATGCGCCCTTGGGGCCACACGCGGTGGCAGCCGGGGGCCGCGAGTTCCGTCAGAGCTGCCGTCTCGCCGGCCACCCAGGCGCGGATGAAGCGGGTGTGTGCGGCGCGCACGTCCTCGGCGGTGACGAGGGCGGGGGTCGGAGCCGCTGGAAGAGAAGAGGTCTCGCCCTCGTCCCCCGGGGCGGAGGTCTTGGCGAAACCGGGGCCGCCGGGCGGGACTCGGCCATCCCGGAAGGCTTCGGCGCAGGCGCGCGCCAAGTCGTCGGCGCGCTCGTTCATCGGGTGGCCGGCGTGGCCCTTGACCCACTCGAAGGTGACGGTGCGCCCCTGGATTGCCCGGTCGATCTCCTTGACCAGGTCGAGGTTCTTGATCGGCTGCTTGTCGGCCTTGGTCCAGCCGCGCTTCTTCCAACCCGGACGCCACTTGGACACGACATTGATCGCATATTGCGAGTCGGCCAGGACGTGCAGGGGCTCGTCGGCCAGGCCCGCCGCGGCTGTGGCGCGCAGCAGTTCGAGGACGGCGGTGAGCTCACCGATGTTGTTGGTCGCGTGGTCCCAGCCGCCGGCGTCCCAACAATCCTCGGAGACCACCCACGCCCAACCGGCAGGACCCGGGTTTCCCAAGGCCGAACCGTCAACGGCAGCGGTGATCGTCATCATGTCACCCGGGGTGCGGTGTCGTGGCGGATGGTGGCGTCGGCCCGGTGTGGTCCGGTCAGTCGAAGTAGCTGACCAGGCCGTCTTCGGCGGCGCGACGGAACAGGTCCACGCGGGACTCGGCGGTGCGGCCGGCCTGGCGGTACTTGTCGCGGATGCGGGCAATGTAGGTGTTCACCGTGTTCTTCGAGATGCCGAGCGCACGGGCCACCGCATCCGAGGCCTCCCCCGAGGCGTAACGGGCCAGAACCTGGGCCTCCAGCGCCGACAGGTGCGAGGTGACGAAGTCGTCGTCGGCGTCCAGGGCCGCCGCCCAGTCCAGGCCCGGGCGGGTGCGGCCCTCAGCGGCCTCCTGCACGGCCTCGACGATTTCGTGCGAGCCGGTGGACTTGCGGACGATCGACAGTGCGCCGGCCGAGATGGCCTCGCGCACCAGCACCGGGTCGTCGGCCGAGGTGTAGATGACCACGGGGATCTCCTGGGCCATCAGCGACTGGATGTTCTCGGTCGGGGTGGACGAGTCCGCCAGGCGCAGATCCAGGACGGCGATGTCACCCTTGGCCAAGGTGGCCGACTTCAGGTCGGGGAACCATGTGACCTCGGCGTCGACGCCCTGCACGTGGAAGGCGTGTGCGACTCCGTGTCCGACGATTTCGTGGTCATCGATGACGACGATGTGGGGTGCGTTGCTCATCGCGGTGCCTCCAGGTGCGCGCGTTCTGGTTGATGGCTTTCCGGTGGACGTCTCCACACGGGAACACCACAGATCGTACAGGTCACAACCTTGAGATCGTGGCTGCCGTGCCCTGCGTGTGCCGTGCCGCACACGCCGCAGCCGTCCCGGCCGAGTCAGCCGAGGTGGGTCAGGACGAAAGCGAACTCCTCGGCTCGGGCGCGCCACAGGTCCTCGCGTTTGGAGCGGCCCCCATGTCCGGCGACCATCTCCGTGCGCAGCAGGATCGGACGTTCCTGCGGGTCCGAGGCCGTCGCCTCACGCAGACGCTGCACCCACTTGGCCGGCTCGACGAAGAACACCCGAGTGTCGTTCAAGCCGGTGGTCGCCATGACCGCCGGGTGCACGACGCCCTCGGCGACGTTCTCGTAAGGCGTGTAGGCGCGCATCGCCGCGTGGACCTCGGCATCCTCGATCGGGTTGCCCCACTCCTCCCACTCGCCCACGGTCAGCGGCAGTGACGGGTCAAGGATCGTCGTCAGCGCATCGACGAAAGGCACCCCGGCCAAAATGACGCGGAAGGTCTCCGGCGCCGCATTGAGCACGGCGCCCATGAGCAGCCCACCTGCGCTGCGACCTTCGGCTGCCAGGCGATCGGCAGCCACCCACCCCGAGCTCAGCAGCCAGCGCCCCACGTCGACGAAGTCGGTGAAGGAGTTGACCTTCGCCAGCTTCTTCCCGTCCTCGTACCAGGCCCTGCCCAACTCGCCGCCGCCGCGCACATGAGCGATCGCGTGGACGACTCCTCGGCGCAGCATCGGCAAGCGCATGGCCTCGAAGGTCGGGTCGAAACTGATCTCGTAGGAGCCGTAGCCGTGCAGCCAGCCGGGGTTGGTGCCGTCGGGGCGCAGGTCGGAGCGGCGCACCAGGGTCACCGGCACGTCCGTGCGGCCGTCGCGGGCGTGCACCCAGACGCGTTCTTCGACGAAGTCGGCGGGGTTCCAGCCGGGCACCTCGAGGGTGCGAAGGTGGGTGCGGGTTCCGGTGCGTGCGTCGACCTGCTCCCATGTGGGAGGCACGGTGATGCTCTGGTGGACGATGCGGAATGACGTGTCATGGAATGGGCCGGAGATCACCTCGATGGTGTGGATCGGGCTGTCGACCTCGACGAATCGGCCGGGGCCCCACACATCCCCCAGCGGTTGCGCACACAATGCGGCCGGTGTGGCGCCGCCGTCACCCGTGAGCATCGCGTCAGTGCAGGTCTCAGCCGCGCCGGCTTGCGAGGGCCGGGACATTGTGTGCGAAACGAGGGGGATTCGGCGCTGGTGGCACTCCAAGCGCGTCAAGGCGCCCGAGCGCATCGAGACCACGCAGAAGTCCGCCCACGCCTCCACCGAGACAATGCGTTCACCTGGACCCGGCTCGCGCACGCTGACCCATGTCGACTCCGGTGCGAAGGGGGACCAGGGTGCGCCAGCAGGCACCGGCGAGGTCGTGGGCGAGGCCGCATCGACCCCGAGGACCTCCCCGCCCTCGGCCGCACCAGCGGATTCCCTCCGCATTCCACCAACCACAGCACATGCGCATTCGCGCAGGTCACGTGGAAGTGGGGCGGTCGCCAGCGAACCTTCGTCAGTCGATGCCGAATGCACGACCAGCAGGTGGTCGCCAGCCGGTTCGACGCTGAGCAGCACTCCCTCGCGCCGGCCAGTGGCCGGCAGCGGCGGGCACTCGGGCACAGCCGGCAGCCACACCCATGCTTCGCCAGTCGTCGTCGAGGTCGAGTGCACGGCCACGTGGTCCGGGTCGTTCGAGGGCGAGAACCACAGGTCGAAGCCCTCGTCGGCTTCGCTGAGCAACAGTGTGTCGCTGGAGGCCTCCTCGCCCACTCGGTGCAGCCACACCTCGTGCTGGCGCCACGCCTCGTCGACCCGCGTGTAGATGAAGGACCCGGAGTCGGCCGCCCACGCCAAGCCGTGACCCGCACCTGTCACCGACTGGTCGATGACGGTGCCGGTGTCCACCTCCATGACGATCCACGTCCATCGCTCGTCGCCACTGAGGTCGCGTGCCCAGGCAACCAAGCGCCCACACGGGCTCGGGGTCAGGCCGACCAAGCGGAAGAACTCTTGGCCACGGGCCCACTCGTTCTCGTCGACCACCAATTGCTCGCCGGGCAGGGCGAGGCCGGGAAGCACCCGGGGAGGCAGAAGCGGCGGAGCCGCCGAAGCGGTGGACGACGGGTTCGCGGCCCCAGCCGGCGAGTCGGCGCCGGCGGTGGGCGAGGCGGCATCGGCGAGCGGCTGGTCAGGGGCGCCCTGAGCGGGAACACGATGATGGCTGAGATAGGCTCCGGGCTCGGCGCGCCGCGAATACCACCAGTACCCGGCCTCCAGGACGGGCACTGTCACCTCCACCCGAGGGGAGAGCGCGTGAATCTCGTCCACCAAGGACTCGGCGAGGCCCACCTGAGCGGCGCACATGCGATCGGTCCACGCGTTCTCGGCACGCAGGTGGGCCAGGACCTCGGGATCGTCCTTGTCGCGCAGCCAGTCCCACGGGTCGTCGAAGTGGTCGCCGTGCACATTGCGCACACGTCGGCCGTACTTCTTGGCCGCAACCGGCGGGGCAAGAGGCGGCTGTGACCCCACGGCCTCGGGCAGGTCCACCGAGGCCGGTGTCGTGGTCGGATCCTCTCCGGCACGTGCGGGAGACGGGGTGTTTTCGATCGAGGACGAGGGCGGCGTGGGTTCGACAGACATGTCGGCCAGCCTACGACCTGGCGACGCCGAGCCCGGGGGGCTGAGGTCCGGAAGTCGTGCCCGGGGGGCACGGGTCCTGGAGCAGGCCGACCGATCAGCCTTCACGGTGCGTGAGTCAAAGGATGGAACCACGGGTGCGCTCGCGGCCGACCGGAGGGACAATTGCCGGGTGCCCGACCAGTTGAACTCCCCGCCCTCGCCCTCGAAACCACCCTCGCCCCCGTCCGTACCGTCCTTTCCGAAACCGGCCGACCCCCACGGCACGACCACAGGGCTCGCCTGGCCCACCTCGCTGACGACCACCGTCGACGACGTCGCCCTCGTCTTCGAGGGCGGGGGCATGCGCGGCGCCTACACGGCTGCGGTCCTGACCGCACTGTTGGCCGAAGGCATCCACTTCCCTCACGTGTCGGGCATTTCGGCGGGATCGTCACACACGATGAACTACGTGTCGCGCGACCCGTGGCGGGCGCACGCGAGCTTCGTCGACGTCGCCGGTGACGAGCGCTGCGGCGGCCCCGGGTACTGGCTGCGCGGGCAGGGACTGTTCAACGTCGACTTCCTCTACGACGAGGTGGTCCGTCCGGGCGGTCCCTTGCCTTTCGACCATGCGACTTTCCACGCCAACCCCGCGCAGGTCCAGGTGGGGACCTTCAATGCGAGTCGCGGCGAAGAAGTGTGGTTCGGCAAGGAGGACATGTCCGGCGTGTTCGACATGGCGCGGTGCGTGCGGGCGTCATCGACCCTGCCTTTCCTCATGCCGCCGCTGGTCATCGACGGTGAGACCTACTACGACGGGGCGCTGGGCCCCAATGGTGGGATCGCGCTGGATGCACCCATGCGCGCGGGCTACCGCAAATTCGTCCTGGTGCTGACCCGGCCTCGTGGGTACGTCAAGGGGCCGGTGCGTCCGGCTCTGGATGCCGCGCTGGCCGCCCGCTTCCGACACCTTCCTGCCGTGCGCGAGGGGGTCGTGCGGCGACCGTCCCGTTACAACGCGGCCCTGCGCACGATTGAGCGTCTGGAGGAGCAGGGCCGGGCGTGGGTCTTCCGGCCGGACTCGCCGAATGTGAGGTCCACGGAAATGGACGTGGACAAGTTGGAGGCCGCCTACCGGGCCGGGTCGGCCCAGATCCAACGGGAAATGCCCTGCCTCAAAGCATTCCTCGGCATGTGAAACCCCGATACACCGTGTCGCTGAACTGCGACATCGCCGCGACCGGGCCGACACATCGCCCGCGTAGTGTCGATGTCAACGGCGCAGCGGGCAGGGCCGCTGAGGCGGTGGTCGCTGCGGTCCCGTGTCCGGGACGCATTCCGCAGAACCGGCCACCACATGGCCCCACCTGTGAGTGACCCGTCGCCGAGGACCTGAACACGACCACAGAGCAAGGAGCGACATCATGAAAACCCTCTCGCGAAAGACGACCGGCCTGGTCGCCGCCATCGCACTGGCATCCCCCTTGACCCTGGGACTTGGCGGCTGCACCGCAACATTTGGCATCCAACAGGGCGAAGGGGCGTCGAGCAGCGCATCGGCCTCGTCGCAATCCGGTGAATCCACCCCCGCGACTCCGTCCGACAAGCCCGCCACAAGGGCTCCGCAAACCGGCGGTGAGGAGGCCTCCGGTCATCCGGCCGCAACCAAGGGAGCCTCCAGCGGATCCACCGACACCAGCAAGGTGCATGCGTCGCAGGACATCGTCGCCGGGAACCACAAGTTCCGCGTCGACGTCAACTCCGTCATCGTCAAGGACGGTGTCACCACCTTGACCATGACGATCACCAACACCGACACGAAACCCGCCACGCCTTGGCAGCGTCTGCTGGACCCCGTCGGGAACAATCTGCTCGTCGGAGATCGTCTCGCCCTGGTCGACATGACCAAGAAGCTCCTCTACCGGCCCGGCAAGACCGCGGACGGCCACTGTCTGTGCACCGAGCAGGTCACGGGTGAGGCGATCGAAGCCGGCGATTCCCGCGTCCTCTTCCAGACCTTCGCCGCACTTCCTGAGGACGTGTCCACCGTGAACGTCCAGTGGAGGTTCGCCCCCCTGCCCTTCGAGAGCATCCCCGTGGAACGCAGGTGAGTGCCATGACGCCACGACCCGTCCCGGCAATCGACAACACCGGCAGATGCGGCAGGCGGCGCGGCGCCCTCGATCCCGCCCTCGTCATGGCCGCCGCGCTGGCCCTCACCACGCTGATCTGCGCCCCCGCCGCCCATGCGAGCCCCAACCCTGCTCCCGCTGTGAGCGCACCCCCGGCCCCGCCCGCCGCGCCCGCCACCCCGTCCCTCGACTTCGGTGAACCCGAACAACTGGAGTTCCCCGCCCCGCTCGTCCTCGAATTCCCCGTGGAGACCGAGGACAGAGCCGCGACGACGGTTGAACTGGAAAAGGCCACCACCACCCTGTCGGGGGACGTGAACTTCGAGGTCGACTCGGACCAACTGACCCCGAGGGCCAAGCAGATCCTCGACTCCCTGGCCGCTCAATGGGCGCAGGCTGCGCCCTCGTCGGTGACGATCACCGGACACACCGATGACGTCGCGGATGACGCGCACAACCTGGACCTGTCCAAGCGGCGCGCACGCACGGTCGGCAACCACTTGAAGTCGAAGGTGCCGTCCCTGAAGGTCGCCACCGACGGCAAGGGAGAGGCGCAGCCGCTGGTTCCCAATGACTCGGAGGAGGCGCGGGCCAAGAACCGTCGGGTCGAGATCCGCGCCGAGGAGTAGGTCCGCGGGCGAGGGCCGCAATCGTAGGGTGGAAGCCGAGTCGGGGCCCGATGGTGGCCCGTAGGTGGAAAGGAGCCGTTTCATGACGCCCCCACGTCCACAGGGCCCCGCGGGCTCCGCCAGGGGCGAGACCCCGGCTCGGGTGCTCCTGGTTGACGACGAGGACGCCATCGTCGACGGCTTGGCCCCTTTCCTGCAGCGCTGCGGATTCGAAGTCCACACCGCCCCGGACGGGGTGCGCGGATTGGAGGAGCTCGAACGCTGCGTCCCCGACATCGTCGTCTCGGACATCATGATGCCGCACATGGACGGGCGTGAGATGGTCCGGCGCATCCGTGCCCGCGGCACGTGGACGCCGGTCATCCTGCTGACGCGCATCGACGCATCCTTCGAAAGGTCCGCAGCCCTGGACGAGGGCGCTGACGACTACCTGTCGAAGCCCTTCGACCCGCAGGAGTTGGTTTCGCGCATCCGAGCGGTGCTCCGCCGCACCCAAGGGGCACCGCGCCCCCTGTCGGCGGCCCAGCGCTTGGTGTGTGGAGACCTGGTCCTTGACCGTGTGGCCCGACGTGCTCACAGGAACGGGCGCGAACTGGAACTCACGCCCAAGGCGATGATGCTCCTCGACTACCTGATGACCCACCCGGGTGAGTTGCACACGCGCGAGCGTCTGCTGTCGGCATTGTGGGGAATCGACTTCGCCTCCTCGACACGGGCCGTCGACCACCGGATTCGTGAGATTCGTTCATCCCTGGGTGAGGATGCTGCGTCCCCCACCTTCATCGAGACGGTGCCGTCGGTCGGCTATCGCTTCATGGGGCAGGTTCTCCAGTGAGCCGCCCGGTGCGCCTCCTCCTTGCCGCCATGGTTCCGGCCCTCATCGGGCTGGTTGCCTCGCTGGTGTGGGTTCTTGCGGGTGAGCGGCGTGGCCTCACGTTGTTCCTGCCTGTGCCGACCCTGACGGCGGCGATCGGCGTGCTGGTCTCGCTTCTGGCGGCCGTGTGGATCCTCGTGTCGTGGATGCTTGCCCGCGCCAAGGAACGAGGGCGGAGCGAGCAGGCTGAACAGCAGGTCTTGGAGCATCGGCAGTTTCTTGCCCGCCTGGACCACGAATTGAAGAATCCGTTGACGGCGATCCTGGCGGCGGCGGCTTCCGAGGGGCCGCAATCGATGCAGATCGTCACCGCGCAGGCCAGGCGGATGGGTGTCCTGGTGACGGACCTGCGAAAACTCTCCGATCTGAGTTCGGCGCCCTTGGACCTGGAGGATGTGGACCTGGAGGAAGCCGCCACGGATGCCGTGGAGGCTGCACGTGCTGCGGTGGGCGGCGCGCGCGAGTTCGTCCTCGTCTTTCCGAAGGCGCCGTGGCCGCTGCCTCGTGTGCGCGGGGACGCGGACCTGTTGTATTCGGCGTTGCAGAACGTCGTGATGAATGCCGTGAAGTACTCCGATGTCGGTGCGCGCATCGAGGTGCGCGGCAGCCAGGTGGAGTCGGCCGTCCAAGTGGAGGTCGCTGACACCGGGATCGGGGTGCCTGCGGCGGATGTGAGGGCCGTGTGGTCCGAGTTGGCTCGCGGATCGAACACGATGGGCCGACAGGGAAGCGGCTTGGGGCTGGCATTGGTGCGGATCGTCGTCGACAAGCATGGAGGCACGGTCCGTCTGACCTCGCGCGAGGCGGTGGGCACCAGCGTGACGATGACCTTCCCGATCGCCGGCCCCACCTCCTCGCCCTGACCTCGCCCCTAGAGGGCGGCGAGGGCTTCCACCGGGCTGGTTCGGGAGGCCCGTCGACCCGGCAGCCACGAGGCCGTCGTTGCCGCCAGCACAGCCACCACCACCGTTGCCGCCACCACCTGCCACGGTATGACGATGTGCGTCGTGATCACGTCCAAGGGGATCGCCCAAGTGCCGACGACTCCGAAGAAGACGCCCAGTGCGAGTCCCACCAGTGACGCCGTCAGTGAGACGAGGACGGCCTCCAGTGCGAGCATCCTCCGCATGCTTGCCCGGGTCATGCCGAGTGCCCGCAGCAGACCGTTCTCGCGGGTGCGCTCGTGCACGGACAGACTCAACGTGTTCGTCACGCCCACCAGCGCCACCACCACCGACACCGCCAGCAGGCCGACGACGATCGCCAGGACCAAGTCGATCATGCGCCCGTACATTGCGCGTTCGAGTGCCGCGCCGTTGACATCCACCTGGGCGTCCAGGGAGAGCAGAGCCGACTGGACGACCTCGGCGTCCGCCGCCGGAGCGAGTTTCACGATGACCCTCACCACGGGCGCATCGGGAGCGATCGTGGCCAGGACCGCCTCGGAGACCATAGCCGCTCCGGTGGTGACTTCCGTGGAGGTCTCTGCTTCGAGGTCGACGCAGCGGGCCTGCGCACCGTGCCCCGCCTCGCCACCGGCGGCGGTTGAACCGCCCGCGCACACGGTCACGGGCCCCGCGATGCTGTGATCATCCTGTGGCAACTGCACCAGGTGCTCCTTGACGGCGCTGACCTCCGAGTGAGCCACTTTCTGCAGGTCAGGGACCCCCATGAGGGACACGGGGATGGAGAACCCGCCGGTCCGGAGTTCTGCCGTCACACCTCGGACCGGGGCGACGGCCTCGATGCCGTCAGTTGACGCGATGCGCTCCAGCAGGCCCGGTCGGACGTCGCCCTCGATGGACTGGACGACGAGGTCGAAGGGGCGTCGCGCATCGACTTCGCCCTCCAATGTGGCGCGCACGGAGGTGGCGCCCACCGCCATCATCGTGATGAGCGTGACACCGATGACCACCGCAGTGCCTGTGGCGGCGGTGCGACTGGGATTGCGCAGGGTGTTGCCGCGCGCCATCTCGCCGACGGGCCCGCGCACCGCCAGCCCGACTGCGCCGGTGATCGCCGGCAGGCAGGCCGAACAGATGAACAGCGTTCCGATCCACGTGACCAGACCACCCAGGAAGGTGATGAGGAAGCCGCGCGTGGGGTCCGTGTCCGCCAGGCCGAACCACATGGCGACTCCGCCGCCCGCAGCCAGCACCAGGCCGACGACCATGCGCCCGATCGTGGATCGACGCGCGGAGGGAGCGGCTTCATCGACGGGTGACAGGGCCACCATGGGTGCCACACCCGACACTGCCAGGGCCGGGCGCAGCCCGAGCAGCGCTGTCAGCACTGTGGCACCCAACCCCGTGCCCGCCACGACGAACCACGGGACCAAGGCCAAGGCCTCGCCGGCGTCGCGTGCAACACCCAACGGCACCAGGGACGCAGCGGTGATGACGGTTCCGAGCACCGTTCCGACCAGTGAGGACACGGCCCCCACGACCAGGGCTTCGAGCAGCACCAGTGAGCGCACCTGTCGTGAACGTGCGCCGATGGCGCGCAGCAGGGCGAGTTCGCGGCGACGCTGGGCAAGGATCACCTGGAAGGTGGTGGCCACGACGATCGCAGACACCAGGGTGGCGATGCCGGGGAAGAGGAGGATGACTCCGGCAGAAGAGACCACGCCGACCTTCCCCTTGTCCAGTTGTGCCTCGAGGGCCGTCTGCGCGGGAAGCACCACATAGCCGGGTTCGTCGGCCAACACCTTCTTCACGGCGGCCGTCAGGGCGGCGGAGTCGGCGGCGCTGACCGGTGACTCCTCGGCGAAGTTCAGTCCGTCGCCGGCGACCAGGACGGATCTGATGTACGTGCCAAGGCCCAGCTGCCGTACGCCTTCGGCGCTCATGCGCACGCTGGCCATCCCGGATCTGACTGCGGGGCTGATGCCGGTCACGGTCAGGGTGGGGGCGGAGTGCCCGGAGGCGGAGCCTCCCAAGGTGCGGCCCGACTGGTCTGAACCCCTCCCACCCGCAAGGTCGGTGAACTCGACCTGACCGCCCACACCGACGCCGAGGATCCGCGCGGACTCCTCGTCCAGGACGATGCCGTGCCCATCGGTGGGCAGGGCTCCACGGACCAGCCGCGGCTGGGCCAAGGGCTCGGGCAGCAGCGTGGTCAAGCCCTTCTTGATCCGCGTGGAGCCGACATTGAGGGAGACCAGTGCGGAGCGCTCGTAGCCCACCGCACTCACGCCCGGAACCGTGGCGACCTTCTCGGCCACACCCTCCAGGCCCGATGCGGGCAAGTCGGCATCAGTGTCCTCATCCAGTGAGATCGCGATGGCGGCGCCCGTGTACGCGCTGCGGGTCTGGGCGATCAGCCCTTCGGCCAGTGCGGAGGTGAAGAACAGGCAGGCGACGACGAAGGCCGTCGAAATGGTCACGGCCAGGCCGGTGGCCAGGTAGCGGCGCGCGTGGGAGCGAACATTGGCGGCAAGCAGATCCTTCATCGTGCCGACTCCGCGAGGATCTCGGCGCTGGGGTGACGCAGGTCGGAGACGATCCGGCCGTCGCGCACGACCAGGACGCGGTCGGCCACCAGGGCCGCCTTCTGGTCGTGTGTGACCATGATGACGCTCTGCCCCAGGTCGTCAACGGCGGTGCGCAGCAGTTGCAGGACTTCGGCCGACGAGGCCGAGTCGAGGTTCCCGGTGGGCTCGTCGGCGACGATGACGGCCGGCCGGGACACGAGTGCCCGTGCGACGGCGACACGCTGCTGTTGTCCGCCCGAGAGTTGGCTGGGCAGGTGACGCAGACGAGGCCGCAGGTCCAGCGCTTTGACGACTTCGTCGAACCAGGCCGGGTCGGGGGCGCGGCCGGCCAGTCGCAGCGGCAAGGTGATGTTGGCTTCGGCGTCCAGCGTGGGCACCAGGTTGAATGCCTGGAAGACGAATCCGATGCGGTCACGGCGCAGCTTGGTCAATTCGTCGTCGCCCAGGCGTGACAGGTTCGTTCCGTCGACGACGACATGCCCGGAGGTGGGCGTGTCCAGGGCCGCCAGGACATGGAGCATCGTCGACTTTCCGGAGCCGGAGGGGCCCATGATCGCGGTGAAGCGGCCGGCTTCGAAGCTCACGTCGACCTTGTCCAAGGCAAGGACCTGCGTATCGCCTTGGCCGTAGGTCTTCGACACTGAGGACAGGTGGACGACGGGAGTGGGGTAATCGCTCATGACACGTATCGTCGCGTGTGCGGTCAGGTCGGGGACATCGGGTGTGTCCCTGATCGTTCCCTGAGGATTCCCGGGGGGTTGTCGGGGCAGTTGGGGGCCGACCCGGCGTCTCAGGGGGCCAGGACGAGGGCACGGTAGCGGTTCAGGGCAGCGCCCACGTCCACCATGCGTGGCCGGACGAGGAACGCCGGATACTCGCGCGCACCGAACTTCGCCATCGTGTCCAGTCCTTCGGAACGGATTTGGCGTTCCAGGCGCTCCAGGAGAAGCGGAACGGGAGTGCGCGCGTCGGCCAGGTGCTCAAGGACACCGCGCAGCGCCCAGGCGATCGCCTCGGTCTGACCCGGGTCGACGATCTGTTCGAGGTCGCCCAGGTCGATGGTCTGCTTGTCCAGGACCACCGTGTCCAGGCCCTGCGCCTTGGTGCGGGGACGCTCGGCCCTGCCTCGTGAGCGCATGGGGATGCGTGGGGCCCGTACCCACGGCGAGGTCGCAGCCCCGCCCTCGTCCCCACTGGGCGGAGCGGACCTGTCCCCGGACCCGACCTGCGCCCCACGAACGGCCAGGTCACGCGGCATGGAGGCGACGACTTCGCGCGCCCGGTCGGTGACGTCCAAGCAGCGGTAGGACTCCAGCATGAGGACCCTGTCGGCCACGTCCAGGTAGTCCCCTGACCCGCCCATGACCATGATGGTGGAGACGCCTCCCGCATCCGCCAGCGAACGGATCCGGTCCACCAGCGGAGTGATCGGCTCGGACTCGTCGGCCACCAGGGCGCGCATGCGCGCATCTCGGATCAGCAGGTTCGTGGCGGAGGTGTCCTCGTCGACCAGCAGCAGCGGACAGCCCAGCTCCACCGCCTCCATGATGGCGGCCGCCTGCGAGGTCGACCCGGAGGCGTTCTCCGTGGAAAAGCGTGTCGTGTCCGCCCCGCCCGGCAGGTGCGTGATGAATGGGGAGACGTCCACGCCGGTCACCGCGCGCCCGTCGGCGGCACGCACCTTCATGGCCTCGGGCAGGGTGGCCACCAGCTCGCGACCGTCACCGGGCACATGCGGGTGGATTCCGCGCTGGATCGCGCCCAGCAGCGTCGACTTGCCGTGGAAGCCGCCGCCGACCACCAGGGTGACACCCGGAGCCAGTGCCATGCCGGCCACCTCGCCCGCGTGGGGCAGGGTGACGCTGGCGCGCAGGGACTGCGGGGAGGTGAAGGGCACCGCGTCGCTCATCGGCAGCTGCGAGACTCCGCTGCGTCTGGCCAGCACCGAGCCGTCGGCCACGAACGCCACCCAGCCGTGTTCGACCAGCTCGGCCTGCAGGGCCCGGTGGTCCACCAGGGCCCGCACATGGTTCAACAGCGCCTCACGGTGGGCGGTGGTCCGGGCGGAGTCCGTGACGAAATCCAGGGTCTCCATGACGACGTCGGGAACGTCCTGGTCCATGATCCGCGCCGCGCGGTGGCCCTGCACGGTGCGGCCGCGCGCCGGCAGTTGCACCTGGAAGCGGATCTGGACCCGGTCGGTGGTCACGGTGGCGCTGGAGCGCTGGAGGATCTCCTGGCCGGTGCGGGCGATCGACAGGGCGTTCTCGCCGAGGCGCGCGATTGCGGCGCCGAAAGCGCGGGCCAGGAAGTCCGCCGTGGCCAAGCGGGTGTCTGCGGTGGCCAAGGCTTCGTCGGGCAGTCCTGCGCGCTGGGTCGATGCCGTGACCCGCAGGGACGAGGGCGGGGCGTAGGGGTCGGATTGGACGCGGTCGACGTGCACGACGAAGTCCCCGTAGTCCCACGATCCGGTGATGCCCCGGTAGGCGCCGTAGCCGGAACCGTCCATGTCGTGCAGGAAGGCGATGAGGTCCGCGTCACTGCCGCTGCGGTGCCTGATCGGCCGGTCCTGACCGCCGGAGCGCGGCGAGCGGGAGTGGTGGGAACCGTGTGCGGGGCGAGGACTCATGGGCTCAAGCCTAGGGGTGCGCGGAGGGTGGGGCGGGAAGGGGCAGCTTTCAGACTTGCGCGCGATCGCAGATGCGGGTGTGAATGCGGATTGGCTCAGATCTGGCTGGACTGGAGGAGGGCGGCAAGGACACCCAAGCCGACGAAGAACACGACGAACACGAATGCGATGACGCCCAGCACGACACCGATGATGCCGGTGATCTTCGCGATCTTCGCATTCGAGACGTAGGACTCGGGGATTCCTGCGGCCTGCGCCTTCTTCAGGATCGAGTTGCCCCACACCCACGCGGGGATCGAGCCGAGCCAGCCGATGAGCACCAGGCCCAAGATGCCGAGGATCATTGCGGCGGTGGCGTTGGAACGCAGGGTCTCGGCCTCGGCGGGACCTGCGGAGGGAACACCGTATCCGGTCTGGTCGTACACGGGCTGTCCATAGGCGGGCTGCCCGTATCCGGTCTGGTCGTAGGCGGGTTGCCCGTAGGTGGGCTGTGGGGCGGAGGTCTGGCCGTAGGGGTCGACTCCGGTGGGCTGCTGGCCGGTGTTGGGCTGCTCGGGGAACGAGGGTGAGTACGGGGTGGACATCGGGTCTCCCTGAGTTGACGGTGGTGATCACATCAATGGTAAGACCTGGCGGTCTCGGGTGGCATCCGCAGTCCCGGTGGTGGCGGCCCACGGGCCATGAACGGCCAGTGCAGAGGCTCCTGGAAAAGGCCACGGGCCCGCCGGATGCCATGGGCGCGACCGATGCACCGGGGCGGGCGTCAGAGCATGCAGGACACGCAGCCTTCGACCTCGGTGCCTTCAAGGGCCATCTGTCGCAGACGCACGTAGTACATGGTCTTGATGCCCTTGCGCCAAGCGTAGATGTAGGACTTGTTCAGGTCGCGGGTGGTCACCGTGTCCGGGTAGAACAGGGTCAACGACAGGCCCTGGTCGACGTGCTGGGTGGCCACCGCGTAGGTGTCGATGATCGGCTCCGGGCCGATCTCGTAGGCGTCGCGGTAGAACTCCAGGTTCTCGTTCGTCATGTACGGCGCCGGGTAGTAGACGCGGCCGATCTTGCCTTCCTTGCGGATCTCGATGCGAGAGACGATCGGATGGATCGACGAGGTCGAGTAGTTGATGTAGCTGATGGACCCGGTGGGCGGCACGGCCTGCAGGTTCTGGTTGTACATGCCGTACTTCGCCACATCCGCGGCCAGCGCCTTCCAGTCCTCGCGGGTGGGCACGTGGATGGGGGACTTGGCCAGCAGGGCACGGCACACCTCGGTGGTCGGCTCCCACATGCCCTCGATGTACTTCGTGAAGTACTCGCCCGAAGCGTAGGCGGAGTCCTCGAAGCCCTCGAAGCTCACGCCGCGCTCACGGGCGATGGCGCACGACGCCTTGATGCACTCGTAGGCGACGGTCATGAAGTACATGTTCGTGAAGTCCAGAGCCTCCGGCGAACCGTAGTGGACGCGCTCGCGGGCAAGGTAGCCGTGCAGGTTCATCTGACCCAGACCCACCGCGTGGCTCATCGAGTTGCCGCGGGCGATCGACGGCGCCGACGCGATGTTCGACAGGTCCGACACGGCGGTCAGCGCACGGATGGCGGCCTCGACGGTTTGCGAGAAGTCCGGCGAATCCATCGTCTTGGCGACGTTCAGGGACCCCAGGTTGCAGGAGATGTCCTTGCCGACATGGCTGAAGGACAGGTCCTCGTTGAAGGTCGAGGCCTCCGAGACCTGCAGGATCTCCGAGCACAGGTTCGACATGGTGATGCGGCCCTTGATGGGGTTGGCGCGGTTCACCGTGTCCTCGAAGACGATGTACGGGTAGCCGGACTCGAACTGGATCTCGGCCAGGGTCTGGAAGAAGCGGCGGGCGTTGATCTTCTTCTTCTTGATGCGCCCGTCGTCGACCATCTCCTGGTACTTCTCGGTCACGGAGATCTCGCTGAAAGGCACCCCGTAGACGCGTTCGACGTCGTAGGGGCTGAACAGGTACATGTCCTCGTTGCGCTTGGCCAACTCGAAGGTGATGTCGGGGATGACGACGCCCAGGGAGAGGGTCTTGATGCGGATCTTCTCGTCGGCGTTCTCACGCTTGGTGTCCAGGAACGCCATGATGTCCGGGTGGTGGGCGTGCAGGTACACGGCGCCCGCGCCCTGGCGGGCACCCAGCTGGTTGGCGTAGGAGAAGGAGTCCTCCAGCAGTTTCATGACGGGGATGACGCCGCTGGACTGGTTCTGGATCTTCTTGATGGGGGCGCCGGCCTCGCGCAGGTTGGTCAGCGACAGGGCCACGCCGCCGCCGCGCTTGGACAGCTGCAGGGCGGAGTTGATGCCGCGGGCGATGGACTCCATGTTGTCCTCGATGCGCAGCAGGAAGCAGGAGACCAGCTCGCCGCGGGCGGCCTTGCCGGCGTTGAGGAAAGTCGGGGTGGCCGGCTGGAAGCGGCCGGTCATGATCTCGTCGACCAAGATCCGGGCCAGCTTCACGTCGCCGCGCGCCAAGTACATGGCGACCATGGTGATGCGGTCTTCGTAGCGCTCCAGGTAGCGGGTGCCGTCGAAGGTCTTGAGCGTGTAGGACGTGTAGTACTTGAAGGCGCCCAAGAAGGTGGGGAAGCGGAACTTGTGGGCGTAGGCCTGCTTGTACAGGGCCTTGATGTCGGCGAAGTCGTACTGGTCCAGGACTTGCTTCTCGTAGTAGCCCTCGGTGACCAGGTACTCGAGTTTTTCCTCCAGGTCGTGGAAGTACACGGTGTTCTGGTTGACGTGGGTGAGGAAGTACTGGCGTGCGGCGCGGCGGTCGGCGTCGAATTGGATGCGGCCGTCGGCGTCGTACAGGTTCAGCTGCGCGTTGAGCGCGTGGTAGTCCAGCTCCGGGCTGGGGGCGGGCTCTACGCCGGTGTCGGTGAGATTCTCTGCCAAAACTCGCTCAGTCCTTCGCGAACTCGTGAGACGTCCTCGGCCGTTCCGAGGAGCTCGAACTTGTACATGTGGGGAACACCCAATTTTGCGGCGATGATGTCGCCCGCCAGACAGTATGCCGCGCCGAAGTTCGTGTTTCCGGCGGAGATCACACCCATGCACAGGGCGCGGTTGTCCGGGTCGTTGAGGAATTTGATGACCTGCCTGGGCACGGCACCTTTGGTGTTCCCGCCCCCGTAGGTGGGGACGATGAGCACGTAGGGCTGGTTGACGTGCAGGAACTCTTCACTGGGCAGAAGGGGGATCCGCTGGGCGGGGTGTCCGACCTTGTCGACGAAGCGGCGGGTGTTGCCCGTCGCGGAGGAGAAGTAGACGACGTTGACCATGTCGGTTCCCTTCCTTCGTCCTGGGCGTCGTTGTGGAGGGTGGTGTCGGCTGGGCATGCGGCCGCCCTCGTCGGGGGACGAGGGCGGAGCGGCGCGCCGTGCGCGGACTCAGGCCTGTGCGACCAGGCGCCCGGCGGACTGGCCCATCTGCGCGATGGCGGCTTTGATGCGGTCGGGGCGGAAGCCGCTCCAGTGGTCGTCGCCTGCCACGACGACGGGCGCCTGCTGGTGGCCCAGGCCCTTGATGTACTCCAGCGCGTCGGAGTCCTGGGAGACGTCGACGGAGGTGTACTCGATGCCCTGCTTGTCCAGGACGCGGTAGGTGGCGTCGCACTGGGGGCAGCGGGGCTTGGAGTAGACGGTGATCGTCATCGCAGGACCTCTTCTCGGCTCTTGTGGGGGGCGTGTCATCCGGCGCGCGGGCCGGGTGACATCCGTGTAATCACGTGTGTGTCATTCGCTCGGTACGGGCTGCGCCGGCGACGTGTGACAACACTACACCTTGTGGCTGAAGTCGGCTCGGACCCCAAGATGTAGTGGCGAGTGTGTCCGGTGACACGTCCCGCACAGGCCCTGTGGAAGGGGTGTGGACGGGGCCCGGGCGGGAGGTTCTGGAGGCCTTGCGAGGCCGAGGATCATGCGGGAGGACGCCCGGTGCAATTGTGGGCGCAGCCGTGCACAAGGTGTGGAGGAAACGCCCGGATCACGCTTCGCGGTCCAAGAAACTTGCGTGCGAGATCGGCGTGTCGCACCCCCACATGTAGGGGTGCGGGCGCCCGAGGGGCACTGGATGTCGGGGTCAGGGCGAGATGTTCGGACACCGCGCGTCGCGGGTGGGCCGCTGGAACACTGGGGACATGAGGGTTCTGGTGTTCGGATGCGGAGTGATCGGAGCGCTGACGGCGCACACCCTGGCCAGGGCGGGCCATGACGTCATCGTCCTTGCGCGAGGACCGTGGAAGGAGACCCTGGAGAGCGACGGCCTGCGGATCAGACACTGGGCGCAGTTGCGCACGACGGTGGATCGTCTTCGAGTCATCGACTCCTTGGCGCCGAACGACCGCTACGACCTGCTCCTGGTCGCCATGCAGTGGACCCAGCTGGGCTCTGTGGTTCCCGTCGTCGCGGCGAATGCGAGCCCCACTGTGCTCTTCATCGGGAACAATCCCGAGGGAGAGAAGGCGCTGGAGGCGATGAAAGCCGGCGGCCCTGGCAGGAGCGTCCTCTTCGGTTTCCAGCTCACCGCGGGCAGACGTGAGGCAAACAGGGTCGTTTCCATCCACTGGGGTCTGCCGCTGGTCGTCGGCCCGCTGCGGGGACAGTGCGATCCGGCCGTTCGGCCCCTGGTCGAATCCGCCTTCCGTGGGGCGGGGTGCCGCCTCACGTGGGAGCCGAACATGGACGCCTGGCTCAAGCAGCACCTGGCGCAAATCATCCCTGTGGTCCATCTGTGCTGGTCCACAGGCTACCGGCTGACCCGCGCCACCTGGAAGGACATCGGCCGGGTGCTGGAGGCCGTGTCCGAGGGGTACCAGATGCTGCGCCGCTGCGGAGTGCGGATGGGCCCCGCAAGCCCGGTCGGAGGCAGGACAGGGTGGCGCCGCCGAGCACTGCACGCCCTCGCATGGGGGCTGGTGAAGACTCCGATCGGTGCACTCATGGCCAGTGACCACTGCGAGCATGCTCCCGAGGAGATGGTGGCCATCGACCGCTTCTTCGAGGGCGTCCGGCGTCGCAGTGGGATGCCCGGAGAAGCGTGGGAGGTGTTGAGGTCGAGGGCGCTCGCCTCGCCCTCGTACCCGATCGGGTCCGAGAATGCGGAGGAACGGCCGGCGCGGGCGTGACGACGGCGAATCTTCGGGCTCGTCCGATCGATGCTGATGTCTTCGTGCCGACGTTGCTGTCTTCGTGCCGACGTTGCGACGTCGGCTCGTGGGTCACAACGTCGACATGAGCGTCACACAGTCGGTAGCAGTGGGCGCATCGTCGCGACCGACCGAAGAACGGGCCCGCCGTCGCCTGCGGCGCCGCCAGGGTCGAAGTATGAACGCAGCTGAGAACACGCTGGACGGCAGGGTCGCCCTCGTCACGGGCGTGGGCCGCAGAAAGGGCATCGGATTCGCCGTGGCCACTCGTCTGGCCGCGCGCGGCGTCGACCTCGTCCTGGCACACCATCGCCCCCACGACCTCGACCAACCGTGGGGAGGGGACGACCTGGACGCCCTCGTCGCCCAGGTGAAGGCGGCATGTTCGCGGCCCGACCAGCGGGTGGTCGACGTCGCCGCGGACCTGGCCGAGGCCGACGCCCCGAGGCCCTCATGGGCCGGGCCACCTCGGAATTCGGCCATGTGGACATCCTCGTGTGCAACCACGCACGGTCTGGAGGCGACGGAGCGCTGGGCGAATTGGACGCCCGGATGCTCGACACCCACTGGGCCGTCAACGCCAGATCCTCGATCCTGCTGACCCAGGAATTCGCGCGCCAGCACGACGGGCGTGCGGGAGGGCGCGTCATCCTCATGACCTCCGGGCAAGGGCTGGGACCCTTGCCCGGCGAGGTCGCCTACGGGGCGTCGAAGGCGGCGCTCGCGGGGATCACGCTGACCTTGGCCGATCAACTGGCCGACCGGGGGATCACGGTGAACTGCGTGAATCCGGGGCCCGTCGACACCGGCTGGATGGACGCCGACACGTGGGCGATGAT
The DNA here is from genome assembly GCF_018986735.1 of Schaalia sp. 19OD2882. Lineage (NCBI taxonomy): Bacteria > Bacillati > Actinomycetota > Actinomycetes > Actinomycetales > Actinomycetaceae > Schaalia > Schaalia sp. 19OD2882. The sequence goes on along the minus strand of NZ_CP065521.1, from coordinate 2,513,059 downwards.
CGAGCCCATGTTCCCGATGGGGCGCGTGGGCCGGCCCGACGACCCGGCGCGCCTCATCGAATGGCTGGTCAGCGACGAGGGGCGATGGATGACCGGACAGGTCCTCAACAGCGAGGGCGGTTCGCGCGCTGGCGGGCCGGATGCGGTTCGTGAGGCTCACACCTCCAGGTCGAGATGACCAACTGGCGATCGACACGTCCCAGGCGATCTCGTTCCAGAAGCGGCCGTCCTCGGCGCAACCCGGGTCGCTCTCGTTGAAGGCTCGAATCAGGTCCAGGGCGACGGCGTGCACTTCGTTCACTGAGAAGCCGGTGACACGCCCTTCGCCGGGTTCCGGTTTGGACCGAGGTTCTGTGCGAAGGGCAGGGTCTTGTGCAGCAAGGACGCGGGAGACGGGTGGACACTGTCTGCAGTCGCGAGGGCGGCGCCATCCGTGCCCCATGTCAGGTAGCCGTGTCCCAGCATGATCGAGGCCGACTCGCCTCAGATCTGCGTGCTTGACCTTCCATGCCTTGGTGCCCGTGGGTGGTTGGCCAAGATCTCATCGGACCTTCCTTCATCCAAGGGGAGCCCAATCTCCACGATCTTGTCATCGCTGTGCACCCAGAAGTGGACCGGGCCGATGGTGCCTTTCTCCAGGTCCTCCAGGAGGTTTGGGGTTTCAGTACAAGAATTGTCTGAGTTATCCCCGAACACTCAGGTGAGACTGCTTCTGGCGGTTGAGGGTGTAGAGGTAATGGTCTGGGCGGGTGTGTCGGTCTGTGGATGAGGGTTCAAGGGTGGAAGTTCTCACACCGCTCATCTGGAAGACCTCGACGCTGCCCAACGCTACCTTCGTTCGTCTCGACCTGAGTACGCTAACTCGCCTAGACGGGCTTGGCTTGGAGGTCGTCGGTCGGCCACCGGATCGAGCCGAATCAGGTGGTGCTTATTCGCCGAGTCCTCAAACGCGGCGAGTGATGTCGGCGGTGTGACTGCCAGAGCGGTCTGCCGGGAGACCGCATGGCGTACGAGCCGTTCGTTTGCCTGCCGGGCGTCTTGTTGGTCACCATGCTCCGTTAGCGCTGTAGCAAATGCGGACATGTGTGGCGAGGCACCCGTTGAGGTGACAAGTACGTCATCGGGGGTCATCGACTTCACCCCAATCAGGAATGAGACCGGCCCGGCTCGCCTGTTGGCATGGTCGAAGACCATTCCAATTCCAAAGCAAGCGATCAAGACTTGGCTCACCGCCCGCCCGCAAGCTTGGCGGACCGCAGTGGAGGTTGTCGCAATGGATGCCTTCACGGGCTCCAAGGCCGCCACCCCCGTACGCGTTCCGGTCCAAGTAGTCCGGTTGGCTGGTCGCCCACTCGACCACTGTTGGCAACGTGCCCGGCAGCAGCTTCATGGCCACCATGCTCGCGATTGTGTTCCGCCGTACCGGGCCCGCCGGATGCTGCGCACCAGCCTTGAGCTCCTCACCACCGGGCAGAAGACCCGCCTGGCCATGTTGTTCACCACTGACCGCCACATTGAGGTTGAAGCCTTCTGAAGCGTCGACCAGTAGATGATCACGGCCTATCGGTCACCCCGCCTTGCCAAGGGGTGCGGACTCACGCAGGCCCTCATCGTCGCCATCGGCAGCGGCGTGCCCTCCACCCTGCGTGGAGTCATAGTACTCGACCGAACCCTGAACAAAGGTGCCACAGACATCTCCATCCACTTCGACCGGTCTTGCGCTTCCAACAGCCTCACCGAGGCGATCATGGCCGGCTCGAACACCTACACAGTTCAGCCTTCAGCTTCCGCAAGCTCACCCACTGCAATGCCAGACCGCTCCTGGAAACGGGAGGCCTCGGACCCCCAACCAAACTGCGAGTCGCGAAGAGCCAGCAAAGTCTTGTTGCGTGAAGGCTCTGTTGTGCTGCCAAGTGATTACGTGAGGGTGTTCGAATCAACCTCAGTAATTTGGGTGCCTAATCATTCGGTCCTTTGGCTGTCGCAAGTGCTTGGGAAACCAGTCATCGGCCATGCTTGGCTCCGGCGATGGCAAGTGCTGCTCCCGAATAAGCACCTTGTGGCAGTGCCAGCCCGATGACACTTGGAACCTTGTGAAGTAAAGGTCAAACGTGTCCCGTTGCAGATGATGACGTGTCGAATAACCAGCGAACCAGACATCCGAGATTCCCTCGGGCAGAACAAGGTCGCCGACCTGCTCAATTCCGTCGTCACATTTCTCGGAAAGTAGGTGGAAGTAGAACTGGTTCCTGTAGCTCAGGCCGGACAGAAAGAGGTGTCGCTCATCGGCCGGCTGCGCCAAGAGCTTGTCGAAATTCTCTGTAGCCCAGTCCTTCGAGAGTATTTCGGTTAATGCTTGCGCAAGTCCGCCCGGGCATAATGTTATCGATCCGCTCTCAATATGGTGTTCACCAGTCCTCTTGGCTTCCGCACAACTCTTCATATATTCTGTGTCAGGTGGTGAGGTGATCTCAACAATGGCTCGTTTGTCTCCATCATCTGGATATACCCAGACACCATCCGGCATCTTGTCTCCAGCGCCGGCATCAGCAAGTTTGATCTCGACGCCAAGAACATGCTCCATGGCAAGGAAGGCAATCTCTTCCCCTCGGCTTGGGCGTTTGTTACGATCATTGCTCATACCCTCAGGCTAGTCACAGGAGACTTGCCGATCAAACTGCGCTGTCGGCTGGACCCATCCGGTCAGTAATGCGAGAGAACCCCTACATCCTGCGAAAGGACTCGCTCTGAACTCTTCTGCCAGGCGTGTGACAACCCAGAAAGGCAGTGACATAGGCGAGCGCGATCCGAGGTCCCGCTAGCGGCACTCCGATCAGCCAAGAGGTGGCGCTGGCGAGCTTGACAACATGGAAGGCATCCAGGATCGAGCGGGCGTCCTCGTGCTGGTCATCGATGGTGTTCTTGTGCCCGTGGAATGGGTCGAGTGTTGCCACCTCAACCTGCGCCCGGAAGAGATCGCCGCGATCGCTCAGCCACCTGCAGTAGGTCAGAGCAGAGCGGTCCGGGACGAGGTCCAGTAGTCGCGCCCTGACCCTGAGCTCTCCTGCGCTGTCGGGGTGCAGGGACACATCGACTATCTCGGTCAGCTCTTTCGGGCCACGCCCGCCGTCCTCGATCGGCTTGGTGGACACGTGGTGCCTGATGTGTTCGCCCCCCTGAGGTCGGGTGACCTCCTCGAACCGGGCCGGGTCCTGGGCCGCAGCCTGTAGGAGTGGTTTGATCGCGTCCCACACCGTACGCCAGCCGCAGCCAAGCTGGCGTCGGACACCGTTGACGAGGCGTGCTCGCGATTGGTCTGCTCGATCGCCCATCGAGCCGCTCGCGCCGTCAACTTCGCGCACGGCACCACGATGTTCTCGTCCTGCTTGACGAACGAAGTGACCCGGCAGCAGACCTCTGGGCAAAGCCAGCGGCGCTTGCGCCACACGATCCGCATCGGTGGACTGAAAGCTGGCGCATCAATTTGGTACACAGCGGCCCGGCCATGAGCGTGGGTGATGCCCCCGCATCCTCGGCAGCCCATCACTGTCGGCGGCGAATCCACCGTGATCGTCAACGCGTCACCGCCCTCACGCACAACCGAGATCGCGTTCAGTCCTGGCAACCCAGCCAGCAAGTCGCATCGCTCGCAATGGTCGCTCTGACAACAGCACGAAGTCGGCTCATCCACGTCGAGGTCCTTACGATCAAAAGAGGTAGAAGTCCTCTGATCCTCAAGGGCTTCGACCCCTACCCGGTGCACCCCAACGTTTCGGCGCGCCGCCCTTACCCCACACTCAACGGCAAAGAGCCCCATATCGCCGACAGGCTCCTCGAAACACTGAAGGGGTAGTCAAAGGCTGCGAACACTTTGCGTGTCCCGCGCACTTTCTCTTCTGTCTCGATCTTGGCAACCAGTTCCGCCCGCTAGAAGGCGTCAGGCTCCTCGCCGGACTTCTTGGTTTGCTCCCCGATCCGCCTGGTCACCGCTTGGCGGCAGGTCGTTCATGGCAGGTCCTTCCGCGTAGCGGCCGTCAGTGATTGGATTGCAGGGGCAGCAATGCGTCGAACAGGTCGCCGACGAAGACGTCGAGCTGTGACTGCTGTTCCTCCGGCAAAGCGTCGGGTCGCCAGTACGCCAGAATCGGCAGGTACATGAGGTCCGAAACCGCCTGCGCGTTGACCTGCGCGGGCAGCGCGTCTGCGAGGGCGCGCACGGCTTCCAGGGTGCGCCGGGCGCCCTCGGGATCGAAACTGATGAAGCGAAGACGGTGGACGAAACTGTCTTCGCGCACGCCCTCGTCAATGAGGAATCGGGAGAACTCGTCAGGGGTCGTGGTCGTCCTTCGTCGCGGTGGGCCAGTGACCACAAAACCTCGAAGGTGCGGGCATCGATGGTCACGGCGTTGAACTCGCTTTCGGCATTGATGTCGTCCAGGCACGGCTGGGGAACCTCCGCGCGGATGGAACCCCCGACCTCGTGATCGGCGGTGGCGAACCCCATCCGCCCGTCGGGGAAGACCTCGACCTTGCGAGTCTCCCACGAGGAGTCGTCGACCTCCGGGGAGATCAGCACGGGCGATTCCGGGTCTTCGTGGGCTCGCGCCTTCTCGATGACTCGGTCTCGCTCCTCGTACAACCACTAGGCAGTGGCGCACGACTGCGGCATCCCAGTAGGTCCAGTAGTCCTGGATGGGACTGTTGACCTCCTCCTCGATACGGGGAGCCGATCGAGCGCATCTGGTCGAAACTCAGGTGACCGAGCAAGCGCAGCATCGTTCCGCGCCGCTTGTCCATGAACAGGGTGGGAAGTATCAGGGGACACAAGCGGGCAAAGTCATCTGTCGAGAGATGACCGGCGAGCATGGCCACATCCGCGAATCGACGGCGTAGTGGCGCGGTGGGGTGTTCGCCGGGTGTGGGCTCGATCCAGGATCTCAGCACCTCGTAGAGCTGAAGCCGGGCGTCGCTCTGAGCAAGCAGCCTCGTGGATTCCCAGGCGAGGTTGCACGAACGCTGAATGATCTGCTGTGCGGGTTGCGTACTTATCATCCTTCTGAAATACGGTTCCAAGGAAGATATTTCAGCTTTTCGTTGAACTCGTCTGCTGTCATCTGAACTGTTGGGAAAATCGTTCGGTGCCCCTGCGGCGCATCTCCGCCAACATCCGCACCGTCTGCGTGTACCGCAAGTCCTTCCGGAAGGTTGTTCTCTCGGTTGGCTCATGGAGTTTACCGCTCTTGAGTAGTTGTCGCGCATCAGTTGCACTAAGGAAAGTTGAGGCTCCGTTTGCCGCGTCCTTCGGGCTCTGCGGAAGCGGACCGCCACCAACAATGCTTGAACCGACTGACACACCGAAGTCTCTGACCGGGCGTGCCCCCGTAGGTCCGCTTGCATTCCCAGCGGAGTGTTTCGGCTCCCTCTCGTCAGACTGGCCGACTACGGGTCAGGTCGTCTGAGGACCAGCTTCCCATGGACACGTCCCAGGCGATCTCACTCCAGAAACGGTCGTCATCGGCGCAACCCGGGTCGATCTCCTCGAATGTGCGCAGCAGGGCCAGGGTCGCCTCTGTCAGCGGGTCCTGGTCGCTGTCGGGGTCGTCGTTGTAGGGGGCGCCGAAGGCGAGAGCGTCCACGCAGGCGTTGTACGCCTCCAGGCTGGAGTTGACCGGCCTTGGGTGCTCGTCCATGTCGACGAGGACGACCACGCCTCCCGTGTGTGCGTCCAGTGCCAGGCGTTCTCCGACACGTCCTCGGGCGAAGACGAGGGCGCTCTGGTCCGCGATCCACCGGGCCGGGGTGATCGGAGCAAAGACTTCCACCTCCGGTAGATGGTGGAGCTGCGGGTGTTCACCCAACATGCCAAGGAGGTCAGTGGCCCCTCCAAGGGATGGGGGCTCCGGTGCGAGGGGGAGGTCAACGGTTTCCATGGAAAAGATCCCTTACTGATTGTCTGAGTGCTGCGTTGGAGTCTGCGCGAAGTGCTGCGTTGTTTCCGTCTGCGGTGTTCCTTCTGGTGGCCTGCGGAAAGGATCAGGCCCTCATCGCGCAGCGGATGCAAGACTGTGGACGGAGACCTCGTGACCCTCGTGGTGCACCTTCGCCCAGATCTTACGGTGCTCTCACGCCGGGTGAGTCAATGCGTGCTTGAGGACGAGGTCTCGCACCCCTTGACGGGCAGGAGGCGGTCATGGGCCCCTCACAGGGGCCGCAGCGCGGGTTTTGGCCTGTCAACGGCGCCAAGTGCGTTCGGGCATGTCGAGCAGCCCGCACAACCTCGCCCTCGACATGACCGCCTCCACGCGGATCACCTCGAGGTCCTGTGAGGGGCCCAAGCGGCCCTCGGCTGACCTTGTTCCACACCCGCACCTCCAGGTGGGCTTCACCCAGCGCCCGGGGTCGGTTCAGCCACCCGAGGCCACCCGAGTGCTGTTCACGTGAGGACCGGCCAGATCGGCCTGCCACCAGTGCGGCTCGCTCGGCCTCCAGGAAGTGACCCCTTCCACCTGCCGATCGACTGCTCAGTGGCCTTCTCCCTGCGTGCGGCCTCGACGACCGAGACCTCGCCGGCCAGCACACTCAACACGATCCGGGTCTTCATCTGCGCCGGAATGGACGGTGACCCACCCATGGCCGAACACTCCTTCAGGACCTGCACAACAGCCCCGCCACATGGTTTGACACGCGACAGAACCATCACAGCACACTGTTTTCTTGGACCAAACCCGCCAGCGACATCCTCCCCGAACTCAAACGCAAAACACCTTCAAACGCAGTCCCGTGGCGAACGGAATTCTCCTTCTTCTGCTGTTCGACTGCGGCGCGCTGAACATCGCGTCGGAAGTCGTTCCACTTCTCGGGAGCCATCATGGCTTCCACCTCGTCCAGGTGCTCGCGCAAGAACTCGGCATCTCCGACACACAGTCCGCCCTCAGAACCCACCTCAATCTCCTCTCGATCACCTGTCCAAAAAGCAGTGTGCATGTCAGTCATCACCGCCCTGGCCGTGACCCGCCACTTCCAAACCGCCACCGGCATCAGCATCAAGAAACTCGCGCGAACCCTACGCCCCCTCCAAGAAATCACCATCCGCCCGGGCGCCCACGCCTACACCGCCGCAGACCCCTCAACCGCGACACCCGCACCATCCTCACCACCCTCGGAATCGACTCAACCCCCTAACCGGGTCACTCAAGTTGCTTGAGTCAGGATTGAGCGATTTGTCGAATCTGCCCTGAACACTCATGTGTTCAGAATCGCCTGCCGGATCTGCGCGAAACCTCGCTCACTCATTGTTGGTTTGTGGTGTGTCACAAACAGATGGTGCTGTCCGTTTTGCAAGTCCTCGCGCCAGATTTCAAGCCAGCCTTCGAATTCCTCATGGTCTTCAGGGAAGGTGTCGCACCAGGAGTTGACGAGTGCTTCGACCCGGTCCAAAGCCTTGTCTCCATCGGGCGTCCAAGCATAGTCTGCACCTGTGGGCATTTGTTGCAGGGTCAGGTCCACCCCAAGGCGGAATGCGCAGTCGACGAGCGTGGCAGTTGAGAAATTGTTTCCGCGAATTTCGTTAGGGATTGGGTTTGAGTCCTCATGCTTGGAGAGAATCGAGTGCGCACGAAAGATGCACTGGCGTAGGACTGCCTCCCGAAAGTCGCAGTCAATCAGGGTGAGTCTGTCATGGTTAATTCCACGCAGTCGCGCGCCTCGAAATGAACAGTCAATGAAGCTGGCGGGATTGCTTGAGCGGAAAATGATGTTGGCATCTTCGAAGGAGCAGTTGACAAACTCGGTCACCACTCCAAGTCCGCCGGTATTGAATTGTTTCACCCTGAGTCGGTCGAATATGCAGTCCTCGAACAAGGTTCCATTGACGGCGAACTCATCAACTTTCGCATTCGACCAGTCCTCGCCAACCACTCTCTGTGTGTCACTGGTGAGCATCGTGCCCAGATTGTGTGGCATGTTCAAGATGTACATGTCCTATTGGCCCACCTTTCTTCCGTGATTCCATGGCTGCAATGTCGGTGGTTTGCTAGTCTGTCACGAAAAAGCAGTCTGCATAACGTGGATCTGTGGCGGCTTTCATGATGTGCTTCTCAAGGCCTTTGATGGTTGACAATTCGATATTGGTGCCGGTCGGCGTGTAAATGAAATCGGGGCCGTTGCTGGCATTGTACTTGAAGACGCCTCGCCCAAAGATGTCATCAAGTGAGTCCGCGGTCAAATTGTGAACTGCTGTGCCCAAGTAGACCGGCCTCAGCCATGGATGGCGCTGCATCGCTCTCAATTGAGCTTGTGACAGGGCAGCCTTGAGCACGTCTTCACCCTGCTCTGCCACTGAGCGCGCAACATCTTGTACCGCGATGGCCGGTGAGAAGCCTGGGGTCGTTGGATCGTAGGTGTTGTGTGCGAGGACTGTGGTGCCGGTGGTGGTTTGCACGTAGTAGTTGGTGAGGCCGTGGATGGTGAGGTTGTGGACGGTGGCGGTGGTGCCTGTGTCCTCCACGGAGGTGACGTGCGTGGTGGGGGCGTCCGGGGTGGCCTGCAGCTGGTCGCCGGTATTGAGGTCGCAGGCCCGGGTCCAGCCTTTGCCCTGGACCCAGAAGCGGTGGGTTCGGGTGGTGCGGATGACCCCGTGGTCGCCGGTGTGGATCTGCCAGATCGGTGTGTCGTCGTGGGTGTGGGTTTGGAGGACTTCGCGGGCCTCGTCGGCTCCGGTGTGGGGGTTGTGGGCCAGGACGTGCTCGCCCACCTCGATGTCCTTGATGGGCTTGCGGGTCCCATCGGCCATGACGACGGGGGTCTCGCCTGTGAAGCAGGCCCACCCGGTCAAGCCCTTCATGCGGTTGGCGATGGCAGCACCACCACCGCCGAAGGCGCCGCCCAGCAGGGTGCCTGTTCCCATGCTGGTGACGAAGCCTTCGACGCTGTGGGGGCCGGGGCCGGCCAGGTAGTCCAGGCCGCCTGAGACGCCGCCTTCGACGGCGGCCGAGGCGGCTCCGGTGAGGATGTTGCGTCCTGCTTGGCACAGTCCTGTGCGGGCCAAGGCCCCGCCCACCGCTGAACCCACGCCGCTGCCGATGGGGCCGGTGGCTCCACCGATGGCAATGTCGGTGGCCAAACGCTTGGGGTCGATGGTGCCGGTGGTGACCAGTTGGGCTCCGGCGGAGAAGGCTTCGGAGGTGGCGGCGCCGATGAGGATGGCGGCGCCGATGCCCGCCCCGACCCCGGTGGCGCACATGACCACGCCGGCGGTGACGACCGCGGCCGCGGCAATGTACTGCCAGTTGTCCTTGACCCAGCTTGAGGCCGCGTTCCAGGCTTGGCTGACCACGCCCGAGTGGGCGTTGGCGTAGGCGTGGAGTTGCTCCTCTGTGACGGGCTTGAGGCCCGTCGGGTCGGCCATGCCGATGGGGTTGTTCGCGGCGTAGGAGTAGGGGTTGTGCCCCCACCCGGCTTCAGCGGGTGCCAGAAGGGGGTCGGTCGACAAGAACGAGGCCGTGGCGGGGTCGTAGACGCGGGCCCCAATGATCTCCAGAGCGTCAAAGCCGAGTGTGGCGCGAGAACTGATGGTGACGCCTTCGCCCACGCGCGCAAGCCCGGTGGGGGTCGCCCACGGATCGTTCCAGGTCGTGGCCCACGTGGGAGCCACGGCAGTTCGGGTGGCGCCACCTGCCGGACCCGAGGTCCATTCACCCGGGTCACCTGTGCCGTGGGCCGGGCTCGCACCGTGGGTTCCATCTGCGCCCTCGAGTTGGGTGATGGATGTCAATCCGGCGGCCACATCCACCCGCGCATTGCCAGCACTGATGGGGACGGGGATGCCCATGTGGTGGTCCCAGACAAGGGGGGTGGTGTTGATGGAACGCAAGTCCCCGCCCGGGCCCCAGGTCAACTCCCATTCCTTGCCCGCCTGGAGGCGGTCGCCGTCCTTGACCAGGGTCGTGACCTTTGTGAGGTGGTCGTTCTCGTCCCAGGTGTAGCGGCGTTGGCCGGTGGGGCACTGTTCGCGCACACGTCGGCCGAGGTTGTCGTAGGTGTAGTCCACCTGGCCGTCGGGGCCGATGGCCCGTACCAGCTGGCCAGCCTGGTCGTGACTGTAGTGGTACGCGCCCGGTGGTCCGTCGTGGCCGGTCATGCGGCCAAGGACGTCCCACGTGAAGGTGTGCAGGTTCCCATCGGGGGTTCGGGCGCTGGTGAGTTGGCCGGCGTCGTCGTAGGTGTAGCTGGTGGTGGCCCCGTCCACGGTACGGGCCAGGATGCGGCCGTTCTGGTCGCGCTGGAAGGTGACCTCCGTGGCCTGGCCGTCCTGGTGGACGACCTGGCGGGCGAGGAACCCGCCCTCCCACTGCCACGTGACGTGGATGCCGTCCCCATGTGCAGCAACCGTGCGCCCCAACATGTCGCGTTCGACGGCAAGGCGCCCCACGCCGTCACGGGTGAAGGCGCACACCCGTCCCTCGGCGTCGTACTCGAAACGGGTGGCCTCCCCATCAGGCCGGGTCAAGCGGGTCAGGCGCCCGTCGAGGTCGTGTTCCCACCTGGTGTGCAGGCCGTCCTGGGTGCTGTGGACCAAGTCTCCACGCCAATTCCACCACCACTGCCATTCCTCGCACTCATCGCCCACGTGGTCCGTCACGCGCATGGAACGCGCGGCCGGGTCCACGTGGTAGGTGCGACGCAATTGTCCGCCCACGGTTTCTGTGGTCGGCCGGCCGGGTCGAAGCCCCACCTGCGTTCCACACCTGTCGGGTCGACCAAGCGGGTCATGCGTCCCACCGCGTCGTAGGTGTAGCGGGTGGTGCGCCCCAACGGGTCGGTGGAGGAGGCCACACGCCCCATCGCATCAAAGGTGCGCGTGGTGACCCCGCCGGCCGGGTCGGTGACCCGGATGAGGTTGCCGACCTCGTCGTAGTCCAGACGGGTGGTGCCACCCAAGGCGTTGGTCACGGCGATGACCTGGCCTGCCGGGTCGTAGGCGTACTTGACCCTGCCGTGGTAGGAGTCGCGGAAGCGGGCCACTCTCCCGCATGCGTCCCAGGCCATGGTGGTCACGCCTTTGCCGGGCTCGACCCTGCGCACGGGTCGCCCACACAGGTCGTACTCGGTGGTCACGACCTCGCCGGTGGGCCACGTCTCCGCCACGATCAGCCCGTCGGGGTCGTATTCGATGCCGAAACGGGCCCCGCCGGTGGACACCGACGCACACCACCGGCCTGCCCGGTCGTACTCGTACGAATACGACGCGCCCGAGGGCAGGATGACCCGGGTGACCCGTCCCGCCTTGTCACGCTCGAGGTGGGTGTGGCCCCCATCAGGGTCGACCATTTCTACCACCCGGCCACACAAGTCATGACGCCACGCGGTGGCGGCCCCATCGGGGCCGGCCTGGCCGATCAGGCGCCCCAGTGGGTCGTGCTTCATCGTCCACGTGGAGGTCCCGTCGCTCAGCGTCTCGCCGAAGCCCGCACTTCCGATCGATGCCTGGCGGCGAAGTCCCATCGGGTCCACCCCGGCCACCACATGCCCCACGGCATCGTGCTCCAAGGACCACGTCGCCCCCGACGCATCCGTGACCTGCTTGACTCGGGACAAGGCGTCGTGGACGAACTCCCAGCGGGACCCGTCCGGCAAGGACACGGCACTGGTGTTGCCCAGGTCATCGATCTCCTTCGACAATCGCCTGCCCACCGCATCGACCGAGCCGACATCCGAGCCGGACTCGTCACGCAAGACCTCCAACCGGGCACCCAGCGGGTCCACCGTCGCCGTCAAGCGTCCAGCATCCGAGTACTCGTAGCGCCAAGCGGCACCGTCAGGGTCAATGCGGCGCACCACCGCTCCGCGCTCGTCGTACTCGAAGCGGGTCACCCGCCCCGCAGGAGAGGTCGAAGCCACCACACGCCCAGCCTCGTCACGAGTCAGCGTGGCGCGCTCGCCCGCACCATTGACCACCGCGACAATGTCGCCGAAAGTGTCGTACTCCAACTCGGTGGTCCGACCCGTCGGATCCACCACGCCCACCATCAGGTTCTCGCGCCACTCCACCTGGGTCAGGCCGCCCTCGGGATCGGTGATGCGGCAAGGGTGCCGACCCTCGCCCTCGTAGTCGAACACGGTGACGGCCTCGCGCCCGCCCTCGGGCGTCACGCTCACCCGGCGTAGGCGGTCCAGAGCGTCCCACGTCATGTGGGTGCGCACCCCGGGCTCGGCTTCGGTGACCATGCGGCCACGATCGTCGAACTCGCGCACCACCCGCGTACCATCGCGCAGGGTCACCATCACCTGGTTGCCCCACCGGTCCCACGACGCCCGTTGCTCGCCTCCCTCGGCGTCCGTCACACTGACCAAACGGCCCATCGGGTCATGGACCCACGTGTTCGCCCGTGCCCCGTCCTCGTCGGAGACCTCGGTGACCAGGCCCGGCATGTACGCGTACCGCGAGATGCGCCCATGGGGCGAGGTCTGGGTGGCCACACGTCCCTTGGCGTCGTAGGTGTTGTCCACCACGCGCACCCCGTCGGCATCCACCACACGGCACACCAAGCCGCTGGCGTCGTCCCACTCGTAGGAGCGGCGCCCCGAATCGGCCCTGGCTTCCACCAGGCGCCCGGCCTCGTCATAGGAGAACTCGGCCACACGCCCATCCGAGGCGCGTACGCGCGCGATGCGCTGGCCTCCCACTCCACGTCAAGGCGACGGCCTCGCTCATGCACCAGAGCCACCAAGCGCTTGCCGTCCCACACGCGCCGCACCACCGTGCCCGCGCCGCGCGAGGACCACAAGGGGTGGCCGGCCTCGTCGAAAGCCCACCGTGCGCCCAACGCATCGGAAATGACGAACACTGCCCCGCCATGGTCCTCGGAGCCTTCCTCGCGGGTGAGCCACACGCTGGCCCCCACCGCCCGGTCCCACCCCGCGCCAAGGCGTGGGAAGGCCACCTCGGCGCCGTCATCGCGGCGCCACACCGCACCCTCGTCCCCCAGGACAAGACGCTCATCAGCCGGGCTGGACCAGCCCGGTCCGAACCCACCCACACCCCGGGTGGTCGAGTTGTACATGCGGGTGAACGCCAAGGCCGAACACCCACCCGCAAACGCCAGATCAATCTCCGGCTCGACGAAATTCCCGGTCGCGGTGTTCACCGGATCATCCGCATACCCCGTGGTCACCTGGCCACCGGCAACAGAAGCCGGATTCACCGCAATCGGGGCGCGTGAGGCGTCCACTCCTGCAGCCGCCAGCGCCGCCTCCACCGACGCATTCGAGATCGTGGCCACCGACCCATCAGAGCCCGCCGCCTCGAACGCCGCGGCCACCGTGTTCGCCCACGACACGTCATTGCCATTGTTCGCAATGTATGTGTCGAAGGCCGACAGCACGCCACTGGCATCCACAGACCCCCACCCGCAGCCGGCACTGAACGCCTCGTAGGTCGAACGCAGCTTCGTGGCCCGGGTGGACAAGTCGGTGTTCGCGCCCTCCGAATTCGTTGCGAACGCCCGCAGGTCCGAAGCCCGCGCCGACGACCTGCCGCCCGAGGCGCCCGTCCCCGTCAAAGGCGTGCGAGGCTCCGGAACCGGAGCCGGAGCCGAATCGACGATCGGCTCAGCCGCAGGACCGATCGGCGGTGGATCCTCACCGAACAGGAAGTCCCACGTCACCTCAGCCCAATTGCGATTGTCATGATCGCGCTTCCACTGGCGGCCCGTCTCACGACGCTCCTGCTCCTTACGAGCCTCCGCAGCCAGACGCCCCACCTTCGATGCGGCATCACGCAAAGCCGAGGCAATCTTCTCCGCATCACTGACCTCCACCTGCGCGTTCTGGGAGAACAAGTCCGCGTAATAGCCCTTGAAGTCCGCCAACGCGGCACTCACCCACGAAGAGCGCGACGGACGCTGATTGCCGATCACAGTCGCCGTGACACGGCACGCCGCGGAGAAGTCGACAGCCGCGCGCCTGTCAAAACGCACGTCCTCGTCAATACCGGCGAGTGGACCAATCTGGTCGGATCCTTGCGGCATGTTGCCACCTACTGGGGGCGGAAAAGCGGAACGCGGGTGATGGAGTCGACGGGTACTGCGACGGCCCGAAATGCCCGGCGGGGGCCTGCGTGTGCACGAGACTCGCCCCGCGCACCTGCAGACCCCCGATGGTGGAGATCAGGCGCCGCCGCCGGCGCTCATGATGTTCTGGGAGATCTTCTGGAGCTGGTCGCGAAGCTCCTCCAGCTCCTGCTTGGCCTTGTCCAGGGCGGCCTTGGTCTCGGGCCAGGTCGAGCTGCGGAAGGTCTCGGCCAAGGGGCCGTCCCACACGTCAGGCTGGGAAAGGGTCTGACCCTGCGTGTTCAGGGCGTTGATCTGATCGGTCAAGCCACCATTGATGATGTTCTGCAACTGGGTGATTGCGGTCTTGGCCTGCTCACTGCTGAGAACTCTGCCTGACATGACATACCTCCGTGTGGTGTGGACAACACATGTCCCGCCGAGACTAACACTGGGACTGAGTTCATGCACAGGGGGACTTCAAAATGTGGTGAAAAATCTCAGCCACCCGAATTGACCACGGCAAACGTATTCGAGTCCAGGTTCAGGAAGTTCCCCACACGCGCTTTGAGTGTGCACTGGGCCGACGCTCCGACTGCTGCCACGGAGTGCCCGTCCTTGGCCACGACCACTGATCCTGCGCATCCGTCCGAGAACTGCACGCCCGCCTCACCACCGGCGATCGCCTGCAGAACCGTCGAAGGGGCACCACTGGACGGACTGACGTACACGGGGTTGGCTTCATCCGTGCCCGAGGGCCACACGGGCACCACTGTCACCGGCACCGGCGTGTTGACCACGACTCGACTGGGCACCCGCACCTGGATGCCGGAGAGGCGCTGGACAGGGTAGGCGTTGCCGACCACGGCCGGGTCGGCCAACGCCTGTGCGGTGGCTGCGTGGACGGAACGCAGCCACGTCGACAGGGCTTGGGTGTCCAGCGGAGTGTCCGGAGCCACACGCGCCTTGATCTGCGTGGTGGACTTGGGGGCGATCGGCCCCGGGTCCAGGGCCCACCCGCATTCGGTGGACACGCCGGTCACAGCCGTCGAGTTCCTCGTCACGGCAGCAGGCGACTCCCAGGAGATCGACGGGCATCCGCCCTCGTCCCCCAAGGGGGGCAGAACCAGCAGGAACGGCCCCTGCAGGGGAGCGTTCTCCGCAGAGTAGGTCACGGTCAGACGCACCGACCCATCAGTGGTCTCCACACTCGCCACCAGTTCCGTGCCCAGACCCGTGGGCGTGGCCGTGCCGCGTTCAGTGGCGGAGACCGGGCCGGTGACCGACTGGGGGGTCGTGCTGTGGGGCGAGTCCACCCGCGTGAGATGGCGGTGGATGAACCATCCGCCCACCGCAAGGGCAACGCAGACCAGGGCGATCAAGGGCACCAGTGTCCGCGGCCGGCGCACTCGTGCCCACAGGGAGGGCGGCGTCTCCTCCTCGGGTTCGTCTTGGACGGGGGACGAGGGCGGAGTCAGTGGTTGGACCACCGTGTGACCCACCGGCTCCCCCACGTCGGGTGCGGGCACGTGGACGGGGGCGAGTGGAGTCAGAGGCTCGGTGGCGGCGCTGGGGGTTCGCGAGCGACGGAAGGAAAGTGGAGTGGAGGTGGACTTCGGTTCTGCGGGTGCCGGAGGGGTCCGCTCCACCAGGGGGAAAGCCATCGTGGCCGGGTGATAGGTCGGAGTCGGCGTGGACTCACCATCTGGGCCCGGCAGCGCCGGAAGCGACTCGAGGGCGGGGGCCAGGCCGCGCAGCAGTCCGGCCGCCTCCGCAGGAGCGGGTCTGGCCTGGGGGTCCTTGGCCAACAACAGTGACAGCGCACGCCACAGGTCGGCGGGAACGGGAAGGGGAGGCGCCGACATGCGCACGTGGCGCTTGGCGACCTCCATGGGTTCGGCCCCGTGGCCGAAGGGCGTGTGGCCGCAGAGCAATTCGTACAGGACCACGCCGACCCCGTAGACGTCGCCCTCCGGGCCTGCGCTGCCGGTGGAGACCAGCTCGGGTGACATGTACTCGGGCGTGCCGAGGATTCCGGAGACCCTGTGGCCCTGGCCGGCAGCGACGATGCCCGCCACCCCGAAGTCCACCAGGCGGACGTCGGCCTCGCCGGTTCGGCGCCACCGGTTGGACAGCAGGACGTTGTCGGGTTTGACGTCGCGGTGGACGATCCCTTGTCCGCGCGCCAGCGCCAAGGAGTCGAGGATGCGCGCACACACGCGAACCGCCAAGTTCGGCGCCAGTGTGCCCTCGGCCCGCAGGACGTCCCGCAAGGATCCTCCGGGGACGTACTCCATGACAATGCCCAGTCGGCCACCGTCGACCACCAGGTCCAGGACAGGAACCACTCCGGGTCCACGCAGGCCCAGAAGGATCGACCGTTCACGCATGAAGCGGTCCAGAAGGTCCTGGTTCTCCATGTGTTCCGGACGCAGGATCTTCGCGGCCACCTCGTTGTGGGTGCGGGTGTCCACCGCGCGCCACACCTCGCCTGTGGCGCCGCGTCCGATGACCTCCGTCAGGCGGTAGTTCGCGCCCAACGTGGGGACCCGCGTCCCCTGGTCCCCGCTCACGTCGATGGTTGTCTCCTTGGCTCGATGTGCCTGTTCAGACGGTCCCCCCGATTTTTGGGGGTGCCTCACAACTGATACTCAACCTATGATGCCCATCGGAGCGCATGGGTGGCCAGTTGGGCCACCGCACTGGCCTGCGCGCAACCGGAAGGAGAAACGGTGAGCGAGTCAACCACGCTGAACGCCACCCGGGACCAGCGCATTGGGCGTGCCGCTCGACTGAGGTGGGGTGCTCTCGCATGTGCGGTGCTCATGGTGCCCCTCTTCGGCGGCGTTCCCGCCGGCGCCGCAGAATCCTCGGTCCTGCAGACGGTGGACGTCAAGATGGGCACGGATGGGGCAGTGGCCTCGATCGAGGGGACGACGTTGACCGTAGGGGTCGAGGGCGCAGTACCTGCCCCCACCACCTACGCGCCTTCCGAGGTTGCCAAGGATCTGCCGGTGCGTGTGCGCACCTCATGGAAGACCGAGGACAAGGCCGGGACCGATCTCAATGACCTGACGGGGGTCACCGGACCGGTGACGATCGACCTGACCGTCGAGAACCTCACAGTGCGACCGCAGGAGGTCGTCTATGACGTGGCCGGAAGCGCGCGCCGCGAGATGGCGCTGGTCGGAGTCCCTTTGACCATCGTCGCCTCGACCGCCCTGGACGCCTCGCCGAACACCGTGGTCACCGCCGGCCCCGACCCCTCCGCCGTGACCAATGGCGTCCTGTCCAAGGACCCCGAAGGCAAGGCCGTCGTCCAGTGGGCCACCGTCCTTGCTCCACCTCGCATGGGCGCCAGCACCCGGCTTCGCCTGGTCGTGCAGGCCGAGGATTTCAAGGTTCCCCAGTTCGATCTGGCGATCCAGCGCGGCTACGTCACCGATCCTTCGTCGAAGGCGATCACTGCAGCACTCACCCCGGGCGCTCCCGTCTCCGAAGCGCAACTGACCGCTGCCACGATCGAAGTCATCAACGAGGTCAATGCGAATGTGACCAAGGCGTCGGAGATCGTCACGAAGGTCAAGGACGACTTGGACAATTCCTCACAGACCCTGGGGACGACCACTCTGCGCGACCTCACCGCCTCCTCCAAGAGCCTCTCCGAGACCATGACATCGACCGGCACCACCATTGCCGCCCTGTCGCAGATGCTGTCGAACTCGCTGAGCAGCAGTGAATCCAGCACCGTCTCCATGCTGGTGGACAGCATCAACTCGGTCGCGGCCACCTTCGGCGACACCAGCCGACAGGTCAAGCCCCCCGCGATCACCGGCCAAGGGTGTGCGGCCAGTGTCGACAAGAATGCCCGCCCCGAGGGACAGGGCCCGACCTCCGTCTACGAAGGCATCTCCGACCTGACCGCCTACCTTCATGCCTACGCGGGAACGACGGACCTGTGCCGTCAGGCCATCGTCACCCAGATGCTGTCCTCCTTGGGGCCCGACAATCCCGATGACAAGACCTGCGCCAACAGCGCATCCACGACGTGCAAGATGCGCGAACTTCGCAGCAGCATCGTCTCCACCGGCCAGAAAATGGTGGCGGACACCGACAAGAAGTTGGTCGTCCTGCAGCCGCAGATCGTCGACTCCGTCCAATCCGCCGGAGGTGAGGTCAGCGCACTGGTGGCCCGGGCCAAAGCCAGCGCAGCCGACCTCCAGGTTTCCGGGGCCGACAACACGGTCACTCTTGACGGCCTGATCGCCGACCTCAACGCCCTGCACGCGAATCTCGACGCGAGACTCGACGAAGTCGCCGGCATCCGCCAGTCGGCCTCGGGAGCGCGTCAGTCCACGGAGGACGTCAAGGCGCAGATCGCTGCCATGGACCAGGATCTGTGCGCCGCGAACCTTCTGGAACTCGCCCAGAGCGGGGCCGACCAGACCAGCGTGGATCAGGTGCGGCAGGCGTTGGAGAAGGCTCGCGGGCACATCGCCTCCGAGGGGTGCTCGACATGGGGCTCCACACCCGGGCAGATGCCCGGGCAGGTTCGTGTACCCGACCTGCTGGCCACCCAGGACCAGAACCTCTCCTCCATCCTGGTGGCCACTGACCCCGATCAGGGGGGCTCATTCGCCGCTCGCCTGAGCGAGACCCGCTCGGCGGTGGACTCCTTGGTCCAGAAGGTCACCGCCCTCAAACAGACTCTGTCGGTCAAGGCCGGTGACGACACCGCCCTGCGAATGGCGATCGCCGACCTGCGCGGTCAACTGGCGAACCTCTCACAGGCGACGAGTGACTTCGACACTCAGGTGGGGCAACTCAAGGACTTGCACTCCACGGTCCGTGAGCAGGTCCTGGGCGTGGCTCGTGACGCCAGTGCCGAACTCGACCAGCAGACCTCGGGGGCCATCAACTCCGAGGTTCGCCGAATCACCGGAACCACCGTCGTGGCCGCAGTCGAGGTCGATTCCCTCATGTCGGCGGCCGCCAACGGTGTGCGTGGACAGGGTGACAGTGCCACGTCACTGACGCGTGACCTCATTGTCAAGCAGCAGAACCAGTTGGCCGCCCAACAGGACGCCACACGTACGGGATTGGGACAGCTGACCTCGTCGGCAGCCAAGTCCGTCGAAGGCGCCACCTCACGCGCCACCCGCGACGTCGAAGGGGCCAGGGTGCTGCTCGGCACCGACATGTCCCGCCTGTTGGCCGACCTGGGCACCCCCACCCAGAACGGGGGAACGGGCTTCCTCGGTTCGGTGCGCACCAGTGCGGCACTGGCCTCCAACGCCACCTACCAGCTGGCGCTGGCCGAGCAGACCAACCAAGGTTTTGCGAACGTGCGCTCCAAGGACGCCACGGCAGCCATTTTCCAGCGCGCCCAGATTCAGGCGAGCCTGCGGGCGCTGGCCGCAGCCCAACCATTCCACATGCCCGCCACCACTGACCAGGTGACGACGATCTTCACCTACACGGTCGGAGGTGCCAAGTGATGCGACGCGGCCTGTCCTTCGCCCTGGCGTCCTTGGCCGCAGCCGCAATGGTCCTGACCGGGTGCACGCCGGACGCCCTGCGAGGTGGGCAGTCCGGCGCCATGTCCGGTCAGTCCCAGGATGCTCCGCCGTCGGCGCCCGCAGCAGTGTCCCTGCCCGTCGAACTCCACGCGGCGGGCGCCCCGGAGGGCTTGCGCATCGGAGTGCTGGTCACCTTGACTTCGAACCCCGGGCAGGGTGTCGAGTGGGCGGGGTTCGCCGAGGGCGCCCGCGTGGCCGCCGAACGCTTCGCCGCAGGCGGCACCGATGTGACCCTGTTGAGCGTTGATGACCGCGGAACCGTCGAAGGCGCTGTCGCCGCCGTGGAGGACCTTGCGGCAAAGGGGGTCGCCGGCATTGTCGTGGCGAGTTCCGGCGCACACATGGACCAGGCGTTGGCCAGGGCCGGTGAGCTGAAACTTCCCGTCCTGCTGCCCTACGACTCCGACCCCGCACGTGTTCAGCAGGCGCCGCAGACCACGTGGCTGACCGGCCCCGACGACACGCAGTACTCGAAAGCCTTCTCCGCAGCGCTGCGCAGTGCGCGAGTCTCCGGCCACGTGCTGCTCGACGTGGGTGGAGGTTCGCGCTACGAGCCCGCTCCCGCCGAAACCGTCCAACTGGGCGTGGGGGCGGACCCCTTGACCGTCAAGGACGCCCTCGCACAGGCGGTCGAAAACACGGGCGCGGGCGCGGTGGTCGTCAGCGGGCCGGCCGACGACCTGGCCCGAGGAGTCCTCGCAGTCCAGGCCTCCGGCGTCCAGACCCCCGTCTTCGTCACGCCGGAGGCGATCTCGCCGCGCTTCGCCGACGCCCTCGTCGCCCAGAAGGCCAGCCCGTCCCAGACTCTGACCAGCATGGGACTGCTCCTGTCCGACTCCACCGCACTGGTGCCCGGACCGCAGGGAGAGGCCATGTCCGCATTCCTGGCCGGCGTGCGCCGCAGCGCCCAGGACCCCGCCACCGTCGACCTGGCTGCGAAGGACCCCTTCGCACAGACGGCAGCCGCCCACGCCCACCCGGGTGCGCATGACGCGGTGGTCGCCCTCGTGCGGGCGGCCGCCAAAGCGAAGTCCGCTGAACCCGCCAAGGTCGCCGACGCCCTGCGCTCCCTGAAACTGTCGCATGCCGACGGGATCGTCACACCGGGCCTGTCCTTCACCTCGTCGACGGGAGTGCCGGATGCGGCGCTGAGCACGCTCTTCTCCACCACCCAGGACGTGGGCCTGCGCCCGGAGGTGGCAAAACCCGATGCGCTGAGCCTCCAGTGGTTCGGCGAGCCCACATCCTGACCGCTTCCATCCACCCCAGGGCGGGCAACGGCCCGTCCCGAAGGGAGGGCACCAATGCGCCTGAGCGTCGAACTTGACGGCACCGTCCGCCGGGTGGACCTCACATCCCACACCGAGGCGGCCACCCTCGCGGATCTGCTCGAACAGGCCCTGGGTCATCGGCCCGGCCCCGAGGCCCTCGTGTGGGTCGACGACCGGCAGCACCCGGTCACGGAAAGACTCGGCAACGTCCTGCTGCTCGAAGGCTCCACCCTGTCGGCTTCTCCGCGTCCGGTGCCCATGCCCCTTCCCGGGTGGGCGGTCACCGAGATCTGCCTCGAGGGCGTCCACGGGACGTCGATCCTCACTCCCGGCACCATCGCCACTCTGGGACGCGCCCCCATGTCCACCATCCGCATCCATTCCGCCGCAGCCTCGTGGGCGCACGCCGATGCGAAGGTGGACGAGGACACACTGCTGGTGCGCGACCTTGGCTCCACCAACGGCACCCGCGTCGACGGTCAGGAACTCACCGACGAGGGCACCACCGTGCGCGACGACGCCACAATGCGCATCGGATCCTCCATCCTGCAGATCCGCAAGGACCTGGGTGAGCCCGCGGCCCCACGGCCCGGCAGCCTGCACAATGTGACCCCGGCCGGGACAGTGCCCTTCAACCGCCCACCAAGACCCAGCAGCCCCGAGGCGCCCGAAAAGGTCAAGCCGCCCACGAAGCAGACGGTGAGCAAACGGGCGCCCTTCTCACTGGCAATGGTCATCGGCCCGATCATCATGGCCGGCGGCATGATGATCATGATGGGCGACCTGCGTTACGCCATGATCTCCGCACTGAGCCCGATTCTGGCCGTGTTCACATGGTTCGAGCAGCGTCGTCGCCACCGCAAGGAGACCCGCGAGTCCGACGAGAAATACGCCAAGGACATCGAGACCCTCAAGGAGGACATCCTCACCCAGGGGGCCCGCGAGAGGGCACTTCGCTCATGGGTGAGTCCTGACGTGGACCTGGTGCGCCGCAGGGCGGCGGTTCCCGCCACCACCCTGTGGCAGCGTCGCGCCAAAGAGCCGGAATTCCTGGTCCTGAGCGCAGGCATCGGGGACGTCCCGTGGAAGCCGGAGGTGGACACTCTCAGTTCCGGGCGCCTGGAGGGCGAGGTCGAGAAGATCGTCGAGGCCGCCCTCGTCAAGGACGCGCCTGTCCAGGTGGACCTCACCGACGCGGGTGTGATCGGCATCGTGGGCACCCACGAGGCCACCACCGCCCTGGCCCGTTCCCTTCTGCTGCAGGCGGCGGTCCACTGCGGACCGGCGGACCTGACCATCGGTGTCTTCCACGACAAGGGCCGTGAACCCATGTGGGACTGGGCGACGTGGCTGCCTCACACCCGCATGGCCAACGGCGAGGCGTCCTCACGCTGGTACTGCGGGGAGCGGAAGGCTTCCGAACAGATGCTGCGTTCCATGCGCGACTCGATCGAAGGCTCTCCCACGCCCGCGACGTTGTTGGTCATCGACTCCGATGTGCTGCTCGAAGGCCGGGACGCGCCCGCCCGTGAACTCATCGGCCACGGTCGTTCGGCGCGCACGGACTCCGATCGCCTGCCCCGACGGGTCAGTGCCATCGTCCTGGCCCAGTCCACGCAGGCTCTTCCGGCGGCCTGTTCGGCCGTCATCGAGATCGGTCAGAACTCTTCGGCCACCCTGCACTGGCCGGGTCGGCGCAGCCGCGTGGAGTCCTTCACGCCAATGGGCCTGGGGGTGGAACACGCCCGCGAGTCCGCCAAGGACTTGGCACGTTTCGAGGACCCGGAACTCTCCATCGCCGGGGCGGGCCTGCCGTCCCTGGTCCGCATGAACCCCCTGCTGGGGTTGGAAAAGGTCGACGCTGAGGAGATCCTTGGGCTGTGGTCCTCCAAGGGTGTCAGCGCCCCGGTGGGAATCGGGTCCAACGGCGCATACTCACTGGACCTGGTGCGTGACGGGCCCCACGGCCTGGTCGGCGGCACCACGGGTTCGGGCAAGTCCGAGTTCCTGCGGACCCTGGTGGCGGGCCTGGCGGCCCGCAACTCACCCGAGAAACTCACCTTCATCCTCATCGACTTCAAGGGCGGTGCCGCCTTCAAGACCTGTGAGCGCTTGCCCCACACGATCGGCACCGTGTCCAACCTGGACGCCCAGTTGGCCGACCGGGCCCTGCGCGCCCTCGAGGCGGAGATGAACTATCGCCAGCGCCTTTTCGCCTCCGCAGGTGAGGGCGTGGACAACCTTGACGCCTACTTGGCGACCGACCCGCCCGAGCCCCTGCCGCGCCTGCTGTTGGTCGTCGACGAGTTCGCCATGTTGGCCAAGGAGTACCCGGACGTCCTGTCCTCCCTGGTCAGTGTTGCCGCAGTGGGACGAACCCTGGGCGTCCACATGATCCTTGCCACCCAGCGCCCGGCGGGTGTCGTCAACGAGGACATTCTGGCCAACACCAACCTGCGGGTGGCCCTGCGTGTGCAGTCGCGTGAGGACTCCGCCAGCGTCATCGGTGTGCCCGACGCCGCCGCGATCAGCCGCATCCAAAGGGGTCGGGCCTACGTGAAGCTGGGTCAGGATGACATCACGGCGGTTCAGACGGCCCTGGTGACCGGAGTGGTCGAGTCCGAAGTGACCCAGCCGGTGACGATGACCGGCGGTGTGGGGGTGCCCCACATGGCGCCCAAACCCGTCCAGCGTGCCGATGAGGCCGAGACCGACCTGGACGTCCTCATCGATGCGATCGTCGCCGCCAACGACAAGGCCGGTGTCGCTGCGCCAAGGCCCGTGTGGCCCGAGGCCCTGGGCGAACGCGTGCACCTTTCCGGATTCCCCCGTCCACCTGAGGAAGGGGAGGACTCCCGGGTGCCCGAGGTCGGTGCCTTCGACGGGAGCCGCCTGCACTTCGCCATTTCCGACGACCCGGACCGCCAGCGCCAGATTCCCGCCGGCTGGGCGGTTGAAGAAGGGAACCTGCTGGTTGCGGGCACCCCGGGGTACGGGACCACCACCACGTTGGCGTCGATCGCCCTGGCCGCCGCCGTCAACCAGAGCCCTGAGGACCTGGACCTGCTGATCCTGGACATGGGGTCCAATGAGCTGCGTCCTTTGGCCCAGTTGCCGCAATGTGTCGGATACACGGGCACCGGCCCGGGCGACAACGAGAAACGCGTGCGCCTCGTCAAGTACCTCCGCTCGGAGCTTGACGCAAGGCGGGCGGACCCGAGCCGCAGGCGCCGCATGATCGTCCTGGTCGACGGCTTGGCATCCCTACGTGACGAGTACAACGACTCCGAGGGCATGGAGCTGCTGGACCTCTTTTACCGCGCGTACCAGGACGGTCCGGACGTCGGCATCCACTTCGCGGTGGCGACCTCCCGCGTGAAGGTCGTCCCCTCGCAGGTTGCCGAGGTCACCGAACAGAAGATGCTGTTCCAACTGGCTGACCGCTACGACTACGCCTTCGGTGGCCTGCGTCCCGAGCAGGCACCCTCGCCGGTGCCCGGACGCACGGTCGTCTGTCTGACGAAGTTGCAGACACATGTGGCCACCCCCGGCTGCCCGATGGAGGAGGCAGTCGCGTGGGTACGTGACCACGTCTGGGCTGGAGTCGAGGCGAAGGCCGATGTCATCGGTTCACTGCCCAGCAACATGGTTCTGGCGGACCTGCCTGCGCGCGCCCAGGTGGGCGCGGACCTGTGGCGTCTTCCCATCGGTGTGGCCGAGGCCGACCTGGGTCCGGCGTGGCTGGAGTCCTACGAGGGCGAACACATCCTGATCGCCGGACCGCCCAGGTGTGGAAAGTCCACGGGGCTGCTCACCTTGGCCCAGGCCGTCCGCTCCTGCGAGGGCGAGGACGGTGCTGGGCGTCCCCTCGTGTGGGCCGTGTGCAACCGACGTTCCCCGCTGGCCGGGGCCGACCTGGACCGTGTGGTCACCGACGAGGCCGACGTCCCGGCGCTGCTGGCTGCATTGCTTCTGCAGACGGAGCCGGTGCTGCTGCTGGTCGACGACGCGGAGAGGATCGCCGACTCCGACGGATCCTTGGGCAATCTGGTCTCCGCAGCACCCGCGAATGTGCGCGTGGCGGCCGCGGGCCGCAATGACGACATCCGGGGCCTGTACAGCCACTGGACGAAGACGCTGCGCAGGTCGCGCTGCGGAGTGGTGCTGCAGCCGAACATCGACATGGACTCCGATCTGCTCTCGGCCAGGATCCCCCGTCGCTCGCCCGTGGCGATGACGGTGGGACGCGGATACCTGTGTCTGAACGGGTCGGCGCACCTGCTGCAAATGGCCGTGCCATCGGACAGGACGCAGTGGCCACCATCTGGTGCTGCAAATTCTGGAGGACGCGCCTAGCCTGTGAGGGTGTCATGGACGTCGAATGGTGAGGAGTCCTCCGATGGGTGACATGAGTTTGGATGATCTGCACGCGTCCGCTGATGTGGTGTGGGATTTCGATGTCAGTTCGGATTTGGCGTCGAAGTTGGATTCTGCCGCGACTTCGGTTGAGGGGCAGGTGGCGCCCAGGAACACTCGCAAGACGACGTACGGGACTCATTTTTCGGGCTATTACGCGGAGTTGTGGGCGTACAATGTCGGGACCGCGAATGGGGATGCGGCGGCCCTGGCGCAGGCATTGCGCAATGTGGCTCAGGGTGTGCGTGATTTGGAGGCGGATGCGCGGGCCGAGCAGGCGCGCATCAACGCGGCTCGCGAGTGGAAGCGGAAGAGGGATGCGCGTTCGGACTGGGAGAAGTTTGGGGAGTCGATTGACTTTCTGCATCTGTTCCATGGTGATGCGAATCCTCCGAAGGCGGATCCGATTCCTCAGATGGACAAGACCTATGATGCTCCCGTTCGGGAGGAGCGCAAGTCTTTTGAGGGCACCAGTGGGCGGGATGTGAGTTCGGCCAATCCTGATGATTTGCGGAGTTTCACGTCGGAGGAGCGTGAGTCGAACACCGGGGTTTCGCCGACGCCGACGACGTTGACGACTCTGTTGGGTGATTTCCGTGCGAAGTGCAAGTGGGGGCAGTTGGGTGCGGACGGGGTCATCCAGGCGTTTTCGAACTATTTGACGTCGAACGAGAATGATTGTGTGCGTCTGGACGTGGTGGCTTCGGCGTTCGAGGCTGCCGGCGGTTCGGGTCAGGTGTCGACGGTGGCGAATTCGTCGATTGCTGCGGCGTTGGCCGCCAATGGGGTCAGTGAGCAGCGTCCGGAGTTGGAGGTTCCGGCGGTTCAGGCGATTGGCAATCCTCCGACGTCGGGGTACAGCAATGATCCGGTGAACACCGCGACCGGCAATTTTGTGGAGAATGAGGAGGATCTGCGTTTCGAGGGTGGCGTGGGCCTGTTGGGGTGGGCGCGCTCGTACTCCTCGCTCAGCGGGAAGGTGGGTGGTCACGGGCCGGGGTGGGCGTCTTTCGATGGCGCGGGCCTGCGGGTGTCGGATGAGGGTGCCACGTGGACGCAGGTCGATGGGCGTGAGGTGGTTTTCCCCAGGATGGGGGACGGGTTCGACCGTGCCGAGCACGAGAATTTCTGGCTTGAGGCCACGGGTGAGGGCTTCGTGGTGTCGAACAATGCGGGCGCGCGGTGGGAGTTTTCTTCCGATGGCTGTCCGACCTTGTTCACGGTGGGCGAGGGCGCGACCATCTTCTTTGATCATGAGGGTGGGCGCCTGGTGCGTGTGCGTCACGTGCGCGGTCGTGAGATCGGCGTGGAGTGGGAAGGTGACTTGATTCGCGCGGTGGCCGGTGATGACGGGCGTCGCGTGGAGTACTCCTATGAGGGTGGGCGTTTGGTGGCGGCCAGTGGGCCGGCCGGCACCCGCCGTTACGAGTGGGGTGAGCAGGGGCTCGTCACTGCGGTGATTGATGCCGATGGCGTGGTGGAAGCGCGTAACACGTACGACTCACAGGGGCGTGTGTCCACTCAGCTTTCGCCTTTTGGTCGTTTGACGCGTTTCGCCTACCTTCCCGGCCGGGTGACTTCGGTGTCGGACGAGGATGGGTCGCGGGCCAACACGTGGGTGGCCGACGAGCGTGGCCGTGTGGTGGCCATCACCGACACGGATGGGAACACGACGAGGTTGTCGTGGGACCGGTGGGGCAACCAGGTCATGACTGTCGATGGTGAGGGTGGGCGCACGGTGCGCGAGTTCGACTCGCGTGGGCGCTTGGTGGCCGAGATGACTCCGAGTGGGGCGTTGACGCGTCTGTCCTATGACGAGGCGGACCGTCTGGTCTCCAGGGTGGCCTTGGAGGAGGGGCGTGAGGTTTCGCGTACCTCGTTGTCCTATGCGGGAGCTCAGTGCCAGCCGTGCGAGATTGTCGACGGCGAGGGCGGGGTGACCCGCATGGAGTGGGACGGGGGCCTGTTGTTGCGGGCCACTGATGCCACCGGCGTGAGTGTCTCCTTCGAGTACGACTCCCATGGCGACTTGGTGGCTTCGCGCGATGCGGCAGGAAATGTGACGCGGGTGGAGCGTGACGGGGCGGGCAGGGTGGTGCGCACCATCATGCCGTCGGGGGCCACCACCTGCTACGAGTGGGACGAGGCGGGCCAGTTGAGGGCCCGCGTCGACCCTGACGGGGCCAGGTGGACCTACGAGTACTCGCCGGGCGGGCGCCTGCAGACGATCGTCAACCCGTTGGGGGCACGCACCGCATTGGAGTTCGGCGAGGGCGGTGAGCTCAGCGCCACTGTGGACGCGTTGGGACGCAGGGTCGAGCAGACTTTCGACGATCTGGGAAATGTGTCGCGAGTGCGTCTGCCTGATGGCGCCACGTGGGAGTTCACCCATGACGCGGCTTCGCGCCTGCGTCAGAGCGTGGACCCGACGGGTGGGGTGTGGACCCGCCACTACGACCAGGTGGGGCGCCTCAGCGGCGTGGTCGACCCGACAGGGGCGCGTACCACGGCGGTGCGCGAGGGGGCCGGCCGCCAGGTGCGGGTGGGGGATGCGCATTCGAGTGCCGTGGTGCGCATGGACTGTTGGGGTCGCACCATTGCCACCATCGGATCGGACGGGACCCAGACCTCCACCACGTATGACCGGGCGGGTAGGCCCGTGGAGTTCGTCGATGCGGCCGGTGGGCGCACACGTGTCGAACGCGACGCGGCGGGTCGTCCTGTGCGCGTGCGCAAGCCCGGAGGGTCCTCGGTGCGTTACGACTACGACCAGTGCGGGCGCCTGGCCGGGGTGACCAATGAACTGGGTTTTCGCACTGCCTTGGTCTACGACGAGGACTCGCGCGTGGTCGAGGAGGTCTGGCCCACCCGTGAGAGGGCGTGGACCCGCTACGACGTGTGCGGGCGCGTGACCGCCCGCCACACCCCCGGGGTGGGCACCTACCGGTGGGTCTACGACAAGGCCGGCCGTGTGGTCGAAGCCAAGGACCCTCATGTGGGGGTGCGGCGCTTGCGTTACGACCAGGCCGACCAATTGGTGGCCGTCACCGGCGGCACCGGGGGTGTGAGCTCATACGAGTACGACCCCAATGGGCGGGCCGTGCGCGTGACGGACCCGATGGGTGGCGTCACCCTGCGCACCTTCGATGCGATGGATCGGTGCACCAGCGTCACCGACCCGCTGGGCAACACCAGCCGCGCCGTGTACGACGCGGCCGGGCGTCTGGTGCGCAACACCGACCCCGACGGCCACCAGATCGACATCGACTACGACCAGACCGGCTACGCCACCACCATCACCCTCGACGGCGCCCTCGTGCAACGCTCCACTCGCGACGCGGTGGCCCGTACCCGCACCATCGAGGACTTCTGCGACCCGGCAAGGCCCGTCACACACGTCCTGTCCTACGACCCGCGAGGCCTACTGCTGCGCCACGACAAAGGCGCGGCGTCGACCTCGTGGACGTGGGACGCGGACGGCAACGTGACCAGCCGAACCACCCCCAACGGGGACCACGCCACCTACCAGCTGGACGCAGCCGGCCAGGTGGTGGGCGTCGAACAGGAGGGCCTGCCTGCCCTGGCCATGCGCCGCGACCAGGTTGGCCGCCTCATCGAGGCCATGACCGACCAACTGACGCACCAGTGGTCCTACGCGGACGGCTTCGTCACCAGCCACCACACCACCAGCCCCCAGGCATCGCACACCACGCGCATGGAATACACGCCCCAAGGCCTGCTCCAAGCCCTGGACCGGGACGGGTCGCGCACCGAATACGCCTACGACGACGCCGCGCAACTGGTCCGGGCGAGCGGCCCCTCCGGGACCAACACGTGGACCTTCGATGCCGGCGGACGCATGACCGACGAACACGTCGACGGGGCCGAGTGGACCCGCACCTTCGACGCCGCGGGGCGGATGCTCACCGCGAAGTCCAAGGACAAGTCCATCACCTACACCTACGACCGCTCCGGGCGCCGCACCGGTGAAGAACACTCCGACGGCAAGCGCACCCGGATCGAGTGGACGGGCCTGTGGCGTCCAAGCGCCTTCACCCGCCACCAGGACGGCGCCCAGGTGCGCACCACCACCCTGGTCGACGCCCTCGGACAACTCGCCCGCGTGGACGACCAGGACATCTACTACGACACCCTCACAGGCACACCCGCGCAGGTCGGCGACCAGAGCGTGCTCACCGTCGGCCCCATGACCGCCGCCGCGGACGGGTGGATGGACCCCACTTGGCGGCCCGGCCGCGACACCAGCCCCACCGACCCGTACTTGGCGCCCCACGCCCAGGCCCACTTCGGCGAACCGCTGGCCCTGGGCGCCGCCGGCGCCATACGCGTGGCAGGAATGGAATGGCTCGACGCGCGCGTCATGGACCCCTCCAGCCGCTCCTTCCTCTCACCCGACCCGCTCCCACCGGTCACCGGCGCCGCCTGGGCGGCCAACCCCTACTCCTACGCCGGAAACAACCCCCTCAACCTGATCGACCCTTCGGGTCTGCGCCCGATCACCACCCAAGAACTCGACGACTACCGCAAAGCCAACTCCCCGAAATGGGGCACCGCCTTGGCCATCGTGGCCGGCGTGGCACTGGCATTCGTACCCGGCGCGCAAGGATTCGCCGCCGCCATCATCGCCGGCGCCGTCCTGGGCGGCGGCGCCAGCATCATCGACCAAGTCTGCTCCGGCTACCCCATCAACTGGGGACAAGTCGGCAAAGACACCCTCTTCGGCGCAGCCGGCGGCGCCGCAGGTTGGGGAATCGGCAAAGGCCTTCAATGGGCGGCCAAAACCCCCGCAGGACAGGCCGTCACCAAGTGGGTGGGCAACCAGGTCAACAGGATTCCCGGCGTCCAAGCCGTCAAAGACCTCCTCGCGCGACGCGGCACCAGCGAAGTCGCCGAACAAGGGGCCGACGACGCTCTCAACGCAGTCGCATCACCCGCAAAAGCAAGACCCACACCAGAGCCGCCGATGCCGTCGACAACCTACGAGGGAGCGGTGGCAGAGGTTCGCACCACGTCATCGGCGGCCCGTCTTCCGCAGGACATTGAGGTCAGTCCGGATGCTCCTCCTGCTATGGAGACTGATCGTCCGATCAGTAGAAGCGCTTCGCAGAATGCGTGGGCCCAGCGCCGACTCGACTATCTCCGCTCCATAGGTGCTGATAACATCCGTGTCAACCAGCAGATGGTCGATGTGACCGGGCGGCGCGTGGGCATCAACCGCCCTGACATCGGCTACACGCTCGGCGGGCGGCGATTCGCTGAAGAGATCGACACTTCAACCTCTACCCGTGGGCCTGCGCACGCGGATCGCATTCTCGCCAATGACCCGCACACGACCGTGTATTTGTGGATCGTCGACTAGGAAGGAAGGACAGTATGGTGCTCTTCGGGGGTAGGTTGGAGCCGTTGACGTGTGCGATTGGGTTCCTCAATGCGCCTGCTGGTGAGGTGGCGTTGGCGTTGCAGGGGTTCATTGATCGTCTGCCCACGTTGGAGAAGGGCAGGGTTGCTCCGGTGTCGGGCAGCCTGGAGCAGTGTCTTCTCCAGTTGCAGCCGTTGACCATTGGCTATCGTCCGCGGATCTTGTTGGCCTCGACCCGGGCGCCGGGGTGGACGGCCATCTTCGACGCTGATGCTCTCGGGCATGGCGTGGGTGAAAGGACTGCGATGCTTGCCGGCACGATCATGAAGACTCGGGGCTATTTCTTCTGCTCGATTCGTCCGAAGAAGGAGGCGCCGGGTCAGCTCGGAGGGTGCCAGTTCCGCGTGCTGGGGCCTGAGAAGCGTTTGGGGTTCGTGCGGTCGGTGAATCTGATCGAGAACACTCCCGGCCATTGGTATTTCGAGGCCCGTGGGCCTGTGCAGTCTTTCGAGGACGAGGCCGCTTACCGGCGTCGGCGCAAGAGCGAGCGTTTGACCCAGCAGATGTTGGTCGACTACGCGGCTGCGGTGGGGCTTCGCCCGTGGGAGGAGGACTTCTACACCGGGCCCTACTGGATTGCCAGCAATGATCTCACGGCCACGGCGAAGTGCTCCTACACACTGGAACAAGCCCGCCAAAGACTCGGACTGTCCACCGAGCCTCCCGCAACCACATGATCAAGCAGACCGGAAGAAGACAGCAGGCAAAATGCCGATGTCGGCAACAAGGGCGGGCGCACGGATGGGCTGCGACCCTTGGTGCCGTTGACGGATCGGCCCGGGCGGGAGACGGGTCCTCCGCCCCTGAGTGAGCAAGGGTACGACAAGCACACCAGACGCAAGCCGGCCCACTACTTGGAGACCGCTCCGATGATCCTGGACCGGATGGGCGCCAGCCACGACATGATCAGGGATCGCTTCGGTTGGGGCAGCGGCGGCATCGTCATCACGAGCGATGGCGTGTGGTACTGGCGCCTCGATGCCGACCAGCACATTCGTCACTACCCGATCCGAATCCCGGAGCAAACCCTCGCGCACTTCGAAGCCAATGCAGGGTGAACTCACCGCCGAAGGGCCGGTGACCACCTTCGGGACCGTCACCCTTGCCTTCGAGGACGCGCCCGTTCCCACCCCGGTCGCCGTGCACACCATGCCTCCACTTCCCGGCAAGCCCGTGTGGAAGGCGGACGTGCAGCGGGTCGTCGACTTCGCCGCCGCCCACGACGGCCCACAGGTGCACTCTCTGCCCACCACAGGCCACCCACAGGATCCTCCGGCGGAATAGGACCATCACCGATTCCGAAGGAGTTCCCCCACATGACGACCGCAGCAGCCCTCATGATCCTGGTCGACCTGGTCGCAATGGCGATCCTGGTCCTGGGCCTGTACTACCCGCGCCACCGCCGCGCCGACCTGGTGGCCGCCTTCCTGGGCGTGAACATCGGCGTCGTGGCAGTGGCCATGGTGCTGGCGGGAACCACCGTCAGCGCGGGCCTGGGACTGGGTCTCTTCGGCGTCCTGTCAATCATCCGCCTGCGATCGGATGAAATCACCCAACGCGAGATCGCCTACTACTTCGCGTCACTGTCCATCGGCCTCATCACCGGCATGAGCACCACCGTCAGCCCACTGGTCCTCGGCCTTGTCGCACTGGTCCTGACAGTCATCGCCCTGGCGGACTCGCCGCTGCTGCTGGGCCGCACCCGCTCCCAGCAGGTCCAGCTGGACCGCGCCATCGCCGACGAGGACCAACTGCGCGCCGCCCTGGCCGAGCACCTCGGCGCCCGGATCACCGCAGTCAAGGTCCTCAAGCTGGACCTGGTCAACGACCTGACCCTGGTGGACGTGCACTTCCGTTCCCCATCGACGCGCACGCTGCCCGCCGCCCGCCACGGCGACGACCAGCCGATCTCGCTGGACCGGGCAGGGCGCATCCGCCAGGAAGTGGCCTGAGACCATGGACAACGCCACCATGGAGCGCACCCGTCACCGCACCCACGCCCAGTCCCTGCTGCCCGCAGACCTGGACACTGTCGGCCTGGAGGAGCTGGTCTCCACCGCCGCCATGCTCACCCGCATCGACCGCAAGTACGCGCTGTCAGCCCGGGACCTGCCCCGCATCATGTCCCACCTGGACCCTGACACGCGCGTCCTGGAGGTCCACGGGCAAAGGGCACAGGCCTACGCCTCCGTCTACCACGACAGCCCCGACCTCGTGAGTTTCCACGGGGCCGCCCACCCCAGGCGCCGCCGCTTCAAGGTCCGCACCCGCAGCTACCTGGACTCCGGCATCGCCTTCCTCGAAGTCAAGACCCGCGGGCCCCGCGGACGCACCGTCAAGGAACGCATCCCCCTGCCCATCGAGGAGGCCGGCCCCACCACGCTGGACGCCGACCACATGGCCTGGGTCGAAGAGCAGCTGACCCCGTTGGGACACGAGGCAACGGCGCAGCACCTGCGGCCCGTCCTCGTCGGCTCCTACACGCGCACCACCGTGCTGCTGCCCCACGGGGACGGCCGGGCCACCCTGGACGCGGACCTGCGATGGGTGCGTCTGCCCCCGGCGGACGAGGGCGGAGCACCGGACTCCCGCAGCGCCGGCCAGCCGGCAAGAGTCGAGGCCCTGCGCGCCGTGCCACGGGTCAAGTGCCCCGACCTCGTGGTCATCGAAACGAAGTCCGGGTCGACCCCCTCACGCCTGGACCACCTGCTGTGGGCCCACGGCCACCGGCCCACCCGCATCTCCAAGTACGCCACCGCCATGGCCGCCCTTGACCCGACCCTGCCCGCCAACAGGTGGACGCGAACGCTGGCCCGCCACTTCGCCCACGCCACCGCCCTCTGACCATCCGCCCCTCCTGAAGGAGACCCACATGACCACGCCGAAGAAGCACTTCACCAGGCTTGCCACTCTGGCTGCCGTCGCCGCCCTGGCACTGGGCGCCTGCTCGTCCGCAGGCACCGGCACCGACTCGGCGGTGAGCGTGCCCGCCGACCAGTCGACCACCGTGACCTCGACCTCGACCACGGCCGTGACCAGCCAGTCCGACGAATCCTCCGGCCAGTCCCTGCGCCAGATCGGCGACACCACTGCGCCGCCCACCGCCGCCGACGCCATGGCGGGCAA
Organism: Schaalia sp. 19OD2882; assembly: GCF_018986735.1. Lineage (NCBI taxonomy): Bacteria > Bacillati > Actinomycetota > Actinomycetes > Actinomycetales > Actinomycetaceae > Schaalia > Schaalia sp. 19OD2882. Next base: position 2,479,179 of record NZ_CP065521.1, on the reverse strand, counting down.
CACGAACGCCTCGAAGGTGGGAGACGACGAATGGGACGCGGCCGGCGCCACCACCGTCACCCTTTCCGGCACCACCGCCAGCGCCCAAGGCCAAGGGGTCGGCGTCAACGGATCCACCGTCACCATCACGGCCGGCGGCGTGTACCGCCTGACCGGCAGCCTGCAGGGCCAGGTCGTCGTCGAGGCGCCCGAGGACGCCGTGGTGGTCCTCATCCTGGCCGACGCGACCATCACGAACTCTGCGGGCGCCGCCATCGATGCGCGCACCGCCGACGACCTGGTGATCTGCCTGGAGGGAAGCTCCAGCGTGTCCGACGCGTCCACCTACACAGCCGACGCGGCAGCCAACGCCGCCATCCACGCCGACATGGACCTGACCGTCACCGGCCAGGGCAGCCTCACGGTCAAGGGCAACGGCGCGGACGGCATCACCTCCACCGACGACCTGTGGATCTCCTCGGGAACCCTGACCGTCACCGCCGCCGACGACGGCCTGCGCGGCAAGGACTCGCTGACGGTGGCCGGAGGCACCGTGAACGTCACGGCCGGCGGCGACGGCCTGAAGTCGGACGAGGGTGAGAGCGCAGGTGAGGACACCACGAAGGGCTATGTCAACGTCACCGGCGGGACCGTGAAGGTCACAGCCCAAGGAGACGCGGTCGCCGCAGCCACCGACGTCATCCTGACCGGCGGATCATTGGACCTTTCCGCAGGCGGCGGAGCATCCGCGGGCGCGCCCAGCGACTCGTCGTCCTCGGCAAAGGGACTCAAGGCGGGCACGTACGTCATCGTCGAGGGGGCCACTGTGAAGGTCGACGCCGCTGACGACGCCATCCACTCCGACGGGGCCCTGCGCCTGTCGAAGGGCACCATCACGGCGGCCTCGGGTGATGACGGGGTCCACGCCGAGGTGGCGGCCGTCCTGGACGGCGCGGATGTCACCGTCTCGCAGTCCGTGGAGGCTCTGGAGGCGGGCCTGATCACCGTGTCGGCCGGCACCGTGTCCTTGACCGCCAGCGACGACGGAATCAACGGCTCCGGCTCCACCACTGTCGAGGCGGGTCTGGCCGCCGCCGACACCACCAGCACCCAGGCCACCCAAGGCGGCCCAGGTGGCGGCCCGGGTGGTGGCGGCATGGACAACACCGGTGAGTCGGTCACCATCTCCGGTGGGACCCTGACGGTCAACGCCGGCGGGGACGGCTTGGACTCCAACGGCACACTGACCATCACCGGCGGCACGACCACCGTGTGGGGGCCGACCAATGACGGCAACGGAGCGTTGGACTCCAACGGGGGCATCACCGTCACCGGTGGGACCCTGGTGGCGGTCGGCTCGGCCGGCATGGCCGAAACCCCGGCGACCGGGGGGCAGGGCTTCGTGGCCGCCACCGTCGGCGGTTCGGCCGGTTCGACTGTGACCGTCACCGACGCTTCCGGTGCGAAGATCACCTCCTTCACCGCGGCGAAGGAGTTCGCGTCGGTGGTGGTCTCGACGCCGAAGATCACCAACGGGTCGTCGTACACGGTGAGCGTGGACGGAAGCTCCACGCAGGTCACCGCGGGCGAGGGCGGTCACGGAGGCATGGGCGGTCCCGGAGGAGGCAGGCCCGGTGGCCCCGGCCGGCCGTGACCTGAACGACCGGAGACAGGGAGGCCGGGCGGTGGGATCAAAGGTCCCACCGCCCGGCTCCTTCCTCAACGCGTGGCACGGCAAGCGCCTCACGGGTCGACCACGATCCCGCCGGATCCGCTTCGCCGGAACGGGGATTGACCACCGGGGGCAGGGCGAAACCCGGCGTTCCTGCGCGTGGGACCAGGTTCGGTGCGGCGGCGCCCTTCTTCTCGCCCACACCCACGCCGATCTCGTCCAGGTCGATGGTGGCCACGACGATCCGCTGGTAGTTGTCGGCCTCCCAGGCCAACACCAGTGTCCGTTGGTCCAAGGCCGCCAACACCGAATACGCGGCGGCGCCCCGGTCGACGAGGACCGCAGGACCCCACGTGACGCCCTCGTCCTCGGACACGTGCAGGGACAGGCGCCCCCGCCCCTGAGGGTCGTCGCACATGGAGGCCACCAACACGTCCCCGACTCGCACCAGGCCACCATTGCAGCCCGGGTCGACCAGCGCGGACACGGGCATCGGCGCCGAGAACGTGGCGCCTGCGTCGTCGGAGAACGCCTGGCGACGGGCAGGAGTGGCGCGCGCATGCATGAGGGCGCGGGACCGGGAGACGCCCGCTGGCGCCAGGCCGACCACTTTCCACTCGTCACAGTCCGGGCCGACCGGCGCGCCCATGGTCCACGTGAGTCCGTGATCCTCCGAACGCGCGCACAGCGCCCAATTGGCCCCGCCGATTCGCGCCACGAAAGGCTGGAGCAGTGTTCCATCGGCCAACACCGCGCCATTGCCGCTGGCGCAGAACATGCCGGCCACCCCCGGCGGGCGCAGATGGCTGAGGTTCCGGTGGGTCCAGGTCTCGCCCTCGTCCGTGGAGGTCGCCAGCCACAGCTCCAGGCCCGGCGCATCCGGCCGGGCGGAGAAGTAGGACTCGCCGGTGGAACCCACGTACCAGCAGTGCACGTGGCCGGTCGCCGGGTCGGTGAGCAGCGACGCGTCGCCGAAACCGTGCCCGGGGCTGTGTGCGCGCAACGGCCTCGCATCCGACCAGGACATGCCGCCGTCGTCACTGTGACGCAGGGCAACGTCGAAGTCTGCCGGCAGGTCTCGCCAATCTTCGCGCACGTCGTAGGCCACCAGGATGCGCCGACGTGTGGTCACTGTGAGCGCCGGAATGCGGAAGATGGGGGCTTCGAAGGCGGAACCGGGGAATGGTGTTCCGGCGGTGGCCAGGACATGGGTGTGCACCAGTCCATTGTCACCGCGAGGCCCCCATTAGGCTGGGCATCGCATCGCCCGCCGACCAAGAACCGAGGACCGGACATGACCACTCCCAGCCAGCGACTCGTCGAACTCGGCATCGAACTGCCGCCGGTCGCCGCACCCGTCGCCGCCTATGTGCCTGCGGTCCTGGATCGCGGGGTCGTGCGGACCTCCGGGCAGATTCCCGTCGAGGGCGGGGCCTTGGCCTACGCGGGCGCCGTTGGCGAGCAGGGCACTGATCCGCAGGACGCCAAGGAGGCCGCGCGCCTGTGTGCACTCAACGCATTGGCTGCCGCCGCGGACCTGGCGGGTGGCGTGGACCGTCTGGCGCATGTGGTGAAGGTGACCGTGTTCGTGGCCTCCCTGCCGGACTTCACCGGGCAGGCGGGCGTGGCCAATGGCGCCTCGGAACTGTACGGGGAGATCTTCGGCTCGGCCCACGCCCGTTCCGCCGTGGGGGTGGCGGTCCTGCCGTTGGGCGCCAGCGTCGAGGTGGAGGCCGAGTTCGCCTTGGCCCGGTGAGTTCTGCCAGCCCCGGCCCGGTGACGTTTCACCGAGTGGGCCTTGACCGGGTGAGTGTTCGCGGCAGATCTCCGAATGGAACTGTTGTGCACACAATGCCGGGTCACTGTCGCATGTGTGCCCAGGTTGATTCGCTGTGACCAGCGGTGATGCGTGGGGCCGCTTGTGCGTGCCGGGTGCATTGTGTGCGGATTCGGTGGGGGACGGGGTGTGAGGCGGAAGCGTTTCGCGACGGGTCGGTCATCCGCGCCATGGGCGGCGGACCGTGCCTAGACTGGACGCAGTGGTACCCCCAGTGGGTATGTGTGACGGAAGAACGGAGTTGCGATGACTGACACCAATCCCGAAGCAGTGGCCTCTGGCGAACGCCGAGTGTTCCGCCTGGTCGACTCTCGCGTCGCCGACCAGCCCTCGCGTGGCGGTGGCTGCGGATGCGGCGGACACGGACACGGCCGCAGTGCAGCCGCTGGCGACAGCGGCGAGGCCTCGCCTGAACCGGCTGTCCACGCCCCATCGACCGGCGGCGGTTGTGGCTGCGGCGGCAAAGGCCGCAGGCATGGGCATGGGAACGGCCATGGGGCCGGCGCCCATGTGTCTCCCGGCGGTCAAGGCCCGGACGTCCAGGCAGCCGATGACGAACTGGTCGTCACCTCCATTCCGAAGGTGGTGCGCCACGCAGCCCTGTTCGCCGCCCTGGACGCGATCCCCGTGGGTGAGAACCTCGTGCTGCGCGCACCCCACCGGCCCGACCCGGTCTTCGCCCACCTGCAGGAATCCGAGGCGCACTACCGTGTGGAGACCCTGGAAGACGGACCCCGGGACTGGCGTCACCGCATCACCCGCCTGTCCTGAGGCATTCCGATCGGAACGGATGCGAAGAGGCGGAACAATTGCGCCGGCGACGTCCCTCGGAGTCTTCCCGATCCGGAATCCTTTGACGATGGCGTTGCGCAGTTCCTCGACTCGCTCCTGATGCAGTTCAAGGAACTGCTGTCGCGTTTTGAGCAGGAGACCGGGGCCATCGCTGCCGACTGGGCCAAGAGCACCCTTTTCGGTTTCTGGTGGTCGCCGGAGAGGGTGGTCATGAACACCACGCCCGTCATGAGTTCGTCGAGCTTTTCCGGAGTTGTCCACCCGGACGAGCGCTCCGCACAGCGTCCACCGACTTTGGCACTTGGCGTTGACAAGACGGCTATGCTGGAGTACCATGAAGCACGATAGATCCCCGGTCAGGCCTCTTGATCCCGTGAGGGACAATGCACAAATGACCGGGGCCTTTCATTTTCTGGGGGCTTCATGGTTAAGCGCTGGCGCGATTATGATGAACAAGTTGAACTGCTTCAAGAACGCGGTTTGACCGTGACTGACACCGCATCGGCAGCCGAGTTCCTGTCTCGCGTGAACTACTATCGGCTCTCGGGGTATTTCCGTTACTGGCAAGTTGCCCCAATGAAGGGCGACAATCGCTTCCTCGACGGTTCATCCTTCGAGGTGATCCAGCGCCTCTACGAAGCGGAACAAGACCTGGTTGCGGTTTGCGACGAAGTTCTCCACCCGATCGAGGTTCTCCTCAGAACCCGGTTCGCCTATCACTACGCGCAGCGTGTCGGAGCAGTCGGAGCGTTCGCTCGGGGGGAAGGTTTCACGCAATCGCCTGATCCTGATGACGAACATGTCGAAGAACATGCACTGTCTAATCTGGATCGGAGCAAGGAAGCCTTTGTGTCTCATTACCGTGATGAGATCAAGACGGGCAGCGCTTACAGCATCGAAGCGTACGCGCGCATGCCCATCTGGGTTGCAGTTGAGGCCTTCTCGTTTGGAAGCCTGTCCAGACTGATCGAGGCTTCAGGCGAGTCCGGAGTGCTGCGCGACATGGCAGAGTCAATGAAGGTTTCTCCAAGAACGTTGCCAAGTCAAGTCCGGTCATTCGTCTACCTACGCAACCGCAACGCTCACTGCGCGAAACTGTGGAACCACTCGGTTCTCGATCACCCAGGAATCCCCCGCAACATCGCTCGACGAGCCAAACAAGACCACCGCCAGTTCAACGATCACTCGATCTACAAGATCTTCGTAGCGCTTGACCTGGTCGCTACCAAGACCGGTCTGCAGAAGGATTGGCTCGCCAACCGCGTCGAGCCGATCCTCGCCGAGAATGCCCTTCTCGCCGCAGGCATCGCAACTCCAGCCCGCTACGACGAAATGCCACTGCAACTGCTCACCGCCGACAACTAGGTCTATGTGGCGATCAGTCTTTGCCGTAGTGGTTGCACTTGTGGCCATCGGCATCCAGCGGCAGGCTGTCTGCCCGGAGTTGCAGGATGTGAGGGTTCGCTGCACACCATGCGTCGACGACAGCTTCGAGCCCCTGCTCGGCCAACTTGATGACGCCCGGACAAGTCAGGTGGGCTTGGGTTGTAGCCAGACCCGTCGTGGATCGCGGTCCACAATTGCACGCCCACCGGTGCCTTGTCAGTCGGCAGGAAGGGCGGCCACGATGGCCTCCACCGATGCCTTCGCATCGCCGAAGAGCATCGAGGTGTTGTCCTTGAAGAACAACGGGTTCCGCACACCCGCGTAGCCGGCGGCCATCGAACGCTTGAAGACGATGACCCTGCCGGCCTCCCACACCTTGAGAACCGGCATGCCGGCGATGGGTGAACCCGGCTCTTCGGCCGCAGGGTTGACCGTGTCATTCGCGCCGATCACCAGGACCACGTCGACCTCTCTGAAATCGTCGTTGACCTCGTCCATCTCCATGACGATGTCGTAGGGCACCTTCGCCTCGGCCAACAGGATGTTCATGTGCCCCGGCAGACGCCCGGCAACCGGGTGGATGCCGAAGAGGACCTCCACGCCCTGATGACGCAGACGCTCCGTCAGCGCCGCCACCGGGTACTGGGCCTGGGCCACGGCCATGCCGTAACCCGGGGTGATCATCACGCGGCGTGCCTCGTGCAGCATCGTGGCCACACTCGCCGCATCGACCTCGTCGACCTCGCCCTGCTCAGAAGCCTGCCCGGACCCCGCCGACGATCCACCATCGGAACCGAAACCACCCAGGATCACCGACACGAAACTGCGGTTCATCGCCCGACACATGATGTACGACAGGAACGCACCGGAAGACCCCACCAACGCTCCCGTGATGATCAGCAGGTCATTGCCCAGCATGAAGCCGGCCGCCGCAGCCGCCCACCCCGAGTACGAGTTGAGCATCGAGACGACCACGGGCATGTCGCCGCCGCCGATCGCCGCCACCAGGTGCAGACCCAGCAGCAAGGCGACGATCGTCATGACCACCAGCGCCACCCACGAGCCGATCGAATGCTCCGGCGCAGCGACGAAGCACACCATCAGCACCAACGAGACCAGAAGCGCCGCCAGGTTGAGCAGGTGCCGGCCGGGCAGTGTCAACGGCTTGCCCTTGATCCTGGCCGACAGCTTCAGGTAGGCGATGACCGAACCGGTCAAAGTGACCGCGCCGATGAAGACTCCCAGGAAGATCTCGCCCAGGTGGAAGGCGCCCAAGGCGTGCGCCTCCTCACTGGGGGCGATGTAGGAGTTGTAGCCGACCAGCACTGCTGCCAGGCCCACGAAGGAGTGGAGCATGGCGATCAGCTCCGGCATGCCCGTCATCTCGACCTTGCGGGCCAGGTGCACGCCGATGACCGCGCCGATCGCCAGGGCCGCCGCAATGAGCACGGCGGTCACCAGGACACCGCGCCCCGGGTCCGAGGTAAGTGCCAAGGTGATGGTGGCGCCCAAGGCGATGACCATGCCGATCGCTCCGAGGACGTTGCCGCGTTGGGCGGTCTCGTGCTTCGACAGGCCGGCCAGCGCCAGAATGAAGAGCACGGCCGCCACCAGATAGGCCAAGGCGCTTGCACGCGCCATGAGCAGGTGACCCAGGGCGACGAGGTCGAGGCTGTGAGGGGTCGGGAGCATGGCACCCAGGGGAAGCGGGATGGTGCTCATGGGTCAGTCCCTCCTGAACATCGAGAGCATCCGGTGGGTCACCGTGAACCCGCCGAAGATGTTGATGGCTGCCACGACGATCGCCACGAAACTGAGGATCGTCACGAACAGGTTCTCCGATCCGACCTGCAAGATCGCTCCGACCAGGATGATCCCGGAGATCGCGTTGGTCACCGACATCAACGGCGTGTGCAGCGAATGCGTGACATTGGTGATGACATGGAAGCCGACGACGATCGCCAGGACCAGGACGACGTAGCTGGGCGCGGCAGCAGCCGGGGTGACCATGACCAGGGCCGCCGCGATCACCGCGGCAAGTGCCCCCCAGGCGAAGAGTTTCCGTTTCTTGCGGGCCTCCTCCTCGGCCTTGGCGGCTGCCCGCGCGGCGCGCATCTCCGGTGTCTCCGCCGGTGGGACGCGTGAGGTGGGGGCCGCACTGACCTTGACGGGCGGCGGCGGCCAGAAGAGGGCGCCGTCCTTGGTCACGCAGATGCCGCGCAGGATCTCGTCGTCCAGGTCAAGGACCATCCGGCCGTCCTTGCCGGGAGTGAGCAACTTGAACAGGTTGACGATGTTCTGGCCGTACAGCTGCGAAGACTGGCCGGGCAGGCGCTTGGCCAGGTCCGTGTGGCCGATGATGGTCACGCCGCCATCGGTGGTCCAGACTTCCCCCGGGCGGGTCAGGGTGCAGTTGCCTCCGGTGCCGGCCGCCATGTCGACGATGATCGAGCCGGGCTTCATCGCTGCGACCGCCTCGTCGTCCAGCAGGATGGGGGCCGCCCGTCCCGGGATGGCGGCCGTGGTGATGACGATGTCGCAGAAGGCGGCGCGGTCGGCGTACAGGGCGTTGGCCAAGGCCGCCTGGTCGGCGTTCATCTCCTTGGCGTAGCCGTCGGTGGAGACTTCCTGGGCGGTGGGGATGGCGACGAAGCTGGCGCCCATGGATTCGACCTGTTCGGCGACCTCGGGGCGTACGTCGGTGGCGAAGACTTCGGCTCCCATGGAGTTGGCCGTGCCGATGGCGGCCAGGCCCGCCACGCCGGCCCCGATGACGTAGACCTTGGCCGGGGGCATTTTGCCGGCTGCGGTGACCTGGCCGGTGAAGAGTCGTCCGAAGTGTGCGGCGGCCTCGATGACGGCCCGGTACCCGGCGACGTTGGCTTGACTGGACAGGACGTCCATGGCTTGGGCGCGTGAGAGGCGGGGGACGGCGTCCATGGCCAGTGCGGTCACACCGGCGTCCTGGAGGTTCTTGACGAGGTCGGGGTTGCGGCCCGGTGCCATGCGGGAGACAAGGGTCGTTCCTGGGCGGGTCAGTGCGAGGTGTTCGGGGGTGGGCGCGTCCAGGCTGATGACGATGTCTGCGGCCCAGACGTCGGCCTCGTCGGAGGTGAGGGTGGCGCCCATCTGTTCATAGGCGGAGTCCGGAAGGGACGCTTGGGCGCCCGCCCCTTCCTGGACGGTGACGTCGTATCCGAGGCTGATCAGCTTCTTGACGGTGTCTGGTGTTGCGGCGACCAGTGGCTGGTCCTTGCCCTCCCGTGGCACTGCGATGCGCACATCGACTCCTTCGTCGTGTTCGTCTCATGGGATCCCGGTGGACGGAGATGTCGTGTGCACCTCGTCCGTGCCCACTGGCAGTCTAGGCCGGAGGTCCCAGTTTTTCGGGTGCTTGGCAAAGGCGGGTGTGGACGGGTGGATGCGACTAGCGTGGGCGCATGGAATTCTTCGACGAGGACGACGTGCAACGCGCCCAAGAGGATCACGATGTGGTGGAGGTCGATGCTCTGGTCGACGCCCCCTTGGAGGCCGTGTGGGCACTGGTCAGTGAGCCCGGGTGGTGGGTCAATGACGGTCCTGTGGGTGACCACGAGTGCTGGGTCGATGACGAGGGACTGCACCATGTGAGTGATCCCGAGGCGGGGGAGTGGCTGGTCCAGCGCGCCGAGTCGGATCCGATGGACTTGGCGGCTTTCCGCTGGTACCCGCTGGCCGGTGATGAGTTCCCCGAGGATCGCACGACCCGTGTCGAGGTCTCTCTGTCCGAGGAGCGTGGGCGTGTGGCCGTCCACGTGGAGGAGTCGGGCCTTTCCGGGGTCAGTGAGGACGAGGACGAGGCCCGCACCGCTTGGGAGGATGCGCGAGGCCTGTGGGAGGACGCGTTGGTGCAGATCAAGCAAAGCTTGGAGGGTCGTTGACCTGCGAGTTTTCACTTGCTGGTGCAAGTGGCTTCACTTGTGACTGAAAGAGATGTTAGGGTTGCGACACACCGCAGGCGTGGAAGGTGTCCGCGACCGACGTGTCGAAGGGTGTGAGTGATGAGTGCGGCAACAGTGCTCGACCAGGAATTCGTCACCGAGAAGCAGCATGCAAGTGCGCTTTCGATCGAGCCGGAGCTGCTTCGTCCAGAGAGGCAGCATCAGGTCCGTCTGCACCTGAGTGCGGATGACGGTACCAGCATCGATCTGCCCGATGAACTCGTCGGCGTGGTCCTGTCTGCTCTGCGAGTGGTCCGGGACGGGGGCGGGTTCTCCATCGCTTCGATGCCGGAAGAGCTCACCACCAGTGCTGCGGCCCATGTGCTCGGCATCTCGCGTCCCACTTTGATGAAACGTGTACGTGAGGGGGCCATTGCCTCCCACAAGGTGGGAACGCACACTCGCTTCAAGGCCAGTGACATTCTGGAGTTGCGTGCGCGCCAACGTGCTGCTCAGCGGCGCGCAGTTTTGGAAATGATGGAGCTTGAAACCGACATCGAGGACTTCAGCTGAGGGCCCATGAACGGCTATGGGCACGTCGTCCTGGTTGACGCGAATATTTGGTTCTCGCGGACCCTTCGTGACTGGGTCTGTCTTCTGGCGACTGATCCGCGCTCATCCCTTTTTACAGTTTTGTGGACGGACGACATCTTGGCGGAGGTGCTGTCTAACCTGCGCAAGAAGAATCCCAACTGGAATGGCGGCCAGATCTCGGACATTTCTGAAAAAATCAAGGAGTCGTTCCCGAACGGGCAGGTGAGAGACTTCCGGCCGACCGACAATCCGGCAGATCTCTTCGACGGACATGTCATCGGAGCCGCCATTGCTGGAGATGCTGACATCTTGTTGACAAATGATGGCAAGGGTTTCAGCGAGGAACACGACTTTAGGTTCGAAGTCATGAATGTGGATGACTTCCTCATGTTGGTTGCTCACTCCTCGCGCAACCTCATTGTCCGGACAGCTCTGAGAACCGCCATTCACTTCCACAAGCGAGGGGTGCCGTACTTGGAGGCCGAGCGTTTGAAGTCAGCGGGCGCCCCCAAGTTCGCACGGTTCGTGGCTGAGCTTCGTGTCTGCGAAATGTCGCTCGAGAAGGCAGAACATATGCTGGCGCGCCTTGAGAGGCCTGTGGATCGGTTGGCGGATCGCTGACGACATCGGTCAGGATCCGCAAACTGAAACATGATTCACGTGTGGCGCGACGCAAGGAGAAGGCCAATGCATAAGGAGCTGCACAGTGTGGGTCTGATCCTCGTGGTCGGAGGACTGGCGCTGGGCCCCGTCCTGCAGGTTCGCACCCCGTGATCCTCTGACTCCCGCAACCGGGTCGCCCGGGAAGCACCGGCCACGTTCAGCCGGCCCGCCTCACCCCCGAACTCCGAAGCGGGTGCCTCTGGCGGCGGTGCTAGACTCGGCGACGCAAGACAGGGGAGCCCCCTCACGGGAGCTGAGAGTGCGATCGCAGACCCTCGAACCTGATCCGGACAATACCGGCGTAGGAAGTCACTTCTCTCGGGCAATGCGCGCCCGTTCCCCTCCCGCACCACGAGGAGGAAACCCACATGACCACCACCCTCTCCCTTGCGCGACTCGGCGCTCTGGCGGCCACGTCGGCGCTGATGCTCGGCTTGGTCGCCTGCTCGGGCGGCGCAAGCACCCAGAGCGGCCACTCCGCGACTGCCGGCCAGTCCGGCGACGCCATGGCCTCCGGCGCGTCGGCCGGAGCCGACAGCGCAATCACCGTCCTGTCCCACGACTCCTTCGAGTTCCCGCAGGAACTGCTCGACCGCTTCCAGAAGGACACGGGCATCAAGGTGACCATCCAGGCCGTCGGTGACGGAGGCACGCTGGCCAACCAACTGGTCCTGACCAAGGACGCCCCGCAGGGCGACGCCGTCTACGGGGTGGACAACACCGTCTCCTACCGCCTTGCGGGCAAGGGCGTCATCAAGGATGCGGGCATCACCTCCCCCGACAAGGCCCTGGACTTCGCCGGCGAGCCCGGCCTGGTGCCCATCAACCAGGGCGACGTCTGCGTCAACTTCGACAAGAAGTGGTTCACCGACAAGAAGCTCACGCCCCCCGCCACCTTGGAGGACCTGACCAAAGCCGAGTACAAGGACCTGCTGGTCGCCATGAACCCGGCAACCTCCACCCCCGGCATGGCCTTCATGCTGGCCACCATCAACCACTTCGGCGAGGACGGCTGGACCGGATACTGGAAGTCCCTCAAGGACAACGGCCTCAAGGTCTCCGAAGGCTGGTCGGATGCGTTCAACGTCGACTACTCCGCAGGTGAAGGCAAGGGCCCGCGCCCGATGATGGTCTCCTACGGCTCCTCGCCCGCGTACTCGGTCACCGAGGACGGCAAGGACACCACGACCGCCTCCCTGCCGGCCACCTGCTACCGCCAAGTCGAGTACGCAGGCGTGCTGGAGGGCAGCGAGAACGCCGACGCCGCCAAGAAGTTCATCGAGTTCCTGCTGACCCCCGAGGTCCAGGCGACCATCTCCGAAATCACCTACACCTTCCCCGCCAACCCCGGGGCCAAGGCGCCCCAGACGCTGACAACCTTCGGCCCACTGTCCGACCAGCCCGTCATCATCCCCGCCGACAAGGTCGCCTCCAACGCCGAACAGTGGCTGAAGACCTGGCAGTCCACGGTCATCGGCTGAACGTGTCGCCCAGCCGTCCCGCCCTCGTCCCCGGGCGCCCATGAGCGCCGCCGCACAGGACCCGGTCGTCCCAGCGGTGGGCGGCGTCACCTCCCGAGTCGCAGTGGGGACGAGGGCGGGACTGCGTCTGCTCGCCTGGGCGCCGGCGGTCCTGGTGCCGCTGGTCTTCCTCGGCTTCTTCTTTGCCTGGCCTGCGGCGACACTGGTGGCTCGCGGATTCGTCGGCGAGGACGGGGCCTTGGACACGGGCGCCTTCCACGAGGTTTTCACCAGGGCCCGCACATGGCGCATCATCGGCCTGACACTGGGCATGGCGGCCGCGGCCACCACCGTGTCCGTGCTGCTGGGGGTCCCCGGCGCACACGTCCTGTACAGGTGTCGCTTCCCGGGCCGCTCCGTGGCCAGGGCGGCCGTGGCCGTGCCCTTCGTCCTGCCGACAGTTGTGGTCGGCGTCGCCTTCCGTTCCCTGTTGGTGCCCGGAGGCTGGCTGGAGGACCTGCACCTGGACGGAACCGTGTGGGCGGTGCTGGCGGCCATGGTCTTCTTCAACTACTCGCTGGTGGTGCGCGGGGTCGGATCGGTGTGGTCGCGCCTGGATCCGCGCATGGTCCAGGCTGCGCGGGCACTGGGGGCCACGCCCACCCGCGCATTCCTCACCGTCACCCTGCCGGCACTGCTGCCGGCGATTGCCTCGGCGGCCTCGGTGGTCTTCCTGTTCTGTGCGACCGCCTTCGGCATCGTGTTGATCCTGGGCGGGGTGGAGCTGGCCACCATCGAATCGGAGATCTACCTGTTGACCACCGCCTACCTGGACCTTCGGGGGGCCGCTGTGCTCTCCGTGGTCCAGGTGCTGGTGATCGCCGCGGCCCTGTGGGCGGCCGGGCAGGCCAGAAGGCGCTCCGAACGCGCCCTCGCTCTGCGCTCCGATGCCGTCGAGCACCCGTTGGGGGCGGCGGACGCCCCGGCCGCAGCGCTCACGGCGTTGGTCGTGTTCGGCCTGCTGGCCGCCCCGTTGGCACAACTCCTGTGGCGCTCCTTCCACCGCAAGGGACAGTTCACACTGGCCAACTGGGCGGGCTTGGCCGATGCGCACCTGTCGCGCGCCATTCGCGTCAGCGCGCTGGAGGCCGCGTGGAACTCGATGGTCGTGGCCACGCAGGCCGCAGCCATCGCCCTCATCGTCGGAACCCTGGTGGCGCTGGTCGTCACCCGCCCCACGCGCACGCCACGTGCACGCCGGGCACTGGCCGTCCTGGACTCGGTGTTCATGCTGCCCCTGGGGGTCAGCGCGGTGACCGTCGGATTCGGGTTCCTCATCACCTTGAACGCTCCTCCGCTGGACATGCGCGGCAGCGCCCTGCTGGTGCCCGTCGCACAGGCGGTCGTCGCAGTGCCCCTGGTGGTGCGCATGGTCGCCCCGGTCCTTCGGGCAATCGACCCGCGCCAACGTGAGGCCGCCGCCACCTTGGGGGCCGGTCCCTTGCGCGTGATTGCCACCATTGACGGCGCACACCTGGTTCGAGCCGGCGCGGTGGCCATCGGTTTCGCCTTCGCGACCTCGCTGGGGGAGTTCGGGGCGACCTCGTTCCTGTCGCGCCCGGACGCCCCCACCCTGCCGGTGATGATCTACCGGCTGGTCTCACGCCCGGACGCCGCCGAGCAGGGAGTGGCAGTGGCCGCCTCCGTGCTGCTGGCGCTGATCGCGGCCACACTCATGGTCCTGGTCGAAAAGGGCCGCCCCTCCACCGCGGGAGAGTTCCAATGACACCTGTTCTCGGCCTGTCCGTGCGAGATTTGGTCGTGCGCTACGGGCACACGAGGGCCGTCGACCATGTCGACCTGGACATCGAGCCCGGCGAAGTCCTGGCGCTTCTGGGCCCGTCCGGCTCAGGCAAGTCCTCCCTGCTGCGTGCCGTGGCGGGTTTGGAACCCGTGGCCCAGGGCACCATCGCCTGGGAGGGGCGTGACGTGGGCGCGGTGCCCGTGCACCGCCGCGGCTTCGGCCTCATGTTCCAGGACGGGCAGCTCTTCGCCCACCGTGACGTCGCCGGCAATGTCGCCTATGGCCTGCGTCACCTCTCGCCCGCCGAGCGCACCCGCCGAGTCGCGGACACCCTGGACCTGGTCGGAATGGGCGAGTACGCCCGCCGCGCTGTCACCTCCCTGTCGGGCGGGCAGGCCCAACGCGTGGCCCTGGCGCGCTCGCTGGCGCCGCAACCGGCGCTGCTGCTGCTGGACGAGCCGCTGTCCGCCCTGGACCGTTCATTGCGCGAACGCCTGTCCGGAGAGATCCGCGCGATCCTGCGCACCACGGGCTCCACCTGCATCTACGTCACCCACGACCAGGACGAGGCCTTCGCCGTTGCCGACCGGGTCGGTGTCATGGTGGACGGTCGGTTGGTGGCGCTGGCGCGGCCCGGGGACCTGTGGGCGGACCCGGGGCTCAGGGAAGTCGCCGAATTCCTCGGCCACGGGCCCTTCCTCCCCGCCACTTCCGTCGGGGACTCGGAGGGGTCCAAGGGGCCCCGGTGGCGGGCGGTGACTCCCGGCGCGCTCACCGTCGTCGGCGTCGAGGCCAGTCCTGCGCCGTCCACGGGCGAGGGCGCCTTGGCCCCTGAGGCGGTTGCTGCCGGTGGCCGGATCGAATTGCTGGCCGAAGTGCGCGACGCCCGCGCAGCGCGTGGGCGCACAGAAGTCGAAGTGCTGGTGGCGGGCCAGGTCGCCGATGCCCACATCCCCCAGGGCCCCGCCGTGCGCGTCGATGCGGATTCGCTGATCGGCGGATGGGTGCGCCTGGCCCTGGACCTCGATGCATGCCCCTTCGTCACCGGCGGGCACCAGTGACCCTGACTCTCACTTTCGACGCTGACAAGCGCATTCCCCCGTGGCTTCTCACTCGCGTCCGCTCCGCGCTGCTCCACGGACACGGCGGCGGCCGGTGGCGGGCCGGGATCGTCCTGGTCGACGGCCCGTCCGGCTCCGGCAAGACCACGCTCACCCGCGCGCTGCTCGAAGGACTGCGTACCAGCGGCATCAGGATCGGCGTCCACCTGGACGCGGGGCACATGATCGCCGAACTCCGCGTCCGCCCGCGCGCCCCACAGGTCCAGGTGCTTCGTCCCGACCTGTTCTACCCCGGCTGGCTGGGCATGCAGGCGGGCACCGCGGCAGTGGAAGCCCTGCTCACAGGGATTCCCGCTGTCGACGTGGGCGCGGGAGTGCTCGGTTCGGGCCCGCTCACGGTCAACGCGCGGTCGGACACTTCCGCGACCGGGCCGGGCGCACCTGCGAAGGCGACCGGTGAGGCACCACCAGTACCCGCAAAGACCCGGGCAATGGCCCTCGGTCACGGCCAGAAGCGGCCCGGGCGCACAGGCCATCGAGTCTGGGACTGGCACCACTCACGAGCGGGCGGCGCCGTCCTGCTGGACCCCACCCGCCCCGTCCTCGTCGAAGGATGCGGGTGCCTGACGCCACGAACCTCCGCCGTGGCCGACCTGGCCGTGTGGGTCGAGGCCGCCAAAGGACACGATGAACGCCGAACCCGCGCCCTGGCGCGCGACGGCCAGGTCTTCGACCCGTGGTGGCAGACCTGGGCCGAACAGGACCGTGCGCACCTGGTGCGCCACAGGCCGGACCTGCTGGCCGACATCCGTGTGCTCACCTGAGTCGTACACGACCCGCGGGCGGAGGCGCCCTTCGTCCGGTTCTCGAAGGACTAGACTCTGACAAGACGCCAAGGAAGGCGCCCTACGGGAAGCGACAACGCACCACCGACCCGAGGAGGCCACAGTGACCGCCCCATTGCTGCTGCAGAGCGCTTTCACACCCTCGACCACTGCGGTTGCGGGCTCACTGCCACTCAGTGCCCTGCTCGCACTGGTACCGTTGGTGCTCTTCTTCGTCATGCTCGGCGTGTTCAAGGTCGCCACCCACTGGTGCGCATTGGTGTCGCTGGCGGTCGCCGTGGCCGTGGCGGTCTTCGGATTCCACATGCCCGTGGCCCTGTCCGTGCTCTCGGCCACGCAGGGCGGTACCTTCGGCCTGCTGGTCATTTCCTACATCGTGGTCATGGCCGTGTGGCTGTACGACCTGACCGAGGCCAGCGGCCGCGGCCAGGACGTGCGCACCGTGTTCTCACTGGTCGGCAAGGGCGACGTGCGCGTCCAGGCGCTGCTGGTCGCCTTTGCCTTCTGCGGCCTCATGGAAGGCCTTGCCGGTTTCGGCGCCCCTGTGGCCATCACCTGCGCCATGCTGTTGGCACTGGGCCTTCCCCCAGTCAAGGCCGCCCTCGCCACCATGGTCGGCAACTCCCTCAATGTCGGCTTCGGCGCCATGGCCATCCCCATGACCGCCACGGCCAA
The DNA here is from genome assembly GCF_018986735.1 of Schaalia sp. 19OD2882. Classification (NCBI taxonomy): domain Bacteria; kingdom Bacillati; phylum Actinomycetota; class Actinomycetes; order Actinomycetales; family Actinomycetaceae; genus Schaalia; species Schaalia sp. 19OD2882. The sequence continues at coordinate 2,462,491 of NZ_CP065521.1, read as the reverse complement.
GATTGGCGGCATGGAGGAATCCGCGGCCCTGGTCGCCCAGACCGGCGCACGCATCACCCCCCTGTTCCTGGTCGTCGTCCCATTCCTGCTGCTCGCGATGCTCGACGGAGTCCGGGGACTTCGCCAACTGTGGCCGGTCGCCCTGGTCGCAGGCCTTGGCATGGGCGGTGGGCACCTGGTCACCGCGCACTTCCTGTCCTACGAACTGACGGCGGTTGTCGCCTCGCTGCTGAGTTTCGCGCTGTCCGCCGGACTGCTGGTCGTGTGGACGCCCACAACCCCCGAGGAACACCGGTCCGAGCCTGGGGCCGGCAAGGAACTCACCGCTTCGCGCATCACCTTGGCCCTGCTGCCGTACTGGTTCGTGGTTCTGGTCTTCGCCGTGGCGAAGCTGTGGAGGTTCGGCGTGGACGTGCCGGCCGCCCTGAAGGCGACCGACGTGAAGTTCGGGTGGCCGGGCCTGGACGGAATGCTGATGACTGCGGCGGGCAAACCCTCCACCGACACCGTGTACACGCTCTCCTCGCTGTCCTCCCCCGGAACGATGATCCTGTTGGCAGGCTTGGTTGTCACCGCGGTCTACGCCCTGACCAGTTCCGGCGGAGTCTTCCCCTTCACCGTCGGCGAGGGCCTGCGCACCCTGGGGCGCACGGTGGTCAAGCTGCGCATGGCGATCCTGACCATTGTCGCGGTCATGGCCTTGGCCTACGCGATGAACTTTTCCGGTCAGACCGTGGCGGTCGGCACCTTCCTGGCGACCACCGGTGCAGCCTTCGCCTTCTTCGCGCCGGTCCTGGGATGGGTGGGCACCGCTGTCACCGGATCGGCCACCTCGTCAGGAGCCCTCTTCGGATCGCTGCATTCAACGGTGGCCGCCCAGACCGGCATGAGCACGCAGCTGCTGTTGGGCGTCAACGAAGTCGGTGGCGGCATGGGCAAGATCATCAGCCCCCAGAACCTGGCGATCGCCGCCACCGCGGTCAAAGCCGAAGGCTCGGAACCGGAGCTGCTGCGCAAGGCCCTGCCGTGGTCCTTGGGCCTGGTCGCGGTCCTGGGTGTGGTCACTTTCCTGGCCGCCCAAGGGACACTGGGCTTCCTCATCGCCAACTGACCGGCACAAGGCGCGCTCACAGCTTCGCCGGCGCTCGCGGCCCGCCCGTGACTGGCTTGATGTCTTTCCGGTTCCGCCGCACACAATGCCGGGCCCGTGTGCCACGTGCGGCTTGGGGGAGGTTGGCTGACCTGCGGTGATGTGTGCGGGGCCTGCGGTGTCCGGTGCGCATTGTGTGCGAAATCGGGGGGTGACCCGGCACGGGATAGGCTCGTCGCCGTGGACAATCCCTTCAACTGTGCCTCGAGCTCGTACCAGAGGGTCCGTCCCACCTACCCCGCTGAAGCCGTCGATCACCTGTGCGCAGTGGCCGGCGCCGCCCTCGCAGGGGGTGGGGTTTTCGACGCCAAGGATTTTGTCGCACGAGGCGCCGGCCGGGTCGCCGTCGACCTCGGGGCCGGAACGGGCAAGATGACGCGCGAACTCCTGGCTCGCGGCTGGCAGGTCCTCGCGGTCGAACCGGCAGATGCCATGCGCGAGCAGTGGCTGGCGCACTTCGAGGAGGCGCCGCACGCTCAGGAGAGGCCGCGGTCCGAAGCGTCCCCTCAAGCGCCGATGCCCGCCAAGGCCACCGTCCATACGGGCACGGCTGAGGCCACCGGCCTGCCGAGCAGCTGTGCGGAGTTGGTGGTGGCCGCCCAGGCGTGGCACTGGTTCGACCCGGAGTTGGCCTCCGCGGAAGCGGCGCGACTGCTGCACCCCGGTGGGACCTTGGGGATCGTCTTCAACCAGATGAGCGTCGGTGTGCCTTGGGTGCACAGACTCACGCGCATCATGCGCTCAGGTGACGTCCACCGCGCGGATGTGCCGCCGCAGGTCAGGCCCCAGTTCACCGAGCCGCGCCTGCATCTGTGCGCGTGGGAACAACACTTGAGCACCGATGAGGTGATGGAGCTGGGGCGGACCCGCTCCTCGTGGTTGCGTCAGGACGCGGCCGGTCGAGCTGCCATGCAGGAGAACCTGCGCTGGTACCTGCACGATCACTTGGGCCACGCGCAAGGTGGCGAAGTCGTCATCCCGTACACGACCCTGGTGTGGACGTCTCGGCGCCTGGACTCCAGGTGACATCCCCAGCGGGAGGACTCGGGTGCCTCGGGCGATCAGGGGTGCCGAGGACGGGTGTCGGGCGTTGGGTCGCGAACACGGGAAGCGTCCGGCACTCGCGAGAATCCCTACCATTGCACACAGCCGCACAAGGGTGGTTCAGCTCACGCGGGCGGCCCGTAGGGGTCGGTCGCTTGAGGCGACCCAAGGGCGGGAAGGAGGTTGGCGTGGCCGTACAGACCGTGGTCGTCAGGGCCACCGGTGAGTGTGAGGCGATCGCTTCCAATGACCAGATGCTCCGGGACCTGGACAACCGGGGGCTCATGGTGCCCTCCAGACACACCAACCGGGGGGCCGGCTCACCCCGCAGCAGGGTCCGCCGCTTCCGGGACGTGGAGGCCGTCCACCAGGTCCTGTTCCGGGCGTGGGTGGCAGACTCCGAGGTCACGGTCAGTGAACTCACCAGGACCGGGCGGAGCCGCGGGTTTGCGGGGCCCGCGTTCCTGCTGGTCGAGAGCCACGACCCCTCCGACGCCGCCTGGCAGACCCTCCAGCACCTTCCTGGCCGCCTCGAGACCGAGGGCCACGGGACCAGGCACTGGGGAGGCCCGGTGCCGCTGCCTCTGCTGAGCCGGGCACGCATCGAGATCCGCCAGGTCTTCCCCGTCCCGGTGGGGTGCGCCCTGCCCCTGTCCCGTGAGGACATCGACCCTCTGAGTCTGCCGGAGCAGAAGGACCTCACGCTTGCCCACCAGGCCGTCCAGAACGTCGCCTCCGCCCCCGAGCCCTGGGAGGCCGCCTTCTACCGGCCCGACCTGGTGCTCGGTGAGCCCATGCTTGAGGTCCCCCGCAAGGAGCCCGTCACCCCCGTCACCACGCCCCGGGAGGCAGGCTCCCTCAGTCCACAGGAGTGGCGCAGGCGCCTGGGCCCCTACCGCTACTGGACCTCACGGGCCCACCACCTGAGTGCACCCGCCCTGCAGGTCCACCAGGACCCGCCGGAGCGTCACGTCGCCTGCGGAACCTGCGGCCAGGTCCTGAGCGGGGCAGGTGCGTGGAGCACCACGGTGGGGACACGCGACGTCTGGGCCCTGAAGGAGCACGACCTGCGGCTCACCCCCGTCCACGAGCTGGTGGACCGTCAGTGGGTCCATGCGGAGCACAGTGCCTGGTGCCCCGCCTGCGGGGCACTGATCGGCACCACCGTCACAAGCCCCGGCCCTGCGGGAAGCCCGCCGGTCACCAACCTCCAGGTCGCCACGGCCACGGTCGCACGCCCCTGAGCGCTCAGAAAGGGCTCCACTGGAGGCCGAGCCGGCCGGACAGGCCGCCATGCAGGACAACTCGCGCCGGAGTCCGCACGATCACATGGACCACGCGCGGGGCAGCGCCTCCACAGACGAGGGCGGTCAGTGGCGAGTAGGCAATGACAATGGCGGGCCGTATCGGGCAGCGGCCGACGAACGAGGGAAGCGCCCGGCCCGCGCGGGCATCAAACCTCGCGCGCGACCTGTCCGATCCGGTCCAACAGGTCCATGACCGCCACCGTGTCGCGCCACGGGACCGCCGGCGACTGCTGCACACCGGCGGTCACGCAACGCGCGACCTCGGCCACCTGGTACTGGAATCCTCCCGGCACTGTCGCGTCCCATGCGGTGACATCACCGTCGGGGTGGCCGCCCTCGGAGAAGGTCCGGAGCAGCAGCTGACCGGGTCGGTAGAACTGCAGCGGGAACTCCAGGGCGCCGCGCTCGCAGACGACCTCGGCCGAGGTGGCGCTTCGCCCGGCCAGTGAGCAGCTCGCGTTGCCCAGGGCCGCGCCGGTCCCGCCCTCGCCCTCGTCGCTGGATGAGCCACGCAGCAGGGCCTGGACGGTCTCGTCCACGCCGGTGTCGGTCCAGGTGGCGGCCACCGAGTCGACTTCGACGCTGCCCAGCACCGACTGGACGAAGCTCACCGAATAGACCCCCAGGTCCAGCAGGGCGCCGCCGCCGAGCTCAGGCACCATGAGGCGGTCCACGTGGCGCAGCGCTTGACCGTGGTCGGCGCGCACCTGGACGACGTCGCCCAGGTTGCCCGAGGCCAGGATCGCACGGGCCACCACGTGGTGGGGCAGGTGGCGGGTCCACATTGCCTCCATGAGGAACACTCCGGCGTCACGCGCCGCATCGATGACCCGCCTGGCCTGTTGAGCGTCCATGGTGAAGGGCTTCTCGACCAGCACGTGCTTGCCGGCGGCGATGGCTGCCAAGGCGACCTCGGCGTGGGTCGGGTGGATGGTGGCGACGTAGACGGCGTCGACTTCGGGGCAGGCCACGGCTTCCTCGTAGGAGCCGAATGCGTGGGGTACGGCGAATTCACCGGCGAATGCGCGGGCGCGCTCCACGTCACGAGCACCCACGGCCGTGACGGTCGAGCGCGTCCAGTTCTGGACCGCAGTGGCGAAGGTGCGTGCAATGCCGCCGGCGCCGAGCACCGCCCAGCCGAGCCCGGGCGCTTCCATCGGGTCGGGCAGGTCGACGTCGGGCGCCAAGGCGGTGATCTCGGGCGGTAGGGGAGGAAGCTGGGTGTGGGGGTTGGGGACCGGGACAGGGGTTGTGACCTCACTCATGGGTCGATCCTGCCACCCGAAGGCCCGGGCCGGTTCGGTTTGGGTGAGCCTCCTCGAGGGCGAGGACTCCGGCGTGGAGTGGAACACCTGCGATGGGCGGCGTCGTTCTCAGCGTGGGATCGTGACCAATCCGAACACCGTGTTCCTTCCGTTCCCATCAGCGGCGGAAACGAGGGCGATGGCCGCCGCGTCCTCGACGAAGGCGGTGGCGGACTCCGGATCACGGTCCTCGCTGGTCATGTCCAGGTATGCGGAGTGCTTCACCGTGGCCCCGGGGGCCACTTCCTCGCACAGGATCGCTTTGCGTGTCTCGTCACCCAGCAGCTTCCCGCCGGAGGTCATGACGCTCAGGTACACGCCCGCCGGAGCGCACTGGTCGCGTTGGGGCGAATCCGTGGTGTTCGTCCATGTGTAGTCGACCGTCCATCCCGGCATCAGCGCCACGTCCCCGGCGGACTGGGCTTCGTGTGCCGGCACGAAGGTGATCTTGGTGATGGTGATCGTGCCCTGCTCCGTGGTCACGGGTTCACCCAAGGCCATCGCCTTGGGCAGGTTCGACGGCGACTCGGTGCCGTTGGAAGCGCCCTTCCCGGCGGACTGGCCCGGGTCCGCGGGCGCGGCCGGAGCGCTGCCGGGCGCATCCCCCGCGCCCGACGAGGACTGCGCATCCGGCGCCGAACAGGCTACCAGTGCGACGACCATCCCCGCGCAGCAGGCCAGGGCCGCCATTCGACGGGCGATCTTGCGGTGGGTCATCATCGGCCTCCGATCAGGTGGATGTGAGGTCGTCCCCTCCGAGCCCGTTTCGCAGGGCGAGGATTGCGGGACGACGAGGGCGAAGCCCTGGCTCCGAGCCTAGGCGAAGGGCGTGGGCTTGCGACATGTGTCGCGGCCGCATGTGCCCTGTTCGTCGCCGAGCCGTGATGCTCCCGTGACGCTCCCGGTGTGGGATCACACGGGGCCACACCACCCGGGCGCCGCTAGTCTTGTGGGCGGGCCAGCTGCCACTGCTGGCCGACAGGACTCCAGGAAGGTCACGAGTGCTCCCCCTCCTCGACGCGGCCAGGACCGCCCTCGCCCCCGCCCTCGGCATGTTGGCTGCCGCCCACGTGAGTGCCACCCGGGCGACCACGTCCGCCGACACCCCGTGGTGGAAGACGGTCCTCGAATGGTTCCACGACCCCACCGGACTGCTGCTGGCCATGGGCCCGTGGGTGTTGTGGGGGACGCTCTTGATCGTCCTGGTCGAATCGGGCCTCCTCTTCCCGCTGCTGCCGGGTGACGCGCTGCTGTTCACGGCGGGGCTGCTGCACGACCAGCTGGGATTGAACCTGTGGGTCCTCATCGGACTGATCTTCGTCGCCGCTTTCATCGGTGCCCAGTGCGGGTACTGGATCGGCGCGCAATGGGGACGCAGACTCTTCAAGGACGACGCCCGCATCCTCAAGACCAAACACCTGGTCAAGGCCGAGAACTACTTCGCCACCTACGGCGGACGCGCCCTGGTCATCGGCCGTTTCATCCCCTTCATCCGCACTTTCGTGCCCTTGGCGGCGGGTATCGCCCGCTACCCCTACCCGAAGTTCCTCGCCTTCAACTCCCTGGGCGCCCTGCTGTGGGGTGCCGGCGTCACTTGGGCGGGGTCGCTGCTCGGCGGCATCCCCTTCGTCCACGACAACCTGTCCGTCATCATCCTGGTGATCGTCGCCGTGTCCCTGCTGCCGATGGTCGTCGAGGTGGTCATGCATCGCGTCAAGGGTCGTTCCTCCGACGACGAGGGCGAGGGCTCGACCAAGGACGAGGGCGGGGCGGCCCACGCCTTCACGGGCGCGGACCAGGGCGCAGCTGCCCGAGCCCGCGCAGGCGAAGACAGCACGACCCCACCGCGGGAGGACTGACCCCACATGATCGCCCAATGGCTTTCCCTGACGCCGCTGCTCGCGGCGATGTGCGCCCTGACCTTCCTGCCCGCCCTGCCTTGGGCGCTGATGGTCACGCGCACGCGCACCGGAGCCATTGCGGCATCGGCGGCACTGGGTTTCGCCCTGATTCCACTGCTCTCGATCACGTGGGACGCCCTGGACATTCCGTGGCAGACCTCGACCGTGCTGCCCGTGTACGGGGTCTTCTTCGTCGTCGGCCTGGGTCTCCATCTTGCGCGCTGGGCCTTCGCCTCCACGACGAGGGCCGGGCCGCGCCAGGTCCTGGGCGAGGTGTGGTGCGCGTCGTGGCCGCTGGTGCTGGCTGTGCTGGTCGGCTGGATCCTTGCAGGTCTGGCCATGCTCATCCGCGCCGACCCGGGCAATCCGCCCCAGCAGTGGGACTCGACCTTCCACCTCAACGGCGTGTGGTCGATGATCCACATCCACGAAGGCAGTCCCTTCAACGCCCTGCGAGAACTCTACGGGGGGCAGCCGACCTACTACCCGAACTCGTGGCACGCCTTCGTCGCCCTCTTCGCCCAGCCCGACACCGTCGTCCAGGCGTCGAATGTGTCCACGCTGCTGCTCATGGCCGTGTGGGTGGTCGGAGCTGCGGGCATGGTCCGCAGCCTGACCTCCGACCGTTCCATCGTCGTGGTCGCCACCGTCATCTCGGGCGTGCTGCTCACCATGCCCGCCGATGCGCTGACCATGTACAACCAGTGGCCGCACGCCACCGGCGCCGCCCTCGTTCCCGGGGTCATCGTTCTCGGGCTGGAGGCCGGACGTCACCTGCGCGGCCTCCTGACGTCGGCCGGCTTCCTCCGCACATTCGCGGGCGCCATGGTCGCCTTCGTGGCTGCCGCCACAGGTGCGGTGGGTGGGCACCCCAGTGCCGCCTTCTTCGTCCTCGTCGTCCTGTTGCCGCCGTACTTGGCCTCGGCGTGGACCATCTCCGCCGATGCGCGCAAGGCGGGAAGGCCCGTGGTCGCCGTGGGCGCCCTGGTCGCAGGAGCACTGGGAGTCGTCGGGCCCTTGGGGCTGCTCATGACCCCGCAGATCCGCGGCATGGGCAACTACCCGCGTTCTGGCTTGGGCTGGGACTACGCCTTCTCGCGCTTCATCACACCCTTCCCGCCCTTCGTCACCACGTGGGGGCTGTCGGCCACCATCGTGGTGCTCGGCTTCCTCACGGTCTTCGGTGGTTGGCTGCTGCTCTGGCCGCCGAAATTGCAGGCCCCCGACTCACCCACCGGGGACCTTGACGCGGTCCCCGCCCCTTCGGCCTCCGGCTCCCAGCGCCATCGCAGCGCTGGGCGAGGCGGCAAGGGGCGCGCCCACCATCCGGACGGCGCCCGTGGGGCCACTCGCGAGACCGCCAGCCACACCGCGGAGCAGGTGGGGGATCGCGTGCAGGGCCGGGCAACCGCCCGTCCGGTGCCCGCCTGGGCGCTGGCCAGCTTCCTGTCCATGGCCATGCTCACCTTCCTCGCCTACGGGCCGGACCTGAAGATTCCCGTCCCGGGCATGGCGGAACCCTTCGAGCCGCGCATCTTCTTCCTGGCGCCCTGGTACATGGACCCGCGCCGCATCATGGCGATCCACGGGCTCATGTCCCTGCCCCTGATCGCCACAGGAGTCGTGTGGGTGGCCCGCTTCCTGCAGGAACTGTTCATCGTGCCCGCCGACCGCGCCCGCCTGGCCCGACGTGAAGCCGCCGGAGGCCGCCCTTCGCTGCTGCTGCGCCGTCAGCCGTGGGAGGTCGCGGTGCTGGTCGCAGTCCTGGTGCTCACCAACTTCGGTGCGCTTGGCTCGCGCTTCGTCGCTTCCGACTACGTCTACGACCCGTCGAACCTGGGCAAGCCGGGCATGGCCACCCAGGGCGAATTGGACATGATTCGCCGCATGCCCCAAACCTTGCCCGAGGATGCGCTGGTCGTCGGAGACCCGATCGCCGGAGAGGCCTACACGGAGGTCATCGGACACCGCGAGGCCGTGTTCCCGCAGCTCACGCTCAACCTTTCCGACTGGGCGTCCCAGAAGGTCCTGTACACGAAGTTCAAGGACATCCACACCGACCCCGAGGTGTGTCGGGTCGTGCGCAAGCTGGGCATCACGCACTTCTACCAGGACGCCGACGGGCGCTACTACACGTGGAACCGCTCCTCGCGGCATCCGGGCTTCTACGGGGTGGACACCTCCAAGGGATTCGAATTGGTTGACGAGGGCGACCAGGCAAAGCTGTGGAAGATCACCGCCTGCAGTTGAACCGTTCGAGGGGATCGCGCTGATCGGGACCCTCAGTGTTTCAAGGGCGATGCGGGCAGCCACCCGACTGCCCACCCACGACTCGGGGCGGGCCCGGGCGTCTGTCTGCTCCCGGCCCGCGCGGTCTCGACTGGGGACCGCCCGGGGCCCGAGGGGCACCGCCCCCGCTAGTCTGAGGCGATGACGACCCCAGCCCACCCGGCACCCGACAACCGGACCCCCGCCACCCAAGCCGGCTCCGCCACCCACTTCCCGGGCCCGCAGCCCCGAGGCGACCACATGCGCATCGCCTTCCTGGGCCCGTTCGGGACCTTCACCGAGCAGGCCGCGTGGCAGGTGGCGCCCAGCGGCGCCGAACTGGTGCCCGTCACCTCCGCGCCCGCAGCCATGGAGGCTGTGCGGCAGGGCCGGGCAGACCGAGCTGTGGTCCCCATCGAGAACTCCATCGAGGGCGGAGTCAACGCCACCTTGGACTCGCTGTCGCGCGGCGAGCCCTTGGTCATCGTCTCCGAGATGGTCGTCGGTGTGGTCTTCCAACTGGCGGTCCGACCGGGCACGAGCCCCGAGCAGGTGCGACGCATCGGCACCCACCCTCACGCGTGGGCCCAGTGCCGCGCCTGGGCGGACAAGACCTTCCCCGGCGCCATCCACGTGCCGACCACCTCGACGGCGGCCGCCGCCGAGCTGCTGTCCACCGAGGACGCCACTTTCGACGCCGCCCTGTGCAATGCGACCTCGTTGGAGCGTTACGGCCTGGAGGCCCTGCACCGCGACGTCGCCGACAATCCGGGTGCTGTCACGCGTTTCGTGCTGGTGGCCAAACCCGGGGTCCTGCCCCCACCCACCGGCGCCGACAAGACGACCATCCAGGTGGCGCTGCCCGTCAACGAGTCCGGCGCGCTGCTGACCCTGCTCGAGCAGTTCAGCGTGCGCGGCGTGGATCTGTCGCGCATCGAGTCGCGTCCCAGCGGGGACGGCTTGGGCGACTACACCTTCAGCATCGACATCGTGGGGCACGTGGCCGAAGAACGCGTCCAGGCGGCACTGGTGGGCCTGCACAGGTTCTCACCCGAGGTGCGTTTCATCGGCTCGTATCCGCGGGTGGACGGCGTTCGTGCCAATGTGCTGCCGGGCACCGCCGACCAGGACTTCCGTCGCGGCCGCGCGTGGGTGAAGGACATCCTGCACGGTGGGGACGGGGTCCATGTGGACGAGGCCGCCCCGGCGGAGTGGCCGCTGGCCTGAGAGGAGGTCCGGCCCCGGTCAGGACGAGGGCGGAGTGCCCTCGCGCCCTCAGGTCGAGTCGGTGCCACCGGGCCCCGGTGTTGTAACCCCCGGTCAGACCTCTGGAACCGAGACGTCCAGGGCGCCCTCGTGGATGCGTGCGTGCACGGTGCGGGCCTCGCCCAGCGCATCCCCGTCCACCTGGACCTCCTGGGCCATGTCGACGGTGACCCGGACCGATCGGGTCTGGCGGAAGGCGAGGTGGCTGGCCGACCACGGCAGGTTGAGGGTTTTCAGGCCCAAGCCCTGGGCGAAGATCTTCCCGGCAAGGTTCACCCATCCGACGGCTCCGACCTGCGTGTCCGCCGCGATGATGTCCAGGTAGCCGTCATCGATGGAGGCGTCGGGCGCCAATGTGACCAGGGGCAGTTGCCCGCAGTTGGCGAAGAGCACTGAACGTGCCTTGAGCTCGGCGACCTCGCCCTCATCGGGGTCGGCGCCTTCGCCGGCGCCTTTCGTGCCGCCGGACCGGTCTGCACCTTCGGCCCGGTCGGCGCCCTCGTCACCGGCACCGCCCTCGCCCGCAGTGTCAGCGGATGCGCCATGGCCGGAAGCACCCGCACTTCCGGCCTCGTCGGCGGATCCCGCCTCGGCGTCCCGGTCCACGGCGCTGGCGCCGGAGATCACCCCGGCCTGTCCGTCATCCAGGGCCGACCAGTCGAGCGCGCGCTGCTCGCCCACGTCACGCGCCCCGCGCAGGACAAGGCGGGCCGACATCCGCTCTTCCTCCAGCGCGCCCATGGCGGCGACGACATAAGCCGCCCATCCCATCGACTTCTTGAGATTCGAGTCAGTGTCGGCCATGGTGCGGCCGTCGAAGCCGATGCCCGCGATCACCAGGAAAGCGTGCTCGTCAGGAGCGTTGTCGACCCGCAGCCAACCCAGGTCCACCGAGCGATGGCCGGCGCCCAGAGCAATGCGCAGAGCCTTGTCGTGGTCGTCGACGGGAATGCCGACATTGCGTGCAAAGAGGTTTCCGGTGCCATTGGGCAGGACTCCCATGCGCACACCCGTTCCGGCCAGCGCCGCGGCGACTGCGCGAACGGTGCCGTCGCCACCTGCGGCGATGACGATCGACGCTCCCTCGTCAATGGCCTTGCGCGCCTGGCCGGTGCCCGGGTCCTCGACGGTGGTTTCGCGCCAGTGGATGTGGTGGACGCCGACCTCGCGTGCAGCAGCCTCCATGTGCCGGCGGAAGTCGGCGAAATCTTCGGGGCCGTCGAACTTCGACGGGTTGACGATGACCCAGGGCCTTGGCACTCCCCGGTCGGGGTGGTCGGCGCGGGCGGGCTCCAACAGTGCCTGCCGGATGGTTTCGCGCTGGGATCGCAGGTGGAGGGCCCACCACGCGCCTGCGATCGTGCTGGCCACGGCACCGAAAGCTCCTGCCGCCCACATCCACCTGTTCGACGTCATGGCCCCAGAGTAGTGGCAGGGCAGGTGGGTGGCGGACAGGGGTTGCGGCCAGGGCCCGACGGCCTGCCTTCCGCGACCGGTGACCAGGGCGGCCCCCTCCCACCGGGGCCTAGGATGGACGCATGATCGACGTGCGTGCGCTGCGAGACAACCCTGAACCCGCCCGGGCCTCACAGAAGGCCCGCGGGGCCGACCAGACCCTGGTCGACCGCATCCTTGAGGCCGACGCCGTCAGGCGAAGCGCCCTGCAGGAGTTCGAGTCACTGCGCTCCACCCAGAAAGAGGTCTCCAAGTCGGTGGGCAAGGCCTCGGCCGAGGAACGCCCGGCCGTCCTCGCCCATGCGAAGGAACTGGCCGAACAGGTCAAGGCCGCTGAGGCGCGCGCCAACCAGGCCGACGCCGAGGCCGACCGCCTCGCCCGCCTGCTGCCGAACCTCGTCGAGGACAGTGTGCCCGTCGGAGGCGAAGAGGACTTCGTCGTCCTGCGCCATGAAGGCCCCGTCAAACGCGACTTCGCCGCCGAAGGCTTCGAGCCCGCCGACCACCTGGCGTTGGGCGAAGGCCTGGACGCCATCGACACGCGCCGCGGCGCGAAGGTTTCCGGCGCCCGCTTCTACTACCTCAAAGGCGTGGGGGCGCGCCTCGAATTGGCGCTCATGACGATGGCCCTGGACCAGGCCGTCGCCGCAGGTTTCACGCCGATGATGACCCCGACACTGGTGACACCCGCAGTCATGGGCGGCACGGGCTTCCTCAACGAGCACTCGGACGAGATCTACTACCTGCCCGCCGACGACCTGTACCTGACCGGCACTTCCGAGGTCGCGTTGGCCGGCTACCACGCCGACGAGATCCTGGACCTGACCGGCGGCCCCAAGCGCTACCTCGGCTGGTCGACCTGCTACCGGCGTGAAGCCGGATCGGCGGGCAAGGACACGCGCGGCATCATCCGCGTCCACCAGTTCAACAAGGTGGAGATGTTCAGCTTCTGCCGCCCGGAGGAGGCCGCCGAGGAACACCGGCGTTTCCTCGCATGGGAGGAGCAGATGCTGGCCAAGGTCGAATTGCCGTACCGGGTCATCGACACGGCCGCCGGCGACCTGGGCACCTCCGCCGCCCGCAAGTTCGACTGTGAGGCGTGGCTGCCCACCCAGGAACGCTTCATGGAGGTCACCTCGACCTCGAATTGCACGACCTTCCAGGCGCGTCGCCTGGGCATCCGCGAGCGCCGCGACGGCCAGATGTTCCCGGTGGCCACACTCAACGGGACTCTGGCCACGACACGGTGGATCGTCGCCATCCTCGAGAACCACCAGGGGCCCGACGGGTCGGTGCGTGTGCCCGAGGCCTTGCGCCCCTACATGGGTGGCCTTGAGGTTCTGCCGAAGGTCATCTGAGTGGCGTCGCGCGGGCGAGTCGATCATGACGACGAGGGCGGCGCCGCCCTCGTCAATGGGCACGCTCCTGCCCGGCAGGACTCAGGTGGGAGCCCCGCAGCATCCGCCTGGGTGAGGCCGACCCCGCGCAGCGAGGTCCCGCACGGGACCACGTTCCTCACACCGCCCCCTTCGGGGGAGCGGGCGCTGCCCTTCGAGGAGCAGGTGGCGCGGGCAAGGGCGGCCCTTCCCGAGGGCTTTCCCACCGACCTGTCGGAGGTGCTGGTCGCCGTGGACGTGGACGGGACCCTCATCACGGCCGCGGGCGCGTCGGCGCGGGTCAGGAGCGCCTACCACGACCTGTTGGATGCCGGCGGACACGTCGTGGTCTCCACGGGACGAGGGCGGTGGGCGGCCCGACCGGTTCTGGGGGACCTGGGGGAAAGGCGCGGCTTTTCGGCGTGCTCGAATGGGGCTCTGCTGGTCGAGTGGGACCTGGAGGCGCCTGAGGGTGGGCGAATCCTGCGCAGTCACGTGTTCTCACCCAGGCGCGCCATCATGATGGTCCAGCGGGTGGTCCCCGAAGCGCTCTTCGGGGTCGAAGTGCCCGAAGGGTACTTGGTCAATGCCCTGTTCCCTGAGGGTGAGCTGCTGGAGCACCATCGTGTGGTTCCCGTGGAGGAGTTGTGGGCCAGACCCACGACGAAACTCGTCGTGCGTGTGCCCGGGATGGACACCGGCCGCTTCGAGCAGCTGTTGGGGCAAAGCGGCTTGGGTGGCGACCACGAGGTCTTCGTCGGCTGGACGTCGTGGGCGGATGTGTGCGCGAAGGGGTGCACGAAGGCTTCGGCCCTGGAGGAACTGTGCGGGATCCTCGGTGTTCCGCATGGCGGGACGGTGGCCTTGGGCGACGGGTCCAATGATGTTGACATGATCACGTGGGCGCGTGTGGGTGTGGCCATGGGCGGTGCGGCCCAGTGGATCAAGGACCGGGCCGACCTGGTGACCGGAGCCGTGGAAAACGACGGTTCCGCGGCGGTGATGCGAGCAATTCTGGAGCATTCCCGCGCCTGATGGAATCGAGTCGGCAGAGGTGACCGAGTAATCGATACGTCCGACGAAAACACTTGGCGGGCATTGAATTCCACTTCCTGATGTTGTCGGACCTTGATGTTTCCCGATTCGCGGGGTGCCTTGTACAGGAAATGACAATTGCTCATTCGTGGAATGCAGGAATACCGTGAGATCTTCCCATGTGTCCGTCGACGAAATGCCAACAGTGACTGAGACGACCCCGCTCCCTGCAGGACCGCGCAGATGGTGGAGGGCCATTCCCACCCTGCTCGCGGCCCTGTTGGCGTGTGTCATGGTTCCCGTCCCGGCAGCGAACGCCTCGACTGTCGTCCCCGTTCCGGACATCCTCGATTCCGTCGGCGGCAATGTGTACGTCGGCCAGAATCCCGACTGGACGAACTCCGACTACTGGGACGGAACACGGTGGGTGTCGATGCGCACCCTGCTGCCCGCAAGTCCGGCAACCCAGGACGGCCCCAGCGTGCAGATTCCGGGCGGATGGTGGATCTACTGGTCGGCCCAGACGTGGGGCGGGTCCTTCATGGTGTGGCGATACCCGCAAAACGGTCAGATGACCTATGCTGGCACCGAGTACCCCGGGTTCAAGATCCGCCTGAAGCAGATCGGCTACACGGATGACGGCCAGGTCATCGACTCGGTCATCGACTTCACGCGAGTCATGGCATGGCAGCAGGACGGTCTTCCAGAGCCCGCTTGGTTCACGCCCTTCGAGATCTCCACCGTCTACGGGCCGCTGGCGGCAGCCGAAGGAAATGGCGTCGACAGGGGCATTGCCGTGGACATGACCTTCAACACGCGTCTGGTCAAGACGGGCACTGACACCCTGATCGACGCCTCGCACAGGATGGACGTCCTCTACTGGGACATCGACCAGCCCCTGCACTTCGCTCCGGGTGGCGCACCCACCATGGACTTCTCCTCCTCCTACCGCGAAGGCATCAAGTTGGCCAACGGCTACGAGGACGTGGTCAAGATCGGGCAGGGCACCCAACTGCGCCACGAAGAAGACGTGTGGTTCCGCTCAGGCGCCACCGACAATTCGAGTACCCCGTCGAATCTGTCGTCGATCGTGGCGACCGCCGGACCCGAGTACACGACCCAGTGGCGTGGTGAAGGTTGTTCCACCGGAATCGGGTACGACTCCAAGGTGGTCCAGTACCCACAGTGGTCGGCCCCGACGAAGAACCCGCCCCTGCAGTACAAGAAGCGCGGTGAAGTCGCCGCCTTCGAGATCCAGCAGACCTTCCCCTTCGTGGCCGATTCGAACAAGCCGGGCTCCATCGTCCTGTCGGACGAGTTGGATCCCGCCCTCGTCGCATCCCGGGCAAGCGTGAAGGTCACCAAGACCATGCCCGACGGCTCCCCCCGCGACGTCACCGACAACTGGACCATCGCGGTCGACGGCCAGACGATCACCGCCACCGCGAAGGACACCAGTCACGGGTGCCTGCCCGGAGAAAACCCGAAGACCTGCACGAACAGGCCGAACTCTCCCGAAGGCGCACATGTCTTCACCATCAATGCGCCCGTGTCCACGACCACCGACCTTTCCACGTACGCCAGGGCCGACGAGGGCCAGACCCGCTACGTCCAGTTCCCGAACACGGCCAGTGTCACCGTCGATGACCAGGTGAAACAGACTGACACGGTTCATGTGAAGCTTCCCCACGAGGCCAAGGGTCAGCTGGAACTCACGGCGAAGAAGACCGTCACAGGCGCTGCCCTGAAGGGCAACCAATTCAAATTCGTGGCCAGGGAACGCGAAAGCGGACGCGTCGTCACCGCGTCGAACCGCGCCGACGGCACCGTGGTCTTCCCGAAGTTCGACTTCACCCAGGACGACATCGGCAAGACCTTCACCTACGACATCACGGAGGTCATTCCCCGACCGGTGCCCAATGGATGGCGCTACGACACCCACACGGACACCATGACAGTCGAGGTGAGTGACGCAGGCGAGGGCCAGTTGGCCTTCACGCGGACCACCGATGTCGACGGAGTGGCCTTCGAGAACGTGCTCACCAGCGCCTTCGCCGTCAAGAAGGTCAACTCCACCGACAATTCGGTCCTTCCGGGGGCGGGCTTCACCCTGTACGCGGACGACGGTGACGGGACTTTCGACGAGGGCGACGCCCCGGCGCAGGCCTGGTCCGACGCGGCGCTGACCGCCCCCATACCGGGAGGAACTGCGACCACCGAGGCGCAGGGAGTGGCGTACTTCCGAGGACTGCTGCCCGGGAAGACCTACTGGTTGAAGGAGACCCGCGCGCCGGCCGGCTTCACCTTGGACGTGAACGCCCACCGCATCGACGTCTCCGCCAAGGGTGAGGTCACCACCGTGAACTCGGCCGGTACCGTGGCGGCCCTGCCCGTCCTCAACGGGGTGGCCACCATCACCATTGGCAACGACCCGCTGCCCGTCATGCCCAGCACCGCCGGCCCGGGCGTGGTCGGCATGGTCTTTGCAGGCTCTTTCCTCACCGCCTTGGGTGCCGGAGTGTTCCTCATCCGTCGAAGCCCCACGGGCAGGCGCAGATGAATGCACGACTGCGTCGACGCGGCGCCGCCCTCGTCCCCCGCCAAGGCGACCATCCATCCCACAGATCCCGTCCCACACACGTCCCCACAGACCCGACCGACCAGGAGAAGCCAATGAGCTCCACACCTTCGAAGACTTTGACCCGCTGGGCGGCCGCCCTCGTCGCGGGCGCAGCGGCAGTGGCCCTGGGTGCCACTGGAGCGGTGGCCGATCCCACCAGCCCGACCGATGTCGCCGACTCCACTGTGACCATCACCGGTCTGATCGATGGGGACACCGTCAGCGCCTACCTCATCGCCGACGCGGATGTGGATGCCGCGAACAACCTCACCTACGTGATGACTCCGGGCCTGCCGGCGGACTTCGACACCGTCGGCGAGATCGCCGCCCTCACCTCGGACGGCGCCACCTTCACCCAGGGAACGGACGCGCAGAACGCTGCCTCGAAGATTGCTGCAGCGTTGACGAACGCCACCAAGACCGCTGTTGCGGTCGGCGACTCCGCCAGCCTGACCCTGGGCAGCGGCTACTACTTGGTGCGCGTGACCTCCACCAGTGGAACCGCGAAGGTCTACCAGAACATGCTGGTCGACCTGTCGCCCGCGGTGAACGACAACAACGGGTACAAGCCCCATGAGGCCGTGACCATGGCCGCCAAGTCGACCTCCGTGTCCATCGACAAGGGCGTGGGCGACAACGCCGCCGAGTCCACCGACAAGTACTCCGTCGGTGACAAGGTCCCCTTCACGGTGACCACCGCGATCCCGAACTACCCGGCCGACTCCACCAAGGCCACCTTCAAGGTCACCGACAAGCCCACCGCCGGCCTGCAGATCGACCCCGCGTCCATCAAGATCAACGGCACCCCGGCCGTGACCGGCGCCGACTACACGCTGACGGCCTCGGCCACCGGGTACACGGTGGAGTTCACCAAGGCCCACATCCTGGCCAACCCGGCTGCGCCGATCGTCATCACCTACGAGGCGACCCTGACCGCAGAGGCCTTCTCGCGCAGCGCCGACGAGGTCACCGGCAACACCGCGACCATCACCTTCAACCCGAACCCCTACGACGAGACCACCAAGTCCCCGTCGGACACGACGAAGGTGCAGACCTACGGCTACTGCTTCACCAAGGCCACGCCTGAAGGCGCCCCCCTGCCCGGCGCCGAGTTCACCCTCACCCTGACCAATGGCACCGCGCTGGTCAGCGCCTCGGACAACCAGGGTCGCGTCTGCTTCGAGGATCTGGCAGCAGGCACCTACACCCTGTCGGAGACCAAGGTTCCGGCGGGCTACCAGAAGGTTGCCGACTTCTCCTTCGAGCTGTCCGCCGCCACGGCGACCGCCGACAACCCGGTGACCGCCGAGACGGAGAACAACTACCTGATCTCGACCCAGAACGTCATCGACCCGAAGCAGCCCGCCATGCCCATCACCGGTGCGCAGGGCCTGGGGCTGGTCCTGGGCACCGGCGCGATCCTGCTGGTGGCCGGCATGTTCTTGCTGGCGCCGCGCAGGAAGCGTCCCTGAGGCCCGTCGGGTTGACGGAGCGTCCCGCCTGAACGCGTGATTCCTCTTCACCGGGCACGACGCAAGGCCGGTGGGCGAATGCGCCCACCGGCCCCTTCCGTGACATCCGCCGACGGCGTCGAGGGTCAGGGGACGCAAGGCAGCAAGGCCCCGCCCTCGTCCCCCAGCGCAAGCGGTGAGGACGGCTCTGCCCGCCGCCCTTCGCCGTGGCGGATCGTCTTGGGCGTGCTGGCGGTGGTTGCGGGCGTGGGCCTGATGAGCTACCCCTTCGTCGCCGACGTCCTGAACCAGCGTGCGCAGGACCAGGTGACCCAGACCTTGGACCGGGCGGTCTCCGCCGCGGCCCCGCATGCCCTGGACAAGGAACAGTCGGCCGCGGTGGACTACAACCGGCGGCTGCTGGAGGGCAGTTCTCACGTCGTGGACCCTTTCGACCCCGCCGACGTCAAACCGGGCAATGAGGAGTACCAGCGAATCCTCAATGTGGCCGGTGACGGGGTCATGGCTGAGCTGCTCATCCCGAAGATCGGGGTCGACCTGCCGATCAGGCACTACACCAATGAGGAATCGCTTGCCCAAGGTGTCGGGCATGTCGTCAACACCTCCGTGCCGGTGGGCGGCGTGTCCACCCACACGGTGCTGGCGGCGCACACGGGGCTGCCGACAGCGCGCCTCTTCGACCGCCTGCCGGAGGTCGCCGTCGGGGACACCTTCGTCATTCGCGTGCTGGGCAGGGCCAACGCCTACCGGGTGACTTCAACCGAAGTGGTGCTGCCGGAGGTCGTGGAGTCACTGTCGGTGCAGCCGGGCCGCGACATGGTGACCCTGGTGACCTGTACCCCCTATGGGGTGAACACCCACAGGTTGTTGGTGCACGCGCTGCGGACCGACCTGCCCGCTGATTGGCAGGCGGACGGGGCGCGGACCATCCGGTCGGTGACTCCCGTGGGGGAGCAGTCCTCACTGGTGTGGAAGGCGGCCATTGCGGGGGTCGTCGCGGCCGGTGCGGTGTTGTTGGCGCTGGTGGCGGTGCGTCGTGTGCGCAGGTCGGTTCCCCCGGTGTCACGCTCGGCCTCCAAAACGGGTGTTTCGGGCCGAAATCGTCGCCGAATGTGACACCGGGGGACGGGCCCTCACCGGCTCCTGCCCCGCCCTCGTCCCCGAGGCCGGGCCGCGGAAGAATCCCTGCGGGTGGGGGTGCCCATCCACCCTCTGACGATCTCCATGGCCCGGGCGACATAACCCCTGCCGAAGAGTTGGCAGTGCACCGTGAGCAGGTGAAGCTGGTGCAGGCCTATGCGTTCGCGCCACCCGGGGGCCAGGGGAGAGGCCTCGTCGTATGCGGCACGGATCCGTTCCAGGTGAGGGCATCCGAACAGGGCCAGCGCTGCCAGGTCGGATTCGGCGTGCCCACCTTGGGCTGCAGGGTCGATGAGCACGGCTCCCTCGTCGGTCCACATGACGTTTCCGGACCACAGGTCTCCGTGGATGCGCGCGGCGCGGTACGTGCCACCGGCCCCGCCCTCGTCATTGCCGGCCGGCACCCCGACCCGGTCCCCCGACAAGGCGGCCTCCACCAGGGCAGGCTGGTCGTGGTCGAATGCGCCGGAGGACAGGCGTTCGCACAGGCCTTCGATCTGGCGCCTTTCAGGCGCAGTGAAGGTGGAGTCCACGTGGGGCAGGATCCGGTGTTCTGCGTGGAAGGCGCCCCAGGTCAGCCCGGTCGGCCGTGCGGGCAGGCTCAGGTGCGCGCCGCCGATCCACCCCTGTTCGCCAAGGCCCGGCGGCGGGCAGCCGAGGTGAGGGGCGCCAGCTGCGTGCGTGTGGGCCAGGGCCCGCCCGAAGGCTTCGGCCGCCGCAGAAGTCGCGGGAGCCTGACGAAGCCGCGGCTCTTCCAGCCAGGTCGGCCCGCCGGCCAGGACGGGAACAGCCGCTGCGGCTGCGGGGTCGTGCTCGCGCGCCTCGGCCAACCACAGCAGGGAGGTCACCTCGTGGTCGATGGCCCCACGGCGCCGGTCGATCTTGCGCATGACATCCATGCCTTCACGCTACGGCAGAGGGGTGACAATGGGACATGACCTCAACGCCGATCGACACCTCCGCTCCCTCGAATCCCGGCGGGGAGGTGTGGTGGCGCGACGCCGTCATCTACCAGGTGTATCCGCGTTCCTTCAGTGACTCCGACGGCGACGGGATCGGCGACCTTCCTGGTGTGCTCACACGCCTGGACCACCTGGAGGTGCTGGGGGTGGACGCCGTGTGGATGAGCCCCTTCTACCCGTCGCCGCAGGTGGACATGGGTTACGACGTGTCCGACCATGAGGACGTGGCGCCCGAGTACGGGACCCTTGCCGACTTCGATGCCCTGCTGGAGGGCCTGCACGCGCGCGGGATCCGCCTGCTGGTCGACTTGGTCCCGAACCACACCTCCGACCAGCACCCGTGGTTCCTCGCAGCAATGGCGGGGGATGAGCAGGCGCGGTCGCGCTACCTCATCCGTCGCGGCCGCCGAATCGGTGACGAGGGCGCTGCCGGTGGCTGGCTGCCGCCCAACAACTGGCGTTCCCTGTTCGGAGGCTCCGCGTGGGAACCGATCTGGCCGCACACCGGGCGCTCGGAGGACGAGGGCCTGTTCCACCTGCACCTCTTCGACCCGGCACAGCCTGACCTGGACTGGGAATCGCCTTTGACTCGAGAGTCCATGGAAGAGGTGCTGCGTTTCTGGCTGGATCGCGGGGTCGACGGTTTTCGCGTGGACGTCGCCCACGGAATGGTCAAGGCGCCAGGACTGCCGGACGATCCTGGTCAACCTTTGCTCACCGGTGGTGTGGCGCGGGTTCCCTGGCCCGATGCCGAACCCGGACCCGGAGTCGAATCCGACGAGTCCCAGTCGGCGTCGGCCCCGTCCTCGCCCCCGTTCTTCGACCAGGACGGTGTCCACGACATCCACCGAGCCTGGCGGCGGCTGCTCGACTCCTACCCGGGCCAGCGCGTGCTGTTGGGCGAGGTTCCGGTGGGCGACCAGTTGCGCCGCACCGCCTACACCCGGCCCGACGAGATGCACTTGGCTTTCAACTTCGATGTCCTGTCGACCTCGTGGGATGCCCTTGATCTGCGCGAACGCATTGATCGTTCGCATGGTGCGGATGCGAAGGTGGGTGCGCCGACCTCGTGGGTGCTGGGCTCGCACGACGAATTGCGCATCGCCAGCCGCCTGGGGTACCCGGCCGGGGCGCGCACCCAGGACGGCATCGGCATTGGCCAACCCCAGCCCGACCAGCAGATCGGGGTGCGTCGAGCAATGGCGCTGCACTGCTTCCTGGCCGGCCTGCCGGGGGTCCTGCACGTCTACAACGGAGAGGAGCTGGGCCTGCCCGAGGTCACGACCCTGCCTGACGAGTGCCGCGTGGACCCCCTGTGGGAGCGCTCCGGCCACCGCGTTCGCGGCCGCGACGGGTGCAGGGTCCCACTGCCGTGGGGCGTTCCGGTGTGCGGTGGGCTTCCCGGTGACGAGGAGGGGTCTGGCGCCCGCGAGGTGGCGGCGCCCTCGTGGCTGCCGACCCCACCGGGATGGCAGACCTGGTCGGCGCAGGTCCAGCTGCGCGACGAGAATTCGCCTCTGCGCTTCTTCCAGCGCATGCTGCACCTGCGCCGTCGGCTCCGGCTGGGGCGGGGTGGCATCGAGTGGATCGACTCGGAGGCCGACCTGGCGGTGTTGCGCAACGGGGACACTGTCGTGGCGCTCAACACCGGCGTGGTTCCTCGCGAGCTGCCTGTCAGGGGCCAGGTGCTGCTGACCTCTGTGGGCGTCCAGTGGCCGCCTGTCAGCGCTGCGGGCGGGGTGCCCTTGGCCTGTGCGGCCACTCCGCTTGGAGGGGTGGGCACTGCGCCAGGCCAGGCAGGCGAAGCCGAGGAGAATCGAAGAAGTGGAGAACGGCCGCCGATCATCCTTCCGCCCAATGCGGCTGCGTGGATCCGCGAATCGTGAGCCGAGGATTCACCCCCGTCCTTGTTGTAGGTGGGGGTGGCTACAATCGAAGTGTCAAGGACCAAGGAGGTTCAATCATGGCGCAGAGCACGGTTTCTGAGCGTCCGTCAGTGCGTCACGTGACGCGTAGGCAGCTGGAGGAGCGGCGGCAGCGGATCGAGAAAGTTCTTGTTGAACGCTTTGGTTCATTGGATGCGGCTCGGGAGGCAAATGAGGCATGGCGGCTGTCCGAGGATGAGGAGCAGCACGTCGCTGAACTGCGCGGTATTTCTTTCCTCCTGGGGGAAGACTTGAATGAAGACGATTGAGGATCAGGCGTTTGACTTTGCAAAACGGCTGACTGACCTGATTCAATGTGTCAACAAAAAGCGCCGCCTTTCATCGCACTGGTGAACGATGAGGGAAGGGTTGGAGCGAGAGTCCTGGTTGCTCCACGCGCTTCCGGGTCGGCCGATGATGAAGGCAAACCGGAGCGGATCCCGATCCGTGTCGGTGGGGATCCGGTGTTCAACGTGACAGTCCTCTTCGAATGCACCTCATCACCGAACCATGGGTGGATGGTCATCGAAAAGTCGTCTTTCGTGCTGCGCGTCAATGGCAGAAATGAACCTCTGCTCAGGTGGGAGTACGACCGCAATGCGACCTGTGTGCCGATGGCGCACATGCACATTCATGCTCACCAGGACTCGTGGACCTTCGCAATGATGAGGTCAGGAAAGGGTTCAAGAAGACATGCGGTAGGCCGTCGCAAGGAGAGTCTTGAGCCTCCCAAACTCGCAGACTTCCACATTCCCACAGGTGGGCCTCGACTACGCCCATCATTTGAAGACTTCCTTGAGATGCTCATCCAGGAGTTCGGTGTCGATCATGAGGACGACGCCATTAGGCGGATCGCTTGCGAGAGGGAGGCGTGGAGGGAGACACAGCTCAAGTCAATGGTTCAATCGCTCCACAAGACATCTGCGGATGCGCTGAGGGAGATCGGGTATCTCATCGAGCCTCCGTCCGCTTTGAAACCTGAGAATCGCGATTGGCTCGACCGATTCTAGAAAACGACACGTCTGCTCCTCGCTTCTTGGAAGCCACATGTCGGAGTGACGCAGCGAAGTGGTGACCCTTGGGCCGCATGAGCATCATCTCGGGCTTCAACGCTGAGGCACAGCGTGGCACAACCTCGCCCTCGTGCACTGTCGCCGGGAAACTCTTGGCGAGCGATCCTCAGCCCGTTCGTGACCAGGTCCATGGGTTGGTGCCGGGGAGGTGCGCGAGCAGCAGCGCACGGGTCAGGACCTCAGCCGGTTCCACATGTGCAATCGCCTCCAGTCGCGTTCCTTCCGCATCGCAAGGATCGCCGCCAAGGTGTCGGACACCGTGGTGGCAACCCGGGTCGCGGTGCCGGTGGAATCCTGCGCGTAGCCGTGGTCCGTACTCGTCTGTGCGTTCACTCGCGCACCGCAGTGGGCGCCACCCGCATCAGGATGCGGCGCGCAGACGCAGCGAGTTGAGCACCACGAACACCGACGAGAACGCCATCGCCGCCGAGGCGATCATCGGGTTGAGCATCCCGAGCATTGCCAGCGGGATCATCGCCACGTTGTAGGCGAAAGCCCAGAACAGGTTCTGTTTGATCGTGCGCAGCGTTGCCCGGGAGATGCGGATCGCCGCAGCGGCACTGGTCAACTCGGAGTTCACCAGAGTGATGTCAGCGACTTGGCGCGCCACATCCGTGCCCGACCCCATTGCCATGCCGAGTCCCGCGCGCCCCGCCTGCGCCAGAGCGGCAGCATCGTTCACGCCATCGCCCACCATTGCCACCACATGCCCCTGCTCCTGCAGGTCAGCGACCACTCGGGCCTTGTCCGCGGGCAGGACTTCGGCGATGACACGGTCGATGCCGACCTCGTCGCCAACTGCGCGGGCGGCCCGCCGATTGTCGCCGGTGAGCATCACAGGGGTCACGCCGAGCCGTTCGAGTTCCCGCACAGCGGCGGCAGACGTGGGTTTGACCGTGTCGCGTACGACCAGGACCGCCCCTGCCCGAGCCGAGCCGAGCCTGCCGCTCAGGTCACGCGCACGGACACTCGGACAGGCCGATGCCGGCGCGCCGGCGGCCGAAGGCCACACCTTTCCTGCCGCCGGGCTCTCCTGGACCGGGTCGGTGCCCGCGAAGATTGCGCCACCAGCAGGCCCCTCCAGGTTGGCCTTCCCCTCCGCCCCCGTACCAGTCCTTGTCAAGACTCTTCCGCGGTAGCCGGCGGCATCGACCACGGCCTCAAGGTCCGCATTGGAAACCTCCCGAGTCAGCGTGATGCGCGCGGACTCGGTGGCCAGATTGACCGTTGCGCTGACCCCCTCGACCTTGCCGAGTTTGCGCTCGACTCGCCGCACGCACGACGCGCATGTCATCCCCTGCACGTCCATCTCCACCACGGCGACGGGCGGGGCGGCGACCAACGCGTCCACCCCGCCCACGTGCGAGGGCGCGATCGCGTCGGCGGGGTCCGTGTCGGCCCGGTCCTGCCAAGCGGGCACGACGGCCAGGACGACCGCCGATGCGCCGTCAGCCTCGGCTCGATCCAGCTCTTCGCGCAGGTCGGAAGGGATTGACACACCCGCGTCGACCAGCCACGAGGCACGTCCGACCAGCACCAATTCACTGCCCTCCGGTCCCGTGTGCAGGGCGGAGACTCCAAGGCCCGCGTGGTTGGTGAAGGCCTGGACCTGTGCGGGCGTCACACCACGGGAGTTGGCGCCGGCGACAACAGCGCGGGCCACTGGATGCTCGGAGAGTGCCTCGACCCCGGCGGCCAAGGCAAGAAGGGAGTCCTCGCGCGCATTGTCGCGCGCGCCAGCGCTGTCACTCGGGTGCTCATGCGCGCGCGCACCGCTGTGCACGCGGTCGCCGGCTCCGCCCTCGTCCCCAAGGGAAGGACCCAGCGAATCGTCACGTGGGGAGCCCGCCACGCGCACGGACTCCAAGGCCATGCGCCCCGACGTCACCGTCCCCGTCTTGTCCAGGACGATCGTGTCCACGCGGCGAGTCTGTTCCAGGACCTCGGCCGAGGTGATGAGGATGCCCGAGCGGGCCGCGCGACCCGACCCGACCAGCAGTGCGGTGGGCGTGGCCAGACCCAGGGCGCATGGGCACGCCACCACCAGCACCGCGACCGCCGCCGTCACCGAGGACTGCACAGAGCCGCCAAGGGCAAGCCACGCGACCAGCGTCACCAGTGAGATCGCCATGACCACCGGGACGAACACCCCCGAGATCCGGTCAGCCAGACGCTGCACAGGAGCCTTGCCAGCCTGGGCCTCGGTGACCAAGCGCCCGATCTGGGCCAGGGTCGTCTCGGCGCCCACACGCTCTGCGCGCAGCAGCAACGTCCCCCACGTGTTCATTGTCGCACCCGTCACCCGGTCGCCCACGGTCACGTCGACCGGCACGGACTCGCCCGTGAGCAGCGAGGCGTCCAGCGCTGAATCGCCCTCGACCACGATGGAGTCCGTGGCCACCTTCTCTCCCGGGCGCACCAGGAACAGGTCGCCGACCTGCAGCTGCTCGGCCGGGACTTCACGTTGGCTGCGTTCGCCTGTCGCAGGGTCGATGTGCACAAGGGTCGCATGCTTGGCGCCCATCTCCAGCAGCGAGCGCAACGCATCGCCCGCATTCCAGCGCGCCTTCGCCTCCATGCGCCGCCCGAGCAGCAGGAACAGCACGATTGTGCAGGCGCCCTCGAAATAGATGTCGGCCCCGCCGTGGCTCATCGCTCCGATCTGGTGCGCGCCGGAGTTGGGGTCCAGGAACCAGGGCAGTGCCGGTACCAGCGGCATGTCCATGGTCGCGCCCCACCTGCCGGCACCTCCGAACAGCAGCGCCCACCAGCTCCACACGCTGGTGACGACCACCCCCAAGGAAACCAGGGTGTCCATGGTGGTCGACCCGTGACGCCCGGCCGTGAACGCCGCCCGGTGGAAGGGCCAAGCCGCCCATGTGACCACCGGCAGCGACAAGATGGCCACCACCCACTGCCAGTACCCGAATTGCAGGGCCGGGACCATGGACAGTGCGACGACCACCGTGACCACCGGCGCCGTGAACCACAGGCGTCGGCTGAGGTCGGCGGCGTGCCCGCGGGCGCCCTCGCCGATCCTGTGGGGCGCGGGAGAACGACCCGAGGGTGCCGGGGTCTGGCCCGAGGGTGTCGGGGTCTGGGCACCAGGGCCGGGAGTGTGGTCCGCGGGTGCAGGGGTTTCAGGGGCGGGAGTGGTCGTCATCGGGTGCCAGTTTCCTGTCGGTGCAGGTCAGGTTCAGAAATCGCGGTGGATCCCGGCCAACTCGAAACCGGCTTCGGCGACGGCCTCGCGAAGGGCGGCATCATCGACTCCCTGATCGGTGACGACCGTGACCTTGGAGGTCGCGCCCGAGTTGAGGATCACCTCGACGTTGAGGACGCCTTTGACGTCCTCCAACTCCTCGGTGACGGAGGCGACGCAGTGTCCGCAGGTCATGCCGTTCACGTCCAGGACGACAGTGCGATCGATGGCCATTGTTCTTCCTTCTTTCGGGGTTCGGGTTTTCGTGGGGAAATCTTGGGTCGGGGACGAGGGCCGGGCGTCTTGCCCGGCCAAAGGAGTCGAGGAATGGGGGAGGAGGTGGTGTGGAAACGATGCCGGTGGTCGTCAGCGGTGAGCGGCCCGGCCGGGCGAAGCGAGGTCGGCCCAGCCGGGCTCAGCACTTGACGAGCCTGGCGATGGCTTGCGTGGCTTCGGCAACCTTTGCCGCCCCGGCCTCGTCGGATTCCTTGGCGGCCTGGACGACGCAATGGCCCAAGTGGTCTTGGACCAAGCCCAACGCCACCGAATCAATGGCGGACTGGACTGCGGCCACCTGGGTGAGGATGTCGATGCAGTATTCGCCCTCGGAAACCATGCGCTGCAGGCCGCGGACCTGGCCTTCGATGCGACGCAGGCGGGTGAGGTACTGCTCTGTGGATGAAGCGTATCCGTGCACTCCGACTCCTCTCGATCGGGTCCGTCTGTGGGCGAAGGTACCCCCAGGGGGTATCGCTGTCAAGGGTGGGGCGGGGTGCAGTGGGCGATGACGGAGGGCGACCGGGAGATAGCCTTGCCGAGTGGAATCCCGGACCTCCGTAGCGCCTGCGCTGGCGCTGGTCGCCGTCACCGCCGTGTGGGGGTCAACCTTCTTCATGATCAAGTCGGTCGTCACCGAGATCCCGCCGCTGGACTTCCTCGGAGTGCGCTTCCTGGTGGCGGCCCTGGCAGTCCTGGTGGTGTGGGGGCGGCGACTGGTGCGCTGCGGAGTGCAGACCTGGAAGCGAGGCGTGATCGCAGGCGCGGCGTACTCCTCGGCACAGGTCTTCCAGACCTATGGCCTGGCCCACGCGGACGCCTCGGTGTCCGGATTCATCACCGGCATGTACGTGGTCCTGACCCCTGTGTTGCTGTTCTTCGTGCTGCACCGGGCGGTCGACCGGCGGGTCTGGGTGGCCGTGGCCTTGTCCACTGCTGGACTGTCAGTGCTCGCACTCAACGGTTTTGCCGTCGGAGTGGGAGAGATGCTCACCTTGGTGGCCGCCTTCCTCTACGCGGTGCACATCATCTTGCTGGATCGGTGGGCGGGTCAGGAGAACGGCCTCGACCTGGCCGCCGTGCAGGTGGTGGCCATTGGCGTGATCCTGACACTTGCGGCGCTTCCGGGAGGCGTCGCTTTCCCCGCCGAGCCGATGGGGTGGGTGGCCATCGTCTACATGACGCTGATCCCCGGGCTGCTGGCCATCGTCGTGCAAACGTGGGCGCAGTCGCGCCTTCCTGCGACGAATGCGGCGATCATCATGACGACCGAACCGGTCTTCGCCGCCTCCTTCGCGATCGCTCTGGGAGGTGAGTCCCTCACGTGGCGACTGGCCGTGGGCGGAGGGTTGGTGCTCACCGCCATGCTGCTGGCGGAGATTCACCCGAAACGCAAGGCAACATCCGAAGCTTGAGCACCGTTGTCGGAGTTGTC
Source organism: Schaalia sp. 19OD2882 (assembly GCF_018986735.1). Lineage (NCBI taxonomy): Bacteria > Bacillati > Actinomycetota > Actinomycetes > Actinomycetales > Actinomycetaceae > Schaalia > Schaalia sp. 19OD2882. The sequence goes on along the minus strand of NZ_CP065521.1, from coordinate 2,434,280 downwards.
GGATGAACGGGGTCTTGGACGTCGCAAGAAATCGGGCCCCGGTTCCGACGTCACCGACTCGTCAATGACGCCGGGGAGGCCCGCAAGCGCCTGCGGGCCCCTCCGCAAGGGCCCCTCCCGTGCCCGCACCGCACGCACACAATGCGATGCAGTTGCCTGAGCCCTCCACCAATGAAATCGCTGTGACCTGCGATGACGCATCAGGGCCGTCGCGCACTTCAGTCGCATCGTGTGCGGAATCGGGGATGGATGGTGTGAGCACACCCGGGCCACTGGCCCCTACGCTTGGAACAGGAGGTGACCATGGCAGCGCGCAAACGCAGGAGGTCACCCTTCTACGCCTCGCGTCGAGTCCCGCACACCGTTCACCCCGTGCAGGCGCGCCTGCGGATGTCGCCCCTGCTGCCATCGATCGTCCTGGCCGTCGGGGCAAACCTCCTTGCCGAATCACCCTTGCTGCCCGAAGGCCTGCGAGCGCGCGTCCGCAATCGGGTCGGCGAGCTGAGCTCCGAAGTGTCCCAGCGCTCCCAGCGTCTCTTCTTCGACGACCCGGGTCTGGACACCCTGCTCATCCGAGGGGTCAGCCGCTTGGGCGCCCGCATCTCGATCGGGGCGCGATTGTGGCTTCGAGCCACGATCGCGCTGGGGCAGGACCATGACGGGCGTGCGAGCACGATGATCCCGCTGGTGCCTCGCCGAGGCTACGACTCGGTGATGACGTGGATGCTCACCGCCGGCACCGCCGTCGGCCAGATCCGAGGCGGTCGCGTCCACTCCAAGGCATTCTACGATTCCGGCCCGACCTGCGAGCCTGCGCCAACCGAAGGGCGCAAGGGCGAGCACTCGCCCCGCCTCACCTCGCCCCACCCCGCCGAGCCCGGGACCCAAGGTGAGGTGCGCCCAGCCGACTCGCCCGGTGAGGTCGCTCAGTCCGTCATTCCCTCCGACACCCCGCACTGGTCCAACACCTCGTCCTCTTCCCTTGGCGAAGCGCTCCGGAACTCGCGGGACCCGGCTGACGGCTGGCTCCCGGTTCCCGAAGGGCACCCGAAGCCGCAGATGCGGCGACTCGCCGCACCGCAGACCCTTGGAGATCTTGCGGCTGACATCGACGACCTCTACTGGGCGCTCTCGCACGGACAGCCGGTGAAGGTTGTGCGCGTCGGTACGCCTGACCAGCGCAGATGGCTGGTCGCATTGCCTGGAACCGAGCATTTTGACGCGCCTTCGACCCCCAACCCCGCAGACACCGAAACCAACATTCGCGAATCCCTGGGCCTGCCCTCCGCCATGCGTGTGGGCCTTGTCAGCGCCATCCACGACGCCATGGACCTGGACGGGGTCCCGCCGGGACAGCGCCACAAGGAACCCGTCCTCATCTGTGGACACTCCCAGGGAGGGATGATCGCCGTGGGCCTGGCAGCCGACCTGCCGGAGGTCGCCGGCGTCGACGTGCAGGCGATCCTTGCAATGGGGGCCCCTGCCCGACGATTCCGGATCCGCCCCGATGTCACCATGGTCGCCGTCGAACACGACCAGGACGTCATCCCCTCCTTCGACGGCTCGCCCGCCCGAGCGCCCGACCATCGCATCGTCGTGGGGCGCCGACTTGTGCGGCCGCGGCGCGACCCCTTGTACTACGCGCACTCCTCGTCGACCTACACCGAGACCGTCAAACAACTCGAACGCAAGGTTGACGTGGCGCCTTGGGGGCGCCTTGCCTCGGCGGTCGAGCGCCTGCGTTCGTTCCTGCCACGTGATGGCGAGCCGACTCGTGTCACCGTGCACGACGTCTGGCAGGAGCTGCTCGACCCGACCACCGGCGACACGTGGGACACCTTCATTCGGCTGGACCGCGGCGGCGCGGAGCCGGTCGCGATGAACACGGAATGGATGCCGGCGTGGGCGCTGGTGCGTCCACTGGCCCAGGTCGGGGCCGGTGCCGGCGTCGACGAGGGCGAGGACGGCGGCGTCGACGGCGACGACGCGGATGGAGGAGCGAAATGAACACCCGTTCAGAGGGGATGAGCAACCGCCCGAAGACCCCTGCGGCACACTCCAACTCCGGCGACTCGGCGCAGCTCTCCGGCCACCCTGCACCCACGGGGTCGGGGCGCTCGGGTTCCACCGGGTCGGGAAGCTCGGCTTCCACCGGACATGGTGCGAGCACACCGACAGGCGCCGGCGGGCGCAAGTCGACGGCATCTGGCACGCACGCAGGCGCCGACGGTCATGCGCCCACGCCGGGAGGACTGATCGCCTCGGCCAGGGCCCTGCGTCGCAGTGGCTCAGCGCCGGTCAACAAGGGTGTCGGCCAAGCTGGTGCCCGTATCCCCCAGATCGACAACCCTCTGCTGCTCGGCGCACTGGGCCTGGCAGCCGTGGGCGCAGGTGCGGCGCTCGCCGTCCTGCGCCCAAGCAGGCGCGGCGGGCGCACCGCCCGCTTCCGATCCTTGGCTCTCGGCGCGCTCGCGGGGGCTCCCTCCGGGCCGAGTGGACGCATGGAGCTTGCAGATCTGCAAGTCCAGGAGGGTTTCGGCAAGCCAACCCTGGTGAGTTTCGACGTCCTCGTCGACGGTCTCGGGGACGGAGGGGAAGCCGGACGCGATCGAGCCCAAGGCACCACCTCCGCCCTCGTCAATGAGCCCGACGCCGAGCCTCCTGCCGACTCCACGCCGCCGGCCCAAGTGGCCGCCGACATCGGGCCCCTGCTGCTCGACGCCTTCGACCGTCTCGTCCAGGCCATCTGGGACAACCCGGAGATTGCGCCGGTCGCCATCCGCGGACGCCTTCTCAGCCCGAGCGGGACGCGCCCCTTGGCGGACATGACTTCGCTGGGCTTCGACGGGGAGATCGCCAGGCCAGCCGACCTGTACGAGCACTACGGATCTCCGGCCTCGGACCGGGGGTGGAGGCCGTGACCTATCCGCCCGGTGAGCTCTGGATCCGGGAGGCGAGGTTGTCGCAGGGGAACCAGACGACTCGTCGTCCCTGCTTGACGGAGACCACGTAGCCCTGCCGTTCCAGCTCTTGCAGGTCGCTGCGGGCGGTCTGTGGGGTGATCCGGTGCGTGTCCTGGTGTGCGGCAACCGTCACTGAGGCGCCCGGATCCTGGATGAAGGACTCCAGCACAGTGATCTGACGGTGGTTGAGCCCTGTGGTGCGAAGGAGGCGGGCAACCTGACTGATCTGCTGGCTCTTGGCCGCCAAGTAGGTGTCCAGGTCGTCCAGGGCTCTGTCAATGACGTGAGCCTGTTCAAGCAGGAAATGGGTGAGGTCGCCCTCGTCTTGTTCAGTGAGAAGGAAGCTGCGCGCATAGCGGGCAGGAGCGCGAAGCAGTAGGCGCGAGATCGACAGGTACTCGGTCAAGAAGAATCCCTGCGAGAGCATCGACCAGTAGAAGACCGCCCGCGCCGTGCGCCCGTTGCCGTCAGCGAAGTAGTGGTCGTGGCCCATCATGAAGTGCAGGGCGATGGCGCGCACCAGTGGTGGCACATAAGGTCCTGCTTGGTCCAAGTCTCCATTGGCAAAGGCGCAGAGGGCTTCGAGGCGTTCCGGCAGTTGCTCTGCAGGCGGTGGTACATGGAGGATCTGGTCCTCTGCCAAGTCGCCGACGATGCGCACTCTGACATCGTCGGGTTGCTGCAGGCGGCCGGCGTCAGCAGGGTCCTCCAATGTGTCCTTGGTGACCAGCGCATGGATCTGCAGAACCAGGTCGGGGGTGAGCGGCTGGCCACTCGATTCGCTGATGAACGTCATTGCCCTGTAGTTGTTGGCGATCATCCGCTCGCTCCGGTCGCGAGGAGGGCGTTTCTCGCGCAACATTCGTTTCGCCTCGACGCGGGTGGTCGCGGCGCCCTCCAACTGGGAGGAAGTCATCGACTCTTCGATGAGGGAGCGCACCAAGTAGCCATTGCGGGTGGTCGGATTGGCGATCGGCTCAGGAATCTGGATCTGTCCGCGAGCTCTTGCGGAGGTCTGATCGATCAGGTGCAGAAGCGGGTCGGCAAGATTGAAGGTCAGAGGTGTGCCGTCGGTGAGCTGAAACGGCAGAGGGCGGGCGCTGTGGGCCCTCGCGCCACGCACGGCGATCCACCATTCTTCTCGCGTGAAGCCTTCTGGCGGATCGTGGCGGAAGAACCACTCCCAAGGGTGATACTCGGGATCGGATGCCAGTTCACGCGAGGTGAGGACATCAAGTGTGTGGGCGCGGTCGGTCGTGGAAGCGATCATGGCCTCCTGCATCTGCTGCAGGGTGCCCGGTGGGGGAACAGGGGTCTTCACGCGGTGTCCTCTCCGCTCAACCATCAACAACTGTCAATTTAGCCCAAATTAGCAGTTACTGACAGTTGGATGATGGGTGGAGCGAGAAGAAGCCGCTGGTGGCACGCGGTCCCGCCCTCGTCGATCAGCGACTCAGCGCGCCTCCTCGGGCCTGAAGTAGCGCAAGCCCAGACTCGCAATCTCGTAGTCCTTCAGCTTGGAGGAGATCCGATCCCCGTACGGGGTCCGGATTCGCATGGGGTAGCGCCACCCGTAGTAGGTGACGTCGTCAGGGCTCGAATGCCCGAAGAGGTCGCGCATGGCGTGAACCCAGCAGGCGGCGATCCTGCGGAAGGAATCGTCCGTCCACGGGTGGGTCACTCCGCAGTCCCAACTGCCGCAGTCCTCGTCGTACTTGAATCCGGCGTCGGTGAACATCTGGGCATCCGCCTCGGTGACGACCGCGTCAGGTGCGCCCACCGGCGAGGTGACGATCTCCGCACTGAGCAACTGCGGGTGGGGCTCGCTGGTGAATCGCCCCGCCACCTGGACGAATCCCTTGTCACTGTCCTGTGTGCCCAGGAGGAGCACTGCGGCGTCCAATCGGTGGGCCAACACATCGGTCAGACGTTCTTCGAAAGTGGCCCAGTCCATGAGGACGCTCCTGATCGTTGCGGGCAGGTCAAGACTCATTGTGCCCGACCATGCGTGGGGCGCAACCCCTCGCCAGGGGGCTGAGGTCAGAGTACGGCCCGGGTGGGAATTCGGGGATGCAGGCGCAGGCCATCCACATTCGAAGGCCCGAACGGCTGCCGCCACGCACCAGCAGCAGTACATTGAACGCCCGTCACTTCACACTTCGAAGCAGAGGAGACCTTGTGATCCCGGAGTATTGCGTGCCCGACCTGGCTCGAACAGGTTCACCCGTGGCGGTCATCGTGATCGTCGCACTCGTAGGTGCCGCCATCGGTGCAGCCCTGGTGTTTCACAGGAGGAGAGCGGGCATGGCGATCCTCCTTGTGGGTGCCCTCGTGCCCGCGCTCGTCATTGTTCCCGGGCGCGCCGATGCTGCCGGGGCCAAATCCTGCCCTGCGGGATACCACTACGACGCGTCCAAGGACACCTCCGGGACCGATGGTGCCGGAAAGGCCCGGCCAACACCGAACCCGACGCCTTCCCCCGCTCCCTCGCCGAACCCGGGTCCCAAGCCCGATCCGAAGCCCTCGCCGGACCCCACTCCTGTCCCGCCCCCGCCATCCGCGCGTTCGGATGCCGACGAATCGTGGATGACCCCGCGCACGCGCTTCGTCATCAACGCCGACGGCTCCACGGGTCTGAGCGCCAGCGGAGAGGACCTGGTCAACTGGGACATTGCCAAGAAGACCATCCGTGCCTACGCCAATGCCACCAAGGACGGGATCGCCGACAAGGCGGACTCGCCCTACATCCGTGACGTCACTGCGATCACCACCGCGAAGGCCCCGCAGATCGCAGATGCGTGCAGATCAGCCTTGGCGGCGGGCAAGAAGCCGGCAGCGGTCTTCGACGCCGACGACACGACCTTGTGGACCTACGACATGGAGGACGCCTCCATGCACTTCGCCTTCACCGCCGCCAAACAGCAGGCGTGGTTCGACGCCAATGAGATGCCCGCGACGCCCGGCATGGTCGACCTGGTCAAGCAGGTGAAGCAGGCGGGGTGCGAGATCATTGGCCTGACCGGGCGCAACGACGCCCAGAAGGCGTACACGGTGGCGAACCTCGAACATGCCGGGTACGTCAATGCTGACGGCTCGCCGATCTTCACCGCGGACAAGTACTTCACCAAGTTCCTCAAGATGGCGCCCATGCCGGAGTACTTGGTGCGCCAAGGACGCTGCGACATTGCTGCCAACAAGTGCACGACGGTCCAGTTCAAGGCGGGCACCCGTCAGCACATCCAGGAAGATCTGGGCTACACGATCGTCGGCAATTTCGGCGACCAGTGGTCCGACCTGCAGGGCGGGCAGGCGGATGCGTGGGTGAAGCTGCCCAACTCGAGTTACTACCTGCCCAGCCCTGACCTGCCCGACTGGGGGGAGGCGGACACCGCAGCCGGAATGGCTCCGTCCACATACGAGTGGGAGGTCCAGCCCGACGGCTCCTCCGGTGCGCGGGTCGGCGTCACCGACGCCCAGGTGCCGAACATGGACATCGTCAAGGCAAGTATCCGCACCTACTACGCCGCAACCATGGACGAGGAGCTGGGCCAGTACGTGTCCAACAAGACCGATTCTCCCTACATCAGGGAGCTGCTGGCCATCACCGGCAAGGCGAAGACCGAGGTCGTGGCCAATTGCAAGGCGGCCGTTGCTCGCGGCGAGAGGCCTGCGATCACGCTGGACGCTGACGACACGACCCTGTGGACCTACGACATGGAGGAATGGCTGGAGTTCAACTTCAGCGCCGCCAAGCAGACCGAATACCTCAAGACCGACTACCACGCTCTGCCGGCGACGCCCGGCATGGTCGACCTGGTCACGGCCGCCAAGGGTGCGGGTTGTGAAATCATCGGCCTGACCGGCCGCAGCGACGACCTGAAGGAGGTCACGCAGAGGAACCTGGTCGAGGTCGGCTACCCGGCGATCGACCCGTCCCTGTACTTCACGAAGAAGTCGTCAAAGGCCGCCGAGTTGCCCGCGTGGGTGAGTTGTGCGGGTGAGAAATGCTCGACTGTCGAGTTCAAGTCCTCCGTGCGCAAGCACATCGAGAAGGACTTGGGGTACCGCATCGTCGGCAATTTCGGTGACCAGTACTCCGACCTGATCGGCGGGTACTCGGATGTGGCGTACAAGCTGCCGAACCCGACGTACTACCTGCCGTGACGTGAACTGAGGCGGCTGCCTGTACGGGCCGGCCCCCTCAGTCCTGCGTCGCCTCCGCCCAGGCGGCGATCCGCTCGGAAAGGCCGATGTAGGTCGCCGGGGTCAGTTCGACCAGGCGCGCTTCGACCTCGACCGGCAGGCCCAGGCTGCGGATGAATTCACGCATCTCGGCCCGGCCGACCTCGTGCCCGCGGGTGAGCTCCTTGAGGCGCTCGTAGGGGCTGGCCATGCCGGTGGCTCCGGCGATGGCGGCGGCGCGCATGGCCTGCTGGACGGCCTCGCCAAGGACCGCCCAGTTGGCCTCCAGGTCGGCCGCCATGCGCTCCGCGTCGATGTCGATCCCGTCCAGGCCGCGCCCCAGATTGTCCAGGGCCAGCAGCGAATGCCCGAAGGCCACGCCGATGTTGCGTTGGGTCGTCGAATCGGTGAGGTCGCGCTGCATGCGCGAGGTGACCAACGTTGCCCCCAGGCTGTCGAGCAGCGCGCAGGAGACCTCCAGGTTGGCCTCGGCGTTCTCGAAGCGGATCGGGTTGACCTTGTGCGGCATGGTCGACGAGCCGGTCGACCCCTGCGCAGCCAGATTCTGGTGGAAGTAGCCCATTGAGATGTACGTCCAGCAGTCGGTGGCCAGGTTGTGGGCGATGCGGTTGAAGCGGGCGACGTCCGCGTAGAGCTCGGCCTGCCAGTCGTGGGATTCGATCTGCGTGGTCAGCGGGTTCCACGTCAGGCCCAGTCCTTCGACGAAGCTGCGGGCGATCGCCGGCCAGTCGGCGCCGGGCACCGACACGACGTGCGCCGCCCAGTTTCCTGTGGCGCCGTTGATCTTGCCCAAGTACTCGGTGCCCTGGATGCGTCGGATCTGGCGGCGCAGGCGGTGGGCGACGACGGCCATCTCCTTGCCGATGGTCACCGGCGTGGCGGGTTGGCCGTGCGTGTGGGCGAGCATCGGGACGGCAGCTCCCTCGCGCGCCAGGCGGACAAGGCGGGCAAGCAGTTCCTCGGCGGCCGGCACCCAGACCTGCTCCACGGCGGCCTTGATGACAAGGGCGTAGGAGAGATTGTTGATGTCCTCCGAGGTGCAGAAGATGTGGACGACCTCTCGCAGGCCCGGCAGGGACGAGGTCGGGCCCAGTTCGGCGGCGGCTGCCTCGAGGTGTTCGCCGACCAGGTACTCGACGGCTTTGACGTCGTGGCGGGTGACGGCCTCGTGTTCGGCCAGGCGCGCGATCTGGGCGGGGCCGAAGCGGCGGGGCAGGGCGCGCAGGTGCTCGCGTTCGGCCTCGGTCAGTGTGGGCGCTCCGGGCAGTACCTGGTGGTCGAGCAGGTGGATCAGCCATTCGACTTCGACGTGCACGCGCGCGCGGTTGAGTGCGGCCTCCGACAGGTGGTTGGACAGGGGAGCGGCGGCAGGGCGATAGCGGCCGTCGAGGGGGGAAAGGGGCTCGCCGCCCTGGGCGAGGTCGGTCCAGCCGGCAGTCGCGGAGAACAGGGGGGAAGCGCTCATGTCCCCATCATTCCAGACCTGCCGGAGGCCCCGGGACAGCGAATCTCACGGAAGGATGGACGAATCTCGCGCCCCGTGAGATTCGTCCGTCAGTTGGTCAGACTCGTCCGTCGACGGGGTTTGTCCCCAGGGCGAGGGCGCTCACCCCGGCCCATCCACAGGCCAAGTGCTGCCGGATCCCCTTGTCCACAGGTGTGCTGGGCCCCACTGGTGGCCGACCCTGGGCGCCGTTTAGCGTCGAAAAGGATAGAAAAGGTTAGAAGCAGCATGACCTTGGCACGTGGAACAAAGGAAAGGAGGCAGCAGCAATGCCTGGCGACCCGGATGACCTGAGCCAGTCGGGAGGTCCGCCCCAGTTGGACTGCCCGATGTCATCACCGAAGCCCGAGTGGATGATGCTCGATTCCCCGACACTCGCGTTCTTCGGAGAAGGGCCTTTCATGCCCTGCGGCGCCGACCTGACGGCACAGGCCTTTCGCCTCGTCGAGGATGCAATGGTCGAAATGACCAACGAGTCCTACCCAGGCTGGGAAGGCACCACCGCCGAGCACGCACGCCAGCGCCACCGGCGCCTCACCGCGTCCATCGGTGAGGAAGGCTCATGCGTCGCAGACCTCGCTGTGCAACTGGTCGATCTGGAAGAAGAGAGCAGGATCACTCTCTCGGCGAAGACGGTCGCGGGGGTCGGACCGTGAGCGCCCGGTCCAGTACCGGCCAGGCCTTCGACGACTTCGATGACAGGACGGTGGTGGCCTCGTCCCGCACGGTGGTCGACGTGGACACTTTGGCCGCCTCGTGCCAACACATCGGGCAAGTGGCGGACTTGCTGTGGAATGCTGCGAACGTGCTGGTCGCAGCACGAGACCAACTGGCAGTGGCACACCTGCCCCACGCCTTGGCCGAGCGCCGACACGGCGCCCTGGCCGCACTGGAGCAACTCATCGACGCCCTCCTCGTCCTGGAACACCGCCTGCGACAGCACGGCAGCGACCTCGGGTACGCGCTGGTCGTCCTCGCCGCCGCTGACGAGGACGCCGCCCGCTTTTCCTCCCTCCACGAACGCCACGGGCCCGGGGTGTGGGGTCTTGAACACGCGACGAGGACAGGCGCGCAGGCGACCGCTTCGCTGGAAAGACTGGCCGGATCCGAGGCGGCCTCGCCCCAATGCACGCCGACACACCCGTGCACTCATCTTGATCGCATGGCCTTGGCGCTCGACCGTGAGCAGGGCTTCCACCCGGGCAGTTCAGCCACCCCGGGCCAGCCGATCCCGGACACACCCTCGGCAGCGGAAATCGGTCCAATGGCTCGCCTCGACACGATGGCTTGGTTGCTGCCGACATGTCTCGGGCCTGCGAGTGTGCTCGTCGAGCAGGGGAAGAGGCAGCAGTGGCTCAACCTGTGGGGTCGACACGGCGCTGAATTCACCAAGGGCACAGGGGATGGCACTCTGGGGCCGCGTGTGCAGAGCGATCTTGGCGTGTTCGCCGGCCAAGTGGTGACCAATCCGGAGCACGCGACGAAGCGGGGGGCCGTAGCGATCGAGAAGGGCCGCGGCCTGTCATTCGAGGCGAGCCGGGTCGCACACGACATCCAACAGGCTGCTGCCTCTGCCGCCGGCGTCAGCCGCTTCATCGCTCACGGGGACGCTGGGCGCACCACGGGTGTCACGGTCGAATCTGCGCCGGCGGGGCGGTACACGGACGTCGCCTCCCGCACCAGGGTTCCGCAGGATGCCATCGAACTGCTGTCCCGCATCGAACACCACAACTCCTCCGGTGAGAAGGGTTTGATCGAGATCCTCGAACACCACAACCCGGACGGCTCGCGTTCGTGGAGCGTGGTGGTGACCGGCACCCAGGATTGGGGTGTGACCGGCACGAACCCGCAGGATTTGCGCTCCAACTTCGAGTCCGTGGCACGCATGGACTCCGACCAGCGCGAGGCGATCCTGGAAGCCATGTCCATGGCGGGCATCCGGCCGGGTGAACCGGTGGAGATGGTGGGGCATTCTCAGTCGGGCATCCTGGTGTCGCAGCTGGCGGCCGACCAGGAGGTGCTGGATCGCTACCAGGTGGTCTCCGTGCTCACGGCGGGTTCACCCACGGCCGGCTACGCGATGGGCTCGGGTGTTCGGCGCCTGTGCCTGGAGAACACTCGCGACATCGTTCCCTCACTGGACGGGGCCGAGAACCCCGCCGGCCCGAACGGGCGCAGGGCCACCGACGCATCTGTGCCGGCCCTTCTGGCCGGTGGCCAGGGCGAGACGATCACCGTCCACTTCGACGGAGAGACCCTGCCAGGCGTTGAACAGGGCGACTGGGTGCCCAAGGCCCACAATCGCGCCACCTACGTGGCGGCATTGGGCGCCCTGAAGCGGCCGGGCAGCATGACCGGCAGCGAAGTGCAGCAGTGGGATGCGTGGCGGCGGCACAGGATGCACTTCGACGCGGGTACGCGCACGAAGCAGCACCTGTACCAGACCAAGAGGATCACGCCGGTCGCTGACGGCCCGCAGGCGATGCGGTGAGACGAGGGCGGGGTTCGCGCAGTTGGACAATGCCGTGAAGCCCCATCGCAAACGAAAGCCCCGGGTGCGCACACGCTGCGCGCCCGGGGCCATCGAGTTTCGTTGACGACTCAGAGATTCAACTGGATCGAGCGGCCTGGAACGGCCTCGATGAGCTCGCGCGTGTAGTCCTGCACCGGGTGGGCGAAGAGTTCGTCGGAGGCGCTGGCTTCGACCAGTTTGCCCTTCTCCATCACCACCACGTCGTCGGCGATCTGACGGACCACCGCCAAGTCGTGCGTGATGAACAGGTAGGACAGGCCCAGCTGTGCCTGCAGGTCATTGAGCAGGTACAGGATCTGGTTCTGCACCAGCACGTCCAGCGCGGAGACGGCCTCGTCCAGGACGACCACCTCGGGGTTCAGCGCCAAGGCGCGAGCCACGGCCACACGCTGACGCTGACCACCTGAGAGCTCATTCGGGTAGCGCCGCATGACCGAACGCGGCAGGGCCACCAAGTCCAGCAGTTCGGAGACGCGCTTGATGCGCAGGCGCTTGGGGTCCAACTCGCGCTTCTCGGCGGCACTCAGGCTTCGGCCGCTCTCCTTGGCGTCGATGACATCACGCACCCAGGAGGGGGCCTCGCGCCCGGTGGACTCGGCGCGCGCCAGCTCCTGCTTGGCGTACTCCAAGGATCCGTAGCGGTGCACGGAAAGAGGCTCCTCGATGACTCTGAAGATCGAGTACATCGGGTCCAGCGACCCGTAGGGGTTCTGGAAGACGGCCTGCAGGCGGCGGCGCAGGGTGAACAGGTCCTTGTCGGACATGGCCGCAGTGTCCTGGCCGTCGAAGAAGATCGAACCGGAGGTCGGCTTGTGCAATTGCAGGATCATGTTGGCCGCAGTGGACTTGCCCGAACCGGACTCGCCCACCACCGCCAAGGTGGTGCCGCGGCGCAGCGCGAAGGACACGTCGTCGACAGCCACCAGCTTCTTGGCTTCACCCTTGGCGCCGCGCACGTCGAAGACCTTCGTCAGGTTCTCCACGCGGATGATCTCGTCGGTGGAGGTCGACCCCAGGCCGGCTCCGGTCAGCTCCTCGTCGGTGACGGCGATGCCGTGGGCGTGGGCGGATTCGATGCGGGCCGATGCCAGCGAAGGAGCGGCCGAGACCAGGCGCTTCGTGTACGGGTGCTGCGGGTGCTGGAGGATCTCCAGGGCCGGCCCGGACTCGACGATACGGCCACGGTGCATGACGACCAGCTGCTCGGCGCGCTCTGCGGCAAGGCCCAGGTCGTGGGTGATGAACAGGACTGCGGTGCCGAGCTCCTTGGTCAGAGTGCCCAGGTGGTCCAGGATGCGGCGCTGGACGGTGACGTCCAGGGCTGAGGTCGGCTCGTCGGCGATCAGCAGCTTCGGGCGGGCCGCCATGCCGATGGCGATGAGGACCCGTTGACGCATGCCGCCGGAGAACTCGTGCGGGAACTGCTTGGCGCGACGCTCCGCGTCGGGCAGACCGGCCTCGGCCAGCAGTTCGCTGACACGCTCGCCGACCTGCGACTTGGGCACCACATTGTTGGCGACCAGGGATTCGCTGACCTGGCGTCCGATGCGCAGCACCGGGTTGAGGTTGGTCATCGGGTCCTGCGGGACCAGGCCGATGCCGGAGCCGCGCAGCCCCACCCATTCCTTGGCGGACAGGTTGGTGATGTCGCGACCGTCGAATTCGATGGAGCCGGCGGTGACCTTGCCCGTGCCAGGCAGCAGGCCGATGACGGCGGCCGCTGTGGTGGATTTGCCGGATCCGGATTCGCCGACGATCGCCACGGTCTGGCCGGGGTAGATGGTCAGGTTCGCGCCGCGCACCGCCGGGACCTTGCCGGTGGAGGTCGTGAAGGTGACTTCCAGGTCGGTGATCTTCAGCAGCGGGTTCGCGTCGTCGGGGTGCTCCTCCCGGTCTTCGGGCGAGGGCGTTGCCGCTTGCCCGCCGGCCGGGTCCGCGGAGGCGCGATCGGCCTCGTCACCGAGGACGGTGCGGGTGACGGCCGCCTCGAGGGCCTCCTCGGTGAGGGGAGCGCGTTCGGCGGCCTCGGACGAGGGGGTGCCGGCGTCCGACGGAACGGGGGTGGTGGGGGTGTTCTCGCTCATCTGCTCGCTCACTTCTTCCGCGCCTTCGGGTCCAGGGCCTCGCGGACCACGTCACCCATGATGATGAAGGACAGGACGGTCAGGGCCAGGGCGATGGCCGGGTAGAACAGGACCATCGGCTGGCTGCGCAGTTCACGCTGGGCGATGGAGATGTCGCCACCCCAGGACACCACGGACGAGGGAAGGCCGATGCCCATGAAGGACAGGGACGCTTCGGCCACGATGAAGGTGCCCAGGGCCACGGTCGCGTAGACGATGATCGGGGCCATGGCGTTGGGGATGATGTGGCTGAGCAGGATCCGCCACTTCGAGGCGCCGGTGGCGCGCGCGGCGGTCACGTACTCCTCGTTCTTCGCCGACAGGACGGCGCCGCGCGTGATACGCGTGATGGAGGTCCAGCCGAAGGCGGACAACACCAGGATGACCATCCAGATGTTGCGGTCCTCCTTGAACATCTGCATGAAGACGATGGCGGCCAGCAGCAGCGGCACCGCGAAGAAGATGTCGGTCAGGCGGCCGATGATCGTGTCGACCCACCCGCCCAGGAAGCCCGCTAGGGACCCGAAAGTTGCGCCGATCAGCACCACGCAGATGGTGGTGACCACGCCCACCGACACCGAGGCGCGGGCCCCGTAGATGACGCGGGCGTAGATGTCGCAGCCCTGCTTGGTGAAGCCGAAGGGGTGACCGGCCTGCGGCTCGGCCAGCGACTTGGACAGTTCGCAGAACTGGGGGTCGGTGGAGGTGAACAGTTGGGGGAAGGCCGCGATGAGGATCGCCATGAAGATGATGACGGCACTGATCCAGAACAGGGGACGCGTGCGCAGCCGCTTCCAGGCCTCACCCCACATTGACGAGGGCGCCGAGTCGTCGGCAACGGCGTCGACGGCCCCCAGGCCGGTCTCGTCGATGTCGGAGACGTAGTGGGCTTGGCCGGCGCGGGTGCGGGAAATGTTCGCGGAGGGAATGTGGTCACTCATAGCGGATCCTCGGGTCGAGCACGGCGTACATCAGGTCCACCAGCAGGTTCGCGATGATGTACACGAGGACGAGAACGGTGGTCACGGACACGACGGTGGCCGGCTCACCCTTGATGATGGCCTGCCACAGGGTGCCACCGACGCCCCTGATGTTGAAGATGCCTTCGGTGATGATTGCTCCGCCCATGAGGGCACCCAGGTCCGACCCGAGGAAGGTGGCCACGGGGATCAGGGAGTTGCGCAGGATGTGCCGTGTCATGACCTGGTCGTTGGGCAGGCCCTTGGCGCGGGCGGTGCGCACGTAGTCGGCGACGGCATTTTCGGACACCGACTGGCGGGTCAGCCGCAGCACGTACGCCAAGGAGGTGGCACCAAGCACGATCGCCGGCATGAGGAAGGCCGTGAAGGATTCCTTCGATCCGACCGTCGTGGGCAGCCAGCCGAGTTTGACGCCCAGGACGAACTGCATGACGAAGCCGATGACGAAGGTCGGCACGGAGATGACCACCAAGGACAGGACCAGCACCGTGGAGTCGAAGACCCCGCCGCGGCGAACACCGGCGATGACGCCCATGAGGATGCCCAGGACGGCTTCGAAGATCAGGGCCATGACGGCCAGTTTGACGGTGGTGGGGAAGGCCTGTCCGAGGACCTCGATGACGGGGCGGCCGGAGAAGGTCACTCCGAAGTCCAGGGTGAACACGCCCTTGAGGTAGAGCAGGTACTGCATCCAGAAGGGTTTGTCGAGGTTGTGCTCGGTGGCGATTCGGGCGTACGCATCTGCCGACAGACCCTTGTCGCCACCGAGGGCGGTGACCGGGTCACCTGGCATGAGGTACACCATCGCGAAGATCAGGAACGTGGCACCGAAGAAGACCGGGATGGTCTCCAGGAACCTGCGTCCGACATAACGCAGCATGGTAGGTCCTTCTGGATGAGTCAGTCCCCGGGCGCGTTGGATGCGCGGGCCCGAGGAAGGGTGATCCCGGGGCCTTGTCGGCTCCGAGTGCGCGTGTGCGACCGGGGCCGCCACGCTTCAGGACAGCATAGTGTAAAGAGCGCGCAAATCGACATTCGGGCAGGTGAAGGTTGGGTAGTGGGAAAGCCCGCTTCGGCGATCCGCGCGGGGCGATGGCGCGGCGGCGCGGCCCGGCGCGTGGGGAGGGTGCCTGAGCAGGTGTTTCGCCCGCGCGAGGACGGTGCCCCGCAGTCTTGGGGAATGCGCACTGCGCCGCCCTCGTCAATGGGGAAATGCCGGTGTGTGCAAAGAAGGTGGCGGGCAGGGACGAACCCTGCCCGCCACTGGTGGGGCACCGCACATGTGGTTGCCCGGTGAGGTCACTCGGCCTTGGTGACGTCGGTGTAGATGGCCACCGAATCCCAACCGAAGACGACGTGGTCGACCTTGTGGGACCAGCCGGCGGAGGAGTTGGAGTACCACAGCGGGATGACCGGGAGTTCCTTGAACAGGATCTCCTGGACCTTGTCCAAGATGGCCTGCGACTCTTCCGGAGTCTTGGCGGCAGCGGCCTCCTTGATCAGCTTGTCCACCTCGGGGTTGGAGTACTCGGTGTCGTTCGAGCCGGCGCCGGTGCCGTACAGCGGGGCGATGAAGTTGAACTTCGACGGGTAGTCACCCTGCCAGCCGGTGCGGAAGGCGGTCGTGATGGTGCGGTTGGTGACCTCGGTGCGCAGGGACTTGAAGTCCGCGTAGGGCTTGCCTGCGGCCTCGATGCCCAGCGTGTTCTTGATCGAGTTGGCAACCGCGTCGACCCACGCCTGGTGTCCGCCGTCGGAGTTGTAGGCGATCTCGAACTTGCCGTCCCACTTGGCGATGGCATCAGCCTTGGCCCACAGTTCCTTGGCCTTCTCGGGGTTGTAGCTCAGCACCTCGGAGCCGGGCACCGCGTCGTTGTAGCCGGCCACGACGGGCGAGGTGAAGTCCTTGGCGGGGGTGCGGGTGTCGGCGAAGATCGCCTTGGTGACTTCGGGACGGTTGATCGAGTAGGAAATGGCCTCGCGACGCAGGTAGCCCTCTTCACCGGAGAAGTGGGGCATCCTGGTCGGGATGGCAAAGGACTGGAAGATGGCGGCAGGCTGGTTGACGCCACGGCCGTCCAGCTCTTCCATGTAGGTGCTGAAGGCCTGGTCCGGGATGGCGTCCAGGATGTCCAGCTCGCCGGAGGTCAGGTCGGCGTAGGCAGCATCCTGCGAGGCGTAGAAGATGATGGTCACACCACCGTTCATCACCTTGCGCACACCGTTGTAGGTCTCGGAGGGCACCAAGGAGATCTGCTTGTTGTGCTCCCAGCCGGACTCGCCCAGCTTGTAGGGGCCGTTGCCGACCGGCTTCTCGCCACCCGCCTTGAGGTCGGCTAGGGTCGAGTCGGGCAGCGGCGCGTAGGCGTAGTAGCCAAGGCGGGCCGGGTACTCGGCCTCGGGCTGCTTCAGGGTGATGGTGAAGGTGTAGTCGTCGACGACCTTCAGGCCGGTCAGGTCACCTGTGCCCTCTTCGGACGCGCCCTCGATCTCCTTGTAGAAGTAGGAGGCGAGCATGGATTCCTTGGCGGCCTTCTTCCACGCCTCGACGAAGTTCTTGGCCAGCACCGGGGTGCCGTCGGAGAACTTGCCGTCCTGGCGCAGCTTGATCGTCCACACCTTGTTGTCGTCGGAGGTGATCGACTCGGCAGCGTCGTTGACCGCGGTGCCGTCAGCCTTGTAGGTGACCAGCTTGGAGAAGAGCAGGTCGATGATCTTGCCGCCGCCGGTCTCGTTGGTGTTGCCGGGGATCAGGGGGTTCTGGGGCTCGGCGCCGTTGGTGGTGACGACGCCGGTGGTGGCCTCGACGGCGGCGCCCGATGCGGCGTCCGAGGCGGCCGAGGCGGCGGAGTCAGCGTTGCCCGCGCAGGCGGTCAGGCCCAGCGCCAGGACGGCCGGGAGCGCCAGCCAAGTCCTCTTCTTCATGTATTGCCTCCTGTGTTCAGGGGTTCGTCCCGGTTCGCAGGCCGAACCGATGCTCCCCGAGTCTAGGGGAGGGTACGCAGTGGGGCTTTCCTCGTCCGTGATGTGACGATTGCAAAGGCGTAACGGAAGGTTGCGGAACGGTCAAGGAAGTGAAAGGCCGGGTGGGGGCGAGGACGGGGTGTTCTCAGCAGGTGGGTCCAGGACTCGTTCGGCCGTGGCCGAGGGTGGGTTGGGAAACTCGGATCGGGTTGGGAGTCGGCCTCTCTTGTATTACGAAGCCGCAGCTCGGGCTTCAAGGTAGAGCTCTTGAGGCATCGGGGTTCGCAAGTGCCAGGTGATTGACATGGGGCGTGTGCCGTGAGTCGACACGAAGTCCGCTAGTCCTAGGAAGGTGTACGGAGCGCCCTTGCCGAACTCATCGGTCTCATCTGCGCGAACGAAGAGCGCAATGTCTGAGGCGACGCCCGACAGGCCTTGGTAGCGCAGTCCGGTTGCTGACTCCGGGCTCGTTTGATTCTGCGACTGCCAGTGGAAGAGGTCCTCCGTCAGGGCGTAATCCTGGTACCGGGTGGACTCAGAGAACTTCGCTGAGTCCTTGTGGAGGTTGACCATGAGCGCGTCGACACTTCGCCTTGGCTGAAAGTAGACGCCTTCGCGAACGGTGCCCGGCACTGACGAAGCTGCGAAGTCCTCGCCAAGTCCCACTCCAGCCAGCAACTCCTCGCGGCGATAGGCCGCATGAGTCAGCAGCACCGTGTCGGAAAGGTTGCCACCCGGCTCGCCGAAAACCGAACGTGATCGGGCCACCGTGTGGGCCATCACCTCGCTGATTTGCTCGCCGAACCACCGATGGTGATGCAGTAAGCTGAGGCCTTCTTCAAGACTCGAGAAACGAGCGCCAGTTTCAGGGTTCTTTCGATCAGGCCAGATGTTGTAGAAGAGCATGTGAGCTGCGCTTCTCTGCTCGGCTGACCAGTCGGCTATCGAGCCACATGTTCCCAGGGCAAGTGCTGAATACAGGCCGGCACGCAATGGGTCGTTCACATGGGCGAAGACACGGACTCGTGAGCGTAGATGAATGGCAGTTGGTGATTCGCCGATGCTGGGTGTGAGGAGCGCAAGGTGGCGGATGCGCTCCCAGTCGAGAGGTTTGCTTTGGTAGGTCCGCCCGTAGAGTATGGATAGGTCAGCATCCATTTCAATGAGCCAGCGGGTCAGTGAGTAGTTCGTGGGATCACCGCTTCTGTTCGCGTAGTTACGGAGATCTTGTGCGAGTTGAGGTAGGCGCACGACAGTCTGTGCTCGAATGTTATTCAGCACGATCTTTTGAGCTACCCGATCAAGGTGGATACCGCAACCAGGCGGAAGCTGCGGGAAGCCCTGCTCTGCTGCCTCCAACAGCGCCTTTCGTCCGAGGCCCGTCAATGCTCGGAATTTCGGCTCAAAGGAGAACTGTTGACTCTGGTGGCCCACGAAGTCGAGAACCGTGAGAACGCTCTTTTCGGGCGCTCTACGTAGACCGCGTCCAAGTTGCTGGAGGAAGATCGTGGCTGACTGAGTGGGGCGAAGCATCAGGATGGTGTCGATGGAAGGGATGTCAAGCCCTTCGTTGAACAGGTCGACGGTGCAGATGCACGCAAGCCTGCCACAGCGAAGATCTGCCAGGGCACGTTCACGCTCCCCCGGCCCAGTGGTTCCATTGAGGTGTGTGGACCTCAGTCCGGCACGGTTGAGGACATGGGACATGTACTTGGCGTGTTTCACGCTGACGCAGAACGCCAACGCGCGCATGTGTTGGGGCGTTGCGATGTGCTCTTCGATCGCCTTGAGGATCAGCTCAGATCGTGCGTCGTTCTCAAGATAGAGCTTCTCAAGCTGCTCCACGTCGTAGCTGCCTCGGCGGAAGTCCAATTCACGGAGGTCCGAGCTGTCAGAGATCCCGAAGTAATGGAATGGGACAAGTAGGTCACCCTCGAGTGCATCCCAAAGGCGAAGTTCAGACGCCACGCGCCCTTCAAAGAAGCGGGAGGCTACGTCCACTCCGTCGGCGCGTTCCGGGGTGGCAGTTAGGCCAAGCAACTCCTGGGGATGGAAGTGCTTAAGTATTCGTTGATAGGTGGGTGCTTCCGCGTGATGGAATTCGTCGATGACCATGATGTCGAAGAGGTTGGAACGAAGCTTCTTGAGCATGCCTTCGGTCAGCGACTGGACAGAGGCAAAAACGTGCTTCCACCTGTTCGGTTGTCGGCCGTCGATCAGAAGTTCTCCAAAGGTGGAGTCTGCGAGCACGCGCCGGTAGGTGGCGCGCGCTTGCTGGAGAATCTCTTTGCGGTGAGCGACGAAGAGGAGTGACCGTTTGTGAGGAGTTCCACCACACAGTGCGCGATAGTCCAGCGCCGCAAGGACGGTCTTCCCAGTCCCGGTGGCTGCCACGACAAGGTTACGGTGACGTCCCTGTTGGCGCTCGTGGGCAAGGTCGGCGAGCATGATGCGTTGATGGGGCTGCGGCTCGATCGCAAGGAAACTCGTATCAAGGTCGAGCACATCACCGTGGCCATTCGCCGACTGAAGGCTCTGGTCTAGTCGATCTGCGTCTTGCTCAGGGTCGTACTCTTCGAAGACAGGGCGATGCCAGTAACTTTCGAAGGTCTGAGTGAGCTTCTGGAACAGGTCCGGAGTGGTAGAGGAGGCTATCCGCACGTTCCACTCCAGTCCGTCGAGCATTGCCGCACGTGACAGGTTTGAGGAGCCAACGAAGGCAGTGTCGAATCCTGAATTTCGGTGCAAGATCCACGACTTTGCGTGCAACCGAGTGGCTGCAATGTCGTAACTGATCTTGATCTGAGCTCGATACTTGCGTGCGAGAGTTTCCAGGGCTCGCCGTTCAGTCGCGCCCATATATGTCGTGGTAAGGATTCGGAACGGTACATCTCGATCGCGAAGCTCGGCGAAAGCCTCACTGAGGAGTCGCATGCCAGACCACTTAACGAATGCGCACAGCAAGTCCACGCGATCTGCGGTTGCAAGCTCATCACGGAGGATGTGGGCAAGTGCCGGTTCAGTCGGAGCGTTCGTGATGAGAGCTGCGTCAGTGAGGCGAATCCATGGGTGCCGTGGGGCTTCTCGAAGAGGATCATCTGTCAGTGACCGGAGCTCCAATGCAGGTTGCTTTGCAGAGGTGACCAGTGCCAGATCTTCGGTCGTACCAATCGCAGTAGGTGGAAGCATGGCGAGAAGGCGGTTCACCAACGCGACCTGGTCTTGTGGAGACAGCACTGCAAGCGCCTGCTTGAGTTCCGTTGATACCAGGTGGGTCAGGCTGGCGGGCAGCAGTGGCGTGGGGATCTCATCAGTTCCGGCAGTCAACTGGGTGTTGGCTCGGATTGCCGCGTCCATGCGGCGAGTCAAGGGTGTCTGATAGACACCTGGCATCAGCTTCAGCTCCGTTGTCACCCGTGGATCGTAACCAGAGGGTCCTACATCACCTGGGGTATGGGTGGCCCGAGTTGTGGGAGTCTGTTGGCAGGAACGCCGGGGTTGAACCGGGGGAGACCCTGATGGCGGCGGCGTCCTCGTCGATGGAAACTGGAGGCATGAGCACACCGAACCCGCAACCCCAGCCCCAGCCCCAACCGCAGTTCCAGCAGAGCGCCGGCGGCGGCCAGCCCGGCGGCGGCCGCACCTTCGTCGAGTGGATCGAGGTGGCTGGCAGCGACCTGATCGCCACCGTCAAGCAGCTCATCGCCGACGGCAACGTCCGACGCATCATCCTGCGTGACGCCACCGGCGCCGAACTGTTCTCCATCCCCATGACCGCCGGAGCCGTTGTCGGCGGACTCGCCGTGCTGGCCGCGCCCGTTCTGGCAGCGGTGGGCGCCATTGCGGCCCTGGTCTCCAAGGTCACCATCGAGGTGGTTCGCACCGACCAGCCCGCGCAGCAGGAAGGCTCTGCGCAGCAGACTCCGACCTGGACGCCCGGCCAGCCCGAACCTCCCGTCACCGGAGAGGTCATGCCGAAGGAGTGAGACTGTCATGACGTGTGATGCCCCTGGGCTCTGTCCCGGGGGCACCACTTTGTTGTCCACAGACTTGCTCCGGATATTGAGTTGAAGTAGCTTGAACCGCTATGAATGAGGAATGGACCTCAGAAAGCACCTCATGGCCGCAGGCGGCATTGCCAGTCGCGCCTCCCTGCGCTCCCAAGGACTGGTTCTGGCAGACCTGCCCGAATGGGTGAAGGTCTACAGAGGTGTGCTCTACCTGCAAGATGTCGTGTCAGTGGACGAAGTTCGAGCCAAGGTCTACAACGGCCTTGTCAGCTGCCGCAGCGCCGCTGTGATCCACGGTCTGCCCGTATTGCACGGCAACGACACCCGTACTCACATCAGCGTGTCGGCACACAGAGGCATGCACATCAGTCGCCACAGGCTTCTCGACGACGTGCGCGTACACAGGGAAAGGGGCCCCATCGAGGAAGATCCGCTGCGTCCTTGGTTGGCCAGTGTTGACTTGACGTTGCGTCGTGCGGCCGTGTGCTGTGACCCTGTCGAAGCAGTGGCCATGATGGATGCCGCACGATTCAAAGGGCTCAGTGACCTGTCGGGAATCACTGTGGCACCCTGCGGGCCAGGCACCTCGCGCATCCGCCGCGCCATGGAAGCCTCGCGTCGTGGAGTCCGGTCCATTCTCGAAACAGCAGCGCGGATGCAACTTGAAGAAGCCGGCATCGCAGTGAGAGTCGCAGTGCAGATCCCGGGCGTGGGAGAAGTGGACATGGTCGTCTTCGATCGCCTGATCGTGGAGACCGACGGTCGAGAGCATCATCAGCCGTGGGCGCAGCGGGAGCTCGACATGTGGCGCGACAGGCAGCTGACGGCAATGGGGTACCTGGTCGTCAGGTTCAGCTATGACGACGTCTTCGGTGCTGGAAACCTGGTTCAAGAGGTTCTGGCGCTGAGGGAACATGCGCTCTCAATGCCGGCACCGTCAATCTGAGCGGACTGCCGGTTTCTGAACGGGTCAAAGTGCGGGACACCGACAGGCGAGTGTTCTTCCTCCGGGCGCCGACTGATCCGCACACAATGCCGTCAGTGGCCTCGGGCGGCGTGTGCCCGGAAGCCTGAAATCTCGCCACTGGTGTCAATGGGGCACAGCGTTGATGGCCCACATTGTGTGCGGAATCGAAGTGGGTGGACAGGTGCTGCTGGGCTGGGGAGTCTCCACCCCTGATTTTCGCACACAATGCTGGCGGTGACCCGGGCAGGTGCGTCACCGAAAGCCCGGAATCTTGCCAGTCTCATCAACGGTCCGAGGCTCCGATGGAGCACATTGTGTGCGGAATGGATGGCGGACGGCGGATGGCGCCCGTCCTGGAGATCACGAACGCCGGGCTCAGTCCTCCGAGGTGAAGCGGTCCAGGCCGCCGCGGCAGATTTCCTCCAGCAGGACGAACCCGTCCTGACCCCACCACACGGGAATGCGTGAGGGCACCGTCCACAGGTCCTCGGGCACCATGGACTCGAAGGAGCCGTGGGCCATGAACTGTTGGATCTGGGTCAGTGAGCGTATGGCGATGCCCGCGACGTGGTCCGGGTAGTGCCGGGCGAACTCGGCGTAGATCTCCGGGTCGCGCTGGCCGTCATCGCCCACCAGGAACCACTTGATGTGCGGGAAGGTGGCGGCAAGGCGCCGCAGCTCGCGCCGCTTGTGCTCGGGCCCGGAACGGAACCAGCCCGTGTTGGACGGGCCGAAGTCCGTCATCAACAAACCACCGCGCGGATACCCCAGGCGCTCGAGGAAATTCCGCACCGTCGGCAGTACATTCCACGGCCCTGTGGACAGGTACACGACAGGACCGTGTGTGGCCAGCCAGGGCGGGCTGGCGATGGGGTTCTGCCGGTCCAAGGTCGCCCCCTTCACGTCGAACGCCCAGTCCTGGCAGCTGATCGCCCCGGGTCCGGATCCCGAGCCAGTGCGAGACCCGGACCCGGCGCCCGCCGCAGCAGAGTTCAGGCGCGCCGCCCGCCAGTCGGTTCCTTGCAGATCCGGGCCGGACGCCAAGGAACACAACAGCTGAGGCATTCCCAGTACGGCTTGGCGTGCGGAGACCCGATCGACGAAGGAATGCTTGGCAGCCACCAGAAGTCGCGGGACGTTGGAGACGATCACCGTGTCGTCGATGTCCGAGACGACGCCGACGGTCTCCTCATCGCCGACGATGCGCACGGCCACAGGGATGGGCCGCCCGGCGCGCACGCGGCCGGGCCGGGTCATGCTGGCGGCAGTGGGATCGGTCGACGGGCCGAGCAGGGACTCCGCGTCCCAGGCCACGGCGTCCTGGTCCACGGGGGCGCCGCGAAGGGCGCGCACATCAGCAGAATGCAGCACCTGGATCCACGCCGTGTGCCAGCCGGGGGCCAAGCCGTGGTCATGAACGGTCAAGTCGATGTAGCCGCCCCTGTCCGCCTGGGCGATCTGGCGTGCACGGCCCACAGTGACGACCACCGGCTGGCGCGGCACCTGCGCGTCGAAGAACTGGCGCCATCCACGTCGCCTGAGCAGCCAGAGGCGCTGGTCGTTGTTGCGGTCCATCATCACGCGCCCGAGGATGCGCGCGAAGCGCGGAGTGCCGTGCCCGCCGAAACCGACCACACCCGGATGCATGTGCAGCGCCTGGCCCAGTGCCTTGGCGATCAAGGTGGAACACGTCTCGCCCACGCGATTGGCCACCGACAGCAGGACGGATGGGCTCTCGTCGTCGATCAGGATGTCAGGGCGCACGTGGGACCTCGGTAGGTGGACGGGATGGTGCGCGGGTCATGGCCGGCATCGACTGGCGATGCCCGCCGGGCGACTCCGGGCACGGCCACCATTGTGCCTGACGGTGGCAGGAAGGGGAACACGGACACCACCAACCGGACCTCGTGAACCGCATGCGACCAGCAGCGACGAGTCGATCAACAGTACCGACCGTTCGGTGGTGCCCACTTGGCCGCAACCTTTCGACACGACCATCCTGGTGCCCGGCCCGGGGAGACGGGCCCGACTCCGGGGGCAACCCGCTCGGCCTTCACTTTCCCCGCGGGGCCCCTGTGGAGGCCCGCACCACGAGGTTCGGGAAGAAGCGTTCGTGGCGGATCCGCGCATTGGGCCCGCCGCCCAGCAGCAACTCTGCGGCAGCCCAGCCCAACTCGTCCATGGGCTGGTTGACCGTGGTCAGCGGCACCGACATCTGCGAGGCGACCGGAGTGTCATCGAAACCGACCAGCGAGACATCCTCGGGGATGCGCACCCCCGAGTCGCGCAGTGCCGTCATCGCGCCGAAGGCGATGAGGTCATTGGCGCAGAACAGCGCCGTGGGGAAGGAGTCGGGCAGCACCGGCGGCGCCAACGGCCCCGTCCTCTTGCCCACGCCGCTGGTCCCTCGGTGCACCTCCACGCCCGCGTCGGCCAGCATCTGCTGGGTCTGCTCGCGTCCGGCTTCGGCGGTGAAGTCCTCCACCTCGCACACGCGCAGGTCGATCGGGTCCTGTGAATGGGTGGTGAAGGCTTCGACGGCTTCCATGACCCCGCTTTGCCGGTGTCTGGCCTGGCGCACCGTGGAGGGGCCGTTGAGCATGGTGATCCGACGGTGGCCCAGGTCCAGCAGGTGACTGATCGCCAGGCGCGCGCCGGCCCGGTCGTCCACGCAGATCGACGACATGTCATCGGGAGTCTCGGGGCAGTCGAAGAGGACCACGGGGATTCCGCGCGCCACCAGTTCGTGGGCGGTGACCAGGTCGGCGTCGGAGGGCGCCAGCAGGATTCCGCGGGGCGACTGGCCGGCGAGTGTGCGCAGCAGGCGAGACTCGGTCTCCGGGTCGGAGTGCGTGGCGGACAGGGACATCACGCACCCGTCGGCGCTCAGCCGCCGTTCCATTCCTGCGGCGGCCTCCATGAAGAAGGGGTTGCGCAGGTCCAGGACGGCCACGCCGACCACGGGCGAGACTCCGCGCCGCAGAGCCTGGGCGGTGGGGTTGGGGACGTAGCCCAGTTCGGAGATGGCGTGGGCGACGCGCTCGCGGATGTCGGCGCGCACGGTGCCGCGCTGGTTGACGACGTTCGACACGGTGCCCACCGAGACGCCGGCCAGGCGCGCGACGTCCTTGACGCTGGGAGCGCGTCCGCCGGTGGGGGAGGGGGTGGCCTCCTCGGGACGAGGGCGGCCGCCCTGGCGGGATGGTGGCGTCGCTGTGCTGGGTGTCGCCCTCGTGGAACGAGGGCGGGGCTGTGCGGCTGGGGAAGTCGTCGCGTCACGACGGGGGATGGAGTCGACCATCGTGTGAAGCCTCCTGTCGCAGGAATGGGGAGTGAACCCCGGGGGCCGGTTCAGGGGGAGCAGACCGTGGCACGGAGGCGCCTCCAGTGGCGTGCATCCGTGGGTCAATCATGCCCTGCGTGTGCGCCCGCCCCGCAAGCCAGCTCGCGTGACACGGTGTCGAATCGATGATGAATCGTTACATTCTCGCAGGTCGAATCCATTGACAGCCTTCCGCGCCAGTGGCAGACTGCATACCGCTGAAACGTTTCATGCTCAATGAGGAGGTGAACTGATGGCCAGCGACTCCACGGAGCCGATCATCCGCCTGACCGATGCGGTCAAGACCTTCGGGCCCGTCGTCGCCCTGTCCAAGGGCTCCATCGAGCTCCACCCGGGCGAGATCCACGCCCTGGCGGGTGAAAACGGCGCCGGCAAGTCCACACTGGTGAAGATCCTTGCCGGAATCCACCGCCGCGACACCGGCGAATTCCTGTACCGCGGTGAAACGGTGGACTTCGGCACGCCGGCGGAATCCAAGGCGGCAGGCATCTCGGTCATCTACCAGGAGCCGACCCTGTTCCCCGACCTGTCGGTCGCCGAGAACATCTACATCGGTCGCCAACCCACCAACAAACTGGGAATGATCGACCACCCCGCAATGCGCCGCGCTGCCCGCGACCTCTTCACCCGCCTCGAGGTCGACATCGACCCGGCCCAACCCGCACAGGGCCTGTCCATCGCGGACCAGCAGGTCATCGAGATCGCCAAGGCCATCTCCCTGGACGCCAAGGTCCTCATCATGGACGAACCCACCGCCGCCCTGTCCGGCCGCGAAGTGGAGCGGCTGTTCACCATTGCCCGCTCCCTGCGCGACCAGGGCGCCGCACTGATGTTCATCTCCCATCGCATGGAAGAAGTCTTCGACCTGTGCGACCGGATCACGATCATGCGCGACGGCGCCTACGTGAGCACCCGCATGATCGCCGGCACCACCGAAGCCGAGATCGTCAAGGACATGGTCGGTCGCAGCGTCGACCAGCTGTTCCCCAAGGTCGACGCCGCCATCGGTGACGTGCTGCTGGACGTCAAGGGCCTGACCCGCCAAGGGGTCTTCCACGACGTCGACCTGCAGGTCCGCTCCGGTGAGATCGTCGGCCTTGCCGGCCTCGTCGGTGCGGGGCGTTCCGAGGTGGCCCGCGCCATCATGGGAATCGACAAGGCCGAGGGCGGCTCGGTGACCCTGGCCGGCAACCAATTGCGCGCCGGGGACGTGCCCTCCGCCATCCGTGCAGGCCTGGCCTTCGTCCCGGAGGACCGTCGCAAACAGGGCCTGGTCATGGACCTGTCAGTCCTGCGCAACACGACCTTGACCCTGCGCAACACCCTGGCCCGCTTCGGGCTGATCCCCAGCGCCCTCGAACAGCGCGAGGCCGAGGAATGGTGCACGAAACTGCAGGTCAAGACCTCCAGCCCATTCGCAGCCGTGTCCACACTGTCCGGCGGCAACCAACAGAAGGTCGTCCTGGCCAAGTGGCTGGCCACCGACCCGCGCGTCCTCATCGTCGACGAACCCACCCGAGGCATCGACGTGGGCACCAAGGCAGAGGTCCACCGCCTGCTGGGCACGCTCGCCGCCCAAGGGGTCGGGATCCTCATGATCTCCTCCGAACTGCCCGAGGTCATGGGTATCGCCGACCGTGTCCTGGTCATGTGCGAGGGCGCCGTCACCGCGCACTTCTCCCGCGAGGAAGCCACCGCCGAAAAGATCATGACCGCAGCCACCGACCACGCCACCGCACACGAAAGGAGGGTCGCCTCGTGAGCACCGCCACCGCCGCGCCCACTGGGCAACGCCGCGACTGGTCGGCCACCCTGCGCGGGGCCCTCAGCCTGCGAGAGACCCCGGTGCTGGTCGCCCTCGTCCTGCTGGTCCTGGCCACATGGCTCGTCAACCCGCGCTTCCTGGCCGCCCAAGGAGTCAAGGACCTGCTGCTCAACGCCACCATCGCCATGATGATGGCTGCGGGACAGTCCCTCATCATCACCACCAAGTCCGTCGACCTGTCGGTCGGCTCGGTCCTGGGCATCTGCGCCTTCACCACCGGCTACGTCTTCGCCGAACACCCGGGCACCCCCATCGCCCTCGTCTTCGTCATCGGAACCCTTGTGGGAGCCGCCCTTGGCGCGGTCAACGGCCTGCTGGCCACATGGGCGAAGGTCCCCGCCATGGTCATCACCCTGGGCACCCTGTACGCCTTCCGCGGGACCCTCAACTGGTGGGCCGGTTCCAAGCAGTACTTCGCAGGAGACCGCCCCCAGGCCTTCGGAGACCTGGGTGTGGCCACCATCGTCGGCATCCCGCTGCTGACCGTCCTGGCTCTCGTCGTCATCGCCATCGTGTCCCTGTACCAGTACTTTGCACGATCGGGTCGCGACCTGTACGCCATTGGCTCCGACCCAGCCGCCGCCAAGGTGTACGGCATCCCCGTCGGACGCCGTGTCCTCACGGCCTTCATCGCCAACGGCGCGCTGGTGGGACTTGCGGGAGTCCTGTACGCCTCACGCTTCAACTCCGTCGGCGCCACCACCGGCACCGGCATGGAACTCGACATCGTCGCAGCCTGCGTGGTCGGAGGTGTCGCCATTGTCGGCGGCGTGGGGACCGCCTACGGTGCGGCGATCGGCGCCCTGCTGCTGACCACCATCACCAGCGCACTGACCGCAGTGGGCGTCGACAAGTTCTGGCAGAAGGCCGTGGTCGGCGCACTGATCATCGTCGCCATCGTCATCGACCGCGTGGCCACCATCAGCAGACAATCCCAGCTGCGCAAGAAGGGAGGGGCGGCATGAGCTCCCCGACGAAGCCCACCCGGACCCGCTCGTCCCGTCACACGACCTCCGGCGGCAAGGATGCCGGCACGTCCTCTGCGGGGCCGCTCGGCGGCGACCTGCTGGGGCGTCTGCTGCGCTCGCGGGACACCCACATGAGCGTCGTCCTCGTGGCCGTCATCCTTCTGGCTTCGTGGATGGTGCCCCGCTTCCTCCAGGCCAGAACCATGACCTTCCTGCTCATGGACGTGGTCGCGATCCTGCTCATGGCCCTGCCGATGACCTTGGTGATGGTGGCCGCCGACATCGACCTGTCGGTCGCCTCCACCGCGGGCCTGTCCAGTGCGGCACTGGGAGTCATGGTCGAGGGCGGAGTCCCCTTCTGGGCGGCGATCGGCGTCTGCCTGGTCATCGGTGTGGCCTGCGGCGCCTTCAACGGAGTGATGACCGCCTACGTCGGCCTGCCGGCGCTTGCCGTCACCATCGGCACCCTGGCCCTGTACCGGGGTCTGGCACTGGTGGTCATCGGCGACCGGGCGGTGGCCAACTTCCCCGAATGGGCCACCGGTTTCGTCACCTCCACCATCGGGGGCACGGGAATCCCGTGGATCTCCATCCCCTTGGCGCTGATCGTCCTGCTCTTCTGGCTGCTGCTGCACCGCACCCCGTGGGGCCGCCAGGTCTTCGCCCTCGGGCACTCCCTCGAGGCCGCACGATTCGTCGGGATCGACACCCGCCGAACCCGCGCCCTGGCCCTGGTCCTGTCCGGACTCATGGCCTCCGTGGCCGGGATCTTCTGGACCTTGCGCTATTCCAGCGCCCGCTCGGACAACGCCGAGGGCCTGGAGTTGACCGTCATCGCCGCCATCGTCTTCGGAGGAGTCTCCGTCTTCGGCGGAAAGGGCTCCATCTGGGGCTCCGTGTGCGGCGTGTTCACGGTGGGCGTCATCAACTACGCCCTCCGCCTCGACCGGGTCCCCGACGTCGTCCTCGTGACGATCACAGGACTGCTGCTCATCTTCTCCGTCGTCGCCCCCTCCCTGGTCGACGCCTGGAAGCAATGGCGCCACCGCGCCAAGGTGGCCGCACGCGCGGCCGCGCCAACCCCCCGCACCGGCGCAGCCAGCGCCTGAGAACCCCCACGGAAGGAAGACGAAGATGTCCCTCACCAAGCGCGGCTCGATTGCCGCACTCGCCGCATTCTCCCTCGCGGCCACCATGGCCTTGGCGGCCTGCTCCGGCGCCACGGGCTCGGGTCCGGCCAGCGGCGCGGCCTCGGGCGATTCCACGGCCGGCGGTTCCTCCGCGGCGGCTGATCCTGCCATGGCCGAGCAGACCATCACCTTCATCCCCAAGCAGCTGAACAACCCCTACACCGACGTGGTTCTGGGCGGAGGGAAGAAGGGCGCCGAAGAGATCGGTTTCGCCCAAGCCAACGTCGTGGGCCCGCTGGAGGCCTCGGCCTCCTCCCAGGTCTCCTTCATCAACGCCGAAACCCAGGCGGGAACCAATGTCATCGTCCTGGCCGCCAACGACCCGGACGCGGTCTGCCCCGCACTGGAGGAGGCCCGCAAGGGCGGAGCGAAGATCGTCACCTTCGACTCCGACACCAACCCGAAGTGCCGTGACCTGTTCATCAGTCAGGTGGTGGCAAAGGACGTCGCGAAGGTCCAGGTCCAGATGATCTCGGAGCAGATCGGCGGCGAAGGGGACATTGCGATCCTGTCGGCCACGGCCAACGCCACCAACCAGAACGAGTGGATCAAGTACATGGAGGAGGAACTGGCCTCCAACCCCGAGTACTCGAAGATCAAGATCGTCGCGAAGGTCTACGGCGATGACGACGACACGAAGTCCTTCCAGGAGGCTCAGGGCCTGATGCAGGCCAACCCGAACCTCAAGGGCATCATCTCGCCCACCACGGTCGGCATTGCGGCGACCGCTCGCTACCTGTCGACCTCGGAGTACAAGGGCAAGGTCGCTCTGACCGGACTTGGCCTGCCCAACGAGATGCGTTCCTTCGTCAAGGACGGAACGGTCAAGGAATTCGCTCTGTGGGACCCCGCGCAACTGGGATACCTGGCCTCCTACGCAGGAAAGGCTCTTGCGGCCGGACGGATCGAGGGAAAGGTCGGTGACACCTTCGCTGCCGGTGAGTTGGGTGAGCGCACTGTCGAAGACGGCGGAATCGTGATCGTTGGCGAGCCCGTGCGTTTCAACAAGGACAACATCGACAAGTACGACTTCTGATCGCCCAAAGGGGCACGGTTCCCAGGTTCGTCGGGACGCCGGGGAACCGTGCCCGCATCCTTTGGGGCAAGGAGGAATCATGAACGTACGCCAGGCGGTTCCGTCAACCGTCGAGCGTCGACGACCGAGAATGCGGATCGGGATCGTCAGTGGTGGGCTGGGCGCGTACTGGGAGCAGTTTCCTCAACTTCGACCGCAACTCGAGACCTGTGTGGCCCGCGTCGAGAAGGAACTGCGGACCCTGGACGCGGATGTGGTCTCTGCAGGATTCGTCTCCGACCCTGTCGAGGCCGCCGCGGCCGCACAGCGACTCAGGAGGGAGGACTGCGACCTGCTGGTCGTCCATCTGACGACCTACCTGACCTCGTCGATGGTGCTGCCGATCGCCCAACGGGTCGGCGCACCCGTCCTCTTCATCGATCTCCAACCATCGGCGCGCATGGACCATGCGACCTTCGGAACGGGGGAGTGGCTGGTCTACTGCGGCCAGTGTCCACTCCCTGAGGTCGGCAACGTCATGCGTCGAGCCGGCATTGAGTTCCGATCGGTCACCGGATGGCTGGAGCAGGAATCAGCGTGGAGGAGAATCCGGGACTGGGTCAGTGCCACCGCGGTTCGTGCACGTCTTCGCAAGGCGCGACATGGTCTCATGGGGCACGTCTACCCGGGGATGCTGGATGTCTCGACGGACTTGACCACTGTGTCGACAACTTTTGGTTCCCACGTCGAAGTGCTGGAGTTCGACGATCTGCGTGAGCGCGTGAATGCGGTGACCGACCTGCAGGTTCGTGACCGGATCGAACTTGCGCGGGAAGTCTTCGAGATCGACGGCTCGGTTGTCGACGAGGACTTCGCCTGGGCGGCGCGTGTGTCGGTCGGACTTGATCGTCTGGTGGAGGATTTCGATCTGGACACTCTTGCCTACTACCACCGGGGCCTGGCCGAGGAACTCCACGAGAGACTTGGGGCCGGGATGATTCTCGGTGCCTCTTTGCTCACGGGACAGGGAATTCCTGCGGCGGGAGAGTACGAACTGCGGACGTCCGTGGCGATGCTCATCGCCGAGGTTCTCGGCGCGGGCGGGTCCTTCACGGAGATCCAGGCTCTGAATTACGAGGACGGAGTGGTCGAGATGGGCCACGACGGTCCGGCGCACTTGGCGATTTCCTCCAGACGGCCCTTGCTGCGCGGACTGGGGGTCTACCACGGGAAACGTGGGTGGGGCGTGTCCGTCGAATTCGACGTGGCCCACGGCCCGGTGACGCTGATCGGCCTGGCTCAGGATCGTGATGGTTCGTACTCGCTGGTCACCTCCGAAGGGGAGGTGGTTCCAGGTCCGCTCCTGGAGATCGGGAACACGACTTCACGAGTGGACTTCGGGCGAGACCCCGGTGAGTGGGTCGATGAGTGGAGCAGTACGGGCATCGGGCATCACTGGGCGCTGTCCATTGGTGCGCGAGCCGGACAGGTCGGCCGAGTCGCCTCGCTGCTCGGACTGGAACACAGGCACGTGTGAACCCATCGGGCGGCCGAGGTCGTCCGAGGTGGTCCGTGGGCAGCGATCGCTTCGGTGGCGCCCTGACAGCCCTTGGTCACGTGTCACCTTTGTGGCGCGGGGAGGGGCACTTGTGAGATGAAACGTTTCATGCGATGATTCGACTACAGGAACTTCAACGATGAAGGAGCCCCATGTGGACGCTGAACTCAAGAAACTGCTGAGCACCACCGACCAGGCCAGCCCCACCCGGGCATGCTTCCTCCTTCGTGTGCGCCCCGAATGCCTGACCGAGTACGTCCAGGTCCACCAGCACGTCTGGGACGACATGCGCCAAGCTCTCAGCGACGCCGGCTGGCGCAACTACTCGCTGTTCCTCGACGTGGCCACCGGCACCTGTGTCGGCTACTTCGAAGCCGACGACACCTCTGCCGCGCAGGAGGCCATGGCCGCCACCGAGGTCAACACCCGGTGGCAGGCGGCCATGGCGCGCTACTTCGTCCAACCGGAGGGCGGCACCGCCCAGATCCTGCCCCAGTACTTCCACCTGCCCTGAGCGGGGACGGCGGGCGGCCCCGCCCTCGTCCCTGAACAACCGCCACATCCGCGTCCCCCACCTGAACGGAGAACCCCATGGTCACCTTGGCCGACCTCACCCCCGAGCAACGCCGCCTGCTCGCCGAGCAGACCATCGAACTGCCCAGCTGGGCATTCGGCAACAGCGGCACCCGCTTCCGCGTCTTCGCCACACCCGGCACCCCGCGCAACGCCTTCGAGAAGATCTCCGACGCCGCCCAGGTCCACAAGTTCACCGGTGTCACCCCGCGAGTCTCCCTGCACATCCCGTGGGACATGGTCGACGACTTCACCGAATTGCGTGAACACGCCGCTGCCGAGGGCGTGCAGCTGGGCACCGTCAACTCCAACGTCTTCCAGGACGAGGACTACAAGTTCGGGTCCCTGTGCAACTCCGACGAAGCCGCCCGCGCCAAGGCCGTCAAGGCGCACCTGGACTGCCTGGAGGTCATGCGCGCCACCGGCTCCGACACCCTCAAGATCTGGCTGGGCGACGGCACCAACTACCCCGGGCAGGACTCCATCGCCGCACGTCAGGAGCGCCTGGCCGACTCCCTGGCGCAGATCTACGCCGCCATGGACGACGACCAGAAGCTGCTGCTGGAGTACAAGTTCTTCGAGCCGGCCTTCTACCACACCGACGTTCCGGACTGGGGCACCGCCCTGGCGCACTGCTTGGCCCTGGGCGAGCGCGCCGTGGTCTGCCTGGACACCGGCCACCACGCGCCGGGCACGAACATCGAGTTCATCGTCGTGCAGTTGCTGCGGGCGGGGCGCCTGGGCGCATTCGACTTCAACTCGCGCTACTACGCCGACGACGACCTGATCGTCGGCGCGGCCGACCCCTTCCAGCTGTTCCGCATCATGCACGAACTGGTCGGCTTCGGCGCCGTGGACAAGGACTCCGGCGTCAACTTCATGCTTGACCAGTGCCACAACCTCGAGGCGAAGATCCCCGGCGAGATCCTCTCCGCCCTCAACGTCCAGGAGGCCACCGCCAAGGCACTGCTGGTCGACCGCGAGGCGCTGGCCGCCGCCCAGAAGGCCCACGACGTCATCGGCGCCAACCAGGTGCTCATGGACGCCTACAGCACCGACGTGCGCCCGCTGCTGCGTGAATTGCGCGAGGAAAAGGGCATCGATCCCGACCCGCTGGCCGCCTTCGCCGCCTCCGGATACCCGGCAAAGATCGAGGCCGAGCGCGTCGGCGGTCAACAGGCCGGCTGGGGGGCCTGAGCCTTCCCTCTCCTTCGACGAGGACGGGGGCGGGTGGTCAGCGTGACAGGCCCGCCCTCGTTCCCCATCCCACTCCCACGACGAAAGGTCGACAAGATGGCCCACACCGTAGTCGCAGTGGACCTTGGCGCCTCCAGCGGGCGCGTGCTGCGCGGAGTGCTGGACGGCGGCGTCCTCGCCGTCGAGCAGTGCCACCGTTTCCCCAATGCGCCGGTGCACGTGCCTGCCGGCGGCGTCGACGACCTGGAGTGGGACATCCTCTTCCTGTGGAACGGCATCCGCACCGGCCTGGCCGAAGCGGCCAAGCGCGGCCCCGTCGACGCCGTCGGGGTCGACACGTGGGCGGTCGACTACGGGCTCTTGGACGAGGACGGCCGCCTGCTGGGAAACCCGGCGGCGTACCGGTCCTCGCGCACGGCCGAACCCGTCGAGTGGGTCTTCTCCGCCCTGTCCCGTGAGCAGCTCCACCGGTGCAACGGCTTGCAGTTCCAGCCCTTCAACACCATGTTCCAGCTGGTCTCGGACACCTCGCGGGTCAGGAACTCGCTTGCACACACGATGCTCATGCTGCCGGACCTCATCGGACACTGGCTGACCGGACGCAGCGTGTGCGAGGTGACCAACGCCTCCAGCACCGGCATGATCGACCCCTCCACGCGCAGGTGGCACCCTGCGGTCATGCGCCTTCTGGCCGACTCCTTCGGCGTGCCGGTCCCGCAGATCCTGCCGCCGCTGGTCGAAGCGGGAACCGTCGTCGGCCCGGTCGCGATCGCCGACATCGACATGCGCGACTCGGCCGGTGGGCCCACGCCGCTGGTGGCCGTGGGAACCCACGACACGGCATCGGCCGTGGTCGGTGTGCCGGCGGTGGACGGGCTGCCCTTCGGTTTCATCTCCTCCGGCACCTGGTCGCTGGTCGGTACCGAGCTGGATGCGCCGGTCCTGTCGGAGGCCTCGCGGGCAGCGAACTTCACCAATGAGCTCGGGGTGGACGGCACCGTGCGCTACCTGAAGAACATCATGGGCATGTGGGTCCAGCAGGAGTGCCTGCGTGAGTGGATCGACCAGGACATGCGCAACATGTCGTGGGCCGTCCTGGACGCCGAGACCGAAGCCTCCGAGCCCCTGCGCACCCTCTTCGACATCAACGACCCCGCATTCATGGCTCCCGACGGGATGCTCGGGCGCATCGAGGACTGGTGTCGCCGTGCAGGAGAACCCGTACCGCAGACTCGCGGCCAAGTGCTGCGTGCGATCACCGAATCGCTGGTGGTGGCCTATCGGCGCGCGCTGCGTGAGGTGGTCGAGCTCAGCGGGCGGCCGCTGGGGGTCGTGCACATCGTGGGCGGCGGATCCAAGAATGCGCTGCTGTGCCAGTTGACCGCGGACGCCACCGGCTTGCCGGTGGTGGCAGGTCCGGTCGAGGGTACGGCGATCGGGAACATGGTCGTGCAGTTGCGCGCCATCGGCGCCCTGTCGGGGTCCTTGCAGGACTTGCGGGTGGTCGTGGCCGAGTCGAGTTCGCTGTCCCGTCACGAGCCGAGCCCCGGAGCCGCCTCCGTCTGGGACGAGGCCGAAGCCCGAGTCTTCTCTTCCTGAGCTCGCTCCGGCCCTGGGTCTGCAGGTCTGCCGACGGACGATTCTCGTGAGAATCGTCCGTCGTTTGCTGAGATTCGTCCGTGGTTCCGTGAGATTCGTCCGTCAGGTGCGTGGGTGGACGACCGGCCTCGCCCTCGTCAATGCCGGAAGGGTGGATCGCGGCCGAGACCCGAGCAATCCGCGGACGAGTCTTTCAATATCTTGACTGACTGCTCTGCGATTGCAATACTTCAAATACTGGATCGCGAATCGATTCATCTGCAACTGATCCACCTGCTCGACACGAGTGACAGGGCAACGGCGCCCGGACGGAGGAGCCATGACGCACAAAGTGACCGCAACCTTGGCCGGCCTCGCGGCCACTGCATTGATGATGACGGCATGCGCAGGGGGCAGCGGGCCGACTTCCAGCAACACGCAGTCCGGTGCTGCGGCCTCCGGCGGCTCCGGCGGGCTCTCCGTCGCCTTCGTCCCGAAGATCCAGGGAATCCCCTTCTTCGAAGCCATGAACGCCGGCGGCAAGAAGGCCAGCGAGGAATTCGGCTTCACGTGGGTCTACTCGGGCCCCACCACCGCCGACCCGGCGGCTCAAAGTGAAGTGGTCCGCTCGCTCATCCAGCAGAACGTCAGCACACTCATGGTCGCCCCCAACGACCCTGACTCCATGTCGCCCCTCATCACCGAGGCGCAGGGCAAGGGCATCAAAGTCGGCGCCGCGGACACCGACGCACCGAACTCGACCCGTGAAGTCTTCGTCGAGCAAGCCTCCGCCGAAGGCATCGGGTCCGCCCTGGTCGACCAGATCGCCAAAGCCATCGGGGACGAGGGCGAAATCGCCATCGTCTCGTGCGGACAGACCGCCGTGAACCTCAACTCGTGGATCAAAGTCATCAACGAGAAGATCCCCGCCGAACACCCCAAGATCACCATCGTCGACACCGTCTACGCGGATGAGGACCAGGCCAAGGCCGTGACGATGTCGAAGAACCTCATCAACGCCAACCCGAAACTCAAGGGCCTCATCGGCATGTGCACGACCTCGGCGCCCGGCGTGGCCCAAGCCGTCCAGGAATCCGGCAAGATCGGCACCATCCAGACGGTTGGGGTCGGCACACCCGCAAGCATGCTGCCCTACCTCAAGGACAAGTCCTCACATGCATCAGTCCTGTGGAACGTCGAAGACTTCGGCTATCTCACCGCGTGGGGCGGATGGATGCTGGCCCAGGGCAAGGAATTCGCCGACACCCAGGACGTCGGCCACATCAAGGGCGTCACCTACGACAAGGCGACCAAGACCCTGCTGTTGGGTGAGCCGATGATCTTCACCGCCGAGAACGCGGGCGAGTTCAACTACTGATCCCAGTCGGACGAAAGGCGCGGCGAGGGGGCCGGCCCCACGGTGTTCGGCCGGGGATGCAGGGCTTGGGGCGCTCGGCGCAGGGCCCGTGGCGCCGGGGCGCAGATGCATGGCCCAAGGCACACGACGCAAGCGTGAACGGCTCAAGGCCACACCCCACGCGACGACGGCCTCCCACCGCGAGTCCGACACGTGACCCGCGCGCGAAACCCGCTCGTGGGGCCAGACGACCCGACCGAGTCCGAAATGACACGAATGAGTGGAGGTCGACCGACCATGACGGATGACCCGCCGCAATCTGCCCGGCCAGTCCTCGAAGTCACAGGTCTGGACAAACGGTACGGGGGAGTCCACGCCCTGGACGACGTCACATGGTCCGTCCGGCCCGGAGAGGTCCACGGCCTCGTCGGCGAGAACGGCGCAGGCAAGTCCACGCTGATCAAGATGATCTCCGGCGCCCAGGTCCCCGACGCG
The DNA here is from genome assembly GCF_018986735.1 of Schaalia sp. 19OD2882. Taxonomy (NCBI): domain Bacteria; kingdom Bacillati; phylum Actinomycetota; class Actinomycetes; order Actinomycetales; family Actinomycetaceae; genus Schaalia; species Schaalia sp. 19OD2882. The sequence goes on along the minus strand of NZ_CP065521.1, from coordinate 2,396,934 downwards.
GGCACGGTCAAGGTCGATGGCCACGAGATCCCACTGGGCAACACCCAGGCGGCACTGGCCGCGGGAGTCTCCGCCGTCTACCAGGAACCGCAGCTCTTCGCCGACCTCACCGTCGCCGAGAACATCTTCCTCGGGCGCGAGGACACCGTTGGTGGACGCGTGCGATGGCGCGAACAACAGGTCAAGGCGCGCGAATTGCTGGACCGGCTGCACCTAGATCCGGCGATCATGCACATGCGCGTCGCAGACCTGCCCGTGGGAGAACAGCAACTGGTGTCCATCGCCAAGGCCTTCGCCGCCGACGTGCGCCTGCTGATCCTTGACGAACCCTCGGCGATCCTGGCCGACGCCGACATCGAAAGACTCTTCACCATCGTCAAAGGACTGCGCGACCAAGGAATCGGCGTCATCTACATCTCCCACCGCCTGGACGAACTGGGCCAGATCACCGACCGGATCACGGTGATGCGCGACGGGGCAGTGGTGGGCACCCACCGCACCGAAGACATGACGCCGACCAAGATCGCGCGCGCAATGGTGGGCGACAAATTCCAGGTGGCCGACCGCAGCGGTCGCGATTCCCAAGTCAGGGACGAGGTCGTCCTTGCTGCCCGAGGGCTTGCCGCCGGCAGACACTTGGCGGGCGCCGACCTGGAGCTGCGGAAAGGAGAGATCCTCGGCGTGTACGGCCTCATCGGCTCCGGCACCACGGAACTGGTACGAGCCCTCTACGGGATCACTCCAGCCGCCAAAGGCACCATCGAGATCAACGGTCACAAGGTTCGCATCGACACCCCCGCAAGGGCCGCCGCCCACGGAATCGCCATGCTGCCGGGAAACCGGAAGACTCAAGGGGTCTTCCTGCCCAAGTCCTTGAGCTTCAACATCAGCTCCTCGCACCTGGGGTTCTTCTCCCGGCTCGGCCTGTTCGACCACGCCGAGGAACGCAGGCACACCAGCAGCGTCATCGACCGCCTGCGCATCAAGGCGCCCGGCCCCGACACCGTCATTGCAGACCTGTCGGGCGGCAACCAGCAGAAGGTCGTCATGGCGCGACAGCTGGTCGAAGACCCCCGAATCCTCCTCGTCGAAGAGCCCACGCAAGGGGTTGATGTCGGCGCCAAAGCCGAGATCCACCAGCTGATCCTCGACCACGTGGCACAGGGCAACTCCGCCCTCGTCCTGTCCACCGACCTTGAGGAGATCCGCTTCCTTGCCGATCGCATCGTCGTCATGCGGCGAGGGCGCACCGAGGCCGTCCTCCCCGGGGACGTGTCGGCCGTCGAACTGCTGGGCGTCGCCAATGGGGACAGCCCCGTGGACGGCGACGAAGCGGCGTGCGGCGACGGAAAGAAGGACGCGGAATGAACGCTGCCACCGAACCGGTCCCACCACGAAGTGCCGCCCCGGACCACGCGCGCCCACACGCCCAAGCGGCCCCGCCCTCGCGAATTGTTCGAGGACGACGCCCGTGGATCGAAGGGCAGGAGCTCGTCCTGATCGGTGTCCTCCTCGCACTGTGGGCCGCCATGGGTCTCCTGACGCCGACATTCCTCGAAGCGTCGAACGTCTTCGCGATCTTCTACCACGTCGCCCCCATCACCATCATCGGCATGGCCATGACGCCCATCATGTGCACCGCCGGCATCGACGTCTCCGTCGGGGCCTCAATGGCGATCGTCATGGTCGTCATCGGCCGACTGGTCCGCGATCTGGGGGCCGGCCTCGCCCTCGCCCTGGTTGTCGCCCTGGGAGTCGGAGCCCTTCTCGGGTCGCTCAACGCGCTGCTCATCGCCATCGGGCGGGTCCCGGCGATGGTGTGCACATTCGGCACACTCAACATCTTCCGATTCGTCGCACTGCAGATCTTCGGCGAGACGCAGCTGGCCGGTGTTCCCGGCACACTCAAGGGGCTCGGCGGATCGCTGGCCGACGCGAGTTTCCTCGGATTCCCCAACGCCATGTGGCTGGCACTGGTCCTGACCGCCCTCGTGTGGTTCTACATGCGGGACTGGGCTGCCGGACGCCACGTGTATGCCATCGGGAACGACGCGAACGCCGCGCGCCTTGCCGGCGTCAAGGTGCGTCGACGAGTCTTCGAACTGTACGTGTTCTGCGGAATGATGGTCGGCCTTGCCGGTGTCGTCTCGATCGGATCGGGGGGCCTGATCCAGCAGAACGTCGGATACGGCATGGAAATGTCCGTCATCGCCGCATGCGTCATCGGCGGCACCTCGGTGATCGGCGGGCGAGGCACGGTCCTGGGGACCCTGTTGGGCGCGGTCCTGGTCGGCAGCGTCGAGGCCGCAGTCATTCACCTGCACCTGCCCAATCAGCTCACCCAGCTGTTCGTCGGCGTCATCATCCTGGTGGCCGTCGGCGTCGACCTGGTGCGTCAGGCAAGGAGGGCACGACGATGAGCTTCTTGCGTACACTCACCGCTTCGACCAGGGCGGTGCTGGCCGGGGGCGGCAGATCGTCCTCGAAGGACGAGGGCGGGGGTGGAAGCGGCGGTGACGCTCCGCGTGACGCCGCTCCCTTGGCGACGGAAGGGCCGGGCGCTCGCCTGCTGCGCCTCTTCCTCACCGAACGCGTCATCGCCCTGGCCGTGATCCTGGTGCTCCTGGTGGCAACTTTCCTGGTCCTGGGGGCAAATGGTTTCCTGTTCGCGCCTTTCGACGCCGCATACATGCTGTCCTCCCTGCAGTCCCTCGTCCCCTTGGCCCTGCTGGCCTTGGCTGAGATGGTCGTCATCATCTCCGGCTACAGCGGCATCGACTTGTCGGTCGGGGCGATCGTGTCACTGTCGGGGTTGCTCTTCGGATACCTGATCCAGGTCGCGGGCGTGCCCGTGGCGCTCGCGGCCTTGGTCACCGTCGTGGTCGGAGCGCTTCTGGGGGCGGTCAACGGCTTCCTGGTCGGATACATGGGGTATCCGCCGCTCATCGCGACCCTTGCCACCCAGTACGCGTACGCGTCGACAGCCTTGGTCGCTTCGGGCCAATCGCCGATCTCTGGGGACCGGGTCATTGCGACCAACCAGAGTCTGACCGCGAACATCCCCGTGTTCGCCAACGCGACGTTGCCGTTGCAGGTGCTGACCTTCCTTGTTCCTGTCGCCGCCCTGGTGTGGTTCATGCTCGAACGCACCGTCTGGGGGCGGAGGCTGCTGGCGGTGGGCACGAATGATGTGGCCGCGCGTTACGCCGGACAGGACGTGCGCATGACCCGTGCTTCTGCGTACATGGTGTCGGGCCTGCTGTGCGGCATCGTCGCCGTGGTGAATGTGGCGCAATTCGCCTCCGCCCGCCCTGATGCGGGCACTGCCGGCAACGGCATGGCGCTACCGGCGATCACGATCGCCGCCTTGGGGGGCGTGCTCATCCAAGGGGGCTTCGGGAGGGTCAGTGGAGTCGTCACCGGCGCCTTGTTGATCACGTGGTTGAACGCCGCGCTGCTCATCAGCTTCGAAGGGTCGATGGGCTCGCGGATGCAGCTTCTGGCCCTGGGGACGGTGTTGATCGGCTCGATCCTCATCAACAGCTACGCCGCCCGCAGGTACAACCTCAGAACCTGAGAACTTGGGGCCTTGAGAACTTGAGGCCCTGCGAATCCGAGAACCTGGAATCCTCACCCCCTCCTTCCCTCCTTCCGTGAGATTCGGTGGTCGGTTGGTGAGTTTCGTTTGTCGTTGGTTGTGTGGCGGGTTTTGGGTGGGTGTGTTCGGGGGCGAGGGCGGGGCCGCGTGAAGGGTGAGGTGGCGGATTCGAGGCTGAGGCCTCGCCGGTGACCCATGCGCAGGCATGGGCATGTCCGGTGTACTTGGCTGCCGCTTCTGCGTCTCCAACCGTCCAATTCTTCGTGACGGCGTGGGGCGCGGTCGGCTTCTCAAGGTCCGGGTCCACGGGCCGAACCAGCTTCCCATCCGGGCCCACCACATACCCACCGGAGATGACGACACCTGCAAACCGGGCAAACTGTTGGAAGGCCGGGCTCGAAGAGCCTGCGTCGACAGAGTGCTCGGACCTGCCCAGAATCAGGGGCCCCGCCCTCGTCATTGCTGGAAGAACATGCGCTCACCAGCCCCAATGAGCCAAACACGCTCCCCGCAACAAGGCACGCAAACGCACACCTGCACGCGTCCCACCACGAACCACCACCGAGCCTCACGCGCCAGGCGCTTCAGGAACCAAAGGGAAACCGATCGGGCCCAACCAAAGCCCCACCTCGACAGCAGGACACCATCGCCCACACCAAGAGAGACCACCCCCGACCACGACGGACGAATCGCACGGAAGGACGGACGAGCCTGGCCGGAAGCAGCTTCTCGCGGCCAGCGCAACGCCAGTTCTCTTCTTCCTCGATTTCGAGCGCCTGTCATTTTCCTCTTGTCGTGCGGCCCAGCTCAGTCCAGCGTCTGGCGGAGGCGTGGGTCGAGCATTTCTTCGATCGTGTCCCGTCGTGCATTTCGACAGGGTTTCCGGATTTCCTTCGTGTCGGCCTCATGTCGTTCGAGTCTGACTGGCAAGGGTCTTGCGGGCCAAGATTTGTGCTGGAAGAAGATGGTTGGACGCAGAAGGGTGGATGCTCGCGACGAACGGCTCGAGCGCCACATTGTCGCAATGGGGCACCATGCGTTCTTTGGCTGAGTGAGAGACTTGCCCGCCCCGTGGTTGACCGATCTGTCGGGCCGGCTTCGCAAAACATGGACAAGTCCCGCATGGCCAAGCAATTCAGAAACGACCGTATTTTGGGCGGTCCTGTGACGATCGCCATGACGTGGTGTAGTGCCCAGCATTTGACGCCCGAAACACTGACCCGAAACCAAATCCGCCCAAAATCACCTCTATAACGTTTTCGAGCGTCGCGTGTAGAATGGATGTGCGACCGGCGTGAGGAGACCCCATGGGCGAGAAGTTCGATGTTGAGGATCGTTGGCCCGAGTTGTTCGCTCAGCTCGACGATGCGCAGCGCGATGCGGTGCGTCAGTCGCTGGCAGCTGCGTGGCATGAGGGTTGGGTGCCGAATCGTGAGGATGTGGAGAACTTGACGGACGAAGCTCGCGGCGCGATCGACGGGGCCGAGTACCTGCGGCGCGTCCGCGAGGCGGCACAGCGGATGGCGCCTGTCGCCGTCGGGTGAGTCTGTGGCCACATTTGACACGTGGGAGTCATACTTCTACCCACCCCCGGACAATGCGACAATGCGCAACCTGGAGGGCATTCGCGACCCCTTGGCCTTGCAAGCGTTCGAGTATGGGGCGGTGGCGTGGCGCCACCGCCAACTGCGCTCAGATCCTTCCATCGTGGAACGTACTTTCGATGCCGAGCATGTGAGAGCGATCCATCAGTACTTGTTCCAGGACGTGTACGAGTGGGCGGGGCAGTACCGGAGCGTGAACATGACCAAGAGCCTCTCCTCTTTCGCTGACGTTCACACCGGACAGATCGACCGGTACTTGTCTGATGTGCATTGCCTCGTTGGGGCCGCCGACTGGGCCGGGTTGGATCGTGACGCTTTTGCTCGGGCGAGCGCGGAAGTGTTCTCTTACTTGAACCAGGCACATCCGTTCCGTGAGGGTAATGGACGCACCTCCAAAGTTTTCATGGAGCATGTCGCTGAACTCTCGGAATTTTCTCTTGACTTCGCCCAGGTCAGTCCGCAGGTCTGGAACCAGGCCAGCATGCTGTCAGGGCCTGACCTTGGCCGCTACGAGCCTGTTCCTGACTCACTTGTGCCGGTGTTCCAGGCAATCGCGCGCCCCGCCCGTCGGTTCTGACGCGTGGCGCCCAGAGCGCCGACCCGGCTCGCATGAGCGAGAAGGGGTGTGACCACCCGCCGGTCCTTGGGTGCTGAGATTGAGCGTCGCTTGGCCGAGCGAGCCCATCGTGCGGGCGGTGAGGCCGAGCGGGTTGACCGGGAGGACGGTTGAGGTTGGTGTGACTGGGTATGCGCGGATCTCGACGAGTGACGTTCGAGCGAGACTTGATGCGTGAACGCACTTTGGTGGGTCTTGCTTCGGCTCGGGCATATGGTCATGTGGGTGGTTGGCCCACCGTCATGACGCCTGAGCGGGCTCGCCAGGCCGAACGCATGCGCGAGGACGGTCACTTCCTCCAAGCGATCGACTCAGTGCTCGGCGTGGGCCGCTCCAGCGTGAGTCATGCCTTGGTGTGACTCAAGACTGTGACTGAAACCGGGAGGAGAGAGGCCATGGGGACCGCATGGCTGAGGATTGGACTTGCGCTGCTTCTCCTGGGCGTCATTGTCGCCATCCTCATCTACGGACTCGGCGCCGTGATGCAGGTTCTTCTGTGGCTAGTAAAGCTGGTCGGCGTCCTGTTCTTCCGGATTCTTGGGCTCTTCATTCGGTTCGGTCGTTGCGTCGTCGACCGTATCCGGGATGCCCGCTGGTGACCTGCCACGAGAGGGGAACGTGACTGCATGTTCCTCCTTCGTCAGAGAGAACATTCGCACTGTTTCCATGCGTGTGATGTCGCTGGTTTGACTCAACTCAGCGCCCTCCGCCAAGGAAGCGCAGGCTCTAGGAAACTCGTCGAGAGTCGACTGGAATGCACGCAGCGCTTCTTCTTGGCCCGCAACTCCTCCTCGTCCTGACGCAGGAGAATGCCCCACACTGTCCCGCGGCCGCCGGGTGGTCAAAACCCCCGCCGAAACCGAAACCACTCATAGACCGTTTTGAACAGCAGGTTAGGCTGGACGCAGACCCGCAGAAAGGGAGGCAGCGTGATGGAGGATTGGATGGATGAGGATCACTACCATGATCCGATGATCTACGACGTCATGCGAGAACTCGCCAACCAGGTTGTCGCTGGCTACTTGGCATGGGAGCGTGAGGCAACCACGCCTGAAGAGAAGGCTCATTGGCAGGAGGAGCGCTTCCGCACTCGCCTGGAGGTTCGCGCGGTCGATGTCGACAACTTGCGGGCGGTCAAGGCGATGACGGCGAAGCTGCGTGATGAGCTGGCAGCCATGCCTGAGCACGCGCCGGCCTTTGTGCGATGACGGGTGAACTGACCCAGGATCAGGTGCGCACCGTTTTCGATGCGGAGATCCGCCCCGAGCTGGACCGGCTCGGAGCCCTCCCACAAGCCGTGGGGCGCCCGGTGGTGGTGTTCGTGGGTGGACAGCCCAGGGCAGGAAAGAGCCAGAGCCTGGCGAGGGTCCAGGAGCGGTACCCGGGTTTCGTCCCAGTTGTCGGCGATGACTTGCGTGCCTACCACCCCGACCACCGGCACCTGATGCGTACCGACCCTTGGCCATGCCCCGGGTGACGGCTCAGGCGTCCGGGGACAGTTGGGTGGGTATGGCCTGGTAGGCGCGCCACCGGACGAACCGGCGGGGTGGACATCGGTCACGAAGATGGTGGGCACCATCCCAGACCAAGTTGGTGCACAGGCGAAATCCACGATCCACAGCCGGTTAGGGGCTGGCGCGCGGTGAAGTCCCGCTGCACCAAATCAGCGGGCCGCTCAGCAGTGGCCTCCGCACGGGCGGTGATGTTTCTTCCCACCTCTGACACCCTCTTGCATCCCGTGAGCGGCCATGAGTCGAGCCACGCTGGCGCCCCACATGAAGACCTGCCCGCTTCAACAGATGCCACATCTTGCGACACCCGGCCATGCTGCACCCTTCGCGGGGTCGGCTCGGACGGCCTTGCTCTTCTCCCACACCACGTCATCCGACAACACTCGTGCCAAGGGGTGACGCTTGCGAGCCGCCGAGTCAGCGGATGAGGCGATCTTGCAGCCACGCTCGGTGAGCACCTCACCGATCGGTGTGAGCCCGAATCGGACCCTGTGCTCTTCGATGAAGGCCACCACCACGACAATCGCGAGTCGAGTTCCCGCCGCGTATGAAACTTGAAGCCGCCAACAAGATCCCGTTGACGCGCTTTGGCTCCCGGTCCTAGGCCTCCAACGCCTTGATACGAGCCGACTCGCTGGTGATGGTCACACCAAGGAGCCCGGCCAGAAGCATACAAGCCAGCTTGACCCATCCGCGCAGCACGCTTGGATCCACCCCGACCCACAGCCCAACCCTGATCGCAGCCCGGTTCATCGACAACAAGGGTCCCGCCCTCAAAGCCTCACCCAGCGCGGTTCGCCAGGCGCTTCAGGAACCAAAGGGAAACCGATCGTGAGCAACCAAAGCCCCACCTCGACAGCAGGACACCATCGCCCACACCAAGAGAGACCACCCCCGACCACGACGGACGAATCTCACGGATCCACCGACGAATCTCACGGGGAGGGGGTGGTTGGACTTGGCGACTTGGCCACTTGGCGGCGGTAAGCCTCGGCCTCCCAGTTCTCGATGAAGTGGCGTTCGTGCTCGTCCATGACTCGCACCTTGCCCAAGCGGTCCGCATCGCGGGCCACGCGCAGTGCATCCAGGTAGGTGTTCAGGGCAGTGTCCGCACCCTCGGCCGAGGAGCCGATGGCGAAGACACCCGCGCCTGGAATCACCGCGACGATCGGGTCGCGACCGTGAGCAGTGCGGAAGGTGGACACTGCAGCCTTGATGTCGGCCGCTGTTGCGGTGGCCTCCAGCACCACCGGGAATGAGCCCGAGTAGACGATCTGGTCGGGAATCAACGGCCCCAGGGCCACTGGTCCGGCGGCAGGGCCGGAGGCCTCACGCGCCAGCCCCTCCCAACTGGATGTGACATTCGCGGCGCCCAGGGCCACGCGGAAGTCCTCGGCCACCTGACTCCGCCGTTCCGGCGTGATCTCCGGATGGGGAATCGCAGCTGGGGCCGGGGAAGCGTCCACGGCCGCCATGATCCGCAGGGTGAGGGAATCGACCAGGGCGGCGACCTCGTCGAAGGAGTTCCCCGAAACGATGATCCCGTGGTTGCCCAGCAGCGTGATGCCGGGGGCCGGGCGGCCGGTGCGGGCGGTGTAGGCCTCGCGGGCGCGCAGGATTCCGCGGGCCAGCGGAACCCCCGGGTCGATGTAGTCCACCCACACGGCCTCGTCGGCCAGGATGCGCCGGGCCAGGGCCGGTCCGTCCTGGTTGCAGGTCAGGGCGTTGGCGGTCAGGGGGTGCAGGTGCAGGACGAGGGCGTCGGGGATGAGCGCGTGGAAGAGGATCTCCACGCTGGGGCGCCGACCGTTGACGTCGCGGACCTGCGCCTTCTCGGCGGCGACGCGGACGGGATCTTTGCCGACCGGATCGTCAGAGCGCAGGGCGTCCAGCAGCACGTTGATGCGCAGGGGGACCAGGTCCTCGGCCTCGAGGGTGGCCAGGGGGACGCCGCTGGGCTTGATGTGCAGGACCCCGTCGATCTTCACGGAGGCGTTGCCGCCGCCCGCGCGGGAGAACTCGGTGTTTCCGCCGATCTCGTTGGCGAGTCTGATGATCTGAGCGATCAGGTCCGACATCCCGGGGATCCTTTCAACACGAGGCCATGAATCGATACATGAAACGATTCAGACTCAGATTAGGGGCGCGTCGCGACCGTGTCAATGAGTGCTCCGATGCAGTGGGGTGGTGGCGTGACGAGGATGGCAGGGCGATGTGGCCGGCCGGGTGATGGTGCAGTCGGGTGGCACTCCTGGCGGCAATGGTGGCGTGGCGAGGTCGTGAGGGCGGCGCAAGTGGCGGTGTGGTGAGGTTGTCGGGGCCGTTGGGGTGTCGCATGGGCGGTGGGCGCGGCCGTGTGCGATTGCGCATCAAGGGGCCAGGTGGCGAGGTCGGGGCCGTGGCCCGCGCCCAAGGGCACATTCATTGACCCGTGTCCGTTGTCGCGCCCCTGCGACTCGATGGCAGTGGGGCCCTGCATCCCCGGGGCCTCGTAACCGTATGAGGCCCCGCAGCCTGAGCCTCCGCAACTCCGGCGTCCCGCAGCCCGGTGACCCGTAGCCCTTGGGGGTCCACGGCATCGGGGCCCATCGGACCTTGGCGCCTTCAGGCTGGCTCAGCACTGGCATGTTCGTCTGCCGCTGGGATCAAAGAGCCGCCTGAAGTCCTGTCCGGAGGCGGGTAAGATTTTTCTCAAAGCATTGAAGCCGCGCCGCCCTTTCGGAAGAATGGATTCGGGTGTGAATCGATTCACACCCAGGGGTCCTCATTCGCCGGAAACTGCTGCTCACGACGCGTGGGAGACCTCGCCATCGTGTCCGTCACCAAGGATTGGACTCATTCATGCATCATCCCTTCAAGCGCAGGGTTTCCCTGTTGACGGCAGCGGGGACGTTGTCGCTCGTCATGTCGTCGCTCCTCGCCGGGCCGGCCCTTGCCACCGGCTCTGATCTGACCGTGGTCGATCCGAAGGTCAATCATGTGGCGTCCCCGCTGTTGGTGGACGGGTCACCGGTGTTCTCGTGGCAATTGACCTCCGGGGCGCGTGGTGCCACGCAGTCCGCCTACAGGATCCAGGTCGCCGACTCGACGGGCGCCCTCGTGTGGGACTCCGGCAAAGTCTCCTCCAGCCAGAGCGTGGACGTGGCCTACGGCGGTCCGGATCTGGCAGCGACGGCCTCGTATTCGTGGAATGTGAGTGTCTGGGACGCCCAAGGTGCACAGTCCGCACCGGCCAGCGGCGCCTTCCGCACGGGCCTGCGTTCGACCGACGGGACCACCAACTGGCAGAACGCCCAGTGGATCACCGGAAGTGCCATCCAAATGCCGCGCGGCGAGGACCGCTTCGAAGCCCTGACCTTCGACCTACAAGCCACCTTCCAGATCATCTCCGAAGGCGCCGCCATCACCTTTGGCGGCGACGATGATGAATTCACGGCAGCAGCAGTGCGAAAGGTCGACGGGGCATGGCACCTTCAACTGCTGGACGGCAGCTCCCGGGGCATCGCCGTCTTCACCCGCGAACGCAACGTCCCGCGCGGCGAAACCTGGCCCGACGAGAAGAAGTTCGCACCCGTCGACATCGCCCTCGACCCCACATTCGACCCGAAGGTGCCCCACACCCTCAAGGTCTCCGAGGCCGGACCCGACGACTCCGTGTTCCCCGGATCCTCCAAATGGACGATCGCCCTGGACGGCAAGGGCCTCACCACATTCGAATTGGCCGCCAACAGAACCCTGCTCAGGGCAGGGCGGTTGGGACTGGGCCTGGAAGGGCTGTCGGCCTCGTACACGGACCTGTCCCTGGCGATGCCGAACTCGCCCTCGCCCCTCAAACTTGAAGAGACCAGCGCCTTCCTCGCAGCCGGGCCGCACGGCTCGATCTTCCACGAGGTCGAGGGCGCCGAAATCGCCGACGGAAAGATCACCGTGCGCGACCGCCACGTCGAGGAACCCGACACCACGCCCTCGGACGGGATGTTCCGCAAGACTTTCCACACGCCCTCGAAGGTCACCAACGCCACCCTGTACGCCAGCGCCCTGGGAGTCGTCGAATTCGAACTCAACGGCGCAAAGGTGGGCGACACATTCCTGGCGCCGGGAACCACCGACTTCAAGACCACCGGCCTGTACAACGCCTACGACGTCACCGACATGGTGACCCCCGGGGACAACACCCTGGGCGCAATCCTCGGTGACGGCTGGTACTCGGGCTCCTTCGGCGCCCTGCACAAGCCCTACGGCCCCCAACCCTCCTTCAAGGCACTTCTGCGCCTGACCCACCAGGACGGGACGGTCGAGTCCATCGTCACCGACCCCACCTGGTCCTACTTCGGACAGGGGCCGATCCTCGACTCGAACATCATGGACGGTGAAAGCTACGACGCCGGCCGTGAAGCGAAGATCCAAGGCTGGTCCACCAGCACCTACACGACCACCGGATGGGTGCCCTCCTCGATCGCCGCACACTCCGTCCCCCGAGTCGTCGCCGACGAGGCAAGCGCCATCACCGCAGTCGAGGAAGTCGCGCCCATCTCACGCACAGTTGACAGCAACGGCAATGTCGTCTTCGACTTCGGCAAGAACATGGTCGGCGTCCCGCGGATCGCCGTCACCGGCAAAACCGGACAGGTGGTCGAATTGTCCTACGGGGAGATGCTCAACGACTCCTCGCCGGGGGCGGACGGCCCCGCAGGAACCGTGTACAACGCGAACTTCCGCAGCGCCAAGGCCACCGACCACTACCGGATCGGCCCCAGCGGCACGGGAACCTTCCAGCCGAAATTCACCGTGCACGGATTCCGGTACCTGGAGGTCTCCGGCATCGACGGATTCGACCCGAACAGCGTGGCCTCCGAAGATGTCAAGGGCATCGTGCTGAGCTCCGCGAAGACCCTGACCATGGACTTCGACTCGTCGAACGCAGACATCAACACGCTGTACCACAACACCATCAACGGACTGCGCGGCAACTTCCTGTCGATCCCCACCGACACTCCCGCCCGGGACGAGCGCATGGGCTGGCTGGGAGACATCCAGGTCTTCGCGCCGGCAGCGACCATGACCGCCGATGTGCGCAACTTCCTGGGCAAGTTCACGTCCGTCGACATGGCCGCCAGTCAAATGCCCGACGGCCACTACCCGCGTTTCACCCCGTGGCACTCAGGGTGGGACTTCACCATCGGCAAGTCGGACCCGTGGACCGACGCGACAATCATCGTTCCTCACGCCCTGTGGCAGACCTACGGGGACACGGCGATCATCGACGCCAACTGGGCCCAGATGACGAAGTACGCGCAGGCCCTGCGCGACGGTGAACGCGGCCCGATCCTGGGCGACTGGCTGGCGCCCACCCAGACCGACTCCCAATTCGTGTTCAAGGCGTACAAAGCACATGTCATCTCGCTGCTGGAGCAGATGGCTCGCGCCGCCGGCCACACGGCACAGGCCGACGGCTACGCGGCCTGGCGCGACCAATGGCGGGCCGCCTTCCTCGCCGAGTACTTCCCGGACGGTGGGGCCACTCTGACCGGCGAGAACCTGGACACGCAGGCCGCCTACGCGATGGTTCTCGAGTTCGGCCTGTACCCGCAGGGCAAAGCCCCGGAGATCGCCGCGCACCTTGCAGAACTCTCGCGTGGAGGCGAGGGCGGGGCTTCGGCCCTGACCACAGGATTCCTGGGAACACCGGTCATCCTGCCCGCCCTGTCCGCCAACGGCCAGGTCGACGCAGCCTACGACCTGCTGCTTTCGCACACCTACCCGTCGTGGCTGTACTCGGTGGACCAGGGGGCCACGACCTTCTGGGAGCGCTGGAATTCCTACACGAAAGAGTCCGGTTTCGGCGATGTCTCGATGAACTCTTTCAACCACTACGCCTACGGCGCAGTGTCGAAGTGGATCTACTCGAATGTGGCGGGCATTGACGTGGACCCCTCAGGCGCTGGGTTCGCCAAGTCCGTGCTTCGTCCGCGCATGGATGCCGATGGCCGGGTCACCTGGGCCAACGCGACCTTCAAGTCCGTCCACGGGCCGATCGTGTCCCATTGGCGACTGAACGAGGGCGGGAACATCTCCTACCACGTGGAAATTCCGGCCAACACTTCGTCCCGGGTCTTCGTGCCGACCCTGGATACCGGTGAAACCCTGTACGAGGGCGCCGTCCCCGTCACCCAGGCCGAGGGCGTGAAGGTCGTGGGCACCGTGGGTGACACGGTGGAGCTGGAGGTCGCCTCGGGCTCCTACGACTTCACGGTCAAGAAGGACGGTGCTCCGGGCCTGGTGGTGGATCCGTCGCGGGTCGCCCAGGGCGGAAATGTGACGATCAGCGGCATCGACCTGCCTGCAGGGGCTCCGGTGGAGTTGATCGTCCATTCGGACCCGGTGACTGTGGGGACAGTGACCTCGGACGCCTCGGGAAAGCTGTCGCAGGCGTGGAAGGTTCCGACCGACTTCCCCGCGGGGGAGCATGTGGTGCTGGCCTGCGATTCCTCGGGCAATGAGCTGGCCAAGGCCGCGATGACGGTGGTGTCCAGCGGCAATCCCGGTGATCCGGGTCGGTCCGGAGCCACATCTGCTGCTCCAGGCAACAGGTCCGACGGCCCAGAAGGCCAAGGGTGCGGCGTCAATGGCTCGATGTCCCTCACCGGCGCAGCCATCGGCTGGACCGTGGCAGTGGTCGCGGCTCTGGGCGCCCTGGGCGCCGGCGCCTTCGTCCTGGTACGGCGAAAGCGGAAGTGATTGCAGCCGGAGGTGATCGCATGAGCCGCCGGGCCCGACCATCCAAAAGAGGGCGGGCCCGGCGCGCTCCCCGAGCGCGGTACCCGTGGAGGCGCCGAGGTGTCGCCCACCAGCAGGCGAGGCCGACTCAGGTGGCCGGGACTACGCCCTCGTGAAGCTCCGCGATCGTCCTCGTCTCCGCGCGTTCGACGCTGGTACGCACCCAGCCGATCCCCACCAGCGCAATCGCCACCATCATCCACGCGAAGGCAACCGTCACCGCGTACCCGCCGAAGGACCCGCCATGGTCGATGACCGGTCCGGCCAGAGCCGCACCAAGGGACACCCCGATGTTCATCGACGCGGTCATCCACGTGAGCCCCTCGGTCAGACGCCCGTCCGGCACCACCCTGGCCACGATCATGTTCACGTTGGTCGTGGTGGGCGCGCAGGTCGAGCCCACTATGAGCATCGCCACCCCCAGGGCCCACACATTCGGGGCGACCAGGAACACCGACACTCCCGCGCCAAGCGCAAGGATCCCGATGGCGAAGAGCTTCCACAGGGGCTGGCGCCACGCGCGCGCCCCGTAGACCAGACCCGCCAGCAGCGACCCGAAGCTGAACACCGCCAACAGGACGCCCGACATCGCGGGGATCCCGCGTTCCTCCGTGAAGGCGACCACGGACACGTCATTGGCGCCGAAGAGGGCACCCGCCCCGATGTATGTCAGCGCCAGAACGATCACCGCAGGGTCACGCAGCACCGACGTGCGCGGGCCGCCACCGGTCGGCGCGGGGCGCGGCTCGGGCTCGGTGGAGCGCTGCAGCAGGAACCCCATGCCGCCGAAGATCAGGAATCCGGTCGACAACAACAATCCGAGCCCCGGGTGGACCGCAGCGCCGAGCACGGTCGAAACCACCGGGCCGATGATGAAGATGAACTCGTCAATGGCGGACTCGAAGGCGTAGGCGGTGGCCAGGTCACGCGGGTGGGTGACCATGGCCGCCCATCTGCTGCGGACCATCGCGCCGGGAGAACCCCACGTCGCCCCATTGACGACTGCCAGCAGCACCAGCACCCATTCGGGTGAGTGCATTGACGCGGCCCACACGAAGGACGCCGCCGACGCCGCCGAGACCAAGGTTGCGGGCCCCATGACTCGCAGTTGTCCATGACGGTCGACCTGGCGGGAGAGCATGGGTGCCACAGCCGCCGATGCGATGACTCCCGCAGCGGCGACCAAGCCCGCCGTGGCGTAGTTTCCGTACTCGGCCTTGACCAGCAGGATCATCGAGATGCCGACCATGGACATCGGCATGCGCCAGAAGAACCCGGCCAGGCTGAAACGCCATGCGCCGGGCAGCCTGAGGATCTGACCGTAGGTCTTGAGCACGAGGTTCAATCGTAGTGAGGCCGTGGTGGCCGCAAAAGGCCCGATCAGGCGTTGTTGGTCACCCAGGAATGGATCACAGGAACCCGGATCGGGGTCCCCGGGACATCTGCCCCGGGGACCCCGCGTGGCGGTGAGTCGGCTCAGCCCAGAGCTGCCGACACCAGTTCCCGGGCCGCCTGCTGGACCTCGGCCAGGTGCTCGGCGCCCTTGAAGGACTCGGCGTAGATCTTGTAGACGTCCTCAGTGCCCGACGGGCGCGCAGCGAACCATGCGGCGTCGGTGGTCACCTTCAAGCCGCCGATCGGCGCATCATTGCCGGGTGCACGCACCAGCTTCGCGGTGATCGGATCGCCCGCCAGCTCTGTCGCGGTCACATCCGAAGGATCCAGCGCCGCAAGCTTCGCCTTCTGCTCACGATTCGCCGGAGCGTCCACGCGCGCGTAGACCGAGGCTCCGAATCGCTCCACCTGCTCCACATGCAACTGCGAGGGGGTCTTGCCGGTCACTGCCAGGATCTCCGAGGCGAGCAACGCCAAGATGATCCCGTCCTTGTCGGTGGACCACACGGTGCCGTCCTTGCGCAGGAACGAGGCCCCCGCAGACTCTTCTCCGCCGAAGCCGACCGAGCCGTCCAGCAGGCCCGGCACGAAGTGCTTGAAGCCCACCGGGACCTCGATCAAAGAACGCCCCATCGCCGCGACCACACGGTCGATCAGCGAGGACGACACCAGCGTCTTGCCGACCGCCGCAGTGGCGGGCCAGCCAGGACGGTGGGTGAAGAGATACTCGATGGCCACCGCCAAGTAGTGGTTCGGGTTCATGAGGCCATCGGCGGTGACGATGCCGTGGCGGTCGGAGTCGGCGTCATTGCCGGTGGCGATGTCGTACGGGGTCGACCCGTCAGGCCCGGGAGTCATCGTGTGGCGCAGCGAGGCCATCGCGTTGGGCGAGGAGCAGTCCATGCGGATCTTGCCGTCCCAGTCCAGGGTCATGAAGGGCCAAGCCGGGTCGACATTGGGGTTGACGACGGTCAGGTCCAGCCCGTAGCGCTCGCTGATGGCCGCCCAGTAGTCGACGGAGGCTCCGCCCAGCGGGTCGGCGCCAATACGCACCCCCGCGTCGCGGATGGCGTCGATGTCGATGACCTGGTCCAGCTGCGAAACGTAGTGGTCCAGGTAGTCGAAGGCCTGGATGCACGGGTGCTCGAAAAGGTCCGAGCCGATGACGCGCGGGACACTGCGCCAGCCGGACTCGAGGATCTCATTGGCGCGGGCGGCGATCCAGCCGGTCGCGTCGCTGTCGGCAGGGCCGCCATTGGGCGGGTTGTACTTGAAGCCGCCGTCACGAGGCGGGTTGTGCGAGGGGGTGACCACAATGCCGTCGGCCAGTCCGGCACCGGTGGTGCGCAGCGCCTCGGGTGCGCCATTGGCACACAGGATCGCCACCGACACGGCGGGTGTGGGCGTGTACGAGCCGCGCGAGTCGACCTTGACGGTCACACCTGCGGCGGCCAGAACCTCCAGGGCGGAGCGCCATGCGGGTTCGGACAGGGCATGGGTGTCGCGGCCGATGAACAGTGGACCGTCGATGCCTTGGGCAGCACGGTACTCGACGATGGCCGCAGTGGTGGCGACGATGTGGGCCTCGTTGAAGGCCCCGTCGAGTGAGGATCCCCGGTGTCCGGAGGTGCCGAAGACGACCCTCTGGTCGGGGTTGGTCGGATCAGGTTCGATGTCGTAGTAGGACGCCGTGACCTCGTCCACGTCGATGAGGTCCTCCGGCAGGGCAAGGGTTCCAGCTCTTTCATGCATGGACACAGTGTGACACGGCCCACCGGTGTGCACACCCCTTGTCCGCGAGGCAATTGTGGTGCGCCTCGGCACCGACCGGCGCCAAGGGACGAGGGCGGGGCTGCGCCGTCGGCATTCCTGCGTCGGCAAGAGCGCCCCGCCCTCGTCCCCGAAGCGACTCAGGACCTGCGTCGCCCTCGTCCCGCGAGGAGGAACACGCCGCCCGCGCCCGCGAGTGCAAGCGCAGTCACGACCCAGGCGACAGTGGCCGAACCAGTTCGAGCCAGCCTCGATCCCGTGGATCCTGCAGGCGCCGACTTCGCGGGGGCCGAGGGCTTGGCCGGAGCAGGGGTGGAGGGAGCCGGCGTCGACGGCTGAGGCGTCTGGGGCGTGGACGGGCCGGGCTTGGCAGGCGGCGGAGTCACCTGCTTCTCACGCACCAGGTCCAACCCGATGATCTCCGGGTTGTGGTCCGAGGACCGCCACGGCACCGACGTGTCCAGCAGTTGCGTGACATTCGCATTCGCGCGCGAGTACTCGAAGGCCACGGACTCCTCGGCGTTGACCGCCCACACGGCGGTGCCCCGCACCAGCTGATGGGCCGCCGCATTGGAGAACACGTGGTCCAAGGACCCCACGCGACCCGAATAGGCGTAGGACGTGTGCGTACCCGCGGACTCATGCGTGAAACCGGCCTCCAGCAGGACCTTCACCGGGTCCTCCTTCGAGTATGAGTTGAAGTCTCCCACCAGCAGCACCGGCTTTCCCGCAAAAGCCGCAGACCCGGCGAAGGTCGCCAAGGCCTGCGCCTGGGCCACGCGAATCGCATTCGCATTGCCCTGGCCGTCGCCGGAGTCCGTGTTCCCCTCCTCCATGCCCTTGGGCACCGACCCCTTGGACTTGAAGTGGTTGGCGATGACCACCACATTCGTACCCTCCTGGTTGGCGGTGACCACCGGACGGAACTCCTGGGCAAGAGGCTGGCGCGCCACACCCGTGAAGGCCGCGTCGTCCAGGATCACCGACTCGCCCACGGGCGCCACCGTGGCCACGCGGTGGATGAAAGCCGTGCGGATCGCGTCCTGCACGGCCGGCACCGTGGCGGGGCTGGGGACCGGCGCCCACACCTCGGAGCCTTCGAAGGCGTTCAGGGCAGCCACCAGGGCCTTCAGTGAAGCGTCGCGGTCAGTGCCTCCGATCGCCGGGAAGGTCGGGTTCTCGATCTCCTCAAGGGCGACCACGTCGGCGCGCAGGGCCGCGATGGCACGCACGATCTTGGCCTGCTGGTCCTCGAAAGCCTTCCGCGTGTACGCGCCGCGCACGCCGTTGCACCTGTTGGTCGTCACAGGGGTGCCGTCGCGATCCTTGTAGGACCCGCACCCGGCCTCGTCCTGCCCCAAGTCCGTGAAGTAGTTGAGCACGTTGAAGGTGGCCACACGGATGTCGCCGTCAACCGTGGGCGCCTCGGGGCGCACCGTCGTCTGCGACAGGGGTGAACGCTGCGGGAACCCTGCCACCATCGTGGTGGGCTGGAAGATGAACTCCCCGTGACGCGAGTCCACCAGCACTGGTTTGGTGAAGGTCACGTTCGTGCCGACCCGCGAAGGCGTCTGCGGCGTGAGGTAGGCGAAGGGGTGATTGTGAGCGGTCTTGTTCGTCTGGAAGTTCGCGCTCGACCCGTCGTCAAGGGTGATGGCCTTCGCAGTGTTCTCCGCCTCGTAGGCGATGGCTTCGGCGCCCGGCGAGACCACGTCCGTGGCCTGGCGCAGCGGCTCGGTACCCGGAGTCAAGGACAGGGTCCCGTAGGAATTCGCGTGGTAGTTGTCGGTGATCGTCCACGTGCCCTGTGGGGCCACCAGCATCGATTCCAGCGCCTCCAATTGCGCCGAGGTCGGCACATGAGGCAGCGTCACGGGAGTGACCGTAGCCGAGCAGTCCGCGTCCAGGACCTCCACCTTGGGCCGTGTGATCTGGGTGAGGCTGGGGGTCGCGGCAGTCGCATCCTTGACTCCCGGGTACTCGGCGATCGTGCCGGTGACGACCACGCACTTGCCGACTGGGGGCATCGCCGCCTTCGACGTGCCCATCCACACGAAGATGCCGTCCGAGGCCGCGCGCGCCGGGTCCCAGGAACCGCCCGAACCCGGGGTCTGGATGGTGAATCCGTCCAGCGTGTTCGTCAACCCGCCCTCGTTCCTGGGGTGCGAAGACGTGACGACACCGCAGGTGCGCACATTCGCCGTCCCGGTCATCGCCGAGTCGTCGCTCGCGCCGTCGGTGGCCTGGATCTGCGCGATCGTGGTGGCGTCGGCAGGGCAGAGCGCGCCGTCGGCCGGGGCGGGACGCGCGGCAGCTTCGGTGCCGCCGGTGGCCGAAGAAGGTCCGGTGGGGGAGGCGGGTCCGCTGGCTGCGGGAGCCCCGCCCTCCTCACCCAAGGAGGCGGAGGCGGCACCGTCACCGGCAGAGGAGGCGGCGGACTGCGGGGCGGCCGACTGGGAGGTGTCGGCGGGCGCAGGCTGCGGGTCGGGGGTGGGGGCGGCCAAGGACGGCCCGCCGGTCAGGACCAGGGCGAGGCCGGCTGCTGCGGCGGCGGCGATGCGGACGCCGGATCGTGAGTGCATTGGTGGACTCCAGGGATTGGGCTCGCCGCGAGGGCGGACGAGCGTGAGGGATGTCGAAGCGTGGTTCACATTGTGGGGCACGAGGGTGCCGCTTGGGGGCTTCTCGGCGGAGCGGCGATTCCTGGGACCTGTGACCGGGACGACAGTGCGGGCCTCCAACTACGCTTGATCTCGCGTGGCTCGACCGTCCGGGCACGCCCTCGCGCCCTGCTGCGCGCAGGACGACAGCGACGTCTGATGGAGGACGAAGTGAGTTGGTTTGACTCCGTCGAGCACAACAGGTGGCTCTCGACCCAGATGCAGGCCCTGGTCCGCGAGGCCGAAGGGGCGATCGCGCCCACGGGATTCGCCCACCTGACCAAGACCGGCGAGGCCGACCCGACCCGCCCGATCGACTTGGCGGTCACCTCGCGCATGCTCTACGTGTTCTCGCTCGGCACCCTCATGGGACTGCCGGGCTCGCGTCGCTACGCCGACCATGCGATGAAGTGCCTGCGCACCTGCTTCCGTGACCCTGTCCACGGTGGGATGTGGACCTCCATCAAGGCCGAGCCCGACGCGGAGGGCAATGGAGTCCCATGGGACCAGGTCGGGCGCGGCAAGTCGCAGATGCACAACGCCTTCCTGGTCACCGGTGTCGCCGCCGCCACCGTGGCGAACCGCCCCGGCGCGCACGAACTGCTGAGCGAGGTCCTGCACGGCCAGCAGGAGCACTGGCTGCTGCCCAACGGGCTGGTGGTCGACCAGTGGGACGAGGCCTTCACCACCGCTTCCCCGATCCACTCGATGGGCACCCTGTTCCACACGGCCGAGGCATACCTGCTGGTGGCCGAGGCGACCACCGACCCCGTGTGGATCGACCGCGTGGAGACCATTGTCGCTTTCGTGCGCGACATGGCCCAGGCCAACCGGTGGCGTGTGCCCGAGTTCTTCGACGAGCAGGGGCACGCCATCGCCACTCCGACGCGCGCCGAGGTGTGGGACGGCAGGCGCCTGTACGAAGGCTCGGTGCCGGGCCGGTCCATGCAGTGGGCGCGACTGGCCCTGCACCTGCGGGCGGGCCTGCGCTCGATGGGACGCACTGCCCCCGACCACCTCTTCGAGATGGCCAACGAGCTCTTCGAAAGAGCCCGTGTGGACGCGTGGCGCAAGAACGGCCACCCGGGTTTCGTCACGACCCTTGACGAGGACGGGGCGCCGCGCATGACCGAGCACATGCAGTGGGTGACCTGTGAAGGCATCTGCGCCACCGTGGCGATCCGCCGGGCGATGCTGGACAACGGGGCCCGTGAGGACGAGGTCGAGCACTTCGACCACTGCTATCGCTCGTGGCTGGACTACGCCAACGACTACCTGATCACCATGCCGGGCAGGTGGCGGCGCAGCCTGAGCGAGACCAACGAGCCGCTGTCGGTGGAGACCGCGTCACGGTGGGACGTCTACCACGCACTTCAAACCATGCTCATGCCGCGCGTGCCCCTGTGGCCGCCGTTGCCCTCGGCGATCTCGCGTGAACTGTTGGACAAGCCGCAGGAGGCTCCCTCCGACAAGAAGTCGTGGAACTTCTTCGGCCTTCACATCGGCTGACGTCTGCGCGATCGAGGGGCGGCCGTGCGTGTGGTGGCTCTGATCGTGCGCTTTCGGGTACCATCGGCTGGTCTGGAGGGCTGACCGAGCGGCCGAAGGTGGCGGTCTTGAAAACCGCTGTGTCAGCAATGGCACCGGGGGTTCGAATCCCTCGCCCTCCGCCACAGCGAAGTCCCGGGGAGTGCGCCGTGGCGCCCCGGGACTCGTCGAGGGTTCGGGGCGTCCGACGAATCTCGCGAGAATCGACCTCTCTCGTGTCGAGAGTCGACCTGATGGACGAATCTCGCAGGGAGGGGGAGGGGCGGTGGGCTTGTCCGGGGTCAACCTGCGCCTCACTTCTCTCGCCATGCCCCTTCGCTTCTCAGCCCTCGGCCGGGTGGATCATCGTGTGCGTGAGACCGCTTGGTGCCACACCTGTATCATCCGGGGATGGTGATGACATTGCGGTTTTCCGAGGACGGCGAGCAGTTGCTGGCCGCTCTGGTTGCATCTGAGGGCGTCAGCCAACAGGAAGCGACCATTCGCGCGATCCACGAGGTCGTCCGACTGCACGGACACGCCCAGGCGGTCTCCGCGTCATCCGGGAGAGCCAAGTCGCGTTACGCCGAACTGATGGAGCGACTCGGCAAGTGACCGACTTCCCCGCGAGGCGGCCAGCGGAGCTGGCCGCAGGGGCGACTTCTTCGGCTCGGATTTCCCGACAGGGCCTGCCTCGGTTACTCTGGTCCGGTACTGGAGACGTCGCATAGTCCGGTCGAGTGCGCCTCCCTGCTAAGGAGGTAGGGGTGCCAAGCCCCTCGCGGGTTCAAATCCCGCCGTCTCCGCGCTGAGTTGTCCCAGGACATCCCTCGAAGATGTCCTGGGACTTCGGCGTTCACCGGCATCGGCCCGTGAGTGGCAGGCGCAGGGCAAGCAGGTGCCCGGGTGTGCCCCGCCTCGCCCTCGAAACGAGGGCAGAACAGGGTGGAGACGTGTCCGCGGCCGCGCCCTCGTCGGACGAGGGCAGCGGCTGAATGACCCGGCGAACCCCCGAGCCCGCCCCGCCCTCGTCCCCGAAGAGTCGGGCCAAAGCTCAGAAGGTCGAGGTGTCGATGACGTAGCGGTAGCGAACCTTCGAATCGACCACCCGGTTGTATGCCTCTGTGATCTCCTCGCCGCTGATCACCTCGACCTGCGGGGCGATGCCGTGCGCCGCGCAGAAGTCCAGCATCTCCTGGGTCTCGGCGATGCCGCCGATCATCGAGCCCGCGGCGGCGCGATTGCCGCGCAGCAGGGGCATCAGGGGGATCAGCGGCTGCTTCTCCGGCAGGCCGACGTCGACGAAGGCGCCCATGGGGCGCAACAGGTCGATGAGCGAGCCGTAGTCCAGGTTGTCCGCGCCCACCGTGCACAAGATGATGTCGAAGCCGGCGGGCAGGTCGGCGTAGGGCTCCGCCTCACTGGTCGCGTAGAACTCGGTGGCTCCGAAGCGCTTCGCGTCCTCCTCCTTCGACCTCCCGTGGCTGATGACCGCGACCTCGGCGCCCAATGCGGCGGCGATCTGCACACCCATGTGCCCCAGGCCCCCCATGCCCACCACGGCCACGCGCTTGCCCGGACCCGCGCCCCAGCGCTTGAGCGGCGAGTACGTCGTGATGCCCGCGCACAGCAGCGGCGCGGCGGCCTCGAAGGGGATCTCGTCGGGGATGCGGCACGCGAAGTCCTCCGACACGGTGAAGCCCTGCGCATAGCCGCCGGCGGTCGGGTTGCCGTCGGCGTCGTCGCCGTAGGTCCACAGGGTTCCGGACAGGCCCGCGGGGTCGCCCTCGCAGAACTGTTCGAGGTCGGCCCGGCACATCTGGCATGTGCCGCACGAGTTCACCATGCAGCCCACGCCGACCTTGTCGCCGACCTCGTACTTCGTCACGCCCTGGCCGACCTTCGCGACGATGCCGGCGATCTCGTGGCCGGGGATCAGGGGGTACTTCGCCGGCCCCCATTCGCCGCGGGCCGTATGGATGTCGGAGTGGCAGATCCCGGCGTACTTGACCTCGAAGTGGATCTCGCCGGGGCCGGGTTCGCGCAGCGAGATGCGCGTCCTGTGGAAGGTGGTGCGGGTGTCGTCGCAGGCGTAGGCAAGAACCTCGGGCATGGTGGCCTCCGTTGGTCTGGGGTGTGGCCGCGTCGGTGCGGCTGCATCAATTGTCTGCCTTTCGGTTGATTTTGTCGTGGCCTCTCGACCCCTCCCGTGAGCATCGTCCGTCGTTCCGCGGGATTCGTCCGTCATCGACGAGGGCGGGGCCGCCTGCCGGAATGGCTGGCACGAGGGCGGGCAGTCTCTGGTGGATCACGCGCGAGGTCGAGGCCGCTTCGTTGAGACGCTCGCGCTCGGTCGGACCGGCCTCGGAGCAGCGGACGGGGTTGGGACAGTTGGAGAGGCATATTCGCCCGTTGGATGCGCTGGTGTCCCCTGCAGGCGGGCACATGCGGGCCCAGTGAGTCATCGTGAAGGTCTTCGAATGTCCGCCAAGTACTTCCCTCATGGGGTCTGCGGATGGTTTACTGCGGTTGCAGTTCGCGTCACATCGTCTCGTTGTCCCTGCCATGCCGCTCATGCGTGTGCATGTCATGGGGATGGCATTGGCACAAGAGGTTCTGATGATTGATCCGATGACCACTGCCGATGTTCGCTTCGACTTCTTGGCGGCCTCGGATTTGGCGGCGAAGTGTCGGGCGGCGCGGTCGCGTGTTGACGAGCTGCACGGAGCTCGCGTGGGGTGGGTGTTCGAGGCTTCGCAGGATTTCTCGGGCTATTTCTCTCGCCTCTTCGCAGACAACTCGGCGTCCGAAGGTGTCGATGCGACGAATCTGTGCGCGTGTCTGGAGGATGTGGCCGCGAAGGTGGACCGACTCGTCGAACTCGCGCGTGCGGAGAATGCGGCGCGTCAGCGGGCACGGGAGTGGCAGGCTCGCCGGGATCAGATGTGGGAGATCCAACGAGGCTGGAACGACTTTTGGGACATCGATCAACGACCTGTGGGAACGAACGGCCAGGCGCCCTCGTTGGAGGTGAGCGCCCCGGCGATGCTGGCGCGCCAGACGCCGTCGTCGGGTACGAACTCGGAAAGCGGGACGTCGTCGGCGCGCCCGGAGAACTTGCGCAGACTCGCGACCAACTACGGTGGCGCAGACGATGAACTGGGTTCGGTCATCGCGGGCCTGCGGGCTGCCGAGGCGGCGTTCGTCGCGGGGTGTGAATGGGGGAGCCTGTCGGCAGGGTCGGTGTGGACCGGTTTCGACTCGTACATTGCGGCGAACCGTGCCGATGCTCAGTGGGCCAATGTGATCGCTTCGGCCTTCGAGGCCGCTGGTGGTTCCGGCGTCGTGTCGACTCTGTCGGATGCGACGTTGATGGCGGCGTTGGCGGCTGCGGGGGTTTCCCTGTCTCGCCTGGGAGTCAACATGGTTCCCGCTCAGATGCAGGGCGTTGCGCCCTCGTCGGGTTTCGTTGATGATCCGGTCAATGCGGCCACCGGCAACTTCATCGAGCCGGAAACCGACCTGGAGCTCCAGGGCGGTGGTGTCGGGCTGGCGTGGCGCAGGATGTACAACTCGATGTCGACTGCGATCGGCGCATTCGGTCCGGGCTGGTGCAGTGTTGTGGATTCGCGCATCGAGATCGAGCAGGCCGGCGAAACCGATGCTGGCGGTGAAGTCGGTGAGGCTCGGTGGTGGATGCCGGATGGTCGGCTCGTGCGCTTTCCTCGCGAGGGCCAGGGGTGGGGGCGTTCGCTGGGCGACTCGTTCTGGATTTCTCGCACGTCACCCAATGCCGGGGATTTCGTTGTCTGCGACGCTGAGGGCGGACGGTGGACCTATGACGATTCGGGGCGTTTGCGCTCTTTGAGCCGAGGCCCTGGGACCACGGTGTTTTGCGAGTGGGACGGTGACGTTGCGTCGAGCCTCGTACATGAACGTGGTCGCCACCTCGACATCACGTGGGATGACGAGGCGTCACGGATCGTGGAGGTGTCAGGGTGCGGTCGTCGCGTGGTGTACTCCTACGACGAGGGCGGGCGCCTGGTCGAGGTCCGTGGTGGCGATGGTGGCGCCAGGCGGTACGACTGGGATGACGCCGGCAGCGTCATCTGGCGGATCGTGGACGCCGATGGTGTCGTCGAGGTGGAGAACACCTATGACGAGGCCGGTCGCGTGTGTACCCAGCGTTCTCCCGCTGGGCGTCTGTCGCGCTACACGTACATTCCAGGTGGTGTGACGGAGGTGTCGGATTCGGACGGGTCGCGCGCGAACACGTGGATCAACGACGACTTCGGTCGTCTCATCGGAGTTGTGGACGCCGACGGTGGCTCCCAGCGTCTGGCGTACGACCGATGGGGGCGTCGTGTCATGTCCCAAGACAGGTCAGGGTCCGTGACGGTCAGCGAATACGACTCACGTGGGCGCATGGTCGCCTCGCTGGACCCGGCGGGCGTGCGCACGACAATGTCCTGGGATGAGTTGGATCGACTCACCGAAGTGGTCGTGTCGTATCCAGCACCTGCGGGTCATGAAGGTGTTCCTGCCGCGCGGCCGACATCGACAGCCCGCACGCGGTTCTCCTACGAGGGCGAGTGCCGTGATCCCAGCCTCATCATCGATCCCGTCGGCGGGCGCACAACCATGGTGTGGGAGAACGGATTGCTGCGTTCGGTCACGGACCCTGTGGGCGTGTCCTTGACGTATGAGTACAACCGCTTCGGCGATCTCATAGGGATCGTCAATGCGCAGGGCGGGCGAGCCTCGTTCGACTATGACCAGGCAGGCCGTCCGGTGACGTTCACGACCCCTGGAGGCTCCCTCACCCGGTATGTGTACGACGAGGCCGGCCGCGTGGTTTCACGTGTCGACCCTGATGGCGCGGTATGGGCTTGGGAGTTCAGCCCCGCGGGGCGCCTGACCGCGACCATTGACCCTTATGGGGCCAGGTCGAGCGTCGAATACGGGCCGTCGGGCCTGGAGGCCTCCTCAACGGACCCGTTGGGTCGCGTCATCTCTTCAACGTGGGACGACCTCGGCAACCTCGCACAGGTGAGGCTGCCCGACGGGCGGACCTAGGCCTTCTCGCACGATCCGCTCTCACGCCTGCGCGAGGTCGTCTCACCCAGCGGGGCGGCCTGGTCGACGGATTATGACGCCTTGGGCAGACCCACTTCCATGAGCGATCCGACTGGTGCGACCACCCAATTCTCATGGGGCCAAGGCGCATCCATGATCGACGACGAGGGCGTGGCGGGGATCGTTTCCGATGCCTTGGGCAGGCCTGTCCGCGTCCATGACGCCTCCGGGGACCAGGTGGTGGTGCGCGACCTGGCGGGCCGCATCGTCGAAGCCATCGATGTCGACGGGGCCCTGACGCGGATCGAACGTGACGCAGCAGGGCGCCCGGTCCGCATCGAGCGGGACGGGGAGGCGGTGACGATCACTTACGACGCCCTGGGACGCCGAGAGCGCGTCGAGGGGCCTGCGGGAGCGGTGGAGTACACCTATGACGCAGACCATCGGCTGGTGTCCGAACGCGGCCCTGCGGGCGAGATCCGCTACGAGTGGGACGCATGCTCACGCCTGACGCGCATCAGTGCGCCTGGAACGTCGCCGACCACCTACTCCTACGATCTGGCCGGCCGTCTCACTGCGATGCGGGACGCAGCGTGGGGCAAGCGGCGTTTCGCCTACGATGCGGCGGGTCAACTCACCTCCATCACGAATGCCTTGGGGGGAACCACGCTCTTCACCTACGACCAGTGCGCCCGCCCTGTGTCGGAAACCAACCCTGTGGGCGGGGTGACTCGGCGTGAGTACACGTCCGACGATCGTGTCTCTGCTGTCACGGACCCGTTGGGGCGCACGTGGCGGGCTGGGTATGACGCCGCAGGCCGCCCGCTGTTCACCGAATCCCCCGACGGGATGCGTGTCAACGCCTCCTCAGTGTCGTCAGCACGCAACCGGGGCGCGGGCGAACACAGCCGCGAAGACGCTTCCGATCGCCTCATGTACGTGCGGGACGAGGCCGGGAGACTCTCCCACATCGAGGGCGGAACCTTCGGGATCGTGTCGTATGAGTACATCGATTCCTCGACCCGGATGATCGCCGAAGGCCTGACTCAGGAGTGGGTTTCCGACGGCTTGGGCCGCGTCACCTCCTATCGGGTCGACACCCCAGACGGTTCGTCTGAGACCGTCATTTCCTATGACGAGGACGGGCGCCCGGCGCGCATCAGTGTGGACGGGGACGCCACCACGTATTCCTACGACGAGACCGGTCAGCTCGCCAGCGTGGACACTCACGCGGGGCGGACCTGCTACGCGTGGGATCAGGCCGGCAGACTCACCTCCATCACCCGGACCGACGAAACGGGTTCCACCTGTGAGTCATTCACATACGATGCGGCGGGTCAACTGCTCAGTCGCACCTGCCCCGCCGGTGTCACAGTCTTCGCCTACGACCAGGCCGGTCGGCGAACCCGCGAAAAAGGACCTGATGGCGCCCTCGCCTACCAGTGGACCCCCACCGGTCGACTCGCCTCAATCCGCTGCGCGGCGGCCACCGTTGACATGACCTGGGACGAGGACGGCCGCCCTGCCACCATCAATGGCCTGGCCGTCACCACAGACCGGGCAGGCGCCCTCACAAGGATCGGCGACACTCCGATCACGGTCCTGCCGGGCGCCCCCGCCCTCGGCACTCGACTCATCCCCCACGGGCCACGCCTTGCCCGCCACACCACCCCCGCCAACCCGTGGGCATCGCCGGCCCACCCGTTGGTAGAGGGCGTTGGCGTGGATGTGAACGGCAGCATCCATGTGGGCGCTCTCGAGATCATGGGCCGGCGCGTCTACGACCCTGCGACCTGTCAGTTCCTGTCCACAGACCCGTTGGAGCATGTGCCGACAGCACCTTGGGCATCCACCCCCTACTCGTACGCCGCCAACAATCCCCTGGCCTTCACCGACCCCACCGGCCTGAAGCCCATCACCGATGCTGACCTGGCCGCATACAACCAAGCCAACTCCGGTCTCGGTGCCCAAGCCTTGAACTGGGTGGGAAACAACTGGGAGTACCTACTCGCAGGAACCGCCATTGTCGTCGGTGTCGCCCTGATGTGCACAGGCATTGGCGGACCCGTGGGACTGGCGCTCCTGGCGGGTGGCGGCGCGCTGATCGGCGGTGGAGTCTCGGTGGCCTCGCAGAAGTACACCTCCGGAACCGTCGACCGGAGGGGTCTCAGCACTGGCCGGCGGAGGCGCTGGAGCCGTTGTCGCGCGCAGGTTCGCCACCAGCGCGGCGACCGCCGGCGCAGAAGCGGCGGGAGGCACGGCCAAGGCGGCAACCCCCTTCCTGCGCACCGCCCTCGGGCGAACCACAATGGGAGCAACCATCGGATTCACCGACGGCTCCGTATCGGGAGCCACTGGCTACATGCTTGAGCCGGGGCCGCACACCCCGGCCGGACTGGCCCATGCCACCTTCGTCAATGGCGGAATCGGAATGGCGACAGGCGGCGTCGTTGCCTCCCAACCCAAATGGATCTCATGGGAGCACATGACGAACTTCAGATGGGGCATCTACCGTGGATACTATCTTCACGAGCCGACCACGCTGTACCGAGCAGGAACAACCGGCTTCCGCAAGGACTTCGGGAGGTACTGGTCTGTGGACAAGCCTGTCAGTGTGTATCAAGTACGCCATGAGAAGGCGGTTCTCCCGTATTGGATGAAAAGGGTTGATGGGCAATTGAAGGTGGGGAGTGCTAGTGTTCTTGACACTTGGTACGCCGCTGAATTCAGGCCCGGCACGCCTGTCTATGAAGGAATTGTGGCGCCGCAAACGAGTGGGCGAGGTGTGACGTACCCCGGAGGGACGGGACAGGTTCATATACCCGATTCTTCGGACCATGGTGTGATCATCGGGCAAGGAGACCTGCCATGGCGTTGATGCGCAGTTACTCTGCCAAAGAGTTGTCGGACTCAATGTTTTACATTGTTGAACGCATCCGAATGGCGCGCTGGTTTGGTCAAGCCTTTGATGTCCGTGACTCGGCGCGCAAGTTGCGATCGGAAATGACTGCGAAGGAATTGCGAGCCTTTGCTACAAATCTGGATGCTCACCTTGGGGAAGGGCACTACGCGCTCGAAGACTTCTACGAAGTTGATGATGAAGGGCAATATGATCCAAAGCTCACAAGTGTGTTCCGTGCCCATCTTCGCTACGTTCGCGGATTTGCCCGTCGTGCCAAGCGTCCTTGGTCGCGCTTCACGGTGAAGCTGGTCCCCTGAATGGTTGGAATGATGACCGACAGGAGTGGTGGTGTTGATGGTGAGGTTGCGCAACGGGGGGGCGGATTTGACATTCGAGAGTCGTCAACTCGTTTGTCTGGTTCATGCTGTGGACGCAATGGGGCTCCTCTTCGACCGCCATTTCTCTCGATTGTGGAAAGGTGAGGACTTGGGTGATGATGCTTCGATACATGTATCATGTTGCAACTCTTCGGCAAGAGCTCGAGTTCGTCTCGTTCCACCTCAAGAAGCATCTTGAACATCGTCGCCAATCAGATCGTCTGGAGAGTGTCGTCAACAGTCTGGTGGTGCCCGTCGATTCGAAGTCTCTTCGTCGGATAGGCAGAGAAATTCACGCCGCATTGGGGTGGGGGTACTCGAGTGTCGACCAGGTCTACATCACTCGCAACAATGGGCAGATCGACCATGCGGCAAGTGACGCCTATCAGGAGTATGTTGAGGATATCGCGCGGTTCGCTCGTCTAGCCAAGCGTCCCTGGTCAAGGTTGACAGTGAGGCTCGTGCCGTGACTCTACCGGAAGGAAGAGATGGTGACTGGCGCTGCTACTGCGTCCCTTGCAGGGGGTGTGGAAGGGATTGCTTCGCGTGAGTGCTGCAAGGATTCCGGGAGAGCGCTTGTGGGCTGGGGGCGCTACCGGCCTGGTGGTCATCGTGGCGCTTGTCATCCCTCCTGCGCTCCATGGATCCACGTCGTTGTCGGGCTTCCTGCTGATGATCGTCATACAGCTGACGGCGTTCTTTCTTCTGCTTGGAATGTCGCCCTTGTGGTCCATCGTCCCGGTTTTGGTGATCGAACTCTTCGGATATTCCATTGTCGACGGGCTCGTCGTGCCTTCAAGCCGCCTGCTGTGGACATTTGCTGGCCTTGTGCTACTGATCATTTGGTCGGGTGCGCTCAATGATGCCCGAATGGAGTTCGTGGAACAAGAATGGCGTGGCTACAAGAGCTCAGGCGAGGCAGGCCGATGCCCGAGGCTGGCCTTCTATCTGCCTGGAATCGTTCTGGGAACCGCCTGCGTGGTCATCCATGGGGGCGTGACGCCATTCCTCGGTGGTGCCGAGCTCAGCGTGATCGGCGCGAGTGCTGGCCTTGGGGGCGCCATCGGGATCGTGATTGCGCTGGTCACACGCTCCTACCGACTCTTCCCCTCGTTACTCGTGCCGGTTCTGGTCGCCGCAGTTCTCCAGAGATATGGCATGGAAGCTGCCACACTTGTGTCCTCGTCCTGGTTGGCGAGCTACATCATCGCCTGCATTGCGAAGGACCCGACGACCTACGCCGAGATGACCAGAGGGCAGCGAAGTGCCGGTGGGAGAACTGGCGATCAGGAAGGAACGGCGGTGGTGGGAGCGGGCGTGTCATCGTCTTCGAATGGCGACATGAGCCGGGCAGGGCACCGCGTCGAGTCGTCCACCGCCGTGAAGGGCCTGCCCGCGCAACTGAGTCTTGGCGACCTCGTGGTGTCGATGAGCGAGGTTGCTCCCAAGGGTGTGTTTGCAAGGTGGCAGCGGCCACGCAGGCGGGTCACGTTTCGACTCGGAGCGCATGAGGCGTACTTCGAAGCGAGCGAGGTCCTGGAGGCCATGCAGCACCCCAGCATCATCGAGGCATGTGCGGGCAGCCCCGAGAGGATCTGCTTCCTGTTCGATCCGACACTCGTCGAGGTCGACTCGTTCGTCGGTGAGGCCATCGAAGGCATGATCTTCCCCGAGGACGCTCTGGTCTTCTTCGGCGAGTCGTCACCGCTGCGAACAATCACCGCATCCGAGCGTGCCCGCATCGGTGCCTGGTTACGGAGCGAGTCGACTGGCGGAACCAGTGACACTTGGAAGGACGTGAAACGCGCATGATGCCAACATCTTCCGAGCCTGAGCGCGAGCAAGAGCAGTGGATCGAGATTCGATCGCTCACATGCAAGAATCATGCGCATCCGCCACTGTGGAAGCGCATCTGTTGTCCGGATGATGCTTTCAAGCCCGAAAGGCACTTCCAGATCAAGGTCTTCGCGCTCGAGGATGGTCAACTGGTGGGCAAAGTCCACCTTGATGACGCGATGTGGTTCCTGACGGATTACAACTCGCTTTCGCAAAAGAGGGTCAAGGCCCTCATCGGGAACCTTCGCGGAACCGAGTGGAGGCAGGAAGACC
The DNA here is from genome assembly GCF_018986735.1 of Schaalia sp. 19OD2882. Lineage (NCBI taxonomy): Bacteria > Bacillati > Actinomycetota > Actinomycetes > Actinomycetales > Actinomycetaceae > Schaalia > Schaalia sp. 19OD2882. The sequence continues at coordinate 2,365,012 of NZ_CP065521.1, read as the reverse complement.
TTCACTCGAACTGTCAGGCGAGTGACTGGACGCGCGTTGAAGAGTCGATCGGCTACTCCAGCCCCTACATGTCACTGCTCGCCAAAGCCGACGAGCTGGGCATCGACCGCAAGATGTTCTGCTTCGGAGATCCTCAGCGATTGTGTCAACACATCATCACCTACCGGCCAAGCGTCTGGGCGAGAAACCGCCCGTGGCTAGTCGCGTTCCATGATGATCGTGCGATCCTGTCACCCGAAAAACGGTTCGCTGACGAGGCGTCGGCGTGTGATTATCTTCTGCAACAACTGAGTGTTATGGTCGAAGTGCAAAAGCGGGCCTCGCGAAGGCCGTGAACCGGTGAGTTCGGAATCGGCGCGTACGGATCCAGATGTAGTTGATGAACAGGGGAGCCTGCCATGGTGTTGAGGAGAACCTACTCCGTCAAGGAACTGTCGGCGTCGATGAATTACGTTTCCGAACGTCTCAGGGAGGCGAAGTGGTACGGGCAAGCCTTCGGTATTCGGGACGCCAGTCGAGAAATCCGAGTTGACATGAGGTTGGCGGAACTCTGCGCCTTTGCCTCAAGCTTGGATGGGCGTCTGGGATGGTTCCACATTGCGCTTGAAGCCTTCTACGAAGTCAACGGTGACGGAGAATATGATCCAGCGCTGACCAACGTGTTCCAGACTCACATTCGATTTCTCCGCTCGTTTGCTCACCGGGCCAAGTGGCCCTGGTCGCGACTCACTGTGAAGTTGGTGCCCTGAAGCAGCCCCTCCGGACGCCACGAGGTCGCTCGCCGCCTTCCTGGCAGGGCAGGTCCAGCCGGAGGCAGGTCCAACTAGTGGGACAAGCGGGAAGGCGCTTGCAGAAATCTTGCAGAAACTACTTCCGGACTCGTACGGTTGTCCCACCCCTCGACGCCGAGGACGAACACGTCGACGAAGGAGTTCTCGTGAGCGCATCCCGCCACAGGTGCACGACCCCTCGAACAGTTGCCCGACTGAAGGCCCAACTGGCCTCCGTACCCGCCTTGGCGCTGGTCCTCACCGGCATGCACGGCGCAGCCACCGCGCCGAGCGCCCAAGCCGCGCCCGCAGCCCCGCCCTCGTCAGTGACCTTGGCAGGCGACCTGCAGACCGAACTCGGCTGTCCCGAGGACTTTGCACCCGCCTGCACCGCCACCGCCATGACCGACCCGGACGGCGACGGCGTCTACACCTTCAGCGCCGAAGTGCCCGCTGGCACGTGGAAGTTCAAGGCAGCCTTGAACGGCACATGGGACACCTCCTACGGAGTCGACGGCAAAGACGCCGTCATCACCCTGGCGGCTCCGGCGCCTGTGACCTTCTCCTTCGACTCGGTCGCAACGAAGGTCTCAGTCACCTCCACCGCGCTCAAGGCCGGAGCCGACCAAGCCGACGACGCCCTCGTCGCCGCACCGGCACGCGCCAAGGCCAACGAGGTCCACTACTTCGTCCTGACCGACCGCTTCGCCAACGGGGACACCTCCAACGACAGCGGCGGCCTCGCCGGAGACCGCCTGACCACCGGCTTCGACCCCACCGACAAGGCCTTCTACCACGGCGGTGACATCCAAGGCATCATCGACAAACTCGACTACATCCAGGGCATGGGCGCCACCTCCCTGTGGCTGACCCCCAGCTTCGCCAACCGCGCCGTCCAGGGCAGCGGTGCAGACGCCTCGGCCGGCTACCACGGCTACTGGGTCACCGACTTCACCCGCATCGACGCGCACCTGGGCGGCAACGAAGCGCTGGCAAAACTGCGCGACGCCCTGCACGCGCGCGGCATGAAACTCTACCTGGACATCATCGTCAACCACACGGCCGACCTCATCTCCTACGAAGAAGGCCGACAGACCTACGTCGACACCGCCACCAAGCCCTACCTGGACGAGGCCGGCAATGCGGTCGACATCTCCGCCCTGGCCAACACCGACGCCTTCCCGACCATCGCCAAGAGCGCCTACACGCCCAAGCGCGCCCAAGGCGACACCGTGGTACCCGAAGTCCTCAACGACGTGCGGCTGTACCACAACCGCGGTGACTCCACGTGGGAGGGCGAATCCGTCACCCAAGGTGACTTCGTGGGCCTGGACGACCTCATGACCGAGAGCCCCGTCGTCGAGAAGGCCTTCGAGGACGTCTACAAGACGTGGGCGGACTTCGGCGTGGACGGCTTCCGCATCGACACGGTCAAGCACGTCAACAAGGAGTTCTGGGTCAAGTGGACCCAAGGGGTGGCCGCACACGCCCGCCAGAGCAACCCCGCCTTCTTCATGTTCGGCGAGGTCTACGACGCTGACGCCGCCAAACTCAGCCCCTACGTGCGTGACACCGACATGGACGCCACCTTGGACTTCAGCTTCCAGGCGGCAGCCCTGGGCTACGCCAAGGGGTACACGGCCAAGGGCCTGGCCGCCCTGTACGAGGCCGACGACATGTACACCACGGCGACCTCATCGGCCTCGGCACTGCCCACCTTCCTGGGAAACCACGACATGGGACGCATCGGCCACCTGCTGGCCGGCGGCTCGGGCTCGGCCGAGACCCTCAAACGCGACCAGCTGGCGCACTCGCTGATGTTCCTCACGCGCGGCCAGCCGATCGTCTACTACGGCGACGAACAGGGATTCGTCGGCCAGGCGCCCGGCAATGACAAGGACGCTCGTCAGGACATGTTCGCCACGCAGGTGGCTGAGGTCCAGGGCCAGCCACTGGTCGACGGGTCCGCCTTCGGCACCGGCGACCACTTCGACACCGCCAGCCCCATGTACACGCATGTGCACGACCTGGCCGCCCTGCGCGCCGCCCACCCGGCCCTGTCCACCGGCGCCCAAGTGCAATTGCACGCCGAGGACGGCCCCGGCGTCTACGCCTTCTCCCGCATCGATCGCGCCGACAAGATCGAACACCTCGTCGCCCTCAACAATTCCGCCGAAGCCCGCACGGTCACCCTCACCACGCTGACGCCCGGCGCCACCTACGCGCCCCTGTACGGCACCGACGCCCCCGTCACCGCCGGCGCCGACGGCTCGGTGAGTCTGCAGGTCCCGGCCATGGGCGCCCTCGTCCTCAAGGCGGACAAGACGGTCGCCCCCGTCGACGGCGGCCCGAAGGTGACCCTGGACGTGGCCGACGGCGCGGGTCTGACCGGCTCCTCGGCGCCCATCCGCGCCACCGTGACCGCACACCGCTGGGCGGAAACCTCCATCGCCTACCGCCCCCTGGGCTCCACCGAGTGGACGCCGCTGGGCACCGCCGAGGACGACACCCCTCGCGTCTTCGCCGACCTGTCGGGTCTGGCCGAAGGCACTCTTGTCGAGGTCCGGGCCGTCACCGTGGACGCCTCCGGCGCCAAGGCCGCCGACTCGGCACTGGTGGTCGCCGGCAATGACCTGTCCGGCAATGACAAGGCCACGCCGCCGCCCACCGACGGAGCCATGGTCACCGTGCCCGGCAGCCACAACTCCGCCATGGGGTGCAGCGGCGACTGGAAGCCCGAGTGCCCCCAGGCTGCCCTGACGAAGGACCCCGAGTCCGGCATCTACACCGGCACCTTCGACCTGCCCGCGGGCTCGTGGAACTACAAGGTGGCCATCGGCGGCACGTGGGACGAGAACTACGGCAAGGACGGTGTGTTCAAGGGCGCCGACATCCCCTACACGACCACCGCCCCCGGCAAGGTGACCTTCTTCTACGACCCGGTCAGCCACCGCGTGTGGAACACCACCGATGGGCCCGTCATCACCATCCCCGGCTCGCACCAGGCGGCCCTGGGCTGCACCTCGGGCGCGAACGGCGGCAACTGGGAGCCGGCATGTCTGGCGACACTCATGCATCCCATGGGTGACGGCACGTGGGTCTTCGAGACCGACAAGCTGCCAGAGGGCTCCTACGAAGGCAAGGTCGCCCACGACCGCTCGTGGGGCGAGAACTACGGCAAGGACGGCGTGAAGGACGGGGCGAACATCCCCTTCGCCACCAAGTCCGGCGCGAATGTGAAGTTCACGTACACGCTGGCCACCCATGTGCTGGTCATCGAGGCCGCCGAGAAGCCGCTGGGGGGCGTGGGCCAGCAGGCCGCCCACTGGCTGGACGCCACGACCCTGGCGTGGCCGACGAACCTGCTGCCCGCCGGCGTCACACGCGACTCCGTCCTGGCAGGCAACTCCGGCCTGGTCTTCTCCCTGGTCACCTCCGACGAGGGCGGGGCCGCCGTGTCCGAAGGGAAGGTCGTGGGAGGGGCCGCCCACCCGCTGCGGGTGACCGGCGCCCTGAGTGATGCGCTGGTCAAGGCACACCCGAACCTCAAGGACCACATCGCCCTGTCGCTGACCGACGCGGCCGGCAAACCTGTGTTCGACGCGCAGACCCTGAGCGACGTGCTGACCGGTCAGGTGGCCCTCCTCCAGGCCGACTCGGCCGGAGTGCCCAGCGCCTTCACCGGCGTCCAGCTGGCCGGGGTGCTCGACTCCGTGTACGCCCAGGCCGCCCGCGCCGCAGACCTGGGCGTCACGTGGGGGCGGACCACGCCCTCGTTCGCCCTGTGGGCACCCACCGCCAAGTCCGTCACGCTGCTCACCTGGAACACGGGGGTCGAGACGGGCTCGACCGCCCAGGCCGGTGGGGACGCCGTGCGCACCCCCGCCGTCAGGGGCGAGGACGGGCGTTGGGTCGTCGCCAACGAGGACGGGGCCGTGACCGCCGGCGCCCAGTACCTGTGGGAGGTCAAGGTCTACGTGCCCTCGACCGGCAAGGTCGAGACCAACGTCGTCACCGACCCGTACTCGGTGGCGCTGACCACCGACTCGACCCGCTCCGTGGCCGTCGACCTGTCGAACCCGGAGCTGGCCCCCGCCACCTGGTCCGACACGGCCGCGCCAAAGGTTCGCAATGACGCCTCGCGGGCCATCTACGAGCTGCATGTGCGTGACTTCTCCATCAAGGACCAGTCGGTGCCCGAGGAGATGCGCGGCACCTACAAGGCGTTCACTCAGAGCGAGTCGGCTGGCATGAAGCACCTGAAGGAGCTGGCTGCGGCAGGCATCGACACCATTCACCTGCTGCCGACCTTCGACATCGCCACCATTGCCGAGCGCCGCGCCGACCAGAAGGTTCCGCAGATCCCGTCGGACGCCGGGCCGGCGTCGAAGGAGCAGCAGGCGGCAGTCAGCGCCGTGGCCGACCAGGACGGATTCAACTGGGGTTATGACCCCTACCACTGGATGGCGCCGGAAGGCTCCTACGCCACCGACGGCCACCAGGACGGTGGTGCGCGTGTGGCCGAGTTCCGTGAGATGGTCGGCGCCCTGCACGCCACCGGGCTGCAGGTGGTCCTGGACGAGGTCTACAACCACACGGCTGCCCACGGTCAGGACCCGAAGTCGGTGCTGGACCGCGTCGTGCCCGGCTACTATCAGCGCCTGGACGACAAGGGCAACGTGGCGAACTCGACCTGCTGCTCGAATGTGGCGACCGAGCACGCCATGGCCGAAGAGCTCATGATCGACTCCCTGGTCACATGGGCCAAGCAGTACAAGGTCGACGGCTTCCGCTTCGACCTCATGGGCCACCACTCGCGCGAGACCATGGAGCGCGCTCGCGCCGCCCTGGACACGCTGACCCTGGACAAGGACGGTGTGGACGGCTCTGCCCTGTACCTGTACGGGGAGGGGTGGAACTTCGGCGAGGTCGCCAACAACGCCCTGTTCGTCCAGGCCACACAAGGGCAGTTGGACGGCACCGGCATCGGCGCCTTCAACGACCGTCTGCGCGACGCCACCCACGGTGGCGGCCCCTTCGACGCGGACCACCGTGTGCTCCAGGGCTTCGGTTCGGGCCTGGTGACCGACCCCAATGGTCTGGACACGCGTCCCGACTCGGAGAAGCTGGCCGACCTGCTGCATCGCACCGACTTGGTGCGGCTGGGCCTTGCGGGAAATCTCAAGGACTACACGCTGATCGCGGCCGACGGAAAGCCGACTGCCGGCAAGGACCTTGCCTACAACGACGCGGGTGCCGGCTACGCATCGCAGCCGCAGGAGTCGGTGAACTACGTCGACGCCCACGACAATGAGACGCTCTTCGACCTGCTCACCTTCAAGTTGCCGGTGGCCACGCCGATGGATGCGCGCATCCGCATGAACACGGTGTCGTTGGCAACGGTGGCGCTGGGCCAGTCGCCCTCGTTCTGGGCCTCCGGCACGGAGATGCTGCGTTCGAAGTCGATGGACCGCGATTCGTACAACTCCGGCGACCACTTCAACGCCATTGACTGGACCGGCCAGGACAATGGCTTCGGTCACGGCCTCCCTGTGGAGTCGAAGAACGGCGAGAAGTGGCCGATCATTGCGCCGCTGTTGGAGAACTCGGCCCTGAAGCCCTCTCCCGCGGAGATCGCCACCGCCAACGCGCAGGCCCTGGACCTGCTGCGTCTGCGCAAGTCGACGCCCCTGTTCACCCTGGGGTCGGCCGCACTGGTCAAGGAGAAGGTCTCCTTCCCGAACTCCGGGCCCAATGCGGTGCCGGGCCTGCTGGTCATGCTGGTCGATGACAAGCCTGCGGCCGCGCAGGTGACGCGCCCGGCATCCGCCGCCGCAGGGCAGGGGCCAGTGCGCGCCGCCGGGATCGAGAACATCGACGTGGACACTTCGCTCGATGGTGTGCTCACGGTGTTCAACGCCTCGGCCAAGCCGATCACGGCCGTCATCGACGGGCAGGCGGGGCGTGACTGGGTGCTGCACGAGGTTCAGGCCAATGGTTCCGACGAGGTCGTCAAGACGACCACGTGGGACAAGGCAAGTGGCACCGTGACGGTTCCGGCGCGCTCGGTGGCGGTCCTGGTGGACAAGGCCGACCGGACCAAGCCGTCCGATCCGTCCAAGCCTTCGGATCCCTCGAAGCCGTCTGATCCGTCCAAGCCCGCCGACCCCTCCAAGCCGGTTGATCCCTCGAAGCCGACTGACCCCTCGCAGCCGGCCAACCCGGCGCAACCGGGCTCTGGGCAAGGCGGCAAGGGCGGCAGCGGAACCTCCCTGCCTGTCACCGGCGGACAGGCGGCAATGCTGGCAGGACTGGCTGCGCTGGCGGTGATCGGCGGCGGGTTGCTGATCGGCAGTGTGCGCCGCAGGCGATCGTGACGCGTGGTGAACCATCGCCTGTCGCGTGAGTGAGGACGACCGCCGGCCCCGGAACTCGGGGTCGGCGGTCCGTCTTTCGAGACCTCACGGCCCCGCTCGGGCCGCGTGAGGTTCCAAACCCACCTCGACCGGCTCAGCCAGCTCGGTGGCAGCGCAACCCATCTACGGGGGTGCATTCATTTCGCACACAATGCTGGTGGCCCAGAGCACAGAAGATGCTGGAACAGGCGGGAATTTGCCATTTTCTCCCGCCACAACTGGTTGTGGTGGCGCACATTGTGTGCGAGATGGTGGGCAGGCGGGCCTGGAGACCGCCCGTCGCCTGCGACCCGACTCTGGTCCTGGAGGGCTGCACGTGATGCTGCTCTCAGGGATGGTCAATCGGTGCGCCGCTGCCCGGTCCCTCCCACCTGCACATTCGCCGACAACCGTGTGATCTGCGACACGCCGTTGCGAGACACGTGCACATGCTGTCGATCCCAGAAGTTATACAAAGTGGTCAAAGCTTGATAACGTCAAGGATGTTGACAGGGTCATCTCCCGGTCGGGCCAACCTCGACTCCGGTGATCCCCAGGAACACCGAGGGCAGCCGCCACCTCACTTCGAGCTCTGTGGCGTACGCGCTTTGGTGGAGACATGGAAGTGGGTTGGTCAGTACATGCGGATGATCAGGGCGACGAACACGCTGTACATCGTGCTGCTGATGGTGTGGGCGATTCTCTTCGGATTCACGATCCCTTGGCTGCTGTCCGCATACGCGGAGAACAGAGCGCCCCTCGAAGGATTCAAGGCCTTTGCGATTCCTGCACTGGTCGTCTTCAATGCCTTGTTCATCTCGTACTTCTGGCTGAACGGCCTCAAGGACATCGTCTACGTGACCTTCTACTACCTGGGCCACCGGCGCCTCGAAGAGAAGTTCGACGGGCCGCAGGTGTGGCGCTCCGGCGAGCGCGTCCTGCTGGTCTACTGCACGGCCAACGACTTCAACGCCGAGAGTTTGGACCTGTCCATGCGCCAGGACTACGCGAACTTCCGCACGGTCATCCTGGACGACTCCAAGGACCCGGAATTCATGCGCCAGGTCGACGAGTTCGCATGGAGCCGCGGCATCCCGGTGGTGCGCCGCGAGGGGCGTGAAGGTTTCAAGGCCGGCAACATCAACAACTTCCTGTGGGGGCGCACCGACTACGACTACTTCGTCCTGCTGGACAGCGACGAGATCATCCCGCCCGACTTCATCACCAAGGCCCTGCGCTACTTCCGCTCCTACAAGAACCTCGGCATCCTGCAGGCCACACACGTGGCCTCCCGCAACCGCAACAGCTTCATGAAGACGCTGTCCGTGGGCGTCGATTCGCACTGGCCCACCTACCAGCTGGTGAAGGGGCGCTTCGGGTTCCTGTCTCTGCTGGGTCACGGCGCGATGATCAGCCGCGAGTGCTACCAGGCAGCGGGCGGATTCCCGCACGTGGTGGCCGAAGACCTGTGCTTCAGCCTGGAGGCCCGTATGAAGGGCTACCGGGTCTCCTTCGCCCACGACATCATCTGCGAAGAGGAATACCCCGTCGACTACCTCGCCTTCAAGAAGCGCCACTCGAAGTGGACGCAAGGCAACATGGAGTTCATCAAGCAGTACACGAAGAGGATTCTCACTTCACCCCTCAGGTGGTACGAGAAGCTCGACATCATCCTGTTCACGTACAACTTGCCGTTGACGGTGTTCTTCTCGCTGTACCTGATCATGAACGTCGTGGTCTTCCCGGCCCTGGGCTACGACCTGCACTATCCCGCGTGGCTGCTGGTGCCCACGATCATGTTCCTCGTGGCGCCGATGCTCAATGACATCATCTGGCACACGCGTTCACTCGGATTCCTTGGACTGCTCAAGTACCTGCTCTCGGCAGTGCTGCTGTACGGGTCCATGTTCTACGTGAGCCTTGAGTCGTCCTTCCTGTCCCTGTTCGGCAAGAAGGCGGTCTTCCTGGTCACCCCGAAGGACACGCGTCGGATCGGCTTCCTGGAGTCGCTGCGCTTCAACGTCAAGGAGCTGCTGTTCGGAATCGTCCTGTCGACGATCTCCTGGGTGATGATGGGTTCGGTGCTGCCCGTCCTCTTGTTGGTGGTCCCTGCGATGCTCTCGCCTTTGATGACGATGTACTCCAACTACGGGACGGAAGAGGAGGAGCCGCCTGCGAGCGGCCCGACCGGCTTCCCCGGCAGCCACAACCTGGAGGCCTTCGCGCCTCCCGAGCCGGCCGTGCGCGACCCCTTCCTGCTTCCGGCGCACTGACAGCAGGCGGGTGCTGGTCGACGCCAAGCCCCTGTCCCTCCTTCCCACCCTCCCTCACCGCGAGATTCGTCCATCCCTTGGTGAGATTCGTCCGTCACCTGTCCCTCCGGCGGACAGGACGAGGGTGGGGGTCGAGCGGACAGTGGGAGCCCGGCCGGGACGAGGGCCAGCGGCGCCACGAGGACGAGGGCGCGGTGGGCTCGTCCATGAAGAGCCCACCCCCGAACGCCCTCGTCCCCGCCCGTGACTTCAGCCCCACTGGGCGCTGTCGGGATCGACCCCCTGTGCGCGCGCATTCGCGTTGATGATGTCGACCAGCCAAGCCGCCAGGCCTGCGGCGCGCTTGTCGTAGTGCGCGGCGAATCGCGTGTCCGCCACGTATCCGCGAGCGATGCAGACCTGCCGTTCCAGACTTGTGTCGAACCACTGGTCGATGGATGCGCGATGTCTCTCCGCCAGTGCATTCGCCTCGGCTGAACCCGGTTGGACGCCCGCCATCATTGCCGAAGCAAGGTCTGTCTCAAGCCGTTCGGCCTCGTCCTTGACCCGCGTCCAGTCCTCACGGGACATGCGTGCCTGTCGCTCGCGACTCTGCGCCCAAGCCGCGGTGTCACCCCAGCGCTGTTCAGCCTCGTCGTGGTACTTCTCCCAGTTGGACCATTCAGCGCCCAGCAACTCCGCCCTCTCGGCGTTCGTCAGTTCATTGCCCATGTCGTGTCTCTCCATCATCGTGTCCACTGCGCGGACCATCCGCTGCAGATGGGCGATCCGATCCAGCAGAGCCTGGCGCTGCAGCTCCAGATGCGTGCGCGCATCAGCCCCGGGGGAGTCGAGGACCTCGGCGATGTCGGCCAGCGCCATCCCAGTCTCGCGGTAGACCAGGACCTGCTGGACCCGCGCAACATCGGCGTCCTCGTAGACCCGATAGCCCGACCATGTGCGTGACGAAGGCGAGGCAAGCCCGATCTGGTCCCAGTGGTGCAGGGTCCGCACACTCACTCCCACGAGGGCGGCGACCTGACCGACGGTCAGGCCGTCTCCCTGGATGTCCGAGGGGGTGTGGGTGGTGACGGGCATGTGGGTCATGCTCCAAGGATCTCCCATGTGATCCAGCCTCGGGCCTCACGTCGCGTGAGGGTCAACAGGGAGAATGCGGCAGTTGAGGGCGGGCGTCCGGCAGGTCGACTCTTGGCGTGGGATTCGTCCGTCTCTCCGCGAGATTCGTCCATGATTCCGTGAGATTCGTCCCTCACGCGAGGGCGGCCGCCTGCGAATGCTTGTCGATCTGCGCCAACTCGGCCTCGTCGAAGTCCGTGTTCGCCAAGCACCCCAAGTTGTCCTGCAGCTGAGCCACGGACGAAGCCCCGACGAGCACCGTGGTCACCCTGGGATCGCGCAGCAGCCACGCAAGAGCCATCTGCGCCAAGGACTGGCCGCGCGCTGCCGCGATGTTCGCAAGCGCATGCAGGTGGGCAAGGCGGTCCTGCGTCAAGGTCGAAGTCGTCAGGAAGCGCTGTCCGGTCATGCGTGAACCCGCAGGGATCCGATTCTCCCCCAAGTAGCGCGAGGTCAGCAGCCCCTGGGCCAGCGGGCTGAAGACCGCAGTGCCCAGGCCCAGCTCGTCGCAGGTCGCCAGCAACCCCTTCTCCACCGTGCGGTCCAGCATCGAGTAACGCGGTTGGTTCACCACCAGCGGCAGGTGGACTTCGCGCGCCAGTTCCACGGCGCGCCGCGTCTGCTCCGGGTCGTAGGAGGAGATGCCCGCGTACAGGGCCTTGCCGCTGCGCACCGCCTGGTCCAGGGCGCCGATGGTTTCTTCGAGCGGCGTGGTCGAGTCGAAGCGGTGGCTGTAGAAGATGTCCACGTACTCCAGGCGCATGCGTTTGAGGGACTGGTCCAAGGAGGCCAGCATGTACTTGCGGCCCGAGCCTCCCGCACCGTACGGCCCTGGCCACATGTCGTAGCCGGCCTTGGTGGTGATGATGAGCTCGTCACGGTAGGGCCGCAGGTCGTGGTCCATGTGGTGGCCGAAGTTCTCTTCGGCCGAACCGTAGGGGACCCCGTAGTTGTTGGCCAAGTCGAATTGCGTGATGCCGGCGTCGAAGGCCGCGCGAATGATGTCCCGTTGGATGCTCAGTGGGCGGTCGGCGCCGAAGTTGTGCCAGAAGCCCAGCGAGATCGCCGGCAGATCCAGGCCTGAGCGGCCGCAGCGTCGACGGACGGCGCCCGCGCCCTCGTAGCGCCCGGGGTCGGCCCGCCACACGGGGTCCAGCTGCTGCGGGGCGATGGGGGTGGTGTCCAATGTGGGGATCGTGGCGTCGGTGCTCATCAGGTGTCCTTGCAGGTCGAAAGGGCGGGCGGCCGGCGGCGTCGGCGGGTGGGCCGTAGGAACCATTGTCCACCCGAGTGGTCACCTCCGGCAGTGTCTTGGGGACGAGGGCGGCCTCGATGCGCCGTGGCGGCCTTTCGAGGGAGGTGGTGCGGTGATGTCGACCACCGGATCCGCCCTCGTCAACGGCTGGTTTCCCAGTCACTGTGCAGGGGTGGTGGCTCGTGAGGGAGGCCGTGTGATCCATTGCCCATTGGTCAGTTTGTGCTGGGAAGGTTCCTGAGCGTAGAGTTCTACTCAGCCAGTCCGGCACAGCGCTCGTAGCTCAATGGATAGAGCATCTGACTACGGATCAGAAGGTTGGGGGTTCGAGTCCCTTCGAGCGCGCTGCGGCCCCCATCGGTGCGATCCACCGGCGGGGGTTCTGCGTATTTTAAGCCCTCCTCCATCCCTTCCCCCTGTGTCGGGAGTCGACCTGAAGAGCCTGAAGGACGAATCTCGCGGAGTGATGGACGAATCTCACGCGGGTGAGTCGGCGCCTTCTTCGCCGACGCGTTCGATGAAACCGGCGAAGCCGGGAACGGTGAACGCCACGTGACCGCGCTCGGGCGTGTAGATCAAACCCTTCGAGATCAGCTTGGCGCGGATCGGGCCGAAGGAGGTTGGGGGTCTGCCCGTTCTGTCTGCGATGTCCGAGGTACGGGTGGAGGAGTCCTTGTCCACGGACATCTGAATCATGTACTTGCGCTCAGCGGGAGTCGCGCGCGCCCACCGTGTGGCGAAGAAGGTCTCGTCCAACACGCGAGTTCCCTCTTCCCGTGCCCGGAGCGCGTGTTCACGCGTCAGAGGACCATGTTCGGCAACGCGCCACAGGGCACTGCCGAACTCCTGGATGAAGTAGGGGTATCCGCCGGAGGCCTCGGCAAGAATCTCCACGGCGGCTTCCTCGATTGCCACCTCCGAGTGCTCGATCGGGACTCGCAAGGCGCGTTTCCTTTCGGCTTCGCCCAAGCGGTCGATGACTCGATGCTCGAACATGCGCTCCGTGTAGGAGCTGACTTCGACCAGTCTTTGCGGGAGGCTCGGCAATCCTGCGCCAACGATGTAGAAGGGCAAGTCACGCTGCGTTGCTTCGTGCTGCGCCGAAAGGAGGGCCCGCATGAGGTCGTCATCGAGGTCCTGGAACTCGTCGATCAGGACGGCAAGTCCCTTCCCCTCGTGCTTCAAGGCAGTCGCCATGTCGACAACGGTGTCCAGCAGGTCCAACTCAAGGTTCCGGGTCGAGGCGCGCCCAGGGTCGCGCTCGACTCCGAGCGATACGGACTCGACTCCCAGAGAAATCTGGAAGGACGTGATGGTTTTCAGCATCTGAGTGATCGCCTCCGTGGTGGCGCGGGCCTGCTGTCGCAGTGACGCCTTCACGAAGCCGCTTGCCAAGGCGGAGCGTGCCTCGGTCGGACCGTGCCGGTCGGAGGTTGCTTCGAACTTCACGGTCGCCCAGCCCGCTGCCTCCGACTTCTGAAGCATCTCGGTCAGCAGGACCGTCTTCCCGACACCCCTGAGCCCGGTCAGAAGCAGCGGACGGGACACGGGCAAGTGATTCCGTGCACGTGTGACCAATGCTTCGAAGGCCTCGAGGTCGGCGTCCCGACCTTCGAGAACCAATGGCTTCCGGTCGGAGCCGGGGGTGAAGGGATCGAGCACGCTGTCCATGTGAAGAGCCTAGACGTGAAAACTACTCATTTCTAGTCCTGTATATCGAATTTCGGGCATTTCTACGCTTCTGGTGACGACGATGTGGTCCTGTGTCAGGTCCGGCCCCGCCCTCGTCCCCACCCGCCACGGCCGGCGCCTCAGTTCATCCAGATGAGGAAGAGCGCGCCCGCCACCGCGACCCCCATGAGGATCCCCGAGACGATCAGAAGCACCTTGTCGAGCACACCCCTGTCCACGAACCTGCTCAGGGCGGCATGGGCGAGGGCGCCGAGTGCCCCGCCAACCGTGTTCGTGATGAGGTCCGTGACGTCTGAGGCGCCGACGGCCAGGACGTACTGAGCCAGCTCAAGACAGAGGCTCCCTACCGCGACGACGAGGATCGTCGTGGCGACGGGGATTCGGTCCGCCGCCATGCGCAGGTACGCGCCGAAGGGGATGAACAGGACGACATTGTCGAGCACCTCTCGCAGGTGCCAGGAGGTCTCGGTCTCGTAGCGGAACGGCACCAGGTTGAGGCTGCGAATGGAGCCGATGTCGTCCAGCGAGAACTGGGTCTTGAACAGGACGACCCACACCAGCAGGACAAGGTAGACCGCAAGCAGGATCCTCGCGCCGACGACCGGGCGGTCATCATCACTCATGGCTGGTCCCTTCATCGGGCTCGTATTCGAGCAGGTCTCCCGACTGGCAGTCGAGTTCCTCGCACAGGGCGCTCAACGTGTCGAGCCTGACTGCGCTGATGCGACCGTTCTCCAGCTTCGACGGATTGACGTTCGTGATTCCCAATCTGCGCCGCCCGGGCTTCGGCGGACAGCGCCCGGCACGTGCCTTTGAGTCTGGAGAGGTTCGGCGATTCCTCCATGGCGTGACCTCCTGTGCGGGCCGCGTGGACGACTCGGGTCCACGCGACATGAAGTCATCATTTGTCGACAAGTTGGTGGCCCCTCTCAGATGGCGACCTTCACCTGCCAGGCCCCGCCCTCGTCCTTGCGCGCCAAGGCTCGCGCGGCCGTGGTGGTCACCGAATCGGCGGCCATCTGCTCGATTGCCGCACGTGAGACCTCAGGGTCCAGATCCGCCAGCACGTCGCCGAGGGACTGGATCTGCAGCCTGTTGCCCAGCCCGAACATGGACCCCGGCCGCACGACAAGCACGTGGAACTCGTGCCCCTGCTCCGAGGAGGCGTCCGTCCAGGCCTCTTTCGCGCAGCGACGCTCCATCGCGCGCTCCACGGCGGCAGTGGTCGGCAGGGTCAGCCACCCCTCCGCTTCGACGACCACCAAGGTCGGGTCCTTGCGTCCGATGAGTTGCGACCACAGATCCATGCGGACCAGTCTGTCACGGCGCGTGTGGGTTCGGTCGGGTGCGGGACGAGGGCGGGGCGGGTGTGGCACCGCGCCTCGACGGCCTCAGGTGGCGGGCGGCACCACTGTCCACGGCTTCAGCGGCATGGCACGCAGGGCCGCGAGAGGCAGCGCCTCACGCAGGTCTGCCACCGACCGCGCGCCATCGACCTCGAGCGATGCGCCGATCCACTGGAGGACGTCAGCCGTGCTCCACCCGAGCGAATGCAGATCGGGCAGGGTCACCGCCCCGTCGCGCTTGGCCAGACGAGCCCCTGAAACCGACAGCGACAGCGGCACGTGAACGTAGGTCGGCATCGCCAGCCCCAGTGCAGTGGCCAACGCCGCCTGCGCGGGAGCCTGTGAGAGCAGGTCATCCCCGCGCGTCACTTGGTCAACCCCTTGAAAGGCGTCGTCCACGACCACGGCCAGGTTGTAGGCCGGCGCCCCGTCCGAGCGCCACACGACGAATTGGTCGACCGGTCCGGTGAACTCGCCGTGCAACTCGTCCTCCACCGTCCACTCGGGCTCGGGCGCCCGGAAACGCAATGCGGGCGCGCGGCCCGCGGCGGCCAATTCCGCGCGGCGTGCCGCGCGGACGTCCTCGTCAAGATCCGCGCAGGTCCCCGGGTAGTGGCCGGGCGGGACGTGCGGGGCGGAGCCGGCCTCACGAATCTCCTTGCGCGAGCAGTAGCACTCGAAGACCATCCCGCCTACGCGCAGCTGCTCCAGGGCCCGGGTGTGGGCGTCATGGCGGCTGGTCTGGACCAGGACCCGCCCGTCCCAGTCCAGGCCGATCTCGGCGAGGTCGGCCAGCTGCCGCTCGGCGGAACCCGAACGCACCCGGTCGATGTCCTCCACGCGCACGACGAAGCGCCGCCCGCTGGCCCGCGCCCACAACCACGCGAGAATCGCGGTGCGCAGGTTGCCCACGTGCAGGTCACCCGTGGGGGAAGGGGCGAAGCGCCCGGCGCCCACCGCCCCTGTCTCCACCACCGCGCCCTCGTCCCCCGACGAGGGCGCCGCCGGTGCGCCCGTCAGTGGTCGAGCCTTTCGATGGCGGCCTCCAGTCGGTCGAGCTTCGCGGTCATCTCGCCGCTGCGCCCGGGCCGCAGGTCCGCCTTGAGCACCAAGCCGGCGCGCGGGGTGACGGCCAGCACGGCGTCACAGGCGCGCTGGATGACCGGCATGACCTGGTCCCATTCGCCCTCGATGGTGGTGAACATCGATGTGGTCTCGTGGGGCAGGCCAGACTCGCGCACGACGCGCACGGCGGCGGCCACCGCGTCGGAGACGGATCCGTCGGGCTGCTCGGAGGTCATGGGGGAGACGGAGAAGGCGAAGAGCATGCGACCAGCGTAGTCCGCGCGCCCTCTCACAGGCGCCGATGGGCGCTCGGCCCGCTGGGCCCCTCAGACCTCCTCGACCTCGATGAGGACGGCCGAACCGGGCAGGAGGTGCGGCGGGCGGATCCCCCATCGGCTCAGGACCGCTCCGGGGACGAGGGCGCCCTCGTCATTCCACCATTCGAGCGCGGACAGCGCGGCGGGCGCCATCGTCTCGTAGAGTTCGGGCCCGCCGAACGGGCGGATGCGGTGGAGGGCGTTGCGCAGGCCGGGCAGGCGGATGAGCCCGTAGGGGTAGTGCTGCGATGTCGCGAGTGCAGTGAAGCGCCAAATGGAGCGTCCCTGAGCGGAGACGAGCCCGTCCACCCGGATCGCCGGGTCCGCGGTGTCCGCGTGGACGGCGCACCAGTCGAGTCCGCGGATCGTCTTGTGCAGGTCGACCCATCGTCGCAGTCGATCGAAGTCGGCCTCGTCGGCGTCGAGAAGGTTCCATTCGATGCCGAGGTGTCCGGTGAGCGCGACCGCCGCCCTCGTCGACAGGCTCGTGGCCCGGCCCGTCATGTGCGACGGGGACTGGGCGATGTGGGCTCCGATCATTTCGGGCGGCACCAGCAGAGACGTCCCCCGTTGGATGTCCACTCGTTCGAGGGGGTCGGTGCAGTCGGAGGCCCAGACGCGGTCGGTGCGCGACAGGATCGCGAGGTCGATCCTTCCGCCTCCGGAGGCGCAGGATTCGATCTCGAGGCCGGGATGGCCCTCTTTCAGGGCGTCGATGATCCGGTAGAGGGCGAGGGTCTGGTCGTGGACGGCCGGCCGCCGGGTCGCCGGGGAGAGGGCCTCGATGACGAAGCGGTTGTGATCCCATTTCAGGTAGTCGATGCCCTCGCGTTCGACGAGGGCGGACAGGGTGTCGAGGATGTGCTCTTCGACGTGCGGATTCGCCAGGTCGAGAACCTGTTGGTGGCGTCCGGCGAGGGGGAGCCTGTCGGCTGCGGGGCGCAGGATCCAGTCGGGGTGGCTCCTGGCGAGGCGGGAGTCGGGGCTGATCATTTCGGGTTCTACCCAGACTCCGAACTCCATTCCGAGGGAGTGGACGAGGTCGGAGAGGGGCCGCAGTCCGTGGGGCCACAGGTCCGCGTCGGCCTCCCAGTCGCCCAAGGCGCGCGTGTCATCGCGCCTGCCGGCGAACCAACCGTCGTCGACGACGAAGCGCTCGACTCCGATTTCGGCGCCGATGCGGGCCAGGCGCGTCATCTTGTCGATGTCGTGGTCGAAGTAGAAGGCCTCCCAGGTGTTGAGGGTGACGGGCCGGGCTTCGGCGGCGAATCCGGGGTGCTGGGATCTCACGAGGTCGTGGTAGCGCGAGGCGAGGGCGTCGACGCCCTCGGCCCAGGAGGCGATGAGGTCGGGGGTCGTGTAGGCGCATCCGGGGCCGAGGACCGCTTCGCCGGCGGCGAGGAGTTCTCCGGCACCGATGAGGCCGTGGGTGTAGGGGGTGCGCACGGCGAAGTGGGTGGAGTTTCCGCTCCAGGCGAGGTGGGCCGCGCGCACGGCGCCCTTCTCGAAGCCGAATCCGGATTCGCCGGCGAGGATGAGGGTCGTCGCATCGAAGTCGGGTCTGCCGACCCAGGTCTCCTTCGCGAAGAGCCCGTCGACGAGGGGGTGCCGTTGGGCGGAGCGCTCTCGCATGTGGTGACCCGTGTGGGTGGCGAGTTCGGCGGTGTCTGCGGGAAGGGGCAGGGTGAGCCAGAGGCGGTGGACGGCGAGGTCGTCGCCGCCGGTGTTGGTCAGGGCGGCGCGGTGGTGGACGAGGCCGAACTCGTCGATCTCGATGTCGAATCGGAGCGCGAGCCCGGCTCGGCGGTCCTCGGCCTCGACAGTGCACGTCGAGGCCGAGGACCGCACGGAGGAGACGGTGAAGAGTGGATGGATCTCCACGCCCTCGCGGTGAACGGAGAGCATCGGCGTCCCGGTCCATCCCTCCGCCTGGGTCGGCAGGAGGCTCGGGGCCTCCGCCTCCTCGACGCCGGCCGCCATGACCTGGGCGCGTTCGACGGCGACGAGGTCGATGCCGGCGGCCTCGTCCGACCGCTCATCCGCGTCCATGACGGCTTCTCCCCAGTAGACGATCCTCGGGAGGGAGTCGTCGTCGAAGGAGAGGACGAGTTCGGTGGGCTCGGCGCCGCGGAGCGGGCGGGGCGCGGGGGTCGGGCTCACGAGGCGGACGTGGGTTCGGGACATGGTCTTCTCTTCTCAGCGGGTCGTCATCGTGAGGTTCTGCGGCGCAGAACTGTTCCGGCGACGGTCAGGGCGATGGCGGCGCCGACGGTCAGGGCGATGGGCCCGCCCGTCTTCGCCAGGTTCAACCCCTTCCCGGAAGTCGGCTGAGCGGGCGGCACCGGCCGTCCCCTCTCCGATGGAGTCGGTGTCGGCGGAACCGGCGAGGGCGGGGTCGGCGTCGGCGGAGTCGGCTGCTCCGTGTCCGGCGGAGTCGGCGTCGGCGGGGCGGGCGGAGTCGGAGGCGCGGGCTCGGCGACCGCTCGCTGGAGCACTGTCACCTTCGCGAGCTGAACGTCGACGGGACTCACCGACTCGACGAGAGGGTTGGCGACATCGTTCTGCTCCTGCTCGCCCTGTTGATCGCGCTTGGGGAACTTCGGGAAGACGATCTTGATGAAGCGCGTGTCCTCGGGAAGGCCGCGGGCGTCGAAGGTCGCGCGGGCGTAGGCAGGATGAGGTTCGACGAAGTTCTCGACCGTCGTCATCGCGACGGGCCGCCAGTTCGTCCCATCGGTCGAGCGCATGAGGGTGAAGTCGAGGGCCCCGTCGGCGACCTCTCGAATGGAGTGCCCGTGCGGGAGAACTTCGCCCCACGGTCCGGGAACGGTGTCGTTGCCGTCCCTGAGGGTCTGGTAGTACGTCGTGAGATGGACGTCCTTGACGGCGGGGACCTCGTAGACGAGAGCCTGCTCGCCCGTCGCGTCGTCGGCGACTGCGAGCCTGCTGGTCTCGTATCGGGGCTGTCCGCCGTAGAAGAAGTGATTCTTGTCCTCGTACTGGAGGCTCCCCGTACTCAGGGTCCTCAGACCGTCGGTGCGCGATACCGGGCGCATCGCGTATCCGGTCGTTCCGCCGTCCTCCTCGAGGTCGTCGAATCGGACCTTGGGCTGGTCCTCCTTCTGGTAGACGCGGACCCAGTCGACGAGGAACTCGCTGGATTGCTTCGTCTCCTGTTCGGCGGGGTCGACATTGCCGACCCATCCGCCGTTGACCTGCGTCTCGAGGATCGGGAACATGGGCCTGGAGTGCATGCCGTCGAGGTGTTTGCCCTTCTCGGAGGACAAGACGCGCTTGCCGTCGATGTACCACGTGATCCGTTCGGGCGACCATTCGACTTCGAAGACGTGGAACTCCTGGCTCCAGGCGATCGGGGAGAAGTTCTCCTGCCCGTGGGAGGCCTTGTTCAGTCCGAGGATCCCGTAGTGGTTCGTCGTCCAGGCCCCCCAGGGGTTCTGGCCGAGGTATTCGAGGACGTCGATCTCGTCGTGGCCGGTCTCGTCCTGGGCGAGCATCCAGATCGCCGGCCAGATGCCCCGGCTGTCGTTCGGCTTGGCGCGCACCGCCATGCGTCCGTTCTCGAAGGAGAACTTGTTCTTGGATTCGACGCGACCGGAGGACCAGGTGACGTTGTCGCCGAGTTGCTGGTCCCCGTACCGGTCCCAGCCGACGGCGTCGACGAGGGACTTCGTCGTGCCGTGGTTGCGCGAGGCGATGGACAGGTAGGACTCGCCCGCGCGTTTGACGATCCCGACGGCGCCGCGGTTGTAGATGGCGCCGTGGTTCGCCATCCCCTGGATGATGTTCCACTTGCTCTCGTCGACGGCGTCGGTGTCGAATTCGTCGCTCCACACGAGGGTGTTGTACTCGCTGGCCGGAGGCGTGTATTCAGGGGCACTCTCGTCGTAGGAGGCGCCCGTTCCCCAGATCTCGATCTCGCGGTAGCGCGTGGGTGAGGACGAATCGCGTTCGACGGTGAAGCGGATCGCGCTCGCCTGGACCCCCTCATCTGTCAGAGGGATCTCGATGGGGGGCTCGCCGACTGCGATGTCGCGCGCGGAGTAGATGACGCGCCCCGTTGTCGAGGATGCCTGCGGACGCGCGTCGACGGTGATGCTCCGGTAGGTTCCCGGTTCGAGCGCGAGGACGACTTTCGTCAGGGAATAGGAGTTCCGGTATTCGAATTGGAGCCAGCGCTCCCCGAGACTGTTGTGCACGGCGGGGTCGCCGTCGAGGCGCCCGTCGGATATCGCCGCGATATTCGTCGGTTCGAGGCCGTAGACGTAGGGGGTTCTGCCGAGGGCGAGGTTGCGGGGTTGTTCGTCCTGCGGGGTCTCTTCGCCCGATTCAGCCGTTGCAAGGACCTCGATCTCCCGGAATCCGACTCCGTTGGAGTAGCCGGACCACGCGCCGTTGAAGTTCTCGATGAAGTGACCCTTCTGCCAGATGCGCACGTAGCGGGCCTTCACGGGCCCGCCCTGCGGTTCGACGACTTGGGGCCGGTACTGGGTCTCCCGGGTCTCGCGGTGGTCGGCGGTGTCGCTGAGGACGGTCGACGACGCGAAGTCCTCGGTGTCGGAGACTTCGACTTTGACGTTCTTGAAGGTGGAGCCCGCTGCGGGGTAACCGTTGCGGAAGAGGCGTATGCGGGCGATGTCGCGCGCCCGTCCGAGGTCGTATTGGAGGTAGACGTCCTTCCAGGTGCCGTAGCCGTTGTCGTCATCGGGGCGTCCTGATTCCTTGCCCGCGAGGACTTTGGTGACATTGGCGTCGTCGGGGACGTATCGCGTGTCGCCGTCGGTGGCGGCGGCGGGGTTGAGGATGGCGACCTGGGGCTGTGTCGAGTCGCCGTCGCCGTGAAGGAGGGTCGCATTCGTGGTGGGGGTTTTCCCGAGTGCGACGTTGATGAGCCGCGGACTCTGCGCGTTCGCCTGCATGGGAAGGGTCGTGAGCAGGAGGCAGAGGGCCGCCGCTCCGGCGAGCGCTGGTCGCATGGATGGAGGCATGTTCGATCCCGTCTCTGTGATCGGTCGGACGTCATCGTCTGAAGCGCGAGCACGTCCGGCGCGGGACTGGCGCGTTCCACGCCGACGCTCAACACGCCTTGGTAACGATACCAGCGGTACTGTGGATGCACCACAGTGGTGCTGAAGTGCATTGAAAACTCAGACGGTCGTGCGAGAACCCTTGCATGAAATCGATACCACTGTTAAGGTGCGACGCTGTGGGATGCTTGGGTGTCCCACCCCGTCCTCGCTGTTCCTGACTCAGCGGTCACCTCCGTCGAGCACGACCGCGCATCCTTCAAGGAAGAAGGCCCGCATGACACACCAACGACTTCTCCCAGCACTCGCCGTCCTCGCGCTGTCCGGCACGACGCTTCTCGGAGCGTGCACCAACCCGACTGCAGGGTCGGCTCCCGCCTCCGACGCGGGCGTCGAGCGATGGGGCGCGACCACCACCAGGCTCGAGGGTGCGACCCTCACTCTGTGGGCAGCCCAGACCTCCAACAAGATCCCCCTCAAGGTCGTTGACGCCTTCGAGAAGGCGACTGGGGCGAAGGTCGAGGTCATCACCATCCCCGACAACTACGAGTCCAACGTTCAGACGAAGATCGCCACCGGCGACCGTCCCGACCTGCTCTTCTGGCAGCCCGTCCCCTCCACCCTCGCCGGATTCGTCGCGCAGGACCTCCTCCAGGACCTCGAAGGAGCCCCCTGGGTCACCGACTACGCCGATGGCATCGCCGACGCCGGAGGCACCTACGACGGGAAGCGCTACGCCGCCCTCATCTCCTCTCCTGATGTCGAGGGCGTCTACTACAACAAGAAGGTCTTCGCCGCAGCGGGCATCACCGAAACCCCGAAGAACTGGGACGAGTTCATCGCCGCCGCCGAGAAGATCAAAGGCGCCAACATCCCCGGTGTTGCCTCCCCGCTGTTCGAGATGGCCGGCTCCCAGTGGGGCACCCAGTGGGCCGTCAACATCCAACTCGCCGAGGCCGCCAAGGACGGCCTGTGGGATCGCATCAACAAGAACGAGGACTCCTTCAGCGGACCCGATGTCCTCGGAGCGATCAAGGAATACAAGGGCATGTTCGACAAGGGTCTGTACAACACCGACGCAGGCTCCGCGAAGGACACCGACCAGTCCGTCGCCCTGTGGGAGGGCAAGACCGGCATGATCATCCAGACCAACGGCACCTTCAACGCCATCGCGGCCCTCGCCAAGAACGACAAGGCCGCCCTCGACGAGACGATCGGTTTCTTCCCGATCTCCAAGAAGGGCAACATCGGGACGTCGATCCCCCAGCAGACCGGTGGCGTCGTCGCCTTCAAGTCCGGCGACGCGGGTCGTGAAGCCGCCGCCCGCCAGTTCCTCAACTTCTGGATGACCGACGGGTACGAAACCTTCGTCAAGGACCAGAACATCGTGTCGGTCATGAAGACCGTCAAGAGCCCCGACACGGTCCCCCAGGCGCTCCTCGACTCCGCCGCCTCCCTCAAGGACTCGGTCGGCTCCATGCAGTCCCAGGCGATCGCCAACCCCGACCTCTACCTCAACCTCGCGAACATGGTCAACGGAACCGTCACCCCTGAAGAGGCCGCGAAGGCCACCCAGGACCAGTTCGCCGAAATCGCGAAGGCCCAGGGAGCCAAGGGCTTCTGAACCGACACCTCCTGTCCGAGGTCGTCGGCGCGGAACGCCGTGTCCGCGCCGACGACGCGCATGAAAGCACACCATGAACACAGCCGCACGAGAACTTCGACGCGACGCGGGCCGACCCCGCTCAGCCCAGAACCGGACAGCGGACCACCCGCTCCGATTCCTCATCCCCGCAGGAGTCATGCTCCTCGTCTTCTTCGTCCTGCCGACGGTGATGAACTTCGCCTACGCCTTCACCGACTGGTCGGCCTTCAAGAAGACGATCGAGTTCAACGGCCTCGACAACCTGCGCTCCCTGTTCTCGTCGGGCACCCTCCTCGCGGACATCCGCATCACCCTCGTCTACGCGCTCCTCGTCGCCGTTTTCCAGAACGTCTTCGGCCTCGCCCTCGCACTCCTCTTCGAGAAGGACACGACCCTCAACCGGTTCGGGCGCACCCTCTTCTTCATCCCCGTCATCATGTCCGCCCTGGCCGCCGGATACATCTGGCAGGCGATCCTCAAAACCGATGGCGCGCTCAACCAGATCCTCGGCTGGACCGTAGGGCACGATGTTCAGATCCAATGGCTCGGATCCACGACCTGGACGATCGTCATCCTCGCCGCCGTCCACGCCTGGAAATGGATGGGCTTCTCCATGCTCACCTACCTCGCAGGCCTGAAGACCATCGACGACGAGATCCTCGAAGCGGCGCAGGTCGACGGCGCCTCCAGGACGACGGTCTTCTGGCGGATCAAGTTCCCGCTCCTGGCCCCCGCGCTCACCTTCAACATCGCCACCGCGCTCCTCGGTTCGATGAACTCCTTCGACATCGTCCAGTCATTGACCGATGGCGGACCCGGAGGATCGACCGAGATCCTCAACCTCTTCATCTGGCGGACCTTCGGCAAGGGCCTGTACTCCCAGTCCACCACCATGAGCCTCGTCCTCTTCGTCCTCGTCACCCTCATGGCGATCCCGCTCATCACGGCGCTGCGCCGAAGGGAGAACAAGATCCTGTGAACGCTCGCACCCTCTCCATGCGTCCGCGCATCAGCCTCAGCGGCACCCTCCACGCCCTCGGCGTCCTCGTCGTCATCATCGCGCTCCTCGGTGTGCCGCTCTGGGTCGCGATCGTCACCGCGGGCAAGAGCCAGGCCGAAGCCGTCATCCCCGGCATGTCCCTCCCCACGACATGGCACCTGTTCGACAACTTCCACACCGTCATCACCCAAGGGAGGATGGGCCCCGCCTTCATCGGCTCCCTCATCGTCACCGCCCCCTCGGTGTTCCTCGCCCTCCTCTTCGGGTCGATGGCGTCCTGGGTCCTCGCGCGCCGCACCTCCCGCGCCATGGCCGTCGTCTACGCGGTCTTCATCTCGGGAGTCATCCTGCCGCCCTCGATCGTCACGATCATGATGCTCCTGCGTCAGACAGGACTGGCCGGCACGGCGATCGGCATGATCTGCGTGTACGTCGGCATCTACCTGTCGATCGTCATCTTCTTCATCACCGGGTTCATCAGAACCATCCCCATCTCCTTGGAGGAATCCGCCCGACTCGACGGGGCCGGACCCACGAGGGTCTTCTTCACGATCATCCTGCCCCTGCTGCGGCCCACGCTCGCCTCGGCGACGATCCTCATCGTCCTGTACATCTGGAACGACGTCTTCTACGCGCTCTTCATCCTGTCGGGGAAGGTGAGCACCCTGCCGCTCAACTTGTACAATGTTGCCAGCGAGAGCCTGTACCTCAACAACTGGCACCTGATCTTCTCCTACATCATCCTCATGACACTCCCGCTGCTCGTGCTCTTCATCGTCGGGCAGAAGAAGATCATCTCCGGCATCACCGGCGGAGCGGTGAAATGAGGTCGGCCCCGTCCTCGCCCCAAGGATCGCCCATGTCATCGAAGAGAGAGCGACGGCCCCCCGTGATCTCGGATGTCGCCGCATGTGCCGGTGTCTCCGTGTCCACGGTGTCGCGATACCTCAACAACTCCGCCCACCTCAGCGAGGACAGCGCACAGCGGATCGCCCGGGCCATCGACCTGCTCGGATACCGTCCCAGTTCGATCGCACGGGGCCTCAAAGGATCGACGATGAACCTCATCGCGGTCCTTTCGACCAACACCGCACTCCTCGGCTCGGCCATCACCATCCAAGGCATCGAGGACGAGGCGCGGATCCGTCGACACTCGGTGATGATCTCCAAGCTCGACGACTCGGGATCGTCCTCCCTGTCCGAAACGATGAGAACCGTCCTCGACCTCAACCCGAGCGGTGTCATCGTCCTGCGTTACGACGCGATCGCCGAGAAAGCCCTCGAATCCCTGCCCTCCTCCCTGCCGGTCGTCGTCATCGGCGGACGCCAGGGCGACGGGCGCGACCAGGTGTCCCTGTGCGAGAAGGAGGGCGGTCAGGCCCTCACAGATCATCTCCTCGCGCTCGGGCATGCCACCGTTCACCACATCCAAGTGCCCACCCGTACCGACGGCACGAGCCGATCGGATGGGTGGGAGGAGTCCCTGTGCGCCCACGGGATCGTCGTGCCTCATGCGATGCAATGCGGATGGGAGGCGCGCGCCGCCAGGGCCCTCGGACGCGAACTGGCCGCCGCACGCGATGTCACCGCAGTGTTCGCCGGCAACGACGAGCTCGCGATGGGATTCATCCGGGGCCTGCAAGAGGCGGGGCGGCGTGTTCCCGACGAGATCAGCGTCGTCGGCTTCGACGATCACCCTCTCTCCGACATCTGGAACCCGGGGCTGACGACCTACCGTCAGGATTTCGCGCGGGCGGGACAGGCCGCCGTCGATCTTCTGCTCAAACGACGCGACGCCAAGACCGCGGGCACGGACCTCCCTCCTCAGACGATCCGCGTACCCGGGCAGATCATCGTCCGCGACTCCGCAGGCCCGTGCGGCCTCAGTGCCTCCTCATCGAATTGCGCGCTCGCAAAGGGCGGCGAATGAGACGAGAGGGACGCGCATCCCGGCCCGCTCCCTCATGGACGCGCACGGCCTTGCCGACTGGCGTTTCCATTTCGACGCGGCCAAGCCGGGTCGTGCTCGCAGACCAAGCGGCGGATCACCTGCTCCGCACACTCGTATGCTTCCGGTGTGGACGAGGACGAGGGCGCGCCCGGGCGGGCGGCGGCGATCCGCTCGCGACTGCTCGACGCCGGAGCGGTCGCCCTGGGCGGCGCGGCAGGGACCGGCCTGCGACTGCTCGTGGGTGCCATGATGGGCACCGAAGTGAGCGTCGCCGGAGCACATGTGCCCGCCTCCCTGCTGCTGGTCAATGTGCTGGGCGCGCTGGGCCTCGGAATGCTTGGAGGCTGGATCGCCTCACGCAGCGCCGCGACTGCGCCGTCTGCATCCGGCAGACGCATGCAGGCGCAGCAGTCGGCGTTCCTGCGACCGTTCCTGGGAACGGGAATGGCCGGCGGTTTCACCAGCTACTCGGCGCTGGCCTCCGCGGCGCTCGCCTCCTCCCGGTCGGGAGCAGGGGCAGGTGCGTTGGCGCTGCTGTGCGGGCTTGCGCTGCTGGTCCTCGGGGTGGTGGCGGTCGCTTGCGGATGGTGGTTCGGTGGGATTCTTGCCGAGGGCGGGGGTCGGCGTCTTCGGCCCGCAGGAGAGGAGCGGAGGCAGTGTCGATGACACCCGCGGTCATGATCTGCGCCAGCATCCTCGGCGGCTTGGGCGCCCTCGCCCGATGGACCATGGACTCCGCCGTCAACCGCTGGCTCCAGCGCCGCTGCGCCGAAGCACACCGGCCCAACCCCGCCATCGCGCCCACACCGTGGATGGGCATCGCCGCAGTGAATGTGCTCGGCTGTCTGCTCATCGGGACACTCGTCGGCGTCACCTCCACCCGCATTCCCGGCGCCCTGGCCCGCACGGTGACCACGATCCTTGCCGGAGGATTCACCACCTTCTCCAGTGCGGTGCTCGACTGCATGGCCCTGCTGCGGCGAGGCGCCTGGACCAAAGCGGCAACCGCTCTGATCGGAGTGTGGCTGGTGTCGGTCCTGGCCTGCGGGGTGGGAATGGCCATCGGCTCCCTGTGAAGCCGACGGCCTCCCATGTCACAGGTGTCCACACCCGCCACCCAGGTTTTGCCCACGCCACAGGCGCACCTAGGCTGTGAAGGCGCGCCACGGGCACCGAAGGGCGATCCGCCGTCACAGCCCATCCCAGGGCGCCGGACAGACGATTCCGCACCACACCGATGGAGGCGCAGATGATCCACCTGAAAGGGGTGCGCAAGGTCTACCCCGTCAAGGGAGGAAACCAGGTCGTCGCCCTCGACAGTGTCTCCCTGGACGTCGAGCGCGGCACCATCCACGGAATCGTCGGCCAGTCCGGCGCCGGCAAGTCGACCCTCATCCGCTGTCTCACCGCGCTGGAACGGCCCACCGAAGGTGTCATCACCGTCGACGGCACAGACCTTTCCACCCTGCGCGGCAAGGAACTGCTCCAGGCCCGACGCCGAATCGGCATGGTCTTCCAAGCCGCGAACCTGCTCGACGGGCGCACCGCCCTGCACAACATCGCATACCCGCTCAAACTCGCCGGTGTCGCGCGCGCCGAACGTGAAGCCCGCGCCCAAGAGCTTCTGGACATGGTGGGCCTGTCCGGGCGCGGCGACTCCTACCCCTCGCAGCTCTCCGGCGGACAGCGCCAGAGGATCGGCATCGCGCGGGCCCTTGCGGACTCTCCGGCGGTGCTGCTGTGCGACGAGCCGACCTCGGCCCTCGACTCCGAATCCACCCGCCAGATCCTGGACCTCATTCGCCGGATCCGCCACAGCGAAGGCGTCACCGTCTTGGTCATCACCCACGAGATGTCGGTCGTGCGCGACCTGTGCGACTCGGTGACGCTGCTCGGGCAGGGACGGATCCTCCAGTCCGGGCGCGTCGAGGATGTCATCACCGAACCGTCCAGCCCATTGGCGCGCGAACTCGTGCCTTTGCCGAACATTGCGGACGCGTCCGTGCCGCAGGCCATGACCGTGCTGGACGTCATGTTCACTTCGAGGCCGGGTGTGCCCACGGGTGCCAATGTCTTGCACTTGGCGGCCTCCATGGGCGCTGACGTCACCGGCGGCACCTTCGAGTCGATGGGCACCGCGCAGGTGGGACGCATGGCCCTGTCCGTGCCGACCATCCACAAGGAAGCGATCATCGCCCAGCTCCAGGCCAACAACTGCCACGCGGAGGAGCGTCGCGCATGACCATCGTGGACACGAATTCGCTGCTCTTCGACACCCTGTCGCAGGCTCGGGCCGCCGCGGCCCTCCTGGGTGCCGGCAAGGACGACCCGATGTGGTTGGACAACCCGGCCCTGACTCGACAATTCCTGCCGGCGATCGGCGAAACGCTGCTGATGACGGGGTTCTCGACCCTGTTCACCGTGATCCTGGGACTGCCCCTGGGCCTGGTCCTGGTCCAATCCGGCAAGGACGGCCTGCGCCCGAACAAGGTCTTGCACCAGAGCCTGGGCCTGGTGGTGAACATTCTGCGTTCCTATCCCTTCATCATCCTCATCATTGCTTTGCTGCCCCTGACCAAACTCATCGTGGGAACCACGCTGGGATGGCAGGCCACTGTCGTGCCGCTGGTCGTGGGCGCGGTGCCCTTCTTCGCCCGCCTGGTCGAGACGGCCGTCAAGGGGGTCGAGCACGGGAAGATCGAGGCCGCCCAGATGATGGGCGCCTCGCGTCGCCAGATCCAGTGGGGTGTCCAGGTCAAGGAGGCCATGCCGGCTCTGGTCCAGTCGATCACCGTCCTGACGATCACACTGGTGGGCTATTCCGCACTGGCCGGAGTGGTCGGCGGCGGCGGCCTGGGGCAGATGGCGATCAACTATGGGTACAACCGTTTCCAGTTCGACGTCATGGTGTGCACGGTGGTGGCGATCCTGGTCATCGTGCAGGTCATCCAGATGGCCGGCGACCTGATCGCCAAGCGCTTCGACCACCGCTGAGTGGGCGAATGTTCTGCGGACGCTTGGGGTGTGACCCCGCTCCCATCCTGGAGTGCCTCCCGGGGTGTTCCAACGAGGGCGGGGTCGGCGCATTCACGCAGGCCTGCCAGCATTCGACGAGGGCGGCGCACTCGATGTCACAGGTGACCGGAAAGCGGACCGCCTGTGTGGGATTGCGCAAGGAACGAAAGAATCGAGTCAACGCCCGGGGTGGGACGCGAACCAACCGCGGGCACCACGACAGAAAGTGAGACCCACGATGAGAGCCCTGCGCCCCATCTCCGCCCTCGCCGCCAGCGCGATCCTGGTCCTTGCCGGATGCTCCGCCGCCACTGACAATGCCGCCTCCGGAGCCGACGCGGCCGGCTCGGGCGCCGACTCGGCCGCCTCGGGTGCGGCCGATGGCGCGGTCACGTTGATCGTCGGCGCCTCCCCGACGCCGCACGCGCTGATCCTCAACTACATCGACGAGAACCTCGATGCCAAGGAGAACATCGACATCACCGTGGTCGAGTACACCGACTACGTCCAGCCCAACACCGCTTTGAACGAGGGTGAGCTGGACGCCAACTTCTTCCAGACCGTGCCCTACCTGGAGGAGCAGTCCGCCGAGTTCGGCTACCAGTTCGAGGCGGGCAAGGGCATCCACCTGGAGCCCTTGGCGATCTACTCCTCCAAGCTCAAGAAGGTCGAGGAGTTCCCCGAAGGGGGCAAGGTCGGGATCATTTCCGACACGGCGAACCAGGCGCGTGCACTGAAGTTGCTGGCCGACAAGGGGTTCGTGAAGCTGCCGGCCTCCGGTGCCGTCAATGTGAACACGGTGGAGAAGATCAAGAAGTTCGACTTCATCGAGGTCGAGGGCCCGCAGCTGGTTCGCTCGCTGGCTGACGTGGACGTGGCCGTGATCAACGGAAACTTCGCCCAGGAGGGTGACCTGTCGCAGGCCAAGGACGCGATCGCCGTCGAATCCCCCGAGAACAACCCGGCTGTCAACGTCCTGGTGTGGAAGAAGGGCAGCGAGAAGGCCGAGGCCATCGCCAAGTTGGAGAAGCTGCTGCACTCCGACGAGGTCAAGAAGTTCATCGAGGAGAAGTGGACCGACGGTTCGGTGATCCCGGCCTTCTGAGGCCTGGTGAAGGACGTCGAAGCGCCGCTCAGTCACCAGGAGGAAGACGTGACATCGACGAAGAGCTCGCATGTGGACGGCCAGCAGGGGCCCGAGTGGCAGATCCACCCGTTGGCGCCTCAGGATGCGCTTGCGGCGGCGGCACTTTGGGAGGCGTGCGGTCTGACCGTGCCCTGGAACGACCCGGAGGCGGACTTCCTTCGGGCCTGCGACGGGCCGTCTTCGCAGGTGCTGGGAATTCGTGACGAGGGCGGCGACAAGCTGGTGGCCACTGTCATGGTCGGCCACGAAGGTCATCGCGGCTGGATGTACTACGTCGCAGTCGACCCGGCCCTTCAGGGACGCGGTATCGGTCGGCAGTTGGTCGCCGCCGCCGAGAAGTGGTTGGCGCAGTGCGGAGTGCCCAAGGCGATGCTGATGGTGCGAGCCACCAACGCGGCTGCCCAGGGCTTCTACGAGTCCTTGGGGTACGAGACCTCGACGGTGGTGGTCATGCAGCGCTGGATCTGACGGGTGGGGCCGGATGTGACGGCGCCGCTGGATCTGACCGGCGCCACCGGTCGGTGCCCGGGCCGCCGCACACCCTCCTGCGAGATTCGTCCGTCGGCGCCGCCTCGGGGCGGATCGCCAGGCACGTGGCGATCCGCGAGATCCGACAGGAGCGCCACAAACCTCGATGCTAGGCTCCAAAACGCGCTCACCGTGACCGCGACTCGAAGACCACCAAAGGAGCTGCCCCTGACCTTCCAGATCCACAACTTCAAGGACAACGACGACATCACCGTGATCGCCAGTCGCGGAATGTTCTCCGTCCTGGAGTACGCAAAGGACCTGTCCGTCAACGCCCAATCTGCCCAGCAGGCCTACTTCGAAGCACAGATGAATGTGCGCCGCCGCCAAGTGCTCATCGAATTGGGTGGCGGCACTGCCACCGTCCAGGCCGGCGCCATGCAGTGGATGGCCGGCCAAGTGGCCCTGACCTCGGGTGTCAAGGGCGCAGGTGACCTGATCGGCAAGATGTTCCGCGGAGCCGTCATCGGCGAATCCGCCGTCAAGCCGCAGTACGCCGGCACCG
This sequence comes from Schaalia sp. 19OD2882, assembly GCF_018986735.1. Lineage (NCBI taxonomy): Bacteria > Bacillati > Actinomycetota > Actinomycetes > Actinomycetales > Actinomycetaceae > Schaalia > Schaalia sp. 19OD2882. The sequence continues at coordinate 2,333,947 of NZ_CP065521.1, read as the reverse complement.
GCGTGGTCGTACTGGAGCCCACCACCAAGCATGTGCTGTTGGTCGACCTGTCCCAGTGGGGCGGCGGCATCGTGGTCGAGGACGGCATGTTCCTGGCCAGCGAGGGCGGCATCGAGTAGAAACTCATCGCCCGCTCCAACCTGGGGGCAGCCGTCGGTGGCGGCGAGGGCCTGTTCAACCTCGGCCTGTTCGGCCGGGGCGTCGTGGCCCTGGAAAGCGTGGTCCCCGAACGGCGAACTCATCCACGTGGACCTGGACAACGACGAGCTGCGCATCGACGGCCCCTTGGCCGTCATGTGGTCACCCGGCCTCCAATTCACCGTCGAGCGTTCCGGCCGCTCACTCCTCGGCTCGATGGCCAGCGGCGAAGGCCTGGTCAACGTCTTCCGTGGCAGCGGCCGAGTGGTCCTGTCGCCTGTGGCCGTGACGAACCTGACCCCGCCGGTCGTCACCACCGCCTGAGGTCGACCCCGCCACCACCACCTGAGTCCGGCCTCGAAGGCTGCGGTCCCGCCCTCGTGAATGGACGAGGACGGGGCCGTGAGCGCAAGCGGCCTGCGGGAGCGGGGCGGCCCAGGTCAGTCGACGATCCCGTAGAGGCGGTCGCCCGCGTCACCCAGGCCGGGCACGATGTAGGACTTCTCGTCGAGGCGTTCGTCGACGGCGGCCACGACCACCTTGACGTTTGCACGCTCGCCGATGAACTTCTCCAGGGTCGCCACTCCTTCGGGGGCGGCCAACAGGCACACGCAGGTCACGTCCTTGGCGCCGCGCTCGAAGAGGTAGTCGACGGCGGCGACCATGGTGTGGCCGGTGGCCAGCATCGGGTCCAGGACGAAGCACTGGCGGCCCGAAAGGTCGTCAGGCAGGCGGTTGGCGTAGGTCTCGATCTGCAGGGTGTCCTCGTCGCGCTTCATGCCGAGGAAGCCGACCTCGGCCGAGGGCAGCAGTCGCATCATCCCTTCGAGCATTCCCAGGCCCGCACGCAGAACCGGCACGACGATCGGGCGCGGCTCGGACAGCTTCTTGCCGACGGTGGGGGCCACGGGGGTGTTGATCGCGGTTTCGGTGACCGCGACATGACGTGTGGCCTCGTAGGCGAGCAGGGTGACCAATTCGTCGACCAGCTGTCGGAAGGTGGCCGACGGGGTGTTGCGGTCGCGCAGGATGGTGAGTTTGTGGGCGATCAGCGGGTGGTCCGCGACGTGGAGGTGCATGGCCCAAGGGTACCGCGCGCTGCGGCAGAGGGATCGATGCCCCGGGGAGGAGGGCGATGCGGCGTGCGGGAAATGGCCCGTGACCGGAATTCCGTCGAGCCCGGCCGCACCCGAGGAGGCAGGTTGTGCGGAATCGCTTTTCGACGCCCTGTATGGATGTCCCACAAGTGTGATGATCCTCGCGAGCGTTGGTGGGTATTCGTTAGGCTTGACCTGTGGCGACGATGGAACATTACCGAGAGGCGATGGGTCGCGCCCTCTTCTATGCAAACAGGGCGAGGGAGACGGGTGACGTGCCCGTCGGCGCAGTCGTCCTGGACTCGGTGGGCAACATCGTCGGACGCGGCTGGAATTGCCGCGAGGAAAGACATGACCCCGCCGGACATGCCGAAATCGTCGCCCTGCGTGACGCCGGACGGCGCCTTGGCAGGTGGAACCTGGCGGGCTGCACGCTGGTGGTCACCTTGGAACCCTGCACCATGTGCGCGGGGGCGATCATCCACTCGCGCGTGGACCGGGTGGTCTTCGGCGCATGGGACGAAAAGGCCGGCGCGGCCGGGTCGATTCGCGACGTCCTGAGGGATTCGCGCATGAACCACACGGTGGAGGTCATTGCCGGGGTCCTCGAGCAGGAGGCGTCGGTGCAATTGCGGGCCTTCTTCGAGTCGCGCCGTGGGGTGCACGGACGGGACGAGGGCGGTTCCGCGTCGCTAGCCGCCCAGAACCCGCCCCCACGATTGCGCCCCTTGGCCGAGGCCCAGGTGGTGGGGCACGGAGGTGTGGTGGACGAGCCCGCCCTGGTGGCGCCTCCGCCCTCGCCCGTGCCGGCTCCTCGTCCTGCGCCTTCGACCCGGAGCGCATCCGAGGCCGCCCCCATGTCCTCGGCTCTTCCCGCCGACTCTGACCTGCGTCGCCGTCCCTCGGTGGAAGGGCTGGTCGGGGTGATGGTGCGCGGTCGGAAACGCCAAGGCCCCAAGCACTGAGGGCTCCGGCACCCCGCCCTCGTCACGGGCGAGTGGAGGTGTCGGCGCGACGGTCCCCTCAGGCGCTGACCGCTTCGGGCACACGGGGAACCAAGGTCACCACGGCGACCAACGGGTCCTCCTCGTCTGCTTCGTAGATGACCTCCGTGGTGCCGCTGGAGGTCAGCGCCAGCACGCGCTCGACGAAACCGCGGCGCATCTCCAGGGCCAGAGGGTCCGGGCTCTGCGAGTGCGACGTCAATGGGCAGGCCGACAGCACGATCGAGGTGCTGCGGCCCGGCGCCGGTTTGGCGGCAAAACCGAGGGCCGTGAGGAACAGGCGGATCTTGCCCATGTGCTTGTCCAGAGCAAAGGTCTCGTTTGGGTTCACCAGTGTCGAATGGTCCGGCACCTTGGCCTGCGCCAGGGCCTCTTCCCCCCAGTGGCGGCCCAGTTCGCGGGCTGCCGCCATGGCGTCCCCTCCGCTTGCGTGCAGCCAGGCGAACAGTCCCTGGGCGAATTGCTCCAGCAGTTGGGCCGCGAAACTCGGGTCCGCGGGCACGAAGGTCGTGTAACCCAAGGCGGGGCGGCCTCGTCCGTGGGCGGGCAGGGTCTCGCGCCGGACCAGGCCGCGAGCGTGAAGGATGTCCAGGGTCTCGCGCACGGAGGACACGTGCAGCCCAGCCTCTTCGGCCAACTGGTTGACGGTGACCGGATCCGGGTGGGTGGCGATTCGTGCGAGCAGAGTCTGCTGGGCGCCGGTCAGGGATGCCATGCGCGCCAGAATGCCGCCGAGGTCGTTCTCGAGGTCGGTCGTGGCGCTGTGATCCATGAGGCTGCTCCGCGGTGTCGGCAGTGCCGGGGTGGCACATGTGAGGTGCACGGAAGATTACCAGACAAGTGGATTGAGTGCTTCATGAAGTTCCTGCACACCTGCCTTCGTCCTGCACGGAACTCGGGCGCACACAGCGCGAGCCCCGGCCTCCCATGTGGGCGAAGGGGGCTCAGGGATGCGACTTCCTGGCGCTCGTCCGGGCCTGAGTGGACATGTGGGCGGACAGTGCGTCGGGACCGCCGACCAGTGTCGTCTGGACGCGTCGCCGCGTCGCGCGCATTCTCCTGTGACGGGTGTCCGAGCCACTGAGGTGGCCCGTCATTGAATCCACCGGAAATGCAGGAGAATTGCATCGAAATGTGGAGGAAGCTCGAAAACAATCAATGACAGAAGCGAATGTGTTGAAGCTGGGATGAATGCGTGCCGGGCCCCGCGAAAGGATCGCAGGGCCCGGCACGACATGCGGCGAGCGTCAGTTCAACGCACGCCGGATGGCTGTCTCGACCGCGCTGCTCACGGCGGAGGTGCCTCCGGCGATGCGGACGGTGCGTGGCGCATCCTTGTGGGTGAGGACCGCACGTGCCTCAGGGCTCAGCGTCTCGGGTCGGGTCAGAACCAGGACGCCGGTGTTCACGGCAGCCAGTGCGCCGCCGGACAGGGCGTCGGGGAAATTGGTCCCGCTGGCGACGACCACCCGGGAGGAGTCCGCCAGGAAGCGCGAGGCCACCAGCTTCGCGGTCTCGTATCGCGTCTGACCCACGTAGGTCTCCTGAGGAGCAAAGCCTGCCGAACGGGTGGCCGTGTTCGCCAGGCCTCCTGCAACCGCCAGGATGCGCTGCCCGCGGTCCTTCGTGAGGAAGGTGCGGGTGGCGGCGGGCATCGACGTGCCGTTGGTGAGGACCACGACGGATCGTGCCACGTCACTGACAGCGCCTGCGGCGAGGCCGTCGGGGTAGGACATGCCGTTGACGACGAAGACGCGGTCCACGCCGGGTCCGGAGACCATGGCTTCCCGGCTGATGTTCGCCGCCGTCTGGAAGCGGTCACCACCGGCAATGCGTCGCACCTTGAAGCCGGCCTTGGTCAGGGAGGCCTCAACGGAGGCGGGGACGGCGCCGGTGCCGCCGACGATCGTCACTCGGCGCGCCTCACGGGCCTGCAGCGCCTGCAGGACTGCAGGCTCCAGAGCGCCGGTGGAGGTGGTCAGGTACAGCGGTGCGAGCATGGCGCTGGCCAGGCCACCTGCGGCCAAGGCGTCCGGGAAGTCGCGGCCCGTGGCCAAGATGACTTCCGGAGAGGCGGGAGCCTCGCCGGCAAGGGCGATGGCGGTGGCCACGCGGTCGGTGCCCCACAGGCGTTTGATGTCGGCGGCGGGGTTCAGCGGGTCGGCAGGGGCCGGGGGCTCGGCCGCAGCAGGAGCCTCGGCCGGGTTGGCGGCGAATGCGATGCGCACGCGCGCGCCGGTGAGTGACTGGGCGGTGGGGGTCACCGTGAAGGCGCCGTCCAGTGCGGTGAAAGTCGAGTTGGTCGCCAGCCACGGGTAGTTGCCCGGGACTTCACCGGCCAGCGCCGGGCGGCGAAGGGTGACCACGTCGTGGTAGTGCTCGACCTCGCGCAGGACACGCACACCCGGGGCCTCGCTGATCCCGGCGGCAATCGAGGGGACGGCGTACACGGCGCGCGCGTCACGATCCTGTCCGGCACGGTACTCCACGGAGTACACCTTCCCCGTGTCGGGGTGGACCACCTCGACAAGGCGGGTCGCCGTGGACGAGGTCGACGTGCTGGGCACCAGATCGATGTCCTGGACGGCGCCGCCGGAGCGGGTCACGCGGCGGATCGTCGCTGCGGGGATCGCCCCCAGGCGCTTGCGGTGGATGGAGTTCAGCGAGGTCGGGGTGGACAGGGGCTGACCGTCGGCGCTAATGGGGTTCAGCGGGAAGCCCATCGAGTCGGCTCGGTCGCCGTAGGGGGCCTGCCGGCAGTCGGGGTTGGTCGGAGTGGACACGTCCCCGGATCCTTCGGTGAAGGCGCGGGTGTCCAGGTAGGGGACGGTCGCGGTGGTGCAGTCCAGCGTGCCGGAGTGGCCCAAGGAGATGTTGTGGCCGAACTCGTGCAGGAAGACCCTGTTGTGTTCGATCGCCCCGTGGTTGCCTCCACGGTCGGCCAGCCAGATGGCGCCGCCGCTGTCGGAGGTGGCCGCCGCACTCCAGTCGGCCAGGCCTTCTGCCGTGAAGCTGGGGCACGCGCCGTTTTGTTGGATGACCAGCAGATGCGTGGAGGGGGTCCGGCGGTAGTGGTCCATGGTCTGCCCGAAGCGGCCCGCCGCCCACTGCCACCTCTGGGCAGGGTTCAGGCAGTAGTTGACCTGGTCGGAGGATGCGGGCATCGGCTCGGAGCGGTAGTTGCCGACCGTGGCGGCAGCGATCTTGCCGGCGGTCTCCGCCTTGTAGTAGCTCCCCAGGTTGCCCACCAGGCGATCGATGGCGCTGCGATCAGGTGCGGCGCCGGTGGGGGAGGTCAGGTAGATGACGTCGAAGGTGTGCGTGGAGGCCTGAGCGGCGGCCCGGGTGGTCGAGGATTCCTGCGTGGGCGTGATCTCGACGGTGGGCAGGGCGGTTTCAGTGACAAGGGCCGCGCGGGCCAGCGCCTCGACCTGCGGGTCGGCGGAGGCCCCTTCAGAGGACGAATCCCCTGCGGAAGGCCCAGCATCGCCGGTCGTATCCTGTGTGGGGGCGGCGGCCTCGTCCTTGACCGCGTCGGGGACCGACACGGTCACGGCGGCCTGCACGCCGGAGGCGTCGATGACCTCTTCGCCGACCTCCAGGGGCAGGACCAGGCCTTCAGGGGTGGTCAGCGAGACCTCGACGACTCCTTCTTGCGAGGGGTCGGTGGCCGGGTCGGCGCGGGTGATGGTGATGACGCCGGTGACCTGGAGCGTGTCGGGAAGAGCGACGGCTGCGGGGGCGCCGTGTCCGGGGGCCTCCTCAGGAGTGTCCGCCAGAGCTGCGGGCGCAGCAGCGCCCAGCAGGGCAAGACAGAGCAATGAGGTCACGAGGGCGCGACCGCGTCGACGGGGTGTGTGCACAGGTTGTCCTTCCGCATGTGGGATCGTGGCAGCCTCCGGATCGCGGAGGTCAGGCCACATTCGAGCGTACGGATCGGTTCAGGGTGTGAACAGTCCCGCTGCGGCCGCCGGCGGGCGCTGAAACGGTTCGCCGAAGCGCCGAGGAGAGGATTTCCCTCTCGTTCCAAGACTTGACCAGTGTGATGCCAAGAACTGTTCCCAGTTGTCGTACACCTGTCCACAGGGGCGGGTCAGAGGCTGCGGCGGCCCATCCCGTCGAGCAGACGCCACGCTCCGGTGACGATCGCGAAGCCCAACAGGCCCTTGATGACACCCCCGGGGATGAAGGGGACCAGACCGGCCTGCAAGGTTGCGGCCAGCCCCATGGTCCTGCCCATGAGGAAGTGGAGAATGGCCCACATCCACGGCACTCCCACCGCGAAGGGGATGGCGGTGGCGATGCCGAAGGCCGCCAGTGATGTCCAGGTGCTGCGGTCCCAGCGGCGCTCGGCCAGGGCACCGATCACCCACGCGGCGGCCACGAAACCGACGATGAAACCGAAAGAGGGTTTGAGGATCGTGTGCGGCCCGCCCGTGAAGTCCGCGAACCAGGGCACGCCCGCCAGGCCCAGGCCCATGTAGGACAGCATCGACAAAGCGCCGCGCCTGGCACCCAGGGTCGCCCCCACCACCAGGACGCCGAGGGTCTGGCCGGTGATCGACACGGGCCACATCGGCACACTCACCTGGGCAAGGGCGCCGACCACGGCGGCTCCGGTGAGGACCAGGGCGACATCCTTGGCAATGGTTGCGGAACCGACCAGCCTGTCCGCCAGGACCGGAGCGAGGGTTCGGGTGGTTGCGGACATGGGTCCGTCCTTTCGTGTGAGGGTCTTGCCCGCCAGGGCAGAACAGGTGTGGGGTCGGGGGAGGCCCCGTCATCCAGGGCGCCCATCGGGGGGGACGAGGGCGAGGCAGGTGGCCATGGCGATCGCTCGGTCGCCGTCGTGCGACAGACTCAGCGACCACTCCAGTCGCGCCCCCAAGCGACGTGCCACGCGATCGAGCTCTTCCTTCACCCGCCCGTGGAAGCGCAGGTCCGGACGGTTCCACGCGTCGTGGACGACTTCGACATGAGCCCAGTCCAGCTCGGCTTCGGGCACGGCCGGCGCCTGCCCGAACACCAGGGTCGACCACGCTTTGACAGCGGCTTCCTTGGCCGCCCACCGCACCGCCAACGAAGCCGCCGCGGACTCGTGACGGTGGGCGTGGGACCACTCGCGGTCGGTGAAGACACGGGCGAAGGTGGAACCGGGCACGGCCAGCTGCTCGGCGAAGGCGGGGACGTCGACCAGGTCGATGCCCGTTCCCATGCCGACCAGCAGGCCGGCCCGGCCCACCCATGCGCTCATGCGGAGTAGACCCCGCCCTCGCCCAGACGCGAGGCCGGGTCGAGCAGCATCGACACCTCCGTGTCGTGGGCCTTGCCGCCGCCGGGCAGGCGACGACCCTCGACCGGCTCGAAGAGCGTGTCATGGCCGAGCATCGCCCGCTCGAAGCGGCCACGGCCCGCGGCAAGACGCGCGGTGGCGCGCTCACGCCACGCAGCTGCGGCCTCCTGGCCCCTCTCGGAGGCCAGAGCCACCTCGAAGGCCGTCGGGTGCGCCAGGGCCACCAGGGCCGAGACGTGGCCGAAGCCCAGCGAGGTGAGCACGCCCGCCTTGACGGGGGTGGCCGACACGTCCAGGGGACGACGCAGCCACACGAGGGGAGCGAAGGGCTTCATCTCCGGGTCCAGGCAGTCCAGGGCGCGGTTGCCTGGGATCACCTGGTCGCGGAAGATCTCGATCAGACCCGCCGTCTGGAACAGTGCGGCACCACCCTTGGCGTGGCCCGTCACCGTCTTCTGGCTGATGACGTGCAGCGGAGCGCCCGGCGTACGGCCCAGGGCGCGGCACAGGGTCGCATGCAGCTCCGCCTCGTTCGGGTCGTTGGCGCGAGTGGAGGTGTCGTGCTTGGAGACCACCGAGACGTCGTCGACGCCCAGGCCCAGGCCCTTCAACGCCCTCGCGTACTGCGAGGACGTGCCCGCACGCCCGGCGGCCATCGCCCCCAGGCCGGGGGCCGGGATGGAGGTGTGCGCGCCGTCGGCGAAGGAACGCACGTAGGCGACCACGCCGAGGACCGGCAGACCCAGGTCGGCGGCCACACTGCCTCGGGTCAGCAGCACGGTGCCGCCGCCCTCGGCCTCGAGGAAGCCCGCACGCCTGCGGTCGCCCGCACGACTGATGTGACGCTCGGAGATCCCTCGGCGCAGCAAGGCCGCCGTTTCGGCGGTGGCATTCATGTCACCGAATCCCGTCAGGGACTCCACCGAGATGTCGTCGATGCCGCCGGCCACGACGAAGTCCGACTTGCCCAGCAGGATCTTGTCCACACCCTCTTCGATGGAGATCGCGGCCGTGGCGCACGCGCCCACCGGATGGATCATCTGCCCGTAGCCGCCCACGTAGGCCTGCATGGTGTGCGCGGCGACCACGTTGGGCAGTGCCTCCTGCAGGATGTCCTGCGGGCGGTCCTCACCCAGGAAGCGGTCCAGGAAGACCTTGCGCAGCGACTCCATGCCGCCGATGCCTGTGCCCTGCGTGGAGGACACGTCGGCCGGGTGAACGGCGCGCAGCAGCTCCGCCGGGGTGAAACCGGAGGAGATGAAGGCGTCGACGGCGGTCACCAGGTTCCACACGGCGATCGGGTCCAAGGCCTCCAGCATCGAGGCGGGAATGCCCCACTTGGCCGGGTCGAAGTCGTCGGGCATCTGCCCGCCGACCGTGCGGGTCAGAGTCGCCCGTCGCGGCACGCGCACCGCTGAGCCGGCACTCTTGCGCACCATCCACTCGCCCCGCTCCTGGTCGAACCAGGTCTCGGTGTGCGTGGGATCGGCCTTCACATAGGCCTGGGCGTCCTGGCGGTTCAGGGCCGCGAACACCTGGTCGGAGCCCAGGTAGACGGTGGCCACGTCGTCGGAGCCGGCCTCGACAATGGCGGCATCGTCACTCAGGTGGCGGATGCCGGCCCGGGCGATGACCTGGTCACGGAAGCGGTCGTAGACGTCGGCCTCGGCCACCGGGTTGCCTTCGGCGTCGACCCAGCCTGCGGCGGGAGAGTCCGCCCAACGCACCAGACCCGTCATCCACGCCAGCTCCAGGACGCCCGCGGCAGTCAGGTCGATGGTGCCATCGGCCAATTCGGCCTGGTTGCGGGTACGGCCCGATCCCCAGGCGGAGACCTCGCCGATGCCGACGATGACCACCTGGTCGTCCAGCGCCGTGGTCACCTGACCCCAGTCGAGTCGTTCGGCCAGGGCCGGGCGGACGAGGTTCGGCAGGGCGGCGACGGTGGCCACAGCCTCTTCGGACGAGGTCGACTCCCCCTGGGCGCGGGCGCGCTCGCGTTCGGCGGCGGCCAGTGCGGGCAGGTCCAGTCCGGCCTCCGCCAAACCACCCGTCAGATCCGCGTCCACAGGAGCCTGGGCAGCGCGGGCCCGCGTGTCACGGCTGGCCAGGTCCACCAAGGAAGTGGCCACCTCCTCGGCAGTGAACACGTGGACGCCTGCGGCTTCGGCGGCAGGGACCAGGATGTCGTTGCCGCCCATGAGGGAAGTGCCCTTGACCCAGCCGATGCGCGGGTGGGCCAGGGTGACCCGCTCGGGCCAGCCGCGCTCGGTCGACCACTTGTTGACGATCGTGTCGAAGGCGGCCTTGGCCTCCGCGTAGGCGCCGTCACCGCCGAAGATGCCGCGGTTGGGTGAACCCGGCAGGACCACGTGCACGCGGTGCCCCACGGCCGTGGACACGTCCAGGGACGCCAGGCGGTCGATGGCGCGCTCCACGCTCCACAACAGCAGACGCTCCTGGGCGAGGGCGGCATGCGGCTCGGAACCCAGGAAGCCGTGCACCGAGGGCGCCGCGAAGGGGAAGAACAGGGTGGGCAGCAGCGCGGGCTTGACCACGGTGGTCGTGGCCCCCGCGGTCTCGGTCTGTTCCGCGCCGATCCAGGCGACCAGAGCATCCACGTCGCGGAAACTCGCCATGTTCGCCGGAACCAGCCACAGGGCGGAGTCCACGGAACCGTGGCGGCGGTAGAGCTCCTTGGCGAAGGCCAGACGGCGGTCGTCCACCCGCGAGGAGGTCATGACCACAGTGGCTCCGCCTTCGAGCAGACGCGCCACGACGGCGGCCGCGATCGAATTCGGGGCGGCACCGGTGACCAGAGCAACATCGGTGGAGAACTCGCCGCCGACCTGCGCCAGAGCGGCCCGGCGCACCTGGGTGAGGAACTCGCGGACCTCGCCCTCGGTGCGGGCCTCGTACCAGGTGGCGAGGTCGGCCAGGTTCTGGCCGGCCCCACGGAAGCCGTCCACGCGCAACTCGCCCACCGACAACTGGCCGGAGACCAGGCGGGCCAGGTCCTCGCGGGCGCTCGCCCACCGGTCATCCAGCAGGACAGCGCGTTCGGGCGCAAAGGCCGGGGCCACCGAGTCCACCCACTTCGGACCCAGTTCCGCCTCCACTGCCTCTGCCAAGGCGGACAGGTCCTCACCTGCGACCACGCTGGGACGCAGGTCCACACCGAGACGCTCGAGCAATTCGCGGGCCTGGGTGGCCAGCAGACCGTCCTTGCCGAGGATCTGCTCGGTCAGGGCGTTCAGGGCCGCCGAGTCGACAACCCCTGCGCCCTCGCCGCCGCCCGCACCGGGCAGGGCCACGGACACGCCGGCCCGCGCAGCCACGGCCTGGACGGCGGCGTCCACCAGGGCGTCGGCATCGCTTGCCGAGGCAATCGATGCGGGCAAGGTGCCCAAGGCGCCTCCGCGAACCGAGTCCCCGTCGCGGGTGCCCAGCAGCACCTCTGCTGCCACACGGTCCGCCCAGCCCTGGCCAAGACCCCACGCGCCCGTCACCCGGCTGGCGACATGCGTGGGGGCAAGGCCCGCACTGCCCAGCAGCTTGCGCAGGCGGGCGGTGATGGCCTCACCCAGGACCGGGCCGAAGGGCTTGTAGTTGCCGGCCGCCGAGTCGATGGTCGGCATCAGGGCGCCGATGGTCGCCTCGGCCGCGCCTTCAATGGTCGGCACGGACAATTCGGCCGCCATGTCCATGAGCAGCTGGTTGCGCTTGGAAGACACACCATTTGTCAGGGAGTCGACGGTGTCGCCGTCCTCCACCTGCTCGGGACGCAGCTTGTTGGCGTGGGCCAACAGGATCCGCACGGCCTCGGAGGCGCGCAGCGGCTTGTCGGGAACCTCCGCGCCGGACAGTGCACCGGCGGCGGGGGCAGCCGCGGGAGTCGGGGCGGCGGGCGCCGGGGCTGCGGGGGCGGATGAGGCAGGGGTCGCCTCGGCGGGAGCCTCGGTGGCGACCGGCTCGGCCACAGGGGAAGCGACCTCGTCCACGGGTGCCTGGACGACGTCCTCGGCGCGCACTCGGGCCGCGTCACGCTCACTGTTGAACACCTCGACCACGCGGCCACGGTGACGCGGCATCCGCAGCGTCTTCTCGGCCAGGTTCGCCAGCGTCGGTGCCGTGCCCAGACCCACCTCGACCAGGCGCTCCACGCCCAAGCCGCCCTGCTCACGGTCGGAGAAGAGCAGGTCCTGGGTCTCGATCCAACGCACGGGCGAGGCGAACTGCCAGGCGAGCAACTCGATGAGGAGCGTCCGGCCGGTGGCGGCCGGGTTCGCGGACGCCTTGGCCCAGTCCTCCACCAGACCCTGGACGGCTTCGGAGGGGACGACCTCCAGGATGGAGCGGGCGAAGTCCTCGCTCACCTCGAAGGGGCGTGCCACCAGGTTCGGCACATAGCGGCCCACCAGGACCTCCAGGTCCAGGTCGGCGGGGATCATCGCCTCCAGCCTGGTGCGGAAGGGTGCCACACCCGCGTGCAGGCGCGAGCTGTGGAAGGGCACGTCAATACCGGGGATCAGCATGAACGGCCGCTTGCCTCCGAAGGCGGCGGCGCGGCGGGCGGCGTCGGCGCCCAGCGCCTCCAGGCCCGCGATGGTTCCCGCCACCGCGTACTGGGTGTCCGCCAGGTTGAAGTTGACGATCTGCAGGAACTCGCCGCACTGCTCGGCCACGCCCGCCACGTACTCGCGCACGCCCTGGTCACCGACACCGAATTGGTTGGGACGAAGCGCCCCGAGACGGTAGTTCGACTGCCCCAACTCGTCGCGCTCGACCAGGTGGTGCATGGCGGAGCCGCGCTGGTAGACGATCTCCAGGACCTTCTCCAGCGGGAAGATGCGCGCGCAGGAAGCCAACGCGTTGTACTCGCCCAGCGAGTGTCCGGCGTAGATCGAAGCGTCCACGAAGGCGCCTCGCGCCCTGAGGTCCTCGGTCTGCGCGTAGGCCAGCGTGGCCAACGCGACCTGCGTGAACTGAGTGAGGTTCAGGACCCCGTCCGGGTGGCGCAGGACCTCGTCACCAATGTGCAATTCGGTCGGGTTGTCACGCACGATGGCCTCGATGGAGAAGCCCAGGTGTTCGCGGGTGTGGGTGTCGGCGCGGCGCCACACCTCACGCATGACGGGCGACATGTCCTCCATGCCCATGCCCTGACGCTGGATCCCCTGACCGGGGTAGACGTAGGCGGTGACCGGAGCGCGCACCAGCGCCTTGCCGATGGACACGACCTCGCCCTTGACACGGCAGGTGGCCTCCAGGGCAAGCAAGCCGCCGCTGCGCCCCACGCGCTCGACGGTGATCTCGACCTCGTCGGACAGGTCGACCATGCCGTGCATCTGGTAGGACCAGCCGATGATCTCCAAGGCCGGGGTGCGGGTACCGCGAATGATGCCCAGCGCCGCCTGCGCGTCCACGCCGGAGATCGACTCCGCCTCGATGACGTGCTGCGCGGTGGCCGACAGCCACATGCCGTGCACCAGCGGCGCATGCAGTCCCGACAGGCCGGCCGCCGCAGCCGAGGTGTGGATCGGGTTGAAGTCACCCGACACGTTGGCGAAGGCCGTCATGTCGGCCGGAGCCTTGACCAGGGCGCGGCGCACGAAGCTGCGGGTCGTGTCGGCAAGGTCCACGCCGAGGGCGTGGTCGGGGGCCGCCGAGGGCGGCTGGGTGGAGGCCACGCGGCCGCGGATCGCGAAACGCTCCGTGAGGTCCGCGAAGGGGACACCATCCACGGTCAACCGCAGTTCGACGCGCACGACGCGTCCTGCCGAGGACTCCGACAGCTCCGCGCAGCGGGAGACGACGTCCACGCGGGTGCCGGGCGCCGGAAGGGCCGAATGCAAGACGACCGTGTGGTCCAGGTGGACGGCGTTGACCAGGCCCTCGATGACGGGCACCCCGTCGTGGACGGCAGTGCCCAGAGCCGTGTAGATGGCGGGCCAGCACGGGCCCACCAGGGCGTCGGGGACCAGGTCGGTGAGTTCTGCCCGCAGGGCCCCGCCCGTGACCGCACCGTGGGCGCGGCCCAGATCCGCCGACAAGGTGAAATGGTCGCTGACGGTGCCGAAACCCTCATCCGGGGTCACGGCGGGCATGCGTTCGATGCGGTCACCGTTCACCGTCGTCGTACCCACGCCCGCCGCGCCGGCCAGCAGGTCGTAGGCGGACACGGACAGGCGTTCCATGTCGACCACGGGGAAGCCGCCGGTCGCGCACGAGGCCGGGACCTGAAGCGGAATGAGGATCTCGCGCACGGCGTGCGGCGCGTCGGTGCCCAGGCGGTCCCACGGGGTCTCACAGTGGACCAGGACGCCCACCCCGCCCTCGTCGATGACGATGGAAGTGGCGTCGGGCATGGCGTTGGCCGGGTTGGCCACCAGGTTGCCGGCCCATTGGATGGTCGGCACCGAACGCAGGAAGGTCTCCATGTCCGCGGCATTGCCGAAGCGCGACCACACGTGGCTCACGGGCGCGTCCGAAGCCTGCAGGTCCTCGACGATGGCGGCTTCGAAACGGGCGAAGAGGTCACCGACGGGCTCGTCGATGCGGTCGATGCCGGCCACCGAACGCGGCCCCGGGATGATGCGGACGGCGTCGGCGTCGAAACGGGAGTCGTGGGCCTGCCACAGGGTGTCGGTGCCCCACCAGCGGGCCAGTTCCGTGTCCAGGACCGGCACGAAGGGCATGGGCTTGTGGTGCTTGCGGCACAGCTCCGGGAACCATGCGGCGTCAGCCGGGGCGACCTTCGTCGTGGCGGCCTGCGGGTAGGCCTCCAGCAGGGTGGCCAGGGCCGCAGGAGCATCGTCAAGGGCGGCGCGGTCCGCGAACAGGGTCGGAACCTGGCCGTGGTCGGCCTGGTTCAGGCGGGCCTCGATGCGGTGGAACAGGTCCAGGACACGGTCCGCCCACGTCCAGTCGGCCCACGGGAAGGACAGGTCCACGACACGGGTGGCCCACTCGGCGTAGGTCATGGCCTCCACGTCACCGAAGTAGGGCTTGGCGGTGCGGCCCAGGGCGGCGATGAGCTCCTCACGGCGCTCGCGGATGAGCTCCAGGTCTCCGCCGAGGTCGTGGATCAACTTGGAGGCGCGCGAGGACGAGTTGTCGATCTCGTGCATGTCGGCGTCCAGGTGCGACAGGCCGGAGGTCATGCCGCCCTCGGTCAGGCCGCGACCCACCCAGCCGTCGCCCCCCACACCCGGGGTCTCCATGAGCAGCCTCTTGACCTGCGGCGAAGTGCGCGCCTCAAGGGTGGCCATGGCGGCAGTGCCCACCAGGACGGCGTCGACTGGCATGAGCGGACGCCCGTGGGCCAGGGCCCAGCGCCCACTCACGTAGCGGGCCGCATCAGCGGGGGTGCCGATGCCGCCACCCACGGCCAGGACCACTCCGGGGGTGGCGCGGATGCGCGCATAGGTGGCAAGCAGCAGGTCGTCAAGGTCCTCCCACGAGTGGTGGCCGCCCGAGTGACCGTCCTCGACCTGCAGGATCAGCTGGAAGTCGGGGTTCGCGTCGGCAATGTCCAAGCACTGGTTGATCTGGTCGATCGTGCCGGGCTTGAGGCAGATGAAGCTGAATCCGTCGGCGCGCAGTTGATCGAGCAGCTCGGCGGCCTCGTCCAGTTCGGGAATGCCGGCCGCGATGGTCACCGCGTCGATGGGGGCACCGGCACGGCGCGCCTTCGGGACGATGCGGTTGACACCGAATTGCAGATTCCACATGAAGCGGTCGAAGAACATCGTGTTGAAGCCGGCGGTGCGACCCGGCTCCAACAGGCGGGCAAGACCCTGACGGTTCTCGGTGAAGACCTCTTCGGAGTACTGGCCACCGCCAGCCATCTCCGCCCAGTTGCCGGCATTGGCGGCGGCAGCGACGATCTCGGGCCACACGGTGGTCGGGGTCATGCCGGGCAGGATGATGGGGGACTTGCCGGTCAGGCGCGTGAACGCCGTGTCCACCACGGTGCGCCCGTCGGGCAGCTCGACCAGCCTGGGGGCGAAGGACTGCCAGGAGACGGGCCGGGGAACCTCGTTGCCGGGCAGGTCAAGGCTCGTGCGGGCCGCCCGTGTGGACGCATCCACCACGGCGGCGCCCGTGCCGGCCAGCAGAGGCGCGGTCAGGCGGCCGACCATCGGGGTCGGGCCCAGGTCCAGGAACCATGTGACACCCTGCTCGCGGGCGGAGGCGACCTCAGCCGCCCAGTCGGTGGGCTCGACGAGGATCTGCGAAGCCAAGTCGTGGGCCAGCTGCGCGTCGAAACCCTTCCCGGCCTCGTTCAGGCGCGCCACCCACTGGTCGACAAGGGTCAGGGCGTCGGCCAGCAGAGGCGAGTGGAAGGGGGCGTCCACCGGCAGGAAGTCGAAGACGGCCTCGACCGGGGAACCACCGTGCACGTGGGAGTCCAACTCCGTGTTGTAGGCCTCGACGCGCGCCCGAATGAGTCGCCGTGCGGCCTCCAGGTCGGCCGGGGTGCCCGACAGGACCTGCGCGGTGCGGCCGTTGACCACGGCGACGTTCACGCCTTCGCACTGCGCCAAGGCCGAGTCCAGCAGGTCGGAGGGCACTCCGCGCACCGACAACATCGGGGTGGCGCCTGAGCGGGCCTGGCCGCCCGAACGGAAGGTCACGTGCTGGGCGGCAGCGCCGATGATGCCTGCCAAGGCCAGGACCTGCACGATCCCGTCCTCGTCCTCGGCGATGTGCGCGGCAGTCAGGGCCACACCCAGGACGCCCTGCGAGTGGCCCAGGACCGTCATGGGACGGGTGGAACGCAGGTCCAGGCCGGTGCCCTCCAGGTCCAGCAAAGCCCCGTACTGGGCCAAGGCGATGCCCGCCCCTGAGACGGAGGGCGCGGTGTCGATGTCCTCGTCCGTGCTGCCGCCGGCCATGAGGGCGTCCAGGCGCTCGGAGGCGCCGGGCGCATGGGTCAGCAGGTCCAGGGCGATGGGGGCCACGCGGGCACGGGCGGCGTGGTAGACGGCGCGCAGACGCTCACCCTGGGTGGGCAGGGCCAGGCAGGAGTCGAGGACGGCGCGCCAGGCGCTGCCCTGCCCGCCAAGGACCAGTGCGAAGTCGTCGGTCAGGGTGGTGAGGAAGCTGGTCATCAGGGTTTCCCGTCTGTGTGGGGCTGGTGGGGTCGGTACGTGTGTGGGGCCGGCTCGTCAGGCCAGGTCACATGGGGGCGTTGTCGTGGACGCGGGGGCTGTGGACGCTGCGGTCCTTCGTGGCGAGGGCGTGCAGCGAGCGGGCGATGGCCTCTCGGGTCCGGCTCGGTTCGATGAGCCCGTCCAATTGGCCGCCTCGCAGCGACAGATTCGGGTTGACGGACTGCTTCTCGTACATGGCCTGGTAGTGGGCGCGCTGTTCGGCCACATTGCGTCCCTCCTGGCCGGCCTTGGCCAACTGGCGGCGGAAGACGATGTCGACGGCGCCCTCGGATCCCATGACGGCGATCTGCGAGGCCGGCCACGAGTAGTTGACGTCCGCGCCCAGCGACTTCGAGCCCATGACGATGTACGCACCGCCGTAGGCCTTGCGGATGATGACGGTGACCAGGGGCACCGAGGCCGTCGCGTAGGCGGTGATGAGCTTGGCGCCGCGGCGGATGATGCCCGCGCGCTCCTGCTCCGAGCCGGGCCGGTAGCCGGGCACGTCCACCAGGGTGACGATGGGGATGCCGAAAGCGTCGCAGAACTGGACGAAACGCGCCGCCTTCTCCGAGGCGTCCACGTCCAGGGTGCCCGCGTCGTTGAGCGGCTGGTTCGCGACAATGCCGGCAGGGCGTCCCTCGAAGGAGGCGAAACCGATGAGGATCGAGGGCGCGAACAGGGGCTGGACCTCCAGGAACTCCTCGTTGTCGGCCAGCGTCTGGATGACCTCGACCATGTCGTAGGCCTGCTTGGGGGACTCCGGCACCAGGTCGCCCACATTCGCGGCCTCCGGCGGCGTGTCGGTGGCCGGGTCGAAGTGGAACAGGGGAGGGGCCTCCTGGCAGTGCGAGGGCAGGTAGGACAGGAGGGTCTTGGCGTAGTCCAGGGCCTCGTCCTCGTCCTCGGCAAGGAAGTGGGCCACGCCGGAGATCGTGTTGTGCAGGTCCCCGCCACCCAGGTCCTCGGCGGCGATGTCCTCACCCGTGGCGGCCTTGACCACCGTGGGGCCGGTGACGAACATGTACGACGACTTCTTCGTCATGATGATGAAGTCGGTCAGTGCCGGGCCGTAGACGGCGCCACCGGCGCACGGGCCCAGGATGATCGAGATCTGCGGGACCACGCCGGAGCATTCGGTGGCCTTCTTGAAGATCCGCCCGTACTGGGCCAGGGCCATGACACCCTCCTGGATGCGGGCGCCGCCCGAGTCCAGGATGCCGATGATCGGGATGCGCAGGTTCATCGCCGAATCCATGATGTGCAGGATCTTGTCGCCCTCGACCTGGCCCAGGGTGCCACCCATGATCGAGAAGTCCTGCGAGTAGACGGCCACCTGCCGTCCGTCGATCGTTCCGACGCCGGTGATGACCGCCGACCCCAACTCGCCCTTGTCCATGTCGCCGCCGGCGAAACGGTTGAGTTCGGTGAAGGAGCCCTCGTCCAGCAGTTCCTTCACGCGCTCGCGTGCGGTGCGGCGCCCGTGCGGGTGCTGACGCTGGCGGGCGCGCTCCTCCGCCGCCTCGATGATCGCGCGGCTCTTGGCCACGAAGTTGGCACGTGAGGTGACTTCGACCTGTTCGAGCGCCACGTCCTGTGAACTCATGCCTGGTCCTCCTTCGCGTTCTCGCCCTCACCGGGGGTGATGGTCACCATGAGGTCGCCTGCCTTGACGGTGGCGCCCGCCTGGACGTGGATGGCGCTGACAGTGCCGTCGGCGTGGGCGTGGATGGGCTTCTCCATCTTCATGGACTCCAGGACCACCACCAGGTCCCCGGCGCGCACCTGGGCGCCGACCTCGGCGACGACGCGCACGACGGTGGCCTGGATGGGGGCGTGCAGGGAGGGAGTGCCTGCGGCGGCGCCCTCGTTGCCACGTGCCCGTCCGCGACCGCGAAGGGTCTGGCGGCGCACGGGCACGGCCGCCCCTGCGGGCAGGGCCGCCGGGCTGCGCCCGAACATTCCTTCGGGGACCTTCAGCGTCATGCGCTGGCCCCCCAATTCGATGACGAAGGACTCCGTGGGGGCCAGCCCCACCGGAACGCCGCCGGAGGGGGTGGTGGGGGGCACATGCGTTCCGGCCGCGTCGGCAAGGGTCTGCTTGACCTGGTCCAGCAGACCCCGCTCCTCCATCCACTTCGTGTGAACGGCGAAGGGGTGGTCCCCGCGCGGCCACACGGGGGACGAGGACGGGGCGGCCTCCACATCCTCGTCACTGGCGTGGGCCCAAGGCGA
The DNA here is from genome assembly GCF_018986735.1 of Schaalia sp. 19OD2882. NCBI lineage: Bacteria > Bacillati > Actinomycetota > Actinomycetes > Actinomycetales > Actinomycetaceae > Schaalia > Schaalia sp. 19OD2882. Next base: position 2,315,022 of record NZ_CP065521.1, on the reverse strand, counting down.
GTCCGGCCCGCAAAAGTCCGGGTGGGTGAGGATGTGGGTGAGCAGCGGCGAGGAGGTCGGCAGGCCCTCGACCTCGAATTCGTCGATGGCGCGCAGCAGGCGGGCAAGGGCCTCACGGCGGGTCGGCGCGGTGACGATGAGCTTGGCGATGAGGGAGTCGAAGTCGGATCCGATGACGTCGCCGGGACGCACGAAGGAGTCGACGCGCACCCCCGGGCCGCCCGGCCACGTGATGGCGCTGATCGCGCCGGTGGCGGGCATGAGGTCGTCCGCGGGGTTCTCCGAGGTGATGCGCACTTCGAAGCTGTGGCCGCGGGGTCGACCCAGAGGGGTCAGGGTTCGGCCTTCGGCAATGCGGATCTGTTCGCGCACCAGGTCGATGCCGGCGACCTCCTCGGAGACCGTGTGCTCGACCTGCAGGCGCGGGTTGACCTCCAGGAAGTAGGCGGAGCCGCCGGAGGGGACAAGGAACTCGCAGGTGCCCACACCCACGTAGTCGACGGCCTCGAAAAGACGCCGGGAGTACTGGCGAAGGTCGGCGTCCACCGATTCGGGCAGGTGTGGGGCGGGTGCTTCCTCGACGACCTTCTGGTTGCGACGCTGCACCGAACAGTCGCGAGTGGTCACCACCTGGAAGTTGCCGTGGGCGTCGCGGGCGCACTGGGTCTCGACGTGGCGAGCACCACGGACCATCTTCTCCACGAAACAGCCGGCCAGGGCCTCGGGGCCGGGCAGGTCCTGGATGAAGCGGGTGACGTCCTCGTCGCTGTCGAAGCGGGTGATGCCGCGCCCCCCGCCCGCGTCCGCGCGCTTGACCAGGACGGGGTAGCCGGCCTGGGCGGCGAAGGACAGCAGTTGGGTGCGGGCGCCTTCAGGGTCGCCGTGCAGCTGCCCGCCGGGCACCACGGGCACGTCCACGGATGTGGCGATCGCGCGGGCCGAGATCTTGTCACCCAGGGACCGGATGGCCTCGGCCTTGGGGCCCAGCCACACCAGGCCCGCGTCGGTGACGGCCTGGGCGAAATCGGCGTTCTCCGACAGGAACCCGTACCCGGGGTGGACGGCGTCGGCGCCACTGCGCGCGGCGGCGTCCAGGATTGCTTCGGAGTTCAGGTAGGTCTGGGCGGGCACCGCGCTGCCCAAGGCCAATGCCTCGTCGGCAAGGTCGCATGCCTGGGAGTTGATGTCCTGGTCGGAGTAGACGGCAACGGAGGCGATGCCGAGTTCGCGCGCCGTACGCACGACACGGACGGCGACTTCGCCTCGGTTGGCGACCAGTACCTTGCGGATCCGGCGCGTGGGAGCGGCGTGGGTCCCGATGTCGGTCATCGGTGAGCTCCTTCCTGTGAGTCTGCGGGGGCAGGTGTGGGGGCGCCGGACCCGTCGAGGGCGGCGGGGGCGGTGTCGTCGGCGGATGCGGGGTGGGAGGGGTCGGGGTTTCCGGCCGGGTCGGACAGTGGGCCCGGGTGCGTGGGCAGGTCCACGTCGCCCACGGTCACGAGGGTGCGGGTCCCGCCCTCGTCGACGACGAGGGCCCCGTCACCGTCCACACCCACGGGGATGACGTGACGCAGTGATGCGTCGGGGGAGTGCACGGTGGTGGGCTGGCCGATTCCCACGAGGCGGCGCGTGTACTCCTCACGCCAGGCCCCGGGGTGGCCCCGGTCGAGCAGTTCCCTCAGCTCATGCAGGTAGGCGGCCAGGATCGACTCGCGCAGGCGCGTGTCGTCGCTCCAGGTGGTGGGGACGTCAAGGGCGCCGGCGAGCGCGCCCGCTTCGGCAGGTACGTGGCGAACGTTCAGGCCGACTCCGACGGCGACGAGATGACTGCATGGGGACTCCTCGACAGATGTGATGGGATTGTGGGGGTCCTCCGCCGGGCAGGTGGTGCCCAGGTGCTCGCAGAGGATGCCGCAGACCTTGCGGCCGTTGACCAGGACGTCGTTGGGCCACTTGAGGTCGGCGTCGACCCCATGCGATCCGAGGGAGCGCGCCACAGCCAGTCCTGCGACCAGCGTGGTCCACGAGAGCACGTCGTCCTTGACCTGCACCAAGGTGGCGGCCAGCAGCGCGGACCCGTCCTGGTCGACCCAGGTGCGTCCCGAGCGGCCGCGTCCGCGCACCTGGTGGATGGCGGTCACGGTGGTCCACGGGGCGAGGTCGGGGTTCTCGTCCAGGCGCTGGGCCAGGACGTCGAGGGTCGACGTGACTGTCCCGAAGCGGAGGACGAGGGCGGAGTCGTGCGGCTGGCTCATCACCGTCAATGTTTGGAGAAGGCGCGTCCAAGAACAAATACACCGATGTATCCGGGGCGGAATCGCGCCGAAAAGTCGGGGTGCTGGGGTGGTGGCAGGGACACGGGGGGGGCGGGGCCACTGCGTTCACATGCCCCACCGAGTCCGAGCGGACCAGGATCGGCAGGCTGGAGCGCTGCCGAAACGTTCGGACAAAAGGTTGACCTCATTGGCCATGAAGGGGTCTCCCGCGAGTGCGCCTCTTCCTCGCCGTTGGCGCTGACCTTGCGCGTTGGCATGGTGCCTGCGCCCAGGCGCGCTTCCACACGCGATCCCCGCGTCGCGAGGAGAGCCTGCGGTAACGCGGATCGACGGGGGCCGGCTGAGTCGAGGCAAGTGGGGGAGCTGCGTGCGCTGAGGGGGGGGGAGCCTCATGAGCCGGACGTGCCCCGCGCGCTGACGAGGGAAGCCCATTCGGCTTCCGGACTGGAACCGTCGTCCGACCCGGCACCTGTGCGACGGTGGGCATTGCGGGACCGTTACGATGATTGTCGCCGTCTCCAGCCATGCGGCCACGTGAGGCAACGGGGCGCCGGAGAGCTCGGAGAGGTGTAGGAACGAGGAACATGCCCCAATCACTGCCAGCGCCACCCTCAGCATCCGCCGACCCGTGACCTCACGTTGCGCAGTTGCATCCGCCACGTCGGAAATGATGGGAACAGGCGGAGCGTCGGCCTCCCAGGACAAGCGCAGGAACGGGTCGGCGCTCACTGGTCCACCACCGAAGCTCCTTGGTTCCAGCGCTCCTGCTGTTGCTGGTGTCTGAGGGCCTCTTGGCGAAACAGTCCGGTGCTGAAGGCAATGGCCGCACACAGCGCACGGAGACCGCGTCCACGAGCTGGTCGTCGTAGGCGTAGGGCATCGACGCGCCTCCTCCAGCTCTGGTCCGCACCCCCGTTCCGGGCGGCGGGTGGTCGTCCGCAAAGTTAGTCTAGTCAATGAGAAATTCGAACGACGGTTCCAGGGACCGCCAGGAGGAGTGCACATGTACACCGCGGAGTACGTCGCCGTCATCCGACGCGAGGGTGGAGCGACCGTCAATGGGGTTGCCGTCGAGATGGTCGATCCGAATGTGTACGTCTCCGTCTTCGAACACTTGGCGACATTCGCCCGCACTCTCGGGCACCCCGTCCTCGTGTGGGGCATGGACGAAACCCAAGGTGGCGCCGGATCATGGTTCACCGTCGACCAACAGGCCAATGCGCTCGAAGCCGCACCCCCCGTGGAATCGGCCGAAGCGACCCGAGCCGCGTACGCCAACCCGAAAGGGGCTCGGTCAGCCCCACCGGCGCAGCCCGAGGTAGGGCTGGCCGCAGGCGTCGGAAGTCCTGCGGTCGGCCAGGATCCAGGCGCGCCTTCCACACTCGCTGTTGATGAGCCACTGCTGGTGCGCCCGCCGCGTGCCGTCCCCCGTGAAGGACTGCGCGGTGCCCTGTACCGCCTGTCCGGAGGCAGCGTGAACCTGGGGCAGAGCGCACTGGAGAAGGCCGAGGTCGAAAGGAACGCGCGGATCAGCCGGATCATCCAGCAGCCGCGCACCACCGCATTCCTGTCCTTCAAGGGGGGAATCGGCAAGACTTCGACAACCGTGGGTGTGGGATTGACCCTGGCGGCTCTGCGTGGAGCGCCGCCGGTGGCCGTGGACGCCAACCCTGACTCCGGCGACCTGGCGGAGAGGCTCTTGGGTGAGGACGAGTTGCTGCGCGTCAATCCGCGTACGATCTCCGACTTGGTCCGTGAGGTCAAAGGGGTCCGCGACTGGGCGAACCTGTCGGAGTACATCATCCAGATCGATCGCCTGCACGTCCTGGCCGGCGAACAGGATCCGGCCGTGTCGGACAGTCTCACCGCAGGGGACTTCGCTGCTGTGCACGACCTGCTGCGCCGCTTCTTCTCGATCATCCTGGTCGACTGCGGCACGGGCGTCACCCACAATGCGATGTCGGGGATCCTGGATCGCTGCGATTCGGTGGTCATTGCCGCCAGCTACGCGGTTTCCGGTGCCAAGCGTGCCGCCCGCACCGTCGACTGGCTTGCCCAGCACGGATACCAGCGTCTGGCGCAGGAGGCCGTGGTGGTCCTGTCCGACAAGGACGGGGTGACGACCCGCGTCCAGAAGGAAGCGATTCGCCAGTACTTGGCCCAGCGTTGCCGCAGTGTCGTCATCGTCCCGAATGACCCGGCTGTGGCCGACGGTGACCGGATCGACCTGGCCAGGGTGCGTCCGGCCACGCGTCTTGCCTGGTCTGAGGTGGCTGCGACGATCGTCGACGGATTCCACTGAGCCTGCTCGGCGGCGCCCGAGGGACGCCGACCCGTTTTCGTCCCACCTGCGCCGGACGGAGGCGGATGTGACCATACCTGCCCGGCTGCTGGCGTGAAGTCATGTTCCTCGTGTGTGAACACTCGGGGTCACTGACATGGACTCTTTTGCCGTCGAGGAGGGCGCTCCCGTGTTCCTCAAGATGACTGACAAAGCGCTTCCCGATTCGGCAAGGTTGGGCAGGGTCAGGCGGACATGTCTGCGGCATTCACCACCGACACCGAAGAGTCGGAGCGGACGATCCAGTCGGCGTCGATGTGGCGCCAGAATCGTGCGGCGGCGACCGTCATGCTCACGAGGTCGGGGGTGACCACTGCCGGACGGCGGCCCGGGTCCTGGCCAAGGCGACGACCTCGTCGAATTGGCGCTGCAGACCGGGTTCGACCATGTCGATGAGCTCCCGGCGACTCATGGACGCCAGAGGCTCCAGGTTGACGATGTAACGCATGACGGCGATACCGAACATGGAGCCCAGCATCGCTTCGATGCGGGCGAGAACCGCCGGGTCCTCGGCCACACCCAATGACTCCAACCACTGGCCCAGGATCTCTTCGCGGTACCACGTGCGGAATCGCTGGGTGGTGGCGCTGTCGGTGATGAGGGCACGCATCAGGGCTTCCATGGTCTCGCGTGAAAGGCGCTGCTCGTACAGGTCCAAGCCGCCTTCGAGAAGGCGTCTGGCCAGGCCGTCGAGCCCCTCATTGGCGCGGGTGAGGATGAGTTCCGTGGGGTCCTCGGGCAGGTTGAAACAGGCGCGGAACAACTGCTGCTTGCTACCGAAGTAGTAGGTGACCAGGGCCGGGTCGCATCCGGCTGCCGCGCCGATGGAGCGGATGGTCGTGGCCTCGTAACCCAGTGTGGAGAACTGCTCGCGGGCGCAGGTCAGGATCGTCTCGCGCATCTGGCCGCGGCGGGCACGTGGGCCCCGCCCGGATTTGGGCAAGCCTTTGGTTCGAATTTCTGAGGAGGAATTTTCAACCTCCCCCGCGCGAACCCCGCCCTCGTCGTCAGGGAAATTTCTGCGATTCTCCGGGCGTTTCCTCCTTGATGCAGTCACCGCCACCCCTCTCATTTCAACGCCGTTGAAACTCAGTGTGGTCCCTCGTAACGTCGATCACAACCCCCGGACAGGTGGAGGTGGAGGCAATGGAGGACGTTCGAGATCGCGCGCCGGTGCTCGCTCTGGGCATCGACGTCGGGTCGACCACGGTCAAAGCCGTCCTCATGGACCCGCTCTCGTGGACGCTGGTCCACGGGGACTACCGACGCCACAACGCCGACGTGCGCGCCGAACTCACCCGGCTGCTCGAAGACGTGGGACGGGCACACCCCGGCACCCGCATCGTTGCCGCCATCACCGGATCCGGCGGCCTGACCACCGCGAAGGCGATCGGTGTCCCCTTCGTCCAGGAAGTCATCGCCGGCACCGAAGCCACCCGCCGCCTGCACCCTGACGTCGACGTCGTCATCGAATTGGGCGGCGAGGACGCCAAACTCACCTACCTGCACCCCACGCCTGAACAGCGCATGAACGGCACCTGCGCAGGCGGCACAGGCGCCTTCATCGACCAGATGGCCACCCTGCTGCACACCGACCCCTCAGGTCTGGACGCGCTGGCAGCCCACCACACGCACCTGCACCCCATTGCCTCGCGCTGCGGAGTCTTCGCCAAGTCCGACCTGCAGCCCCTCATCAACCAGGGCGCCGCCCACGAAGACCTTGCCGCCTCCATCTTCCAGGCAGTGGCCACCCAGACCATCGCGGGCCTGGCCTGCGGGCGTCCGATCCGCGGCACAGTCATGTTCCTCGGCGGGCCACTGCACTTCCTTCCGCAGCTTCGAAAGGCCTACGAAAGGCTGCTGCCCAAGGCAGGCGGCTTCGTGACCCCGAAGAACGCGCAGCTCTTCGTCGCAATGGGCGCCGCCATGGCGGCCCCGCAGGAGAACGCCAGGGGTGCCGAGGGCGCCCCCACCACCCTGGGCGCCCTCGTCCACGCGCTGCGCAGCGCCCCCGTCACCGCGGAATCGGCCCGAATGCCACCCCTTTTCGCCAGTGACGCCGAACGGACCGCCTTCACCGCCCGTCACGCACGCAATGCCGTCCCCAAACTGGACCTTGCCAAGGCGAAGGGCCGCTGCTGGCTGGGGGTGGACGCCGGGTCCACCACCATCAAAGCCGTCGTCATCGACGAGGAAGGCCGCATCGTCTTCACCCACTACGCCTCCAACGAGGGCGACCCGGTGTCCGCAGCCGTCCAGATCGTACGCCGCGTGCGCACCGAATTGCCCGAGCAGTGCACCATCGGACGCTCCTGCGCCACCGGCTACGGCGAAGGGCTGGTCGCCGCAGCCCTGACCATGGACGAGGGCGAAGTCGAGACCATGGCCCACTATCGGGCCGCCGAAGCCGTCCACCCCGGCGTCACCTCCGTCATCGACATCGGCGGTCAGGACATGAAGTTCCTGCGGATCAAGGACCACACCGTCGACTCCATCAGCGTCAACGAGGCCTGCTCGGCCGGCTGCGGATCCTTCCTGCAGACCTTCGCCCACACCATGGGCCAGGACATCGAACACTTCGCCTCCGCCGCCACCCGGGCAGCATCGCCGGTGGACCTGGGTACCCGCTGCACCGTCTTCATGAACTCCTCCGTCAAACAGGCACAGAAGGAAGGGGCCTGCGTCGAAGACATCTCGGCAGGGCTGTCCTACTCGGTGGTGCGCAACGCGCTGTACAAGGTCATCAAACTCAAGGACCCCTCCGACCTGGGGGACAAGGTCGTCGTCCAGGGCGGCACATTCCTCAACGACGCCGTGCTGCGCGCCTTCGAAGTGCTCACCGAACGTGAGGTCGTGCGCCCCGACATCGCCGGACTCATGGGCGCCTACGGGGCCGCCCTGACCGCACGCATGCACGACAGCGGCGAAGGGGAATCCTCACTGGCGCGTCTGGAGGACCTGGAGGGCTTCTGCGTCACTTCCGAGTCCAAGACCTGCCGCCTGTGTCAGAACCACTGTCGGATGACGATCTCGACCTTCTCCAACGGGGAAAGGCACGTGTCGGGCAACCGCTGCGAACGCGGCGCCTCGCTGGAACGAGTCCCGAAGAAGTCACAACTGCCGAACCTCTACGAGTGGAAGTACAAGCGGATCTTCGGGTACCGGCGCCTGACCGAAGCCAAGGCCCACCGCGGAGACATCGGCATCGCCCGGGTGCTCGGCATGTACGACGAGTACCCCTTCTGGTTCACGATGCTCACGCACCTGGGTTTCCGTGTGATGATCTCGGCGCGTTCGGACCACGACCTGTTCGAAAAGGGCATGGAGTCCATTCCTTCGGAGAACGTGTGCTACCCCGCCAAACTTGTCCACGGCCACGTGGAGGCTCTGCTGGACAAGGGGATCACGACGATCTTCATGCCCTGTGTCATGTACGAGCAGCGCAGCCAAGGTGCCGACAACTCCTTCAACTGCCCGATCGTGGCCACCTATCCGGAGGTCGTGCGCAACAACATGGAGCGCCTGCGCCAAGGCGACATCCGGTTCATCAGTCCCTTCGTGAACCTGGCGAACCGCGAGTACCTGCCCGAGCACCTGTGCAAGGAGTTCGCTGCATTCGGCCACGACATCCCCGTGGAGGAGATGCGCGCCGCCTTGGACGCCGCATGGGCCGAGGACGCCGCTTGGCGTGAGGAACTGCGCGAGAAGGGGCGCGAGTCCGTGGAGTGGATGCGCGCCCACGGGGTGCGCGGCATCGTCCTGGCGGGCCGCCCCTACCACCTGGACCCCGAGGTCAACCACGGCATCCCGGAGGTCATCCTTGGTCTGGGCATGGGAGTGCTGACCGAGGATTCGATCGCCGACGGCCGCCTGGAGCGTCCGCTGCGTGTCCTGGACCAGTGGAGCTACCATTCGCGTCTGTACGAGGCCGCCGCCCGTGTCGGTGACGAGGCCGACCTGCAACTGGTCCAACTCAACTCCTTCGGATGCGGTCTGGACGCGGTCACCGCCGAACAGGTCATGGAGATCCTCGAAGGGCGTGGCGACGTCCACACGGTCCTCAAGATCGACGAGGTCTCGAATCTGGGCGCAGCCAAGATCCGGCTGCGTTCCCTGGAGGCGGCCGTGTGTGAGCGCGCCACCACCGCCCCCGCGGACGCCGAGGCACCCACCGACGAGGGTGCAGGACTGCGCTCGGCGATCGTCGACACCACGGTGCTGCAGGACCCGGCCGAGCGCGCCGCCCGCGAGGAGGCCGCAGCGGTTGCCGCAGGACATGTGCAGGTGCGCGCCCAGTTCACCGAGGAGATGCGCGAGCAGGGCTGGCAGATCCTCATCCCTCAGATGGCTCCCATCCACTTCCGCCTGCTGGAACCCGTCTTCCGCCGCGCTGGCCTGAACGTGCGGCTGCTGGAGCACACGAGCCGCGAATCGATGGAAGTGGGCCTCAAATTCGTCAACAATGACGCGTGCTACCCGTCGATCGTCGTCATCGGCCAGTTGTTGGAGGAATTGTGCAGCGGCCGCGCCGACCCGGAACGCACGGCCGTGGCCATCACCCAGACCGGCGGCATGTGCCGGGCCACGAACTACGTGGCCCTGTTGCGCAAGGGTTTGCGTGACGCCGGCTACCCGCAGGTGCCGGTCATCGCGGTGTCGGTCCAGGGCCTGGAGAACAACCCCGGGTTCACAATCGGCGTGAAAGACCTGCACCGCAGCGTACAGGCGCTGGTCATCGGCGACATGTTGCAGTCCGTGCTGTTGCGGGTGCGCCCCTACGAGGCGGAAGCCGGTTCGGCAATGGCCCTGTACCGCAGGTGGGACACGATCTTCCGCGAGTGGCTGGGTACCGGGAAGTCGCCGACGTGGTCGGCCCGGCGTCCGTGGGGATCACGCGTGACCTACCGGCGACTGGTGGCCCGGTGCGTGGCCGAATTCGATGCACTACCCCTCAGGGACGAGCCGCGCAGGCCCCGCGTGGGCCTGGTGGGGGAGATCCTGGTGAAGTTCCACCCGGATGCGAACAACCACGCCGTGGACGTCATCGAAGCCGAGGGCTGCGAGGCCGAGTTGCCGGGTCTCATGCAGTTCTTCCACTATTCGGCGGCCACTGCCGAGTGGGACCACGAGCACCTGGGCCTCGACGGCAAGGCGCGGTGGATGATGCCGCTGGCCCTGTGGGCGATGGAGCGTTACGAGGTTCCCGTACACGCGGCCTTTGCACGCACCGGCGGCAAGTTCGAGCCGCACCGGCGGGTCAAGGACATGGCCGAGCGTTCCACCGACATCGCGCGCATGGGCAACCAGGCCGGTGAGGGCTGGTACCTGACCTCCGAGATGGTCGACATGATCGAGCACGGCTGCCCGAACATCATCTGCGCCCAGCCTTTCGCGTGTCTGCCGAACCACGTGGTGGGCAAGGGCATGTTCCGGGCGCTGCGTGACAGGTGTCCGCAGGCCAATGTCGTCGCGGTCGACTACGACCCGGGTGCCTCCGAGGTCAACCAGCTCAACCGGATCAAGCTGATGATCGCCACGGCCGTCCAGCGCCACCGTGAGGCGGCCGGTGAGGACGGGGCCGGTGCCATGGGTGAGGTGATCCCCATGGAGTGGGGGGAACAGCCTCGCCTGCGAGCCGGGTGCGGTGGCACTTGCGGATGCGGGTGCGCCTGTGGGGTCGTGGAAGGGGACGAGGGCGCCGCCGGGGCCACCTCGTCGCAGGCGCCGGTGGCCCTGGGCATGCCTGCGATTCCGCCGCGCAGGGACGAAAGGGTGGTGGCCTTCCGGGGCGACTGAGCGGCGCCGAGCGCGGCGGGCGGGCCTTCCTCAGTGGGCCGGGGTCTGGTCCGAGGGCTCGGAGGCGCCGTAGAGGATGAGGAGGATGGTCTCCAGAACCTCCCGGCCCGCAGCATTCGACTCGGCGGAGCCCGATGTGGTGGCCGCACTGGGGCCGCGTGAGATGTGGGCCTGCGCAATGCCGCCGCCGATGGCGTCTCCTGCCATGGCGCTGCTGGTCAGTGCCGCCTCCAAGGCGGGGGCCCGCCCGTCGCGGGCGCGCGCCTCGGCTGCGGCACGGGTCGAGTTCCGCCACGCGGCCACACCCGAGGCGCGCATGACGATGCCGATCACCGCATGTGTGATCGCCCGCAGGGGCTTGGTCAGGCGGCGCCCCGCAGCCACCAGGATGTACTCCAGGACGCGCCCGAGTTCATTGACGAACTCGACATTGATCTCCAGCAGGCGCATGCCCCATTCCTGGTCGCGGATGGAACGCATGAGCAGTTCGGAGTGCAGGACGTACAGGCTGTTGTCGACCCCGATCGCGTCCAGTGCCTCGAAGAGCAGGTTCTCCATCAACGGGTCCTGCTCGTCTGCGGATCCCTCGGCGCTCGGGGTGAGGTCCTCACGTGCCGCCCACGCATCGACCGTGGCACGCAGGCGCTCGATCAGGGTCGAGTACTCGTCCTCGGCCATGGCGGCCAGCAGGGAGTCCTTGGAGGAGAAGTTCGAATAGAAGGCGCCGCGACTGAAGCCCGCCACCTTGCAGATGTGTTCGAGGTTGGTGGCCTCGACGCCCTCGTCGATGATGATCTGCCGTGTGGCGGCGATCAGCCTGTCCTGGGTCTCGTAGCGCGATCCCATGGGTCAGTGCTCCCGTGTCGATCGGACGAGGACGGTGCCGGTTGGCCGGGCCGCGATTGGCGCCGGCGTGCGCTGTACGAGGTCGGGTGCGAGGTGGGAATGCATGTGCTCTCCTTCCGCGCGGCGCAGCCTCCGTCCGAGGCGTCCCTGCTGGTCCCGGACGGATTTCCGATGGTACCCGAGCAACTTCGACGAGGATGCGGCGATGCCCGGGGTGAGACTCGGCTTCACTTTCACCCAGCGGTCCTCCCACCGCGGTGCCACGGCCCCACTCGCGCCTGCGCCGACGCCGGTGCCCCCTGGCGACGACGAACCCCGGGATCCGTGGGATCCCGGGGTTGTGCTGGTGGCTCCGACCGGCGTCGATCCGGTGACCTTTCGATTTTCAGTCGAACGCTCTACCAACTGAGCTACAGAGCCATTGACCGGACCGGAAGTGGTCTGGTGGCGACCCCGACGGGACTCGAACCCGCGACCTCCGCCGTGACAGGGCGGCGCGCTAACCGACTGCGCTACGGGGCCTTGCAACAAGCACAAGGCCTATTGAGTTGTCTCCACGTGTCGACACGAAGAGCAGTACCCCCAACGGGATTCGAACCCGTGTCGCCGCCGTGAAAGGGCGGTGTCCTTGGCCACTAGACGATGGGGGCCCGTTGGCCACCGGACTGGCGTCCGAGGACGGGTAGAAGCATAAGCAGAAGCGGCCTCGCTTGGCAAAACGGATTCCTGTGAGGGCCCTCACCTCTGCCCTGGTCGCGGGTCGCGCACATAGTCTTGCTCCATGACGTACCACTTTCCGGGCTGGCTGCACCTGAGCGCACGCCTGCAATCGGCGACCCCCACGGACGCCCCCCAGTCGGGCGACCAGGCCTCACCCGTGGTCGAGGGTGCGGTCGACACGGCGGCGCTGGCGGCCTCGATCCTGGTGGGAGTCGGCACCGGTTTCGTCCTGGCGGCCATCGCTTCGATGCTGGTGGGAAGGGTCCTGCGGGCCAGCACCCTGCTCGGCACCATCGCCCAGCGGATCCGCGCCCCCCTGTACGTGACCCTCATGGTGTGGGGCGCGTGGGCCGGCCTGCAATTCGCGATGCTCAGCCAGGATGCGACCTCGTGGCTGAATGGGCCGGTCCCGGCCGTGGCCGCGCACCTCGTCCTCGTCCTGGCGATCACTGCCCTCACGTGGGTGGGATGGTCTGCGGCCTGGGTCTTCGAGGACGCCGCCAGGGCCCGCTCGGCGGCGGACAAGGGACGCGCCCGCAGATTCGAGACCCAGGCCCAGGTGATGCGCAGGCTGCTGCAGTTGGTCGCGGTCCTCGTGGGCGTGGTCAGCATTCTCTACACCTTCGAAGCCACCCGCGCCGCCATGGCCACGGTCCTGGCCTCTGCGGGTGTGATTTCCGTGGTCGCAGGCCTTGCCGCCCAGCAGACACTGGGCAACGTCTTCGCCGGCATCCAATTGGCCTTCACCGACGCGATCCGCGTGGGCGACGTGGTCGTGGCCGACAAGGACCGCGACTCCGGCGCCGTGGAAGAGATCACCCTGTCCTACGTCGTCGTGCGCATGGGGGATGACCGGCGCCTCATGGTGCCTTCGCGCCACTTCACACTCAACACCTTCGAGAACTGGACCAGACGCAGTGCCAAGCAGCTGGGCACCGTGGAACTGCACCTCGACTGGGCGGCGCCCATGGACCTGATCCGCGCCAAGGTCGAACAGATCCTGAGCTCCACCGACCTGTGGGACGGGCGCACGTGGGCCGTGCAGATGAGCGCCGCCGACGTCGACAGCATCACCGTGCGAATCCAGGTCTCAGCCGAGAACTCGGGCAAACTCTGGGACCTGCGCTGTCACCTACGTGAGGCCCTGGTCGACTGGATCGTCCGGGAAGAACCGTGGATCCGCTCCTCCGGTGCCGCTCGGGAGGAAGAGGAAGAGACGGGCGCCCACGAGGACGCCTTGAGCCCGGCTGTGACGTGCTCGCCGACCACGGGGCGCGGGCGAGGGGAGGGGCAGCAGGGTCGGCGGCAGAAACGGCTGGACAGGGGGTCGGACGAGGCCGAGGCCTCCACCCAGGTGCTGTCGGCCACCTCGATCGCGCGTGCCGTGGGAGGCGGCAAGGGAGAGCGCCTCTACTCGGGTTCGGCCGAGGCCGAGGAACGTTCGCACATCTGGGAGGGCCCGGGAGAGGACGTCCTGGCCGAACGTGAGGAGATGACGCGCAGGCGTGACACGCGTGGCCGTGACGACGAGGACCGTGGTGTGGAGGCGGCCGCCACAAAGGCGCGGTGACGGCGCCCCCGGTCCCGACGGGTGCGACGAATGGACTCAGGGGAGCCCTTGGCCGGGTCGTGGGTGGTGGCCGCGCACCTCAGTCCTTCTCGGGGGTGAAGCGCAGGCACACGGAGTTCATGCAGTAACGCTGCCCGGTCGGCTGGTCGGGGGCGTCGGGGAACACGTGGCCCAAGTGCGAGTCGCAGGTGGCGCAGCGCACTTCGGTGCGCACCATGCCGTGGCTGCGGTCCTCGATGAAGGTGACCGTGCCCGGTTTGGCGTCGTAGAAGCTGGGCCAGCCGCAGTGCGAGTCGAATTTGGTGTCCGAGTCGAACAGGACGGCATCGCAGGCCCGGCACGAGTAGGTGCCCGGGCGGCGCTCTTCCAGCAGGGCTCCGGTGAAGGGTCGTTCCGTTCCGGCTTCGCGCAGGACGTGGTACTCGATCGGCGAAAGGATCTTGCGCCACTCGGCCTCGGATCGGCTCGCTGCGGTGTTCAGGCTGGGGAAGTCAGTCATGTCTCGATTGTGCACCGAGTGTGCCTCCCCTGTCCTTCGACGTGGGCGGTGGCGCCGTGTGGTCTCGGAATGCGCTGATGGACGGCCCTTTCCTCATTCCATTAGGTTGGGCTAACCTTATTCGCGTCGTCCGGCCTGGAGGACGGAACCGGCCTGGAGGACAGAAAAGGGGGCGGACAGGGGTGACCACCGTGGCCAAGGCAATCAGCGGAGCGGACAGAGTCTCGCCTGCGACCGATCCGTCGGGAGCCGGGTCGGAGGCGACTGGTGCGGCAGGTGTCGCCGTGAGGCCACATGGCCTGGATGCCCGAACCCTCATCACCGTGGGCGTCTTTTCCGCCCTGTACTTCACCGTGCTGCTGGTGGCTGCCGCCGCCAAGGTGGCCGGGCCGCCTTTCATGGTCGCCGGCAATGTCCTGGCGGCCGTCATCAACGGCACCGTGGTCATGCTCTACCTGGCGAAGGTTCGCCGTTTCGGTGCCATGACCATGCTGGCGCTGCTGGTCGGGGGCGTCATGACGATCTTCCACTCCGGGATCACCCTGCCGCTCATCATCGGCTTGGGGCTCGCGGCGGACCTCATCGTCAAACTCGGCGCCTACCGCTCACGTTGGGCGAATGTCACCGCCTATGCACTGTTCTCCACGTGGGTCGTCGGGCCGCTGCTTCCGATCCTCTTCGCGGCGCAGTCCTACTTCGCGGAACTGCGCGAACACACGAATGCGGAGTACGCCGCGCAGATGCAGGCCTACTTCACCCCGTGGATGGTGGTGGGCATGGGTGCCGTCGTCTTCGTCGCCTCGCTGCCGGCCGGCTGGCTGGGAACCCGCCTGGTCGAGAAGCACTTCACCAAGGCGGGTGTGATCTGAAGGTGGTGCGGGCCATGCCGACCAAAGGCCGAGTCTTCACACAATGGCCTTGGGATGTCCCAAGGCGTGTGAGGCTGCCCGAAATTTCGCCCTCGTGACCCCAGGAGCAACCATGAGTACCGACATTCCCGCGAAAGCCCGCTTCGACGCCCGCACCCTCATCAACATCGGGGTCTTCACCGCCCTCTACTTCGTCGTCATGTTCGGCACAGGGATGCTGGGCCTGATCGCACCGGGTGCGCAGATCGTCGGCTTCCTGGTGGGAAGCCTCGTCAACGGGACGATCATCATGCTGTTCATGGTCAAGGCGCGCGCCTTCGGATCAATGACCCTGCTGGGGACCGTCGTCGGGCTGCTCATGGTGCTGACCGGACACTTCTGGGCAACCTTGGTGATCACCCCCGTGCTGGGACTGGTCGCCGACGCCCTGATCGCATGGGGCGGCTACCGCAATCGCTGGATGAACATCTTCGGCTTCGCGCTCTTCCAAGGGTGGGTCATCGGGCCGTTCCTGCCGATCTTCCTCGCCCCGGCCGACTACTTCGCGCACATCGGTTCCTCGATGGGCCAGTCCTACGCACACGACATGCAATTGCTGTTCTCGCCGGTGATGGTCGTCGTCGTGATGGTCGCCAACATGACGGTCTCGATCCTTGCGGGCTGGGTGGGCACCCGCATCCTGGACAAGCACTTCACCCGCGCAGGAATCCTGTGACCGCCACTGCCGCCCAAACCGCCGCACCCACCGCGAACCCCCTGACATTTCGCCGGGAAGACGCCCGCAGGCCCATCAGGATCCACGCAGATCCCCGCAGCCGCGTCCTGTTGGTCGTCCTGGTCAACGCCCTTGTCCTGTCACTGGGCCCCACGAGCGTGCTCATCCTGTCAGCGGCAACCGCCGTCATCCTCTTGGCGGACGCCTTGGCCGCGAAGCACTGGGTTCCCTACGCACTGGCAGTCACCACGATGCTGGTCGGCTGCGTCCTCGTCCCACACGTGTGGTCCACACCCGCCGGACTGGGGGTGGCCGTCATCGCCCAGTGGTTCGCCCGATTCGCGACCTCGTTGGGCATGGCGACCTGGCTGGTCTCCTCGACGACTTCAGGCGAATTCCTGGCGGGCCTTCGCTCACTGCGCGTACCCGGGCTCATCGTCCTGCCCGTCGCCGTGGTCCTGCGATTCATCCCGTCGATCATCCGCGAATTGCGCGCCATCATCGACGCCATGCGACTGCGAGGAGTTTTCCCGACCCTCGGCTCGGTGCTGCTCAACCCCGTGGCCACCGCGGAGCACGTGTTGGTCCCACTGCTGGCCATGACCACGCGCATGGCCGACGAGCTCTCCGCAGCGGCCCTCATCCGTGGCTTGGACCGCTCAGGGCCGCGCACGTCGGTGGTCAAACTCGGCTTTGGCCCGTGGGACCTGCTCGTCCTCGCATTCGCCCTCCTCCTGGTCGCGTTGGCCTGGAGTGGATGGGAGTTCCCGTGGACGATTCACTGACGCCCGAGCCCGCCACCCAGGACCCGACCGGACATGTGAGCATCCGTGTGCGCTCCTTCACCTACGGGCGCGACGGCTCGGCAGGAGCCTCCCCCTACGGGCCGCCGCCGGACGAGGCCGCCTTGGCCGCAGCCGCGGCGGCGGTCCCGCCCTCGTTGCAGGACATCGACGTGCAGATCACTCCCGGCACCCTCACTCTGCTGTGCGGGGCCAGCGGATCGGGCAAGTCAACCGTGCTGCGCCTGCTCAACGGGCTGGTGCCGCACTTTCACGCAGGCCGCCTGGACGGTGAGGTCAGCGTCAGCGGTGTCGACGTGCCCGCCACCGACCTGTCACAGGCCGGACGCACCACCTCCACCGTCTTCCAGAACCCGCGCACCCAGTTCTTCACCCCCACGGTCAACTCCGAACTGGCATTCCGCGGCGAGAACTACGGGCTGGATCCCGACCGGATCCTCGCCGACTGCGCGCGAGCCCTGGACGAAGTGGGCATCACCCACCTGTGGGCGCGGCCCCTGTCGGCCCTGTCCGGCGGAGAGCTGCAAAAGGTCGCGTGCGCGCAGGCCCTGGTCGCGGACACCCCGGTGCTGTTGCTGGATGAACCCACCTCGAACCTCTCCCCCGCAGCAATCGGCGAGTTCACGCAGATCCTGGCCCGCATGAAGGAGCACGGGGCCACCATCGTCATTGCCGAACACCGCCTGCACTTCCTGCGCGACCTGGTCGACAGCGTCCACCTGGTCGAAGGCGGGCGGATCGTCGGCCAGTGGAGCGGCGACGAGTTCCGCGAGATGAGCGACGAAGCTCGCCAGAGGGCCGGACTGCGCACCTTGGTGCCGCCCGCGGATCCGCTGAGCGATTCCGCATGGGTCCGCGTCGAGGACGAGGACGCCCCCGATGACGAGGACGGTGTGCGCATCCGCGAGTTGCGCTTTTCCTACGGGCGCCACCCGGTGCTCGACATCGACGCCTTGGACCTGCCGGCAGGCGCGGTCAGCGCCCTGGTAGGTGACAACGGAGTCGGCAAGTCCACGCTGTGTCGCATCCTGGTCGGGTTGGAAAGGCCCGCCCGAGGCTCGAAGATCCTGCTTGACGGCACCCCCAGTTCTTCCTCGCGGCGTCTGGCTGCCAGCGCCATGGTCATGCAGGACGTGCACCGCCAGCTGTTCTCCGACACCGTGCGAGGCGAAGTCACCTTGGGCCTGTCGAAGCAGCGCCTGGCGCAGGTCGACGTCGATGCCTTGCTGGCGCGCTTCGAATTGCTGGACCTTGCCCAGCGCCATCCGCTGTCCCTGTCGGGAGGACAGAAGCAAAGGCTCACGGTTGCCGCATCAGTGGCACGCGGAGCCCGGATCCACGTCTTCGACGAACCCACCTCCGGAGTCGATCACCGCCAACTGCTTCGCATCGACGCCCAGTTGAGGGACCTTGCCGCAGGCGGGGCAGTGGTCCTGGTGGTCACCCACGACCCGGAGCTGGTGGCCGAATGCGCCGACAGGGTCATCCACCTGCGCGCCATCGAAGGCCTGCCTGCCGGCGAGTCCCAGGTGGAGATGCTGCGCCGCGTGACCTGATCCGGCGACCCGTCGATCGGTCGGTGCTTCCACCGCCCGCCTCCTGTGCGCGACAATGAGGCTCCCGAGCGGCGTCCAGTGACTCTCACCCGCATCCCCGAGCCACCCTCGCCGCGCCTTGGGATGGAACTGGGAGGCGAATGTGGGCGAAGGGGGCGCTTCGACAGGGTTCGTGCAGCGGATTCCGCCGCATCTGCTGGTCGTCACCTCGGGACTGGTCCAGTACATCGGCTCGGCTGTCGCCGTCATCGTCTTCGACCTCGTTGCCCCGGCATCGGTCGCCTGGTGGCGTGTGTTCGTCGGCGCCCTGGTCCTGCTGGCGTGGCGACGCCCGTGGCGTGACGGGCTCACACGCCAAGACCTGGCCCACTCGGCACTCTTCGGAGTGGTCCTGGTCCTCATGAACGTCTGCTTCTACGAGTCCATTGCCCGCCTACCCATGGGGCCTGCGGTCTCCGTGGAGTTCCTCGGCCCGGTGACGGTGGCCATGGTGCGCGGCCGAGGCCCGGCCCCACGCATCGCCGCCCTGCTTGCGCTGGCAGGGGTCACCTGCATCGGCGGTCTGAGTTTCGACCTGAGCGACCCCGGACAACTCACGGGACTCGCGTGGATCCTCGGCGCCGCTGCCGCCTGGGGCACCTACATCGTCCTGGGGCAAAGGATCGCCTCCAAGCGCTCGGGCGTGACCAATCTGGCTCTGGGCTGCGCGGCCGGCGCCCTGGTCTTCGCACCGGCTCTGGGACCGGGGGCAATGGCCGCTCTTTCCACCTGGTGGGTCCTGGCGGCCGTCGTGGGGGTGGCCCTGTTGTCCACCGTCGTGCCCTACAGCCTGGAGGCAGTGGCGATGGCTCGCGTACCGGCTTCCACCTTCGCCCTGCTCACGGCTCTGCTTCCCGCCACCTCCACGCTCTCCGGGGCGGTGGTCCTGGGCCAGGTGCCGAGCATTTGGGACCTGGTCGGCATGCCCCTGGTCTCCGTGGCCGTGTGGATCGTTTCCCGCAAGCCGTCCGAGGGCGGCCAGAACCCCGAAGTTTCATGACACCTGAGTCATGATCGTCAAGAAACGGCGTGTCGGACACGCCTCATGCGCCATCCTCGGAACGTTGTCGGTGGCATCCCACCGCCGCCCGCCCTCGTCCCCGGAGCACCGATGTCCACCTCCCCGACCCCACCCGCCACGCCGACCCCCACACGCCCGCAGGCCGAGCGCCCTGCGAGCGCCCTGAACGCCCGCGCCCTGGTCAACGTCGGAATCTTCGCCGCAATCTACTTCGTCATCCTCTTCCTGACCGCCCTGATCGGCTTCATCTCACCGCCCCTGCACTTGGCGGGCATCCTCGTGGGCACCCTGGTCAACGCCACCGTTGTCATCCTGTTCATGGCGCGCACACCCCACATGTTCGCCATGACACTGCTGGGGACCGTCGTCGGAGGAGCAATGGTGCTGCTCGGCCAGTTCTGGGCCACCGTGGTGGTCGCCGCACTGTGCGGCCTGGCCGCGGACCTCATCTTGCGAGCCGGCCGTCACGCCTCACGCCCCCACGTGTGGGTCGCCTACGGCGTCTTCCAATTCTGGACCATCGCGCCCCTGCTGCCCGTCGTCCTGGGCTCCACCGCATTCTTCGAACGCATCGAAAAACGCCAGGGCCACGACTACCGGATGCTCATGGAACAGGTCTTCACCCCCACGAACCTCATCCTCTTCCAAGTCGTCGTCTGCCTGGTCGGAATCGGCGCCGCATGGATGGCCATGCGGGTCATCGACCGTCACTTCGCGCGCGCCGGACTGCTGTGAGGGTCGATCCGCGCACGAAACTGCTGGCCCTGCTGCTGGTCAATGCGCTGGTCATGGGAAAAGGCAGCTTCCTGCTCACACTGGTGGCCGGAGCCGTGACGACCACCCTGCTGGCCGCCGGCGCCGCCACGGGTGCCATCCGATGGGCGCACCTGGGCGCATGGTGCCTGTGGAGCGCCGCATGGGCGAGCGCCTACCTGGCGGCACCCCTCATGTGGGTGGGATGGGGCCCGACCCTGTGTGCGGCTCTCGGATTCTGGTTCACCCGATTCTCCGTGGGTGCGGGACTGGCCTACTGGGTCGTGGCCACCACCAGGGTCGGCCACTTGGCCGCCGCACTTGAGCGGATGCGCGCACCGCGCCACGTGGTCATCCCCTTTGCCGTGATGCTGCGTTTCGCCCCCGTCCTGGTCAGGGAGCTGCGCGCAATCGCGGATGCGATGCGCCTGCGCGGACTCGCCTCCTCACCCCTGTCGGTACTGGCCCACCCCGTGCGCATGGCCGAACACGTGCTGGTGCCGATGCTGGCCTCCACCACTCGCATGTCGGACGACCTGGCCGCCTCGGCAATGCTGCGTGGCCTTGGCCAGGGCGTCTCCCGCACCAGCGTGGCCCCTTTGGCCTTGGGTGTCGGCGACCTGGTGGTGGCGGCGCTGTGCGCGGGGCTGGTGGTGCTGCGAGTGACGGGGTGGGAGGTGCCTTCGTGACGCCGAATGATCCGGGCGCTGCACCCACGCCTCAAGACGAGGGCGGGCAGTCGGTTCGTCTGGACCAGGTGTCCTTCCGCTACTCGACGGGCGCCACGCACCTTGCCGCATGGGCAACGCCACGACCGGAGGCCGGGACGGGGGCAGGAAAGGCGGGCACGGCCGACGGATCGAGCCCGGTCGACGGGCCCACCGGCCACCCACACACCGCCGGTGAGCCCGGAGTCAGCGACATCGACCTCGTCCTGGCCCCCGGAACCCTCACCCTGCTGTGCGGCCCCAGCGGAGGAGGAAAGACCACCCTGCTGCGCCTGCTCAACGGGCTGGCCCCGCACTTCCACCGCGGAGACCTGCACGGCAGCGTCCATGTCGCCGCACAGGACATGACTGCAGGAGGCCTGGCGGCGGCCGCCCGGGTCAGCACCACCGTCTTCCAGAACCCGCGAACCCAGTTCTTCACCACCCACGTGCACGACGAACTCTGCTTCCGAGGCGAGAACCTGGGCGAAGAACCCCGTGGCCTCCTGGCCAAAGTCGCAGACGCCGCCTCTCAGATGGGAGTCTCCGACCTGCTCGAACGCCCACTGGCGGATCTTTCCGGCGGAGAACTGCAGAAGGTCGCCTGCGCCCAGGCCCTGGTCGCGGGCACGCCAGTGGTCCTGTTGGACGAGCCGACCTCCAACCTGTCACCCGCAGCCCTGTCACACGTCAGTGCCGCGATCTGCCGGCTCAAACATCAGGGGGCGACCATCGTCGTCGCCGAACACCGCCTGCACTTCCTGCGCGGCCTGGCCGACCGGGTGCTCCGCGTGGCAGGAGGCAGGATCACACACGAATGGACGGGCGAGGCCTTCTTCGCCATGGGCCGGGCCGACCGCCGGGCACTCGGATTGCGCTCACTGTCGGACCCACTGGCACCTGCGCTCGCGGTGCCGCGACAAGGTGATGCGCGCCCACGGTGCGGCGACCTGGTTGTCGAAGGCCTGCGCCACGGCCACCCCGGGCGGCCGGTGCTCGACATCGACCACCTGCGGCTGCCAGCCGGAGCAGTGACGGCCCTTGTCGGCGTCAACGGCGCCGGAAAGTCCACGTTGGCGCGAGTCCTCACCGGCCTGGCCGAAGCCCGCCGCGGAAAAGTGTCGATCGACGGACGTCGCCTGCGGGCGCGCGCCCGACGCGCCCGCTCCGCCCTCGTCATGCAGGATGTCAACCGGCAGCTCTTCGCCGACTCCGTGCGCGCTGAAGTGGCCCTTGGGGCGGCCGACGACGTGGACGTCGACTTGCTGCTGCGTGACCTCGACCTGGCCGAGGTGGCCCATCGGCACCCGCAGGCACTCTCGGGTGGGCAGAAGCAGCGCCTCTGTGTCGCCTCGGCGCTGGCCCGCAGGGCGCACATCCACGTGTGGGACGAACCGACCTCAGGAGTCGACGCCGCACACCTGGCAGCTGTCGCCGACCGCCTGCGACGTCTGGCCGCGCGTGGTGCCGTCGTCCTGGTCATCACTCACGACCCGGAACTGGTGAGGCGGTGTGCCGATGGGATCGTGCACCTGAGGCGCCTCCAGGACCATGAAGCCGGCGGCCCACAGGCGTGCTGGGTGGACATGATGCCGTTCGTGTGAGACGGCTCGGGCAGCGCTCCCTCGTCCTCGTCAGTCAGCGGCTCCGCCCTCGCCGGAAGGAAGCCCACACCCTCACCGGTGCGAGACGACGACGGTGCCCTCCGGCGCCCATTCGAAGATCCACTTGGCGTCCTCCACCGGCACGTTCACGCACCCGTGGGACTCCAGGCCGCTGCCCAGACCGAAGGTGTGCGCCCACGGGGCGGCGTGGATGGCGAAGTCGCCCTCGAAGTACGAGATCCACGGCACCTGCGGCACGCACCAGTCGTAGCCGGAACTGCAGCCCAAGTCCTGGACCCGCATCTTGTGGTAGATCTTGAAAGTGCCCTCGACCGTCGGGTGGCCCTGTCCGCCGTCATTCATCGCGACCGGGCCGTGCACCTGCGAGGTGCCGACGTAGGCGGTCATCGTGCGCTCTGCCAGGTTGACGTCGATCCACTTCTCGTCCGGGCGGGCCGCGTGGGCGAAACGCTCCGGACCCGCCGACACGACACGGTTCTCGGTGGCAGCGGGCACCTCTTCGACGAACATCTCAGCGGCCAGCGGAGTGCCCTGCAACAAGGCCGTCTCGATCGCCGACACCAGGGCATCGCGCTGGCCGATGGTCTTGCCGGGGCGTGCGGGCCGGAACTTCTCCAAGACCTTGCCGGCCTCGTCGACATTGACCACCTCCGAAACCGGAGGCAGGGCGAAACGGTCGGCCACCTGGTCGACCCAGGTGCGCACCTGCGCGCGGTCGACGCTCAGTGTGGGCTGACTGTCGATGGTGACGACCTTCAACCATGTGGCCTTCACATGGGCCTCAGCCGTCCACTTGCGGCCATCGGCGGCCAGCGTCACCTCCTGGGCCAGGCGGGTGTTGGCAGCGGTGGCGGCGGCGCGCGCCTCAGCGGTGGTCACGGCCGGCGGTGTGGGGCGCGGGGTGGCGCTCACGCGCAAAGGCTCCTGCGCGGGTGAGGCCGACAGGGCGCTTTGCACCTGCTCGGCCAATTCGATCGGGTCCACGCGTTGTCCCGGACTTCCCGGGCTCGCCTCGAAGTCGCCCGAGGACGCGGAACGGCGCACCTCGGCATCGGTGGGCGCCGTGGTCACCGCCTTGTCGATGACGGAGGGGGCCTCGGCGACGCGAGCGTCAACGCTTGTCACCAGGGGAACCGTCACTGGAGCGGCAGAGTCCGCCATGACTGCGTTCCACAAGGGGGTCGAGGTCGACAGTGCGGCGCGGGCAGTTGCTCGTGTGTCCACGACGACTCCGAGATCCGTCAGGGAGACTTCGACGGAGTGTCCGTCCACCTCGACGTCCACTGAGCGACCGGCGAAGCGGGCGTCCAGGGTGCGCACGATCTCTTCCTCGGTCAGGCCCGTGACGTCGACGTCGGCCACATGGACTCCGGGCATTGCGCGCGCGTGGGCGTCTCCGACTTGCAGCAGGCCGACTCCCACCATTGCGGCCAGCGATGTGACGAGGACGGCCGCGGCGAGCCCAGCGCGGCGGCTGTGGGAAGGAGCTAGGTGCGCCGCACTGGCGGTGTGCGAGGGGTGTTCCTCGTCATGAGGTCGAGCGGCGCGCTGGGCACGGGGCAGGGCTGTGTCGGAGCCCTGGTGAGGTGCCGCCGTGGGGGATTGAGCGGAAGTGTCAGCGGGCGCGGGTGCTGGCGACGGTGTGGCGTCACGTGCGGAAAGGGAGGAGGGCGCGCGTACGGGCTTGGCGATCCGGCGGGGGCTCGATGTTGGTGCCGCAGATGAAACAGGTGTTGGAACGGGCGTGGAGGTGGGGGCGTTTCCCTCAGCCCGTGTCGGTGTCGACCGTGAGGAGGATGCGTTGGTGGGGCCCTCCGTGTGACCCGCACGCCCCTTTGCCCCGGACCTGCCATGTCCGGGATTCAGGTGCTGGGGTGGTAACACGTGGGACCTCTTTCGAAGGTGGCGCGTCGATCACGGTGGTTTCTGAAATAGTCCGTAGAGTCTAACTTCTTGGGTTTGTCGACCACCAATCGACAGTAGTCTCATTAGTAACATCTCCTGGGTTTGTGCAGATCCACGCGCACCCCTGGTTCCACCTCTCCCAACCTCTCCGCGAGATTCGTCCGTCCCTTCGTGAGATTCGTCCGTCCCTTCGTGAGATTCGTCCATCCCACCGTGAGATTCGGTCTTCGGCGGCCTGTGGTCGAGATGCCTCTGTTCGGCTCGGCGGTGGAGGCGCGGTGGTGTGCCTGTCGCGAGGTGTGGCGTGTGGCAGGGGGGCGCGCCTGGTGAGTTCTTCGTCGAATGCTCTTCGTGGGGTGTTGGCGTGGGCGATGATCTGGTCGTCGAAGACCCTTGTTCGGGGTGTGACCAAGCCGTCGGTGCTGTATTGGTGCCGACGTTGTGACCCTGCTGCCGACGGTGCAGCGTCGGTAGGGGAGTCGCAGCATCAGCAGGGGAGTTGCAATGTCACCAGGGGGCTGCAGCGTCGGTGGGAACGGGCTCAAGCCTGCTGGTGGGGGTCTTGGTCAAGGACTGGCCTTCTCCGCGGGCCCTGTGCTTGTGGGCTGCGCCGGCTCGTCCGCCGTGGGGCCATCGCCACTTGGTCTTTGGCCACCTCTTGCCGTCTTTTGTCCCCCGATGTCACACTCGGCGCGGAAATTGGGGGTTTCGGGGCGAAATGCTCGTCGAGGGTGACAGTGGGGGTGTTCTTCACGCACTCGCGGCCCCGCCCTCGCCCTCGAAGGCGGAAGGACGGACGAATCTCACGAAGGGACGGACGAATCTCGCGGGGAGGGCGGGGTTCAGTCGGTGGGGAGGCGCGACCCGCTCGGACTGCTCTGGCGTGGCAGGAAGGCGAAGGCCACGCAGGCCAAGCAGATCCCCGCCACCATCACCCACGTCATCGGCGCAGGATCCGCTCCACCCGCTGTTGCCAACGGTGACGAGACAGCAGCTGCCAGGGCCTGCACCAGCCCCTGGATCGCGGACGCCGTCCCGGCCCACTCGCGCACCGAGCCCAGGGCAAGCGCCGCAGCATTGCCGAAGACGAAGGACTGTGCGGCCATGAGCAACGCAAAACCGACCGCCACGGCGATCAAAGGTGTACCCAGCGCGAACACGGACACCACAAGCAGAACCACCGCAGCCATGGACACCGTCAAACCCGCCAGGATGAGCGTGCGCGGCTGGAAACGCCCCACCAGGCGGATGTTCACCAGCGCTCCCAGCGTCGAGAGCAGAGCATTTCCTGCGAAGATGAACGAGTAGGCTCGGGCGCTCAGTCCCAGCGTCTCCTGAAACACGTAGCTCGAGTTCGAGATGTATGCGAACAGGCAGAAGAAGCTGAAAGCGCTGGTGAACATCAAGGACACGAAGGTGCGTTCGCGCAGCACGTGCCCCAGACCGGAGACGAACTCGACCAAGCCGCCGCGCTGACCACGCTGCTCGGCAGGCAGGGACTCCCAGGTCCACATCCACGCCGAAACCACCATGAGGGCACTTCCGCCCGCCAGGGTCCAAAAGACCACCCTCCACGGGAAGTGTTCGATGATGAGGGCGCCGAGGACCGGCGCGAGCATGGGCGCCAAGCCACCGATCGCCTGCAGCAGTGACATCGTCCGCGCAAGCGTGTTGCCGCGCGCCACGTCGGTGAGGATCGCCCTGCCGACGGCTGCAGCCGCACCGCCGCCGAAGCCCTGGAGGAACCGGCCGGCGAGCAGCACCCAGATGTTCGGCGCGATCGCACACACCAGCGAGCCGAGTACGGCCACCGTGCCGCCGGCCAGGATCGGCCAGCGCCTGCCGACCTGGTCGGACACTCCGCCGCCAATGACCTGCCCGGAGCCGAAGCCGATGAAGAAGGTGGTGATGGTCAGCCCAATGAGCGCCGACGTGGTCGCCAGATCCTGTGTGACCTGCGGAAATGCAGGGGTGTACATGTCGGTGGCGAAGGGTCCGATGGCGTTTTGCAGCGCCAGGGCGGCCAAGAAGGTTGCTGTGACGCCGCGGGCGGTCCGGGAACCGACCTGGGAGTCGGCGGGCGCATCGTGTTCAGGTGAGTGAGTCATCAAGTCCTCGGGCGTGCCCGCGTCTGGGGCGGGGATCGCGAACCGCGTCGCTTCCAGGAATGGCTCGTCCAAGGGGCGAGGGCGGGGCCCGGGCGCGCGGATGGTCTGTGACGAGGCTACGCCGGGTCGAGGGCCGGGCGCACACTCAAACACAGTGAAATCCAACGCGCGGTGGGTTGCGCCATGGGTGAGCGCGGGCCGACGGTAGGCCCACTGGGACTCGAACCCAGAACCCACGGATTAAAAGTCCGCTGCTCTACCATTGAGCTATAGGCCCTTCTCATGTGCAGGGTTTCCTGCACCGGCCCCGAAGGGCCATGGACCATTGTAGGAGACTTGGCGGAAGGCAGACACCATGGCCGACCACAGGAGCCACCCCCGCAGGCCGGCGATGCTTTCGCCCGATGCGGCCGACGCCATCGTGGGCGATGTCGACCCGGCAGAAGGCGCTGCCCTGGCGCACACCTCCGCGTGGGCACTGCTCGGCGTGGGCGACGAGGAATTCGGTCCCGAAGCCGTCACCCGCCTGCGTGCCACCATCACCGACGAGGGCGTGGACGTCGTCTCGTACATGTGGTCGCGCAGCCCCGAGTTCACACTCCCCGGCGCCCTGTGGCGCCTGTGGCTGCTGTCCGAATGGCACCGCCGGGACACCGCCCTCGTCGACCGGCGATTCGCCGAAGGCGTGGCCGCCCTGCAAGGCTCCGGGCAGGAGGGGCCGCTCACCTGCGATCCTCCGGCCCTCGTCATCGGCGAGGTCGACGCCCTGCTGCGAGGTGAGCGCACCGAGGACGACCTGGAGCGCGTCATCGCCTCTGCCGCGCGGATCATGCGCGTGCTGGCCGCAGGTGAAACCCATGGGGCGGCGTGGATCCTTGACCCCGCCGACCCATTGGCGCACCCGGTGACCACCAGGGCCAAGGCTCTGCTGCGCACCGCCGAAGAGCTGGACCGGGCGGCTGTGCTGGCCGCATCGGGCACACTCGACTGAAACGCGGGCCGGGCCCAAGCGTGTGACGCCGCC
Organism: Schaalia sp. 19OD2882; assembly: GCF_018986735.1. Lineage (NCBI taxonomy): Bacteria > Bacillati > Actinomycetota > Actinomycetes > Actinomycetales > Actinomycetaceae > Schaalia > Schaalia sp. 19OD2882. The sequence continues at coordinate 2,287,849 of NZ_CP065521.1, read as the reverse complement.
GGCCCCGCCCTCGTCCCCAGTGGAGCGCCCGCCCCACGCAACCCGCAGGGCACGACCAGAAAGGGAGCCCATGTCCGAGCCCGTCTTCCACGCCCCCGACGAATCCTGGCCCGGACCCGGCGCGGAGCCGGAGGAGAACGCCTTTGCCCTGAACGCCGGTGAAACGGTCGGGTCCGAGGGCTCGGCCGAGGGCGAGCGCGTCACCGCCTCCGTCCAACCCGCCCGCGCCGACGAACTCTTCGTGCGCGCCGACGACGAGAAGCTGGTGGGCGTCGAACATGAGGACGCCGAGTACGAGGATGACGCCGCCCCTCGCGAACGCATCCTGCCGGCCCTGAATCTGCAGGTCGACACCTCGGTGCCTCTGGGCGAGGACGAGCCGCTGCCGGCCGGGCGCTTCGCGGATCGCGAGATCTCGTGGATGGCTTTCAACCAGAGGGTGTTGGAACAGTCCGAGGACGAGACCCTGCCGCTGTTGGAGCGCGCGTGGTTCTCGGCGATCTTCAGTTCGAACCTCGACGAGTTCTTCATGGTGCGCGTGGCCGGGCTCAAGCGGCGCATCGCCGCCGGAATCGCCAAGCCCGGAGCTTCCGGGTTGGAGCCGCGCCAGGTCCTGGACGGCATCCAGGCGCGCACACGTGAACTCACCGCGCGTCAGGCTCAAGCCTTCCAGTCCTTCGTTCTGCCCGCCTTGGCAGCCGAAGGCATCCACCTGCGCGCCTGGTCGGAACTGTCCGAGGACCAGCACAGCGTTCTCACCCGGTACTTCCGCAGGCAGATCTTCCCGGTGCTGACCCCTTTGGCGGTCGACCCCTCGCACCCCTTCCCCTACATCTCCGGGCTCTCGTTGAACCTGGCGGTGGTGGTGCGCAATCCGCTGTCCGGCAAGCTCCACTTCGCGCGCGTCAAGGTGCCGCAGTCGCTGCCCCGCCTCATCAACGTGGACGTGGTCGCCACCGGCGGAAATGCGGAGGACTACGTGGCTCGCAAGGGTGGCGCCACCTTCGTCACCTTGGAGGAGGTGGTCCGCGCGCACCTGGAGCACCTCTTCCCGGGTGTCGAAATCGTCCAGGCGCACGCCTTCCGCGTCACCCGCAACGAGGACCTGGAGGTCGAAGAGGACGACGCCGAGAACCTCCTGACCGCCATGGAGGAAGAGCTGCTGCGTCGCAAGTTCGGTCCGGTGGTGCGCATGGAGGTCGAGGACACGGTTTCCTCCTTCGTCCTGGACTTCCTGCTGGAGAAGCTGGAGATCACCCGGGACGACGTGTTCGTCCTTCCTGCGCCGCTGGATCTCACGCTCAACAACGTCCTGCACGACCTGGACATCGCGCACCTGAAGTACCCGGCGTACGTTCCGGTGACTGCGGCGGGTCTGGCCGAGTTCGAATCGGCCAGGGCGGGGGACATCTTCGCCCAGATCCGCCAGCACGACGTGCTGCTGCACCACCCCTACGACTCCTTTGCGACCTCGGTCCAGGCGTTCATCTCCCAGGCGGCTCGCGACCCGAATGTGCTGGCGATGAAGCAGACCCTGTACCGCACCTCCGGCGACTCGCCGATCGTGTCGGCGCTGATCGAGGCGGCACGCTCCGGCAAACAGGTGGTGGCGATCGTCGAGATCAAGGCGCGTTTCGACGAGGAGGCCAACATTGAGTGGGCTCGGAAGTTGGAAAGGGCCGGCGTGCACGTGGTCTACGGCATGGTGGGTCTGAAGACGCATTGCAAGTTGTCCTTGGTGGTGCGCCAGGAGGCCGATGGCCTGCGCCGCTACTGCCACGTGGGTACGGGAAACTACCACCCGAAGACGGCGCGCGGCTACGAGGACTTGGGGTTGCTCACCTGCGACCGTGATGTGGCCCAGGACCTCACCCGATTGTTCAACCAGCTTTCGGGGTATGCGCCGCGGTCGACCTTCCACCGTCTGCTGGTGGCTCCCCTGTCGATCCGTGACGGCTTGATCGAGAGGATCGAGGGCCAGATTGCGCGCAAGAAGGCGGGTCTGGAGGCGTGGGTCGGGATCAAGGTCAACTCCGTCGTGGACGAGAGGGTGATCGATGCGATCTACCGGGCCTCCCAGGCCGGGGTGAAGGTCGACGTCTTGGTGCGCGGGATCTGCGCGATCCGTGGGGGAGTGCCCGGCCTGTCGGAGAATGTGCGGGTGCGGTCGATCCTGGGGCGCTACTTGGAGCATTCGCGGATCTACGCTTTCGGCCCTGTCGGCGAGGAGGAGGTGTGGATCGGGTCGGCTGACCTCATGCACCGCAATTTGGACCGTCGGGTCGAGGCCTTGGTGCGTATCGCCGATCCGCAGCAGGTGGCGTTCCTGGCCGATCTGGTGCGTCGTGGGGTTTCGTCGAGGACGGCCTCGTGGGCGCTGCGCAAGAACGGCCAGTGGCGCCGCAACTCGGTGGCCAAGGACGGGACGCCTTTGGATGACATCCAGACCGACCTCATGGCGGAGGCCTCCTCCCGGGTCATCGGCCGCTGACCTCCAGCCGCCCTCCCCGCCCCTCCCTTTCCCGCGAAATTCGTCGGTCGTTCCGCGAGATTCGTCCTTCAGTGCGTTTTGGACGAGTCTGTAGGAAGGGGCCCAGGCCAGGGCGGCGACGAAGCCCGGTGGCGACGAGGGCGGTGCGCGGGGTCTGATGCTCCCGGTAACCTTGGGACGTGCCTCGAACCCGTCCCGCTCCGATCCCCTCGCGCCTCGTCCGCGCTGCGGGCGCCCTCGTCTGGCGATTTCGCGACCAGACGCGACAGGCATCGGTGGGTGAGCGGATCGACCCCGCCGACATCGAGGTCCTGCTGGTCCACCGACCCCAGTACCACGACTGGTCGTGGCCCAAGGGCAAGGCCGAAGCCAACGAGCCCCTGGTCCAGGCCGCCGTGCGCGAGGTCGAAGAAGAGACCGGCGTGGCCGTGCGCCTCGGGTCGCCGCTGACCACACAGCGCTATCGGTTGGGATCGGGCCAGACCAAGGAAGTCCACTACTGGGTGGGGACGGTCCTACCGGCCTGCCTGGAGGGCGAGGACGGCCCGGGCGCCATCGCCTTGCGTACCCGCCGCCCCGTGACCACGGCCTCCGCACGCGAGATCGACCAGACCCGCTGGGTGGGCACCCGCCGAGCGGACTCCCTGCTCACCCGCCGCGGTGACCGCAGGTTGCTTTCGGAACTGACCACCCGCGCCGCACAGGGGCGCCTGGTCACCTCCACGCTGGCCGTGGTCCGCCACGCGAAGGCCGTCTCCCGCGCGGCGTGGACGGGTGACGAAGACACCCGCCCGCTCACGCGCCTGGGCTCCAGGCAGGCGCTCGACCTGGTCGACCTCCTGTCCGCATTCGGGATCGAACGGGCCGTCTGCTCGCCGTGGCTTCGCTGCACGCGCACCCTCGGCCCGTGGCAACAGCTCTCCGGTGCGCGCGTGGACGTGGCCCCGGAACTCACAGAGGACGCGATGGTCGCCGACACCGCGCCCGCGGTGGCCCTGGTCCACTCGCTGCTGCTCGCCGGGGCGGAGCCGATCGCCCTGTGCGTCCACCGCCCCGGGATTCCGTCGCTGATGGCGCCGCTGCTCGCTCGCACGCCCTCGCCCCTGCGTTTGGCCTACCCGGACGCCTCCCCGTGGCTGTGCACTGCGGAGATGCTGCTGGTGCACGTGGTCCACGGCAATGGAAGGGACGAGGTCGAGGTCGGGTGGGTGGAACGTCACGGGACGAGAACCAAGGACGTGCTGGGCCAGTCTTGAGGCTCACGCGGAAATGGGCCGGCGGTGGCGACGGGGCCCGGAGGCCCCTGCGCCCGACTTCGGGACCGCACAGCGCCATGATCTCGTCACTGGGCGGAGCCGCGAACCGATCCCACCAGTTGTGACCCGTCCGCGGAATGCACGAAGCACGTGATGCTCCTGTCCCCGCGGAGCCAGGAGTTCTTGCTCGGCTTGAACCAGGCGACGTCCATCGTCGAGTCCTCCGGCGCCGTGCCCACGTAGGGCTCGAATGCGGCGTCGCACAGGCGGGTGGCCAGGGTGTCCAGCACTGCGCCTCCGGGGTGGGCGGCTCCGTCGGGAATCAGTGGAACGCTCTGGGCGCCGTCCACCCGCGACTGGGAGGCGGGGGAGTCGGCGGGGTCGGTGCCGACCGGCCCGGAAGGCGCGAGATCGGCAGGGGCCGGCTGGTCCAATTCGATGACCGCGAAGACTTCGCCGTCGTGCGCCGCTTCGCAGCTTCTGCCCTCCAGGGTCAGGGCAGCCGCATTCTCCGGCTGCGAGAAACAGTCGCCGACCTTGAGGGCCAGGGCCGGCGTGATGCCGCAGCCGCTCAGCACCAGGGGCAGGGCCAGACAGCAGGCGGCGACCACGCCCATGACGGGCCCGGGGCGCCGACGGGGCAGGAGAGCCCGGCCTGCGCGGGCGCCCTCGTCACCGACGAGGGCGCCGCACCGCATTGATTCCTCCACTGTCTGTCCGACCGCCTTCGATCAGACGGCGACGAGGGCGTGGATGATGACGAAGATGATCGCCGCAACCGCGGCCGCTGCGGGAAGCGTGAGGAACCAGGCGATGACGATGTTGCCTGCCACGCCCCAGCGCACCGCCGACAGGCGACGGGTCGCCCCCACACCGAGGATCGCGGAGGTGATCGTGTGGGTCGTCGAGATGGGCGCGTGGAAGGCGAAGGCCGACAGGTAAAGGACGCAGGCCGACACGGTTTCGGCAACGAAGCCGCGCGCCGGGTCAAGGTCGATCATCTTGCGGCCGAGGGTCCGCATGATGCGCCATCCGCCGGAGTAGGTGCCCAGGGAGATCGCGCCGGCGGCAGCCAGTTTGACCCACAGGGGAACCGTCATCTCGTTGGTCACCGGGTCGAAGATGTCATGGTGTGCACCGTAGCCGCCTGCGACCAGCGCCATGACGATGACACCCATGGTCTTCTGGGCGTCCTGCAGACCGTGCCCCAAGGCCATGGCGGCCGCCGAGATCGTCTGCGCGATGCGGAAGCGTCGCATGGTCCTGTGGTAGGCGAAGCGCGCGAAGGCGGCCAGCAGCACCTTCATCAGAAGGTAGCTGACGACGAAGCCGATCAGCGGGGACAGGAACATCGGGACGATGACCTGGGCGCCGATGCCTCCCCACAGGACGGTGGTGCCCGACGCCAGGCCCGCACCGACCAGGCCGCCGATTAGGGCGTGCGAGGACGAGGATGGCAGTCCGAACCACCATGTGATGAGGTTCCACGTGACGGCTCCGACCAATGCCGCAAGGACGATGACCAACCCCTCGCGTTGCATGGCCAAGTCGGCTGAGGCGGTGAAGTGGGAGATGTCGATGATCCCCTTGCCGATGGTCTTGGCGACCTCGGTGCCCAAAAGGGCGCCGATGATGTTCATGACGGCGGCCATCAGCAGTGCGACGCGCGGGGTCAGTGCGCGTGTGGACACGGAGGTCGCGATGGCGTTCGCCGCGTCGTGGAAGCCGTTCGTGTAGTCGAATCCCAGTGCGATGACGATGACCAGGACGACGAGGACGAGATTGAGGTCCACCGTCCTCAGGACTCCTTGACCGCGATGGTCTCGACGGTGTTCGCCAAGTTCTCGAAGGCGTCGGCGCAGCGCTCCAGCACCTCGATGACGTCCTTGAGCTTGATGATCGTGATCGGGTCCATGCCGGAGTTGAACAGAGTGGTCAGCGTGTGACGGAAGGCCCGGTCGCCCTCGTTCTCGAGGCGGTTGATCTCGACCCAGTAGTCACGCAGGCCGGCGGGGTCCTTCAGTCCGGGCATTGCGCGCGCCGTCTGTTCGGCGCAGCGGGTCAGGACGTCGACCTGTTCGGTGAGAAGGGTGGCGACATCCTCCGGAATCTGGCCGATGTCGTACAGGACGATGAAGTCCCCGGCTTCGTCGATGAGATCCATGCAGTCGTCCAACTCGGAGGCCAGCAGGCCCAGGTCGGAACGGTCGAAGGGGGTGACGAAGGACTGGTTGATGCGCTGGGTGATCGCGTGGTTGATCTCGTCGCCCTGGTTCTCGACCTCGTGGAGTTGCTTGCGCAGGTCTCCACGCTGGTCCGGTGCTGCTTCGAGGATCGACGCCAGCAGGCCGACGCCGGTGACGAGATGCTGGGCCTGATCGGTGAACATGTCGAAGAAAGAGGATTCTCCGGACTTGCGAATGCGCACGATGGACCTCCAGGTGAGTGTGTCGAGGAGTGTGCAAACAGGTACAGGTTAGGGCAATTCGCGAAGTCCTCACACTCCCCATGGTCCCGTCTTGTCGGGCGGCGCCGTGGGCGGGGTGCCAAGGCCGGTGCGGGCGGGACCGAGGTCGCCCATCTCGGGGCGTTTTGCCGGGAATTCCGTGGGTGTGGCGGACTGATTGGCGAGGGCGGATGTGCGGGTGTGTGCCATGGCGCACATCTGCGGTCAGGACCAACAACCCTCGCGATTGTCATGACGATCGGTCATCATTGATGCGTAGACCACGGGCGCAGGTTGCGCCCAGTTCCACCGAATGCCTCAGGAGGCAAAATGTCCGTGACCGAACAGGATGTGCGTGCGGCCGCTCCGGCGAACGCTCCCGAAGATGTCCTCACCTGGGTTGCCGAGATCGCGGCCCTCACCACCCCGGACGCCATCGAGTTCTCCGACGGCTCCGACGCCGAGTGGGACCGTCTGACCTCGCTCATGGTCGAGCAGGGCGTGTTCACCAAGCTCAACGAGGAAAAGCGCCCCAACTCCTTCCTCGCTCGCTCGCTGCCCTCGGACGTCGCACGCGTCGAGTCGCGCACCTTCATCTGCTCGGAGAAGGAAGAGGACGCCGGCCCGACGAACCACTGGGCGGATCCGGTCGAGATGAAGGCGACCCTCAAGGAGAAGTTCACCGGCTCCATGAAGGGCCGCACCATGTACGTGATCCCCTTCTCCATGGGTCCCCTGGGTGGCCCGATCTCGCAGCTGGGCATCGAGATCACCGACTCCCCCTACGTCGTGTGCAACATGCGCATCATGACCCGTATGGGCAAGGCCGCCATGGACCTCATTGCCGAAGGCAAGCCGTGGGTTCCCGCCGTCCACTCCGTGGGCGCCCCGCTGGAGCCCGGCCAGGCCGACACCACGTGGCCCTGCAACGAGGAGAAGTACATCACCCACTTCCCCGAGACCAACGAGATCTGGTCCTACGGCTCGGGCTACGGCGGCAACGCGCTGCTGGGCAAGAAGTGCTTCGCGCTGCGCATCGCCTCGACCATGGCCAAGCGCGACGGTTGGATGGCCGAGCACATGCTCATCCTGCGTCTGACCCGCGAGTCCACGGGCCAGCAGTTCCACGTGACCGCTGCCTTCCCCTCGGCCTGTGGCAAGACCAACCTGGCCATGCTGCAGCCGACCATCCCCGGCTACAAGGTCGAGACCGTGGGCGACGACATCGCCTGGATGCGTCCTGGCCCCGACGGCCGCCTGTACGCCATCAACCCCGAGGCCGGCTTCTTCGGTGTGGCACCGGGCACCTCCTACGAGACCAACCCGATGGCCATGGAGACCATGAAGGCCAACTCCATCTTCACCAACGTCGCCCTGACCGACGACGGTGACGTGTGGTGGGAAGGCATCGACGGCGAGGTCCCGGCTCACCTCATCGACTGGCACGGCAAGGACTGGACCCCCGAGTCCGGCGAGAAGGCCGCCCACCCGAACAGCCGCTTCACCGTCCCGGCTTCGCAGTGCCCGATCATCTGCCCCGACTGGGAAGCCCCCCAGGGTGTCGCGGTGGACGCGATCCTCTTCGGCGGCCGCCGCGCCACCAACGTGCCGCTGGTTGCCGAGCAGTACGAGGCCGCCCACGGCGTCTTCATCGGCGCTTCGGTCGCTTCTGAGGTCACCGCCGCCGCCACGGACGTCAAGGCAGGTTCGCTGCGCCACGACCCCTTCGCCATGCTGCCCTTCTGCGGCTACCACATGGCCGACTACTGGGGCCACTGGCTGGAGATGCAGGCCGAGCTGGGCGAGAAGTTCCCGAAGGTCTACCAGGTCAACTGGTTCCGCAAGGACGAGAACGGCAAGTTCATGTGGCCGGGTTACGGCGACAACTCGCGCGTCCTGGACTGGATCGTGCGTCGCGCCGCCGGCGAGGTGGACACTGTGGACGGAATCACCGGCCGCTACCCGAAGTTCGAGGACTTCAACCTTGAGGGCCTCGACATCGACGAGACCCTGTGGGCCAAGCTCTTCGAGATCGACCCGGATGCCTGGGCCGCTGAGATGGACGACACCGAGGAGTACTTCGCCCAGTTCGGCGACAAGCTGCCTGCCGCCATCACCGAGCAGCTGGCGAAGTTCCGCGAGCGTATCGCTGCGGCGCGCGCCTGAAGCACGGCCTTGCGGCGGTGCCCGCCCTGGCGGCGGGCACTGCGCATGAGGTGAGCCGACTCCCGGAGCGGGGGTGGGGGACATGTCCTCCACCCCCGCTCCGCCCATTTGTCGGCAGGAAGGCTACGGTGGGCGGTGCCCTTCGCCCTCCTCCGACCACCGAAAGAAGGACCATGCCCCTGAAGACCCTGATGCCCCTGGTCCCTGCGGCTCCCGCAGGCCGGCTGGCCGCCCTCGCCCTGCCCGTGGCCATTTCCTTGGCGGGCTGCTCACTGCAGGTCGGAATGGGGATCAGCGCAGACGGACTCGCCGACCTCAAGGTGGACATCGGCATTGACAGGGATCTCATCGACGGGCCGGGACCCACCTGCCAGCAGGTCATTGACGGCACGGTCGGCGAATGGTTGCCCACCGGCACCCTTGAGGTCGCCGAGGTCGAGGACTCCTCCCAACTGCGCTGCACGGCCTCGGGAAAGGTGAACCTGGTCGAGGCGAAATGGGACGGCCAGTCCGGGCGCCCTCGGTGGAGCGCTGACGTCGCCAAAGGTGACTACACGCTGATCCTGCCCTTTTCGGAGGGGCTCGCGGACGACGGGTTGGACGCCTCGGCGCTGACTGCAGCAGGGGTGGAGGCAGATGTCCGCATTGGTGTCACCATGCCCGCCCCGATCCTGCGTGCGAGTGCCGGCCGGGTGGAGGGCGCCACGGTTCACCTGGAGGGAGTGGACACCTTGGTCCAGGACGTGGAGATCTCCACTGCGGAGGGTTCGTCGACCGGACGTACATGGATGTTCCTGGGAGCCGGGCTGGGGGTCTGCGCGCTGTTGGGGGCGTTGGCGTGGGTCCTGTGGCGAGGCGGCACCAGCCGGGCGGCTGCGTCTGGCAGGGGGCGAGGGCGGGCCGGCGAGTAGGTCCGTGACCTACCGGTGAACCCGGCGTGACCTGGCCCGGGCCTCGCCTGTGACCGCCTGCGCCCGTGCCCGCCGGCACCCGGGACTGCTCAAGATGCGGTGGTCGGCCCCTGTCCGTGGGGTGCTGTCCGTGGGGCGAAATGCCCGGTGGGAGACGCGGCGGCGGGCTCGGAATCAGCCGCATCCGGATTTGAGAGTTGCAAATTCTTCTCAAAGGCGACAAGATCAATCCAAGAAATTGTATTGAGGGGCGTTCTCGCAGATTGATGGTTACTTGAAAGCAAAGTGCATGGTTGCATGATTGGCGAGTAATGCATAGGGTCGCTCGGGTGCCTAAGTCGACTGTGCCCGAAGGCCGTGACAGCCGCTGGTCGACTCGCGGAAAGAACCTGCCCACACAGTGCTGCAAGGAAGGAAGAAGTATGTGGCCCAGATTGGATGAAGAGGCGCCATGGCGCAAGATCGGAGCCCTGTTGCTCACCCTGGCATTGGCTCTGACCATGGTCGGGGCCTACACAGTCCAGGCTGCACGGGCCGCAGACGATGTCAACATCAGTCTCAATGTCGTCAAGCTGGTGAAGTCCGACTTCGACGGGAACGTCGAAAAGGATGAGCAGCTGGTCCAGTGGAACGTGGCCAAGCTGGTCGTCAACTGGGACGCCTCCACGGCGGCCATCGGCAATGGCGCGTCGTTCAGGATCGGGTTGCCCGACCCCTTCAACTTCCGCGGCTATCCGCGTACGGACAAGATGACCACCCGCGACGCCGGTGGCGTGGACCGTGTGGTCGGCGAGTGCGTCACCCTGAGGTCCGAGATGGTCTGCACCTTCAACCAGGAGGGTGAGAACCTCTACAACGCGGGCTTCCGCAACTTCACGGGCACCAACTCGATGCTGCTGACCGCGGTCAAGAACCACGCCGGTGAGACCGCGAAGTTCAACCTCAACGGCAAGCTCGTCGACGTCGACCTGCCCGGCACCGGTGGTATCGCCCTCGAGAAGTGGGGACCCGTCACCCTGGTGAAGTGGATCAACAATGTCCTGACCAAGGACACCGTGGACAACACGTGGGTCATCAAGTTCGGTACCGACTACATGCGTGACAACGTCAAGCCCGCGGGCACCATCAAAACCGATGGCTCCGTCTCGACCCTGGTCCTGCACGACGTCATGGCGCCCGGACAGAAGTTCAATCCGGCCCGCGCGGGCGATGCGAAGCTGCGGATCGCGGGACGGCAGGACAACCCACAGGACTACCAGCAGATCTGGAGCCTTGAGAACGGCACCCAGGTGCCCGGGTGGAACGTCGAACTGATCGAGAATTCGCCGACCGACATTGACGTGAAGATCACAGGTCCCTTCCCGCCCTCGGCGAACATGGATCTGACCCTTCCGGTGAAGTTCGACGAGGCCGCCAAACCCGGCGTCGTCTACTCGAACACCATCTCCGCTGAAGGCCTGGACAAGACCGTGACGTCGACCTCCTATTACGTGGACACGGTGGAGATCACCGTGAACATGGAGCCCGGCTACGGCACCTTCAAGGTCCAGAAGTTCATCGAGGGTGACGGCGCGGCGAAGGTCGACGCGAATGCGAAGTTCCCTGTGAAGGTCGACTTCATGCTGCCCTACCACTACAACACGTACAACCCCGTGTGGCAGCCGCCGGCAGGTTTCACGATGGATGCCGATGGCATCCACGGCCACGGCACCTTCATGGTCCAGGCAGGAAAGTCGGTCTACTTCGATCCGAACGTGACCATTCCTTTGGGTACCGAGGTCACCTTGTCCGAGGATCCGAATGGCGTGAGCCCGGCCGCGCCGGTGACCTGGGGAACCCCGGTCTTTGACAAGAAGACCTTCACCATCGCCGACCAGAAGGTCACGGCGGTCAAGCTGACCAACAAGGCGACCAAGGTTGCCGCCGTGCGTGTGGGCGACCACGTGTGGGAGGACGCCGGCACCTCCGGCACCGTGGACCACGTCCAGGGTGAGGGCGACAAGCCGATCCCGAATGTGAAGCTGTCCATTTCGCGCAGCGACGGTGCTCCGGTGAACAATGCGGACGGTTCGGCCCGCGCGGAGCTGACCACCACCACCGACGCCTCCGGCAAGTACCTCTTCGACAATCTGCAGGTCCTGCCTGCCGGTACGCACTATGTGGTGACCATCGACAAGACGACGGTTCCGGCCGGACTGGAGCCGGTGAAGGACAAGCAGGGTGGCGACCGGGCGAAGGATTCCGAGGCTGAGGCCGGAAAGGCCGAGTCGAGCGATCTGACGGCGGACGGTGCCGAGGACCTCACGCTGGACTTCGGGTTCAAGAAGGCCGGCAAGCCGGGGATCGACATCGAGAAGTATGACGGCACCTGGGAGGGTGTGAAGTTCGATGCTGCCGGCAAGCCGGATCTGACGGGTGGTCAGCCGACGAACCAGCCCGCGGGTGACCGTGACTCCGCCGACCAGGCATTGACCGTGGAGCGTGGAGCGCCGACCAATGTCACCTTCACGGTGACCAACACCGGCGAGGTCGAGCTCAACAAGCTGGTGGTCACTGACGCCACCGACGCAGGGGCCGCGCTGACCGACATCGTGTGCAAGGTCGGCGGGAAGGAGTATCCCGGCGACGGCATCGACCCGACGATCGTCTTGACGCCGCAGGCGTCCTTCCAGTGCTCGGGCACGCTTCCGACGATCACCGAGGCGCACCAGGACACTGCCACCGTGTCGGCCACTCCTGTTGCCGGCGGTCAGCCGCTGACCGACTCCGACACCTGGCACGCGCTGCCCCCCAAGGCGAAGGTCGCTGTGGGCGATTACGTGTGGGAGGACGTCAACGGTGATGGCGTGCAGGATGGGTCCGATGTGCCGATCAAGGACGTGGAGCTGAAGGTTTCGCGTTCCGATGGGTTGCCTGTGCGCAACTTCGACGGCACGGATGCTTCTGTGACGACGAAGACCGATGACCAGGGTCATTACCTCTTCGAGGGTCTGGAGGTTCTTCCTGCGGGCGTGCATTACGTGGTGACGGTGACGGCTCCGCAGGGATTCGTGCCGACCAAGGACGGCCAGGGCGGTCGCGACAAGGATTCCTCCGCCGTGGCCGGCAAGGCCGAGTCGACGGATCTGACCCAGGACGGGGCCGAGGACCTGACTCTCGACTTCGGGTACGTCAAGGCCAAGCCGGGCATTGACGTGGAGAAGTACTCGGGTTCGCTTGCCACGGGCGACGCGGACACCGTGCAGTCGGCGGTGCCGGTGGGTGCCGCTGAGGCGACCGCGGTGACCTTCGATGTGGTGAACACGTCGAATGAGGATCTGGTGAAGCTGACCTTCGCCGACGTCGCCACCGACGGTCCGTCGCTGGTGGACCTGTCGTGCACGCTTGACGGCGTCACCGTCAAGGCCGTCGACGGTGTGGTCACCTTCGATCCCGCGTCGGTGCTCAAGGTCGGCCAGAAGTACACGTGCAGCGCGAACCTGGCGGCCATGGGCACGGACATGACTCACGCGGACCGTGTGACCGTGGGCGGTGTGGGTGTCTCTTCGGGTGAACCCGTCACCGATGGTGACGAGTGGCATGCGAAGACCCCGCGCGGCAAGGTCACGGTGGGTGACTACGTGTGGTTCGACGAGAACGGCAATGGCATCCAGGATGCGGGTGAGCCGGGTATCGAAGGTGTGGAGTTGTCCATCACCGATGATGCGGGCAATCCCGTGGTCGATGTCGAGGGCAACCCGGTGGGCCCGGTGCTCACTGACGGCAACGGCTACTACGAGTTCTCGAAGTTGCCGGTGGGCAAGAAGTACACGGTGACGGTGACCAAGGGTCCTGACGGGTACGAGCCGACCAAGGCCGGTGCGGGCGATCGCGATCGGGACTCGTCCACGGGCAAGGAGACTTCCGTCCTGCTGCCCAAGGACGGCGACAAGGACATGACGCTGGACTTCGGTTTCGTCAAGAAGTCCGTGCCGCCGGTTGCTCCGCCTGCCAAGGAGTCCAAGCTGCCGGTGACCGGTTCCGCCACGGGAGTGATCCTGGCTGTTGCCGGCGTGGCGCTGGTGGGTGGCGGCATCGCCTTGGCGCTTCGTCGCCGCAACCGCAAGTGACGCCCTCGCTCGGCAGGTCACGGGCCGGTGAGTCGGCCCGTGACCTGCCGGTGAGCCTGGCGCTGTGACGTGGCCCGGACCCCCACACGGGGGTCCGGGCCACACCCGTGTCCGCCCACGCCCAGGACTGCTCAAGATGCCGAAACAGCCGCTTCCCCCTATGGTGAGGAATTGAATGCGTCAATGAAAGGCAAAAATGAGCTCGCCCGACCGTGTCGTGAACCCCCTCCTTGCCGCTCTGGCACCTGAAGAGGAAACCCCGGTTCCAGCAGCAGAGCGCCCCGACCCGCGCACACACCCCGACCTTCCCGCGCCGCCGAATGGCAACACCCCCGATCCGGTGACGGCCCCGGCCTCGTCCCCGAATCAAGGCGACGACCAGGCCCCGGCCCCGTCAGTGAACCCCGACCAACCCGAGTCCGTCGACGCGGCTGCGGAAGCGCCCGTCAACTGGAGGGTCGCCATCGCGGCGACCGTCGTGGTCCTCCTCTTCCTGGCGCCTGCCCTGCTGGTGCCCCACCGGATGAAGGACCTGCTCCAGGCGACCTCCGCCACCGTCATCAACTCACTCGGGTGGTACTACACACTGATCGTCGTCGGCTTCGTCGCATTCGCCCTGTTCCTGGCCGTTTCCCGATTCGGCGACATCACGCTGGGGCCCGATGACGAAGAGCCGACCTACTCCCGGACCAGCTGGTTCGCCATGCTCTTCGCCGCAGGTATGGGCATCGGCCTGGTCTTTTGGGGAGTGGCCGAACCACTGAGCCACTACACGGTGCCCCCGCCCGGCACCGACGCGTCCTCGCCCGCCGATGTCGCCCAAACCGCAATGACCACCACCTTCTTGCACTGGGGCCTGTCGGCTTGGGCCATCTACGTGGTCGTCGGTGTGGCAGTGGCCTACATGAGCCACCGCCGCGGTCGGCCGGTTTCCCTCCGGTGGGTCCTGGAACCTCTGCTGGGAGAGCGCGTACGCGGCTGGCTGGGTGACCTCATCGACGTGACGGCGCTGGTCGGAACCCTTTTCGGAGTGGCCACCTCGCTGGGGTTCGGGGCCACCCAATTCACCTCGGGCATGGAATTCCTGGGTCTGGTGACATCCTCGCCCATCGTCTTCGTCATCGTCGTGATCGTCATCTCTGCGCTTGCGGCCCTGTCGGTGGCTTCGGGCCTGGACGCGGGCATCAAGTTCCTCTCCAACGCCAACTTGGTCCTGGCCGGGCTGCTCATGGTCGCCATGCTGGTGCTGGGACCCACCCTGTTCATCCTGCGTGAACTGGTCCAGACCATCGGACAGTACGTCGAATACTTCATCCAGATGTCCTTCCGCACCCTGCCCTACCAAGGCGGGGACGGTGAGGCCTGGTTGGGCAGCTGGACCACCTACTACTGGGGATGGTGGATGAGCTGGTCGCCCTTCGTCGGCGTGTTCATCGCCCGCATTTCCCGCGGACGTTCCGTGCGCGAGTTCGTCACCGGCGTGCTGCTGGTGCCCACCCTGCTCACCTTCCTGTGGTTCTCCATCCTGGGAGGCACGGCCCTGTGGCACGAAATGCACGGCGCCGGCCTGACCGCCACCCCGGGCTGGACGACGACGGCCCTGTTCAAGGTCGCGGACCTGCTGCCGGGTGGCCCAGTGCTCACCGGCCTGTTCATGGTGCTGCTGGTCGTCTTCTTCGTCACCAGCTCCGATTCGGCGTCCTTCGTCCTGGGGATGCTCTCCGCCAACGGCTCCCACAACCCGCCTCTGGCGCTGCGCCTGCTGTGGGCCGGACTGCAGGGAGGGATCGCGGCTCTGCTGCTGTGGGTCGGCGCCTCCCAAGGGGCTGTCACCGACGGCCTGAGCGCCCTGCAGGTGCTGTCGATCCTCACGGCGTTGCCATTCTCGGTGGTCATGGTGTCCACCTGTGTGTCCATGACGAAAGCCTTCGACCACGAGCACCAGCTGACGATGCGCGCCGAGAGGGCGCTGCTGCGCGAACGCATCACCTCGCTGGTCGAACACACCGTGGATCGCAGCCACCGGCGTCGCGCGAAGGCGCCGGACATCCCGATGTTCACCTCGCCGCGCAGCTCGTGGATCCCGCGCCTGCCGAAGGGCCCGTCCTCCCCCTTGGGCAGGCGAAGGAAGAAGTGACCGGTCCCGCCAGATTCGTCCTTCGGTGCGTTCAGGACGAATCTGGGCATGTGGCGCCTCGGATTTCGGCACGAGGCGCCAGCGGTCTCGCCACGAGGGCAGGGTTCGTGGCTGCCTCGCCCACCGGTTAGGCTGGGAGCGTGAAGGTCCTGTTGGTGGGAAACGGGGGACGTGAACACGCCCTCGCCCGCGCCCTCGTCCGAACATCCGACACCACGAACCCGGTCGACCTCGTCGTCCAGGCGGGAAACCCGGGAATCGACCCTCTGGGCCACCCCGTCCCCTTCGACGCCCTTGACCCGGCCGCGGTGGCCGACCTGGCCACCCGGGAGAATGCGGACCTGGTCGTCATCGGGCCCGAAGCCCCCTTGGCCGCCGGAGTTGCCGACGCCGTTCGCGCCGCAGGGATCCCCGTCTTCGGGCCGAGCAGGGCCGCCGCCCAACTCGAAGCCTCGAAGTCCTTCGCCAAACAGGCGATGAACCGGGCCGGAGTGGCCACTGCGCGCTCGCACACGTGCACCACCATGGAACAGGTGGACGCCGCACTGGATGACCTGGGTGCACCCCATGTGGTCAAGGACGACGCCCTGGCCGCAGGCAAAGGAGTCGTGGTCACCGCGGACCGCGAAGCAGCCCGCGAACACGCCCGCGCGTGCGTCGAACGCGAGGGCGGCGCCGTGGTCATCGAGGACTACCTGGACGGCCCCGAAGTCTCCCTGTTCTGCCTGTGCGACGGTACCGACGTGATCCCCCTGGTGCCGGCGCAGGACTTCAAGCGGCTGCTCGACGCCAACGAGGGCCCCAACACCGGCGGCATGGGTGCCTACAGCCCGCTGCCCTGGCTGCGTGAAGACCTGGTCGCCGAGGTCGTCGCCGAGGTCGCGGTGCCCACCGTGCGCCACATGGCCGAACGCGGCACGCCCTTCGTCGGCCTCCTCTACTGTGGACTGGCCCTGACCAGCAAAGGCACCCGAGTCGTCGAATTCAACGTCCGCTTCGGCGACCCGGAGACCCAGGTGGTCCTCGAACGGCTGGACTCCTCGCTGGCGCAGTTGCTCCACGCGGCCGCCACCGGAACCTTGGCCCAAGTGCCCGCCCCCACGTGGTCCAGTGACGCCGCCGTCACCGTCGTCATGGCATCGGCCGGCTACCCCGGCACGCTGCGCACAGGCGAAGAGATCACCGGCGTCGACCAAGCCGAAGGTCTGCCCGGAGTCACCGTCATCCACGCCGGGACCAAGACCAGACTCATCGGCACCGAGGGCGCCGGTGAAGGCAACTGTTGCGGAGTCGAACCCGAAGAGATCCTCGTCAACTCGGGCGGACGCGTCCTGGACGTCACCGCCCGCGCCGCAACCGTCGAAGCCGCCAGGGCCGCCGCCTACGAGGGCGTCGACCTGATCCACTTCGACGGCGCCCAGTACCGACGGGACATCGCCACCTGGCCGGCCCGCCTCCAGGCCTGAACCCGAACGGGGAGGACACGCGAATGAGTGACGCACACCAGCTGATCGACGGATGGGAGCACGTGTCCTCCGGGAAGGTCCGGGACATCTACGCCCCGGTCGACGCGATCGCCTCCGGCGCCGCACCGGATCGCTACCTGATGGTCACCTCCGACCGGATCAGCGCCTATGACTTCGTCATGCCCACCCCGATCCCCGACAAGGGCAAGATCCTCAACCAACTGGCCATCTGGTGGATGGACCAAGTGGCCGACCTTGTCCCCAACCACCTGCTGCGCGGGGGCGACGGCGCCTTGGCGGAAGTGCCCGAGCAGGTGGCAGGTCGCGCCGTCGTGTGCCGCGCACTGGAGATGGTGCCCGTCGAATGTGTCGTGCGCGGCCACCTGACCGGCTCCGGCCTTGCCGAGTACGAGAAGACCGGGTCCGTGTGCGGCATCGGCCTGCCTGAAGGCCTGGTGGAGGCCTCGAAGCTGGCCGACCCGATCTTCACCCCCGCAGCGAAGGCGGAGCTGGGCGAACACGACGAGAACATCTCCTTCGGCAAGGTCGTCGACATGGTCGGCGAGGACCTGGCCTGCACCGTGCGCGACCTGTCCATCGCCCTGTACGAGCGCGCCGCCTCCATTGCCGCCGAACGCGGGATCATCCTGGCCGACACGAAGTTCGAGTTCGGACTGGATGCGACCTCGGGCCAAATGGTCCTGGGCGACGAGATCCTGACCCCCGACTCCTCCCGCTTCTGGCCCGCCGACCGTTGGCAGCCCGGCCGCATCACCCCCAGCTACGACAAGCAGTACCTGCGCGACTGGCTGTGCTCCCCGGCTTCGGGTTGGAAGCCCTCCTCCGGCCAGCGGCCGCCCTCGCTCCCCGACGAGGTCGTCCAGGCCACCCGCCGGCGCTACCTCGAAGCCTTCCGCCGCCTCACCGGCGCCGAACCGGCGCTCTGAAGGACCTGCCGCGCCCTCGTCCGACAATCCACGAACCACCCGCCCACCCCCCGCAGCCAGCGGACCCGCACCCGACAAGGAGACCCCCGTGGGACGAATCATCGTCGAAGTGATGCCCAAGCCCGAGATCCTGGACCCCCAGGGCAAGGCCGTCGGCAGCGTCCTGCCGCGCCTGGGCATCGACGCCTTCACCGCAGTGCGCCAAGGCAAGTGCTTCCACCTGAGCGTCGACGGCCCGGTCACCGAGGCCCTGCTGGCCGACGCTCGCCGCGCGGCCGAAGAAGTCCTGTCCAACCCCATCATCGAGGACGTCGTGCGCGTCGAGGCCCTGCCCGAGGACGGAGCCGCCCAGTGACCACGGTCGGAGTCATCACCTTCCCGGGCACCCTGGACGACCGCGACGCCGCCCGCGCCGTGCGTCTGGCCGGGGCCGAGCCCGTGGCCCTGTGGCACAAGGACCACGACCTGCGCGGAGTCGACGCAGTGGTCATCCCCGGCGGCTTCTCCTACGGGGACTACCTTCGCTGCGGGGCCATCGCCGCCGTCGCCCCCGTCATGACCGAGGTCGTGCGCGCCGCCGAGGCCGGCATGCCGGTCCTGGGCATCTGCAACGGCTTCCAGGTGCTGGCCGAAGCACATCTGCTGCCCGGCGCCCTGATCCGCAACGACCACCAGAAGTTCCTCTGCCGTGACCAGGTGCTGCGCGTGGACAATGCCGAAACCGCGTGGACGAACCTCTTCGAGGCGGGTGAGCTGCTCACCGTGCCGCTGAAGAACGGCGAGGGGAACTTCCAGGCCGCGCCCGAGGAACTCGCGCGCCTTGAGGGCGAGGGTCGCATCGTCTTCCGCTACGTCGACATGAACCCGAACGGGTCCGCCAACGACATCGCGGGTGTGACGAATGCGCGCGGGAACGTCGTCGGCCTCATGCCCCACCCGGAGCACGCGGTCGAACCCGGTTTCGGGCCGCTGGCCGTGGACGAGGCCGGGGTCAGCGGCGGGCACGCGGGCACCGAAGGCCTGATGATCTTCGCCTCGGTCCTCACCGCCCTCGCGGGCTGACGCTGCCGCCTCGCGTGCTTGCCGCAGGAGTGGGTCCGCCGAACACGAAGAACGAATCCCACGGATCGACGGACGAATCCAACGAAAGCACCGACGAATCCCACGGAAGGGGCGAGGCCGCGCCCTCGTCCTACCGACACCGACCACAACGCCGCCGCACCACATACGGAGCACACATGAGCACCGACGCCCCCACCCAGCCCCGAGAACTGCCCGACACCGTCGAGGACGCCGCCGCAACTCCCGACAAGGACATCCCCTGGGCCGAACTCGGCCTCAAGGCGGACGAGTACCAGCGCATCTGCGAGATCCTCGGACGTCGCCCCACCAATGCCGAACTGGCCATGTACTCGGTCATGTGGTCCGAGCACTGCTCCTACAAGTCCTCCAAGAAGCACTTGGTCGAACAATTCGGCAAGCGCACCACCGATGAGATGCGCCGCCACCTGCTGGTCGGCATGGGACAGAATGCGGGAGTGGTCGACATCGGCGGCGGCTGGGCCGTCACCTTCAAGGTCGAGTCCCACAACCACCCGAGTTTCGTCGAACCCTACCAAGGCGCCGCCACCGGCGTCGGCGGCATCGTGCGTGACATCATCTCCATGGGCGCGCGGCCCGTCGCCGTCATGGACCAGTTGCGATTCGGCGCACCCGACCACCCGGACACCGCGCGTGTGGTCCACGGAGTCGTCTCCGGTGTCGGCGGCTACGGCAACTGCCTGGGCCTGCCAAACATTGGCGGCGAGACCGAATTCGACCCCTCGTACCAGGGAAACCCGCTGGTCAACGCCCTGTGTCTGGGTGTGCTGCGCCATGAGGACATCCACTTGGCCAACGCCACCGGCGAAGGCAACCTGGTCGTCCTCTTCGGTGCGCGCACCGGCGGTGACGGCATCGGCGGCGCGTCGATCCTGGCATCGGAGACCTTCGAGGACGGGATGCCGGCCAAGCGCCCCTCCGTGCAGGTCGGCGACCCGTTCATGGAGAAGGTCCTCATCGAATGCTGCCTGGAACTGTTCGCAGCCGGCGTCGTCCAAGGCATCCAAGACCTGGGGGCGGCAGGGATTTCCTGCGCGACCTCGGAGCTGGCCTCCAACGGCGGCTCCGGCATGCACGTCGACCTGGAAAAGGTCCTGCTGCGTGACCCGACCCTGACCGCCGGCGAGATCCTCATGTCCGAGTCGCAGGAACGCATGATGGCCATCGTCACCCCCGAGGACAAGCAGCGTTTCTTCGCGATCATCGACAAGTGGGACGTGGAGGCCTCGGTCATCGGGCACCTGACGGGTGACGGGGTGCTGACCATCGACCACTTCGGACACCGCATCGTCGAGGTCGACCCGAAGAGTGTCGCCCACGAGGGCCCCGTCTACGACCGGCCCTACGCGCGACCGACCTGGCAGGACGCGCTGGTTGCCGACTCCACGGACCGCCTGCCGCGCCCGACCACCGGCGCGGAGCTGGAATCGCTGATCGGTGCCGTTCTGGGCGATGTCAACCAGGGGTCGAAGGCGTGGGTCACCGACCAGTACGACCGCTACGTCCAGGGCAACACCGCCTTGGCTCAACCCGATGACGCCGGCGTGGTTCGCGTCGACGAAGCCACAGGCCTGGGGGTGGCCCTGTCGACGGATGCGAATGGCCGGTACACCAAACTCGACCCCGCCGAGGGAGCCAAGCAGGCGCTGGCGGAGTCCTACCGCAACGTCGCCGTGGTCGGCGCCGAGCCGCTGGCCGTCACCGACTGCCTGAACTTCGGCAACCCGGAGGACACTGACGCCATGTGGCAGCTGGTGACGGCCATGACGGGCCTGGCTGACGGCTGCGTCGAGCTGGGCATCCCCGTGACCGGTGGAAATGTGTCGCTCTACAACTCCTCCGGCACGGTCAAGGGCCGGCCGGACTCGTCCATCAACCCGACCCCTGTGGTCGGCATGTTGGGTGTCATGGAGGATGTGCGCCGCGCGAACCCCTCCGGTTTCACCGAGGAAGGACTGGCGGTCTTCGCCCTGGGCACGACCAGGGCGGAGCTGGATGGTTCGGCGTGGGCGCGCATCTGCCACCGGCACTTGGGTGGGGTCCCTCCCAAGGTGGACCTGGCGGCGGAGGTCGCCTTGGGCAACGTGGTGCGGGCCCTGTCCGCGGTGGACGGGCCGGACGGCCGCCCGCTGGTGCGCGCCGCCCACGACCTGTCCAACGGTGGGCTGCTCCAGTCCCTGGTCGACATGGTCCTGCGTTTCGGCGTGGGTGGGTCCTTCGACGTGACGAGCCTGGGTGCTGCGGAGGGGCTGAGCGACTTCGAGGTGCTCTTGTCCGAGTCGCAGGCGCGGGCCCTGGTGGCTGTTCATGAGGGTGCCGCCTCTGCGGTGATCGCTGCCGCCCAGGCCGAGGGTGTGGCCGTGGAGCGTCTGGGGGTCACTGGCGGAGACCTGCTGGTGGTCGGCGGCGCGGACTTGTTGCATGAGCTCGGTAATGGTGCGGGCTGGGTGACTTCGGTCGAGGATCTGCGTGAACTGACGGAGAGGCCGTTGCGCTCGCGCTTCTGAAGGCCGGGAGAGCTGTCGGCTGTGCCCGTCCGGCTCGGCCGGGCGCCATCTGGACCGGTGCGGATGCAGGCCGGGGCGGAGCGTCCCCTCAGGTCGCGTGGCCGACTGTGCGTCGGGGGAGCGCGACGGGTGGATGACTGCAGCGCGAGCAGGTGCGCAGAGCCCGAATGATCCCCTTGTCGGGGGAGAGGACGCAGCCGTACGTGGCTGGAGCGCCCGGGTTGGGACCTTCTGTGTGGTGCAGAGCACGAACCCCTGGATTGTCCTGCTTGCACGCACAGCCTACGCTGTTAGTTGAACGTTCAAGCGCCACGGTTCGTGGCAGATGAAGGGACACCCAATGACCACAATCGCGTACATCGTCGGCTCGACCGCCGCTGACTCCCTCAACCGTCGCCTGGCCGGCGCTCTCATCGCGGATGCCCCGGAGGGCGTCGACTTCGTCGAGGTGACGATCGCCGACCTGCCGATTTACAACGCCGACGACGACGCGAACTTCCTGCCTCTGGCCCGCGAGAAGAAGACGACCTTGGAGGGAGTCGACGGTCTGATCGTCCTGACCCCGGAGTACAACAAGTCCGTGTCCGGCGTCCTGAAGAACGCCATTGACTGGATCTCTCGCCCGTGGGGAGAGAAGTCCCTGTCCGGCAAGAAGACTCTGGTGGCCTCCGCAGCCATCTCTCCGCGTGCCGGCGCCACCGCCCGCGAGCACCTCAAGGAGATCCTCGGCCAGATCGAAGCCGAGCCCGTGGACGCCGCCGAGATCGGCCTGTTCGTCCAGAAGGACCAGTTCGGCGAGGACGGCCGCATCACCGACGCCGAGATGCAGGCCCGGGTCAAGGCTGCGATCACCGCCTTCGTCGAGGCGCTTCGCGCCTGAGTGGCTCTGACTGAAACACCGAGCGGGTCCCGTCGCCAGATGGCGTCGGGACCCGCTGTTTCACGTGCCCTGAGTCCTGGCCGACCCCGCCCTCGTCCTCGGGGCGCCGCGCCCGGCCTGCGGCCCGCCTGTGACGACGCATTGGGGATTCGACCTCGGCCGAGGCCGCCCACGTACTGACCATCTGTGGCCAGCGGCTGCGTGGTGCGGATTCACCTTCGAGCCGGTGACAGTGGCGCGTGGTGTGGCTCAGGCGGGCGACATCCGGGCAAAATGGAAGTGTCCATCGGCAAAGGAGCTCTCATGGGCCAACAAGTCTTCTCCGTCATCGACGTGGAAACGACCGGACTGTACGCGCGCCGTCATGACCGGATCACCGAGATCGCCCTCGTGACCGTCGACCGGGACGGGACGATCGGCGAGCGTTGGGAAACCCTGGTCAATCCCGATCGGGACCTGGGTGCGACCCGCCTGCACGGAACCTGCGCGGCGGATGTGCTGGAGGCACCGCGCTTCGAAGAGATTGCCGACGAGGTCGCCTGGCGCCTGTCCGGGACGGTGCCGGTCGCACACAACCTGGCATTCGACGCCGCTTTCCTGACGACGGAGTTCCAACGGGCGGGACGCCCGCCACACCCCACGTACTTCAGTGACGGATTGTGCACGATGCGACTGTCCAGCCGATACCTGCCCTCGCCCAGCCGCAGGCTCGGGGCCCTGTGCGACCAGATGGGCATCCGCATCGACCACGCCCACTGCGCCGGCGATGATGCGCAGGCGACAGCCGAACTGCTCAGCACCTTCATCAGCTCCGAGCCGTCACGCGCATTCTTCGACATGCCCTTCCGTGCACCCGCCGTGACCGAATGGTCTGTGAATGAGCCCGCGACCCACCCGGCGTGCCGTCACAGGGGCGCCGCCCCGGAAGAACACGTGCACTTCCTGGCGCGCATGGTCCAAAGGCTCCCCGGGGACATCGTCTTCGGAGGCGAGGCCGAGTACTTGGATCTGTTGGATCGGGCGCTGCTCGACCGCCACTTGTCGGCGCATGAGGAGCAGGCGCTGGTGGAGTTGGCGCGGGAATGCGACGTCGACCGGACTCGGGCGGAGAGCCTGCACCGCACCTACGTGTCGCAACTGGCGGCGGCCGCCATGCGCGACGGTGAGCTCTCAGTCGAAGAACGCCAGGATCTGCGGACGGTGGCCGACCTGCTTGCGGTCCCGCAGGAGGTCCTGGACGCAATCGTGCAACGAGTGTCCCATTCGGATGAGGGTGGTCGAAGGTCCTGAACTGCTGGACCTGCTCGCATGGCGACGCACGGCCACCTGCGGAAACGCCTGCCACAAAAGACGGATGGCTTTCCGTTCTCAGTTCCGATCACAGATGTGGGTGGCCATCTATAGCATGTGACGTGCTCGGCACGAGCGACCATCTCGAAAAGGAGTTCACATGTCCACCACCACCTCAGTCATCAGCTTCGACCAGCTTCATGAGGCCTGCAGTCCGGGAGGTGCGAGTGTGCTCACCTCGGTGACTCCGCTCGAGCCAGCTGCCGGACCCCACGCATCTGTCGCACCGGCGAAGTTCTCGCACAAGGACGAGAAGGACAAGAAAGGCAAGCCGGTGTTCGCCTACGAGCGACGTTTCCACGAAGGCCTGCCTGTCAAAGTCGTCCTCATCGACTCGAAGCAGTCTCAGAACAACCGATGCGAGGCTGCACTTTCGGCGGCAATCGCAGCAGGGGACCCATTGCTGGCTCGGATTCCACGTATCCGGCTCGAATACGAGAACGGTCCGACACTCACCGATCTCGATCTTCCGCACCGAGCTTTTGATGGTCAGATTCGCGCGGGCGCGATCGATGGGCAGTCAGCAACGAAGGACTCTCGTTATCGAGCCCTGCGCGATGCGACAGTGGGTGACGCCCGAGCACTGATCGAAACCAGTCCGGTGACACTCATCTTCGGAGGTTGGGATGCGCTACGCAAAAGCCATCAGGGACGCTACAGAAGCATCCTTGTCGGGGAGATCATCGGAATCCTTGCAGACCAAGAGGGGTCCGCTATCGAGAACCAATCGATGCGCGGTGGAGCCAGGATTGATCCTCTGGGAGCGCAAATTGACCTGTCGCACAAGGATCTCACTGCCATTGCCGACCAGCAGAAGGAAGAGCTCTCTGAAAAGACCTACAAGACTATTACTGGCTCAAGAGGCAAGTCAGCTCACCTAGGCCTTGGAGGGCTCCCGCCGACGCTCGGTCAACTCGGTGGGGTGACGTGCCGCTCGATCATTCGCTCCCATGTTCTCAGCTTCGCCGCTCTGCGAAACCTGCGATTCGGCTCTGCCACTCCTGAAGGTGATGTCGCCTGTCGCATGGTTCTTGCTGCTCTGGCGCTGGACGCTTTGGCGCGTTCTGATGCCGAGTTGCTCCTTCGTGCCAATTGTGACTTGGTCGAGGCCGGTCCCTCGGTTGTCACTCTTGACCAGCGGTACGGGAACAAGCTCGAACTCGCGCCAATGACCATTGCCCAGGCAGATGAGTTGTTTGCGAAGACCCTTGCCTACGCTGAAGAGCATGCTGGCCTGCAGTGGCAAGGTGTAACCCTTGTCGTCGAGGGAAATCGCGCTGTTCTTGCGGCTGCAGGTGACACTGACGGCGAAGAGGATGTCTGATGCCGTCTATTGGAATCCAGGCTCGTTTCCCGTTGGGGGTGTACCATGGTCATACCTCAGACGGAAGTCCCGACCCATTTCCGACGCCAGTCCGCCTGTTTTCCGCATTGTTCAGTGCGGCCTGCACGGGAAGCAGTGCCACGCCCGATGGTCAAGCCTCTGCCGAGGCCCTCGAAGCTCTGGCATGGCTCGAGGGGCATTCTCCAGAGGGTCTCCTGTTTCCTGCAACCATGCCAGTCGGAGAAGACCGGCAGACAATTGTTTCCTACCGATACACTGGTGCCTTCAAGAATGGGAAGGAGCCCAAGAAGGCTTCGAAGGCCATATCGGATGGCATGGCTGTCCATGGCGCGGTCGGGTGGACATGGAGCGGGATGTCCGACCGCGTCCGTGACACGCTCGCCGTCCTTTGCGAGGATGTCCCTCACTTGGGTGAAATGGACAGCCCAGTCATCCTCGAGGTCACAGAGATGGAACCGAACTGGGTGTGGGACCCAGACGCAACGGCCTTCTCCACTGGTGGACGTCAGATTCCTGTCCCGGTTGAAGGCCGCATGCGCGTGCTTGAAGAACTCCACGCTCAGGAGAGACCGACGGAGGCCCCATCTGCGAGTGACGACAAGATGAATCAAGCGGAAGCCGTGAGAGTCTTTCCGGTTTCGACAAAAGGCGTCGAACTTCGTCGCTATGGTCCCAACACGACAATCCTGACGCATGGTTCATCACCCTGGCGTGACGCCCTCGTGATGTCGGTCGACTCAGCAGGTTCGAGCATTCCTTCGGAGCAACGTCTTGACTGGTGTGTTGCCTTCCACAAGGCTCTCATCTCTCGCATCGGCAACGATGCTCCAGCGATCGTCACCGGACACTACGATCTCGATGTTCCGCTTCCTGCGAACAGGATCGCGATCCAGTACCTGCCGGCCTCTCTTCTCAACCGATCGCAGGTTCTCCTGGACGAAGGTATCTCGGGTGTTTTCCTCGTCATGTTGCCAGGAGGGATGACCAGTGATGACTTGGGTGCAGTCTTCACTGCGTTCGCGGGGATGACTCGGCTACGCAGTCGGTGGGGTGCACTTCGGCTGCGACCGCATGACGAGCTGGTGTCAGCCTCGACATTCTGGAAACCGTGCAATCCGGGCTCTCTTCGGCTATGGTCGCCCACGCCGGTTGCCGTGCCCGAAGTGACGCGTCAGAGGGGCGAATGGACCTTCGAAGACGCCATCATGCTCTCACTGGGTTTCGTGTGGAGGGATGAACTGGGCCCAGTGTCCAAGGGCTCGGCGGGATACCGAACGCTTGTCGATCGCGTTCGTGAGAAGGGCCCGCGAGTCGTGATGTACCACAGGGTCGTGAAGCACCCGTCAGCCTACGCTCACCGTATGCCACAAGGGATGGTCGCTCAACCCTACATAGCGCAGATTGACGCGGGACGTCTTTTCGGGGAACAAGAGCTTGTGGCAATCGGGCAGAGCCGCCACCTGGGTGGAGGCCTCCTTGTCCCCATTGACGTCCCGGCCGAATTCGTGCGAGGAATGGAGAGGTGAAGCCTGTGGTTGCAATTGATGAGTTCGGTGACTTTTTCGCCGCGATTCACGGGGGTTCCCGCCCATTCGTCTGGCAGGAAGACCTGCTCCGAGAGGTCTCATCCACTGGCATGTGGCCCGACCAGATTGCAGCTCCTACCGGCTCTGGAAAGTCGTCCGTGGTTGAGGTTCATGTTTTTGCCAATGCGCTTGCAGCTTGCGGCACCGGTGCGCGTGTGCCTCGTCGACTGGCGATTGTCGTCAACCGACGCGCCTTGACTGACGCCCATGCGGACCGCGTCACTCGTATCCAAGAACTTCTCGAAGAGCCCGTCGAAACTGATGGGATCCTCACGCGAGTTCGAGACGCGCTCGTTTCCCTTCGCCCCCAAGGGGCACAGAATCGTCAGCCTCTGGTGTCCACTGTGATGCGTGGCGCAGCCGCAATCGACCGCCGGTGGCTCGACGCACCTGAAGCGTGCGCAGTCCTGTGCATGACCCCCGCGATGTGGGCATCCAGTCTGTTGTTCCGCTCCTACGGCGCCTCGGAGTTCGCGCGACCGCGCTTGGCGGGACTCCTCGCTCTGGATGCGGCTGTGGTCATCGACGAGGCGCACCTCTCCCGCCAGATCCTCGTGACCGCCAAGCGAGCGACTGAGCTTTCGCAAAGTGGGGCGGAGCTGATCGGTGTCCCCGGTCTGCAAGTCGTCGAAATGACAGCCACCCCGACCGGATCGCCAGAGCGGCCGATTGGTGTCACGCGCAGTCGTCTTGACGCTGATCCCCGCCTCCGTGCACGAGTGTGTGCCTCGAAAGCCGTCACTTACGCGCCGACGGTCACATGGCCCGCCAGTGGAAAACTCTCGAAGGACTACCGAGATTTCATTGTCGGGCATGTGATCGCCCAAGTCGAGTTGGCCAAGCAGTGGGCGCCCGATGGATCACGAACAGTGGGGTGCATCGTCAACCGAGTAGCTTCTGCGGTTGCCCTTGCCGCCGAACTGCGCAAGAAGGGGCTTCGGTGTGCCACTTGGGTGGGGCGCATGAGGCCGTGGGATCTCAAAGCGCTGAGGAACTCCACGCCCGGTCTCTTCACCACAGAAGGCTCAGCTGACATCGATGTTCTTGTCGCCACACAGACAGTTGAAGTCGGCGTCGACTTGGATCTGGCTGCCCTGGTGACAGAACTGGCTTCGGGGAGTGCATTGGCACAACGCGCAGGTCGAGTGAACCGTATGGGCCTACGACCTCGCGGACCTGTTGTGGTGGTCGGACCGGATACTCGAACCGAAATCCGCAAAGACCTGCTGCCCTACCGAGCTGCCGACCTTCGGGATGCCCGCTCCTGGGTGTGTGAACACGAAGCCTCGGGCAGCATTTCTCCCTTGTCCGTCTGTGAAGCTCCGCCCTCGCCCGATGAACGTCGGAGGGTTCTTTGGCAGCGTCCGGAGCCCTGGGACGTGGCGCTGTGGTCGCGAACCTCACAGCACCTGGTCGTCGAACCCGACCTTGACCTGTGGTTGCGGGACGATCTGGAGCCGGACGTCGAAGGTGTTGGCGTCGTGGTTCGTGACCTGCCGAAGTCCCTCGACTCGATCGGATGCGAGACACTTCTCACCGAGGTGCCCCCCATCGATGACGAGGTTTATCCCGCGGAGATCGGCACCCTGCGGACCATCGTCACCAAGCTTGCAGGAGCTGACGGTGCTCCCTTGGAGCATTCGGTACTTTGGCGCACCGGCGCAGCGGTGCCGCACTGGCAAACCTGCCTCATCGAGGGGCCGGATGCAGCTGCACGGGTACTGCAACCAGGTGACATCCTTGTACTCGACTCGTCGGTCGGATTTCTGACCGAAGGCGTCGCCGTCGACACGGGACGGGAACTTGGAGTGCCCGTCCCATTTGCCGACCATCCGTCGAGGCCCACCGTCATCACAGACCCTGATGAACTGGAGTCGTTCATCGGTCTGGATGCCGGTGAGATCCAGGAACGCTTGGGAGGGATCGTCAACCTGCCGCCAGCATGGGACGACGCCTGCGGGCCAGCATGGATTGTCCTTCGCCAGGATGAATGCGTCGAGTCCGACACTGACGAAGCGTCGAGCATCTCTCGCCATACGGCGGTTCCGCTCGACGAACACAACACAGATGTGGCCCGCCGTGCGTCCGAGCTCGCGGGAGCGATCGGAATGGATGCTTCGTGTGCCGCGCTTCTGGGCAAGGCGGGCCTTTGGCATGACGTCGGTAAGGAGGACCACCGATTCCAGCGGTTGTTGGGACAGCATGACCGGGCGGTTCTTACGCCGCTGGCGAAGAGTGGTATGCGTAGTCGTCGTGAGATGTGGCATGCATTGATGGGTTCTGGTCTGCCCTCAGGCTGGCGCCACGAGTTGGTTTCAGCTGCTGCCTACTGGGTGAAGGACAGGGATCCGCTGGCTTCCGAAGATCGCGATCTTGTCACGCGCTTGATCGGAACCAGCCATGGACGAGGACGCCCGATCTTCGATCACGATCCGCAAACCGCCGGCCCAATGTACATGGCTGCGCTCAACGAACTCGTCGGCGAGGGCGAATGGGAATCGCTGATTGCGAGGACTGACCGCAGATGGGGCCACTGGGGTGTGGCGTATTTGGAGGCTGTTCTCCGGGCTGCTGACTGCACGATTTCCTCGGAAGGGAAGTGAATAGAATGATCCTAGGAGGTACCTCATCGACCGCCCTCACAACGTTTGCCGGGCTCGGACTTGCGGGTATTCTTGAGGGCGCCGGAGCTGGGCGCGTGAGGCTCGGATGGACGAACGCAGTGGAGCCACGACTGGTCATCACAGCGGCCGATCTGGACGACGAAGGAATGGCCACGGTGGTTCACGAACATGCCATGGTCCACACTGCACCAGGTAGCTGGTTGCAATCTGACCTTGAATGCGATCCGTGGGACGGGGGCAGCGCCGTCTTTACCCCTCGCATCAAGAAGGCCACAACACCTGATCAGTGGCTCGCCCTTCAGCAACACCGACAGGCTGGCATCGATGAAATCCGTTCCTCGATTGAGGGGTGGGCTGCCCTTGACCTCATAGGATCCTTGGGTGAGCCGGCCTATTGGCCGGTTGCCAGAAGGGATCCCTGGCCGGATGAGGGTGCGAGTCGATGGGAGATGAAGGCGCGCAATGGGGGTGGCGATTTCATGCGGGGCCGAGTGAGGAAGGTGGCCGAGATCGTGTGCGATCGCACCACTTACGAGGTGCAAAGCGGCCTGATGGGAACCACGCTCACAGATGAGGCCTACGAGCGACCGGAGGAGTCCCGAACCGCGACAGGACTCACCCCGCCGCGTTTTACCGACACCGCGCTCGCGTGGTGCGCCCTGTGGGGAATCTCGTCGTTTCCGGTGGTGCACATGGTCGGGAAGACATCAGTGACCGCGTGTGCACTTCCAGTCGGGAAGTACATGCCGGAAAGGCTGGTACTGCCAATGTTCGTCGGTGAGCATTCTCTGGCCCGTTGGCGTGCCGTGCTGGTCTCACACGAGCTTCATGAGTTTGCGCGCTTGGGCGCTGCTGGTGCCCCTGATTGTGCACGTTGGCTGAGGAACCACGGGGTGCTGGCGACCTCCGAACATCGTCTGGCGGTGAGCGACAACTCCAATGCCCCTGAACGCTGGCTCTGTGACTCATCCGCTCCCATCCCGCTACCGGAGGACGACGAGAGGGGGCTCCATGGCGGACTTGGCCATCGCTGACGCGATTCCGATCAGCTTGGTTCTCCACACGGTCTTCTGTCCGCGCAGAGCGTGGCTGGAGTCTGTTGGGGAGAGGACCGACACAATGCAGATGCAGGCCGGAGCGTCAGCGCACCATCGTGCTGACAACCCCAGGCAGAGCAGGTCGTCGGAGCATCGAGCGGTTGACATTCGCTCTGACCGTCTCGGTCTGTCCGGACGTTGTGATGTCGTTGAAGGCGTTGAGGGAGGCCCGCTCACCTTGGTCGAGTACAAGGCGACTCCTGTTCGGAAGCGGCCGGTGGTGACTGAAGCCAATAGGGTCCAGCTGGCTTTGCAGAGGTTGTGTCTCGAAGAGATGGGACAGAAGGTTGCAGGCATGGAGGTCTATTTCACGGGGCATCGTCGGCGAGTCGAAGTGGAGCTCACTGTGGACGACATCGCCCAAGCCGAACTGGCGGTGACCCGCACCCGAGAAGTCATCGCCAGCTCTTCGGCCCCCGAACCGTTGGTTGAGGACCGACGTTGCGACTGGTGTTCTCACGTTTCCGTCTGCCTTCCGGACGAACGTCGTGAACACGAGGTCCGACGCCGGGTGCTGGCTTCCTCGCCTGATGCGCAGATCGTCCATCTGTTGACTCCGGGCTCACGGGCGTCTGTGCGAGGCGGACGTCTCGAGGTGAAGAAGGCAGATGAAACGCTGATGACAGTGCCCATGGAGAGGGTTCTGGGGCTTGTCGTGCATGGGAATGCTGACGTTTCCTCGGCCCTGCTGCGTGAGCTCCACTGGAACAACCGGAGTGTTGTGTGGTGCTCGTGGTCAGGTCGTGTCATCGGCTGGTCCCATGGAGCCGACTCTCCGAATGGACTTCAGCGAGTTCAGCAGCACTTGGCAAGTGCGCAGGGACGACTCGACATCGCTCAGCAGATGGTGAGTGCGAAGATTGCGAACCAGGCCACACTCCTGCGTCGAAACGGCGACAACGCGGAGGGCGTTGCAACGATGCGCCGACTCCAGCGCATCGCACTGGAATCCGAGTCCCTCACGGATCTCTTGGGAATTGAGGGTGAGGCGGCGGGAATCTACTTCAGCGCCTTCGACACAATGCTCGGCGGTAGGACAGCTGCGTTCGCTGCTGCGAGTTGGAACGGGCGCAGGCGACGCCCTGCACCGGATCCTGTGAACTCGGCTCTCGACTACACGTACGCACTTCTGCTTGGTGAGTGTGTGCGAGGATTGGCGGCTTGCGGCCTCGACCCCCATGCAGGGTTCCTGCATTCGAGTTCGCGAAACAAGCCGTCCTTGGCGCTGGACCTCATGGAGGAATTCAGGTCGCCGGTGGCGGACTCCACGGTGGTTCGCTCCTTCAGGAACGGCGAACTCGCAGAGTCGGACTTCCTCAATGTCATGGGTGCCTTTCGGCTGACCGACCGAGGGCGGAAGCAGCTGATCGCAGGATTTGAGCGGCGCTTGGAGACCTCGTTCCGCCATCCTGTTTTCGGGTATGACACCACGTGGCGTCGGTGTATCGAGATCCAGGCTCGGATGATCCTCGGCGTGATCGATGGCACTCAGCCTTCGTACAAAGGGGTAGTGGTTCGCTGATGCGTGATGATGTCCGGCGAGTATTGATCGCATACGACGTCCCCTGCGACAGGCGTCGCAACCGAGTGGCGAAGAAACTCCTCAAGTACGGGGATCGGATCCAGTATTCGGTCTTCGTCGTTGACGCGGCGCCCGCTCGCGTTCTCCGCTTGCGGGGCGAACTCGAGAGCATTGTCGACCGATCCGAAGATTCCATCCTCATGTGCGACTTGGGACTTCTCTCTTCCGTGGACGAGACGCGCTTCACCTATGTTGGGTTGACGCGAACGATCACGCCCGATGGACCCTTGATCGCCTGAAGCGAGCGCTCCGGTCCTGCGCCCCTCTCCGGGCAGCGCTCGCCCCCAGTTTGTCCAGAGAAGACGGGGCTGACGGCCTCGTCTTCGTGTTGCCCGTTTCTACGCGGGGATCACCTGACCGGAGCTCTCGCAAGGCGATGGGGAAACGGTGGCAGGTTGCGGTATATTCGAGGGACGGTTGCAGCTCCTTCGGGGGCTGCGCTTCATTGAGGGGCGAACATTCACGCGCTCGCGGAGGATCAGGAATGTTGCAGCTCCTTCGGGGGCTGCGCTTCATTGAGGGCCATAGGGCGTCTGATGCCCTGTAGTAGACGGATGTTGCAGCTCCTTCGGGGGCTGCGCTTCATTGAGGGGCGCAGGTCGAGGAGGGCGGCGTGCTGAACCTGACGTTGCAGCTCCTTCGGGGGCTGCGCTTCATTGAGGGCCCAGCAGGAACTCCCTGCCCCGCGTCGCCGCGGAGTTGCAGCTCCTTCGGGGGCTGCGCTTCATTGAGGGTGGTTAAGCACCTCGCCGGACGCATCGACGGCCGCGTTGCAGCTCCTTCGGGGGCTGCGCTTCATTGAGGGCTCGACCAGGAGAAGGTGGACCGAATCTGTGGGCTTGTTGCAGCTCCTTCGGGGGCTGCGCTTCATTGAGGGAGCAAGATCGACGCCGCCTGGGGCGCCATGTTCGCGTTGTTGCAGCTCCTTCGGGGGCTGCGCTTCATTGAGGGGGATCGCTTCTTCATGGCAGTGAGGCCCGTCGCGCTGTTGCAGCTCCTTCGGGGGGCTGCGCTTCATTGAGGGGTGATCTTGTCGGGGCACAA
Source organism: Schaalia sp. 19OD2882 (assembly GCF_018986735.1). Taxonomy (NCBI): domain Bacteria; kingdom Bacillati; phylum Actinomycetota; class Actinomycetes; order Actinomycetales; family Actinomycetaceae; genus Schaalia; species Schaalia sp. 19OD2882. The sequence continues at coordinate 2,254,804 of NZ_CP065521.1, read as the reverse complement.
CGGGGCCTACCGCCTGGTTGCAGCTCCTTCGGGGGCTGCGCTTCATTGAGGGGCCGATGATGCAACCTACTGGCAGGCAGACGCGCGAGTTGCAGCTCCTTCGGGGGCTGCGCTTCATTGAGGGTGGTCCGACGGCAGGTCGACGACGACGGCGCCGGCAGTTGCAGCTCCTTCGGGGGCTGCGCTTCATTGAGGGGCGGTGCAGCGCGAGTGGTACCGGATGCTGTGGGAGGTTGCAGCTCCTTCGGGGGCTGCGCTTCATTGAGGGGAGGGCAGGCAGAAGCTCGCGCACCTGGGCGTGGCGAGTTGCAGCTCCTTCGGGGGCTGCGCTTCATTGAGGGGCGGACACCCAATCGGTGACGGCCACCGTGCCCGGTTGCAGCTCCTTCGGGGGCTGCGCTTCATTGAGGGCTGACGGTCTCCAACGAGGAACTGGAGCGCCGCCTCGGTTGCAGCTCCTTCGGGGGCTGCGCTTCATTGAGGGTTCGCCGGCCACGCCGGCCTCTTCATCGACGGTCACGAGTTGCAGCTCCTTCGGGGGCTGCGCTTCATTGAGGGCCGGTGTCCGTCGCCCAACCGACCATGCGACCGGGTTGCAGCTCCTTCGGGGGCTGCGCTTCATTGAGGGTGATTCACAGTACTCCCGATGCACTCATTCACGGTCATGTTGCAGCTCCTTCGGGGGCTGCGCTTCATTGAGGGGGCATCCTGGAGTCGGACACCGCGCCTTTGTGGGTCGTTGCAGCTCCTTCGGGGGCTGCGCTTCATTGAGGGGCGAATCAGTGTCCGCTCTGGGATCCCGCTGCTGGCAGTTGCAGCTCCTTCGGGGGCTGCGCTTCATTGAGGGACGCATTGATTGCGTTGACTTGGGCGGACTTCTCGATGCCATCGTCAGTTGGAAGCGGAGACAGGGAAGCATGTGTCAAATCGTGGATCCAGGCGCCGTTGCTGCTCAGTGTCTACGTCCTGAATTCGCGGAAATAGAGCGCCTGCGGACCGATCCGAGTATGAGTGAGTCACCTTGCTCCGAATGACTCGGATGGGAAGTGCGATTATCTGATTGCTTTCCGGCGGCGTGCGGTCGATCTCGTGTAAGGGGGCGTGAGCAGATGTTGGTCAACGGCGACATGCTGATCGAGCATTCAGCCCTCGGCTCGTCGCGTGCGAGCTTGGACGATCATGCATGAGCCTTTCTCGCCTTGGGATGCTTAACTTCACCCGAGTCGGTCGATCGTGACACCCCGATCGACAACGTGCGGTCAAACATCGATGTGCCCGCCTTGTGAAATGCACAGGTGTCACCAAGCGTCGAGTCGGAATTTCGAGATCGATCAAAGGGAAATCGTCGGCATTCTTCTCCGAACGGCGCCACACGCTATTGCGCCGCCGGGCAGTTCGCACACAATGCGCAGGATTTGGGCGCTCCCTACGGCCCGAAGAACACTTTGACCTGCGACCACGCGCTGATGGCGTCCTGGGTGACCATCACATTGTGTGCGGAATAGGGGAGCGGAATCGGGGGGTGGAATCAGGGGCGTGGGGGGTGCAGAGGGAGAGGTGACGCAGTGGTCTCAGCCTTCCTGTTTGCGGAGCTCCTTCACGAGGCCGACGGCCACAGCGATGACCACGAAGCTGAAGGGCAACGCCATGACAACCGTCGCCGCCTGCAGGACCGGAATGCCGCCCGCCAGCAGCATTGCCAGAGTCAGTACTCCAGTGACGGCTGCCCAGAATATCCTCAACCTGCGGGGAGGATCCTGGGATTCGACGGGCACGGCCATCGCGTCGAATCCGGACGAGTCGTCCGAAAGTGCGCCCACCCCATCGGCGTCGGCCCCGTCCGCGAGTGCGCCCACCCCTTCGGCGTCGGCCCCGTCCGCGAGTGCACCCACCCCCTCGGTGCCGATCCCGTCCCCCGCAAACTCAGCAGAGCGCTCAGAGCGCGCCAATCCCGTGTCCGTGGCCCCGCCCTGGTCCCCGCCCCAGACGGGGCCGGCCACCTGGCGGGTGGACAACTCCGCCATGACCAAGGCCCCGGAGTCTGCGCTGGTGACGTAGAACAGCAATCCCACGGCCACAGCCAACAGGATCAGCACCGGTGCGCCGGGGAAGTGCTGCAACAGCAGGTAGATGCCCTGTTCAGGCCTGGCCATGACCGTGTCGGCGAACTCCTTGCCGGCACCGCCCAATGCGCCGGCGGTGACGGCTGCCCCAGAAGCGTCGACGGCACCCGAGCTGTCGACAGCTCCCGAAGCGCCGGAACCCCCGGAAGCCCCCATGCCCCCGAGCGCCCCCGGGCCCAGGACCAGTTCCAGCGCCGAATTCCCGAACACCCCCACCCACATGACGACATAGGCGAAAGGAATCGACAGGGAGCCCAGGACGAACTGGCGAATTGTCCGCCCGCGAGAGATCCTCGCCAGGAACAGGCCGACGAAAGCCGCCCATGTGATCCACCACGCCCAGAAGAACAGGGTCCACGAGTTCAACCAATCGTCGGGCCGTGACCAGGCGTAGGTCTCCAACGACAGGGCCGGGAACAAGCGCGCGAAATCCCCCAGATTCTGGACGACAGCGTCAATGAGGAAAGTGGTGCGCCCGGTCACCAGGACCCACGCGGCCAAGGTGGCCGCCAAGTAGACATTCACCGCGGACAGGACCTTCACGCCTTTGGCCACACCGGAGACGGCCGACAGTGCTGCCATGGTCACTCCGACGACCAGCAGGCCGATCTGTGTGGCCACACCGCTGGGCAGGCCCAGGACCAGTTCCAGGCCCACATTCAACTGGACGATGCCGATGCCCAGCGAGGTGGCGATGCCGAAGACGCCTCCGACCAGCGCCGCAGCATCCACCGCGTGTCCCATGGGCCCGTCGACGTGTCGGCCCAGCAGGGGCCGCAGCGGCTCGCGAACGGACAAGGGGCGGCCACGCCTGTGGGCAAAGTAGGCCAACGCCATTCCCAGCAGCGCGTACAGACCCCAGCCGTGCAGCCCGTAGTGGAACAGGGTCAGTACCACGGCCTCACGGGCGGCGTCGATGCTTTGCGCGTGCGAGGGGTCGGGGGGCGCCATGTACTGGGCGATCGGCTCGGCCACCGCGTAGAACATGATGTCGGTGCTGATGCCTGCGGCGAAGAGCATGGCCGCCCACGCTCCGGTGGAGAATTCCGGACGCGAGGTGTCCGAGCCCAGGCGCACCCGCCCCCATCGGCTGAGCGCCAGGGTGAGCACCAGAAGCAGGACCGTGGTGGCCAGCAGGATGTAGAAGGATCCGAAGGTGCGTCCCGCCCAGGCGACCGCGATCCCGAAAGCGCCCGCGACCTGCATGGGAGCGATGATGGCGGCTGTGGCGACGGCGATGATGAGGGCCGCGGCGGTCAGGAAGACCGGCACATTGACCTGCAATCCGGCGCGCGGTCGTGTCCGCAGACGTTGACGGAGGCTCGCCCTGAAACCGCGAGTGGTGGTCGGCCGCTGGGAGGGCGCAGGGGCGTCACCGTGGCGCATGTGGGCGCGGGACGGCATCGGCACCTCCGAGGGCAGTGGCAGGGCCTCGCCGTCCCGATCGGGGACGAGGACGGACTCCTTGCGTTCAACTTTCGTCGCAACCGCTGCCGTGCGCAAGTCCGCGACAGGTCGGGGTGGCATCGAGGTGTCATGGGACTTGACCGGGGTGCAGCCGCTCAAAACAGGCAACCTTGTCGAGAAAGGTTCGCCACACTTGTCGCGGGGTCGCCGGAAGGGGCCTGCGAAACCGCAGGTCACGGGCGGTGATTTGAGCGTGCGAAAGTGTGTGAGTCACGTGAATTCCCGGACCACTTGATACTGTCTGGACAACCACAGGGTTCACAGACGTAACATCGTTCCCATGACTACCGAATACCCCGGAATTCATGCCGACGCGTGGTGGAGATTCCGGCACGTTCCCGGCGTCGACAGGGAGACCATTCGCCGCGCGGAGGACACACGCGCGCAGCTGCGCGCCACGCCCGAAGGCAGGATGATCGAAAAGGCCCTGCTGGTCACCATTGCCAGAGGCCGCAAGATCGACGCCGTCGAGCGTCTGAACAGGACCTTGGGCTGCGGAATGATCGAGGCGACCATGCGTTTGCGCGCCCTTGAGGTGCTGGCGCGCCTCGAGGGCGAATTGCCCGGCCTGGACAACTACGCTCCGGCCACTGGCGCCACCGTGCCGGCCCCCGACACCTCGTCCCCCGTCGGCCGCGTTGACGAGGGCGAGGCCGCAGCCAAGGCCCAACCTCGACGCATCCTGCCGCCACTGGAGCGGCGCGAGGCGGATCTGGTGCGACAGGGAGAGGTGCTCGAAGCAGTGCGCGCCTACCGTCGCCGCACCGGCGCAAAGATCGAGGACACAGGCCAGATCCTGTTGCGCCTCAAGGAACTCTGAGGCCGTCCCGCACTTGTGTGTCTGACGCCCGGAAGCCACCCATCGGCAAATCGTCAGACAAAAGCCCTGATCTGACGCTCACGCACTGAGATTCCCTCTGAAACTTCCAGCAATCGTCTGACAATCACCCATGCGAGTGAGTAATCTCACTCGCATGGGAGCCGTGGACGTCGCCAGAGAAGGCCTGTGCCGGATGATCGCCGAGGGAGACCTGCATGCGGGCGACGTCCTGCCCAGCGAAGCCGACCTGTGCACCCAACTCGGGGTGTCACGACCCTCGCTACGTGAAGCCATGCAGACCTTGGCCACAGTGGGTGTACTCGAAACCGGCAACGGGCGCCGCCCTCGTCTGACGGACCTGTCCGCCCCGCACGTCTTCAGCGGATTCGCCGCCGTGGTCCCCCTGCTTCCCCTGGACTCCTACCTGGAACTACTGGGGTTGCGTGAACTGCTCGAAGGCCACTTGGCCGCCCTGGCCGCCGCACGCATGGACTCCGACGGCGCCCGAGAACTTCTCGACATCGCCGAGGAACTCTCACGGACACCACCTTCACCGGCCGCCCAGGACATGGACTCGCATTTCCATGACGCGATCGGAGGCGGCGCCGACGACCCGATGAGCGCCACCTTGTCGGAGATCATCCGCTCGCGCGGCAAGGACTTCGACATTCATGGCGCCGGCCTGGACGAAGGCGTCAAGTCCTCCAGCGACCAGTCCCACCTGCGCATTGCCCGGGCCGTCATCGACCGGGATCCCACGTGCGCGCGTTCCCTGGCGATGGAGCACGTGCGCGCGACCCGCTACTGGCTGCAGGCCCTGCACCCGAGTCCTCACCTGTTCCGGCGGGCCACAGATGGGGATCGTGCAGCCGAGGGGCCCTCATGAGAGGGCGCAAAACCGAAAGCCGGCCCTGTCACGCCACAGCGGGCGCAACGAAGAATCCCGCGACCCCGACAATTCGTCGGCATCGCGGGATCCACTTGGCGGTGACGCTGGGATTCGAACCCAGGGTGGCTTTGACACCACACAGCATTTCGAGTGCTGCACCTTCGGCCGCTCGGACACGTCACCTCGGCGGCCAAGACTACCCGATGCCCGGCCCCCAGGGCCAATCAGTGGCCATGCGCCACCGACCACGGGACGCGCATGCGGCCCGACCAGTCGACAAGAACCCGCCCCGCCCTCATCACGACGCCGCCCACCACCCCGGACCCGGTTCGAAGGAGCACCCATGAGCGAACCCCAATCGTGGAGCCAACTCGATGCACGCCCCTGCCCCGAATGGTTCCTGCGCGACCGCTTCGGGATCTTCGTCCACTGGGGCGTCTACTCCGTGCCCGCCTAGCGCTCCCTGTCACCCGAACGCTTCGGCTCCTACGCCGAGTGGTACTACGCCTCCGTCTACGGGCGCTACCGCAACTGGGACGGCGAATTCCACCGGGCCCACTACGGGGACGCCACCTACCGGGACTTCGCCCCCGCATTGACCGCCGAACTCTTCGACCCGGCCCGATGGGCGAACCTCTTTGCGCGAGCCGGAGCGCGCTACGTGGTCCTGACCAGCAAGCACCACGACGGCTACTGCCTGTGGCCCACCGACAACCCCCACAAGGTCGGCTGGAACTCCGGTGACGTGGGCCCATGCCGCGACCTGGTCGGCGAACTGGCTGACGCGGTGCGCGCAGCCGGAATGCGCATGGGCCTGTACTACTCGATCATCGAGTGGGAGACCCACACCAGTCGGCGCATGAACGGCGAACACTTCATCCCCGAGGCCGACGCGCGCCGATTCGGCATCGACCCCGAGGCCTACCCCGACCAGATCCTGCACCCCCAGTGGCGCGAACTCAACGAACGCTACCGGCCCAGCCTGATCTTCACCGACGGCGGCGAGTGGGACTGCAGCGAGGAGTACACGCGCACCCGCGAATTGCTCACATGACTGTACACCGAGGCCCGCAACAGGGACGAGGTGGTGGTCAACGACCGCATCCACGTCGGCATGCCCGGAGTTCACGGCGACTACTACTCCACCGAATACCAGGACGTCGACGGCTTCGGCAGCGCCCACCCGTGGGAGGAGTCGCGAGCCATCGGCGGCTCATACGGCTACAACCGCGCCGAGAACATCGAGGACTACGCCACCGCCGGCCAACTGACCGCCCTCATCGCCCAGACCGTGGCCAAAGGCGGGCACTTCCTTCTGGACGTCGGCCCCACCGCCGACGGACGCATCCCCGTCATCCAGCAGGAAAGGCTGCTCCAGATCGGGGCGTGGATGGACGTGGCCGGCCCCGGCATCCACGCAAGCGCAGTGGCCGCAGGCTGGAGCGTGCCCGAAGGGGTCCACCCGACCCTCACTCGCCCGAGCCCGGCAGATTCCCGCCTGACGGGCTCGACCCTGTACCTCTTCGTCGAAGCCCAGGCGGGGGCAGGGGAGCGCGGACTGCGTCTGCAGGCACCCGCCGGCGTGGGGGTCACCGGCGCCGTCGACCTGACCTCGGGCGAGCCCCTGCGGATCCGGACGGAGCGGGGCGCGGCCGCTGCCGGCGCCGCCAACACCGGGGACGAGGGCGGGGCAATTCTCTTCCTCCAAACTCCCGCCCCTCGCGCCGACGGCTGCCCTGCCGTCGTGCGAGTCGACCTGACCTGCGCCCAGACCTCATGAGCAGGTGAACACCCGACGAGGGCGCGATCGCACCTGCCCCGCCCTCGTCACCCCGTCTTCGTCACCCCGCCGGAGCCCGACCCCGGCCTTCCCTCAGAGACCCCCTCACCGCCCCTGTCCGACACCACATCCGCACACGACACCCCTGCAGTGAAGGAATCCCCATGAGCACCACCGAAACAGTCATCGAATCCGAACAGGAAGCCCCCGCGCGTCAAAGACGACCCGTGCGCTTCTGGCACGCGCTGGCCCCGATCCTCCTGCTGGTCGCCCTGATCCTGTGGGGCATGGTCATCGGCCCCCTGGTCTTCAAACTGCCGTCCTGGCCGCTGGAATTCACCTTCTCCCTGGCGGCCCTGTGCACCTGGCTGTTGCTGTTCAGCCTCGGCCACACCTTCGACGAGATCACCGTCAAGATGGGAGAGCGCACCCGCACCGCCCTGGCCGCCATCTGGATGCTCATGGCCATCGGCATCCTCATCGGATCCTGGACCGCCTCGGGCACCATCCCGATGCTCGTCTACTGGGGCATGCTGGTGGTCAACCCCGCATGGATCTACCTGGTCGCCTTCCTCATCACATCGGTGTTCTCGCTGGCCACAGGCACCTCGTGGGGCTCTGCAGGAACCATCGGCGTCGTCCTCGTCGCCGTGGGCACCGCCACGGGCGCACACTTGGGTCTGCTGGCGGCCGCCATCATCGGCGGCGCCTACTTCGGCGACAAGATCTCGCCCCTGTCCGACACGACCAACATGGCGGCAATGGGCGCCGGTGTGCCCGTCTACGACCACGTCCGGTCGATGGTCAACACGACGGGCCCCTCGTACATCGTGGCCGCCGTCCTGTACGGCATCGCCGGATTCATGGTCCCCGCCACCGGGCACGCGGACGTCGACGCCCTGACGCGCCCCACGGCCGACTCACTGTCCGGAGCCTTCTCCTTCGGCGTGTGACCGCTGCTGCCGATCCTCGTGGTCATCATCGGTGCCGCCTGGCGCAAACCCCCGCTGCCGACCCTCTTCCTGTCGATCCTCACCGCCGCCCTGGTGGCCCTGTTCGCGCAGGGCCAGTCCTTCGCCAACGTCGTGGACACGCTGGTCAACGGCTTCAAGCCGGAGATGCTGGGCCAAGGTGTGACGCTGAACGAGCAGGCCACGGCGATCGTCTCACGCGGCGGGTTGTACTCGATGGCCTCGGCGGTGCTCATCACCCTGTGCGTCTTCATGTTCATCGGCGCGCTGGACGTCATCGACGCCATGGGCACCGTGGTGGGCAAGGCCTTCCACGCGATCCGCTCGCGGCCCGGCACGATCCTGGCCTCGCTGATCTCCGCGGCCTTCGTCAACGGATTCAGCTCGAACCAGTACGCGACGTCGTTCATCGTCGGCGCGGCCTTCGGCCCGAAGTACGACGAGGCGCGCATTCCCCGCAAGGTCCTGTCGCGTTCCATCGAGGACTACGGAACCTTCATCGAGCCGATGCTTCCGTGGACGACCACCGGCATCTTCATGGTCTCCACACTGGGTGTCGCCTACGCCGACTACCTTCCCTTCATGTTCTTGCAGATCACGAACTTCATCGTGGCGCCCGTCCTGGCGCTCACGGGGATCGGCTGCTTCTACAAGGAGGTCGACCGGCGCCAAGTGGAAGCCGGGGCGGGCTCCACGGTGCAGGTTGACGGGCAGGCCGACTGACCGGGCGGTGGCGGGCTGACTCCTGCCAAGCACACCGGGCCCCACACCCCGGCTTCGACACGTCCTGGCCACCGGTCCCGCCTACGCTGGGCCGGTGGCCAGAAGACGAGTCAGTGACCAGGAGGGCGCCGCAGCCCTGGACCAGTGGAGACGCCTGGGGCGCGAGACCCCGCGCGCTCCGCTCTTCACGGCCGTGCGGTGGACTCTTGAAGAAATCGGCGCCCTGCATCCAGGACGTGCGGTCGAAGTGCGTGTGCCGCCTGCGGGCGCCGTCCAGATCCTCACCGGTACCAGCCACCGCCGCGGAACACCGCCCGCCGTGGTCGAGACCGACCCTCACACATGGCTGCAACTGGCCACCGGCGTGCTCACCTGGGACGAGGCCGTCACCGCCAACGCGGTGGCCGCCTCGGGCGAGCGGACCGACCTGTCGGCCCACCTTCCGCTCCTGTGACGGTGAGGGACGAGGGGCACGCACCCGGCAGGGGCGGGCCGGACCGGGTTCAGCCCGCGGTGATGCGCTCCGGGCCGTACCACTTGCGTGCCCGGCGCAGCGCATAGTGTTGCGCCACGGCCACCACACCCGCGGACACGGCGGCGAAAGCCACCAAGGCGATGAGGTCGGTGTCGTCATCGTCGCCGGGCACGTCGGTGCCCGTGATGCCACGCCAGGCGACCTCGACGATCTTCCCGGCGACCAGGGCCGACAACGCGACTGCGCCGGTGCTGGCGATCTTCCACCCGATGTCCACGATCGTTCTCCTTCGCTCATGTCGGCCGGGCCACCCAGGGCCACGGCGTCCATCATGCACCACCAGCGCCTTTGGGCGCAGGATCGTCGCAGACTCTGCACGGTGGCCGCCCCGCCCTCGTCCTGGGAGGATCCCGCTCAGGCGGGCACGCCGTGGCCGGCCCACCTCCAAGGGGCCCACGGAATCTAGACTGGCCCCAGTCCATCGAAGGGAAACACATGCGCACCTCCGGCACCATTCGCGTGCGAGCGATCGCGCTCCTTGCCACTGGAGCCGCACTCCTGGGCGGGTGCACACCCGCAGCCGGCCAGGGCGCCTCCCCCTTCGACGACCCCTTCGCCGCCCAGTCGGCCCGCGTCGACACCGGCGAATCCGGACAATCAGGCGCCGCCGAGGCCGCCCTGTCCCTGCCCAGGGGCTCGGGCCAGGTGCGCGTCGCACACCCACTCGGCCATCCCCTGCCCGCCTCATTCGTCTCCGCATTCGAGGACGCCTCCGGGTACACGCTCGTGCCGGTCGCCGTGGCCTCCGCCGCCGACGCGCGAGGGCGCGCCGACGTCATGGTCGGCATGGATGACGCTGACACCCTGGCTGCCGCAGCCGACGGCGCACTGCCCGGAACCGCCCCCCAGGACGTGACACCTGTGAAGGACACGGAGCTGGCGGGAGCCCCCGCCGCACTGGCCTACGGGCGCGATGACGTGTGCGCAGTGGCCGACCTGTCGTGGTTCTCCGCCAATGGTGCGGCCATGCCGACAAACCTGGACGAGTTGGCACAATCCGACCGCGCAGGACTGCTGGCCGTGCCCGACCCGGAACACTTTGCCGAAGGGCGAGCCTTCGCCCAGTACCTGGCCAAGGTCAAGGGGGAGGAGGCGGCCGCCTTCGTCGCGGACCTGGGCGCCAAGGGAGTCAGGATCGTCCAGGGAGACGCCGACCGCGCCCTGGACGCCTGGACGGGTGGCGCCTACGTGCGCACACGCGACACCCACTGGGCGTTGGCCGCAGGGGACGGGGGCGAGGGCGCCCAGTCCGCCCAGTCGGGTTCCCGCACTCACCCGGTCGTCGAGGACCCCTCGATCCCCGCTGAAGGCTCCAGGCCGATCATCGTCGGCACCCAGTCGCTGCTCGTGCGTGCCGGTGACGCCTCGGGAGCCCAGACCACGGCAGCCGTCATCGGCGGCACCTGCCTGGCGCGCACCCTGCGAGCCTCCCTGCTCGAGGGGGCCTCCAACACCGCAGGTGCCACGTCCTTCCTCACGGCCCTCACGCAGGACGCCGGTCAGGCCCTCATCGGCCGCACTGGCTGGGCGGCCCCACTGGCCCAGGTCGATGCGGAGAGTCCCGCAGGATGGTTCCTGGCGCCCACCGCCGACGCGGCGGGTCTGGAGGCCGGCGAGAACGATCCGAAGACCGTGGCGGGCCTCATCGAGGCCTGGAAGGCTCTCCCGCGTTCCTGACCGCCCCCGGTGGTGCGGGGCGCGACAGGTCCGCCCTCCTCCCGCAGGCCTCAGCCTCAGTCGCGCAACAGGTCGGGGCTGACCCGGCACTCCTCGCCCAGGCGCATCGGGGCGATTGCGCCCGCCTCGCGCATCCGGGTCAGGCTCTCCAACACGCGCTGGTGCACCGCCCACGGGTCCAAGGTGTTCAGGTAGATGCGGGTCCCGCCCTCGAAGCCGGCGATCGTCGAGATCCGCCACTTGAGCAGGATCCGCCAGCGCATCGGCACCTCCATGTCAGGCGGACGGTGGTACCACTCCTCATTGCAGGGCACCCCGGAGCCTGTCGCCGCATGCATGGCGTGCAGCAGGTCCGAGGTGGCGCGCATGACCTCCTCGTCGACCTCCCACGGGTTGCGCGGGGCGTGCAGGGGCCACACCGCCAACGTCGGGTAACGGTGCCCGAAGCCCGCCATTGCCACCGCGTGGTCGTTCTGGGCGACCAGCAGTTTCCGGGTGGCCGCCACCTTGAGGATCTCGGCGTAGATGTCCGGGTCCTTGCGCAGACGATCCAACTCGGCCTGGGTCTGCACCGAATGGTCGTCAATGGCCACAAGCTGCTTGTGCAGGTGGTCGAAGGAGGCCCCGGCGGCCTTCAGCCAGTTCTGGAAGGTCGCCACGTAGCGCACCGCAGGGTCCAACCCGTACAGGTCGGCCATGGAACGCGCCGTGAAAGCCGTGTACTGGTGGTGCTCCTCGGGGCTCAAGGTGCCCGAGGAAGCCAGCTGTGAGGAGTCCTGGGCGCCGTCGACGAAGTGGCGCCTGCCGATGATCAGGTCGTGCCCGCCGGAGAAGAACCCGTTGGCCTGGCGCAGCAGGTCCGAGTCCGACAGTGCGGCGAAGTCCGCCTGGTCCATCCCGGAGGCGCGCAGGCGCGCCCGCACCACCCCCAACACGTGGTCATAACCCTGCGAGGACGCCAAGTACTGGGCCATGCGGCGGTGCTCGGCCTCGGAGGGCACGTGCCCGTGGTTGAGGAGCCAGTAGTTGTAGGAGACGATCTCGAACAGGTTCGGGATGCGGCGGAATTCGGCCACCGTGTCGTCCAAGTGCTCGGCGGGCAGTCCGGTGAGTTCGCGCCACGAGCCGTCGGCATCGCGCACCAGACGGGCCTTCTCGGGCGGGGTCTCCAGGTAGCGGGACTCGCAGAAGGCGCAGTGGTGACCGTCGCGGGTGTGATCGATGGGGGTCGGCTGCTCGCCGGCGGGTTGCAGGGGGCGGTGTCCGCGCCCGGGCACGGTCCACACCTCGGTTCCGGTCAGCAGATTCCTCTGTTTGACGGTTCCATCCGCCAATCTGTGGATGGCGGAGTCGGCCGAGGGGCGCTGCTTGGACATGCCCCAAGTCTAGCGAGGGCAAAGTCTCCGGCTGGGATCTCTGAAGGTGGTGGTGCTGAAGGAATAAGCTCGTCACATGAGCCGCAGTCGCCTCTTCACCCCAGTGTCCGTTGGCCCTTCGACAAGTCCCACGCGCGTGTGGATGCCTCCCATGTGCACCTATCAAGCATCTTCCGGCGTTGACCAGGGCGCGGCACCTGCCTCGTCCACGGAGGCGGATGCGGCCCCGTCCACCGATGGGGCCGCCCCCAGCTGGATCGGCGCCCGCCGCTCGGGGGAGGGCCACCTGGGCCGCCCCACCGACTTCCACGTCATCCACTACGGCTCACACGCCATGGGCGGCGTCGGCGCAGTGGTCGTCGAGGCCACCGGGGTGGTGCCCGAAGGACGAATCTCGGTGAATTGCCTGAGCCTGCACGACGACTCGCAGATCCCCGCCTTTGCCCGCGTGGCCGACGCCATCCACGCGGGCGGCGCCCTGGCCCTGGTCCAGCTGGTCCACGCCGGACGCAAGGGCTCCACAGTCATGGAGTACGACCTGGGGGAGCGTCCCGCACGACCCGAGGAGGGTGCTTGGCAGGTGCCGGCACCCTCCGCCCTCCCCTTCGCACCCGGATGGAACGTCCCGCGCGCCCTGGACGAGGCCGAGGTCGCCGCACTCCCGCAGGCCTTCGCCGCCGCCGCGCGCCGCGCCGTCGAAGCCGGATTCGACGGCGTCCAGATCCACGGGGCCCACGGGTACCTCATGCACCAGTTCCTCTCGCCCGCCTCCAACCGGCGCGAGGACCGGTGGGGCGGCGACTTCGAGGGCCGCACGCGTCTGCTGCGCGAGGTCGTGCGCGCAGTGCGCGCCGCCGTGCCCGACGGGGTGCTGGCCGTGCGTCTGAGCGCCACCGACTGGATGCAGGAGTATCCGAGTGACGGCCGCCCGGGATGGACCCTTGAGGAGACCTGCGCCCTCGGCGTGCTGCTGGTGGGGGACGGGGCGGACGTCCTGAACGTCTCCACCGGCGGCAATGTGGCCGACGCGAAGGTGCCCGCGGGGCCCGGCTACCAGGTCTTCGCCGCGCGGGCCGTGCGTGCCGCCCTGCACGAGGCGGCCGCAGGGCCGGGCGGGACGGCGCCCGTGCCGGTCAGTGCCGCCGGACTCATCACCTCACCGGAGCAGGCCGAACAGATCATCCTTGACGGCAGCGCGGACATCGTCGAGGTCGGGCGGCCCCTGCTCAGCGACCCGATGCTCATGCTCGCGTGGCGCTCGCGGATGCGTGCGGGTGCGGCGCTGGGCGAGCCTGCGGGGCTGCCGCGCCCCTACGCGCGCTCCAGCGCGCGCCACTGAGCGGGCGAGCCGAGGAGAAGGCGCCGGGCCGGACCAGCCGGCTCGGCGCACTCGTCGCGGCGGGTGTCTGCGGGAAACGGGAGGTCAGACCTGCGGCAGCCAGCCGCGGGCGCTTCGACCCAACTCGGAGAGAAGGGACAGTGCCTCCTGGGCGCGGTCCTTCTGGACGAAGAGGTGGTTGGTCCTGTTCGAGGCGATGAAGTTGGCGGTGATCGACCGTGAGGACAGGACCTGCGCGATGGACGCGGTCACGCCGACCGCCGCCAGCGCCGAGGTCAGGCCAAGGGAAACCTTCGCGTAGACCTCGTCGGTGGGCAGGCCCTTCTCACGCGCCTGGTCCACGTCCAGGACCACGGTCCACTCGTCCCGGTCGGGGATGACGGCGAAGGGTCTCAACCCTTCCGGCACCTCGTCGACCAAGGCAAAGGCGTAGAAGCCCTCCAGCGTGGGATCCAAAGTGGCAAGGGCTTGGTCGAGTTCGGACATCGTCGGCATGCCGATGACCATAGCCGCCACTGCGCCCTCGGCGCACATTCGTCCGCCTCACGAAAGAGGCGCGCCTGACATGAGCCGCCACGCGAGGAAGGTGAACAAGACCAGTGCCAGCACCAACCACGCCAAGGCCTTGGCGGCGGCCCGCCACGGTCGTTCGGGCTCCAGGACGACCGCAAGCCGCAACGAGTACCCGAGCGCCCCCGCCAAAGTGCCGACCAGGGGCACTGCCGCCACCGGGGTGGCCAGAGGATCCTTCAGGGCCAAAGCCATCGACAATCCGATGAACAGCCCGACCGTCGTCCCGCGTCCGGCGTGGTCGAGCAGGTCCGCCAAGGGGCCGAGGACGAACGCCAGAGGAGGCCGGGCCTCGACCGAAGGGCGCCGCAGGAGCCAAGCCACTTGGCCGGTTCTCATGCGCAGGCGCGCCAGGATGTCCAGGTCCGTCGAGGTGGGTGCGGCGGCGCCGCTCAACTGGCCCGGGTGCGCCGCCATGGCGGCGGCGACTTCCTGGCGGACGTGCTCCTCGATCCCTGCGGGCACCTCGTGTCCGGTCAGGCGGGCCAGGGCGCCGGTGGCCTGCATCCATTCCTGGCGTGCGACTTCGGGCGGGTGGGCGCTGACCTGTCGGTGCAGTCCAGCGATGCGTTCACGCAGGCGGTATTCGCGGTCGGCCGCGGAAAAGGGCACATTGAACGTGGACATCACGTGGCGTCGAAGCCGCTGGGTGAAGGCCTCGGGGCGGTGTCCGAGTTGGGTGAGGTGCTGGGCGCTGCGGGCGCGCAGCTGGGCCATGTACCACGGGTGGCCGGTGGAGATCAGAGCCAGATGGGCCAGTTGGAACACCGTGTGCACGACGATGACCAGTGCCGCGAAGGCGAGGGCAACGGCAAGGAGAGTCACCGGGGAAGTCTCCCACGCCCCCACCCACCCCGCGAGATTCGTCCGTCGATCGGTGAGATTCGTCCGTCATTTCGTGAGATTCGTCCTTCCGGGCGTCCAGGACGAATCTCGGCAAAATGGGAGGAGGGGAAGGAGCCGGGGAGAGAGGGGAAGGAGGGGTCACAGGCGATTCATCGTGTCGGGGTGGGAGCCGCAGCGACCCGCCTCGCCCTCGTCCAAGGATCCGACGAGGGCGACCTCGTCCTCGGACAGGACGAAGGAGAAGACGTCAAGGTTCTGCACCTGACGTCCACGGTGCACCGACTTGGGGAAGACCACGTCACCGCGCTGGATCGCCCACCTCAACGCCACCTGCGAGGCACTGACCCCGTGCGCCCGACCGATCCGCCCCAATGTCGGGTCCGTGACCGCCCGGCCCCTGGCCAGAGGCGACCACGCCTCGGTGAGGATCCCGTGGGCGGCGTCGAAGTCGTGGACCGCGCCATTGGCCATGAAGGGGTGCGCCTCGACCTGGTTGACCATGGGCGGCACATCGCAGCCGGCCAGGATCTGCTCCAGGTGGCTCGGCTGGAAATTCGACACGCCGATCGCCCGCGCGCGCCCATCGGCATGGAACTCCTCCAACACCCGCCAACACGCCAAGAAGTCCCCGCCGTACAAGGTGGGCAGCGGCCAGTGGATGAGGAACAGGTCGACGTGATCCGTGCGCAAGTCCTCCAGGGAACGCTCGAAGGACCGGCGCGCCACATCGGCCTCGTGATTGGCGTTGTCGAGCTTCGTCGTGAGGAAGACCTGCTCGCGAGGGACGGGAGAGGCCTCGATGGCCAGGCCCACCTCGGCCTCGTTGCGGTACATCTGCGCCGTGTCGACGTGCCGGTAGCCGAGCTCCAGGGCCGTGGTGACCGCGTCGAAGGCCTCCTCGGGAGCCACCTTGTACGTGCCGAAACCCAGCTGCGGGATGGTCGCTCCGGTGGCCAGCGGAAGGAAGGGAATCAGGTCGGCGCTCATGCGCCAACCCTATGGCGGCTCCCGCCCCACCGGGAGGAGTCAGGAGCAGCAGCGTGCACGACAAGGGCGGAGCGCCCACGCGCCGCCCGCACTCACACGCTGGCGCGGTACAGACGCGCGTACGCCCCGTCCAGGGCCAGCAGGTCCTCGTGGCGGCCCGTCTCCACCACATCGCCCTCTTCCATGACCAGGATGAGGTCCGCGTCACGGATGGTGGACAGGCGGTGGGCGATGACGAAGGCCGTGCGCCCGTGACGCAGGCGGTCCATTGCCCGCTGGACCAGGACCTCGGTGCGGGTGTCCACCGACGAGGTCGCCTCGTCCAGGATCAGCAGGTCCGGCTCGGAGATGAAGGCCCTGGCGATCGTCACCAGCTGACGCTCGCCGGCCGACAGGGCGTCGGACTCGTCGCCGACCATCGTCTCGTAGCCCTCCGGCAGCTGACGCACCAGGCGGTCCACGGCGGTGGCCTTCGCGGCCTCGACCACCTGCTCGTGGGTGGCGCCGTCGCGGCCGAAGGCGATGTTCTGCTCGATGGTGCCGTCGAAGAGCCACGTGTCCTGCAGGACCATGCCCATGTGGCCGCGCAACTCGTCGCGCGACATGTCGCGGATGTCGACCCCGTCGATGGTGATGCTGCCCGACTCCAACTCGTAGAAACGCATGAGCAGGTTGACAAGGGTCGTCTTGCCGGCGCCCGTCGGCCCGATGATCGCCACCATCTGACCTGGCTCGACCGTCAGGGACAGGTCCTTGATGACGGGTTCCCCCGGCACGTAGGAGAAGTGCACGTGGTCGAAGACGATGCGGCCGCGCACGGGCTGGGCGACGGTGGCCGTGCCGGTGTCCTCGTCCATCTCGGGGGCGTCGAGGAACTCGAAGATGCGTTCGGCGCTGGCTGCACCCGACTGCAACATGTTCGCCATCGACGCCAGCGAGCCCAGCGGCTGGGTGAACTGGCGCGAGTACTGGATGAAAGCCTGCACGTCACCCAGGCTCATCGCGCCCTGGGCGACCATGAGGCCTCCACCGACCGCCACGATGACGTAGGAGGCGCTGGAGACCATGTTCATGATGGGCATCACCAGGTTGGAGACGAACTGGGCCCTGAAGGAGGACTCGTAGAGCTCCGTGTTGGAACGGTTGAAGTCGTCGGTGAAGCGCTTCTCCAACCCGTACAGGGCGGCCACGGTGTGCCCGGACATGGCTTCCTCCACCACGCCCGACACGTCGCCGGTCGACTTCCACTGGGCCTTGAACTGCGGCTGCGCACGCGACATGAGTACGCCGACGACCACCATGCCCACAGGTAGGACGACCATCGCCAAGCCGGTCAGGCCGAGCGACATCGACGCCATCATCCCGAGGATGCCGAGGACCGTGAGGATCGACTGGAAGAACTGCGACAGGGTCTGGTTGAGGACCTGGGTGACGTTGTCGACGTCATTGGACACACGCGACATGAGGTCGCCGCGAGAGGAGCGGTCCAAGTACGACAAGGGCAGGGACTCGATCTTCCTGTGCACCTTGTCGCGCAGACGCCACCCGGTGTTCTGCACCGCCGTGCGCAGCACCATGCCGGTGATCCAGCTGAGCAGCGCCGACCCGAGGTACAGGGCGATGACGATGAGGACGATCCTCCCCAGGGCGGCGAAGTCGATGCCGGCACCGGGGGTGACGTTCATGGCTGCGAGCATCGTGGCCATCTCGTCCTGGCCGGCCGCCTTCATGGCTTCCACGGCCGCCTGCTTGGACGGGAACTGCTCGATGACGCGACCGATGACGCCCTCGAAGATGAGGTCGGTGCCCTTGCCCAGGACCTTGGGGGCCAGGACGGACAGGACCACCGCCGCAGCGGTGAAGACCAGGCCAAGACCCACCCGCCACTTCTCGGGGCCCAGCTCGCCGACGAGGCGGCGCAGGGTCGGCACGAAGTTCGCCGAACGCTGGGTGGGGTCGATTCCGGCTCCACGGCCGTGGGGTCCGCCGCTCATGCTGCGTCCTCCTGCTTCTTCTGGGAGGCGACGATCTCTCGGTAGGTGTTGCAGGTGCCGAGCAGCAGTGCGTGCGAGCCGCGTCCCACGATCCGCCCGTCCTCCAGGACGATGATCGTCGTGGCGTCCTTGATGGAGGCGACCCTCTGGGCGACGACGAGGACGGCCGCCCGTCCCGTGTATTCGTGCAGCGAGCGGCGCAGGGCCGCGTCGGTGGCCGCGTCCAGGGCCGAAAAGGAGTCGTCGAAGATGTACAGGTCCGCGTCACGGTACAGGGCGCGCGCGATGGACAGGCGCTGACGCTGGCCGCCGGAGAAGTTCTTGCCGCCCGGTTCCACGGGTGAATCGATGCCCAGGTCGAGACGGTCGACGAATTCGCTGGCCCGGGCCCCGCGCAGCGCCCACGCCACGCGCTCGCGTTGGACCGCGTCGGGGTGTTCGACCCCGGACACGTTCGAGGCGATCGTCCCGGAGAACAGGTGCGTCTTCTGGGGGACCATGGCGATCCGCGAGCGCAGAAGGTCCAGGTCGATGGCGTCCACCGGAACCCCGTTGGCCAGCACCTGCCCGCCTGTGGGGTCCATGAGGCGCGGCAGCAGATTCACCAGCGTGGTCTTGCCGGACCCGGTCGAGCCGATGACGGCCGTGGTGGTGCCGGGGGTCAGGGTCAGGTCGATGCCGGAGAGCACCGGGTCCTCGGCCCCCGGGTACTGCAGGGACATGTCCTCGAAGGAGAAGGTCCACCGCCCTCGTCCGTTCTTGTCCGGGGCGCTCGGGCCCGAGGTGGCGTCCTGGGGGACCACCGGCGAGGCCGGGGTGCGGACGGAGGGTTCGTGGTCGATGACCTCACCCACGCGGGTGGCCGCAATGGCCGCGCGCGGCACCATGATGAAGATCATCGACGACATCATCACCGCCATGAAGATCATGCCGACGTAGTTGATGAAGGCGAAGAGGGAGCCGACTTCCATGTCGCCGGTGTCGATGAGGTGCCCGCCGTACCAGATGACCGCGATGTTGGAGGCGGAGATCACCAGTCCCACCAGGGGGAACATGAGGGCAAAGAGGGCGCCGATGGTCATTGCGACCTTCTTCAGGGCGTCGTTGGCGTCGGTGTAGCGCTGGGCCATGAAGGGTTGACGCACGAATGCGCGCACGACGCGCACGCCCGTGAGTTCCTCACGCAGGACCGTGTTCATCTGGTCGATGCGTGTCTGCTGCAGGGCGAACTGCGGGCCCAGGAATCGCATGAGGATTCCGATGAGTAGGGCCAGAACGGGAATCATCACGAGGAACAGCAGGGAGAGTTTCGCGTCCTGGCGTACGGCCATGAAAAGTCCGCCAATGCCCATGATGGGTGCCTGGACCATGATGGCAAAAGCCATGAGGACCACCATCTGGACCTGTTGGACGTCATTGGTCGAACGTGTCACCAATGAGGCTGCGCCGAAGTGGCGCATGTCCTGTGCGGAGAATTCCTGGGCGTGGGTGAAGATCCTGTGTCGCAGCCATGCGCCCATGCCCATCGAGATGCGCGAACCCAGGAACACGGCGATGGCGGTGGCCACGGCCTGACCCAGGGTGAGCAGCAGCATCCACACTCCGAGCCGCCAGATGGTCTCGGTGTCGGCCTTGGCGACGCCCTCGTCGATGATGCGGGCGTTGAGACCGGGCAGCTCGAGGGCGGCCACAGTGGCTGCCACCTGCAGGGCGAGGACCATGAGGACCTCGACCCAGCGGGTGCTCATGTACTGGCGTGTGAATCTCCAGAGCACGTGTTCTCCGTTCGGGGAAAAGGGCAGGACTGTGCGGTTGCTGGGGCGGGCAAACGCTGGACCACACCAACACTACGCCGCCGGGGTGAGTCAATGTCACTCAGAGTGAGTGTTCATACAAGAGCGGGATTTTGTAGGGGGCATGCCTGTCCAGCACATATGCTGTGCAACGTACACGGCCGGATGCGCCGCGTGCCCCCTCACACAAAAGCAGCCGCCCACTCCTGAGGAGAGTCCTGATGTCCGTCCGTAATGCCCTGCTCGCCCTCGTTTGTCAGCAGCCGTCAGGCGTCTACCGCCTCAAGCAAATGTTCGAGGAGCAGACCTGCGGGGCATGGCCACTGAACATCGGACAGGTCTACCAGACGATGCAGCGCCTGGAGCGCGACGGATTCGTCAGCTCCCATGGAGAGACCAATTCCGGACGTGACTCCGAAGTCTTCGAACTCACCGCCGAAGGGCGTCGCGAACTGGATGAGTGGTGGTCGACGCCGGTCCTGCGCGAGCGCCCCGACCGTGACGAGCTGGTCATGAAGCTGGCCGTGGTGGCCGCCGACCCGACGGTGGACGTCACCGCCATGATCCAGGCCCAGCGTCGCGCCAGCGTCCAGACCCTGCGCGACCTCACCAGGCTCAAGGCCTCCGCCGACGACTCCGAACTTGCGTGGAAGCTCATCCTGGAACGCCACGTCTTCGAACTCGAGGCCGAACTCAACTGGCTCGACCACGTCGAGTCCGGCGCAGTGGCCGAAGTCGCCCGCCGCGCGGCATTCGCCCGCGCCAAGGGTCGCCGTGTGGCCGAGACTCGTGAAGTTGCCGGGGTGAAATGACCTCCTCGGAGGTGCTCCTCCGTCTGGAGGGCGTGGGACACGTCCACGGACGGGGCCCCACCCAGGTGCGGGCTCTGTCAGGAGTCGACCTGACCCTGCGCGCCGGAGAACTCCTGGCCGTCATGGGCCCTTCCGGGTCCGGAAAGTCGACCTTGTTGCACGTGGCCGGCTCCCTGGAGATCCCCACCGAAGGGCGCGTGTGGCTGGGAGGCGAGGACGTCACCGCCATGTCGGAGCACGACCGCGCCCGCGTGCGCAGACGCTCGGTCGGATACGTCTTCCAAGAGGCGAATCTGCTTCCGGGCCTGTCCACGGCGGAGAATGTCGCCCTGCCCCTGGAACTCGACGGGACACCGTCAGCCGAGGCGATGGAAGCAGCACTGAGTGCCCTGGAGGCGGTCGGCATCGGCGACCTCTGCCACCGTTTCCCCGACGAACTCTCCGGCGGCCAGGCACAAAGGGCCGCCATTGCCCGTGCCCTGGTCGGACAGAGGTCGTTGCTTTTGGCAGACGAACCCACGGGCGCCCTCGACCTGGCCGGCGGGGACCAGGTGATGGTCCTCATGCGCGACCACGTGGACGCCGGGGCCGCCGGACTGCTGGTCACACACGAGGCCCGCTTCGCCGCTTGGGCGGACCGGACCCTGTTCCTGCGTGACGGGCGGATCATCGACTGCACGGGTGCGGACGACGTGCGCGCCCTGCTCGGGGAATGACATCGTGCGACGGGGCGTCGGCACACTGACCTGGGGCAGGATCGCCATTGCGCTGCGTCTGGCCCTGCGCGCGGCAGGGCAGCGTCCCGGCTGGTTGGGCATCGTCGTCCTGGTCATCTCACTGCCGGTGGTCATCACCCTGACGGTGGTCAATGTCGCAGTCATGCTGGATTCGGACCAGTACCACCTCACCCAGATCCTCGGCCCGGATCCGAGTGTGCGCGCCGTGGCGACCAGGACCGCCCTGGGGCCGGTCGACCAGGACATGCTCGGCATGGAGGTGCGTCCTCGTGGGGGGCACACGAGGGCGGGGCGACACGAGGACACGAGTCCTTCCAGGGAGCCGCTCGATCCGATGGCCTTCGTCTCCGAACGTGACCACGCGCGCCAGGACGTCGCCCGAATGTCCCCGCCGGGCGTCAAGCCCCTGCGCGTGGACCGCTTCAACCAGGTCAGGGTCTTTCCCCTGGAGAGGCGAAGAGAGCGCGTGGAGGTGCCCGTCGTCCAGGTCAGGCGCCCCGACCTGCTGGGATTCGCCCCGCCGTGCGCTGACGAGCTTTCCGCCTGGCAGGCACTGGTCCCGCGCGACCTCCTTGAACGCTGGGGGCTCCAGCAGGGGGCCACCGTGCAACTCGTGGTGCGCACGGGCGCCCAGGACAGCGCCACCACTCGCGTCAACGCCCGCATCGTCGGCATCGCCGCCGGTGATTCGACAGTGGTGGTCGGTGTGGGCACCATCCCCGTGTCCGGGGACTCTCCCACCTCACAACGCCAAACCTCGTGGCTGCTGGTCGGTGATACGGATGTCACCTGGGACAACGTTCGGGTCTTCAACGACCACGGGTACGGGGTGGTCTCCCGTGCGGTGCCCGACGGGGCCGGGGACCCCGAAAACGCCCTGCCGCGCGCCTCCACCACCGCGGACTCCACGGCCTCCGACAGCGCTGTCGGTTCTGCCGACACCGGCGGCCGGGCCGTCCTTGGTCCCAGCACCCACATCGTCCCCAGGTTCGTCGAGGTCCTGGACGGCCAGACACGGGGCGCCGGGCGAGCCGTGGTCCTGGCGATCTCGCTGCTGCTCTACCTCACCGAGCTGGTCCTGCTGGCCATGCCCGTGTTCTTCACCTTCCAACGCGTCATGAACCCCAGCCTCGCCCTGATGGCGACGATCGGCGCACGCCCAGCGGACAGATTCGCGATGGTCACGGCCTTCGGCGCGATCACCGGTGTCCTGTGCGGCCTGACCTCCCTCATCGGAACCTTCCTGGCCACATGGTTCGCCGCAGAGCGCCTGGGAGTTCCCCTGTCGGCCGGTTCGACCCTGGTCCTGGTCGGCTCCTTGGTGGTGCCCCAGTTCATCTGCCTCGTCGCCGCACTGTGGCCCGCTCTGAGCGCCCTGCGGACCTCCGTGGTGGCAGTGATCCACCGCAGGCGTCACCTGCGTTCGCGCATGGTGCTGCGCTCTCCTTGGTTCCCGGTGATGCTGGTCGCGGGCCTGATCGGGGTCTACTGGGCGCAGGCGGCAGCATCGATCCTCGGCGTCCTGTTGTTCGCATTCCCCGTGGTGGGAGGCCTCATCGGGTCGCTGCCTTGGCTGCTGACCGGATGGCGCCACGCCTCGGACGGGCGTTTCCTGTCCTGGCGCCTGGGTCTGCGTGAGACGGTGCGCAACGGGCACCGCTCCCTTCCCGCAATGGCCGCCATCGTCGTCGTCATGGTCATCTCCGTGGGTTCACTGGTGGTCACTCGCTCCCTGGAGCAGTACCGGTGGAACGCCGATCCTCACATCGGCTGCGCCGACCAGGTCTTCCTGGCCGCCAGCCCCCTGCAACGTGACGCGAAGTCCCACTACGAGCTGTTGGAACGGGGTGTCACGGCGGTGGAGGCCGAGCTCGGGATCACCTCCAGCGTCCCCGTGCGCGGCAGCGTCCCCTCGCCCACGGACTCGGGAACCCGACGTGTGGTCGAGGTGGCCGGCAGGCCCTACACGCCGCCGACCTGCCGCCCCGCCGTCATCGGCTTGCCGGCTCCTGAAGTCCTCACGGAGGAGCCCCACCCTCTGCACGTCGTCGACGACGGCGCGTGGCTCGCCCTGGCGCGTTTTGCGGAGGGGGCCGAATTGGACGCGGCCCGAGCGGTCCTGGGACGCGGGGGCGTCCTCGTCCCCGAGGGCACCGCCGTGGACGAGGACGGGACCGTGCAATTGGAGGCGCGGCCGGTCCAGGCCGGATGCGCGGAGGCTTCCCAGCAGGGGGCCCCGGCGGGGGCGCGGACAGGAGGCGAGGAGGACCGGGCCGGCGATGCGAACCAAGGGGTGACTCGCGTCCGCCTACCCGCACTCGCCCTCGACGGGATCCACACCCTGGTCCTTTCACCCCGAGCGGCCACCGCCCTCGACGTCCCCGACGACCTGCTGGGAATCCTCGTGGCCACCGCGCAGGCGCCGACGCCCCTGGAGCGGCCCGAGGTCGAGGCCACGGTCCGTGACCGGGTGCCCGGCGTGACGGCGATGTTCCTGGCGCCCGACGGCGACACGACCTTCATGTCGACCCTGGCGGCCCTGGCAACCGTCCTCGGCGTGCTCATGAGTGTCCTGCTGGTCCTGGTGACCGCGTCGGTGGAGTCGCGCGAGGACATGGACATCCTTGACGCCGTGGGCGCCGACGTGTGGGCCAAACGCCGGATGCAGGCCGCCCAGGTGCTCATCCTGTGCCTGCACACGATCCCGCTGGCCGTCCTGGTCGGAGTCCTCGTCAGCGCCTCGCTGGTGTCCGCCCTGGCGGCCGGTCTCGGCGACGCAGGCGTGGTGCCGGTGCCCATCCTGCCCCTGGAGGCCCTGGTCGCGTTGGCCGTGCTGCCACCCCTCCTGGCCGCCGGCCTGGCCATGGTCGTCACCCCCAGGCGCGTGCGACTGTCCGGCCGGCGCTGGTGAGGCCCAGCCGGGATCAGGAGGACGCCAATGAGTCCCATCCGCGCAGGCGGTCCAACTGGCGCCGCTGCTTCTTCGTGGGGCGCCCACTACCCGGATCACGAACAGGCACCGCTCCTGCCAGGCGCGGCCTTTCAGGTGTGAGGTCCTGGACGCACTGGGCCGCCTGAGGGGCGCCCACCCGCTTGACCAGCAGCCCCGTCACCCGAAGGATCCGGTCGAAACCGTCGACACGCAGGCGGACCTCGTCCCCCACGCGCACCGCCTGGGCAGCTTTGGCGGTGACACCGTTGACCTTCACGTGCCCGGCGCGTGCGGCCGAGGTGGCGCGCGAGCGGGACTTCATCTGGCGCACCGCCCACAGCCACGTGTCCACGCGGACGCTGTCCCCGGCCGCCAAGGCCGAGGGCGGGGTCGGAGCCTGATCGTTCACGACAGTTGGGCGCGCAGCTGCGCCACGCTGGTGTGACGGCGGCGGCTGATGGCGGCAACGGTCACCGCCACACAGGCGACGGTCCACGCCAATGCGGTGGCCACGAGGCCGGCGGCGCCGGTCAGGCTCCCACCGGCCATCAGCGACGTGAGGGCGTCCTCGGCCACGGGCAGGGGCAGGAATGCGCGGACCAGGGCGAAGGCGCCGTCCTGCGGGGCGCCGGGGAAGAGGACGGACAGGCTCACCGCCTGGGCGACGAGGGCGACGCAGGAGACCAGCGCCATCGTGCGCTGGCCGAAGGCGGCCACAAGAGCCTGGTGCAGGGCCACAAGTGCCACCGCCAGGACGATGGACACGGCGAACACCGCCCACAGATTCGCCATCGGCGTGCCGGCCACGCGTACCGCCGCCACCATGATCGCCGCGGCGAGCGCACCGACGCCGACGAGGGGCGCCAAGGTCCGCACAGCCAATTGAGCGGGGGTCGTGGCCGACCCGATGCGGGCAGCGGTCAGCTGTCCGAAGGCCAGGACCCACACCAGGGCGGAGAGCCACAAGGCCACGACGATCGCCGCCGGAGCCCATTCGGAGCTGGTGGGCGCGGTGGGGGAGGTGGTCTTGACCGTCACCGGGGTGGCGATGGCGTCGGCCAGGGCCGAGGCCTGCTCCGGGGTGTGGACGGGCACCTGGGCGCTCGCCTGACGCAGGCCCGCAGCCAAGGACTGGCTTCCGTCGGCCAAGGCCTGAAGGCCGCCGGAGATACGCTGGGCACCCTCGGACAATTGGCCGGCCCCGCCGACGAAGTCGTGCGCACCCCGGGACAGGGCCGATCCGGCGTCTGCGGCACTCCGGGCACCGTCGGCGGCAGCGGCCGTGCCCGAGGCGAGCTGTTGGATGCCCTCGGCCAAGGCTCCCGAACCTTGGGAGGCCAGGGCGACGCCGCCGGCCAGCGTGTGGGCGCCCGCGGCCAACTGGCCGGAGCCCTGCGCGACCTCGTCGGCGCCGGCAGCCAACTGGGACCCGTTCGCGGCCAAGGCGTTGGCGCCTTGGCCCACCTGCCCCAAGCCCCGGGCCAAACCCGAGGGTCCGGCGTTCAACGCCTCGGCGTTGGCGCCCATGAGGTTCGTTTCAATGCCGGTCGCCACCTGGTCGATGCCGCTGGCGACCTGCTCGCTTCCTGCGGCCAACTCACGGACCTTGTCCGCGGAGTCCCCCAACTTGGGGACCATCTCGGCCAGCTTCTCCAGGTGGGCGATGTCCTCTTCGTAACTGTGCAGGTACTTCCTGGCCGCCTCGTGCAGCTCCGCGGCCAGGGCGTCGGCCTCCTCGCACGCGTTGTCGTCCCCGTCGAGGCACCTGTCCACCAGCGGGTCGAGTTCATTGACCACCCGGTCCAGCCAAGCTGCGACCAGGGCGCGGGACTCGTAGAGCCTGTCGACCAGGGAGTGCAGGCGCTTGGGGTCGATGGAGTCCACCAGGTCCGCGATCTGGGAGGTGCCGCCGGCCACGAGGTGCGCCCCCTCCTGCAGGGACACCTCCTGGCCGGGGGCGGGCTCCGTGAGGGCCGAGTGCACTTGGGCGACACCTCCGGTGTAGCTGCGTACGCCCTCGGCTAGCTCGACCGCACCGTCCACGAGGCTGCGGGTCTGGCCCGGCTGGGCCTCGTTCAGGCCTGCGGCCAGCTGCGCCACGCCCTGCGTGTACTGGTGGACGCCACCAGCGAAGGCGGCGGTGCCTTCCGCCAGGGTCTCGGCCCCTCCCGACAGGGTGCCCGCGCCCTCGGAGAGTCGGCTGCTGCCCCCGGCGGCCTGGTCGGCGCCACTCGCCAACGCGGCGGCGCCACCCGCCAGTTGACCGACCCCGTCGGAGACCCGGGAGACGCCGTTGACATAGGCGGTGACACCGTCGGCGAGGGTTCCCGCACCGTTGCGCGCATCGGAGAGGCCCTGGGCGAAGGTGCGGGCACCGGCGGCTGCCGCCGTCTGCCCTGAGGCCAAGCGGTCCGCGCCCTCGGCCGCCCGCGTGAAGCCGTCGGCGATCTGCCCGGTGCGCGACAGGGACTGGCTGAGGAAGTTGACGGTCAGGGTCGTGCCGAAGCTCTCGGCCGCTGCGGAGGCGAGTTCTGCGGCAATGAAGCCGGTGGCGGTGGTGGCCGTGGACGAGGTGTGGACGTCCAGGGAGGGGGCGGTGGTGCCCGTGCCCTGGAGGACGTCGACCAAGGACTGGGAGAAGCCATCGGGGATGGTGACCACGGCGGCGTAGCTGCCGTCCACCAGTCCCGCTGCGGCGGTGTCGGCGGAGACGACACTCCAGTCCAAGACGTGGTCGTGGGCGGGGTGCGCCCGGGTGCTGGACCCGTCGTTCTTCGTCAGAGCCGCGATGATCTGTCGTCCGCCCGGCAACTTCGTCCCGTCCGGCAATGTGGCGATGGTGTCGGAGTTGACGATGGCGGCTGGTACGCACGCCAGCGCGTCATTGCCTCGACCTGCTCCGACCACGATGGTCAGGCTGAGCAGGGAGGGCAGCAGCAACGCGGCCACGACGAGCATCCAGTGACGTCTCAACGGGTGACCTCCGAAGCCGAACCGGCGAGGTGGGCAAAGGAGTCGATGAGGTCCGCCGGAACGTCCGTCTTGTCGACTTGGCGGCTGTTTCGGCCGCGCGTGGGGGCAGGGGCCACGGTGAGGTCCTCCTGGGCGAAGAAGCGTGAAGGGATGCGCATGGTGACCGGACCCGTGACCAGGACGGTGCGGCCTTCGTCAAGAAGTTCGCCGACGCGTTCCCACCGGCGTGAACCCGGATCGTCGACGAGGACCACCCGCGCACTGTCTGGCAGCGGGTCGTCCCACCTGTCGATGAGTGCGGACAGCGCCTGGATCGAGGAGACTCCGTCGGGCAGCACGTGGTCTCCGACCACCATGGTGCCTCCGCTGGGCATGAGGCGGGCGGTCACAAGGGCACCGATGACACTCCGCTGGAGTCGGTCATCGCTGCGCACGACACCAAGGGTACCGGGTGGGAGTACCAAGGAAAGATTTCGCAGGACAGGGGCACCGTCGTCGTCGACACGAACGTTCTCAAGACGCAGGTCGCTGACCCCGTGACGAGCCACCCAGTCCGCGTGCTCGAGTCGGCGGGCAAGGCCCTCGCCCTCGACGTCCACCACAGGAAGCAGGCACTCCAGCCAGGAGGGGATCCACCACGCGGCCCCACCCATCCACGCCATGAGCGCCGGAACCAGGGTCATGCGCACGAGGAACGCATCCACCGCAATCCCCACCGTCAGAGCCAGGGCAATGGGTTTGACCTGCACGGAACCGTGGGGGACGAAGGAGGCGAAGACGGCCGTCATGATGACGGCAGCGGAGGTGACCACCGAGGCCGAACCGGTGAAACCGCGCACGACGGCCGCGCGGGCGTCCCCCGTGTGGATCCACTCCTCGCGCATGCGCGAGACGAGGAAGACCTCGTAGTCCATGGCCAGTCCGAAGAGGACCCCCATGACGATGACAGGCATGAAGGAGATGACGGCGCCCGTGCGGGTGACCTGCAGCAGGTCCGAGAACCACCCCCAGCCGAAGACCGCACCCACGGCGCCAAGACCGGCCCCCAGCGAGAACAGGTAGCCGATCGTCGCCGTGACCGGCACTGCCACCGAGCGGAAGACGATGGTGAGCAGGACGACGGACAGTCCCACGACGATGGCGCCGAAGGGAAGCAGGGCCCCCGCCAGGCGGTCGGACACGTCGATCGCCACCGCCGTCTGGCCGGTGACCATGACGTCACGGATGCCCAGCTCCTCCTCCCAGATGCCCGCCAAGGACCGGATCTTCGCCACCAGCGCCGTGGTGGACGGGGCGGTCTGGCCGCCCTCGGGAATGACCTGGATGAAGGCCAGCGACGCGTCGGGGTTGGGCACCGCAAGTTGGACGCGGGCCACCCCGTCCAGGGCCTCGACCCGGTGGCGCAGAGCGGCCACCGCCTCCAGGGGCTTGTCGGACTGGACGATGTCGGCGATGACGATCACCGGCGAGTTCGCGCCCGGTCCGAAGGCCGCGGAGATGCGGTCGTAGGTGGTGCGAAGGTCCGAGCCGACAGGCTCGTAGCCGTTGTCGGTCAGGCCGGTGGACAGGCCCACCACCGGCAGCGTGAGGACGAGAAGCACCCCGGCCACGAGCGCCGTCGTCAGCGCCGGGAAACGGGTGATGGTGGCCACCCACCAGTGGGCGGTGGTGCGTCGGCGGGACAGGTCGAACAGGGGGGAGGGAGGCAGCGGCGCCTCCTTGGCGGCGGCGGACTGGACGCGGGCGCGTGCGGCCCGCAGGGCCAGGCGGGAGCGGCGGGTCAGCGCCCAGCTTCCGATGAGGCCGAGCATGGCGGGCACGGCGGTCAGGGCGACCAGGATGGCCACGGCGACCACTGCGGCGGCGCTGAAGCCCATGGTCGCCAGGAAGTCGATGCCGGTGACCGCTAGGCCGCACAGGGCCACGACGACCGTCCCACCGGCGAAGACGACGGCAGAACCCGCAGTGGCCACCGCCCGCGCCGCGGACTCCACGGGTGCGACCCCACGCGCCAAGTACTCGCGGGCGCGGGAGATGATGAACAGCGCGTAGTCGATGCCGACCGCCAGGCCGATCATCACCGCAAGCACAGGCGTGGTCGAGTTGATGTCGACCACGGCTGCTGTGACCAGGATGCCGAGCATGCCCGTGCCCACGCCGATGAGTGCCGCCACCAGTGGTGCGCCTGCGGCCAGCAGGGACCCGAAGGTCGCCATCAGGACGATGGCTGCCACGCCCACGCCGACCAATTCGGTGGTGGACAGCGCCACCGACACCGAGTGGCCGATGTTGCCCCCCAAGGACAGGTCCACCTCGGGGTGGTCGGCCTCGACCTGGGCGATGAGGTCACGCAGCTCCTCGGCCACGCGGGCGCCGGCCGGAGTCGTCCCCGTGGCCAGGGAGCCGACACTGCGGTCGCCCATGACCTGGACCAGGGCGTGAGCGCCGTCAGTGGACACATTCGGGGTCAGCTCCGACAAGGGGTCGGTGACCATGGCAATGCCCTGGATCTGGCGGGCGCGGGTGACGAAATCGCGCACGGCCTGGCCATGGGCCCGAATCTGTCCGTCGGAGGCGGTGAACAGGACCGGCTCACTGGTGCCGGCCGCCTCGGGCAGACGCTCCTGCAGGATGGCCATGCCTTCGAGGGACTCCGCCCCACGGATCCGGAAGGTGTTGTCCAAGCGGGGACCCACGATCGCCACGCAGGAGCCCAGCACCGCCAGGACGACGATCCACGCGGCCAAGGTGCGTCGGGCGTGGATGGCACACCACGTCCCGACCCTGTGGAGAAGAGCGGACAAGAACGCGCCTTTCAAAAGTGAGATGGGCCTCCAGGGCAGTCAACATGTGAATCTAATCCATTGACGGGTGCAGTGGTACCGGGAAGCGGGGTCTGCGGTGCTCCCTTTGCGCCGGAGTGCCCTCACACCCCGGGCGTCTCGCGCCAGGAGCACCCGTACCGGGGAAGTACCGCCTCACACGGGCTCAAAGTGGCCGCCGCCGCCGGTGGCGGATGCGACTGGCGGATGTGAGGACGGCTCCTGTGAGCCCGTGAGTGTTCACTCGTGGAACTTTTCAATCCAAGTTCCGAAACATTGAGCACAAGTGTGCTCAGCGCAGGACGAGGACGGGCATTCCCGGCCCGCACAGAGTCATGCCCACCGCCACCGAGAACACGGCCATGACGGAGACCAGATGACGGGCCAGGGCGGACTCGTCCCCCGGGGGAGCGCCGCGCTCGCGGGCGGCCTCGACGAGGACCTGCGCGACGGTATCGAAGGCCCATGCGTCCAGGACGAAGACCTGGGCAGGTGCGCCGCCCTCGTCCTCGACTCCCTGGAGGTCCCCCAGCAGGGCGCGCACCGCAGCGGCGTCGTCCACGGTGGTTCCCGGCCTCGTGTTCACGACGAGGGCGACCTCTCGGTGGTGTGGCCCCAGGTGCGGCAACGGGCCCTGGGCGTAGCCGGCCAGCACTCCACTGATGCCCGCGCCGCCCGGAAGGGTCGTCGTCAGGTGGGCGCAGGAGCGCGCCAGGTTGTCGGGCAAGTCGCCGACATCGAGCCCCCAGGACCGGGCCACCTGCGCCAGATGCTCCGGGGACTGGGCAACCAGTCCCAGTTCGGTGGCCAGATTGTCCAGGGCCGCGCATCCGCAGTCCGTCAGGGCCGAGGTCGGCCCCGTGTGGCCGCTCACCCGGTGGCCGTGTTCGCGCAGGTGGGCGCACATCAGGGAGAGCCATGTGGGGGACAGGTCGCGCAGCTCGTCGCCCTCGGCCCGCCCGTTGGAAGCCTGACGTGAAGCCGGAGCCGACGCCTCCATCGGCTTGGGCGGGCCGGGTGGCGCAACGCCCGGCCCCAGAGGGGAAAAGGCCCTGGTGACCAGCAGGTCCGCCACCCACACGAGGACGGTGGCGCCCGGAGCGCGAACGTGCGGGCCGCCGTGGTCGATCCGGTCCACGGGGCCCGGGTGGGCCGGAGCCCTGCCCGCCGGGTACGGGCTCGGCGCGCTGCGACCTGCCAGGCCCGAGGAGGAACACGGTCGCCCGTCCATGCACCACGTGGGCAGGGACTGCGTCGACACGGGCACCAGCACGCCGGAAGGGTCGGCGGCCAGGTGCGCGGCTCGCTCCGCAAGGGTGGCACGGACCTCGGGTGAGGGTTCGATGGCCCCCAGGGCGCCGGGCAGCGTCACAGGTGCTCCTCGGTGGTCCAGGCAGCGCTCATCCGGGTCGTGGTCCTCCGTCCGGTGGTGGGCAGGTCGGTGTTTGGCCGGTCAGTGGTTCGAGGGCCAGAAGGACATGGACTTGATGCCGCACTGGTCCGAGTTCCCCGCCGTTGCCGGGATCACGGCCTCTGCCACAGCCGAGGACCCGGCGTCGACTCCCTTGAGCTCCGCAGTGGCGGTACCCGTCTCCGTGCCCCCCTGGGAGGTGCGCAGGGTCAGCCAGAAGTCACCCTTCGACATGTCGATCTTGCCGAAAGTCTCTGCCGGGGCGTTGTAGGCGACCGTGACCTTGACCGTGACGTCCTGGCCCTTCTGCTCGCACTTGGTGGACACGATCGCGGCGGAGCTGTTCGCCTCCTTGTACCAGGCGTCGATGGACAGGGCCAGGTCGACCTTGTCGCCACAGGCCTGCCTGGCGGCGGCCATTTGGGCCGGGTTCCACGCAATGACCTCCTCACGCAAAGTGTCGAACTCCGAGTGGTGTTCCTTCGTCATCTTCGCGCACCACTGTTTGGCCGACGTCGAATGCGTCTGCTGCTCCTTGGTCTCCTTGTTCTGGTTCAACTGATCCTTCAGGGCCTTGACATCGGCGCGGATCGACTCGGCGCGGTCGGCCATGGACTGGGCAGCGTCCTTGTTCGCCAAGATCTTCTGCTCCGCCTGGGAGACCTGGGAGAAGGTTGACGCTGCGGAGATCCCCTGCCATGCGGCCAGTGCCAGTGCCATGACCGCCAGGAGCGCGCCCACCACCGTGGCGATGCGCAGGGCGAGCGGAGTGGGGCGGTAGGGGCTCCCGCTGGGCTGGAACTGACCGGGTGTCTGGGCCGGAGGCACGGTGCTCACTTGACACTCTCCATTTCCTTCTGGGCAAGGTCGTGTTCCGCCTCGGCGCTCTTGAGGTCTTCCTCGGCTTCGCTCACCTTGGATTCGGTCCAGGAGAGCTCCTCCTGCGTGTCGACCAGTGCCACCTGAGCGCCCAGATTCGCGATCGCCGCACCGACGGCAGCCAAGGAGAGGATGACGGCGGCCACCCACACCAGTGCGCACAGGAGGATCGCCTTGGGGGCGATTCGCCCCGACCTCGGATCGAGTGCCTCCACCGGGAATCCCACCGGCGCTCCGACCTGCGCGGCGTCGGCCGAGTCCCCGGGGGCGGCGTCCTGGGACGAGCCCGCCACGCCATCCTGCCAGGACCCCGCAACGCCCCGGTCCTGGGGCTCGACGCCGTCATCGACGAAGGCCGATGCCTCGTCCGACGGGCCGGGGGTGCCGGAGGGTTCGGGTCCATTGCCCCATCCCTGGTCCGGTCCACTCATGAGGAGCTCCTTCGATTCCGTGCATTGTGTCGACGTGGTCCCATGGTGCCATGTGAGCCGCCGTGGCGTCTTGACGAGATCGTCACAGGCCCGTCAAAACGGACAGGACACGCCGATAGGCTTGGCACATGTCCGGGCTCCTCGCTGCCAACCCGCTGCTCACACTCTTCCTCGTCGTTGCCCTCGGAGCCGCCATCGGCGCCGCCAGGCTCGGACCCATGCGTCTGGGCGCCGCCGGCGCCCTGTTCGTGGGCCTGGTGCTGTCGGCCAGCGTGTCCGGCTTGGACGAAGGAATGTCCATCGTCCAACAGATCGGCCTGGCGCTGTTCGTCTACACGGTGGGCGTCGCGGCAGGCGCCACCTTCCTGTCCGACCTGCGGACGCAGCGAAAGTTGCTCCTCGCATGCGTCGGCGTGTGCATCCTGGGCGCACTCGTCACCGTGGCGGGTGTCCACCTGCTGGGGGTGGACCGGGCGCTGGGTGTCGGATTGTTCACCGGGGCGCTCACCGCGGCCGCCGCCCTCGACGCCGCCACCCGCATCACCGGTGACCCCGCCGCAGCCGTCGGCTACGCCTTCGGGTACCCGATCGGCGTCATCATCTCCATCCTCATCGTCTCCGTGGTCGTCACCCGCACCTGGCTGGGCCGCAATGACGCGCCCTCGCTGGCCAGCAAGGGCCTGGACGCCCTGACCGTGCGCGTGCGCCACACCATGTCCCCGCGGAACCTGGCGGCGTGGCGCGAACAGAGGATCCGCATGTCCTACCTGCGTCGCGACGGCCGTACCCGAGTCCTCGTTCCCGGGGAAGAACTGCGCCGCGGGGACCTGGTGCTCATGGTCGGCGACCCCGACTCCCTCAACGAAGCCTTCAAGCACGTCGGTGAACCCGTCAGCGACCACTTGGCCGACGACCGCAGTGACGTGGCCTTCGAAAGGGTCGTCGTCTCGAATCCGGAGATCGCCGGACGAACAGTCGGCGAACTGGGCATGGCCCAGCGCTTCGGCGCGGCGATCACCCGCGTGCGCCGCGGCGACTTGGACCTGCTTGCCCGCGACGACCTTGCCCTGCAACTGGGCGACCACGTGGGATTGGTCGTGCCCACCCAGGAGCTCGACGCCGCCCAGTCGTGGATCGGCGACTCCGAGAGGCGTGTCAGCGAGGTCGACGCCATGGCCTTCGGCATCGGCATGGTCCTGGGGCTGCTGCTCGGCTCCGTGCCCCTGCCCGTGCCCGGAGGCGCCGTGTTCACCCTGGGGCCGGCCGCCGGGCCCCTCATCGTCGGCATGCTGCTGGGGGCGCTTCGGCGCACGGGCCCGCTGGTGTGGACGCTGCCGCTGGCCGCCAACCTCACCATCCGCCAGATCGGACTCATGCTCTTCCTGGCGGCCCTGGGCCTGGGGGCCGGCCCGGCCTTCGCCTCACTGCTGACCGGGCTCGACGGCTGGAAGTCCGTGGTCCTCAGCGCGCTGGTGGTGACCGTCTGCTGCCTTGCCCTGGCCTTGGCGGGAAGGCTGCTGGGCCTGTCCGCCGCCAGGACTGCGGGCAGTGTCGCAGGCCTTCTCGGCCAGCCGGCGCTTCTGCAGGCGGCCTCGGCCCGCGTCGTCGACGAGAGGATCGAAGCGGCCTACGCGACACTCTTCGCCTTCGCAATGATCCTCAAGATCCTCATGGTGCCGCTCATCTGGGTCCTGTGAGGCCGGCGGGGAGCCTGCAAGGAGTCGGCGGGCGCTTTTCCCGCTGCTCGCTATGGTGGGGACATGTCGACTCCTCAGTTCATCCTCGACCTGCGTGAACACATCGGCCATGCCCCCCTGTGGCTGCCGGGTGCCACCGCCATCGTCCTTCGCCCTGCAGGTGCGCGAGGAATCCGCCTGGAGGGCGAGGCCCTGGCCTCCACTGACGAGGACGACGCCACGCCCTCGTGGACCCTGCCCGACGGGCCGATCGACCCCACCCGGGTGGAGGTCCTGGTCGTGCGGCGCACGGACAATGGCGCGTGGACGCCGGTCACGGGGATCGTCGACCCCGGCGAGCCGCCCTTCGTCGCGGCTGAACGCGAGACCCTGGAGGAGGCGGGTGTGCGCGCCCGGGCCGTGCGGCTGCTCAGCCAGGACGTGGTCGGGCCGGTGGTCTACCCGAATGGGGACCGGTCGGACTTCGTCGACTCGTGCTTCCTGCTCCAGTGGGTCCAGGGTGAGCCGTGGCCTGCGGACGGTGAGAACACGCAGACCCTGTTCGTGCGCGCCGACCAGGTGCCGCCGATGAACGAGCGCTTCCTCGGCTGCCTGCAAAGGGCTCTCTCAGGTCGCCCCGAGGCCGCCTTCCGCTTCTGAGGAGGGGCTGCCGCTGGGCGAGCCCCGGACGGACGACTCCCACCGCCGGTGAGATTCGTCCATCAATCCGTGAGATTCGTCCTTCACGGCATTTCGGACGAATCTCGACCCCAAGCATGTGGAGCGCCCCGCCGTGGGCATCGGCCCCGCGGTCGAGGGTGACGGCCGCCGACCGTGCTCCGCGAGAGGGCTCCTGGGCTCAGGCCCCCTGCCAGTAGGCGCCCAGAGCCGCCGACAACTGCACCAAGTCACGCACATGGCTCATCTCGCGCGCCGAGTGCATCGACAGCAAAGGCACCCCCACATCCACAGTGGTCATGCCCAGCCGCGTCGCCGTGATCGGCCCGATCGTCGACCCGCACGGCATCGCATTGTTCGACACGAAGGCCTGAACCGGGACGCCGGCGGCAGCGCACACCCTCTTCCACAGCGCCACACCCACCGCGTCGGTCGCATAACGCTGGTTCGCATTCACCTTGAGCACCGGTCCACCGCCCATGACCGGGTGGTGCGCAGGATCGTGCCGTTCGACGTAATTCGGGTGCACCGAGTGAGCGGCATCGGCACTCACGCACGAGGACGCGGCGACCATCCGGGCCGTCCCATCGAGGTCACGCCCCAGCGCCGCAGCCGTCCTCGTCAAGACGTCCTGCAACAACGGGCCGGCCGCACCCGTGCGCGTGTCCGACCCGACCTCTTCATGGTCGAAGCAGGCAAAGACCCACACGTCTCCACCCGCAGGGGCACCGTCCTGCCAGTCGGCGCCGGCCAGCTCCAAGGCGCGAACCCCCGCGTGCACTGACGACAGGTTGTCCTGGCGGCCCGAGGCCACGAACTCCTGCTCCGCCCCGAAGACGGCGGCTCCCTGGGCGGGGATCGTGACGACGTCGAATGAGGCGATCTGCTCCGGCCCGGCCAGGCCCGCGTCACGCGCGAGGATCTGCAGGACGTCGGCGTCGGTGCCGACGGTGAACACCGGGTGCAGGTGCTTTTGCGGGTCGAGTTTCAGGCCGTCGCCATTGACTCCGCGGTCCAGGTGGATCGCCAGTTGAGGGATGCGAGCCAGCGCTCCCGTGCGCACCAGGTGGACCTGCCCGTCGGTGGTCACCAGGCGCCCGGCCAGGGCCAGCTCTCGGTCCAGCCACGAGTTCCACAACATCCCGCCGTAGACCTCGACCTCCAACTGCCCCCACCCGTCGGCGGTGCGGGTGCTGGGCATGGGCTTGAGGGTGAAGGTGGGGGAGTCGGTGTGCGCGCCGACCACGCGGAAGCCCGCGCCCTCACCCACCTCGTGGGGAATGACCCAGGCGACCACGGCGCCCTCGCGGACGAGGACGTGCCCGCCGGGGGTGGCCTCCCACGGGTCCGTCTCGACCTGCCGTCGAAAGCCCAGGTCCTCCAGGCGTTGGGCGACATTGTGTGCGGCGTGGAAGGGGCTGGGGCAGTCCCCGAGGAAGCGCAGGTAGTCGGTGGTGTGGTCGATTGACGAGGTCGGGGTGCTCATTCGCCCATCGTATGCCCGTGCACTCGACCGTTTCAGCACACAGTGCGCGCCGAGCGCAGCGCCCGCAGGGAGGTCGAAAGTCCTGGACCTGCGAATACTCGACCGTGGTGGTGTGGCGGCCCGGCCCACTGTGTGTTGACGGTGCGCCGAAGGCGCGGGACCGGCGGGCAGTGGGCGCGGGGCGGTGGGGGAGCGCGGATGCCCTGCGGGCGCGGGGCGCCTTGGTCCGGTGCCGGTGGTCCTGAGCCTGTCCAATGGGTGGAGACGCTCGTGAAGGCATGGACGGGGAGGCCGCCTGCGGCAAGGATGGAGTCATGGACACACTGGCACCCGTACCCACCCTCACCCTGAACGACGGCCTCGAAATGCCCCGGGTCGGCCTGGGCACGTACACTCTGACCGGTCCCAACGGTGTGGCCGCCATGGTCGCAGGCATCCGCAGCGGCTACCGCCTGCTTGACTCGGCAGTCAACTACGAGAACGAGGGAGCCCTGGGACGCGCCGTGCGCGAGGCCGGCGTCAACCGCGACCACCTGGTGCTCCAGACGAAGCTGCCCGGGCGCCATCACCGGCGCGAAGCGGCCCTGACCTGCATCCACGAGTCGCTCTACCGGGCGGGCCTGGACCATTGGGACGTCGTCGTCATCCACTGGCCCAACCCCTCTCAAGGCCTGTACGTCGAAGCCTTCGCGGCCCTGCTGGAACTGCGTGAGGCGGGGCTGGTCCGCTCGGTCGGCGTCTCGAACTTCCTGCCCGAACACCTTGAGCGCCTGCGCGCAGAGGTCGGCGAATTGCCCAGCGTCAACCAGATCCAGCTGCACCCCTTCTGGTCGCAGGCCGAGGCGCGCGCCATCCACGAGCAGCTGGGTGTCGTCACCCAGTCGTGGAGCCCACTGGGACGCAAACTTGCCCTGGTCGACGACCCGACGATTCGTTCCCTAGCGGACCAGGTCGGGGTCAGTCCCGCCCGTCTGATCCTGCGTTGGCACGTGCAATTGGGTGCCGTGCCCTTGCCCAAGTCCGCCGACCCGCAGCGTCAGCGCGACAACATGGCGCTCTTCGACTTCGAGTTGGACGAGCAGGTCATGGCCCGCATCAATGCGCTCACTCGACCGGACGGGTCGATGGGGGACTTCGACCCTCGCACGCACGAGGAGTACTGAGCGCGCCGGAGCGCCGAGCCGGGATCAGCCCTCCAGTGCCACCCGGTAGACGTTCGTCTCGCGCTGTTCGAAGCCGCAGCGGCGGTACAGGCGATTGGCCGCCTCACGCGAGGGACGCGAAGTCAGGTCCACGGTGCGCGCACCGACCGTCTTGGCGTGAGCCAGCGCAGCTTCGACCAGTTTCCGGCCGGCGCCCTGGCCGCGAGCCTCACTGTCGACGACGACGTCTTCGACCCAGGCGCGCACACCGGTGGGAATCTCGAAGGTGGCCAAGGACAGCATGCCGAGGATCGGTGCGGCACCCTCGTGCCCGCTGTCGGGACGGTAGATGAACACGTGCACGCCCGGCTGGGCGACGAAACGGGCGCTGGCCTCGGCGTCCAGCGGCTTGGCGCTGCGCGAGAGTTGGGGGAGGAGGCGCTCCATGGCCTCGAGGAACTCGGGGGTGGATTCGGTGAGCAACTCGACGGCCATGCAGAGCTCCTTCGGAAGTGACCGGGCGGCCCGGTCGGGTCGGTGGCGGCCGGCAATGTCCGGCCGAAGTGGTGTGGACGAGGGCGACGCGACCCATCCGCTGCCAGAGTCTAGTGGGCGGCCGGGGCATGGGCCCGGCGCCCGGGAGGAATCGTCCCATGGGTGTGCGCGGGCAAGGAAGTGGGTGAAGGCCCGGCAGTGGGGGTCGGCGAGGCCGCGGACGGGGGTGCCGCCCTGGGCGCACATGCCTTTTCACGGAACACGAAACGACGTTGCGCCGTGAAGGACACCAATGCCGTCCCCAGATCCACCACCGGCTTTGCCGCCCAGAAGGGCACGCCCGCGGTGACCAGGACGTCAGTGCCCAGCCACGAGGCCACCAGCACCGCCACCGCCAGGGCCGCGTAGCGCACGGCAGTGCGGCCGACCGTGCTCGGCGCCGCGCGGAAGACCCGCCTGTTGAGGGCGAAGTTCACGCTTCCCGAGACCAGACGGGCCACGACCACCGGCCAGAACACTCCGCCCCACGCGGTCGCCAAAGCCAGGGCCACCACATAGTCGACCAGGAAACTCACCCCGGAGGCGGCCGAGAACTTCACCAGCGGCGCCCAGATCCGAAGCGAGTCACGCACGGGGTGGAAGTGCGAGGTGGGGTTGCCGGCCTCGTACACGGTGGCGATCGGCACCTGTTCGCAGGTCAACCCTTGTTCGGCGGCGGCCAGCAGGACGCGCAGTTCGTAGTCGTAGCGCTGCCCCGGGACCTCCAGCAGCCACGGGATCTGCGAGGCCGGGAAGGCCCGCAGGCCGGTCTGCGTGTCGGCCAACGCCCACCCGGTGGCCAGGCCGAAGAGTTTCGCCGTCGCCAGGTTCCCCACGCGCGAACGCAGCGGAGTGTCGGCGCCGAAAGAGCGCACACCCAGGGTGATGTGGCCGGTGGCCTGCGCGTGTCGGCCCACGCGCAGGATGTCGGCGACGGTGTGCTGCCCGTCGGCATCCGCAGTGACGACCACCTGGCCGGGGTCGATGGCTGACGCATGGGCAAGGCCGGCGCGCAGGGCCGCTCCCTTGCCGCGATTGACGGGCAGGGTGAGGACCTCGGTGCCGCCCGAGCGCACGGCGTCGAACACGTGCTGGGAAGCGGCGCCGGACCCGTCGTCGACGACCAGGCAGCGAACCCGGGGCGCGGCGGAGCGCAGGTTGGCCAGCAGATCGGCCAAGGTCATGTCGGGCTTGTAGGCGGGTATCAGCACCAGCATCATGCACCTGCCGCCACGTAGAGGATGTCAGAGGTCTCCCTTTCACCTCCGTTGGAGGGGCGGTTGACGACCTGCCCGTTGAACCAGAGTTCGGAGGAGCCGCCGCCGTCGAGGTTGTAGGCGGTGGTGGCACCCAGGTCGACCATGATCTTGGCCAACTCCGTCATGGTCACGCCCCGCGAGTGGCCCTTCGCGCGACCGTCGACCACGACGAACACGAAGTGGTTGGCGTCGACGATCCCGATGGCCGTGCGCGGCTGGTTGCCCTGGATGGAGTGGTTGCCGAAGTTCGTGTCGATCTCCACGGAGTCGATGCCTTCGACCATTGCGCCCCCCTCGACCAGTGCGGGCCCGAAGGACAGGGTCTGCCACACGCCTTGGTCGACCAGGGTCTGGGCGTCGGTGGAGGTCTCGTCGTAGACCCTCATGGTGCCGTCCTCGTGGATGGCAAGCCCCTGTCGGGTGCCCTTGTCCCTGTAGACGACACCGTTGCGGATGACGATGCCGGTGTCGCGGAACCCGTAGTAGTCGCCGTTGATCGCCAGGACCGCGCCGTTGGCCGTGGCCGTCTCGGAGACCAGGGCCGTGATGTTCTGGCCGAAGGCATTGTTCGCGAAGGCGCTCTTCAGGTCGGTGCCGTTGGTCAGGCGGACGTCGGCCACATGGTAGGTGACGGTGTCCGACCCTGAGCCCATGGTCACGGTCTTCACGGTGATCGAGGTGTTGTCCGAGGTGTAGGTCGTGTCGGTGGTGGTGGCGCTGGCCGCCACTTCTTCGGGGGACGAGGTCGGGGTCGCGCTCTGGGCGGAGTTCGCGGACTGGGCGGCCCCTGTGGTGGAAGAGGTCTGCGTGGTCTTGTGCTGGGCTTCGTAGGAGGACACGTCGGAGATCTCGACATGGTCGACGACGAAACGGTCCAGGGCCCAGGCGCTGCCGCCGCCGACGGCAAGGGCTGCCAGTGTGCCGGTGGTGAGCAGGACGGTGAGGCGCCGCTTGCGGCGGGCGCTGGCTGTGGGGGTGCCGGTCGTGATTTCCATGGGCAAAGGCTGTCGCCCGCGCTGGTGGCGGGCGTGTGGCGCGGCTGTGGTCCAGCTGTGGACGCCGGTGGATGGGCTTCGACGGGGCGTGTCATGATGGTTGCGGCCTCGAAGCATGTCGTGGCCGCATTGCCGTCCCGAGTGGAGGAAAGCCGCATGACCCAGCACCTGTCGGGGGAAGAAGGGGCGGATCAGGTGGAGGGCTTCGTCCCGCCCGTGCCGCTGCCCGAGAATCCGGTGCAGGCTCCAGGAGGTCTGGATGGTCATGTGGCGGAGGGGCAGTTCGCCCCGTCCTCGTACCCGGGTCAACCCGGCCACCCGGGGTACGTGGGAGGGTGTCCGCAGACGCCGGTCCCAGCTCCCGCCCCCCGGAGCTCTGGTGGGCTGGGCCTCATCATCGGCTTGGTGGTCGGGGCGATCGTCCTGGTCCTCGTCGTCGTCCTGGTGATTGTCGGCGCCATCTTCATGACCACCTCCGCTGTCACCGGCGAGGGCACCCCGACCTCCGACGTGAATCTTGGTGACTACAAGCCGCTGGAACTGGGCGAGACGTTGAAGCCCGCCGCGCCGGCCAATGCTTGGCTGCACCCCGGATACCGGGAAGGCACCACACGGTGGACAGCGCCCGGCGACATCGTCGCCGTGTCCCTGGACCAGGAGGTCCTGGTTGTGGCCGAGCGTGCCCCGACGGGGGCAGCGGTGACCCTGCGCGGGCGCGATGTGCACACGGGCGTTGTCCTGTGGGACCAGAGTGTCGAGGACCTGGATTCCCATTCCTGCATCCAAGATGACAAGGGGGCGGTGACCTGTACGGTCTCTTCCTACAAGGATCCGCACCTGGTGACCTTCGACCCGACCAGTGGCGCCCTGGACGAGGTGCCCGTGCCGGCCGAGCTGCGCGAGTCGATCACGGTGTCAAGCATCTTCGCCGCTGAGGCGGGGACGTTCTACGCTGTGGACCGCCATGCAGATGTGCGGCGCCTTCTGGCCTTCATCCAGGACAAGCTCCTGTGGCAGACGCCATTGGCCGGCGCCCATCTTGAGTGCGTGAAACCGGGCGCGTGGATCGGATGCACCGTGGGGGAGCCCGCAGAAGTGGTCACCATCGACGCAGCCAGCGGCAAAGAAGTCCACAAGAGGGCTCTTTCCGGGCAGGAGAAGTTCTGGCGTTTCACCAGTGACGGGTACATGGTCTTCACAGGCGAGCCGTCGGCAATGATCACCGTCTTCGACACCAGCGGTGTCGAGGTCGGATCGCGGAAGGTCGATGTCGTGGATGCCTTCCCGACCAGACATCAAGACGCCTTCCACCCCGGTCGGCGCTGGTTGGATTCCGGCTCGGTCAGAGCGGTGGACAGCACCGGCGCCCCGGTCCTGGCTCTCCTGGAGACCACGTATTCGGGAGGCGCCCAGCAGGACGCCTACCTGTTCGTCGGCAGCGGGAGGATCAAGTCGACATCGGCGCAGTCCCATGAGGAGGCCGTCAGCGCGGACGGCTCCGTGTTCCTGATCGGCACAGGCTCCTACCTCTTCGAGAAGTCAGGGATCTACGACGCCAATGGGGCCCGTGTGGCCAAGATTGACGCCAGGGTGACTCTTTTCCGTGGGATCCTCGTCGAGTACCGTGTGGCGACGACGGGCTCGGTGGTGGTTCACGCTCCGAAGGCAAAGGCCGCCGCGAAGAAGTGACATCCCCTCCGGGGGCTTGCCTCAGGCGACCTGGAGGGCTGGACGGGCGGTGGCTTGGTCGAATCGGGTGACGAGGGCGATGCCGCCTTCCGCCACTCGAAGCAGGGCGCTCCGGGCGTCGCGGAGCATTCCTGCCACGCCCCGGCGGGAGAAGACGAAGTAGGTCTGGCCCAGGTAGTTGACGACGAACAGGGAGGCGTTGGCCAGGATCGACGCGGCCCACAGGGCCGTGCCGGCGCTGACCAAGGCGTTGATCGACATGTACGCCAAGCACATGACGGCTCCCTGCACGACCGCGTAGCGCACTGCCGTGCCCAGCACGTCACCCTTGGTGGCGAAGACGCGACGGTTCAGCGTGTAGTTGACCGTGCATGAGGTCACGCGGGCCAGGACGACGGGCAGCAGCAGCCCGCCCACCAGCGAGTTGAGGACCAGAAGCACGACCTGGTCGACGGCAGTGGACGACAGTGACGAGGCCACGTAGCGCAGCTGGCGTCCGAAGCGGGCGGCAGTGGCCAGTGCGGTGGTGGTCAAGGATGTCGTCGTCTCCATGCCTCAAGGTTCGCGGCACCCCCCATGGGCTGCGTGTGGCGTGCCTGTGGGCAACCTGTGGTGGCGGGACGGGAACACCGACTGGTCCACGGGCGCTTGACCGACTGCTTGGCCGAATCTTTGGTGGACGAGGGCGGGGCCGGGGGCCGGGCGGGTGCAGCCCGGTCAGCGCCGTTCGAGCAGCACCGCGACCTCGGAGTGCGCGGTGTGGGGGAACATGTCGAAGAGGCGCGCCTGGACTGGCCGCAGGTTCCCCATGGATGCCAAGTCCTTGGCCAAGGAGGCAGGATTGCACGAGGAGTAGATGACCCGGCCCGCATCGCAACGGTCCAACCAAGCGGCAAGCTCCGTTCCGATCCCACGCCGGGGAGGGTTGACCACGACCACGTCGGGCACTTCGGCGGCGCTGCGCTCCAGCGCCCACTTGGTCGCGTCTCCGACCTGGAAATCGCTGCGCTGGCGCCCCAGTCCCATTTCACGGGCGCTCATGCGGGCCGAGGCGATGGCGTCGGAGGAGATCTCGACCCCACTCACGTGGGCGATGCCGGCGGCAGCCGCATGCAGGGCGAAGCCTCCGACTCCGCAGTACAGGTCCCACAGGGTGCGGGCCCCGCCCT
The DNA here is from genome assembly GCF_018986735.1 of Schaalia sp. 19OD2882. Taxonomy (NCBI): domain Bacteria; kingdom Bacillati; phylum Actinomycetota; class Actinomycetes; order Actinomycetales; family Actinomycetaceae; genus Schaalia; species Schaalia sp. 19OD2882. The sequence continues at coordinate 2,211,289 of NZ_CP065521.1, read as the reverse complement.
CGTCGGCAGGTGCGGCCGCGCCCTCGTACCCCGTCCCGGACCCGGGCACCCTGCTGCCGCACGCCCACTCCGCCACCTGCCTGTACAGGTGCCCTGCGACTGTGGAGTTCGTCTGTGCGAAGGCGCGCGGGCCAAGGTGCAGGCGTACGCCGCCGACGTGCGTGGGCAGGGTGCGCTCGCGGGTCAGGACGATTTCGTCGGGGCCTTCGACGGTCGCCTCGTGGCGGGGATGGATGTTGGCGGTGACCACCAGGGCCCCGGGGACAAGTGCGCGCAGGTCGGGCAGGGCGGAGCGGATCGCCCCCACGTGCTCGCGCGTGCGCAGGACGAAGCGGAGCATCAGGGCGTCGCCTTGGCCCACACTCACATGGACGTACTTCAACTCGCCTTGCCTGGTGGGCACGTCGTAGGGCCTCAGGCGAAGCCGGCGTACGAAGCGTTTGAGGCCGGGTACCGCCGCATTGACGGCGGGGTGTTGGATGGGGCAGCCGGGCAGGTCGACGCCGTGGCGGTGCTCGTCCAGTGTGCCGAAGGTGGGGCGGCGAGGCGTGCCGCCAATGACCAACTTGACCTTCGTCCGAAAGCCTGTGGTGGTGGAGGTGACCGGTGGCAGCCAGTCCAGGGCTTCGGCGCCGGCGACTGCCGCGTCGACGAGGGCGGTGCGGGCGGAGTGTTGCTTGTCGTCGACCTGGCGCGGATAGGGGTGGGGCAGCCATGAGCAGGAGTGGCACCGGCCTGCCTGCCAGTGTTCGCAGTGGATCCCTGCCATGTCTCGGTCCTTCCTTGCGTTGATGGGGCGCATGGGCCTTGGCCGGGCCCGGTTCAGTCGAGGGCTTCGGTGTCGGCTGAGGTGGAGGTGGTGTCGGAGGGGCGCGAGCGCGCCCGAATGCGCTTGACCAGCGCGTCCACCACCGGGCACAGGAGCCAGAAATAGTAGGGGATGAATCCGCCGAGCTTGGGCAAGAAGGCGATCGGGATGCTCAGGGCGAAGACCGCGATGGTGGGCAGCGGGCCGACGAGCAGTTCGCGGTACTCCTCGACGGTGACGTCTTCCCTGACCAGGCCCGCTTTCCATGCGTGGCGCCACATGAGGGCCAGGGACAACCACATGCACACGGTGACCGTGGCGTAGATGGCCGGCGGCCACGGGGAACCGAAGGCGGGTCCGATGAGCATCGAGGTGGGCATCGGCATGAGCGCCGCGAAGAAGAGCATGAGGGCGTTGAGCCACAGGAGGCGGCTGTCGATGCGTGTGATGCGTGCGAAGCGCGAGTGGTGCTTGATCCACAGCAGGCACAGCAGGAAGAAGCTCAGTGCGAATTGGTAGAGGCGGGGAAGCAGGTCGAGCAGTACCGAGCCGTAGTCGGCGGGGTTGGCGACCTCGGGGGCCTTGAGGTCCAACACCAGCAGGGTCATGGCGATGGCCAGGACCGCGTCCGTGAAGGCGACGGTTCGTTCCGGGGTGACTCCGCTCCAGGCGGCGCGTCGGTTGGTCATGGTCACGATGGTAGGCGCGGGGACGAATCTCGTGAGGTGACGGACGAATCTCACCGATTGACGGACGAATCTCGCGGGGAGGGAGGGGGGAAGGCGGCAGGGAGGGGGAGTTGAGTGGGAGTGACTCAAGTTTCATTGCTTCGCCTTGCACACCTCTTCGTCCTCGCCTAGAGTTGAGCCCAACGGACTCAAGAAGCTTCTGGAGTCCACACGACAACTTGCAGATCAGCCCGGCACCGCCACGCGGAAACCACTCCGGGCACAGGAAAGGAAACACACACATGGCACGTGCAGTCGGCATCGACCTGGGCACCACCAACTCCGCCATCGCCGTCCTCGAAGGCGGCGAACCCACCATCATCGCCAACGCCGAGGGCCTGCGCACCACCCCCTCGGTGGTCGCCTTCTCCAAGACGGGTGAGGTCCTGGTCGGCGAGATCGCCAAACGCCAGGCGGTGACCAACGTCGATCGCACCATCGCCTCGGTCAAGCGCCACATGGGCACCGACTGGACCAAGAGCATCGACGACAAGTCCTACACCGCCCAGGAGATCTCGGCTCGAATCCTGGCCAAGCTCAAGCGCGACGCGGAGCAGTACCTTGGTGACACCGTCACCGACGCCGTCATCACCGTCCCCGCCTACTTCAACGACGCCCAGCGTCAGGCCACCAAGGACGCCGGACAGATCGCGGGCCTGAACGTCCTGCGCATCATCAACGAACCCACCGCCGCGGCCCTGGCATACGGCCTGGAGAAGGGCAAGGAGGACGAGCTCATCCTGGTCTTCGACCTGGGCGGCGGCACCTTCGACGTGTCCCTGCTGGAGATCGGCAAGGACGAGGACGGCTTCTCCACCATCCAGGTGCGTGCCACCGCCGGTGACAACCGCCTCGGCGGCGACGACTGGGACCAGCGCATCGTCGACTGGCTGATCCAGCAGGTCAAGACCAAGACCGGCGCCGACCTGTCCAAGGACGCCGTGGCCCTGCAGCGCCTCAAGGAGGCCGCCGAGCAGGCCAAGAAGGAGCTGTCCAGCGCCACCAGCACGAACATCTCCCTTCAGTACCTGTCGATGACCGCTGACGGGCCCATCCACCTGGACGAGACCCTGACCCGCGCCAAGTTCGAGGAGATGACCGCGGACCTGCTGGACCGCACCCGCAAGCCCTTCCACGACGTGATCTCCGAGGCCGGGATCAAGGTCGGCGACATCGACCACGTGGTCCTGGTCGGCGGATCGACCCGTATGCCCGCCGTCACCGAAGTCGTCAAGGAATTGACCGGCGGACGCGAGCCCAACAAGGGCGTCAACCCCGACGAGGTCGTCGCCGTGGGTGCAGCCCTGCAGGCCGGTGTCCTCCAGGGCGACCGCAAGGACGTGCTGCTCATCGACGTGACTCCGCTGAGCCTGGGCATCGAGACCGAGGGCGGGTTCATGACCAAGCTCATCGAGCGCAACACGGCCATCCCCACCAAGGCCTCCGAGGTCTTCTCCACCGCGCAGGACGGGCAGCCCTCCGTGCTGATCCAGGTCTACCAGGGTGAGCGCGGCTTTGCCCGGGACAACAAGCTGCTGGGCACCTTCGAGCTCTCCGGCATCGCCCCGGCCCCCCGCGGCGTCCCGCAGATCGAGGTCACCTTCGACATCGACGCGAACGGCATCGTCCACGTCTCGGCCAAGGACCGCGGCACCGGCAAGGAGCAGTCCGTGACCATCACCGGTGGCTCCGCTCTGCCCAAGGAAGAGATCGACCGCATGGTCAAGGAGGCCGAGGAGCACGCCGCCGAGGACGCCAAGCGTCGCGAGGAGGCCGAGCTGCGCAACATGGCCGAGCAGACCGTGTACACCACGGAGAAGCTGCTGCGCGAGAACGCGGAGAAGGTTTCCGAGGAGACCCGCACCGCCGTCCAGGCCGACGTGGACGCCGTCAAGGAAGCCCTCAAGGGAGACGACACCGACGCCGTGCGCGCCGCCATGGACAAGCTCAACGCGTCCGCCATGAAGATCGGCCAGGAGATCTACGCCGCCGAGCAGGCCGAGGCCGCCAAGGGCGAGTCGCAGGCCTCCTCCGCCGAGGACGAGGTCATTGACGCCGAGGTCGTGGACGAGGACGAGTCCAAGTGAGCCAGGATCCCCGCGACAACCTCCCTGCCGAGGAGGTGGCCCCGCCCTCGTCGCAGGAGCAGGGCCACCCCGAGGGTGCCCCGGAGTCGGCCGTCGCCCCTGAGCCGGGCGCGGCCGCCCCGGCCGACCCGGAGGCGCCCATCGACATGAGCACCTTCGAGGAGCAGGTCGAGGACTCGGAGCTGTCCGCTGCGCTTGCCCGCATTGCGGAGCTCGAAGAGCAGCTGGCCAGGGCGAACGCCTCCCTGTACAACCTGGACCAGGAGTACGCCGGGTACGTGCGCCGCTCGAAGGAGGCTGCCCCACAGCACCGCGAGAACGGCCAGAGCGAAGTCCTGGACGCGCTCATGGGCGTCCTTGACGACGTGCACGCCGCCCGCCAGGCCGGCGACCTGACCGACGGGCCCTTCGCCGCCATCGCCACCAAGTTGGAGGAGACCCTGTCGGGGCGCTTCGGCCTGGAACGATTCGGGGCCGAGGGCGACGACTTCGACCCCACCATGCACGAGGCCCTCATGGCCCGCACCAGCAGCGAGGTCGACCATCCGGTCATCGCACAGGTGCTGCAGCCCGGCTACCGCCGCGGCGAGCGCGTCCTGCGGGCGGTCAAGGTCCTCGTGGACAATCCCGAATGACCTGGGAGACGATGACCCACACGACGCCCCATGGGGCAATTCGGCCCCACCGGAACAGAAGGAGGTGACCCCGGATGGGTGGACAGGACTGGTTGACCAAGGATTTCTACGCGGCCCTCGGGGTTGCCAAGGACGCTGACGCGGCCGCCATCAAGAAGGCGTACCGGAAGCTCGCCAGGAAGTGGCACCCGGACCAGAATCCGGGAGACGCCAAGGCGGAGGCGAAGTTCAAGGAGATCGGTGAGGCCTACGCGGTCCTCTCCGACGACGCCCAACGCAAGCAGTACGACGCGCTGCGTCGGATGGCCGGCGGTGGCGCCCGATTCTCCGGCGGCCCCGGTGGGCCCGGAGGCGCTGGTTTCGAGGACCTCTTCGGGGCCATGTTCGGCGGCGCAGGCGCTGCGGGTGGCGCCGGGGCGGGCGGGCCGCGCGTGCGCTTCACCAGTGGAGGCTCTGCCGCTGACGCCGCAGGGTTTGAGGACATTCTCCAGATGTTCGGCGGGCGCGCCTCCGGCTTCGGTGGTGGCGCGGCGGGCCAGCACACGGGATTCTCCGGCCAGGGAACTTCATCCTTCGGCACGGGTTCCCCATTCGGAGCCGGTTCCCCCTTCGGCGGCGGCTCACCCCACAGCAGGCGCGAGCCTGCCGAACCGACCCGCGGTGCCGACCGCAATGCCCGCACCTCCCTGTCCTTCCGCAAGGCGGTGCAGGGTGCCACCGTGCGCATGACCGTCGACGGCAAGTCGGTGACGGCGCGCGTTCCGGCCGGAGTCAAGGACGGCCAGAAGATCCGCCTGCGCGGCAAGGGCCGCCCGGGCGCCAATGGTGGTGAAGCCGGTGACCTGGTCATCACCGTCGATGTGCGGCCCGACGAGGTCTGGCGGCGCGAGGGCGACGACCTGGTCCTGGACCTGCCGGTGACCTTCTCCGAGGCCGCCTTGGGTGCCGAGGTCGAGGTGCCGCTCTTCGCAGGTGGGACCACCACTGTCGAGGTGCCTGCGGGGACCTCCTCCGGCGCGGAACTGCTGGTCATGGGCGCCGGTGTCACACGCGGCTCCCACACGGGGGACATGCGCGTGCGCGTCCAGGTCATGGTCCCGGCCTCCTTGGACGCCGCCCAGCGGGTGGCGGTCGCCGAATTGCAGGCGGCTTTGGGACCCGTGGATCCGCGTGCGGACCTGCTGACGAAGGCGCGGGCCTGACATGGTCGGGCGGCGCTCTTCGGGCGGTGAGGGCGGAGCCCTGACCTTCGTCATCTCCGTGGCGGCCGAATTGGCGGGTTTGCACCCCCAGACCCTGCGTCAGTACGACCGGCTGGGTCTGGTGGTGCCCGCCAGGACCGCAGGACGAGGCCGACGCTACACCCAGCGCGATGTCCAGGTGCTGCGCGAGATCCAGCGCTTGAGCCAGGAAGAGGGCATCAACCTGGCCGGCATCCAGCGCATTCGCGAACTGGAGCGTCGCGTGGAGCGCCTGGTGGCCGAACGCGACCTGCTGCGCGCCCAGTTGGACGAGGTCGAGGCCCGCCGCGATCGGGTCTTCGCGGCCTCGCCCGACGGCGAGGTGCGGGCCATGCGTCGCGGCGAGCGCCCGTGGCCCGGAGCCGACTCCATTGCGGCTTCGAGAGCCGAGGAGGCGCGCGACCGGGCGGCTGCCCTGACCCTGTGGCGCCCCCACCAGGTGGCGGTGCCCGGAGTGCGCCGGGTCAGGGCCGTCATCGAAGCGGGCCCGCAGATCCCCGGCGCCAGCGGCGGCGCGAGCACAACCGTGAACGCCGAGATCCGCATCGTCGAGGGCGTCGCCACAGCCCGCTGACGCCAGTGTGCAAGAACTGAGCTTCTGGGCCGGTTGCGCGCGGAGCGGGTGTGGGGATACTCTGGCTCTTGACTGATTCTCAGTAAGTCCCGACTCGTTCGCGGGATTGAATGCTCCACCGGGTGCCGACCAAGTCGGCACCCGGTACATCGTTTGTTGCACAACCAACCCTTGTTGTGGGCGTCATGTGCGACGATCAACCCCATGACTGAGATCAGCGTTGAATCATCCCGTCGGTATCGTGTGGGCATTGATGTGGGGACCCACTCCACAGGTTTCTGTGCGTTGGAAGTGGGCGATGACGACCGCCCGATTTCTCTCTTGAATTCAATGGTGTTCATCCATGATTCGGGGATTGACCCATCGGGGGACAAGCGCGCGGAGACACGGAAGGCTGTCTCAGGCGTCGCCCGGCGGACTCGAAGGCTCATCCGAACTCGCCGCCGGCGCCTGGAGGCACTGGACCGCTTGCTTGAGTCCCTTGGCTGGCCGATCATCGACCTTGCCGAACAGCAGGACCCGCTTCTGCCTTGGCGGACACGGGCGCTGCTCCTCGACCGGCGATTCGAGGACCAAGGCGAGCGGCTGTGCGCCCTGTCGATCGCCGTTCGTCACATTGCGCGCCATCGAGGCTGGCGCAGCCCGTACTCCCGGGTCGAATCTTTGCTGACGCCTGCTCCGGACAGTCAACAGCTGGTCGATTTGCGGGAGCGTGTCGCGAAGTGCCTTGAGCAGGAGGTCGCCGATGACGCATCGCCCGGGCAGGTCATCAATCAGTACGTGGAGTCCTGTCCCACGGGGAAGATTCGTGGGGCCGAAGGGATCCTCTCGGGCAAGCTCATGCAGTCCGACAACGCTCGAGAACTCTTGAACATGTTCAAGGTCCAGGAGATCTCGGACGAGGTGGCCAATCGTGTTCTCCGAGCGGTGTTCGATGCGAAGTCTCCGAGAGGCAGTGCAGCGGGTCGTGTGGGCAAGGACGCTCTGCCGGGGCAGGGAAGGCTCCGCCGTGCGGAGAAGGCCCACCCCACCTTCCAGCGCTTCAGGATCGTGTCAGTGCTGACCAACTTGCGTGTGCGAGAAGGGCGCAGTGAACGACGTTTGACTCCGGCAGAGCTTGCCGGTCTTGTCGACTACCTACTGATCCTGGGCGTGGACAAAGAGGTCACATGGGGAGACCTGGCTGACCAACTGGGCATCGTTCGTACCGATCTTCGGGGCACGGCGAAACAGGGGCCGGATGGGGAGCCGGCGCTGGTTCGTCCTCCAGTTGATGTCACCTCCAAAGTGATAATGGGCTCAAGAATCGATTGGTTGGAAACTTGGTGGACATCCGCATCGGAGGTGCAACGGGGCGCGTTGGTGGACCTTCTGTCGGCCAGTGGTGGGTCGTCCGAGGACTCTGAACTCGACCATGAATGCGCCCTCCTGTTCGAGACGGCTTCCGAGGAAGACTTGGCGCGGCTGGACGACCTGTCTTTGCCGCAAGGGCGTGCTGCATACTCAGTCGACTCGCTGGAGCGTTTGACCGAGACGATGCTACGCGAAGGGTGTGACCTCACTGAAGCCAGAAGCAAGGTCTTCGGGGTCCCCAGTGACTGGACGCCTCCGGCGGAAGATGTCGGTGAACCTGTCGGCAATCCTGCGGTCGACAGGGTCCTGAAGCAGGTCAGTCGTTGGCTGGAAGGAGCCCTTCGGCAATGGGGGACTCCGCTCTCGGTGAACATCGAGCACGTTCGTCACGCACTTGGGAGTGAACGGGCAGTTCGTGAGGCCAACCAGGAACGTTTGAAGCGTGAGCGGGCCAATGAGAAGCTGGTGGAGGAGATGCACCAGGCCCTGGACATCAGCGGCAAAGTGCGTCGGTCTGATGTGATTCGATACAAGGCCATCACTCGCCAGAACTGTCAGTGCCTCTACTGTGGTGACCCGATCACCTACCAGACGATGGAAATGGATCACATCGTTCCCCGCGCCAGTGGGGCTTCCTCGAACACGATGATGAACCTTGTGGCGGTCTGTCGGCGCTGCAATCATTCAAAGGGGAAGATCCCCTTCGCAGTGTGGGCTGCTGGCGACAAGGCAGTCGGAGTCTCTGTCGAGGAAGCGAAGCAGCGAGTCCGCATGTGGGTGCGGGACGCGGGCATGAGCCCCAAGTCATTCGGGCGACTGAAGGCCGCTGTTTTGGAGCGTCTGAAGGTGAAGGTGCCCGATGAAGAACTCGATGCTCGTTCACTTGAGTCTGTCGCCTGGATGGCCAACGAGTTGCGCTTCCGTATCGAGCACCGCTTCAAGCTGAGTGGTGAGAACGTCGACGTGTGTGTCTATCGAGGTGCGCTGACTGCTGAGGCCCGTAGGGCAAGTGGCTTCGAAGGGCGGGTGAATCTCATCGGTTCGGGCGGCAAGACCAGACTCGACCGTCGTCATCATGCAATGGATGCTCTGACGATCGCGCTGATGAACCGATCGGTGGCACGCACCATCGCTTTGCGGATGGAACTCAGGAATGCGCAACGGGTGACCGGTGAGCAGGAGACCTGGAAGTCCTTCCATGGCGCGGAGGCAGCATCCTGCGCGCAGTGGGAACGCTGGGAAGAGCGCATGCTTCATGCTTCGGAGCTCTTCAACTTGGCGATCACTGCAGACGCCATTCCGATCCATGAGAACATTCGGCTTCGGGCAGGCAGTGGCGCAGTCCATGACGCGAAGGTCAGGAAACTGCTTCGTCGCCCCCTGGGATCAGAACTCACTGCTGAGCTGATCGAGCGAGCGTCCACGCCGGCACTGTGGACCGCGTTGACCCGGCATCCGGCGTTCGACCCGAAGACGGGCCTGCCCGCAGACCCAGATCGCCTTATCAAGTTGAACGGCAGACGCGTTTGTGCAGCGGACACGATCGAGTTCTTCCCAACCGCCGCGGCTTGTGTGGCGGTGCGTGGCGGTTACGCGCTGCTGGGCGAGAGTGCCCATCACGCCAGGATCTACAAGCTGACTGGGGCGAAGAAGCCGACCTACGGGATGGTCCGGGTGTACCAGATCGATGTGGCGCAGCTTCGTGGGCAGGATCTGTTCTCCGCGCCCTTGTCACTGTCTTCCGTCTCTGTTCGAGCCGCAGAGCCGAAGGTCAAGCAGGCACTTGCCAATGGAACTGCGGAGCAAGTCGGGTGGCTTGTTGAGGGCGATGAGCTGGAGGTGACGCCAACCGGATTCACGACGGGCATGATTGCGGACTTCATGAAGGAGTATCCACAGTGCACAAGGTGGCGGGTTGCGGGATTTGCAGATCAAGCCATAATTCGTCTTCGGCCGCGAGTGCTTTCGGCCGAGGGGGAGGCGGCTGAGAAGTTTTCGAAGAGTGTGCGAGAACTCCTTTCGGGTCAAGGTTGGAGACCAGCTGTCAACAAGCTGTTTGGTGGTCAGGAGGTGCGGGTCATTCGTCGGAATGCTCTTGGGCAGCCGAGGTACTCGAGTAGGCGTGGTCTTCCATCCTCTGGAGTGATTGGGTGAGCAATGCCGAACCAGTGGAGGGTTGTCGATCTCACCGAGTTCGAGGGGCAGCTGAGTACGAAACGTGGTGTGATCCTCGTGGAGGCACCGGACAGTGAACCTGTCGAGGTTTCTGTCGCGGACATCGCTGTCGTCATGGTCGGTGTGAAGGTCGCTTTCGACGCGGCAGTCGTGCATCGCCTGTCATCCGCTGGTGTTCCAGTGCTGTTCTGCGACTGGCGTGGCGTGCCTGAAGGTGCCGCCTACTCCTGGTCGTCGAATGGCAGGGTGGGTGCTCGACAACGCGCCCAGACCGGGCTGACAGTGCCGCGACGCAAGAACGCGTGGGGCAGGATCGTTTCGGCAAAGATCAAGGGGCAAGCTCAGGTTCTCCAGGACTTGGGGGCGGATGGTTGTGGTGAGTTGACTGCGCTTGCCGCTCAGGTACGTTCAGGAGATCCGGGCAATCTGGAAGCTCAAGCCGCTCGACTCTACTGGACTCGACTCATGGACAAGGGGCAGCATCGCGACCCCGGTTCGCGCGCGGGGCCAGGTTGGAATGGCTGTCTTGACTATGGGTATGCGATTCTGCGAGGGCACGGTGTTCGTGCGGTGCTGGCGGCTGGCATGCTCCCAGCACTCGGGATCTTCCATCGAGGTCGGTCAAACGGCTTTGCACTCGTGGATGACTTGATGGAGCCGTTCCGGCCAGCGGTGGACGATGTGGTGTTCCGGTTGTCGAGCGATGCTGATCCCTCGGACCGCGAGGTGAAACGCGCATTGGTTTCAGCAGCTGGGCGAGCCTTCGGGTCGGATGGTTTGACTGTTCCCTCCGCATTCTTGGCGCTTGCGCAGCAGTTCGGCCAGTACTGTGAGGGAGAGGTCGAGCGTCTCGCTGTCCCGCATTGGCGCGGGCCTTCGGACGACATGTCGATGGATGCCGCCAGTGGCTGATGATCCCATGTGGTGTCTGGTCATGTTCGACCTCCCCGTGACGACGAAGGAGCAGCGACGGGAGGCGTCGCAGTTCCGGCACTTCGTGATCGATCGCGGTTTCAGCATGGTGCAGTTCAGTGTCTACGTGAAGTACTGGCCGACTGGCGCACGCGACAACGGTACGATCCGGGCGCTTCAGGCGCACCTGCCAGCAGGAGGGCAGGTGCGGGTGCTCTACCTGACTGATCGACAGTGGGCGACGGGACTGCGTTTCGACAACACGAGGCGTCGGGAGGAGCCCGCGCAGCCGGAGCAGCTCCTGATTTTCTGACGTCAGACACCCCAGGAACGGCGGAAACAAGCCGTTCCCGGGGGTGCCAGAAGTCTATCAAAGGGAAGGGTGACTGATTCCCAGCTCGAGGATGAGGTCGATGGTGGTTTCGAGAAGTCTATCAAAGGGAAGGGTGACTGATTCCCAGCGCGGTTGCCATCAGTAGGTCACCTCCTGGAAGTCTATCAAAGGGAAGGGTGACTGATTCCCAGCTGCCGGTTTCGGAGTCCACGATGAGGGAGAAGTCTATCAAAGGGAAGGGTGACTGATTCCCAGCAAGGAGACCTTGTGGGGATACTTGCGCCGAAGTCTATCAAAGGGAAGGGTGACTGATTCCCAGCAGGGCAACCGGCGCCTGCTCGCGTGCCGGAAGTCTATCAAAGGGAAGGGTGACTGATTCCCAGCGGGTCGTGCGGGCGTGACATGATGATCTGAAGTCTATCAAAGGGAAGGGTGACTGATTCCCAGCCATCAGGAGGCCGAGCGGAGGACCGCTCGAAGTCTATCAAAGGGAAGGGTGACTGATTCCCAGCCTGAGGTTCGTCCAGCGGCGCGCAAGGCGAAGTCTATCAAAGGGAAGGGTGACTGATTCCCAGCCGGTCGCGCCAAGCGCGTAGTCGGACTTGAAGTCTATCAAAGGGAAGGGTGACTGATTCCCAGCCCGCCAGGAGCATCCCGGCGACCAGGTCAAAGTCTATCAAAGGGAAGGGTGACTGATTCCCAGCGCAGCGGCGCGTGCTGGCGGCCCGCAAGGAAGTCTATCAAAGGGAAGGGTGACTGATTCCCAGCTCTGGGGGCTGTGGGTTGTAGGCCCTACGAAGTCTATCAAAGGGAAGGGTGACTGATTCCCAGCCGGTGCGCGCCACGTCCTCAAGCGAGCGGAAGTCTATCAAAGGGAAGGGTGACTTATCCGCCATTCGGTGGGAATGGGCTGTGGTGATGCTTGAAATACTGCCAGTGGGATGTGCGGCAATTCCTGCTTCAAATTGAGATTCCCGCTGAATGCGTCTCGATGGGGTGTCGGCATCGGTTGTCAGGTGTGAGCCCACATCGACCTGGAAAAAACAGCCCTCAATTGACTGAAGTGCCCCCCGATCCCGTCGTTCCGGTGCTCGTGTCGCCACCCACCCCCCGGAGTTCAACGGCGTGGCCCGGGCCCACTTCGATGGTGGCCCCGGAAGTCAAAGTGCAGGTGAACCTCCCGTTGCGCGCAGCGCAGATGCCGGCGTCTCCTGCCAAGGACATGCCGTCGGGCAGGACGGGGACCTGGTCCCACTCCCGCCTGCAGTACTGCGAACCGGCTTCCAGCTGAGTGCACAGCACCCCGATGGGCACATCCGACTGACAGGCGCCCAGGTGCACACCCGCGGGGTCCACCCACGCACTCCAGCCCTTGAAAGCGCCGGCCTTCTCCTCACACCTGGCGGCAGCCGCATCCGCCGCCGTCACAGGGAACTCCGAGGCGAAGTCGCAGTGGATGCCCGGCAGAGTGGACTTCGGTGGGTCCTGCTGCGCCAGCAGGAGACAGCGCAGCGTGTGGTCCGTGTTGGCGAACCAGTGCCCGCTGCGGCCAGAGGCGGCGCCCTGCGAGGCGAAGGCATACGCCGCCCCATCCACCAGCGGCCCGTCCTCGCCCCCCGACTGGGCGCGATCGACAGGTGTCCCGGAAACGGACGGCCCCACGTCGGCCTCGCCCGACTGGCCCGCGCGAGGCGATGGCGCCGAGTCACTGGCCGACTGGTCCCCGGATGCCGCACCGGAGGCGGACGAGGCACCATCCCCACCCGCACCTGCGCACCCGGTCAGGCACAGTCCCGCGGCAGCAGCAAGGGCAACGGCGGCGGTGGCAATGAACGGAAGGGCGCGGCGCATGAGGACCTCCCGGGCTGGACGACGCTGTGGGCCGATTGTGCCCCCGGGCCCGTGCGTCTGCAAGGGCGGAGGGCCGACTACCCTTGTCCCCATGACGTCTTCCGAGTCCGGCGCCTCCCGCGCGCCCGCGACCATGCCCCTGCGTTCCCGTCTGGCGGTCGCCGCCGGGCGCACCGCCGCCGCCGCCTCTCGCGCCCTTGGCCGCGGCTCCGGGGGAATGATCGGCGGCGAGGTCGCCATGAAAGTGAGCCCCGCCGTCCTTGCCGACCTGGCCCAAGGCCGTCGCTGCGTCATCGTCTCGGGCACCAACGGCAAGTCGACCACCACCCGCATGGTCCGCACAGCCCTGGGCGCCGCAGGTCAGGTCGCCTCGAACACGAATGGCGACAACCTGCCCTCCGGAGTCCTCACGGCCCTCATGGCCCACCCCCATGCGCGCATGGCCTCCCTGGAGGTCGACGAGATGCATGTGCCCATCGTCGCCGCCGACGTGCGCCCCGCCGTATTCGTCCTGCTCAACCTCTCACGCGACCAGCTGGACCGTGTGGGCGAGATCGGGTCGGTGGAAAAGCGCCTGCGCCGTGCCGTCACCGAGAACCCAGGAAGCGTCGTCGTCGCGAACTGTGACGACCCGCTGATCGCCTCAGCCGCATGGGACGCCCCGGGGGTCGTGTGGGTGGCGGCCGGCGCGTCTTGGGGTCAGGACTCGGTGGCCTTCCCGCGTGGCGGACAGGTCGCTCAGGGGCCCGACGGGTGGTTCGTCCGACATGGCCACGGCGCGTCCGGCACCGAAGAAGGCGGGGCAACCACTGACGAGGGCGGGGCCGGTGTGGGCGATGGCGACCCCCGACCTGCCGCCACCCACCGCCGGCCCGAACCCCACTGGTGGCTCGAAGACGTCAACCTGACCCCGCAGGGCGCCCCCGGCCCGACAGCCACCCTGCGCGGCCCGGACGGGGTGAGTGTCCCCCTGGCCCTGTCCCTGCCCGGCCGGGTCAATTTGGGCAACGCCGCTCAGGCCGTGGCCGCCGCAGTGGCTCTGGGCATCGACCCCGCCGATGCGGCGCGCGCCGTCGGAACCGTCTCCGAGGTGGCCGGACGCTACTCCGTTCACGACGTGGAGGGCCGCAAGGCCCGCATCATGCTGGCGAAGAACCCTGCCGGATGGCAGGAGGCCATGACCATGCTGGACCCGGCAGTCAGCCAGGTCGTCGTCGGCGTGAACGGCCAAGTGCCCGACGGCACCGACTTGTCGTGGCTGTGGGACGTCGACTTCGAACTGCTGGGCGGTGTGCCGGGCCGACGGATCGTCGCCTGCGGTGAACGCGGCGCCGACCTGGCGGTGCGCCTGGAGTACGCGGGCATCCACTGTGACCTGGTCGACCTGCCCATGGACGCCCTGGCCGCCCTGGAGCCCGGCAAGGTCGAAATGCTGCTCAACTACACCTCGCTGCGGGACTTCAAGAAGATCCTCGACCAGCGTCAGGCCAAGGAGGACCGCCGATGAACGAGTCGACGCTGCGCATCGGCGTGCTGATGCCCACCGTGCTGGGCACCTACGGGGACACCGGCAACGCCGTGGTGCTGCGTGAACGCGCCCGCCGCCGCGGGATCGCCGCCGAGATCGTCATGGTGGACCTGGACGACCCGATCCCCTCCGACCTGGACGTGTACACGCTGGGCGGGGGCGAGGACACCGCCCAGTCGCTGGCCGCCGCGAAGCTGCGCGGTGACAAGGGCCTTCGTCGCGGGGTCGAGGGCGGGGCCCCGCTACTGGCCATCTGTGCATCCCTGCAAGTCCTTGGGCGCTGGTACCGCGACGCCGAAGGGCGGCGCGTGGCCGGCCTGGAGCTGTTGGACGTGACCACGGACCCGCAGGGCTTGCGCTCCATCGGCGAACTGGTCACCGAACCCCTGGTCGAGGGGCTGACCCAGAAGCTCACCGGCTTCGAGAATCACGGAGGCGGCACGGTCCTGGGCCCCGACGCCAAGCCCCTGGGGCGGGTGCTCATCGGCACCGGCAACGGTGTGCCCGAAGGCACGGCCGCCCCACAGGAACGCCACGACGGCGTGGTCCAGGGCAATGTCATCGCCACCTACATGCACGGGCCGGTCCTCGCGCGAAATCCCGAGTTGGCCGACCTGCTGCTCCGCCGAGCCACCAACACGGACCTGGAGCCCCTGGAAGTCCCCGGGGTTGAGGCCCTGCGACGCGAACGCCTGGCGTCGGCGGCAACACCTCCACGCGAGTAGTCGCCCGGATGGGACCGGCTGGGCGCGACCGGCCCGACGCAGGGCACCAACCGCAGAAAGGAAGCCACATGGCACGCGTGAGAACCACGACCACCGCCCTGCTCCTGGCAACCTGTCTGGCGCTGGCCACCGCATGTTCCCAAGTGGCCGGCGGCGACATGTCGGCTTCGGACGGCAAGGCGGTCTCGCCCCGCTCCCCGGGAGAACACCCCCGGCCGCAGGGCGGCCCCTCCGGGCCCACGGCACTCCGAGCGCGCACATTCTCCGTCGTCATGAGCGGCGACCTGCTGTGGCACACGGACGTCATTGCTGCAGCCGAGGCCGAGGCGCGCCGCACCGGCGCGGGCCCCTACGACTTCCGCCACCTCTTCCAGGACATGGCGCCCCTGATCGGAGACGCCGACGTGGCAATCTGCCACGAAGAGGTGCCTTTCGCCCCCGACGGTGAGGACGTCACCGGCTACCCCGTCTTCGGCGCACCCCAGCAGGTGGCCGACGCGGTGGCGGACACCGGCTGGGACCTGTGCACGACCTCGTCGAACCACTCCCTGGACCGCGGGTGGGAGGGCCTTGCCACCACCTTGCGAGAACTCGACCGGGTCGGTGTCGCGCACACCGGCACCTTCCGCTCGCCCGAGGAGCGCGCTCGACCGACGATCGTCACCACGGAGAATGGGGTCAAGGTCGCGGTGGTCTCGGGAACGTACGGGACGAACGGCATCCCCCTGCCCGAAGGGCGCGAGTGGTCGGTGGCGCTGCTGGACCAGGCCGACCTGCTGGCTCGCGCCCGGGCGGCGCGCCAGGCCGGGGCAGACGTGGTCCTGGTCGCGGTACATGCGGGCCAGGAGTACGAGATGATGCCGGACGAGCAGCAGATCAGCCTGTCACGTGCGTTGACCGCGTCACCGGATGTCGACCTGGTCTACGGACACCATGTGCACGTGGTCCAGCCGTGGGAACGCATCAACGGAAAGTGGGTGGTCCACGGGCTGGGCAACATGGTGGCCAACCACGAGACCTCCCGGCCGCGTGCGTACGAGGGCGTGACGGCGCGTTTCGAGTTCACCGAGAAGGCGGATGGTCGTTTCGAGGTGACGAAGGCGCAGTACGTCCCCACAATGGTCACCGTGTGGTGGAACCCGGGTGATGACTTGCGAGTGTGGCCGGTGGTCAAGGCGCTGGCCACGGGCCAAGGCGAGGGGCCCCGCCTGGAGGAGGCCCGCGCTCGCGTGAGTGAAGCGGTCCACGCCTTGGGTGAGAACGGCATGGAGGAACGATGAGCGAGAAGACCCCGTGGCCCCAGTACGGGGAGCTGGACCCTTCGGCCACACGCCGCCCGTCCTGGCCGGTGGCGGGTCAGTCCGCCGTTTCACCGAACGCACCGCAGACTCACGGGGCGCCCGAAGGATGGGGCGCATCTCCTGCACAGGACGCACCCGGTGTCCGCAGGGTGCCAAGGGCGCAGGGCGCTGCCGGGCCACATCCGCCGAGCACGGTTCAGCCGAGCGTTGCCACTCCGAGCCGCGGCCCGGGAGTTGCCGCTTTCGTCATCGGCATGCTGGTGGCCTTCGTGGTGGCCCCGATCGTCCTCTTCTCCTTTGCCTTGGCCACGCCCGGTCTGATCGAGGCCGCCGAGCATGCCGTCGAAGTGCGCAGCGGTGACACGGTGACGGTGGCCGAGGGCGAAGCGTACCTGTTGAGCCCCATGGACAGTGCGGTCTCGGCGTGCCGCCTGACCGGCTCCGAGGGCGTCAGCCGCGACATGGAACCGGTTCCGGGTCCGACCCACGCTTTCGTCGCCCGAGGGCTGGAGGCCGGAAAGTACACCGTGACCTGCGAGGGGCCGGCGGAGGTGACGATGATCGGCACGGGGGTGCCTGACGACACCGACGCGCAGAGGTGGGTCGGTGGCGCCCTGGTGGGCGCGACCGTCATCGGGGTGCTCGGTCTCGCCCTGGCGGTGTGGGGCGTGGTGCGCATCGGTCGGGTCAACCGCGCCCGCCGGCGTGCAGCATTCAGGTGAGAGTGCACCAGAAGAACTCCCACACCAGCGACGACATCCACGCCTGTTGCGGGGCGTCGGCTGCGCCCGAGTGCCCGCCCTCGACGTTTTCCACGTAGAGGGCGTCGGTCAATCCTTCACGCAGGACGTGGACGAAACAGCGCGCGTGGGCGGGGTGCACCCGGTCGTCCCGGGTTGAGGCGGTCAGGAGGATCGGCGGGTACGAGCGCCCGGGGTCCCACAGGTGCATCGGAGACCAGCGGCGCATGTGCTCCCACTGGTCCGGATCGTCCGGGTCGCCGTATTCGGCCATCCACGACGATCCCGCCGACAGCGTGTGGTAGCGCCCCATGTCGATCAGTGGTGCCTGGCTGACGACGGCGCCGAAGAGGTCCGGGCAGCGCACGTACATGTTGGCGGCCATGAGACCACCATTCGACCCGCCCTCGACCCCCAGGCGCGAGGGGGTGGTGACCCCTGTGGCCACGAGGTCGCGGGCGACGGCCTCCACGTCCTCGTAGGAGCGTTCCTTCCGGGTTGGGCCGCGGGCGGCCTCGTGCCAGGCGGGCCCGTACTCTCCGCCGCCGCGCACATTGGCCACCACCCACGTTCCCCCGTGTTCGAGCAGGGCCCGCCCGACGGTTGCCGCATAGCCGGGGACCAAGGTGTGTCCGAAGCCGCCGTAGGCGTGCAGCACCGTCGGCGCATTGACCGCTCCGGGGCGCCCGACCCGGAAGTAGGGGACCCGGGTGCCGTCGGTCGAGGTGGCGAAGTGCTGCGAAACCTCGACTCCGGTGGCGTCGAAGAGGGTCGGCGCCCGGTGGATGATCCGGGCACCGCTGACCTGCGCCGACTGCGCGTCCAGGTCGAGAAGCAACAATGTGGTGGGTGTGGTCCATCCCGACACCGTGAGCCACAGCCGGTTCCCGGCCCAAGGGTCCACCGGTCTGGCCGAGATGGTCACCAAGGGAGGAATGTCCAGGTCCGGCAGGTCCGGCAGGGTGAGGTCCTTGCAGGTCCACCGCCCGGCCAGGTCGGCAGTGGCTGCATTCGCGCCGTCCTCGCCGGTGCTCGCGGTCCTTCCGGCACCCGTGGCCCCTTCGGACGCACTCTCCGGAGGAGTGCAGGTGACCAGGTGGGTGACCACGTCGCGCGTGAGGGTGAGGACGAGGTGAGCGCGCGTGGCGCTCCACCCGGCCAGGCTCGTGTGCGCGTCGGGGGTGAAGAGCTCCTGCCCGATGCGGCCTCCCTCCAGGAAGTCTTCCAGGTCGAAGGCGACCAGTGTTCCTGCGCGGTGGACGTGTCCGGGCGAAACCTCCCAGTCCTCACGCGGGTGGACCAGCAGCCACCTGCGCCATGGGCTGACCGAGGCATCCGTGGGCACCTCCAGGGCCACCGGGCGGGCCTCGGGATCCAACGGGTCGGACAGCAGGTAGGTGGTGGAGTGCAGGAAGTCGTGGGCGACCCGCACCACGGAACGCTCGAAACCCGGGGTGGGGTCGTGTCCGACGAAGACCCCGAGGTCATCCGGCGCCCCTTCGACGACCACGCGTGCATCCTCCAGGGCCTGCCCGCGCACTGCGATCCGCGCCTGCAAGGGGTGTCCCGAGGACGAGGTCGTGCCCGGCCCCAGGTCCGTGCTCACCCACACGTGGTCGCGGTCGATCCACCCGAGCCCGCCGCGCGCCGCCGGCCGGGAGAAGGCGGAGGGGTCGGCTGCAGGAAGGAACTGCTTCGTCACCAGGTCGAATTCGCGGGTCTCATCCGCATCCTGCCCGGCCTCCGACAGGTCCACAAGAGCCCGGTCCAGGTCGGGCCGCAGAACCTGCGCGCCGTGCCACACCAGTGACCGCCCTTGGCTGCGTGACAGGGCGTCCACGTCGACCAGGACCTCCCACTGGTCGCTGTGCGCCAAGTGGTCCTCCACGGGTTGGCGCCGCCACAGGCCCCGCGGATGCTCCGCATCGGTCCAGAAGTTGTAGGCCCACTGCCCGCGTACGACCACATGGGGGATGCGGTCGGGGCACTGGAGCACCTCCAGAATGCGCCGCTCCAGGTCACGACGGCGCGCAGATTCCAGTTCCGCAGTGGTCTCCGCATTGCGTTCACGCACCCAGTCCGCTGCGCGTCGCCCGTCGACCTCGTCAAGCCAGGCGGGGGCCGGGTGGTTCTTCGACCACGCTTGGGCCGGGTCGTGCTTGTCGTCGGTCTTGCACCCGCCCTCCGACGAGGGAGGCGCCACACCGGGGCCGGCCGCCGGGTACGAGGACGGAGTGTGGAAGTGCTGCGTCATGCCTCCATGGAAACACGCGGCGCCCACATCCGGGAGCTGGCACCATGTTCCCATGACCTCTGGGCCCCTGTCCTCGTCCCAGTCCTTCACCGGCGCCTCCGGGGTGCGCCACCCCGCCCCGGATGTCGCTCGCGGGGCGATGCTGATCCTCATTGCGGTGGCCAACGTCCCCGCCTGGATCGCCTACTTTCCTGAGGCTGCTGAGCGCACCGTGTTGGACCAGTGGTGGGTGGTGGTGCGCAGCGCCTTGGTCGACCACAGGGCGTACCCGCTGTTCGCACTGCTCTTCGGCTACGGCCTGATGACGATGGTCCTGCGACGTTCGGCCGCACACGAACGCTCGCGCATCGCGCAGCTCGACGCGCGAGCCCCCGGCCTGCCCCTCGAGCAGCGCGCCGCCTGGGAGGAGGCGATCCGCAAGGAAGCGCGGCTGGACGCCAGGCGCCTGGTCACCCGCCGCGGCTGGTGGATGCTGCTCTTCGGGGCATGTCATGCGCTCTTGTTCCCCGGTGACATCATCGGCACCTACGCCCTGGTCGCCCTGGTCTTCGGGGTACTGCTGGCAGGACGCCACTTCCGGTGGATGACCGCCATCGGGATCGTCGCAACCGTCGTGCTCACCTACCTGATGGTCTCATTCGCCCACTACGGGGGGCAGCTCGGAGTGGACTTCAGTGGGGCAGTGGGCGGCACCGAGCGCCTCACGTGGTCCTGGCCCTTGTCGAATGTCGGCCTGTGGCTCTCCATCCAGCCTTTGTCGATCCTTGGCACGCTCATCGTTCCCGCCGCTTTCATCGGCGCCTGGTTGGCGACCACCGACATCGTCTCCGACCCGCAGCGTCACAGGTCCTTGCTCTGGGCAACGGCGGGTGTCGGACTGACGCTGACAGCCCTGGGAGGACTCCCGGAAGGTCTGGTCGCCGCAGGTATGGGGGAGTCGGGCACCCTGTGGAAATTCCGCTGCACGAACTGTCGGGGCTTCCCGGCGCACTGGGGTGGCTGGCGTTGTTCCTGGTTCTGGCCGGGCCCGCCGTGCCGCAGCTGAGTGGTTGGCGCCGCTTCCTCTCGGCCGTGGGAATGAAGTCCATGACGGCCTACCTGCTGCAAAGCGTCCTGTTTGCGCTGATCCTGGGCGTGATGGGTCTGGCTGGGGTGCGCGCCGTCGGTGACTTCCCCGCCATGGCCATTGCCGTGGTCGTGTGGGCGGTCATTGCCCTGGTCTGCGTGTGGCTCGAATCCACGGGTCGTACGCGCGGCCCCTTCGAGATCCTTCTGCGAAAGGCGGTGGCGCGCAGTGCCCGAGCGGTCGCGTGGCCCGAGGTTCCGGAGGCTCCGGTCAGGCCCGTGACCGAGGCCGGTCCCGACCATCCGGAAGCCGGTCCCGACCATCCAGTGGGCACCCAGTGAGTGCGGGCGGCGTGCTCCATCCGGGTCCGCGAAGTCCGGGGAACAGTCAATTCGCGCTGGCGACGATCGCGTCGGCCAGGGCATCGGCTTCCTCGGCCGTGGCCGCCTTGACGACGACTGATGCGGTCTTGCCGTCCACCGGTAGGAACAGCAGACGCTGGTGGGAAATGGCCGGCCCGGTGGCGCCCTCGCCCGGGTGGACCTGAGTGGCCACGACGGCGCCTTCGCCATTGGAGGTCTTCACACTCGTGTAGGAGAGGAATGTCGAGCCTTCGTCGAGGTCCTGCTTGGCCTCCTGTTCGGTCGGCATCCTCGTGCCGTCCGTGGTGGAGGCGAGCGCCAGGACCGAGGCGCGCAGGACGGCCGCGTCGGTCAAGGGCGCGCAGGAGAATGTGTCTGCGTCACGCAGCGAGGAGCGCACCGTGGACGGGTCCAGGTGCATCTCCTTGGCGTACTTTTGCACGCCCTCCTCGAATCCTCGGGTGTCGGCACGCTCCAAGGTGGTCCAGTCCGAGGGTACGGCGTAGGAGATCCTGCTGCCCTTGGCGGTGATCATCGTGTGGCCGGCGGGGGTGGGCGGAACTTCGGTGGAGAAGGATTCCTGGGACTGTCCTGCGCAGGCGGCAAGACCGGTGGCGAGGACGAGGGCGGTGGCGGCTGCACTGATCCGCTGGGTGAGTTTCATCGTGTCCTGAAGGTAATGGCGGCAAGCCGGTTTTCATTGATTGTTTGAGGATAGTCGTGAAGATTCACCGTGTCATGGGCCCGGGCTCCGCAAGGCATCCGAAAGTTGAGTGGAATAGACTCAAGTCATTGACGTTGGTACTGGTGACAGTATGTGGCCCCGCCCCGGTTGGACGGGCGCCACCATGCGAGACATCTACCCACCCGGCTCCTCCCGAACCCGGCCCAAGAGGGCCGCACGGGCCCGGAGCCAGCACATGGAGGACACATGACCGACAAACTCACCACCAAGGCCCAAGAGGCCATTGCCGGCGCCATCGCCCAGGCGCGCGCCGCGAAGAACCCCCAGGTGGAGCCGCTCCACCTGCTCTCCGCCCTGCTCGAACAGCAGGGAGGCATCGCCCTGTCCCTCCTCGAAGCCGTGGGCGCCGACCGCACCCGGGTCGGTCAGCGCACCCGCAGCGCCCTCGTCGCCCTGCCCACCATCGACGGGGCCGCCACCCAACCGCGCACCGACCCTGCCCTGGCCGAAGTCGTCCACGCCGCCCAGGAACGGGCCCAGGCCCACGGCGACCAGTACGTCTCCACCGAACACCTGCTCATCGCCCTGGCCGGCGCCACCCGCACCGAGGCCGGGCGCATCCTGGCCGATGCCGGAGCCAGCCCGGAAGCCCTGTCGCAGGCCCTGGAGCGACTGCGCCCCGATCCCGTGACCAGCCCCGACCCGGAGGGCACCTTCGAAGCCCTTGCCAAGTACGGCCGGGACCTCACCGAAGTGGCCCGTGAAGGCAAACTGGACCCCGTCATCGGACGCGACACAGAGATCCGCCGTGTCGTCCAGGTCCTCAGCCGGCGCACGAAGAACAACCCGGTGCTCATCGGCGAACCCGGCGTCGGCAAGACCGCCGTGGTCGAAGGACTGGCCCAGCGCATCGTCGCCGGGGACGTCCCCGACTCCCTCAAGGACAAGAAGCTCATTGCCCTGGACCTGACCGGAATGGTTGCGGGCGCCAAGTACCGCGGAGAGTTCGAGGAACGCCTCAAGGCCGTCCTGGCCGAGATCGAACGTTCCGACGGTCAGGTCATCACCTTCATCGACGAACTCCACACGGTCGTCGGTGCGGGCGGTGGCTCCGAAGGCGCCATGGACGCCGGCAACATGCTCAAGCCCATGCTGGCCCGCGGTGAATTGCGCATGGTCGGCGCCACCACCTTGGACGAGTACCGAGAGAACATCGAAAAGGACCCCGCCCTGGAGCGCCGCTTCCAGCAGGTCTTCGTCGGAGAGCCCTCCGTGGAGGACACGGTGGCGATCCTGCGAGGTATCGCCCCCAAGTACGAGGCCCACCACAAGGTGACGATCTCCGACGGCGCCCTGGTTGCGGCAGCGACCCTGTCCGACCGGTACATCACCGGCCGCCAACTGCCTGACAAAGCCATCGACCTCATCGACGAGGCCGCGTCCCGCCTGCGCATGGAGCTCGACTCCAGCCCGGTCGAGATCGACGTCCTGCGCCGACAGGTCGACCGGCTGCGCATGGAGGAGTCCTACCTGGCCGAATCCGACCCGGATGGGAGGGACGAGGCCGCTGCCGACCGGCTGGAGAGACTGCGCGCCGACCTGGCCGACGCCCAGGAGGAACTCAACGCCCTGACCAGCCGGTGGGAGGCCGAGAAGGCCGGACACAACCGCATCGGTGACCTGCGTGTGCAACTCGACGAGTTGCGCACCGCCCTGGAACTTGCCATCCGCGAGAACCGCTGGGAGGAGGCCGGCCGCCTGCAGAACGGCGAGATCCCCGCAGTCGAGCGGGAGATCGCCCAGGCTGAGGCCGCAGAGGCCGGTGGCTCCTGCGGTGACGCTTCCACGGACGGGGCGGCGGCCCAGCCGCCGATGATCGCCGAGAAGGTTGGCCCCACCGAGATCGCCGAAGTGGTCGAGGCCTGGACCGGCATCCCCGTGGGCAAGCTGCTGGCCACCGAGACCGAGAAGCTCTTGCACATGGAAGAGGTCATCGGGCGGCGCCTCATCGGCCAGAGTGAGGCCGTCACGGCGGTGGCCAATGCCGTGCGGCGCTCGCGGGCAGGGATCGCCGACCCGGACCGACCCACAGGTTCCTTCCTGTTCCTGGGGCCCACCGGCGTCGGAAAGACCGAGTTGGCCAAGTCCTTGGCGGAGTTCCTCTTCGACGACGAACGCGCCATGGTCCGCATCGACATGAGCGAGTACTCCGAGAAGCATTCGGTGGCCCGCCTGGTCGGTGCGCCCCCGGGATACGTCGGCTACGAGCAGGGTGGGCAGCTCACAGAGGCGGTGCGGCGCCGTCCCTACAGCGTCGTCCTGCTGGACGAGGTCGAGAAGGCGGACCCGGAGGTTTTCGACGTGCTGCTGCAGGTCCTGGACGACGGACGCCTGACCGACGGTCAGGGGCGCACGGTGGACTTCCGCAATGTCATCCTGGTGCTCACCTCGAACCTCGGTTCGCAGTTCCTGGCGGACCCCCTGTTGGAGGAGTCCGTCAAACGCGAGTCCGTCATGGCACAGGTGCGCGCGGCATTCAAGCCGGAGTTCCTCAACCGCCTGGACGAGACCGTGTTCTTCCATCCGCTGGGCTCGGCTGAACTCACCCGGATCGTGGACCTCACGGTCGCCGACCTGGGCGTCCGCTTGGAGGAGCGGCGCATCCGCCTGGAGGTCTCCGACGCGGCCAAGGCGTGGCTGGTGCGCACCGGATTCGACCCTGCGTACGGGGCGCGTCCGCTGCGCCGCACCGTCCAGAGGGAGTTGGGGGACCGCTTGGCCACATTGCTCCTGTCGGGCCAGGTCGAGGATGGGACGACTCTGCGTGTCGACGTGGATCCCGATGGTGCGGGACTGGTCCTCGCCCACTGACCGATCGGGTGGAGTGCGTGCCTGGAAGGGCGGGCACTCCACCCGCATTTGACGGGCCGAGGCCGATCAGATGGTCGTGACCGTGCGTGATTCGTGGGACAATTGGGCCAGTCTTCATCACACCACTGGTAGGAACCGGGAGGAAGGATGGGCCATGGCCTCTGACAAGCGCGTGCGCGGTGCCTATTCGGCCGGGCTTGCCACGCGTGACGCGATCCTCGTCGCGGCCATGCGCCTCATCGCGCAGAGCGGCTTCCGTGGCTTCTCACTGCGAGACCTGGGCCGGGCGGTGGGGGTGTCCCACCCGGCAGTCATCTACCACTTCCCCTCGAAGGAAGCGCTGCTCACCGCAGTGGTCAAACGCTACGAGGACATGGTCGGCATCTTCGCCGTCGACATCGACGAGCGCACCGGTCGTTTGGTGGAAAAGGGCCTGCGGGTGAAATCCGTCCTGGAGTGGGCCATCCAGGTCATGCGCATGTCCAACCACCCCGAGGCCATGCTGCTGCGGGACCTGGGCATCGTCATCACGGTCGAGGCCGCCTGGCCGGAGCACCCCGCCCACGAGCACGCCAACTACCGTTTCCACGAGACCCGTGTCTTCATCGAACGTGAGATTCGCTCCCTGCAGGAACGGGGCGTCATCTCCTTCCCCATCAATCCCGTGACGATCGCGGATGCGGCCCTGCGCGAATGGAATGGCATTGCCGTGCAGGCCCGCTACCCGAAGGGCACCGCCGAGACGAATTCGGTGGCGGACTACTTGGCGGTCATGGCCCACACGATGGGGCTGCCGCCGGAGTACATCCTGGACCTGGGTGCCATGGTCCCCTCCGACGTGGCCGAAGTCTTCGCCCAGGCACTGCGTCGTTACAAGGACATGCGCCCGTGAACCCCAAGTGGGTCGCTCCGCTGGAGATTCCCTTCACCCACTCCTACGCCCTCGTGAAGGGTGGAGAGGTGCTGCTGCGGGTGGGAGACACCCGGGCCGTGCACCCTTTGGCGTCCGTCACGAAGCTCATCGCCTCTTGGGCGGTCCTGGTCGCCGTCCGACGCGCGCTGGTGCGCCTGGACACCCCTGCCGGACCGGAGGGTGCCACCGTCGCTCACCTGCTGGCCCACGCCTCCGGCCTGCCGATGGACTCCGAGAAGCCGCAGGTGGCGCCGGGTGTGCGCCGCATCTATTCGAATGCGGGCTACGAGGTGCTGGGCCGCGTGGTCGAGGACGCCGTGGGTGCTCCTGTGACGCGATGGATTGAAGAGTCCGTCCTGGAGCCGCTGGGAATGAGCTCCTCCAGTGTCGAGGGCTCGCCGGCGCATTCAGGGCGCGGCAGCGTCGAGGACCTACTGGCCCTGGCCGCCGAGTTGGCCCGGCCGCAACTGGTGGGCCCGGAGTTGGCCGCCCGGGCGCTCACGCCTCAGTTCCCGGAGCTTGCGGGAGTGGTGCCGGGCTACGGGCGCCACACTCCGTGCCCGTGGGGCCTGGGCCCCGAGATCAGGGGAGGAAAGTCGCCGCACTGGACGGCACCGACGGCTTCCCCGCACACTTTCGGACACTTCGGGGTCTCCGGCTCCTTCCTGTGGGTCGACCCGGAGCGGGACATGGCCGGGGTGTTCCTGGGGTCCGAGCCATTCGGCCCGTGGCACAAGGAGAACTGGGCGAGGCTGAACGAGGCCCTGGTCACCTGGGGGGCCTCCGCGTCGGTGTGAGGTGGCCTCATCGGCACCCACCTCATCAGCATCTTTGTCAGTTGTCTGACCTATTTGATACCTTGACGAGCACCCATCGGCTCGCACGGCCGAAGTCTGCAAGGACGCAACGGAGGAACCACTGGCAATGAACTCACGTCTCCCAACCCGATTCACCACGATCTCCGCACGGGCCCTCGCCGCAGCGGCGGCCCTTGCCCTGGGGCTCACCCTGGTCCCACACGCCGCATTCGCCGAGGAGGCCCCGACCTCGTCCCACAGCGAGGAAAGCACTGCGGCACCCCGGACGCCCGACCCCACCCTGGAGGAGAGCACCCCCGACCAGGACACTCCCACGATTGACGCCCCCGCCGAGGCCGCGCCCGCCGAGGAGGCACCCGCCGAGGACGCCCCCGCCACGCGGGCGGCCGACGCCCTCACGCTCGCCCTGGTGCGCACGGACAGCGATTCCGACACCGCGCGGGTCGGCGACACCGTCACCTACACGCTGCGCTACACGAACAACACCGGCAGCAAACTCACCGCATTCCCACGGACCTCGAACCTGGCGGACACCGCCGTCAAGGAGCCCAAGGGACACTGCCGGTGGGCAGACCTCGGGCCGGGCGTCACCAAGGAATGCGCCAGCCCCAAGATCACCATCACCGCGGAGATGCTCAAGGCCGGCACCTTCACTGCCGAAGTCGTCGTGGACGCCACCCGGGACCGCGCCGGCAAGGACGTCATCCAGGCCGGCATCCGCGTCACCGCGCCGACCCTGACCCTGAAGGAGGCGGGTGCGCCCAAGCCCGACGACCCCTCGACCGTGCCCACCGACCGCGCCGACGGCCAGCCCGTCGTCCTGGCCAGGGGCGGAGACGCAGGTTTCAACTGCCACCGCATCCCCGCCCTGACCACCGCCACCAACGGCTGGATCCTGGCCGCATGGGACGGCCGGCCCAATGACTGCGGGGACGCGCCCCAGGCCAACTCCATCGTCCAGCGCATCTCGAAGGACGGGGGACGCTCCTGGGAGCCGCTCACCGTCGTGGCCGCAGGCCGGCCCGGGTACCCCAAGTTCGGCTACTCGGACCCCTCCTACGTCGTCGACCGTGAGACGGGCGAAATCTTCCTCTTCTTCGTCAAGTCCTTCGACGTGGGACTGTGGCAGTCCCAGGCGGGCACCGACCCCGACAACCGCCGCGTCCTGCACGCCGCAGTCATGTCATCGACGGACCACGGGGCCCACTGGAGCCAGCCGCAGGTCATCACCCCGCAGATCACGCCGGCCGACTCCTGGACCGCCCGATTCGCCGCCTCCGGTGAAGGCATCCAGAAGCGCAATGCGCCGCACGCCGGACGCCTCATGCAGCAGTACACGGTGGTCGTGGACGGGGTCTTCAAGGCCGTGACCGTCTACTCCGACGACCACGGGCGCACCTGGAAGTCCGGAGAACCCTTCGGCGCCGGCATGGACGAGAACAAGATCGTCGAATTGGCCGACGGGCGCGTCATGGACAATTCGCGCGCCTCCCAGTACGGAGCCCCGGGGGTCAAGGCCCGCCGGGTCACCATTTCCGAGGACGGGGGCCAGACCTGGGGCGAGACCACCGTCGACCACCAGCTGGTCGACCCCAACAACAATGCGTCGATCATCCGCGCCTACCCGGACGCGCCGGCTGGCGATCCCCGCGCGCACATGCTGCTCTTCTCGAACACGGCCTCGGCCAGCGCGCGCGAGAACGGCACGATCAGCCTGTCCCTGGACGACGGTGCCTCCTGGACCACGACGAAGCCCTTCCACGCGGGCGCCATGCAGTACTCGACGCTGACTCCGCTGCCCGATGCTTCGGGCACCTTCACGAGTGGCCGCTACGGTCTGCTCTACGAGGCCCCCAACAAGGGACTGTCGTACATGACCGTGTCGATGGACTGGATCGGTGTGCCCGAAGTGAAGGTCGGCGGTGTCAGCCGCACGGTCAACCGCGGCGGCAACTACCTGACCTTCGAGGTCGCGAACATCAGCGACCACGAGGTCGCCGCCTCGACCCTGACCCCGACCCCGCTCGCGGGCTGGACCTGGTCGAAGGAATCCGTCGAGATCCCGGCGCTGGCACCGGGTGCGACCCACAAGGTCCACGTCAAGGCGGCAATCTCCAACCAGCAGGACTCCGGGCGTGTCCGCGTCGAGGCGACGCTACGAGTGCCCGGCGCCGGTGGCGCCGATGCCCGGACCTACCGTGGTGGGATGGACGTCGAGGTGGTCTTGGAGCCGGGCCAGACCAATGCCACCTGCGCAGCCGTGACCATTGCGGACGAGGCCACTGTTCCGGCCGAGACCGCAGGTGAGGACGGTCGCGTCTCGAACCTTCTGGACGGGGACGACGCGACCATGTGGCACACGCCGTGGGCCGGACTTCCCTCACCCCTGCCCCTGTCCGTCGACTTCCTGGTCGCGGACCCGACAGGCGTGGTCTCCCTGGAAACCGTGCCCCGCGCCTCGGGGGACAATGGCCGCATCACCGCAGCCGATGTGTCGCTGGTCAGTGTCGATGGCGTGCTTCCCTTGGCGGCCGACGTCGACATGTCCCGGAAGGCCTCGGTGTCCCTGGACTCCTTGGCACAGAAGGTGCCAGCTGGCCAGGGTGCCCGCATCCGCCTGACCGTGAAGTCGACGGCGGGGGATTCGCCCTCGCAGGCGAACAAGTACGTGTCGCTGGCCACGACCTGCTTCCGAACCCAGGGCGGTGGGGCCATCACCCATGACGAGGCCGATCCGGCGGTTCCCTTCGCCGTGACGCTGCCCGGCGGACCGATCCGTCCGGGTGACGTCCTGGAGGCGCGGATCGTGGGGGCCACCCCGAAGGCCCTCATCGAGGCGACCTTCCATTCGACCCCGGTGCCCGTGGGGAGTGTCGAAGCCGATGCCGCGGGTGAGGCGACCCTGCGATTCACCGTGCCGGCCGATGCCGAGGTGGGCGCCCACCGGTTGGTCCTGGTCGAGCCCGCGACGGGACGCAGCGCGGAGGCGGCCATGACGGTGTCGGCGCCGAAGCCCGCGGATCCGCAGGATCCGCAGCAGTCCGGTGACCCGAGCAAGCCGGCCCAGCCGAAGGACCCGTCCGGATCCACGGCAGCGGGCAAGGCGGGAACCGTCGGAAAGTCCGGCGCCGCCCGCACCTCGAAGGACCTGGCCGCCACTGGAGGCGACATCGCTCCGATGGTCGTCATTGCTGCTCTCGGCGCCCTGGCAGGCGCGGCGGGAGTCGTCACCAAGAGACGGGTCCGCCGGTGACCTCCTGCCTGTGAGCACATGGGAGCGGCGGGCCCGGCCGGATCAACCAGCCGGGCCCGCCCTCGTTCACAGGTCCAGGTCGACCAGAACGGGCACGTGGTCCGAGGCCCCCTTGCCCTTCCTCTCGTCACGGTCGATGAAAGCGCCGCTCACCGCGGCCTCGAAGGCGGGTGAGCCCAGGACGAAGTCGATGCGCATGCCTTCGTTCCTGGGGAAACGCAGCTTCTGGTAGTCCCAATAGGTGTAGTTGTCCGCGCGGCCCCGCGTGGCCTCGACCCACCCGTCGGCTGCGAAGGCCGCGAAGGCCTCACGTTCGGCGGGGGAGACGTGGGTGGCGCCCTCGAAGGCCGCCATGTCCCACACGTCGTGGTCCTCGGGGGCAATGTTCCAGTCCCCGACCAAGGCGGTCAGGGCCTCGGGGGCCTCGGCCAGCCACGTGGCGGCCTCCGTGCGCAGCCGCGCCAGCCACTTGAGCTTGTAGGCGTAGTGCGGGTGGTCCACTTCGCGCCCATTGGGCACGTACAAGCTCCACACGGTCAGGCTCGGCCTCGTGCCTGCGGGCAGTCGCACCTTCACTCCCAGGGCGCGGGCCTCGACCTTCGGCGGGTCACCGAAGGCGGGCTGCCCGTCGAAACCGACCCGGACGTCCTCGACAGGCAGGCGGGTGGCCACGGCCACCCCGTTCCACTGGTCGAGGCCGTGCGCGACGACCTCGTAACCGGCCTCCTCGAAGGGGGCTGTGGGCAGTTGGTCGGGCCGGCACTTGATCTCCTGCATGGCCAGGACATCCGTTCCCGAACGGTCCAGGAAGTCGATGACACGCTCGACACGCGTGCGCAGGGAGTTCACGTTCCAGGTGGCAATCCTCATGCGTTCCAGCCTACGGGGTGACGAGGGCGGCTCAGTTCTGCAGGGGGCTGGCCCACGAGGAACCCTCCCCACTGTTGCCGGGCTGGCCGGGCTCGGGCTGCTGGGCAGGAGCCGGCCGGTGGGGCACCTGCCCACCGGTTGGCGCACCCGCGGGCGCGGCCGGGCCGAGGGCGGCGTCGCCCTCGTCCTTGGGGCCCGAGAGTTGGGAATCCACCCGCGAGTACACGACCGACAGGCCGAAGCACACCAGGCCCGCGACGAACAGGGCGATGACTCGCTGCAAGGTGTTGTCCGAGCCCAGGTCCCAGAAGGCGAACTTGACCACCATGAGCATGACCAGCACCAGGCCGTACAGGCGCACCGCCTTGGAGCGCCAATGGAAGCCCAGACCGATCGCGGCGGCGCCGGCACCCAGCAGGGTGACGCTGGCGATGATGCTGCCGACCTCGGCCCCGGTGATCAGCAGGATCGCCTGGAGCAGCATCAGCGTGCAGGCGATGACGGTTGTCAGAGCCAGTGTCGAGTTCCGCATGACCTTGACGTTGGCCCACAGTGTCGCGGCGGTCAGAGCCAGGACCAAGGGGCCGATGATCCACCAGTCCCAGTGGAGAACACCGGGAGTCCCCGAAGTCTGGAGGTCGACCACGTGCGTGGCCAGGCCGATGCCCTGGGCGTAGATCCATGCGGCGATCGGGACGATGAATGCGTTGGGCGAGCTCGGCCTGCCGACGACGCCCGGGAAGGGGGAGGCAAGGAGTTCCGGCCGGGCACCCGCATGTCTGCCGGTGAAGAGCTCGACCGGGCGCGCCATTGTGGCGGCGATGCCCAAGGCGATGAGCGCACAGGCCGCTACCAGGCCGATGCCGGCCGAAGCTGCGAGCGCCCAGATGCTGGAGTGGGTGGCGTGCCAGATGAGGCGGTGGAGGCCAAAAGGCAGGCCGAAGAGAAGCAGCAGGAGAATCAGGGGGGTGCGCCACGGGGCGTCTGCGGGCACCACGGGGGCGCCGGTCGGGCCGGTGGGTGCGGTGGCCGCAGAGTGGGCGTCGACCAGGATGCACACGACGATCGCAAGCGCCACGACCACGGTCACTGCCAGTGCCCCCCACAGGGTGGACAGCGACCCCCCGAGGCACGCGACGATGATCGGCAGGGTCCACACGTGCAGGTGGTCACGCTCCCGGAGGGCCGGTGCCACGGTGAGAAGCACGACCGCCACGGTGACGACATAGGCGATGGTCTGCTGGTTCTGGTCACCCCATGGGCAGACCCAGAGCGCCGTGAGCGCGGACAAGGACAGGGCGTGGGCCGGCCAGCCGCCGGTGTGTCGCCCGATCGCAGGGATCAGGTGCGCCAGTGTGGTGAGCGCCAGCAGGCCGAGCATCATGTAGCCGAAGGGGAAGGCGCTGTCCTGCCAGTCGAAGGCGGACGCGACCATGACGCCCTGTGCGATGACCAGGAGGGGGACCAGGGCCCACACCCCGAGCCACGGGTTGCGTGCGGCGTCGGAGATGAGGTTCGTGACATTGGTCCGGAGCGCAGGCGGGGCGGGGCTGTCGGCAGTCGCAGATGCCGTGCTCGTGGCCGAGTTGCCGGCGCCTGCGATGAGCACCGCCTGGACCAGGTGAAGGGCCACGAGGACGCCCCAGGCCACCATGGTGCCCAGCGGCGAAATGGTGTGGGCGAGTGCGAGGGGAGCGGCAATGAGAGCCGTGAGGGAGACCGTCGTGGCGGCCAGGTGGTAGGCCGGCTTGAACGTCGATTCGGCCACCCAACGGGAGGTCACGGCCGCCGTGACTGTGATGGCGGTCGCGTAGGCCGTGGTCATGACCAGGCCGACGAAGGCCTGGTCGGGCGACTTCGCCACCTCGCCGGCAGCAAGGACAACGGTGGCGATTCCGCCCAGGGCGGCGATGACCGTGGTGAAGAGCAGCTTCGTGCGCACGGCGAGCACCATGAGGACCAAGGTCCACGCGCTCAGCGCGATGAAGGCCACGAGCGACGGCATGAGGCCCAGCAGGGCCGCGCCGACTAGGCTGACGAAGCCCAGGCCGCCGCCGGTTCCCAGAACGGTGGCAGCGGGGACGCGGTTCACCTTCGGCCTGGAGGACATGAGGGTTCCGGTGACGGTGAGAGCCAGGCCCAGGACGCCGACGGAGCCCACCTTGACGATGTCGGGGATGCTGTTCCACAGCATGGCGATGAGGGTCGCGCCGGAGAGGAACACGAGCAGGGCTGCCGCTCCTGCGAGCAGGTACTTGCCGACCTTCGACTCGCCGGCCTTGCCGGTCGGCGTGGGAACACCCGGGCGGCCGGACACGACTTGGGGTCCCGTGGCACCTTGGGGTCCGGCGGCGCGGGGCGCGGCAGGACGGCCGACCGGTTGGGCCGTCTGGGGGTAGGCGCTCGGCGGTCGGGATCCGTGCAATGCGGGTGCGGGTGCACCCGCGCCGACGGAGGGGAGGGGCATCCGGGCAGCAGGCGCCTGTCGGGGAGCCTCGACCATTGGCGCCGCGGGGTGGGCCGGGCCGCCGGCGAGGGCGGGGGCGCCTGCAGGCGCGGATGCGGCCGGCGCCGGCGCAGCAGGTGCGGCCATTGCAGCCCGGGCGGTGGGCACGGCGGGTGCCGGCGCCACGAAGGCAGGCGCGGATGGGGCGGTCCCGCGGGCAAGGCGCTGGTCGATGGAATCCAGACGCAGGGACAAGGCGTCGACCTTGCTGTCCAGGACCCTGATTGCGCGGAGGACTTCTGCGGCCTGGCTCCCAGCGGAGGTGTCAAGTCCTTGTGCAGGCACAGCAGGATTCGCTTCGTGCTCGTCCATGATGACTCCAGACTGTGTGATGTGGACTACCAAGACTCATCGTATGAGACCTTCAATGATTCGTCCTAGGGTGATCCCATGGCTACAGCACTGGTCACAGGCGCATCCTCGGGACTCGGACGCGAATACGCACGTCAACTGGCCAGGGCCGGCCACGACCTCGTCCTTGTCGCACGAAACGGCACTGTGCTCACACAGCTGGCCGAGGCACTCGAAATGGAGCACGGAGCCCGGGCGGAGGTCCTTCCCGCCGACTTGGCAACCCGACAGGGGGTCGCCCTCGTCGCCGAGCGCCTGGACGACGCGACGCGACCGGTGTCCCTGTTGGTGAACAATGCCGGATTCGGGCTCGGCAAGCCCTTCCCCGACAATGATCTGGGGGCGGAGGAGAGCGCCCTGGACGTCATGGTCCGCGCGGTCATGATCCTGTCCCACCATGCGGCCCGGGCCATGCGCCGACGAGGCCGGGGCGCCATCCTCAACGTCGCGTCGGTCGCCTGCGAGACCGGGGCCGGAACCTACAGCGCCCACAAGGCGTGGGTGCGGGCCTTCACGGAAGGGCTTGCGGCAGAGCTGGCAGGAACCGGCGTCACCGCCACCTGCGTGATGCCCGGGCT
Source organism: Schaalia sp. 19OD2882 (assembly GCF_018986735.1). Classification (NCBI taxonomy): domain Bacteria; kingdom Bacillati; phylum Actinomycetota; class Actinomycetes; order Actinomycetales; family Actinomycetaceae; genus Schaalia; species Schaalia sp. 19OD2882. Next base: position 2,177,770 of record NZ_CP065521.1, on the reverse strand, counting down.
CACCCGCACCGAGTTCTTCGACCGTGCGGGAGTCGACCTGCCCGGAGCCCCCGCCTGGGCGTGGAGCACGGCGGAGCAGGTGGTCGGCGAGTCGCTGGCGGCCGTACGGCGAGGATCAGTGCTGGTCACGCCCCATCCGGCGTACAAGGCCGCGATGACTGCCATGCGGGTGGCGCCCCGGTGGTTCACTCGGGCAGTGGTGGCCCACCTGCCGCACATGTGAGTGTTGGCCGCACATGTGAGTGCTGAGTGCGAGGGTGGGTGTGGAGCGGTCCGCGGGTCCGGCGTCCGGGCGCGCGCGGCTCAGGCCAGTTCCAGGTCCTCCAGGCCCAGCGCGTGGAGATAGGGGTGGCCCTCGGCCTCGATGATCTCCTTGGCGCCGGTCGCCCGGTCGACGACGACCGCCACCGCGACCACCTGTGCGCCGACCTCGGCCAGGGCTCGCGCCGCCTCCAGGGGTGAGCCCCCCGTGGTGGAGGTGTCCTCAAGGACGACCACTTTGCGACCAGCGACATCAGGGCCTTCGATACGGCGCTTCATGCCGTGGTCCTTCGCGGCCTTGCGCACCACGAAGGCGTCGAGGTCCAGGCCGCGCGAGGCGGCGGCATGCAGCATCGCGGTGGCCACAGGATCTGCGCCCATGGTGAGGCCCCCGACGGCGACGTAGTCCTCGCCCGGGGCAAAGCCGGCCTCTTCCAGCAGGTCCAGCATGACGTGCCCGATGAGGGGAGCGGCCTCGTGGTGCAGGGTCGCGCGGCGCATGTCGACATAGAAGTCGGACTCGCGCCCTGACGCCAGGGTGACCTTTTCGCGGATGACGGCCAGTTCCTTGACCAGTTCTGCCAGGCGGGCCTTGTGCGAGTCATTCGTCATGTGTCCAAGGGTAGTTGGTGGCCGGGCCGCCGGGTCCTCGCCGCACGAGGTCGGGGCGACGGGTGAGGCGGGAGTTCTGCGCGTTGCCGACTCTGTGTCCCTCCTGTGGGCCGTTGGACCTTCATCGTCTTCAACTGCTGTCGAATGCTGACAAAGGAATGATTCGGCATGTCCTGTGCTCAAGAATTGGCCAGCGGGGTTGAAGAGGCTCATGGGTGAATCACCGTGAAAGAATCTCAAGAAATCGCTGGAACAATTGTTCGATCTTTGCTGTCATGGGGTCATGGAAGACATCTCGGGCCGCGACGGCATCAGCGTGAAGGATCGGGAAGCGCTGCCCGATTCGCAGGCCGTGCGCCCGGGGGCCGGTGCTGACCGTCTGATGGAACAGGTCCGCCGGTCATTGTGCGACCTCACCGTGGGCAATGGCCTGGAACATGTGGGGGACCAGGACCTTGTCGACCTGCTGCGTCGGGTGGAGTCCTTGGGGACCGTGGTCGATGCCGTGCGGGCGATGGGTGCCGCAGAAGTGGAACGCCGCAGCCGCACGAGCTCCGATGAACCTCCGCTGTGCACCCGCTTCGACTGCCGTACCTCCACCGATCTCCTCACTCGCATCACCGGCGCCTCCAGGTCCACCGTGCTGGCGCGGGTGCGCTCCGGCCGATTCCTCGAACGCCGCCGCGCCCTGACCGGCGACCTCCTGCCTGCGCGCCTGCCCCTCACCCGCACTGCCTGGGAAGCCGGCCTGATCGGCATTGACACGGTGAAGGCCATGGCCTCCACCTTGGGTGCCGTCTCCCAGCGGCCCCATCACCCGGATCTGCTCACCATTGCGGAAGGCGCAGTCCTCGCCCAAACGCTCGGCGTCAATGAGAGGGGCACCTCCGACCAGAACACCGCTCCCGGGCGGGCCAACCCCGTCGACGCCTGCGCCACCGTGACCGAACACGACTTGCTCGCCATGTCCACTCAGCCCCTGGTTGAGCGCATGGTCCTTCCGGCGGACGTCGTGGGTGAAGTCGCTGCTCTTTGGGCCGGCGCCATCGACCCCGACGGAGCCGTGCCCGACGAGCGCGAGCGGGAACGGGGCCGTGGGCTCATGCTCTCGCCCACCCGCAATGGCCTGGTGCGGATCAGTGGACATCTTCTCCCGGAAGTCGCCGCTCAGCTGCAGCGCCTTCTCGACGCCGTCACCAACCCCGCAGTCGCCGCCAGCACGATCGGCAAGGATCCTGCTGCGGAACAGGGCGGTCAAGTCCAGGACTCCCTGTTCTCCAGCGATGACGAGGGCGAGGTGGACAATGCCGCCCAGAACGGCGCCGACCCGGATCGCGGCGACCGTGACCCCCATTGGAATGCCGAGAACTCCGACGTCTCGGACCCCGGCTTGACCATTCGCCGAACCCGGGCCGAGCGCATGCACGACGCCCTCGCCTCCGTCCTCACCCGAGCGGCCACACGTGAGTCGATGCCCACCCTGCGGGGAGCTGCGCCCACCCTGGTTGTCACCTGCACCGTCGACGACCTCGCCGACCCCGGCGGAATCGCCCGCCTGAGTGATGCGCCCATCGGCCGGCACCACGTAGCCGCAGCCGTCATCACCTCGCACAGTGCCCGCCGGCTCGCGTGCAATGGAGTCATCGAACGAGTCCTCATGGGCGACGCCGGGCGAATCATCGCCCTGGACTCCACCTCGCGCGTCTTCACGGCCCACCAGCGGCGCGCCATCGAAGCCCGCGACGGAGGATGCGTGATCCCCGGCTGCACCGTCGGCCCCGCCTGGTGCGAAGTCCACCACGTGCACGAACACTCCCAGGGCGGCCCCACCCACACCGACAACGGGGTGCTGCTCTGCTGGCACCACCACCGGGCGCTGCACGCGCACGGGTGGCAGGTCCGAATGGTCAACGGCACCGTGCAGGTCAAACCACCCCGATGGCTCGGGGTCTCAGCAGACGGGTGGCGCCCCGCCCAAGGCTCGGCGACCCTCCGAACCCAACGGCAACGCGAAGTCGTCGACCGGTTTTGGACCGAGCGCACCGACATCACCGGCCCGTGCCCGGTGTGGGACCACCGGGTCGGTGCGTCGACGACGAAGAAAGCGTCCAAAATGCCGGGCAGTGGATCGACCGGTCCGGGCACTGCCCCGTCACCACCGGGCGGTGACCCCGCCTCGACCTGAAGTCGACCTGAAGTGGGCAGTCGGCCAGGTCAGGACCCGGCCTCCACCAATTCGATGAGCTCGCCGATACCCGTGTGGATTCCAAATGGTCGGAAGGGATACGTCTCGACCTGCTCGATCGAGGTCGACCCGGACAGGACCAAGTGCGTGCGAAGACCGGCCTCGACTCCTGCCTGCACGTCAGTGTCCATCCGGTCGCCGACCATGGCCGCAGTCTCCGAATGAGCACCGATCTTGTTCAGACCCGCGCGGATCATCACCGGATTCGGCTTGCCCACGAAGTAGGGCTCCCTGCCCGTCGCCGCCTTCACCATCGCCGCAATCGACCCCGTCGCCGGCAAAGTGCCCTCATCCGAAGGGCCCGTCACATCGGGATTCGTCGCGATGAACTTCGCCCCGCCCTCGATCAGACGAATCGCCCGCGTCAGGGCATTGAAGTCGTAGCTGCGGGTCTCACCCAGCACCACGTACTCCGGATCCTGGTCCGTCATCACGTAGCCCGCCCCGTGCAGGGCAGTGGTCAGACCCGCCTCGCCGATGACGAAAGCCGTCGACTCGGGCGACTGCTGAGCCAGGAAGGCGGCCGTCGCATTCGCCGAAGTCCAGATCCGGTCCTCAGGCACGCTCAAGCCGGATCGTTCCAGCCGGGCAGACAGGTCACGGTTGGTGAAGATCGAATTGTTCGTGAGCACCAGGAAAGGCATGTCGCGGCTCTCCAGCGCATCAAGGAACTGCTGCGCGCCCGGAAGCGCCCGGTTCTCCTTGACCAGCACACCGTCCATGTCGGACAGCCATGCGGTCACCGGCGGCATCTCGTGCAAAGGGGTGGGGGCGTCATTCATCGCGAACTCCTCACGGATCGTGGTGGGTGGGGGTCGGATCGTGGTGGGTGGGGGCGCCCCACCGGGTCACTGGGTCGGGTCTGCGTCGATGGCGCCCTGGACGTCGTGGAAGAGCAGGTTGGACAACTCCACCTGCACCAGGTGGACCTTGGGCACGTCGGACAGGACCAGCGGGTCGTCCGAGCTGGTCTGCAGGGTCAGCGAGCCGCATCCGAAGACCTGGTCGACCAGGTCCCTCTCCTGCGAGACGTCGGAGATTCGGGACAGAGGCAGGTCGTGCCCCAGCTTCGTGAAGATGCCGTGACGAGTGATGACCCTCTTGCTGGTCAACGTGTACGTGGTCGTCACCCACCGCAGGTAGGGGACCAGCAGCACCGGAACCGACAGGGCGGCCACTGCGGCCCAGATCGCCACATGGGTGAAAGGCGCCCACGCGGCCGGCAGCAGCGCCGACCCGAGGGCGCCCAGAACCAGCAACAACAGGAAGGCGATGATGTTCCACAGGATCGCCTTGACGTGGGTGCGCATGTGGCGGACGACGACCTCGTCCCGGCTCAGAAGTTTCGCAGACAGTCCCATGAGGACAATCGTGCCACCTGGCGGCTCGAAGCGGCACTACTGTGTGGCCCGGGGTCGCGGTCGGCCCCGTGGTCGAGGCCATCACCGTGGCCGCGAGGAGGATGCAGTGAGGAGGGTGCCGTGAGAAGTGACGAGGACGCGGCCGGTGTCGGGCCCTGGTCCGGCCCCCTCCCGGACGATCCGCGTCTTGACCCGGAACTGCTGGCCGAGGGCGACCGCCGAAATGTCGAGGACCGGTACCGGTACTGGACCATGGACGCCATTCGCGCCGACATCGCCCGCCGGGCCCTGCCCTTCGAAGTCGCCGTGGAGAACCTGGGGCACGACTTCAACATCGGATCCATCGTGCGCACGGCCAACGCGCTGGGAGCCGGCCGCGTCCACATCGTCGGACGCCGCCGCTGGAACCGCCGAGGAGCCATGGTCACCGACCGCTACATGCAGGTGGACCACATGCCCGACGCCCGTGTCCTGGCCGAACACTGCCGGGAAGGCGGCCTCGCCCTCGTCGGAATCGACAATGTCCCCGGATCCCAGCCACTGGAAGCACATGTGCAAACACATTCACTTCCCCGACGCGCCTGCCTGGTCTTCGGAGAAGAATCCGACGGGCTCAGCCCGGACATGCTGCGCCTTTGCGACCTCGTCCTGCACATCACCCAGCGTGGCTCCACCCGGTCGATGAATGTCGGGCACGCGGCGGCAATTGCCATGTGGGCCTGGGTGCAGGACTGATCGTGCCCCGGGCCTGATTGGGACCTTCTCCCGTCACCTCCACGAAGGTCGGTGTGGGAGAATCGACATCGACAGATTCTTCACGTCGATTAGGAGGCAGTTGTGCCCATCGCAACCCCCGAGACCTACGCCGCAATGCTCGATCGCGCCAAGGAAGGCAAATTCGCCTACCCGGCCATCAACATCACCTCCTCCCAGACCGTGACCGCCGCGATCCAGGGCTTCGCCGAGGCCGGCTCGGACGGCATCATCCAGGTTTCCGTCGGTGGCGCCGAGTACGCCTCGGGTTCGACCATCAAGAACCGCGTCACCGGCTCGCTGGCCCTGGCAGCCTACGCGCGCGAGGTCGCCAAGAACTACGACGTGACCATCGCCCTGCACACCGACCACTGCGCCAAGCAGAACATCGACTCCTGGCTGCGCCCCCTGCTTGAGCTCTCCGCCGAAGAGGTCAAGGCCGGTCGCCTGCCCTTCTTCCAGTCGCACATGTGGGACGGATCCGCCGTGCCGCTGGCCGAGAACCTGGAGATCGCCAAGGAGATGCTGGCCCTGTCCGTGGCCGCCAACACCATCCTCGAGGTCGAGATCGGTGTCGTCGGTGGCGAAGAGGACGGAGTCGTCGGCGAGATCAACGAGAAGCTCTACACCACCACCGAGGACGCCCTCAAGACCGTCGAGGCCCTGGGTCTGGGCGAGAACGGCCGCTACCTGACCGCTCTGACCTTCGGCAACGTCCACGGCGTGTACAAGCCCGGCCACGTCAAGCTGCGTCCCGAGATCCTGGGCACCATCCAGGAAGAGGTCGCCGCCAAGGTCGGACACCCGCACAACCGCCCCTTCGACCTGGTCATGCACGGCGGCTCCGGCTCCACCGCCGAGGAGATCGCGCTGGCGGTGGCCAATGGCGTCATCAAGATGAACGTCGACACCGACACCCAGTACGCCTTCACTCGCCCGGTCGTCGAGCACATGTTCCGCAACTACGACGGCGTGCTCAAGATCGACGGCGAGGTCGGCAACAAGAAGATGTACGACCCCCGCTCCTGGGGCAAGGCCGCTGAAGCCGGCATGGCCGCCCGCGTGGTCGAGGCCTGCGAGCGCCTGGGCTCGGTCGGCACCAAGATGGCCTGACGACTCCCAGAGCCGGTTCGCAGTGCCAGCAGCTCCGGACGGGCCCGTCGCACCCTCGGGTGTGGCGGGCCCGTCCGCATCATTGGGAGAATCCGGACGCGGCCCACGTGCGTTCCGGGCCGAGAAAGACGACAATGGAAGAAGAATCCGCGTCCAAGGGTGAGCGGATCGGAGAAAGGGGAGTGCGCATGGGCGCCCACCAGTGGACCCGCATCGAAGGCATGGTCATCGGGCATCGCCTCGACCCCGAGGGCGTCGCCGCAGAACTGCGGGACCGTGGCGTCCTTGCCCACATGGAGTGGTTCGAGTCCTCCCCACACCTGCTCGGCCTGACCTTGGCCGTCTCCACCGACCCGGATGCGGGTGGCGCCGTCGCCCTGGTCCCCAAGGGCGCTGCGCAGCCCCAACCCGGCCCCTCCACCGCGGACCTGGCCGAGGAACTTGCCACCCTCTTCGAGGCCGAGGTCCGATTGGGCCTCTCCGCAGCCGACCACCTGCCCGAAGGGGAGTCGCCCTTGGCCGAGTCCTACCCGGGCGAAGAGGACGAGGACGCCACCGGAGCCTCGCGTCTGGTCGAGATCGGCCGCACCCCTGCCTCGTCAGTGCCCCTGCTTGCGGCGCTCGAAGGCGTGAACCTGGCCGACCGTGAGCTGCCCGAAGGCCACAGGGCCCTCATCGCCCAGCTGCCCCCGGACAAACTCGGTTGGAACTTCGGTGAGCTGCCGCTGGTCACCCTGTCCGTCACCGATGGTGACTTCCAGGCCTTCCTGGTCACCGACGACCACATCGAACATGTCGTCACCCACAACTGGGGCATGGAGAACCTGCTGGTCACGGGCGCGGTCCCGGCCACCACTCTGCCCCAGGAGGTCCTGGACCTGGTGGGTGACGGCCCGGAACTCGCACTGATCGCGCAGGCCGTGCCCGGCGCCGACCGAGAGGCCTTCGTCGCCACCACCGGCCTCAAGGGTGACGCGGCCGTCGTCGAAGCCGTCGCGGCCCTGGGTCTGCCGGTCGAAGTCGCGTCCTTCCTGCTGGGGCGCACCGACCTCGAAGAGGTCGAAGGCTTCGAGATCCACCGCGCCCGCGGCATCTCCAACGCCATCGGACGAAGCGTCGACATCATGCTCACCGACCGTGAGAAGGTCGTCCACCCCGTCTTCGACGCCTACCAGGCCCTGTCCATCGACCGGCCGTGGATCGTCCGTTCTGCCGCAGCCGTCGAGGCCGCCATCGGTGCGGGCCTCATGGTCCTGTCCATCCGCGCCCCGCGCCCCCGCAAGTGGTGGGCCGTCGCGGGTGGAGTCGTCGGCGGACTCATGGTCGTGGACTCGGTGGCCGAAATCTTCCTGGCCAAGTACGTCCAGCGCAAGGACCGCGAACGGATGGAGTCCGAGTCCGACCTGTGACGAGGCGCCCGCGGAGGAGGCCGCCGCAGGCGGGTCAGCGGGCCAGGGCCTCGGCCGGGAAGTCCTGTGGGCGGTCGGTGAAGATGCCGTCGACTCCCCACGAGGCCAACTCACGCGCGGTGGCCACGTCGTTGACGGTCCACACGTTGACTTCGAAACCGGCCTCGCGGATCTCGGCGACTTCCTCTCGCGTGAGGCCCTCAAGCTGCGGGTGGACGGCCCGGCACTGGAGCAGGCGTGCCCCCTCCTGCCACGTCGGGCCGGCCTGGTCGGCGCGCGCGTGGAGCCATCCCAGTGCGATGTCGGGGCGTGCGGCGTGGAAACCGGCCAGCATGTCGTGGTCGAAGGAGGACACGAGGAAGTCCGTGGTGCGCACCCGGTCGATGGCCACCAGCAGGTTCTCCAACAGTTTCTCGCGCAGCTCGGTGGCGGCCCGGCACGGCTTGATCTCCAGGTTCATGCCCAGGCCGTTGGCGTTGGCAAAGGCGATGACATCGGCCAGTTCGGGGATGCGTTCGAATCGGTAGGCGGGGGAGAACCAGGCGCCCGCGTCGATGCGACGAAGATCCGAGTATCCGAGGCCGTGGTAGGGGCCGCTGGAGTTCGTCGTGCGGTCCAAGGTGTCGTCGTGGATGACCAACAGCGTGCCGTCCCCCATGACGTCCACGTCGAATTCGATCCGCTTCGCCCCACATTCCATGGCCTTGGAAAATGCGGCGATGGTGTTCTCGGGGGCCAGCGACGAGGCGCCCCTGTGGGCGAAGATCCGGGGGAACTCGGACAATTGTCTACCTTCCGAAGGGGCCTGTGCGGCCACGCCCGGACGTGGAGTCGTCCGAGGCCGCACGCCGAGATCCTACCAGCGGGCAAGGAGAGCGCAGCCGGTCACTCCACCACGGGGAGCAGGCCCAAGCCGGGCACGAAACGCATCTTCGGTGCCGGGGCCTCCTGCGCCCACGAACCCGCGTCCTGGGTGACATCCGGGTCCGACTGGGCATCGGCGTGCCCCAGCATCCCGTCCAGTTCCGCCGGGTCCTCGACCGCCATGAGCGAGGTGAACTCCGCCGTGTCCAATGGCCCCGGGTCCAGCAGCAGGGCCTCGTCGCGCTTCGTCGGCAGCACCGACTCCACGTAGGAGCGGATCACCTCGTCCGTCGGCAGGTCGTGCCCGGCCTCCAACGCCCGGAACCACCGGTGTTCGAGGAACTCGTGGAAAACCTGCCCCGGTTCCAGCTTGGCGGCCAATTGCGGGGGGATCGCCTCGATGACCGGCTCGAAGACATTGCGCATCCACTCGTGGGCGACGATCTCCAGCGGACGGTCGTCCTGGCCGGTGATCGCGCGGTAGGTCTGCAGGTCGTTGAGCATGCGCTGGGCCTGCTGCTCCTCCACGTCCAAGCCGGTCAGGCGCATGAGGCGACGGTGGTGGTGCCCTGCGTCGACGACCTTCGGCTGGATGACGATGCGTTCCCCGTCCAAGTCGGAGGTCATCCGCAACTCCCCGACATTGAAGCCCAGGTCGTTGAGGCGCTGGATGCGGGCCTGCACGCGCCAACGCTGACCGGCCTCGATGTACTCCTCCTCCGTGAGTTCGCGCCACAGATCCGTGTAGCGGGTGCGAATGCGGTCCCCGACCTCGACCGGGTCCTCATCGGCCGGGAAGTACGAGCCCGCCTGCAGGTCCATGAGTTCGCCGATGATGTTCGTGCGGGCCAGGTCCACGTCGTACTCGCGCTGCCCGCGGGTCAGGCCCGTCGGGTGCAATTCGCCGGTCTCGGCGTCGACCAGGTAGGCGCTGAACGAGCCCGCGTCCCGGCGGAAGAGAGTGTTGGACAGGGACACGTCCCCCCAGTAGAAGCCCAGCAGGTGCAGGCGCACCAGCAGCACCGCGAGGGCGTCGATGAGGCGGGTCGCCGTGTCGGGCGTCATGTGCTTGGAGAAGAGGGCGCGGTAGGGCAGGGAGAACTGCAGGTGCTCGGTGACCAGGACGGCGGCCAGTTCCTCACCCCTGCGGTCGTGACGGCCGGTGATCACGGCCGTGGGCAGCACCGAGGGCGCCTCAAGTCTGGACAGGTCGCGCAGCAGGGCGTACTCGTGGTGGGCGACGACTTCGCCGATCTCCTTGACCGCGATGACCCGGTCGGACAGGTGGACGAAGCGCACGACGTGACGGGACAGGCCACGCGGAAGGGCGGCAAGGATGTCGGAGGGCCACTGCTCCAGGGGGATCTCCCACGGCAGGTCCAGAAGGGCAGGGTCCACGGTCGCCGCGGTGATCTCCAGGGCGTTCGACATGCGCCCATTGTCTCATGCGGGTGTGGGGGCAGCACAGAGCCCCGCCCTCGTTCCCGCTGGTCTTGGGGACGAGGACGGGGCTCTGGGTGCTCCGTCGCGGGGCCGGGCGCCCCGGCTTCTCACTCCGGCAGGCGGTCGCCGGTCGACGCGCTGAAGTTGTGCTGCTGTCCGGGGCGGATGCGGGTGTGGATGATGCCGCCACGGGCCGGCGCGGTGCGCGGAGGAACACGGACGATGAGCTGCTTGGCGGCGCCCTCGGCACCCGAACCCAGGCCCTCGGAGCCCTCGCCGGCCAACTTGCCGTAGACGTAGGCGTCCGAGCCCAGCTCCTCGACGAACTCGACCTCGATCGGGATCGTGTTCTCGGTGCCCTCGGGGACGACCTCCAGGCCCTCGGGACGGAAGCCGATGGTGATACGGCCCTCGTCCGCAGCGGTCATGGCCTCGACCGTTGCTGCCGAAAGCGGGATGCGTGCCGGGCCCAGCTTGGCGACATTGCCCTCGACCTCGAACTTGCCGAGGTTCATCGCGGGCGAGCCGATGAAGCCGGCGACGAACTCGTTGGCGGGCTTCTCGTACATCTCCTGCGGGGTGCCGACCTGCTGGAGCAGGCCGCCGGCCAGGACCGCGATGCGGTCGCCCATGGTCAGGGCCTCGGTCTGGTCGTGGGTGACGTACACGGTGGTGACGCCCAGTTCACGCTGCAGGGAGGCGATCTGGGTGCGGGTCTGCACGCGCAGCTTCGCGTCGAGGTTCGACAGGGGCTCGTCCATGAGGAAGACCTGCGGCTTGCGGACGATGGCGCGGCCCATGGCCACACGCTGACGCTGACCGCCCGACAGGGCCTTCGGCTTGCGGTCCAGGTAGGGCTCCAGGTCGAGGATCCTGGCGGCCTCGTCCACGCGGCGCTTGATCTCGTCCTTCGGGGTACCCGCGATCTTCAGGGCGAAGCCCATGTTCTCGCGCACGGTCATGTGCGGGTACAGGGCGTAGTTCTGGAAGACCATCGCGATGTCGCGGTTCTTGGGCTGGACGTCGGTCACGTCCTTGTCGCCGATGAGGATTCGGCCGGAGTTGACGTCCTCAAGGCCCGCGAGCATGCGCAGGGAGGTGGACTTTCCGCAGCCGGAGGGGCCGACGAGGACCAGGAACTCGCCGTCGGCGATCTCCAGGTCGAGGGCGTCGACCGCAGGCTTGTCGGAGCCCGGGTAGATGCGGGTTGCCTTGTCGAAGGTCACGGTTGCCATGTTCAGTTACCTCTCCACCGGCAGGTACGTGCCGGACGATCCGTTGTGGAGACACCAGCGTCTTCGCTGGCGCCGTGTCGCCCTGACGGACCTCGCCGGACGCGACACTTCCCTGAACCTATCACTCCGTCTTTGCCAGCACCAGACCCTTTTCTGAAATCCTTCTGAAATCCTCCCGAATTCCTCCGTGCATCCTTGCGACCCCTGCGCCGAGCCAGGCCCGGTGTCACCACTCGTACCCCACGACCGTGTCTTCTCCTCGTGCCAGTAGGCTGTCCGTGTGAGGAGTGAGCGGAGCGTGGGTGGCTACCGTCTCGTCCATCGCCTGGGTGCGGGCGGGGCCGGGACCGTGTGGCTGGCCGAGGACGAGGGCGGTGGGCAGGTCGCCCTCAAACTCATCCATCCCGCGCTCGCCTCCAGCGACGAAGCACGCGAACGTCTGGTGCGTGAGGCCCGCATCGTCAATTCGGTCTCCGGCGAGGGCGTGGCGCACGTCCTCGACATCGAGGTCGAGGGCGCCCAACCCTTCGTCGTCACCGAACTCGTCGAAGGGCCCAGCCTCGCCTCGCTGCTCGACACCGGGCCCCTGCACCCCTACGACCTTGCGGCACTGGCCCGCCTGCTGCACTCGACCCTGGACAAGGTGCACGCCGCGCGGATCGTCCACCGTGACGTCAAGCCCTCCAACGTCATCTGCTCCCCGCAAGGGCCGGTACTCATCGACTTCGGAATCGCCTTGGCCGAGGGCGACCAGCGACTGACCTCGACGGGCCTCATCTCGGGAACCGCCGGATTCACCGCACCCGAATTGCTCACCGGCGAACTCGCCAGCCCGGACACCGACTGGTGGGCGCTGTCGGCCACATTGCTCAACGCGGCAACAGGCCGTCAGCCCTACGGGTCGGGGGCCTCCGGGCACGTCCTCATGCGGGTCATGGAGGGGCGGTGCGACACCGACGGGCTGTCGGAGGCACTCACCCGCGTCCTCCTCCAGGCCCTTGAGCCCGCCCCCGAGACCCGGCCGAGGCCGCAGCACTTCGTCGAGCTCTTCGAAGCGGCCTGTGGGGTCGAACCGGGTTGCGCCAGGTGGCGCGGAGTTCCTTCGCCCTTGAACGCCGAGGAAGCGGCCCGGGTGCACGCCGGCCTGGTCCCCCGGCCGATCGCGGGCGCCCCCTGGACGCGCCCTGCCCCTCCGCCCGCCCCCGATCGACCCATTGCCCTGGGGCTGCAGGGTTTCCCGGACGATTCGGCGACGACGCTCATGCCGGCTCCCACCGTCGGCGCGACCACGGCGTTGCCGGAGGGGCACACGCTGCCTCCGCCTCCCGTTCCCATGGACTTCAGGCCCACCCCGATCGGTCCCGGGGGTTTGAGGGCCCCCTTTGCGCCGCGCACCGCCCCTGCTGCGCCCGTGCCGGTGGCCCAGCATCCACCACCGCCTCCTGCACGCCAGGTGGTGGGCCCCTCGCCGGCTCCGATCACTGTGCAGCCCGCCCCGATCCTGCCCGTCGTCAACGTGATGAACGGCCTTCCCCTGTACATCCCGCGCTCTCCGAGGCCGGCGTGGTTCACGGGACTGTTCATGCTCATGCCGCTGGCAATGATCGCGGCCGTCGGTGGCGCCTACGGGTCCTGCGCCGTGCTTGCCGTGCTGCTCGTCACGGGCCTGCCGGGCGCACTGCACAGGGCCCGCGAGCAGCGGCGAGTGCGCCACTCGGGCCCGAAGGCCTCGGACACGTGGGCGGTGCTGGCGGCCTCGCCGTGGCACCTTGTCGTCCACGCTCTCTCACTGCTCTTCGGGCTGCTGGTGGGTGCGGCCACGGCCCTTTCCCTGTGGGCGGTGGCGGCCAATGTCATCGTCGGAGCCCCGAGCTGGTACTGGCCCTTCGAGGTCGTCACGGCCACGGGATCCGTGGAGGGCTCCCACCACTGGCTGCACGACCCCCTGTGGTTCGGCCTGCTCCTGGCGGACCTGTGGGTGACCTTGGCCATCATGTGGATGCTGCCCACGGGCGCGGACCTGCGGCGCGGTGTGGCCCTTGCCGCCGAAGCACTGCTGCCCCAGTGGTGGGCGCGTGGAGGAATGATCCTCATTGCGCTGGCCGTGGTCGGTTCCACATGGATGATTGCCACACTTGCCATGTCCTGAGGGGCGCCCTCGCCCGCCATGTGAGTAGGGTGGGAGCCGATTCAACCTGAAAGGTGGCTCCAATGGCCAAGTCCCGCCCTTCCTCCGACGCCGTCAGGGCAAAGGCCCAGCAGATGCGTGAGGCGCAGGCTCGCAAGGACCGCACCACCCGGATGTTGATCATCGGCGTTGTCGCGGCACTGGTCCTGGCCGTGGTGGCCACGGTGGCAGTGGTCATTTTCAACCGCCTTGAGGAGGAGCGCCGCGCCAACAGCTTCGACCCCGCGGTGCTCTTCGGCTCCTACGCCTCGGGCGCGCCGATCCTCGTCTCCCGTGAGGGTGTCGGCAAGGCCGACCCGAAACTGCCCACCGTCCACGAGTACTTCGACTACACCTGCCACATCTGCGCCGACCTGGACGTGGCGGCCGGAACCCAGATCTCCGATGCCGCGGTCAACGGCGAGTTCAACATCGCCTATGTCCCGGTGCGCACCGTCGATGCCGCCTACCACCATGTGGCCACCGGCGCCGTCCTCGTCGTCGCACAGGAGGCACCCGAGCACTTCCTCGCCTTCCACCACGCCCTGCTGGCCTACTTCCAGACCCAGTACAAGGCCAATGACGGCACCGTGGTGAGCGACAACCTCGCCTCGTGGCGCAAGGTCAAGGAGATCGCCGCCTCTGTCGGCGTGCCTTCCGAGGTCACCGACAACTTCCCCGGAGCAGGCGTGTCCAAGGCCTACCTGGATGCGACCACGGCCGCCTGGGGGGCCACCCGGTACCAGGGTCGTGCCGTCAACGATGACGGCTCCACCCGCTACGGCACGCCGGAGTTCGCCGCCGGAGGCGTCATCGCCCAGTACACCTCCTTGGACAAGGACACGGTGCTGGCAGCCATTCGCGCAATCGCCAAGAACGCACCGGCGTGGGAGGACGAGATGCCCCAGTCCGGAGCGGCCCAGTCCGGAGCCGCCCAGTCCGGGAACTGACGGCCCGAATTCTGCCCGGGTGCGTCTTCATGGCACACTTGGGGCGCGCCACCTTAGCTCAGTTGGTAGAGCACCCGCCTTGTAAGCGGACGGTCGTGGGTTCGAGTCCCACAGGTGGCTCCATGTGTCCGAGGTTGGGGCACGACATTGCCCTGACGTGAAGGACGACTGACATGCCCCGCTGCCTCATTGCCGGACTCTTCCATTCCCTTGACGGCATCACCTCGGATCCGCACACCTTCCAATTCGACAGCTTCGACGAGGACCTCGGGGAATTAGCGGATCGACACCGTGGTCCTGGGGCGTGTCACCTACCAGGAGTGGGCGCCGTACTGGCCGACGGTCACCGATGGCGAGGACGCGGGTTTTGCGGACTTCATCAATTCCACGCCGAAACTGGTGGCCAGCAGGACACTGACCCCGGCACGGATCACGTGGCGGAACTGCGAACTGATCGACGGGGACATGATCGAGGCCCTCTCCCGCCTCAAGGAGGGTGAAGGCGGGGACATCGCCATCCAGGGGTCGCTGTCCGTCGTCCGCCAATGCCTTGAGGCAGGACTGATGGATGAACTCACACTCATCATCCATCCCGTGGTCGCCGCCAAGGGGAGAGGTCTTTTCGACACCATGGCCACGACTCGCCTGGAGCTGCTCAGTGCCCGCGCCACACGCAAGGGCAACATCGTGGCCACCTACGGTCCTAGGCGCGAGCTCAACTGAGCCTGGGGAACTGCTCCAGCGAGAACACCGACTCCACGGGGACTTCGAAGAAGCGCGCGATGCGCAGGGCAAGGGCCAGCGAGGGCGAGTACTCGCCACGCTCCAGGTAGCCCACCGTCTGGTAGTGCACACCCAGCGCATCCGCCAGCTGCTTGCGCGAGACCTTGCGGTCTGCGCGCAGGACGGCGATGCGGTTGTGCACCAGGTCGTCGGCCATCAGAGTCCTGACTGTGCTCGGAGGGTGGAGCGGACCTTCTCAAGGGTACTCAGCGTCTCCGCTCGGAAGCCCCTGCGCACCACTTGGGCGGCCACGGGGAAGCCGATGACCGCCCACGCCGCCAGGATCGCCACGCACAACAGCGGGTGGGCGCCGACGCTGACCGACACATTCGCCGCACTCGCCGTGACTGCGGGTTCGGCGGCGCCCAGCAGTGCCCAGCGCGTGAGTTCCGACGCCCACCGGAAGGGCAGGAGCGCTTGCAGGACTCCCACCCACGTGGGCATGGCACTCAGCGGGATGAAGGCCCCGGAGGTGGCGAACAGGCCGAGGATGACCGCCATGGACAGCATCATCCCGTACACGTTGCGCACCAGTGAGCCCAGGATGAAACCGATGGGCGCGCACGCCATGCTGGCCAGCAGCGCCACCGCCGCGGTCAGGGCCACCTGGGCGGGGCCGATCCCCAGGGAGGGGAAGGAGACGAGGACGACGACGAGCACCCCGGTCTGCGTGATCGTCAGGGTCGTCAGATGGGTGAGGGCCCTGCCGATGGACCAGGCGAGTCCCCCGTGCGGTAGGGTCCGTACCCGCAGCAGCGTGCCGGAGACGCGCTCGGAGTAGTAGGTGCTCACCAGTTCCAGGGGCAGCAGGGCCGCCAGGGCGCCGATGGTCCCGGTGAGCAGGAAGGGGCCGAATCCGTGGGCGAATTTCGAGTCGGGCCCGTTCACCCACACGAGGATGCCCAGGACAATCCCGGGGAAGAGCAGGGAGATGAGGGAGGGGCCCAGGACAGAGGGCTTGAGGTCGACGCGCGCCTGGTGCAGGGCGGCCGTGAGGACGGCGCGGATCACTGGTTCTGCTCCTTCTTCATGAGGGCCAGGTAGGCGTCCTCCAGGGTCGGCCGGGTGACAGTGAGCTCGTGGACCTCGCGTCGCAGCAGCTCACGCAGGAACTCCTCGGGGGTCTCGGTGGAGTGGACGTGGGTGCGGCCGTCCTCGACCCACGTGACCTCCGTGCAGTGGGAGTGCGCGGCGAGGATCTGGTCGGCGGTGCCCGTGACCGCGATGCGGCCGTCGCGCATGATGGTGATGACCGAGGCGATCTTGTGGGCTTCGGCCAGGTCGTGGGTCGTGTAGACGACGGCGGCCCCGCGGTCGACGCAGTCGGCGACGAGGTCGTGGATCTCCGCCTTGGAGACGGGGTCGAGGCCGGTGGTCGGTTCGTCGAGGATGAGGACCTCCGGGTCGGAGATCAGTGCGGCCGCGAAGTCGATGCGGCGCCGCTGCCCGCCGGACAGGCTGGAGAGTTTGCTGCGGGCCTTGTCGGCCAGGCCCACTGCGGACAGGACCTCCTCCACGCTGCGGGTGGCTCCGGCGGCACTGTGCAGGACCCGGATCCACTCCAACTGTTCGCGCACGGGCCACTTCGGGTGGTCACTCCAGTTCTGTTGGACCAATCCGATGCGGCTCCAGAAGGCGGCGGGGGCCTTTCGTGGATCGACGCCGAGAACGCGAACGCTGCCGGAGTCGGGGGCCACCGAGCCGAGGATGTTCTCCACCAGCGTCGTCTTGCCCGTGCCATTGGGTCCCAGGAGGCACAGGAGTTCTCCGGGTTCGAGGACGAGGTCGATTCCCTTGAGCACTTCCTCGGTGGTCCACGTGAAGTGCAGGTCCCTCACGTCGATGGCGCTCATCCGAACCTCCTGTCAGGGTGCCCCGTGCGCGCGCTGGTGTGCATGCACCTGTACGCACATTCTGATGCGTGCATACTGCCAAATGTAGTAGACCTACTACATTCCGGCAAGGGCTCGATACGAGGGTGGTGTGCCCCTTCAGAAGTAGTAGGGGTGCTCCGACCAGTCCGGCTGGCGGTGTTCGAGGAAGGCGTCCCGGCCCTCCTGGGCTTCGGCCGTCATGTAGGCCATGCGGGTGGCCTCACCCGCGAAGACCTGCTGGCCCGCCAGGCCGTCGTCAGCAAGGTTGAAGGCGAATTTGAGCATGCGGATCGCTTGGGGCGACTTCGTCGAGATCGTCCGCGCCCACTGCAGGGCGACCTCCTCCAACTCGGCGTGCGGGACGGCCCTGTTGACCACGCCCCACCTCTCGGCGGTGGCCGCGTCGTAACGCTCCGCGAGGAAGAAGATCTCCCGGGCCCGCTTGTCTCCGCACTGGCGGGCCAGCAGCGCCGACCCGTAGCCCGCGTCGAAGGAGCCGACATTGGCATCGGTCTGCATGAAAGCGGCATGTTCGAGGGAGGCCACCGACAGATCGGCGACGACATTGAGGGAGTGCCCGCCGCCGGCGGCCCATCCCGGAATTGCTGCAATGACGACCTTCGGCATGGTGCGGATGAGGCGCTGGACCTCCAGGATGTGCAGGCGACCCGCTCTTGCCGGGTCCACCTGCTCGCGCCGCTGGGCGATCCCGGCCTGGGCGTCGGCGCCCTCGACCTCGTACCTGTAGCCGTCACTGCCCCGCACCCGCTGGTCCCCGCCGGAACAGAAGGCGTACCCGCCATCCGTGGGGGAGGGGCCGTTGCCGGTCAGGATCACCGCGCCCACGTCACTGGTCATGCGCGCATGGTCGAGTGCCCGGTGGAGCTCGTCGACCGTCCGGGGGCGGAAGGCGTTTCGGATCCGCGGCCGGTCAAAGGCGATGCGCACCACCGGCACGTCCTCGCCCGCGGGGCGCCCGTCCAGGTCCGGGCCGCGTGAGACTCCCCGGTGGTAGGTGATGTCGGAGAAGTCGAAACCCGCGACCTCGCGCCAACGGGAAGGGTCGAAGGTGTCGGAGACGAAGTCCAGTGCGCTCATGGGCACAGGGTACGTGGCCCGTGCCTCCCGATGGGATTCAGCGCTGCTGGTCGGCCGGGCGCCCGCCCGGGAGTTGTACCAGGATCTGTTCCAGGGTCGGCGGCGAAAAACCCGGCCACACGCGCACCCCCACTGCGAAGGTTTCGCGGCGCGGGACCTGCGGGGTCAGGACGAGGTCACGCACTCCCTTGCCCTGGAGGACCCCGCGCGGGCCGGGGCGGTCGTTGTGGAGTTCATGGTCGCCAGCCAGTCGGAAGGCGGGTGAGGGCGTCGGTCCGGGTCAGACCAGGTCGACCCGGACCCCTGCCTCCCTGTGGCGGGCCACCAGCTCCGCGGAGGCGGCGTCATCGGTGACGAGGACGTCGATGGAGGACAGCGGGGCGATCCGTGCGAAGGCCGTGGCCCCCAACTTCGTGTGGTCGGCCACGGCGATCACCCTGCGGGCCCTGGCCACCAGATGGGCATCGACTGCCGCCTCACCGTCGTCCCACGTGAAGGCGCCCTCGTCATTGAGGGCGTGGATGCCCAGGAAGAGGGCGTCGATGGCGACGGAATCCAGGACATGACTCGACAGCGGGCCGATGAGCTCGAAACTCATGGGACGCACCACCCCGCCGGTGAGCACCACCCGCATGTGGGGGCGCACGGCCAACTCATTGGCAATGTTCACCGCATTGGTCACCACCACGACCGCCTCCGTCGTCGCACCCGACTGCAGATCCGTGCGCAGGGCAAGTTCGCGGGCCACCTCGGTGGTGGTGGTCCCTCCGTTCAGGGCGATCGCCTCGCCGGGGGAGACCAAGGACGCGGCGTGCACCGCGATCCGGCGCTTCTCGCGGGCGTGGCGGGCACTGGACTTGTACCTCAGGGGAATGTCCGACGAGGTCGGCGAGGTCGTCGCCCCGCCGTGGGTGCGGGTGATGAGCTGCTGCTGGGCCAACTGGTCCAGGTCGCGTCGGATCGTCGCCGCCGAGACCCCCAGTGAAGTCACGAGCTGGTCGACGGACATCGTCTCGTGGGTGGAGATGAGCTCGAAAAGTGCCGTCAGGCGCTCATGGCGCTTCATCACCGGCTCCTTCCCTCACACCGACATCACCAGAGCGTACAACCGGGCGGGCAGGTGACGGATACTGGAAGGGCCGTCCCCGCCCTCGTCGAAGGAGACCACCGTGCCCGGAATGGATGTCCTTGCCCTGACGGCCCCCGCCTACGGGGGCGACTGGAATCCCGAGCAGTACTTCGACCAGTGGGGCCGGGCCCAGACCCTGGAACGCGACATCACCCTCATGCGCGAGGCCGGCGTCACCCTGGTCACCCTGGGAGTCTTCGCATGGTCGCGACTCGAACCGCGCGAAGGGCGCTACGACCTGGACTGGATGGAAGAGGTCCTCGACCGCTGCCACGAGGCCGGGATCATGGTGGACCTGGCCACCGGCACGGCCTCGCCGCCCGCGTGGATGGCCACCGACCATCCCGACACGCTGCCCGTGCGCCGAGACGGGGTGCGCCTGTGCTTCGGGTCGCGTCAACAGTTCTCACCCTCCTCGGCCACCTATCGACGCGCCGCAGTGGGGCTGGCCACCGCAATGGCCCGACGTTTCGGGACCCACCCGGCGCTCGTCATGTGGCACGTGGGCAACGAGTACGGCTGTCACGTGCGCGAATGCTTCTCCGAGGAATCCCGCGCCGCCTTCCGCGCGTGGTTGGCCCAGCGCCACGGAAGCATCGAGGCCCTCAACTGCGCATGGGGCACCGACTTCTGGTCGCAGCGTTACACGGACTTCTCCCAGGTGGACGCCCCCGGTGAGATGCCCACCTTCCACAATCCCGCTCAGGCACTGGACTGGCTGCGCTTCAACGACCACCAGTTGCGCAGCCTGTACCTGGCCGAGGCCGAAGCGATCCGCGCCCACTCCTCGGCGCCCGTGATGACGAACCTCATGGGCGCCTTCCCCGCCCTGGACTACCGGCGTTGGGCACCCCACCTCGACCTGGTCGCCGACGACTCCTACCCGGACCCCGCCGACCCGGCAGCCGCCCACGAACTGGCCTTCGCGGGAGACCTCATGAGGGGCCTGGCCGGCGGCGGGTCGTGGATGCTCATGGAACAGGCGCCCTCAGCCGTCCAGTGGAGGGCACGCAACAGCCCGAAGCGTCCCGGGCAGTTCCTCCTGTGGTCCTTGGCGCGACTTGCCCATGGCGCCGACGCCCTCCTCCAGTTCCAGTGGCGTCAGAGCAGTGCCGGCTCGGAGACCTTCCACTCCGGCATGGTTCCCCATGCGGGAGCCGACTCGCGCACCTGGAGCGAGGTCGTGCACACCGGGCAGGTTCTGTCGCGCCTGGGCGAGGTCGTCGGCACCCGCGTCGAGGCCGAAGCCGCCGTGGTCCTGGACTGGGAGTCGCAGTGGGCGCGCCATGCGTGCATCGGGCCGACCGAGGAGCAGGGGTTCTTCACCGGTGCGCGCGCCTGGCACCGGAGCCTGTGGGAGGCGGGTCACCAAGTCGACGTCGTCGGAGTCGAGGACGACCTGTCGACCTACCGCCTGGTCGTCGTGCCGGAGATCTTCATCGACCGCCCGGAGTTCACCCGGAAACTGGAGCAGGCCGTGGCCGGCGGCGCCCAGGTGGTGGTGGCCGGCCCCAGCGGGGTGGTCGACGAGACGGGCAGGGCGATCCTGGGCGGCTACCTCGGGTCGCTGCGAGAACTCCTCGGAGTTTCGGTCACCGACCATGCGGCCCTCACGGGCCCCGCAGCCACAGCCGCCCACGAGGCACCCCAGTGGCGCCGCGGCGAGGCCGTCCACCGGCTCACTCGCGCCGTCGGCGCACCCGGCGCGCTCACATGGGTGGGGTTGGAGGCAAACTCCGAGCCGCTGCGCCGCGCCCTGGAACGCCTGGGCTCACCCGCCCCGGACCTGCGCGCAGGCATGTGGGCAGAGGAAGTCCGCCTGCTGGAGCGGGCCCCGGGCGAAGGACCCACGGCCCAGGTCGTCGCCTTCTTCGACGGGCGTGGGGCAGGGGTGGACCTGGCGGGTCGTGCCGCCGTCACGCGGCGTGCACACGAGGGCGGGGGTGGCGGGGCCGCCTGGTACGTGGCCTGTGACCTGGACGCCCTCTCACGGGCGGCCCTCCTGGACGTCCTCGCCGCCCATGCGCGTGTGCGGCCCGTCATCGCCGGGCTGCCCGACGGGGTCGAGGCCTCTCGTCGCGCGAATGTGCTCTTCCTGCTCAACCACGGGGACCGGGCGGTCGAGCTCGGCGGAATCGTGGGCACCGACCTCGTCTCAGGGGCCGAGTGCACGGGGCACGTGTTGCTCACTCCCAGGTCGGGGATGGTCGTGCGGCAAAGGTGAAGAAGGGACCGGCCCGTGGCCCGGCAGTCCGAGTCCTGCTCAGTCCTGGGCCTGGTCGGGGTTCTCGGCCTCATCCGTCTCGTCCGCGGGCGACTCCGGCGTCGTCTCGGTGGGCGACTCCGGGTTCTGGTCGCGGCGGCCCGATGCGCCCTGCGAACGCTGGCGTTGGATCTCCCGCTGCAACTTGAAGAGGAACTCCGGGTCGTCATCGGGTGCCACAGGGGAAGCCGAATCCGCATCGGTGCCGGTGAAGGTCTTCCCGATGCTCCGCGCGATTCCTCCGAGCAGCGGTTCGGAGCCGCCGTCCACCTCTTCGCCGCGCTGACGGGCTTCGGCAAGCTGCACCCGGCGCACGACGATCCACGCCAGAGCGCCGATGGAGAAGGTGGGCGCCGTGATGAGGATGATGAAGAGCCACGCCACGCGGGGAATGCGTCCGGGGGTGTTCTCCTCGGGCGTGCGCGCCCAGTCGGCGACGGCGTACACCGTCACGGAGATCCACAGGAGGACAAGGAGGACTCTGGCCACCCCTCGATCCTACGGGAGCAGAGCCAATCCGGCCCGTGCCAGCAGGGCCAGGCAGGCGATGCCCGCCCACACGAGCATGACCTGGCCCGTGCGCTTGAGGGCCAGGACGTGTTCGGACCCGGTCCTGGCCCCACGCGCCAGGCGGGCCGGAACGGCCGCCATGACCAGCCACACCACCGTGACGAACATGGCGATCGCCTCACGACTGCATGCGTGCAGGACCACGGCGAAGAGCCCCAAGCCGGGCAGCGCCAGACAACCCGAGAAGACGATGAGCGAGACCCGTCTCCCGAGACGCACCGCCAAGGTCCTCTTGCCGGCCACGGCATCGGTGTCGATGTCACGGATGTTGTTGACCATGAGCATCGCCACCGAGAGCAATCCCAGCGAGGACGCGGCGACCCACAGCCACCACGGGGCCTGCGGCACCTGTGTCCATGTGGTCCCCACACAGGCCATGAGCCCGAAGAAGACGAACACCATGAGTTCGGACACACCGATGCCCATGTACCCGTAAGGGGTGCGACCACCCGTGTAGAACCACGCGGCCACCACGGCGGCCACTCCCGCCACCGCCAACCACCACTGGCCCGACAGCCACAGCAGTGCCAGACCCGCCAGGCCCGCCACGGCGAAGCAGCCCAGGGCGGCCGCCAGGACCACCTTCGGAGGGACCAGACCCCCTCCTGTCAGACGCGGCGGGCCCACACGGTCCTCGTCCGTTCCGCGGATCCCGTCGGAGTAGTCATTGGAGTAGTTGACCCCCACCTGCAGTGCCAGGGCCACTACAAGGGCAAGGGCGGCGCGCCCGGGAGCCCAGGTGCCGAGGTTCACGGCGGCGGCCGTCCCGACCAGGACCGGCGCGGCGGCCGCAGGCAGGGTCCGCAGGCGAGCCCCCTCCACCCAAGCGGCCGCCACGGAGGGCCTCGACGAGGGCGACGACGAAGAGCCGGTCATCTGCGCCACTCCCGGACGGCGGCCTCGTCCTCGACGAAATGGCGCAGGGCGCGACGGTCGATCTTGCCGGTCGGCAACTGCGGCAGCGAGTCGGCCACGACGACCCGTCGCGGCGCCTGCGGGCGCCCCAGGAGGGAGCCCACATGGTCGCGCACGGCCTGCCCGAAGGAATCCGGGTCGACCTCGGCAACCGGGGCGCGCGGCACGACGATCGCCGTCACCACCTGGCCCCAACGGGCGTCAGGACTGCCCAGCACCCACGAGTCCAGGACCCCGGGCATCGAATTGACCGCATTGCGCACCGGCGCGGGGGCGATGTTGAGCCCACCGGAGATGATGACGTCGTCGGCCCGGCCAAGGACCTCGACCATCCCCCCGGCGTTGATCCGCCCCAAGTCCCCCGTCACCAGCCAGCGGCGGCCGCCCTCGTCGAGGAAGGGCGCCTCGGCGTCCAGGTAGCGGGTGAAGAGCATCGGGCCGGAGATCGTCAGGCGCTTCGTGCGATCCACCTCGACGGTGCGCACGCTGGTGCCGGGCAGGGGACGGCCGTCGTAGACGCAGCCGCCGCAGGTCTCCGTCATCCCGTAGGTCTGGACGATCGCCAAACCGCGCTCGCGGGCGGCGCGGAGCATCGTGGGGTCCAGGCCGGAGCCGCCGACGAGGATCGCCCGTAGTTTCGCCATCTCGTCGAGGACCTCGTCAGGGCCTTCCAGACATGCGCGCAGTTGCACGGGCACCAGCGACAGGTAGCCGGGAAGATCGGGGTCCTGCGTGGCGCCGCGCAGGGCGGGCAGCAGGTCCAGGGGGGAGAATCCTGCGGAAATGTCGACGACCTGCGGCGCGATCTCGGCCACGGCCGCGCGCACGAGCACCATGGCGCCACCGACGTGGTGGGCGGGCAGGGCAAGGATCCACTTCCCGGGGCCGCCGAGGACGTCGTGGGTGGCCTTGGCCGAGGCCACGAGCGCCTCGACCGACAGGCCCACCAGTCGCGGCCGACCTGCTGTGGACCCCGACGTGGCCAGGACCAGGTCGACCCCCCTCCAGAAGGCCGGATCACCCAGATGGGGGACGACCTCGGGGAAGGCGTCGGCGGGGAAAGCCTCTTCGAGGCCCATGGCCGCGGTCCTCAGTGACGAGGGCGGGACCAGAGCGGGGTCACGTACGACCGCGATCGTGTGGGGCGCACGGTGGTCGGGATCGGCAAGGCGCTCCGCGCGAAGCTCGACGATCTTGTGGATGGCGGCGTGTGCCAGGGCGACGGCGCCGATGCCGGTGCCTCCGGGTACGAGCAGGACTCGTGGGTCGCTCATCGGAGGCTCCTCCTTCTCCTCGTTCAGCATCCCCCATGTGCGAGGACGGGGCCTGTGGCCCGGCCACAGACTATCTCCGCACGGGGCCATTCGGAGGGTCCTCGCAGGCAGACCATGGTCATGTGTGGCGGATTTCCCAGGAAATGTGAGTGGACGCTTCATGGCCTTCATGCGCGCGTGCCGTTAGCATGGGCTGTGATGAACGCCAAATCCACGTCCCGTAAAGTCGTCGTCGCCGCAGTGCTCGGCGGTGCCTTCCTCGTGTGCGGTGGCGGAGCAGCCGCATACGCCTACCAGTACGAGGGCAAGGCCTTGGCGGGAACCACCGTCGCGGGCACCGACGTGTCGGGCAGGACCCGGGACCAGATCGTCGCGCAGGTCCAGTCGCTGGCCGACGGCATCACCGTGACCTCCGATGTGGCGGGCACCCAGTCGGTGGCGAAGCTTTCGGATCTGGGGGTCACCATTGACGCAGGCGCCACCGCGGACGCCGCCTTGGCCAGGAACACGGGTTTCGTCTCCCGCATCGAAGCGCTGGTCGGTCGCCAGGACGTGCCGGTGAGCGTCTCGCGCGATCAGAAGGCGCTGGACGCCTACACGGAAAAGCTTGCCGCCTCCGCCGGCCCCGCCATGAAGAACGCCACCGTCACACCGGGGGCCGACGGAGTCTTCACGGTCACCGAGTCCGCTCCCGGCAAGAGCGTCGACACCGCCGCACTGGCCGCCGCCCTGGACAAGGCCGTGTCCAGCCTGTCCGCGCAGAGCGTCTCCCTCGAGGTCAAGGACGTTGAACCGGACATCACCACTGCGGAGGCCAAGGCGGCCGCCGACAAGGCCAATGCCATGTCCGCCCAGGAGGTCTCGGTGACCGACGGGATCGAGACCTACACGGCCACCGCGAAGGACAAGGCGGGCTGGGTGACCATTGCGGAAAAGGACGGCACCCTGGCGGACCCCGTGGTCGACAAGGCGAAGGTCAAGGCCTGGGTCGAGGCCACTGCGGAGAAGACCAATGAGGAACCGCGCCCCGGCATCGACAATGTGGACGCCTCCGGCAAGGTCCTCGCCAAGGCCTTTCCCGGCAAGGACGGCCTGAAGGTGAACAACGCCGACAAGGTCGCCGATGACCTGCTGACGGCCATCGGCGCCGGCAAGGCCTTCCAGGGCTCCTTCGACTACGACAAGGTCCCGCCGACCAATGAGACGCGCCCGGTCCTGCCCGGCGCGGAGAAGTACCCCTACCCGGCACATGCGGGGGAGAAGTGGATCGACGTCGACCTGACGAAGAACACGCTGACGGCCTATGAGGGCCTGACGGCGGTGCACGGCCCCATTCCCATCAACCACGGCTCAGCGGGCAATGAGACCGTCACCGGCATCTTCCACGTCTACCTCAAGTACGAGGCCCAGGACATGGGATGCACCCCCGACTGGCCGTACTGTGCGAAGGACGTGCCGTGGGTCTCCTACTTCACGGGTTCCTACGCCCTGCACGGAGCCCCGTGGGTCGGAGAATTCGGCCGCGGTTCGGTCAACGGCTCGCACGGCTGCGTGAACCTGCCCGTGGACGAGGCCGGCTGGATCTACCAGTGGAACGAGATCGGCACCCCTGTCGTCTCCCACTACTGAGCATTCTCAGGCGAGCGCCCAGTCCACAGGCTCCGCCCCCTGCTCCGCGAGCAGCTCATTTGCCCTGCTGAAGGGGCGCGACCCGAAGAACCCGCGGCGCGCCGACAGCGGCGAGGGGTGGGGCGAGGCGATGACCGGGACCCCCTGGAGACGGGGCTGCAGGTTTTGGGCGTCACGTCCCCACAGGATCGCCACCAGCGGGGCGCGCCCCACGCCGGCCGAAGTTCCCTCCGCGTCCGTGCGGGCCGGGCCCGGGCGATTGACGAGGGCGTCGATGGCGCACTGGGTGACCTCTTCCCATCCGCGCCCCCGGTGCGAGGCCGGGGCGCCGGGCCGGACGGTGAGGACCCTGTTGAGCAGGCACACGCCCTCGCGCGCCCAAGGGGACAGGTCTCCCGATGTCGGGCGGGGGCAGCCGATGTCGGCTTCGAGTTCGGTGAAGATGTTCTGCAGTGAGCGGGGGATCTCCACCCCGGGCGCCACGGAGAAACTCAGTCCCATGGCGTGTCCGGGGGTGGGGTAGGGGTCCTGGCCGACGATGAGGACCTTGACCCGGTCGAAAGGCAGGGTGAAGGCGCGCAGGACATCCGCCCCGGCGGGCAGGTACCCACGTCCGTGGGCGATCTCCTCACGCAGCCAGGCACCCAGTTCGTGGATGCGGGGCTCGACGGGCGCCAAGGCCCGGGCCCAGCCCGGATCGAGCAGTTCTTCCAAAGGGCGAGGGGTGTGCGTCATGACTCCACGATGGCACATTGTGACGGCGGATGGCGATGGCGAAGGAGTGGCGCAAGAATCGGCGCGCCCGCCCACGAGGCGGACACCGCGCACCTCGCGCGGTTAGTCTGTGAGGGTGAGTGCTGACTACCCCAAGGACGAATTCGACGTCGCCGGTGAGGACATGCCCGTGGGCATGCACCGGCCCATGCCTTCGAGGTGGAAGGCCGTGTGGCCCTTCCTTGCGGTCCTCGTCGTCGCTCCGCTGCTCGGATGGGCCGTCAGTGGCTTCCTCATCAACAGGGGTGCCGACTCCCAGTCCGGTTCGAGTGCGGCGACCCAGCAGTCCGCGCCCTCGGACCTGGTGGCCAGCGGCCCTCAGAGCGCGCCCGAGGTCCCCCAGTCGGCGCCCGCCCCGGCGCCTGCTCCCACCCCCGAGGTTCCCCAGTCGCGCCCGACCGAGACTCCCCAGTCGACCCCGCCCCCGGTCAAGAATGACGCGGTGATCTCCGTGCTCAACGGCACCGGCCGGCAGGGTCTGGCGGCCGAGAACGCACACAAGCTCACCGACGGCGGCTTCACCGCGGTGCGGGCGGCCAATGACGACGGATGGCAGGCCGAGACCTCGACCGTGTACTACCGCGACGCCTCACTGGAGGCCACGGCCAAGCAGGTGGCCTCGTTGCTCGGCATCGACCGTGTCAAGGAGAGCTCCGACGTGGGAGACCAGGACATCGTCGCACTGCTCAAGTGAGCCAACCCCTGGGCCGGGCCCGGGGGTTCCTCGTCTTGCACTCGCCGGGTGAGAGTGCCAAACTTGACGCTGGCACTCGCCACGGCAGAGTGACAGATTCGACCGGGTCCGGTGAGGCTCCCGGGGGCACGCGACAGGCGCGTCGCCGCCGGTGGTCGTCCGTCGCGGGCACCGACCCCGATCCGCATCGCGGAAGGAAAAGACACACATGGCCAAGATCATCCACTTCGACGAGGACGCGCGCCGCGGCATGGAGCGCGGCCTCAACCTGCTGGCCGACACCGTCAAGGTGACCTTGGGCCCCAAGGGCCGCAATGTCGTCCTCGACAAGAAGTGGGGTGCCCCCACCATCACCAAGGACGGCGTGTCCGTCGCCAAGGAGATCGACCTGGAGGACCCCTTCGAGCGCATCGGCGCCGAACTGGTCAAGGAGGTCGCCAAGAAGACCGACGACGTCGCAGGTGACGGCACCACCACTGCGACCGTGCTGGCCCAGGCGCTGGTCCACGAGGGCCTGCGCAATGTCGCCGCCGGCTCGAACCCCATCGCCCTCAAGCGCGGCATCGACGCGGCCGTCGAGGCCATCGTCGCCCAGCTGCACAAGGACGCCAAGGCCGTCGAGACCAAGGAGCAGATCGCCGCCACCGCATCGATCTCCGCCAATGACGAGGCCATCGGTCAGCTGATCGCCGACGCCTTCGAGAAGGTCGGCGCGGAGGGCGTCGTCACCGTCGAGGAGACCAACTCCTTCGAGACCACCCTGGAGACCACCGAGGGCATGCGTTTCGACAAGGGCTTCATCTCCGCCTACTTCGTCACCGATCCGGAGCGCCAGGAGGCCGTCCTGGAGGATCCCTTCATCCTCCTCGTCGACTCCAAGGTCTCCTCGGTCAAGGACCTGCTGCCCATCCTCGAGAAGGTCATGCAGACCGGCAAGCCGCTGCTCGTCATCGCCGAGAACGTCGAGGGCGAGGCCCTGACCGCCCTGGTCCTGAACAAGATGCGCGGCACCTTCAAGTCCGTGGCCGTCAAGGCCCCCGGCTTCGGCGACCGCCGCAAGGCGATGCTCCAGGACATGGCGATCCTCACCGGAGGCCAGGTCATCTCCGAGACGGTGGGCCTGACCCTGGAGACCACCGAGCTGGACATGCTGGGTCGCGCCCGCTCCGTCGTCGTGTCCAAGGACGAGACGACCATCGTCGAGGGTGCCGGTGAGAAGGAGGACATCGACGCCCGCGTGCGTCAGATCCGCCAGGAGATCGAGACCACCGACTCCGACTACGACCGTGAGAAGCTCCAGGAACGCCTGGCCAAGCTCTCCGGCGGCGTGGCCGTCATCAAGTCCGGTGCGGCCACCGAGGTCGAGCTCAAGGAGCGCAAGCACCGCATCGAAGACGCCGTGCGCAATGCGCGTGCGGCCACCGAAGAGGGCTTGGTCGCCGGTGGCGGCGTCGCCCTCATCCAGGCGGCCAACGCTGTCCTGGACGACCTGCAGGTCGAGGGCGACGAGGCCACGGGCGTGAACATCGTCCGCGTGGCCATCTCCTCCCCCCTCAAGCAGATCGCCGAGAACGCGGGCCTCGAGGGTGGCGTCGTCGCCGACCGCGTCGCGGGCATGGAGGCCGGCTTCGGCCTGAACGCCGCTACCGGCGAGTACGGGGACCTCATGGCCCAGGGCATCTCCGACCCGGTCAAGGTCACCCGTTCCGCTCTGCAGAACGCGGCTTCGATCGCCGGAATGTTCCTGACCACCGAGGCCGTCGTGGCCGACAAGCCGGAGCCGCCGGCCCCCGCGGGCCACGGTGGCGACGACATGGGCGGCATGTACTGAGCCCGACGCCGACACCGCCGCCACTGAGCGGTTGAGTCCTCCAGGGGGGCCGGTCCCAGCAGGGGCCGGCCCCCCTGTCATGAAGCCGTGAACAGTCCGGTGGAGATCGACTCGGCCTCCCCGTAGACATTGGAAGCCGCCACCAACTGGGTGCTGATGGCGTCAAGGGCCGACTCCACATGGGTCTGCGCCCCCTGCCACTGGAGGACGCAGGCCGAGAAGTTCTGCTGGGCGCCGCCACTCCATGTCCCCTCCAGGGCGGTCAGATCCGCCATCATCGTCGACACCTCCGCGCGCAGGCGCTCCACCGTACCCGCCACCCGCGCCGCCGAAGCCGCCAGCGCCTCCGAATCCACTGTGTAGGTCGACATCTTCCGTCCTTCCTCGTGTCGGCCGGGGCTTGGTCCCCCGGTCCTCGTCTCGACGCTAGAAGCGCCCCGGGGGCCTGCGCGAGCCCTGACGCGCCGCCTGTGGACAGAGCCCTCAGGGCCCTGGGGGCCTGTGGACGAAGCATCTGTGTCCACATGACTAGGCTGGTCGGCATGGACGATGCTGCAGCTCACCCGACCCCCACCCTGGCCGACCTGACGACCTTCAGGGTCGGTGGCCCAGTGGCCCGCCTCGTCGAAGCCGACACCGAGAGCGCCCTGGTCGAAGCGGTGAGCCGGGCCGACGCCGCGGGCACCCCGTGCCTCGTCCTGGGGGGAGGTTCGAATCTCCTCGCCTCCGACTCGCCCTTCCCCGGGGTGGTCGTGCGCGACCTGCGAGGCGAAATCACCCACTCCCAGGCGCAGGGCGCCGGCCCCATCTGCGACCCCGTCCTGGTCACCGCGACCGCAGGCACCCCCTGGGACGCCTTGGTCGCCCACAGCGTCGAGCAGGGCCTGTCCGGACTGGAGGCGCTCTCGGGCATCCCCGGCAGCGTCGGCGCCGCCCCCGTCCAGAACGTCGGCGCCTACGGGGCGGAGGTGGCCGACACCCTGGTCCACCTGCGTGCATGGGACCGCTTCGCGGAAAGGGTCGTCACCCTGGAGGCCGCGGAACTGGACTTCGGGTACCGCATGTCCGTCCTCAAACGCTCCCTGGAGAACCCCTCGCCCGCACGAGGCGGGCGCCTGTGGGGGCCGACCGGCCGCTGGGCGGTCCTCGAGGCCACCTTCGGTCTTGCCGCCACGGGCCACTCCGCTCCCATCCGCTACGCCGAACTGGCCCGACGCCTCGGTGTCGAGGTCGGAGCGGTGGCGCCCTCCCGGGACGTCCGCGAGGCAGTCCTGGAGCTGCGCGCCTCAAAGGGCATGGTCCTGGACGCCGCCGACCACGACACGTGGAGCGCAGGCTCCTTCTTCACCAACCCCGTGCTCGACCCGGAAGCCGCCGAGCGCCTCCTGCCGGAGGGCGCCCCTCGCTTCCCGACTGCGCACGGGCAGGTCAAGACCTCCGCCGCGTGGCTCATCGACCACGCGGGCCTCCCCAAGGGGTGGGCGCCGGAATCGGTGTGCGACGACCGGGGCGTGGCACGTGCGAGCCTGTCCACCAAGCACGTCCTGGCACTGACGAACAGGGGAGGGGCCAGCGCCGCAGACGTCGAGGCCCTGGCGCGCGCCGTCATCACCGGGGTCGAGGACGCGTGGGGCATCACCTTGGTCCCCGAGCCCGTGGCCCTTGGCATCACCTGGTGACCTCGGGTCGTCGATGGGTCGGGGGCGGAGTCGACAGCCACTGGTCCACCCGGTGGTGCCATGCGCTGCGTGAGGCCTGCGAGGCCAGTGAGGCGTCAATGCTCTGGTGGGCAAGTGCCGCCAATTGCGCGTCGGAGAATCCGTGCACGTCGCGGGCGGCGGCGTACTGGGCCAACAGTCGCGAGTGGAAGAGCAACGGGTCGTCGGCCCCGAGGGCGATCGTCGCCCCGGCCTCGACAAGGACCGGCAGGGGCACCTGGTCCAGGCTCGGGTAGACCCCCAGGTGCACATTCGAAGTGGGACACACTTCGAAGGCGACACCCGCATCGACTAGGCGTCGCAACAGATCCGGGTCCTCCGTGGTGCGCACCCCATGACCCAGTCGGTGCGGGTGCAGGGCGCGCACGACCTCGTCGACCGAGCGCGGACCCAGAAGTTCACCCCCGTGGGGCAGGGAGGCCAGCCCCGCGTCCCGGGCGATGCGGAAGGCCGGCGCGAAGGATGCGGTGTCACCGACCCTCTCGTCATTCGACAGGCCAAAGCCCACCACGCTGGCCGGCCCGGACCCCGCGTGGCGGGCTGCCAGTCGCGCCAAGGTGCGCGCATCCAGTGGGTGGCGCACGCGCGAGGCGGCCACGACGACGGCCACCTCGACCCCCGTCTCGCGTGAGGCCGCCCCGGCCTCGTCGAGGACGATCTCCAGGGCGGGAGTGATCCCCCCGACCCACGGCGCGTACGAGGTCGGGTCGACCTGCATCTCAAGGCGCACGGACCCTTCGGCGGCCTCGTCCTCGGCGGCCTCGCGGATGATGCGCCGCATGGCCTCCTCGGTGCGCACCAGAGACCGGGCCGCGTCGTAACTGCGCTGGAAGCGGAACCATCCGCGCGCATCGGCCGGCACGGTCAGCGGGTCCGTGTCCAGCAGGTGCGAAGGCAGACGCGCGTGCTTCTCGCGGGCCATCGCCACCAGGGTGCGCGGGCGCATGGCGCCCGTGAAGTGCAGGTGCAGGTGGGCCTTGGGCAGGGCGCGCAGGTCACGGCGTCCCGGAGGGGTCGGTGGGGCCGTGGTGAGCGAGGGAGGTATCGGACCCATCAGTGGGCGTCCAGCCACAGGACCATGTCGCGCATGATGCTGGGGCCCTCGGGCTCGTTGAGGACCTCGTGGCGGGCGCCGTCGACGACCCTCAGATGCACGTCCACGCCGGGGTGGGCGCTCACGGCGCGGCGGACGAACTCCCGCGAGCCTTCCAGGTCGCACAACTCGTCCTGGTTCCCGTGGAAGACGAGCAGTGGGGCCCGCCACCGATTCGCGCGGCGCATCGTCTCATGCGCCTGGACCACCATCGTCGAGGCCGTGAGCATGACGATGCCGCCCTGGTGGCACAGGGGGTCGGCGTTGAAGGCCCGCTGGACCTCCGGGTCGCGGGAGAGCTTCGAGTCCTGCGGATCGGGAACCGCAGGACGCACCTGCACCCCGGGGGTCAGGCGCGCGGCCTTCGTCATCGCGCGGGCGACCTCGACGGGGACGGCGGGCAAGGGGGCCACGGCCGGACCCGTGAGGACCACGCCGCGTACGCCGATGGGGTCCACCAGGGTCGAGGCGGCCGTGACGAGGCCGCCCATCGAGTGCCCGAAGAGGAACAGGCGCGAGGAGCGCGCCCGGGTGAGGACCTCGCGGCGGGCCCTCACGTGGTCGCGGATCAGCCGACCGACGTCCACGCACGCCCTGGGACCCGGCGCCGTGCCGTGGCAGGCGTGGTCGTAGAAGGCGATGTCGTAACCCGACTCGACCAGGGCCCGGCGCAGGGGCAGGTAACGGCCCATGTGCTCCGCGAAACCGTGCGAGAGCAGCACGGTCCCCTTGGGCTGGTCGGTGTCTGCAAAGGCCCGCTGGATCTCCATGACCCCATTGTGGCAAATGCGCCGGCCTGCGTGGTGCCGGCCGCCCGCGCGCCGGAGGCGGCGTCAGCGGGCCTCGGCCAGCAGCTCCCGGATGCGTCCGACGCCTTCGACCAGGTCCTCGTCCGCCAAGGCGTAGGACAGTCGGATGTACCCCGACGGTCCGAAGGCCTCCGAGGGGACCACGGCGACCTCGACCTCGGACAGGATGAGGTCCGCCAGCTGCGCCGAAGTGGTGGGGACGGTCCCGCGGATCTGCTTGCCCAGGATCCCCTCCACGCTGGGGAAGGCGTAGAAGGCGCCCTTCGGGGTCGGGACCTCCAGGCCCTGGATCTCGGAGAGCATGGTCACCATGGTGCGGCGGCGACGGTCGAAGGCCCGGCGCATCTCGTGGACGGCGTCCAGCGGACCCGACACGGCGGCCAGGGCGGCGCGCTGGGCGACGTTGGACACATTCGAGGTCAGGTGCGACTGGAAGGAGGTGGCCGCCTTGATGACATCCGTGGGGCCGACCATCCAGCCCACCCGCCAGCCGGTCATCGCGTAGGTCTTGGCCACACCGTTGAGGACGATCGTCCGGTCGGCCAACTCAGGCACCAGGGCGAGGATGTGCGCGGGGGCGGCGTCCTCGTAGACGAGGTGCTCGTAGATTTCGTCGGTGACGACCCAGATGCCGTGTTCGAGTGCCCACCGGCCAATCGCGATGGTCTCCTCCGGGGTGTACACCGAGCCGGTGGGGTTCGACGGTGAGCAGTGCAGGAGGACCTTCGTGCGCGGGGTGCGGGCGGCCTCGAGCTGCTCGACGGTGACCTTGTAGTCCTGGTCGGCGCCGGCGAAGACCTCGACGGGGGTGGCGCCGGCCAGCTTGACGACCTCCGGGTAGGTGGTCCAGTAGGGGGTGGGCAGGATCGCCTCGTCGCCCGGGTCGAGGATGGCGGCGAAGGCCTGGAAGACGGCCTGCTTTCCGCCATTGGTGACCAGGACGTCTCCGGGGCGGACCTCGTAGCCGGAATCGCGCAGGGTCTTGGCGGCAATCGCCTCGCGCAGGGCCGGAAGGCCCGCGGCCGGCGTGTAGCGGTGCATCGCCGGATCCTTGGCGGCCTCCAGGGCGGCTTCGACGATGTAGTCGGGGGTCGGGAAGTCGGGTTCGCCCGCACCGAAGCCGATGACGGGGCGGCCCTGGGCCTTGAGGGCCTTGGCCTTGGCGTCCACGGCCAGGGTGGCCGAAGGCGTGATGGCGGCGAAACGGGCACAGACACGGGAGCGAGGTTCAGTCGTCACGGCTCCATGGTCCCATGTCGGGCGCGCGCGTGAGTGGAATGTGCACCGTGTGGTCACGGCCACGTGGTTGGACACCTTCGCCGGGCATCCCCTAGACTCCATCGAGCGGGTCGCGGCCCTCCACTTCGGAGTGAGCGCCCGCAACAGGGCAGTGGCGCAATTGGTAGCGCACCGGTCTCCAAAACCGGCGGTTGTGGGTTCGAGTCCCGCCTGCCCTGCCACACACAGTGACCCACCTTGGGGGAGGAGCCCGATGAGTGACGCAGAGGCCATCCGGCCCGGCCGCGGTACCACCGCGAAGAAGGGCAGGGCGACCCGCAAGCGTGACGCCTCGCCCGAGTCCGAGCAGACCCGTCCCGGAGTCCTCCGCAGGGTCGTCATCTTCATCTCCCAGGTGATCGCCGAACTCAAGAAGGTCACGTACCCGACTCCTGAGGAGACGTGGACCTACTTCCTCGTGGTGACGGTTTTTGTGGCGGTCATCATGGTTTTGACGGGGCTCATGGACTACGGATTCGGTAAACTGAGCGCATACGTCTTCGGCTGACCCGAGGAACGACCCGCCCGCAGGAAGCTGCAGGCGGGTTTTTTCACCGGAGCGGCCCCACCGTCGCAACAGCGACACCGAGGAGAGTGAGCCCCATGAGCGACGAGTTCGAGACCACTGCCACCGACCAGACCGCACCCGAGGCTGCCGAGTCGACGGAGCCTGCCGCCCGGACCGGCGAGGTGGACCCCCTGGAGCAACTGCGCAAGGACCTGCGCGCCCAGCGTGGCGACTGGTACGTCCTGCACACCTACTCCGGCCACGAGTGGAAGGTGAAGTCGAATCTCGAGCAGCGCATCGAGTCCCAGAACATGGAGGACTCCATCTTCCGGGTCGAGGTGCCCGTGGAGTTCGTCGACGAGTACCGCGGCTCGGTCAAGAAGCGCGTGCGCCGGGTCCAGATCCCCGGCTACGTCCTGGTGTGCATGGACATGCGTGAGGACGAGGACGAGGAGGGTCGCAGCTCCGACCCCTACCGCGTCGTCAAGGAGACCCCCGCCGTCACCGGCTTCGTCGGCGACCAGCACAACCCCGTGCCCCTGTCCCTCGACGAGGTCGTGTCCATGCTGGCCCCCGCCGTCCTGGAAGAGGCGTCGGTGGCCGCCAAGGCCGGACCTGCACCCGTCCAGAGCGTCAAGGTCGCCTACGAGGTCGGAGAGGTCGTCACCGTCGTCGACGGTCCTTTCGAATCCATGAGCGCCACCGTCTCCGAGATCATGCCCGAGACCCGCAAGATCAAGGTCCTGGTCACCATCTTCGAGCGCGAGACCCCGCTGGAACTGTCCTTCGACCAGGTCAAGAAGCTCGACGCCTGAGCCGCAGTGAGGTCGCGCACCCGAACTTGGGAACGAGTGGGCGCGCGCGATACGATCATCCTTCGTGCGCACGCGGGACGGGTGTGCCCGCGCCGCGCACGTCGCCGCAGCGAACGCTGTGGCACCGCAGAGAAAGAAAGACCCGAAAATGGCACCGAAGAAGAAGGTCACCGGCCTGATCAAGCTGCAGATCGCAGCTGGCGCCGCGACCCCTGCTCCGCCCGTCGGCCCCGCACTGGGCCAGCACGGCGTCAACATCGTCGAGTTCACGAAGGCGTACAACGCGGCCACCGAGGCCCAGCGTGGTTCGATCGTCCCGGTCGAGATCACCGTGTACGAGGACCGTTCCTTCACCTTCGTCCTCAAGACGCCTCCGGCCTCGGAGATGATCAAGAAGGCCGCGGGTGTCCAGAAGGCCTCCGGCCGTCCGAACACGGAGAAGGTCGGCTCCATCACCGCCGACCAGGTCCGTGAGATCGCCCAGGCCAAGCTCGTCGACCTCAACGCGAACGACCTCGACGCCGCCACGAAGATCATCGCCGGCACCGCCCGCTCCATGGGCATCACCGTCGAAGGCTGACCAGACATCCCAGTGGTAGGGCAGGCGCTGCCCGGCACCCACGACTGCAAGGAGAAGAAGCAGAATGACCAAGCGCTCCAAGGGCTACCGCGCTGCGGCGGAGAAGATCCACGCAGGCGAGATCTACGCCCCCCTGGCCGCCTTCCAGCTGGCCAAGGACACCACCGTCACCAAGTTCGACTCGACCGTCGAGGTCGTGCTGCGACTGGGCGTCGACCCCCGCAAGGCGGACCAGATGGTCCGCGGCACCGTCAACCTGCCGCACGGCACCGGCAAGACCTCCCGGGTCTTGGTCTTCGCCGTTGGTGAGCGTGCGCAGGAGGCCATCGAGGCCGGGGCCGACGAGGTCGGCGGCGACGAGCTGATCGAGAAGGTCGCCAAGGGCTACACCGACTTCGACGTGGCCGTCGCCACCCCCGACCTCATGGGCAAGGTCGGCCGCCTGGGCCGCGTCCTCGGCCCGCGTGGCCTCATGCCGAACCCGAAGACCGGCACCGTGACCATGGACGTGGCCAAGGCGATCCGTGAGATCAAGGGCGGTCGTATCGAGTTCCGCGTCGACAAGCACGCCAACCTGGCGTTCATCGTCGGCAAGTCCTCCTTCGACGCCGTCCAGCTGGCCGAGAACTACGCGGCAGTCCTGGAAGAGGTGCTGCGCCTGAAGCCCTCCAGCGCCAAGGGCCGCTACATCTCCAAGGGCACCGTCTCCACGACGATGGGCCCCGGCATCCCGCTGGACGTCACCAAGACGCGCAACCTCACCTCCCAGGACGCTTCCTGATCGGAGTCGGACAGAGGGACTCTGTTGGCGCTGCGCCCCGACGGCCGATGGTCGTCGGGGCGCAGTCCTGTCCGACGGGGTGTGCCGTCGAGGCGGCTCACCCCTGAGGTGGCGCCAATGGGGCGGTGTCGGGTTGCACACTTGCGCGGCTTGGAGCTCACGGTGCCCGCCTGATAGCGTGGTCCCCGCCGAAGACCGTCGGACGCCCGGGACCCCGGGACGAAATGCTGGAGCAACCGACGCAGGTGAGTGACCCGCCCTCGTGCGGGAACGGACTTTCGAGCCCGGTGCGCTTGCCTGCGTGCCGGGCTCTTCACATGGGCCGGCGGCACACAACTGGAAGGAGGACCATGGCGAGGTCTGACAAGGTGGCCGCCGTCGCCGAACTCGTGGAGCAGTTCCGCGAGGCCGGTGCCGTCGTGCTGACTGAGTACCGCGGCCTGACCGTGGGGCAGCTCAAGGAGCTGCGTCGCGGCCTGGGTGAGAACGCGAACTACGCCGTGGTGAAGAACACGCTGGCGCGTCTGGCGGCGCAGGAGGTCGGACTCGACTTCCTCGTGGAGGACCTCAAGGGCCCCACCGCCATCGCGTTCGTCACGGGTGACCCGGTCGAGGTCGCCAAGACGCTGCGTGATTTTGCCAAGGCGAACCCGATGCTGGTGCTGAAGTCCGGCGCCATGGAAGGCGCAGCGCTTTCCGCAGAGGGTGTCAAGAAGCTCGCCGACCTGGAGTCCCGCGAGGTCCTGCTGGCCAAGGCCGCAGGTGTCCTCAAGGCGAAGATCTCCCAGGCGGCGTACGCCTTCACCGCGCTCCCGTCCAAGGCGGTGCGCACCATCGACGCCCTGCGCGAGAAGCAGGGCGAAGCGGCCTGACGCGGTCGCAGCCGGATACACCAACCCACTGCTCGCGTAGCAGGTCCAATCAGGAAGGATGCCAATCATGGCCAAGCTCTCCAACGACGAGCTCATCGACGCTTTCAAGGAAATGACCCTCATCGAGCTCTCCGAGTTCGTCAAGCTCTTCGAAGAGGTCTTCGACGTGACCGCCGCCGCCCCGGCCGCTGTCGCCGTCGCCGCCGCCCCTGCCGCCGGCGAGGCCGAGGCCGAGGAGGAGAAGTCCGAGTTCGAGGTCGTCCTCGAATCGGCCGGCGACAAGAAGATCGCCGTCGTCAAGGCCGTCAAGGCCCTGACCGGCCTGGGCCTGAAGGAGGCCAAGGACCTCGTCGACGGCGCCCCCTCGACCATCTTCGAGAACGCCAAGAAGGAAGACGCCGAGAAGGCCAAGGCCGAGATCGAAGAGGCCGGCGGCAAGGTCACCCTCAAGTGACCCTCACCTCCTGCCCCTGACGCGACTCGGCGTCGCAGGGCGCAGGGACTCGGCTCGAAGCCGCAGCGCCCCGGGAACCGCACGGTTCCCGGGGCGCTTGGCGTCCGTCCCGGACGGGACGGTCGTGGTGCCCCAGGCCGGGCTTGAACCGGCGACCCGCGGATTATGAGTCCGATGCTCTGACCGACTGAGCTACTGGGGCACTACAAGGGTACAGGCAGGCGGGGTCGGCCTTCGTGGGCGTTGCTAGACTCTGGGCCGTGAACGACAGGCCCGCCACCCGCAGGGATGCCACATTGGACGTCGCCAAGGCCGTGGCCATCGTCCTGATCGTCGCCGGCCACGTCATCCGCGGCCTTGCCAATGCCGGCCTCGTCGAATCGGCCGGGGGCTGGTACCCGCTGGTCGACCGCGCCATCTACTCCGTTCACCTGGCCGTCTTCGCCTTCGCCGCCGGCCTGGTCGTCGCGGGCAGCGTGCAGCGGCGCGGCGCTGGCCCCTACCTGCGTCGGCGCCTCGTCGACTTCGCGTGGCTCTACGTGCTGTGGAGTCTGCTCCAGGGCAGTCTCCAGGTGCTCCTGGCCTCCTCGGTGAACAACGGCAAGGACTGGTGGGCCGTCCTGGACCTCGTGCACCCGCAGAGCCACATGTGGTTCTTCCCGTGGATCGCCGTGGTGAGCCTTCTCGTCGCCCTCGTCCGGCCCTGGGCCTCGCCTTGGCGCGCCTGGGTCCTCGGTGCGGCCTCGGTCGTCCTCAGCGTCTGCGTGTGGGGCCTCTTCGGCCCTGTGGCGGGCCTGCAGGGACATGGCATGACCGCCATCTTCGTCCTGGCCTCCATCGTCGCCCTGCCGCGCGTGGTCGCCCTGGTCGAAGGGCGCGGCCTCGCAGAACTTGCGGGCATCGCTGCTGCGGCGGGTCTCGGGTGGGCGGCGCTGGTCGCGTGGACCCCTGCCGCCGGACCCACGTACTCCAAACTCGTGCGCACTCCAGTGAGTGTGGGGCTGAGCGTCCTTGCGACCCTGCTGGGGGTCGTTGCGGTCGTGGCCGTGTCGGCACTCCTGGCCCGCACCCGGTGGGGTGCGGGCTGGGTGGCCGCTGTGGGCAGGCGCTCCCTGGAGATCTTCCTGGCCCACGTGTTGGCCCTTGCGGCGACGAGGATCCTACTGGTCAAGGTCGGGGTCCAGGCCCCCGTCGTGCACATCGCGGCGGGCACCGTGGCGGGTGTGGCCGGGGCGCTGGCCCTGTGGTGGTTGACCCGCACCTGGGCGCCGTGGTTGTGGCGGGCACCGCATGCCCTGACCGGGACGAGGGCGGGGGCGTGACCTTCACCTCCCTGTGCGGATTTGCCACCGGGGACTCCGCATGGCTAGAGTTCCACACGCAACCGCGCATTCCGGCGTAGCTCAATGGCAGAGCATCCGACTGTTAATCGGACGGTTACTGGTTCGAGTCCAGTCGCCGGAGCAGCACGAACCCCCGGGCCCGGACCCGGGGGTTCCCTCTTTTGCGCACTCCCGCCCTCGCGGCAGGATGCCGGTCGCGCCTTGGCCTGCGTGAATCTGCACACATCGCCTTGGTCGGCCTTGTCCTGGGCGCCTCCCCGTCCTAGTGTGAGAGTTTGCGCCTTCGTGTGCCCGAGGTGACCCGTACCC
Organism: Schaalia sp. 19OD2882; assembly: GCF_018986735.1. NCBI lineage: Bacteria > Bacillati > Actinomycetota > Actinomycetes > Actinomycetales > Actinomycetaceae > Schaalia > Schaalia sp. 19OD2882. Next base: position 2,137,963 of record NZ_CP065521.1, on the reverse strand, counting down.
ACCCGCCGTAACCGGCGCTTGGCGGAAAGCGGACGGAGTCAGGTAATGGGCGCGAAGAGCGTTCGCGCATGGACAACGCCCGGAAGGACCCCCGTGACCGCCAGTCACTCCGCTTCCACCCAGCCCAGGACCCGAATCTCCTTCGCCAAGCTCCGCGAACCCCTCCAGGCCCCCAACCTTCTGGGCCTGCAGACCGAGAGCTTCGACTGGCTTCTCGGCAATGACGCGTGGAAGGCGCGTGTTGCCGCCGCCCAGGCACAAGGACGCGACGACATCCCCGACGTGTCCGGCCTGGAGGAGATCTTCGCCGAGATCACCCCCATCGAGGACGTGGCCGAGACCATGTCCCTGACCCTTCGCGACCCGAGCTTCGATTCCCCGAAGTACACGGTCGACGAGGCCAAGGCCAAGGATTACACGTACTCCGCCGCCCTGTACGTCTCCGCCGAGTTCATGAACTACGGCACGGGCGAGATCAAGACCCAGACGATCTTCCTGGGCGACTTCCCGCTCATGACCGAGCGCGGCACCTTCATCATCAACGGCACAGAACGTGTCGTCGTCTCGCAGCTCGTGCGTTCCCCGGGCGTCTACTTCGAACGCACCTCGGACCGCACCTCCGACAAGGACGTGTTCGGTGCCAAGGTCATCCCGAGCCGCGGTGCGTGGTTGGAGTTCGAGATCGACAAGCGCGACGCCGTGGGCGTGCGCATCGACCGCAAGCGCAAGCAGTCCGTCACCCACTTCCTCAAGGCCATCGGCATGACCGAGGCCGAGATCCGCGAGCAGTTCGCCGACTACCCGGTGCTGCTGGAAACCCTCGAGAAGGACACCGTGTCCACCCGCGAGGAAGCCCTGCTCGACATCTACCGCAAGCTGCGTCCGGGCGAACCCGCCAATGTCGAGTCCGCCGCCGCACTGCTGGAGAACTTCTACTTCGAGAAGAAGCGCTACGACCTGGCCAAGGTCGGCCGCTACAAGATCAACAAGAAGTTGGCCCTCGAGGTCGACCCGCATGTCTCGGTCCTCACCCTGGAAGACATCGTCGCCACGGTGAAGTACCTGCTCAGCCTTCACAAGGGGGAGCGGACCTTCGCGGGCACCCGCCACGGTGAGCCCGTCGAGGTGCGCGTCGAACCCGACGACATCGACCACTTCGGCAACCGCCGCATCCGCGCCGTGGGTGAGCTCATCCAGGCCCAGGTCCGCACGGGTCTGGCCCGCATGGAGCGCACGGTGCGTGAACGCATGACCACCCAGGAGCCCGACGCGATCACCCCGACCTCGCTGATCAACATCCGCCCGGTCGTCGCCGCGATCAAGGAGTTCTTCGGGACCTCGCAGCTCTCGCAGTTCATGGACCAGAACAATCCGCTGGCGGGCCTGACCCACAAGCGTCGCCTGTCCGCGCTCGGCCCCGGTGGCCTCTCGCGCGACCGCGCCGGCATGGAGGTCCGTGACGTCCACCCCTCGCACTACGGCCGCATGTGCCCCATCGAGACCCCTGAAGGCCCGAACATCGGCCTCATCGGCTCGCTGGCGACCTTCGCCCGCATCAACCCCTTCGGTTTCATCGAGACCCCGTACCGCGTGGTCAGGGACGGGCGCGTCACCGACGAGGTCGCCTACCTGACGGCCGACGACGAGTTCACGCACTTCATCGCGCAGGCCTCCTCGCCACTGGACGCCGACGGCGCCTTCAGCGAGGAAATGGTCCTGTGCCGCGTGGCCGGCGAGGACCCGACGCTCATCCACCGCGACCGCGTGGACTACATGGACGTCTCGGCCCGCCAGATGGTGTCCGTGGCCACCGCCTTCATCCCCTTCCTCGAGCACGACGACGCCAACCGTGCCCTCATGGGCGCGAACATGCAGCGTCAGGCCGTGCCGCTGCTGACCACCGAGGCGCCGCTGGTCGGCACCGGCATGGAGCGCCGCGCCGCCCAGGACTCCGGTGAAATGGTCATCGCCCGCCACTCGGGCGTCGTCACGGAGGTGAGCGCCGACCTGGTCGTCGTCACCACGGACGAGGGTGGACGCGACACCTACCGCCTGGAGAAGTTCGAGCGCTCGAACCCCGGCAACTGCACCAACCAGCGTGTCATCGTCGACGAGGGCGACCGTGTCGAGGTCGGCACCGTCCTGGCCGACGGCCCCGCCACCGACAACGGTGAGGTCGCCCTGGGCAAGAACCTGCTGGTGGCCTACATGTCGTGGGAGGGCCTCAACTACGAGGACGCGATCATCCTGTCGCGCCGCGTCGTCGAAGAGGACGTCCTGACCTCCATCCACATCGAGGAGTACGAGGTCGACGCCCGCGAGACCAAACTCGGTGAGGAAGAGATCACCCGCGACATCCCCAACGTCTCCGAGGAGTCCTTGGCCGACCTCGACGAGCGCGGCATCATCCGCATCGGCGCCGAGGTCACCGCCGGCGACGTCCTCGTCGGCAAGGTCACCCCCAAGGGTGAGACCGAATTGACCAGTGAGGAGCGCCTGCTGCGCGCCATCTTCGGCGAGAAGGCCCGCGAGGTGCGCGACACCTCCCTGCGCGTGCCCCACGGCGAGGAGGGCATCGTCATCGGTGTGCGCGAGTTCAACGACGAGGAGGACGACCTCAACCCCGGCGTGCGCCAGACGGTGCGCGTGTACGTGGCCCAGCGCCGCAAGATCACCATCGGTGACAAGATGGCCGGCCGCCACGGCAACAAGGGTGTCGTCTCGAAGATCCTGCCCGTGGAGGACATGCCCTTCCTCGAGGACGGAACCCCCGTCGACATCATCCTCAACCCGCTGGGTGTGCCCGGTCGCATGAACGTCGGCCAGGTGCTGGAGTACCACCTCGGGTGGCTGGCCCACCAGGGTTGGGACGCCACCGAGGCCGTCGAGGCCGGCGAGGAGTGGACCAGGCACCTGCCCGAGGGCGCCGTCAGGACCGAGCCCGAGACGCTGGTGGCCACCCCCGTCTTCGACGGCCTGGAGGCCGAGGAGCTGCAGGGTCTGCTGCGCAACGTCAACCCGAGCCGCGACGGTGACCGGCTGACGAACCACGAGGGCAAGGCGCGCCTGTTCGACGGGCGCTCCGGAGAGCCCTTCCCGTACCCGATCGCCGTCGGCTACGCCTACATGCTCAAGCTGCACCACCTCGTCGACGACAAGATCCACGCGCGCTCCACCGGCCCGTACTCGATGATCACGCAGCAGCCGCTGGGCGGGAAGGCCCAGTTCGGCGGCCAGCGTTTCGGCGAGATGGAGGTGTGGGCGCTGGAGGCCTACGGCGCCGCCTACGCCCTGCAGGAGCTGTTGACCATCAAGTCCGACGACACGATCGGCCGCGTGAAGGTCTACGAGGCGATCGTCAAGGGCGAGGACATCCCCGAGCCGGGCATCCCCGAGTCCTTCCGGGTCCTCATCCAGGAAATGCGTTCCCTCTGCCTGAACGTCGAGGCCCTCGACGCGGCGGACAACGTCATCGACCTGCGCGACGAGGACGACGACTTCAATGCGCGCGAGGACCTGGGCATCGCCCTCGAAGCCCGTCCCAACGCTGCGGCGACCATCGATGCGATCTGAGAACTGAGGAGTAAACGTTGTTGGACGCCAAAACTTTCGAAAGCCTGAAGATCACCCTTGCCACCAGCGCCAACATGGGCCCGGTGTCCCAGGGTGGATGGTCCTGGGGCGAGGTGAAGAAGCCCGAGACCATCAACTACCGCACGCTCAAACCCGAACGCGACGGTCTCTTCGGTGAGCAGATCTTCGGCCCCACCCGCGACTGGGAGTGCGCCTGTGGCAAGTACAAGCGCGTGCGCTACAAGGGCATCATCTGCGAGAAGTGCGGTGTGGAGGTCACCCGCTCCAAGGTGCGTCGTGAGCGCATGGGGCACATCGACCTGGCCGCCCCGGTCACCCACATCTGGTACTTCAAGGGCGTGCCCTCGCGCTTGGGCTACGTGCTCAACCTGGCCCCGAAGGACTTGGAGAAGGTCATCTACTTCGCCGCCTACATGATCACCGAGGTCGACGAGAAGGGGCGCCACGAGGACCTGGCCGACCTGCGCGGAGAACTCGAGGTGGAGAAGAAGCACCTGGAGGACGAGCGCGACACCGCCATCAACGCCGCCGCCGAGCAGCTCGAGTCCCACCTGGCCGCGATGGAGGCCGAGGGGCGCAGCGCCAAGGACCGTGAGAACGCCCGCCGCAACGGTGAGCGCGACATGGCCAAGATCCGCCGCCGCTTCGAGGCCGACCTGGACGACCTGGAGAAGGTGTGGGATCGCTTCAAGGACCTCAAGGTCGGTGACCTGGAGGGCGACGAGCGCCTCTACCGTGCGATGAAGGTCCGCTACGGCACCTACTTCAAGGGTGACATGGGCGCTGCCGCCATCCAGAAGCGACTGCAGACCTTCGACCTGGCCGGCGAGGTCGAGCAGCTGCGTCAGGTCATCGCCAGCGAGACCGGCCCGCGCAAGACCCGCGCCATCAAGCGTCTGAAGGTCATCAACGCCTTCGTGGCCACCGGCAATGCGCCCGAGTCCATGGTGCTCACCTGCATCCCGGTCATTCCGCCGGACCTGCGCCCCATGGTGCAGTTGGACGGTGGCCGCTTCGCGACCTCGGACCTGAACGACCTGTACCGTCGCGTCATCAACCGCAACTCGCGTCTGAAGCGACTGCTGGAACTGGGTGCGCCGGAGATCATCGTCAACAACGAGAAGCGCATGCTCCAGGAGTCGGTGGACGCCCTCTTCGACAACGGCCGTCGTGGCCGTCCTGTCGCGGGCCCGGGCAACCGTCCCCTCAAGTCGATCTCCGACATGCTCAAGGGCAAGCAGGGGCGTTTCCGCCAGAACCTGCTGGGCAAGCGCGTCGACTACTCGGGCCGTTCGGTCATCGTCGTCGGACCGCAGCTCAAGCTGCACCAGTGCGGTCTGCCCAAGCAGATGGCACTGGAACTGTTCAAGCCCTTCGTCATGAAGCGTCTGGTCGAGAAGAACTTCGCGCAGAACGTCAAGGCCGCCAAACGCAAGGTGGAGCGTCAGCGCCCCGAGGTGTGGGACGTCCTGGACGACGTCATCCGCGAGCACCCGGTGCTGCTCAACCGCGCCCCCACCCTGCACCGTCTGGGCATCCAGGCCTTCGAACCCCAGCTCATCGAGGGCAAGGCCATCCAGCTGCACCCGCTGGCCTGCGGCGCCTTCAACGCCGACTTCGACGGCGACCAGATGGCGGTCCACCTGCCGCTGGGCGCTGAGGCGCAGGCCGAGGCCCGCATCCTCATGCTCTCGACGAACAACATCCTCAAGCCCTCCGACGGCCGCCCGGTGGCCATGCCCTCGCAGGACATGATCATCGGATTGTTCCACCTGACCTCGGATCCCGATCCGTCCGTCGAGGTGGCGCGTGACTCCGCGGGCGAGGAGATCCTCCCGGCGTACTCCAGCCCGGCCGAGGCGCGCATGGCCTTCGACAACGGCGACCTGCACCTCAACGCCCGTGCGCTCATCCGTTTCTCCGGGATCGTGCCGCCCGTGGGGTGGCAGGCCCCCGAGGGCTGGAACGAGGGCGACGACGTCCTGCTGGAGACCTCGCTGGGTCGCGCGATCTTCAACGAGCAGCTTCCCGTCGACTACCCCTTCGTCAACGAGGTCGTCGGCAAGAAGCAGCTCGGCCAGATCGTCAACGCCCTGACCGAGCGCTACCCGAACGTCCTCGTCGCCGAGTCGCTGGACGCATTGAAGGCGGCCGGGTTCCACTGGTCGACGTGGTCGGGCGTCACCATTGCCTTCTCCGACATCCAGGCCTCTCCCCGCAAGGAGGAGATCCTGGCCCGCTACGAGGAGCGCGCCGCCCAGGTCCAGGACCAGTACGAGACGGGCTTCATCTCCGAGGACACCCGCTACGAGGAGTTGGTCAAGCTCTGGCTGGAGTGCACCAAGGAGGTCGCCGAGGACATGCGCGCGAACTTCGAGGAACGCAACACCGTGTACCGGATGGTGTCCTCGGGTGCGCGAGGCAACTGGTCCCAGGTCCAGCAGTTGGCGGGTATGCGTGGCCTGGTCTCGGACCCGAAGCAGAAACTCATCGAGCGTCCCATCAAGGCGAACTACCGCGAGGGTCTGACGGTCCTGGAGTACTTCATCGCCACGCACGGCGCCCGCAAGGGCCTGGCCGACACGGCTCTGCGCACCGCCGAGTCGGGCTACCTCACGCGTCGTCTGGTCGACGTCTCCCAGGACGTCATCGTCCGTGACGCGGACTGCGGCACCCGCGGTGGCATCCGCATCCCGGTGGCCGAGCAGGTCGACGGGCAGTGGGTCAAGTTGGAGACGGCCGAGACCACGGCCTACGCCCGGACCCTGGCCCGTGATGCGGTGGCCGAGGACGGCACGGTGGTCCTGGAGGCCGGCACGGACCTGGGTGACGACCAGCTGGCCGCCCTCGTGGCCGCGGGAGTCGCGGAGGTCACCTGTCGTTCGGTCCTGACCTGCGAGTCGCAGGTCGGCACCTGCGCGACCTGCTACGGCCGTTCCTTGGCCACCGGCAAGCAGGTGGACATCGGCGAGGCGGTCGGCATCATCGCCGCCCAGTCCATCGGCGAGCCCGGCACGCAGTTGACGATGCGCACCTTCCACACCGGTGGTGCGGCCTCGGCCTCCGACATCACGCAGGGTCTGCCGCGTGTCCAGGAGCTCTTCGAGGCCCGGACCCCCAAGGCCGAGGCCAAGATGGTCGAGGCCGCCGGAAAGATCCACATCGACGACGAGGATCCTGCGGTGCGTCGCATCGTCGTCACCCGCGACGACGGCAAGGAGGACCTGGTCATCGAGCTCTCACGTCGCCAGAAGCTCTTGGTGGCCGAGGGTGAGCACGTCGCAGCCGGCACGCCTTTGACCGAGGGCCAGTTGGACCCCAAGGAGGTCCTGCGCATCATGGGTCGCAATGTGGCCCAGAAGCAGCTGGTGGACGAGGTCCAGAAGGTCTACCGCGACCAGGGTGTGGGCATCCACTCCAAGCACATCGAGGTCATCGTGCGTCAGATGCTGCGCAAGGTGACCATCCTGGAGCCGGGTGACACGACCTTCATGCCGGGTGAGCTGGTGGACCGCATGGCCTACCTGTCGCAGAACCGGAAGGTTGCCGCCGAGGGCGGTCAGCCCGCTTCGGGTCGTCAGATGCTCATGGGCATCACCAAGGCGTCGCTTGCCACGGACTCGTGGCTGTCGGCGGCCTCCTTCCAGGAGACCACGAAGGTTCTCACCGAGGCCGCAATGAACGGCAAGAAGGACTTCCTGGTGGGTCTGAAGGAGAATGTCATCCTCGGCAAGCTCATCCCGGCGGGTACGGGCCTGGCCCGTTACAACGACGTCATTGTCGAACCCACTGCGGAGGCCTTGGCGAACTCGAACTACGCCGACATGGACTTCGCCGACGGCGAGGTCTCCGAGGACTTCCTCGACGCGCTCGGCTCAATCGATTTCGGCATGAACTTCCAGGAGTGAGTGGCAACCGACTCGGCGGCCCCTGCGAACCCGTGAGGGAATGCAGGGGCCGCCCCGTCTTCCCGTGAGATTCGTCCCTCCTCCCGTGAGATTCGTCGGTCAGCACCGTCCGGTCGACTCCTGGCGCAAGGTGCGTTGAGGCCCGCAGATGGGAGGATGTGCGCAAGGATGGGGGCCGGGGCCCGAGTCGAACGGAGAAGACCTGCATGGACGCCACCTTCCGCGTCGATCTGCGCGGCATGGTCGAATTGCTTTCACGCCACCTGTACTCCGGGCCGCGTGTGTATGTGCGTGAACTCGTCCAGAACGCCCACGACGCGATCCTGGCCCGGCGCGCCCTCGACCCCAGCGCACCCGCCCGCGTCGACATCCGCATCACCGATGACCGCCTGACCTGCACAGACAGCGGCATTGGGCTCACCTTCAACCAGGCGGCCACCTTCCTGGCGACGATCGGCTCCTCCTCCAAACGCGACGAGCTGGGGATGGCGCGAGGCGACTTCCTCGGACAGTTCGGCATCGGCCTGCTCTCCTGCTTCATGGTCAGCGACACGATCACCGTCCACTCCCGCAGCGCCACCACCCCGAACGCCCCGACCGTCGAATGGACGGGCAGGGTCGACGGCAGCTACGCGGTCCGCACCCTCGGCCCCGGGGACGAGGGCGCCCTGCCGAGCCCCGGCACCCGGGTGAGCCTGGCTCCGCGCCCCCACGAGGAATGGACGAGGCCGGCCACCGTGCGCGCCCTGGTCGACGAGTTCGCCGAATTGCTGCCCCTGGACCTGCGGGTCGAGGCCGGCGGGGAGACCACCCTGCACTGCCGCACCACCCCGGTGTGGGAGCTCAGCCACCATGAACGCGTCCTGTGGTGCGAACAGCACCTGTCCTTCACGCCCCTGGACGTCATCGACCTGGACGTTCCCGTGGCAGGCCTGAAGGGTGTCGCCTTCGTGGCGGACTCCGTGCAGACTGCGGGCCGCCCACATGACACCGCACACGTCAAAGGAATGCTCATCTCGCGCGGAGGGGCGCGCTTGGCACCCATGTGGTGCTACTTCACGCGAGTGGTGGCCGGGGCCGAGCACCTGCGGCCGACGGCCTCGCGCGAACAGTTGGTCGAGGACGACCTGATGGACCTGGTCCGCGACCAGGTGGGCAGCACCGTCCTCGACTGGCTCGCCCGACTCTCCAGAGTGGCACCCGGGCGGTTCCGCGCCTTCCTTGCCTCCCACGCATCCGCCCTGCTGCAGGTGGCGCTGGAGGACGCCTCCACCCTGGAGGTCGTGGCCCGCACCTATCTCTTCGACACGACAGCCGGAGGAATGACCCTCGAGGACATCGCCTCCTGGGGCTCCACGGTGCGCTGGACCCGCACCAGCGACCAGTTCCGGGCACTGGCAGAGGTGGCGCGCGCCCAGAGGATCCTGTTGGTGGACGCCGGTCACGTCAATGAGGAACCGGTTCTCCAGGCATGGTGGCGCGCCGGCGGCCAGGACCGGCACAGTCTGGACCTGGCCCTTGTCGACCCGGAGGAGATCCTCGCGACCTTCGGCCAGTGCACGCCGGCGGAGCTGGCCGAAGCCTCGGACCTGCTCTTCCTGGCGGAGGAGGCGATCCCACCTCAGGAGTGCCGCATCGTCCTGCGGCGCTTCGAGCCGGGCACGATGCCGGCCGTCCACATGCCCGATCCGGACCTGGCCTCACGCCTGGCGGACAGGTCCTCACGGGCGGCGGCCTCAGGCGTGTGGGAGGACGTGCTGGGCGTGTCCGACCCCTTTGCCCGGGACCGCTCGCCGGTCCTGGTCCTCAACCTCAACAGCGCCGTCGTGGCGCGCCTGGTGCGATCCGAGGCCCCTGCGCAGACCCGGACCACCGTCCTTCGGGGACTCTACGTGCAGGCGCTGCTTGCCGGCCGCCAGCCCCTGGGTGCCAAGGAACGCGTGTGGGCGGCACAGGTCATGGGAACCTTGCTGGACTCCGCCCTGTCCTGACCGGCCTCAGCCTGTAACGTGGGGCACATGTCTCGACTACCGCGAGTGACCATCGCCAGGGTCCTGCACTGGGCCGGCACCCACGACATCGCCACCGCCTGGGAGGACGGTGCGGTCACACTGGACCCCGAGGGCCGGGCCGTCCTCGTCCACGCCCTGACCGACCAGGTCATGGTCCTGCGCACCACCGAGGAGGTCGAAACCGACAACCTGCCCGTCGAGGACCTGGCCGACGCCATCCGCCAGTCCGACACGCAGCTGTGGTCGACCCGCGCCGTCCTGCAGAGCAGGGAACCCCTGCCCCGCACCCCCATGACGGTGGATGTCACGGTGAATGTGGCGGCAGGGCTCAGCGACGTCCAACTCGACACCGCCCTGTGCGACGCCCTGCGCGCCCTGCAGGAGGGCCGCATGCGCACGACCCGCGCCATTTCGACGATCGTGGAGGAACGCCGATGATCCCATGGTGGAGGAAACCCTCGGAGGAGGTCGCCCCGCCGCTGACCGAGGAGCGCCTGAAGGCCCTGCTGGGCTCCGCGGACCCACAGGTCCAGGTCGAACACACCGAGGCCGGCACGGTGTTCCTCCTCCACCTGGGGGGACATGACTACGACATCGTCCTCGGCCCCCAGGGGCGCCTGGCCATGGTGCGGTCAGTGCTCGGCGAGGAGGGCTTCACGACCATCCCGGAGGGGCGCGAGTTCCTGCGCCGACAAGCCGTGGAGCACCAGTGGCCGCTCATCGGCATTCGCAAGGCCCCGCAGATCGGCCCCGACGCGGAGGTCCTGGAGCTCCAGTGTTGGCAGGTGGCCACCGGAGGCATGTCGGACACGCAGTTCTACATGCTGGTCAACGACTGGATCTCGCAGGTCGGCAGGGTCCGCGACGCCTTCGTGGACCTGCTGCGTTCCAATGCTCGCGCGGCCGCTCGCAGGGAAGGGGAGTGAAGGATGGACAACGCCGACGAGATCCGTTCCGCCATCGCACAGGGACTGACCATGCCCAATGAGGCGCCGACCTTCGACCTGCTCTCACGCGCCGTGTTGGCCGCAGACGAGTTGGGCGAAAAGGCGCTGGCAGTCGACGCCCGTCTTGCACTGGTGCGCGCCTACGTCTTCTCCGCAGAGGCGGAGAAGGCGCTGGCTCCTTTCGCGTGGTGCCTGCACACCTTGCGGACCACCCCCGAAGTGGTGCCCGACCATTCAGTGGCGTCGATCCTGTGGTACTTCAAGAGCGCCGTCACCATCGCCGCCGCTTCTCCCCGCGTGTCGGCTGAACAGGTCCACGCCCTGGAGCAGGACATGGAACGTGAGTACCGCGCGCAGGGCAAGTCGATGCACGCGGTTCACGGGACACGTGTGCGCTCCGCGCGGCACCTGGGCGAGGAGGAGCGCCGCGAACGAGAACTCGTGGCATGGCGGGCCGCTCCACGTGATGACCGCTCCGACTGCGAAGCCTGCGACCCGGAGCGGGAGATCCAGTGGTTCATCGACCAAGGGCAGGACGAGGCCGCGTTGGCGGTCGCCTCCCCGATCCTCACGGGCCAGCTCGGCTGCAAGGAGCAGCCCGCCAGGGTCCAGGCCCTGGTGGCAGCCTCCATGGAACGACTCGGCAGGCGGGAAGAGGCCTGGCGCACGCATGTGGCCGCCTACCGACGTCACCGCGCCCAGGAGCGTCACATCGGGCAGATCGGCGACCACCTGACGTACCTGGTGGTCTCGGGGCGCCTGCGCCGCGGACTCGCGGTCCTGCGCGCGCACGGGTCGTGGACGAACCGCATCTTCCAGGTCGCTCATCTGCTCGCCTTCCTGGCCCCGGCCACGGCCCTTCTGGAGTCCTTGGTCGAGGCCGGGGCGGGGGAGGAGCTCCTGGGGGTGGACCTGCCCGCGCACGAGGTCTTCAGCCCCGGTCACGAGGTCGGGGCGGGCTCCACCATTGCCGAGGCCGCAGAGGCCCTGCGTCGGTGGGCCTGCGTGATTGCGGCTGACTTCGACCGCCGCAACGGCAACACCGTCGTGTCCAGTCGCATCGGGCGCACCATGTCGACTCGCCCCCTGGACCCCGACCGCGGCGAGGACACGGTCGAGTTCTTCGAGGTTCCGGCGGCCCCGGCCCCACCGGGAAATGGCAGTGCGAATGCGCCCTCGTCGCCCGCCTCCCCAGGCTCCCACGGGCCGCGACTGCCGTGGAGCGGATCGGCCCGCCCCGTTGCGCCGACCCACCCTAAGGACTTGGCCGAGGCGATCGCAGAGCGTTCCTTCCACGCGTTGCGGGCCGACAGGGACCGGGCGGGCGCCGGATGGGACGCAATGGTCGAACTCCTCGACCAGGACGTGCCCTCCGAAGTGGCCGTGGACGCGCACGCGTGCGCCGTCAACGCCTTCCACGCCTTGGCCGATGCGACGTCGGCCGAAGGGCACCTCCAGGCGATGAGGGACCTTGTCGACATGGAGAGCACCGACCCGGCGACCCTCTTCGACCGTGTCCAGCTGTTCATGGCCGAGGCCACGCTCGCACCGTCGGGGGACCAGGACGCGTGGCCGCCACTCGTTGCCACGGCGGTCGACCTGGTCCGCCAATTGCGCACCCGGCTGGACCAGTACTGCGCTGAGCAGGAACTGCGCGAGATCGCGCTGGCGTCCGTCCTGCTCACGTGGCCGCCCACCCAATGGCGTGATGAGACCCTGGCGGCGGAGGCAATCGCCCTGTGCGAGGACGCCACCCGCGCCCTCGTCGCCGTGGCCGGTGACCCCGACCGACTCCACGAGGCACGCGCCCTCACCGGCGTGGAGATGGTGCGAGCCGTGATGGGCGATGTCCTGGGGGCCTGCCAGAGGCTGGACGCCCTGCTGATGAGCTTCGAGACCGTGCCCATGTCGGTCTTCCTGGGCGCCAACCGGGCACTCGCCAACATCAGTGCCAGTCACGGCTTCAAGGAGGAGGCCATCCACAGCCTGCGCGAGATCGTCAACCTCTACGGCGCGGCAGGCAGGGTCCCGTTCGTCCTGGCCGACATGCAGCTGCTGGTTCGACTCCTGGCCAACAGCGGGCGGACGATGGAGGCCGCAGAGGTGTTGGAGACCTGCCTGGAACACTGCCGGGGTCCGCGCTACGCGGAACTGCGACTGAGATTGCGCACCTCGCTGTTGACCCTCTTCGTCGAATTGGAGGAGGACGAGTCGCTGCTGCCCCTGGCGTTGGAGTGTGCGCGTGCGCGCGGCGAGCGCGGCGAGACCGAGACCCAGCAGTACTGCCTGGAGAAGGCGGGGGCGGCGGCGCGCGGGCTGGGTGACTTCGACCAGGCTTCTGAGCTCATGCAGCAGTGCGCCGCCCTCGAACAGGGGGAGGACCTGCGCTCGCAGTTCACGCGCGAAAGGTACCTGCTCAGCGCCGCCATGGACCTGTCCTCGCAGCCGACCCTGCACTTGGCGCGTGAACGCCTGGACCGGATCCGCGACCTGCTGGACCAGGCGGAAGGCCTGGTGCGCAAGATGGAGGTGGAGCAGGGCTCCGACTTCTCGCCCCTGTGGGAGCTGTCCCATGTGGAGGCGACGCGCTCGCAGTGCCTGCTGGCCTGCGGCGAGGAGGACGAGGGCCTGGCTCGCGCCGAGCGCGCGCTCGCGGGCTTCCGGGAAACCGGGGACGCAGACCGGGAGCTGCGGATCCTTCTGGTGGCGGCACGGGTGTTGCTGCTGGGGCGCGAGCGACCGGGTGCTCGGGAGGACGCCCGTCGTCTGCTGGAGGAGGCCGCCCCGATCCTGGTCCGGTGGAGCGAGGATGCGGATGTGTGCTGCGAGCACGAGCGCTTGACGCAGATCCTCGAACGAGGCCGCCCCTGAGCGCTCCGTCCTGACTGCGTGGAAAGCGACAGCTTGTCCATGTGTGGTGCCGCTCACCAGGGAGACGGGGCATCCTGCGAAGTGAAGCAGGAGCACGAGGTGGTGCTCCCCGATTCACGGAGAGGTGGTCCTGATGCTCGAGATCGAATGGAGCGACGTCCTGGCAATGGTGGAATCGTTGCAGGTCCCGCTCATCGTCTTGGGAGTGGCGCTGGTCCTGGCACTGGTCGTCACCATTGCAGCGCGGGGGCGTGTGCCCCGCACACGCAAGTTCGTACGCTCGACGACGTGGATCGCGATGATGCTCGTCGCCGTCGTCTCCGTCATGTCGATGCTCTACGGAGGCCTTCGCAACACCCTGAACCTCGCTTCCGGCGACGGCGTCCTGTCGGATGCCACCGTCGCACACATGAACGACCTCGGCGCCTCCATCGCCGAGGAAGGCATGGTGCTCCTCAAGAACGAGGGCGGGGCACTGCCCCTGGAAAAGGGCTCGGCAGTCAACACCTTCGGATGGGCCTCCACCAACCCCGTCTACGGCGGCACCGGATCGGGCGCCATGTCGGAGAACCATGACAAGGTCACCCTGCTCGAAGGCCTGCAGGAGGCCGGCTTCCAGACCAACCAGGCCCTCATCGACTTCTACACGACCTACCGCAGCGACCGACCCGACATCGCCATCGCCATCGCCAAGGCGGAGTGGACCCTGCCCGAGCCAGCGGCGGCCTCGTACCCGCAAAAGCTCCTGACCTCGGTGCAGTCCCACTCCAAGACCTCCATCGTCACCATCTCGCGATCCGGCGGTGAGGGCTTCGACCTTCCGTGGGACATGGTCGGACAGATCGAGGAGCAGCCCGCCTACTCCTACAAGGAGAACTCCACACAGTACAAGGACTTCGAGGCCGGTCAGGGATACCTGTCCCTGTCGCGCTCCGAGCGCGACATGATCGACTTGGCAAAGAAGAACTCCGAGACCGTGATCGTCGTCTACAACGGTGCCAACGTCTTCGAACTCGGCGACCTCGAGGCCGACCCGCAGATCGACGCAATCGTGTGGGCCATCCCACCGGGGCAGGTGGGTTTCAAGGCCCTCGGAAAGATCCTCGACGGTGAGGTCAACCCCTCGGCCAGGACCACTGACACCTTCGTGGCGGACACGACGAAGACCCCGACCTCGAAGAACTTCGGCAGCTTCATGTACACGAACCTGTCCCAGCACGACTACACCCACCCGGTGCGCAAGACCCTGCAGCGGGCCTCCTTCGTCAACTACGTGGAAGGCATCTACGTCGGCTACCGCTGGTACGAAACCGCAGCCGTCGAAGGCGCCATCGACTACGACAAGGAGGTCGTCTACCCCTTCGGTCACGGCCTGAGCTACACGACCTTCGAACAGACGATGGGGGACCTCGAGCGCGCAGACGGGAAGGTCTCGGTGGAGGTGACGGTGACCAACACCGGCACGGTGGCCGGCAAGGACGTCGTCGAGATCTACCACACTCCGCCCTACACCAATGGCGGCATCGAGAAGTCCGCAGTGAACCTGCTGGCCTTCGACAAGACCGAGAAGCTGGAGCCGGGCGCCTCCGAGACGCTCACCCTGTCATGGGACGAGGGCGACATGGCCTCCTACGACGACCGGAGGGCGAAGGCGTGGGTGCTGGAGGCAGGGCGCTACGTGATCTCGCTGCGCTCCGACTCGCACACGGTGATCGTCGGCAAGGATCTGGACCTGGCCCGGACCATCACTTACGACAGCGCCGATCGCACCCACAATGGCGACAAGGTCGCCGCCACCAACCACTTCGACCGGGCCCGCGGGGAATTCACCTACCTCTCACGCGCCGACCACTTCGCCAACGCGGCGGCGGCCACGGCGGCCCCCACCGACTTCGCCCTGCCGGAGGAATATGTCGACTCCTTCTACAGCCAGGTCAACTACGACCCGAAGAAGTTCGACAAGGACTCCGACACCATGCCGACCACCGGGGCGGCGGGAGAGATCGTCCTGGCGGACCTGCACGGTGCCGCCTGGGAGGACCCGAAATGGGACCAGCTGCTGGACCGACTCACCGTGGAGGAGATGAATGAGCTCATCGCCAACGGTGGCTACCAGACCACTGCGGTGCCTTCCATCGGCAAAGTCCAGAACCTTGACGTGGACGGCCCGATGGCCCTGAAGAACAACTTCACCGGTGTCGGATCCATCGCCCTGCCGGTGGAAATGGCGGTGGCGGCCTCCTTCAACGTGGACATCGCCGACCAGTACGGCAAGGCGATCGTCGTCATGGCCAAGGAAATGGGGGTCTCGGGCTGGTACGCGCCGGCCATGAACCTGCACCGCAACCCCTATTCGGGACGCAACTTCGAGTACAACTCCGAGGACCCGGTCCTGTCGGCTCGCATCGCCGCGACAATGGTCAAGGCCGTCCAGGACGAGGGCGTGTACGCCTACATCAAGCACTTCGCCCTGAACGAGCAGGAGAACGGCAGGAACTTCAAGCTGGCCACATGGGCCAGTGAGCAGTCGATGCGCGAACTCTACTTCGTACCCTTTGAAGAGTCCGTCAAGGACGGTGGTGCGACCGCCGTCATGTCGGCCTTCAACTACATCGGCAACACCTACGCCGGTGCCATGCCGGAGCTGCTCAACACCGTCCTTCGTGACGAGTGGGGCTTCCGTGGAACGGTCCTGACCGACTACTTCGGCACCTACGGGTACCAGATGGCCGACCAGTCGATCCGCGGTGGCAACGACCTCATGCTGGCCACGGTCAAGACGACGAACTACGTCACCGACTTCTCGGCCACGTCGGTGATCGCCATGCGCACCGCCTGCCACAACATCTTGTACACGGCGGCCAACTCGTGGGTGTACGAGAAGGGCACGCCGGACGACCCGATGCTCCTGTGGGAGTGGATCGCGTGGATCGGCGCGGCCGTGCTCACCCTGGTTGCCGTGGCCCCGTTCGTCGTGGCCCTGCGCCGCTTCCGGGGGCGTGCGAGGACACTCGCTGTGGACTCCGGCCGGAAGGCGTGACGGCTCACTCCTGCTCTCGTGAGATCCGCCAGCGCTCCACGCAGGACTGGTCCTGCCAGAACTGACGGTAGGTGTCATTGGAGGCGTACAGCTGCTCGTGGGTGCCCACGGCTTCGACACGACCCCGGTTGCACACGGCGATCCGGTCGGCATGACGGATGGTCGACAGGCGGTGGGCGATGACCAGGACCGTTCGTCCCTGCGAAAGTTCGGCCAGTGCGGCGGTCACCGACGCCTCGTTGATGCCGTCCAGGGCGCTGGTCACCTCGTCGAGCAGAAGAACCGGCGAGTCCTTGAGGAAGGCGCGCGCCAGCGCCACCCGCTGGCGTTCGCCGCCCGACAGGGCAGAACCGCCCTCGCCCACAGGCGTGTCCCATCCCAATGGCAGCCTTTCGACGACCTCGTCGAGTCCTGCCCTTCGGGCCGCCAGACGGACCTCCTCCTCCGACGCGCCCTCCCGTCCCAGGCGCACATTCTCCTCGATGGAGGTGTCGAAGAGGTACACGTCCTGGAAGACCATGGACATGGACCCCATGAGATCGGTGAGGGGAACCTGGCGCACGTCGGCGCCACCGACGCCGATGGCGCCCGCGTCCACGTCCCAGAACCGCGCCACCAGGCGCAGCAGGGTCGACTTGCCACAGCCCGAGGGGCCGACCAGGGCGGTGACCGACTGCGCGGGAAGATCCAAGGACAGGTCGTGGAGCACGGGCTTGTCCGGCGAATAGGCGAAGTCGACGCGCTCGACCTGGGCCCCGAAGGGAGCGGTCGGGGTCTGGGCCCGGTCTTCATCGGGTTCGGGCAGAGTCTTGGCGAAGATGATCGAGGAGATGAGGTCCAGGGCGACTCGCCCCTGGTGGAGGGGGTCGACGAAGAAGGCGAGCATCCCGACCGGCTCGGCGAAACGTACAGCCATGAGGGCCAGGGCCACGAAGACGGTCGGAGACAAGGAACCGCCCAGCAATTCGAAGGCGCCGATCCCCAACGCCAGGACAAGGGCCGCCTCGACGCCCGTGTGGAAGAGGAAACCGGCAGGTCCCTTCGCTTTGCCCGCATCATCTGTCGTGCGGTGTTCGTGGGCCAAGGCGTCTTCGAGCGGGGTCCAGCCGTGTCTCAGGGAATCGGTGGCGCGCAGAACAGGCTGGAGCTGTGAGAATTCGATGATCCGCTGGGACAGGACCTCCATCGCCTGCTCCTCCGCCTCGTGCTCGACGATGACCGTGCGCTTCAAGAGTCCGAGGGCGACGACGGCGACCGGGACGGCGACCAGGAGTGACAGTCCCATCCGCCAGTCGTACAGGCAGGCGGCCACGAACAGGGCGGCGGAGGCCCCTCCCATCGATGCGAGTTGGGGCAGGACGATGGAGGGCAGGTGGGACAGGGTGGAGATGCCCGTCGAGGTCGCCGTCGTGATCTTGCCGGTCGAATCCGCCTGGAACCACCCCAGCGGCAGTTCCTGGACTCGCAGCCCCACCTTGCGGATGAGGGTTCCGCACAGGTCGAAGGAGGAGACGCGGAAGGCGATGACCGAGCCGGCGATCGAGGCCGCCAATGCGATCACGACGGCAAGCAGGACGCCCCCGAACCAGCGCACATCCGGGGCGCCGGTGAGGAAGCCCGCCAGGAAGGGGACCAGGAGGGCCAGGGCAACGCCTTGGAAGACGCCTCCGAGCAGGTGCAGCGCGAACATGGTCTTCGCGGCACGCGTCCGGTCCAACAGGGACAGGAGTTGGCGGATCATTGCTGGGCCTCCCACATTGCGGCGTAGGTCCCCCCACGGGTGAGGAGTTCTGCGTGTGTTCCGGATTCGACGATGCGTCCGGAGTCGAGGACGAGGATCTGGTCGGCGTCGACGATCGTGGCCAGGCGGTGGGCGATGACGATGGTCGTGCGTCCGGCGGCCAATGTGCCGAGTGCCTCTTGTATCTGGCGTTCGGAATGCGGGTCGGCCTGGGCGGTCGCCTCGTCGAGGAGGAGGACTTCGGATCCGGTGAGGAATGCGCGGGCCAAGGCGATGCGCTGGGCCTCACCGCCGGAGAAATGGACCCCTCCGGTTCCGATGACCGAGTCGTAGCCGTCGGGCAGTTCGCGGATGCGCCCATCGATGCGAGCCCGGTGGGCTGCGGCCTCGACCTGCTCCCTGGTGGCCAAGGGGCGCCCGAGCCGGATGTTGGCCTCAACGGTGTCGGTCAGCAGTCCCCCGTCCTGCAGGACGATCGTCAGACGGGAGAGCAGGTCCGAGGATGCGAGTTCGGTGATGGGTACTCCCGACAGGAGGACACGTCCTTCGTCCACGTCCCAGAAACGCGCGATGAGTTTGACCAGAGTCGACTTGCCGGAGCCCGAGGGGCCGACGACGGCCGTGACCCGGTCCGCTGGGAAACGCGCGTCGATCTCACGCAGGGCCCACGGCGCGTCGGGGGCGTAACGGAAGGACACGTTCTCGAAGACGATGTCCGCACGAGCCCCTTCGGGGATCGTGCGGGGCTCGGCGGCTTCCGGAAGCGCCGGTTCGGCCAGGAGGGCTCCGATGCTCTCCGCTGCGTCCTTGCCGCGTTCGACCAGATGCATCAGGGGGACGACATTGGCCAGCCCGGACGGCAGCGTCACTCCGACCAGCAGGAAAGGCACGATGAGGATGGGCTCGACGATTCCGGCGCCGACCAGCGCCCAAGCGCCGACGAGGATCGGGACGAGCATTCCGGCCGGTGAGATCAGGGCCATCATGACCGCCATCGGTTTGCCCGGCCCCTTCATCCACGCGTACGAGGCGTTCGTGTACCGGTCCAAGGCGTCGGAGAAGCGTTGGAACAAGGATCCGGACATGCCGAAGGCCTTGACGGTCGCGATTCCGTCCGCCAACTCGATCGTCGAGGCGGTCAAGTCCTTCTCGGCCTCGTTGAAGACCTCCATCGAGGTCGTGGGGTTCGTGAGCATCGCCAAGGAGAACACGACGATCGAGACGACCAGCCACCCGACCACGACCAGGGCGTACTGCCAGGACAGGGTGAACAGGTAGATCGATCCGAGCAGGATCGTCCCGACCGCGTGGCCGAGATCGGTTCCCGTGTGGGCGATGATCGTGTGGATCTTGGTCACGTCCTCGGAGATGATCGTGCGTACGCGCCCGGAGGCCTCCGACGTGTGCCAGCCCAGTGGCAGGCGACCCATGTGGCGGGCGATCCGCGAGCGCAGGTCGTACCGGAACTTCGACTCGACCATGTGCGCGTGTCCGGTCGCTCCGGTGGCGATCAGGTGCGACGCGACGAATCCGAGGACGATCATGGCCAGCCAGAACCAGACCGAAGTGGCGGTCAGGTTGCCGGCCAGGGCCGAGTGGGACAGTTGTGTGACGGCGATGGGTGCCAGCAGCGTGAATCCGGAGGCGATGAAACCGAGGGCGAAAACGGCCTTCATGGTCGAACTCACCGGACGCAGGATGTCGGAGAGGGTCATGGGGTCTGCCACTTTCATGCGAGGTTGTGTTGGATTGCGAAGCCCACGTCCCAGTAGGCGCCGATGAGCAGGCCGGTGGCGGCGAAGGCGAGGATGAGGAACACGGTGTCGCGCATCCTCCAGGAGAAGTCGGTGCGTTCGGTGCGCGTCGGGTGGGCGCCGAAGGCTCGGGCGTCCATCGACATGGAGACGCGCTCGGCGTGGCGCACCGCTGCGGCGACGAGGGCGGGCATCGAGCGGAACCAGCGGATCGCGCCTCCCAGGATCGGGGCGTCGAGGGCGGAGCCTCGCAGGATGTGGGCCTCGATGATCGAACGCTGTTCGCGACGCAGGACGGAGGCGAAACCGAGTGCGGCGATGCCCGCTTGAGCGATGCGATTGGGCATCTTGAGGTGAACGACGAATGCGCGGATCGTGTCCTCGGGTCCGCTGAGCAGACCCGCAGCCAGCAGCAGGGTCAGGATCGCGCCGACGCGCGCCGTGAAGTTCAAGGCGCCGTCCCACTGGGTCGGGGAGAACCACCCCAGGTGGGAGATGATCGCCTGGGCCCTTTCGTGACCGATGTCAGTGGTCGAGGCGAATCCCAGGGTGAGGACCGTGGTGAACACGAGGATCCCGATGGCCGCCCAGGCGCCTCGTCGCGGTTGGATGACGACCAGCAGGGGCAGGAGCACGCACATGGTGAGCGCCCCCACCTCCCACGTGCAGGAGGTGCTGATCGCCGCGATCGGGGCGATGATCGCGATGAGTGGCGCAAGCGGGTCGAGGCGCAGCATTCCCGAAAGTCCGGGGCGCGGCGTGGGCGGCGGGGGCAGCAGGGCAGTGGTCAATGAAGGATCTCCTCCTCACACAGGTCGGGCAGGTCGAGGCGGGAGAGCCAGTGCGGAGCCGCCACGCCGTCGGCGCGCGCCCGATCGGCGATGAGTGCCAGGGGAGTGGGGCGCAGGCCCGCCGATTCGAGGAGTTCACGGTCGGCCAGGAGACGACGGGCCGGGCCGTCGGCGACGATGCGGCCATCGGCGAGGACGATGACGCGTTGGGCGAAGTCGGCGGTGATGGACAGGTCGTGGGTGGCGAAGAGGACGGCCCCGCCCTGACCGGCGAAGGAGCGCATGTGTTCCATGAGGGAGCGGGCGTGGTGTTCGTCCTGGCCGAAGGTCGGCTCGTCAAGGAGAACGAGTTCACGCTGCACGGTCAGGGCCGCTGCGACGGAGAGACGACGCTTCTGCCCGCCCGACAGGGTGAATGGATTGCGGTCGGCCAAGGCCGTCAGGCCGTGTTCGTCGAGAAGATCGGCCACGACCTGGTCGATCTGGGCCGCGGGGCGTCCGGCCAGACGCATCGAGTGGGCCAGTTCGTCACGCACGGAGGCGGTGACGAACTGGTGCTCGGGATTCTGGGTGACCAGTGTGCACGCCCCGGTGGCGCGTCCGCGCCTGCGCTCGCGGCCGGAGCGGACCGTTCCGGGGGAGATTCGTTGGAGGCCGACGAGGGCGCGCAGGAGCGTGGACTTTCCGGATCCATTCGTTCCGAGCAGAGCGGTCATTTCACCTGAGCGGACAGCCAGGTCGATGTCGGTGAGGATCGGGTGGCGGGAGTTGCCGACGCACAGGTTCTCGGCCTCCAGGACCACGCGGGAGTCCTCGGTGGGGGCAGTCGCGATCTCCTCGGGTCGGTCGCCGTCCTCGTCGATCGTTGCCGGAGGGGCTGAACCGAAGAGGCGGCGCAGGGCCGAGGTCGTCTCTTCGGGGCCCAGGGGCGGGTCGATTCCCAGGCGAAGTCCGAGATCGACGGAGGTGGGCAGACGGATGCCCGCGTCGGCCAGGAGGCGTGCAGAGCCGGTGAAGACCTCGCGCGCGCTCCCCTCGGCCAGGAGGGAACCGGAGGCGTCGAGTGCGACGACCCTGTCGACGCGGTGGGCGAGGTCGTCAAGATTGTGCTCGACGATGAGCAGGGTGGTGCCGTGATCGGTCAGGGTTTCGATGGCGCGGTGGAAGTCGTGGGCGGCCACCGGGTCGAGATTCGCGGTCGGCTCGTCCAGGACGAGGATCTCAGGGCGCTGGGCGAGGGCGCCGGCGAGGATGACACGTTGGCGTTGACCTCCTGAGAGCTGCCACGGGTCGCGTGCGGCGAGGTCGACGATGTCGAGAAGGCGCAGTGCTTCTTCGGCGCGCTCATCGATCTGGCTCAGGGGCAGACACAGGTTCTCCAGGGCGTAGCAGACCTCGTCCCAGACGCTGCGTCGCACGATCTGGGAATCGGGGTCCTGCATGACCAGCGCGACCTTTGTGGCCAGGGGTGCGATGTCGACATCGGCGACTTCGCTTCCGCCCACGAGGACCGATCCCCTGTAGTCGGAGGGCAGTGAGTGGGGGACCAGGCCGTCGACGGTCAGCGACAGGGTCGACTTCCCGCACCCGGAGGGGCCGACGAGCAGGGTCGAGGTTCCCGCGCGAAGGTCGAGGTCGAATGGCGCGGAGGGGATCCAGTCGGCGCGTCCGTGGTAGCGGACCTGGACATCGGCCAGGCGTGCGACGAGGTCGCAGGGCAGGCCGTTGCCGGAGGAGTCCGTGGCGGCGCTCCTCGGCGTCGGGGTCACTGCCGGACTCCGACACCGGCGCGCTGGAGGCGGCGACGAAGGACCAGGCCCAGGGCGAGGACGACGAAGCAGGAGAGAATCGCGATGACGATGCCGATGACGAATTCGGATCGGGGTTGGTCGATGTTGTAGGCGCTTGCGTACATTGCGGCGTTGGTGCCGCCGAAGACGATCGCACCGAGCCCGTAGGACCACCACGCCCATTTCTTGTAGAGCAGGACGGCCATGGGGATCTCGAGGAAGGCGGCGCCGATGAGGTTTCCGATGACGGCGGTCGGGCCGAGTGGCGTGGTGAAGGTCGAGACGATCCCCATGAGCAGGCCCGCCACGAGGAATGCTCCGGGTTTGGGCACCAGGAGTCCCGGAAGCAGATAGGCGATGTACCAGATGCCCATGGTCGCGCACATGACGAGGATCGCCCGGGGGGTCGTGGCGAAGGCCGGGGTGAGGATCGACAGGGGCACGACGATCAGGGAGCCGACGACGCTGAGGGCCGCGATGGTCATGAGGTTTCGGGTTCCCAGGACGGAATCGCGCATTCCCTTCCTGCTGGAGGTGCGGATCTCGGGGGTTGAGTCGGACACGGGGCTCCTCATTGCTGCAGATACCGCTGAGATTGACTGAGGCACACCTTACTCTTGTGAGGCGTGCCCGGAAAGGTGGAGTTCTTCGCGGGCGTGACGGGCCCCTGTGGACCGTGGGCGAGGTCAGTGGTCGGCTCTTCCTGCGTCGCAGGTCACGCGGGGCCGCGTTGACCGGCCTCGCGTGGGGCCACTAGTCTTGCCTGCGGTGACCCGCGTCCGTGCGGGTTCCCCGTCCCGGCCCAGTGCCGGGCGAGCCGGGCTCCGACCTCGTGAAGGGGCTTCGGCACGCGGGCTCCACTTCCGTCGGAGCTCCGGGCGTCATCCTCTGACCCGAAACGCCTCCGGGCGTGCGCCCAGCGCAGGGACATCATGGCGCACCGGCCCCCGGTGGACATCTGTGCGCCCAATGGGGGGCTCGACCGGTCTCGGCAGACTGACCCACAAGGGTCGGGCCGGGCGGTCCGACCGAAGACGGAAAACAGAACTGGAGTCCCAGTGCCAACCATTCAGCAGCTCGTCCGCAAGGGCCGCAGCTCCAAGCGCGGCAAGGTCAAGACCCCCGCGCTCAAGGGCTCGCCCCAGCGCCGCGGCGTGTGCACCCGCGTGTACACCACCACCCCGAAGAAGCCGAACTCGGCGCTTCGCAAGGTCGCCCGTGTGCGCCTGTCCTCGGGCATCGAGGTCACGGCCTACATCCCCGGTGAGGGCCACAACCTGCAGGAGCACTCGATCGTCCTCGTCCGTGGCGGTCGTGTCAAGGACCTTCCCGGTGTCCGCTACCGCATCGTGCGCGGCTCCCTGGACACCCAGGGCGTGCGCAACCGCAAGCAGGCTCGTTCCCGTTACGGCGCGAAGAAGGAGAAGAAGTAATGCCTCGTAAGGGCCCCGCTCCCAAGCGTCCGCTGGTCGAGGACCCGGTCTACGGGTCGAGGATGGTCACCCAGCTGGTCAACCGCGTCCTGCTGGACGGCAAGAAGACCATTGCCGAGCGCATCGTCTACGGCGCCCTGGAGACCGTGCGTGAGCGCACCGACCAGGATCCCGTGGCCGTCCTCAAGCGCGCGATGGACAACATCCGCCCCGCCCTGGAGGTCCGCTCCCGCCGCGTCGGTGGCGCCACCTACCAGGTTCCGGTCGAGGTCCGTCCCGCCCGTGCCACCACCCTGGCCCTGCGTTGGCTGGTCGACTTCTCGCGTCAGCGTCGCGAGAAGACCATGACCGAGCGTCTGGCCAACGAGAT
The DNA here is from genome assembly GCF_018986735.1 of Schaalia sp. 19OD2882. Lineage (NCBI taxonomy): Bacteria > Bacillati > Actinomycetota > Actinomycetes > Actinomycetales > Actinomycetaceae > Schaalia > Schaalia sp. 19OD2882. The sequence goes on along the minus strand of NZ_CP065521.1, from coordinate 2,113,712 downwards.
CCTCGACGCCTCCAACGGCCTCGGCGCCGCTGTCAAGCGCCGCGAGGACATGCACAAGATGGCCGAGTCGAACCGCGCGTTCGCCCACTACCGCTGGTGACCATCCTGGTGACGAGGGCGGCCCGGGAAGCCGACACGGCCGATCGGGTCGCCCTCTTCTGAGGACGGCGCCCATCCACACAGCCAACAACCGAGCAATTCGAGCGAAGGACTTTCTCCGTGGCACTAGAGGTGTTGACCGACCTGAACAAGGTCCGCAACATCGGCATCATGGCCCACATCGATGCCGGCAAGACCACCGTGACCGAACGCATCCTGTTCTACACGGGCATCAACTACAAGATCGGTGAGACGCACGACGGCGCCTCCACCACCGACTGGATGGAGCAGGAGAAGGAGCGTGGCATCACGATCACCTCCGCTGCTGTCACCTCCTTCTGGAACGGCAACCAGATCAACGTCATCGACACCCCCGGCCACGTGGACTTCACGGTCGAGGTCGAGCGCTCCCTGCGCGTCCTCGACGGTGCGGTCGCCGTCTTCGACGGCAAGGAGGGTGTCGAGCCCCAGTCGGAGACCGTGTGGCGTCAGGCCGACAAGTACGACGTCCCCCGCATCTGCTTCATCAACAAGATGGACAAGATGGGCGCGGACTTCTACTTCTCCGTCCAGACCATCAAGGATCGTCTGAACGCGACCCCGATCGTCATGCACCTGCCCATCGGCGCCGAGAGCGACTTCGAAGGCACCATCGACCTGGTGACCATGGAGTCCGTGCGCTACCCGGCCAAGGACGAGTCCGGCCAGGCGACCATGGGCGCCCTGGTCGTGCGCGGTGAGATCCCCGCCGAACTGCAGGACAAGGCCGAGGAGTACCGCGAGGCGCTCATGGAGGCCGCTGCGGACGCCAACGACGAGCTGACCGAGGCCTATCTGGAAAACGGTGAGCTGACCGTCGAGCAGATCAAGCAGGGTGTGCGCGAGCTGACCATCTCGGGGCGCGCCTTCCCGGTCTACTGCGGCACGGCCCTGCGCAACATGGGCGTGCAGCCGGTCCTGGACGGTGTCGTGGACTACCTGCCCTCGCCCCTGGACATCCCGCCGGTGGTCGGCTTCAAGCCCGGCCACGAGGAGGAGCCCACCGAGACCCGTCTTCCCAAGGAGGACGAGCCCTTCGCGGCCCTGGCGTTCAAGATCGCCGCGCACCCCTTCTTCGGCAAACTCACCTTCATCCGCGTGTACTCCGGCAAGGTGGACACCGGCACCCAGGTCATCAACTCGACCAAGGGCAAGAAGGAGCGCATCGGAAAGATCTTCCAGATGCACTCCAACAAGGAGAACCCGGTCGAGGTCGCCCACGCCGGCCACATCTACGCCGTCATCGGCCTGAAGGACACCACCACCGGTGACACCCTGTCGGCCATTGACAAGCCGGTGATCCTGGAGTCCATGACCTTCCCCAAGCCCGTCATCCACGTGGCCGTCGAGCCCAAGTCGAAGGCCGACCAGGAGAAGATGGGCACCGCCATCCAGAAGCTGGCCGAAGAGGACCCGACCTTCACCGTCGAGTTGGACGCGGAGACCGGCCAGACCGTCATCGGCGGCATGGGCGAATTGCACCTGGACATCATCGTCGACCGCATGCGTCGCGAGTTCAAGGTCGAGGCCAATGTCGGCAAGCCGATGGTCGCCTACCGCGAAACCATTCGCAAGTCGGTGGACAAGCACGAGTACACGCACAAGAAGCAGACCGGTGGTTCCGGCCAGTTCGCGCGTGTCATCATCGCCCTTGAGCCCATTGCCGCCGACGCGGAGAAGGACTACGAGTTCGTGGACAAGGTCACCGGTGGCCGCGTCCCGCGCGAGTACATCCCCTCGGTCGACGCGGGCATCCAGGACGCCATGCAGTCGGGTGTCCTGGCGGGCTACCCGATGGTGGGTGTCAAGGCCACCCTGCTCGACGGTGCCTACCACGAGGTCGACTCCTCGGAAATGGCGTTCAAGATCGCCGGTTCGATGGCGCTGAAGGAGGCTGCGAAGAAGGCCTCGGCAGTTCTGCTCGAGCCGATCATGGCCGTCGAGGTCCGTACTCCCGAGGAGTACATGGGCGACGTCATCGGCGACCTGAACTCGCGTCGTGGTGCCATCCAGTCGATGGATGAGCAGCACGGTGTGCGCGTGGTGCGCGCGCAGGTCCCGCTGTCGGAGATGTTCGGATACGTCGGCGACCTGCGTTCCAAGACGCAGGGGCGTGCGGTGTACTCGATGCAGTTCGACAGCTACGCCGAGGTCCCGCGCAATGTCGCGGACGAGATCATCGGCAAGTCTCGGGGCGAGTGAGTCCCACGGGGTCGGGTTGTCCCCGCCCTCGTCGAATGTCCGCTGGCGGCCACGTCGGCGGATGGCGAGGGCGGAGCGACCCGCCTCACACCAAGAAAACCCTGTAGGTCTCAGGCTCAAGTGGGTGTTAGAGTGACACCCAGCCCCAGGCTGAGAATTTCTACCCGAGTCCAGGAGGACACAAGTGGCGAAGGCCAAGTTCGAGCGCAGCAAGCCGCACGTCAACATCGGCACCATCGGTCACGTTGACCACGGCAAGACCACGCTCACCGCAGCTATCTCCAAGGTTCTGGCGGACAAGTACCCCGACCTGAACGAGACGAGGGACTTCTCGTCGATCGACAACGCTCCTGAGGAGCGCGAGCGCGGCATCACCATCAACGTCTCGCACGTCGAGTACCAGACCGAGGCGCGTCACTACGCACACGTGGACGCCCCCGGCCACGCCGACTACGTGAAGAACATGATCACCGGCGCTGCCCAGATGGACGGCGCGATCCTCGTGGTCGCCGCCACCGACGGCCCGATGGCCCAGACCCGCGAGCACGTGCTGCTCGCCCGCCAGGTCGGCGTTCCCGCCATGCTCGTCGCGCTGAACAAGTCCGACGCCGTGGACGACGAGGAAATGCTCGAACTGGTCGAGGAGGAGTGCCGCGACCTGCTCTCCTCGCAGGGCTTCGACGGCGACAACGCCCCGATCGTCAAGGTCTCGGCCCTCAAGGCCCTCGAGGGCGACCCCAAGTGGGTTGCCGCCATCGAGGAGCTCATGGAGGCCGTCGACACCTACGTCCCGACCCCCGAACGTGACATGGACAAGCCGTTCCTCATGCCCATCGAGGACGTCTTCACCATCACCGGTCGCGGCACCGTGGTCACCGGCCGTGTCGAGCGCGGCAAGCTGCCGATCAACTCCGAGGTCGAGATCCTGGGCATCCGCGAGCCGCAGAAGACCACCGTCACCGGCATCGAGATGTTCCACAAGTCGATGGACGAGGCCTGGGCCGGCGAGAACTGTGGTCTGCTGCTGCGCGGCACCAAGCGTGACGAGGTCGAGCGCGGCCAGGTCGTCGCCAAGCCGGGTTCGATCACCCCGCACACCCAGTTCACGGGTCAGGTCTACATCCTGAAGAAGGAGGAGGGCGGCCGTCACAACCCGTTCTTCACCAACTACCGCCCGCAGTTCTACTTCCGTACCACCGACGTGACCGGCGTCATCACCCTGCCCGAGGGTCGCGACATGGTCATGCCCGGTGACACCACCGAGATCGCCGTCGAGCTGATCCAGCCCATCGCCATGGAGCCGGGTCTGGGCTTCGCCATCCGTGAGGGTGGCCGCACGGTCGGTTCCGGCCGTGTCACCGAGATCCAGAAGTGATCATGACGGTCAGGATCTGATGGTCCCACCTCTTGCGGGGCCCGTCGTCCGAAGGGACGACGGGCCCCGTCGTATGTGGACACAGGAACTGAGACTCATTGCCTGACCGGCCGGTCGAACCGGGTGTGGACCACGCCGACGGATGGCGGATCAAGGCGGCGATTTCCGCGGAATCGTGCGCTTCCAGCATTGAAACCGGGCGTCCTCGGTCGGGTTGTGGCCTCCAGTGGCGCAATCGAAGTGCCTGAGGGGACGACGCGGCGTGATCTTAATCCCGGTGAATCTCCTTCAAATGCTGCGCGGGTGCACAGTAGTCTGGGCTTCGGATGCCGGACAACCCGTCCACGCACGCACACGATCACCGCTGATGGAGTGTTGGCAATGCCTTCGACGCCCCAAGGTCGACGTCGTCGATCACACGGTCGCCTCAGTGCGCTCGTCCTCAGCGCCGGTATCGTCCATGGAATCGTCCTGGGCACCCTTTTGGCCGTGACCCCGGTGCAGCCCGCCCGGGCCGTCCACGGCACACCGGATGGTGGCGCGGGAAAGTACGAGACCGTCATCGACTGGATCGACTGGAGCGGCGCGTCGAACCTGTCCGGCAACCGCCTCCACGACGGGGTCACCTCCACCGTCTGGTCCACGCCCACCGCAATGGCCACAGGATTGTGGCGTTCCAGCAAGTGCACGGTCAGTGAGGTTTCCACGACCTACGTCGACCCTGCCACGGGCGCCACCGTCAACGCCGGCCTCACCCTGGGATACGTGCCCGGCACGTGGCGCGGGGACGGTCTTGCCCGCCTCTACAACAACTCGGTCAACTACGACAACGGAGTACGCAGCACGGGCTCCTACAGCTCGGGCCTGCCCATCGGCATCGCCAACGCGCAGCGCGGGGTGAACGACGTCTCCGCGAACGCCTACTTCAAGGTCCAGTGCGACACCTATGTCATCGAGTCGCCCGCGCGGCCGACCAAGGCCGCGCTGGACAACCTGCCCAAGACCCTCCTTCCCATGGCCGGCATGGTCTACGCGGATGCTGAGGCCTCGAATTGGCTGGGCCGGAGCTCCGTACGCGAATCCGTGTCCATGGCCCCCATCCCCATGGACGGCAGAAGTGACGACGAGGTGCGTTTCCGCCTCCTGGAGTCCTTCCGTGAGGGCACCTGCACGACGAACTCGTGGGGCGGCGAGTACACCTTCCCCTATCCGGGCGGCGACAAGACCGGCTTCCAGCTGCGCCCGGACAAGGAAGAGTGCGCCTACGGTGGAACGGTCAACGGCGGCCCCTCCTCCGTGCTCTTCATGGAGAATGCGGACGGCGGCTACGTCGAACTCAAGGGCGGTGGCGTCTCCGCCATCGCTCTGGGGGTCGTCTCCTACGTCGACTTCGGCGACGCCCCAGACAGCTACGGCCATGCCGGATCCGTCTTCCAGCCTTCCTGGGACGGCGGCGAGCTGGGTGGCGCAGGGGCGCTGGACGTGTCCGCCTCGACCCCGCCCAGGGAGGCGGTGGGCAACTGGTACAACCTTTCCGCGGCCCAGGCCCGGCAACTCGTGGCCACGGCCTCTGCGCCCAAGATCGGCCTGGGAAGGTACACCGACCACGACTCCGTCCAGAATCCGACCCCGGGGGCCGACGGCGACGACCTCAGTGGCAGCGACGGCCCGGGTTCGCCTACTGCCGATGATGACGAGGATGCCCTGGAGGGTCTGGACGCCACAATCCGCACGCTTCCCGGTCTCACGTGGTCCCAGAACGTTTCGTGCCACGGTGAAGGGGCACAGGTGGTGGGCTGGATCGACTGGAACCTCAATGGCACCTTCGACGACGACACCGAGCGTTCCCAGCCCACCACCTGCCCGTCGTCGGGCCGGGCGAATCTGCAGTGGACGGTCCCCATGGACGCCAGGCGCAGCGACGATCCTGCGACCTCCACCGTCGAGAACACCTTCCTGCGTCTGCGCATTGCCGGAGCGAATCGTGACGGCACCCCGGCCGACATTCGACCGACGGGCCTGACCCTCAGCGGCGAGGTCGAGGACCACGCGATCGAGACGATCCTGGTCCCCACCATCCAGTTGGTCAAGAAGGTCGATGACACCTACTCCTCGCAGGAAGTACCTTCCTTGCCCCCCGAGGCGTGGAAACTCACCGCCGAGTGGACCGACCACCAAGGCGTTTCGAAACAGGTCACTCACGAGGGCACGTGGGCCGATCAGGCCCTCCTGGCGCTGCCGGCGAACTCGAAGACGATCACCATCAAGGAAAGGACGGACCTTCCCGTCGCTCAACATGGGTACGAGATGGGACAGTGGACCTGCACCCAGTCGGAGGACGCTCGCCCCGGCGACGTCTTCAGCACCACCGTGGCCCCCACGGTCGATGGAACAGCCACGGTCACCGTCGGACAGGGGGATCGCATCACCTGCGAGGTCACGAACACGACGAAGCCGGGCACCCTGGAATGGGGCAAGAAGGACGCCCTCACGGGCGTTGCGGTCGGCGGATCCGAGTGGTCACTGACCGGCCCGGACGTCCCGGCAGGTGCTGTCGTCGCCGACTGCGTGAACGCTCCGTGCCCCACGGGTGCGTACTCGGACGGCGATCCGGCTCCGGGATCCTTCACGGTGAGGGACCTGAAATGGGGGACCTACTCCATTGTCGAGAAGACCGCCCCCCTCGGTTACCTTCACGACCCGACGGTCCATGAGTTCCCGCAGATCAATGCCCTGAACCTTGTGGTCTCGCTGCCCCGGGGCGGCGCAGTGGATGACGGGGGCAAGATCGCCAACGTGCGCCTGGACACGGGCACGGTGCGCTGGAGGAAGGTCGACGCCGACAACGGCGAAGCGCTGGCCGGCTCCGAATGGTCGCTCATCATTGCAGGGATCCCGGTGCCTCCGGCCACCACTGCCCCCTCGACCACGGTCACGGTGACGGATTGCACCACCGACCCCTGTGCCCCGGCCACTCCGGCCGCCCCCCATGTCGACCAGGACCCGGCCGCAGGTGCATTCATGGTTTCCGGACTGGTCTGGAACGAGAAACCGAATTCATTCTCCCTGGTTGAATCAAAGGCGCCCGTGGGGTACGTCATGGATGCGACGCCGCACACATTCACCATTTCCAAGGATGCTCCGGAGCATTCATTCCCGAATTCGTTCACGAATGCAAAGGTCCCGGTTCCCGGCCTCCCATTGACCGGCGGAGCAAGCTCGGACCTGTACATCTTCTTGGGTTTCTCAGTATCACTCCTTGCAATCGTGGCCGCCGTCATCGCACAACGGATGCGACAGAGGATAGGCTCATGACCTGCTGCGCGTTCCGACAGGCGCCTTGAGGAATTCCGAACTTCCGGCCGAAGTCGAGAAGCGACAACACGACCCATCAAACCCATCGAGACACACCGTGAGAGGCAGTTTCCTGTGACCCACAAGCACACTCCCGTCCGGCGCGGACTGGCGCTCAGCGCCGTCCTGGCCCTGGGCCTGACCGGCCTGGCGTCGACCGCAGCCCACGCGGCTGACGGCAACATCGACCCCAACGCGAAGGGCTCGATCAAGATCCACAAGCGCGAGTCGGGCTCGCAGAACAAGGACGAGGCCGAGCCGAATGGCGACAACTCCACGGGTGTGGGCGTTCCCGGTGTGATCTTCACCGCCTACCCGATCGAAGGCCTCGACCTTTCCGTCCAGGCCTCGTGGAACGAATTGAGCGGCGGATACTCCGTTCCGGCCAACATCTGCGATGCCACGCCCACGACCATTCGCCTGAACACCGGCAACTACAACCTGGGCGCAGGCCTGCCGAGCACCACCACGACCGACCAGGGCGAGGCCAGCATCGGCGACCTGTCCGTCAAGGCCTACCTGGTCTGCGAGACCACGAGCCCGTCCACCGTGAAGAAGAAGGCCGCGCCCTTCATCGTCACCATCCCCTTCCCGGACAACGGCTCCGGCACGGTCCGCCAGGGTGACTCCGGATCCGGGAACTGGATCTACGACGTCCACGTCTACCCGAAGAACACCGTGGTCCAGGCCCCGACCAAGGGCATCACGGTCAACGGCGCCGGACACGGCATCAAGACCGGCGACCAGCTGACCTTCCCCGTCGAGGCCAAGGTGCCCAGCGTGGCCGAAGGAGAGTTCTTCAGCTACTTCGTCATCAAGGACGACTTCAGCGACAACCTGCACAAGGGCAAGATCGCCCAGGTGGAGATCCAGGAAGCCGGACAGGCCGCATGGACCGCCGTCGATCCCGCCAACTACACCAAGACCGCCGACGGCACCGACCCGGCAGTCCTGTCCTTCACGGCGGACGGATTGACCTTCCTCAAGAGCAAGCCCAATGCCAAGATCCGCGTGACCTTCACCGCCGAGGTCAAGAGCGTCCCCGCCGACGGCACCATCCCGAACACGGCGACCCTGCACGTGGACACCCTGCCCACCAAGCCCAACACCCCGAACGTCCCTCCGACCGACGACCCGGGCAGCCCGACCAACCCCGTGGCCTCGAACTGGGGCGACCTGGTCATCACCAAGCAGGACAAGGACAACCGGAAGAAGCTCACCGGCGCCTCCTTCAAGGTCTACAACGCGCAGGATCCCTTCGCCGCCGACTGCTCCGCCGCAGTCAAGGCCACCGACGACGCCGCCACCCCCGGTGACGAGTCCCAGCCCATCACCATCGGCGGCGTCGACACCTTCACCACCGCCGCCGACGGCACCGTGAAGATCGACGGCCTGTTCATCGACTCCAAGGTCGGCGCCCCCGGAGAGCAGTCGGTGACCCCGGACAACACCAAGCGCTGCTACATCCTCGAAGAGGTCGCCGCCCCCGCGGGCTACGTCCAGCCCTCCGGCGACGCCGCACTGACCAGGGTCCAGATCCAGGCCGGCACTCAGACCACGGACAACGTCACCATCGACAACTCGAAGCAGACCGTCCCGCAGCTGCCCCTGACCGGTGCCAACGGCCAGATGCTCCTCACCATCGGTGGCATCGCCCTGCTGCTGGCGGCGGTCGGAGCGACCTTCGTGTCGCGCCGAATCGCCTCCAAGCGGGACTGACCCACTCATCAGGTACTCTGACTGACGGAAGTGGCGGGGAGGTGAAAGCCTCCCCGCCACTTCCGTCCTCGCCCCCACTTCCCACCCCGACAAGGACCCCCATGGCACGGAGCACGACGAGACAGGGCGCCGCACACGGCGCCCGCCCTCGCTGGAGGCTCAACCGACTCTCCCTGCTGCCCGCTCTGCTGGCCCTCCTCGGGATCCTCGCCCTGTCGTACCCGACGGTCGCCGCCTGGCTGACCCAGTACAACCAGTCGAAGGTCGTCACCGCCTACGAACAGCAGGTGGCCCACACCGACCCCGACGCAAGGACCCAACTGAGCGAGGCCCGCCAGTACAACGAAGCGCTGAGCGTGGGCGCCCTGCTGGAGGCCAACACGAATGTGCCCACCGGTCAGGGCAGCAGCGGCTCCGTCCTCGACTACCGCAAGATCCTCACGGCCAATGCCGACGGCCTCATGGGCCGCGTCCGCATCCCCGTCATCGACGTCGACCTGCCCATCTACCACGGCACGGACGAACGCTCCCTGCTCAAAGGGGTCGGGCACCTCGAAGGCACCTCCCTGCCCGTCGGGGGAGCGGACCGGCGCACGGTTCTCACGGCGCACCGGGGTCTGGCCGACGCCCGCATGTTCACCGACCTGGACAAGGTGAAGATCGGAGACTCCTTCACCGTCGAAGTCTTCGGCGAAGTCCTCACCTACCGCGTGCGCGACGCCAAGGTCGTCCAGCCGGAGGAAACCGAATCCTTGCGGGTCGAGCCCGGCAAGGACTTGGCGACACTGGTCACATGCACACCCCTGGGCATCAACAGCCACCGCATCCTGCTCACGGGGGAGCGGGTCGTTCCGACCCCCGCCGCCGACGTCGCCAAGGCCGGCTCACCCCCGGAGGTCCCGGGTTTCCCCTGGTGGATCTTCTGGATCCTCGGCGCCCTGGTCCTTGTCGGCGTGTACGTCTGGTGGTCGGGGCTGCCCGTCAAGCCGCGCAAGGCCAAGGCCGCCCCTCAGGAATGAGGACGAGGGCGGATGTGACACACACCGACTTTGCGACACGCCCGAGCGCGGGGTACGGTGGGTCCTCGGTGCCGCCGCACCGGAGCCGCCCCTCGGGGACGGTTCCCGTGGCGGCAAGGAACTGAAGAGATTCCTGTCAGCGGATTCACACGGCACCCCTTCAGGGCGAACTTGAAGGGCAAAGTGCGAATCTGCAAGACTGGGACGGTTGCCCCGCCGACGCGGGGCGGTACCGACGGGCCTGCAGCCCCGAGGACCGGGCCGGATGGCCCAAGATCTTTGGACAAGACAACGGTCCACCCCCGCCCAGAGGGGGAACCGCGGACAGGAACGTCGCCGATGCGGCGCGTTCGGGCGCGGGGACCGGTGAGAGATCTGTACGAGAAGAGGTAGGACGGCATGGCGGGACAGAAGATCCGCATCCGGCTCAAGTCGTATGACCACGAGGTCATCGACAGCTCCGCGCGCAAGATCGTGGAAACCGTGCAGCGTGCAGGCGCCACCGTGGTGGGCCCGGTGCCGCTGCCGACCGAGAAGAACGTGTTCGTCGTCATTCGGTCGCCCCACAAGTACAAGGACAGCCGCGAGCACTTCGAGATGCGCACCCACAAGCGGCTCATCGACATCATCGACCCGACCCCCAAGGCCGTCGACTCGCTCATGCGTCTCGACCTGCCCGCGGACGTCAACATCGAGATCAAGCTCTGAGGACATCTGCAATGACAACTGACAAGAAGCAGCACGCTGGCAGGCCGGTCACGGCCCTGCTCGGCCGCAAGCTCGGCATGACCCAGGTGTGGGACGCCGACGGCCGCCTGGTGCCCCTCACTGTCGTGCAGGTGGACACCAACGTCGTCACCCAGATCCGCACCGATGAGGTCGACGGCTACAGCGCCGTCCAGATCGGCTTCGGCGACATCGACGCCCGCAAGGTCACCAAGCCCTTGGCCGGTCACTTCGCCAAGGCCGGTGTGGCCCCCAAGCGTCACCTCGCCGAGGTCCGCACCTCCGGCGTCGACTCCTTCGAGGTCGGACAGGAACTCTCCGCCGCCGCCTTCGAAGCCGGCCAGGCCGTCGACGTCTCCGGCACCACCAAGGGCAAGGGCTTCGCCGGCGTCATGAAGCGTCACGGCTTCGCCGGTGTCTCCGCCTCCCACGGTGCCCACCGCAACCACCGCAAGCCGGGCTCCATCGGGGCCTGCGCGACCCCCGGTCGCATCTTCCGCGGCCAGCGCATGGCCGGCCGCATGGGTGGCGTGCGTCGTACCGTCCAGAACCTCACCATCCAGGCCGTGGACACCGAGAAGGGCCTGCTGCTCATCAGCGGCGCCATCCCGGGCCCCAAGAACGGCGTGGTGCTGGTTCGCTCCTCCGTGAAGGGTGCGTGACCATGACCGAGATCCGTACTGTCGACGTCCTCGACGTCGAGGGCAAGAAGGCCTCCACCGTCGACCTCCCCGCCGAGGTCTTCGACGTGGCCACCAACATCCCCCTCATGCACCAGGTCGTCGTGGCCCAGCTGGCCGCCGCCCGTCAGGGCACCCACGCCACGAAGACCCGCGGTGAGGTCTCCGGCGGCGGCAAGAAGCCCTTCCGCCAGAAGGGCACCGGCAACGCCCGCCAGGGCTCCATCCGCGCCCCCCAGTTCACCGGTGGTGGCGTCGTCCACGGACCCCAGCCGCGCGACTACTCCCAGCGGACCCCCAAGAAGATGAAGGTCGGCGCCCTGCGCTCGGCCCTGTCGGACCGCGCCCGCGCCGACCGCATCCACGTGGTGACCGCCCTGGTGGAGGGGGAGACCCCCTCGACCAAGAAGGCACTGGCCGCCCTGCGCGCCCTCGTCGCCGAGCGTCAGGCCCTCGTGGTCCTGGAGCGCACGGACGAGGTCCAGGCCCTGTCACTGCGCAACATCCCCGAGGTCCACGTCCTGTGGGTCGACCAGCTGAACACCTACGACGTCCTGGACGCCGACGACGTCGTGTTCACCCTCGGCGCCCTTCAGACCTTCCTCGGCACCAAGGAGGAGAGCAAGTGAGCACGATCGAGTCGGGCAAGAACCCCCGCGACATCATCCTCAAGCCCGTCGTGACCGAGAAGTCCTCGATCCTCATGGACCAGGGCAAGTACACGTTCGAGGTTGACCCCCGCGCGACCAAGACCGAGATCAAGATCGCCATCGAGGCCATCTTCGGCGTCAAGGTCGGCGCCATCGCCACCCAGAACCGCAAGGGCAAGGTGTACCGCACCCGTACCGGCACCGGACGTCGCAAGGACGTCAAGCGCGCCATCGTGACCCTGCGTGAAGGCTCCATCGACATCTTCGGCGAGCAGGCCTGAGGCGTCGGAAGGTAGAGGAACAACATGGGAATCCGTAAGTACAAGCCCACGACCCCGGGTCGCCGTGGCTCGAGTGTCGCCGACTTCGTCGAGATCACACGCGACGAGCCCGAGAAGTCGCTGGTCCGCCCCCTGCACAAGAGCGGTGGCCGCAACAACCTGGGCCGTGTGACCGCCCGTCACCGCGGCGGTGGCCACAAGCGCGCCTACCGTCTCATCGACTTCCGTCGCCACGACAAGGACGGCGTGCCGGCCAAGGTCGCCCACATCGAGTACGACCCCAACCGCACCGCCCGCATCGCGCTGCTGCACTACGCCGACGGCGAGAAGCGCTACATCCTGTGCCCCGCGAAGCTCTCCCAGGGTGACCTGGTCGAGGCCGGACCTGCTGCCGACATCAAGCCCGGCAACAACCTGCCGCTGCGCAACATCCCGCTGGGCACCGTCGTGCACGCCGTCGAACTGCAGCCCGGTGGTGGCGCCAAGATCGCCCGCTCCGCCGGCACCTCGGTGCAGCTGGTCGCCAAGGAGGGCCGCTTCGCGCAGCTGCGCATGCCCTCCGGTGAGATCCGCAACGTGGAGATCACCTGCCGCGCCACCGTCGGCGAGGTCGGCAACGCCGAGCAGTCGAACATCAACTGGGGCAAGGCCGGTCGCATGCGCTGGAAGGGCAAGCGCCCCCACGTGCGTGGTGTCGTCATGAACCCGGTCGACCACCCGCACGGTGGTGGCGAGGGCCGCACCTCCGGTGGCCGTCACCCCGTCAGCCCCTGGGGCAAGCCCGAGGGCCGCACCCGTCGTCCGAACAAGGCCAGCGACCGCCTCATCGTGCGTCGTCGCAAGACCGGCAAGAAGCGCTGATAGGGAGCTGGAAACATGCCGCGTAGTTTGAAGAAGGGTCCCTTCGTCGACGACCACCTCATGAAGAAGGTCGACGCCGCGATCGAGACCGGCTCGAAGAACGTCATCAAGACCTGGTCGCGTCGCTCGGTCATCACCCCGGACTTCCTGGGACTGACCTTCGCCGTCCACGACGGTCGCAAGCACGTGCCCGTGTTCGTCACCGAGTCCATGGTGGGACACAAGCTCGGCGAGTTCGCTCCCACGCGCACTTTCCGCAGCCACGACAAGGACGACCGCAAGGGGCGCCGGCGCTGAGCCGGCCCACTGAGAAGTAGAGGCAGGAAGCAATGGAAGCCAAGGCGCAGGCGCGATACGTGCGCGTCACGCCCCAGAAGGCGCGCCGCGTCGTGAACGAGGTTCGCGGCAAGGGCGCACTGGAGGCCGCCGACATCCTGCGGTTCGCCCCGCAGGCAGTCGCCACCGATGTCCGCAAGGTTCTGCTCTCGGCAGTGGCCAATTCCAAGGTCAAGGCCGAACTGGCAGGGGAGACCTTCAACGAGGCCGAGCTGCTGGTGCTCGAGGCCTACGTCGACGAGGGCCCGACCATGAAGCGGTTCCGTCCCCGCGCGCAGGGTCGCGCAGGACGCATCCTCAAGCGTTCGAGCCACATCACCGTCGTGGTGGGCACGAAGGAAGACAAGAAGAAGGGAGACCGGTAATGGGCCAAAAGGTCAACCCCACCGGGTTCCGCCTGGGAATCACCACTGACCACCGGTCCCGCTGGTTCTCCGACTCGTCCACGAAGGGTCAGCGTTACGCCGACTACGTGGCCGAGGACGTGGCCATCCGCAAGACGCTCTCGCAGACCCTTGAGCGCGCCGGTATCGCCAAGGTCGACATCGAGCGCACCCGCGACCGTGTGCGCGTGGACCTGCACACCGCCCGCCCGGGCATCGTCATCGGCCGCCGCGGCGCCGAGGCCGACCGCCTGCGCGTCTCCTTGGAGAAGCTCACGGGCAAGCAGGTCCAGCTCAACATCCTCGAGGTGAAGAACCCCGACCTGGATGCGCAGCTGGTGGCCCAGGGCATTGCCGAGCAGCTGGCTGCCCGCGTCTCCTTCCGTCGCGCCATGCGCAAGGGCATCCAGTCCGCGCAGCGCGCCGGCGCCAAGGGCATCCGTGTCCAGGTGTCGGGTCGTCTCGGCGGAGCCGAGATGAGCCGCTCCGAGTTCTACCGCGAGGGCCGCGTGCCGCTGCACACCCTGCGCGCGAACATCGACTACGGATTCCACGAGGCCCGTACCACCTTCGGCCGCATCGGCGTGAAGGTCTGGATCTACAAGGGCGACATCACCGAACGCGAGTTCGCACGTCAGCAGGCCGAGCAGGCCCAGCGCGGCGGCGCGGGTCGTCGCGGTGACCGCCGCGGCCCCCGTCGTGGTGGCCGTCCCCAGGACAACAGCCAGGCCCAGGCGGCTCCCGCCGCGGCCGGCTCCGAGACCGGAACGGAGGCCTGAGCCCCATGCTCATTCCCCGTCGCACCAAGTGGCGCCGCCAGCACCGGCCCCACCGCACCGGCAATGCGACCGGTGGCACCGAGCTGGCCTTCGGCCAGTACGGCATCCAGGCTCTCGAGGCGGCCTACGTGACCAACCGTCAGATCGAGGCAGCCCGTATCGCCATGACCCGTCACGTCAAGCGTGGTGGCAAGGTGTGGATCAACATCTTCCCCGACCGCCCGTTGACGAAGAAGCCCGCCGAGACCCGTATGGGCTCGGGCAAGGGCTCGGTCGAGTGGTGGATCGCCCCGGTCAAGCCCGGCCGCATCATGTTCGAGCTGGCCGGCGTGCCAGAGGCCCTGGCCCGCGAGGCCATGCGCCGCGCCCAGCACAAGCTTCCGATGAAGACCCGTTTCGTGGTCCGTGAGGGTGGTGATTTCTGATGGCCGACAAGGGTCTGACCACCGCCGACCTGGACGCCATGGACGACGCTCAGCTGTCCAAGGAGCTCGAGAAGGCCAAGGCCGAGCTGTTCAACCTGCGTTTCGCGCAGGCGGTCGGCTCCCTCGAGGACCACGGTCGCATGAAGACCGTGCGCCGTGACATCGCCCGCATCTACACGATCGCGCGTGAGCGGGAGCTCGGCTACCGCACCGCACCGAGCACCCAGGAGTGAGCAAGATGTCCGAGTCCACCCCCCGCAATGAGCGCAAGGTCCGTCGTGGCATCGTCGTGTCCGACAAGATGGACAAGACCGTCGTCGTCGAGATCGAGGACCGCGTGAAGCACGCCCTCTACGGCAAGGTCATGCGCAAGTCGAAGAAGGTCAAGGTCCACGACGAGAAGAACGAGTGCGGCATCGGCGACCTCGTCCTCATCATGGAGACCCGGCCGCTGTCCGCCACCAAGCGCTGGCGCATCGTCGAGATCCTCGAAAAGGCCAAGTGAGCTTGCACTTGGCTTGACCGCGGACCTCACAAGAGCCCGACCCCCTTCGCGGGGGCCGGGCTCTTCGCGTGGCACCGACACCCGGTGGCGCACTCGACGCACATCGGGGCATGGGGGAGGTCACGTCCTGGTGGTTTCCTTGCGGGCACTGGGCTGGGGTAGGGTGGACGGGTTGCGTGACGCGGGTGCACTGTGCCCGCGTCGGTAGTGAGAGCGAGCAACACCACGGCTCCGTGGTGCGTTCGCACTGTTGTCGGCAACGATGCGCAACGGTCAATGCACGTTCGGCAAGGCTCGCGGGAAGTAATGCTCCCAAGAGAACCGGCTCGACGACAGGAGTCAACAGAAAATGATCCAGCAGGAGTCGCGACTCAAGGTCGCCGACAACACTGGCGCCAAAGAGATCCTCACCATCCGAGTGCTCGGTGGTTCGGGTCGCCGCTACGCGGGAATCGGCGATGTCATCGTCGCCACCGTCAAGGACGCCATCCCCGGCGGCAGCGTGAAGAAGGGTGACGTCGTCAAGGCGGTCGTCGTCCGCACTCGCAAGGAGACCCGCCGCGCCGACGGTTCCTACATCCGTTTCGACGAGAATGCGGCCGTCATCCTCAAGAACGACGGGGAACCCCGTGGCACCCGCATCTTCGGCCCCGTGGGCCGCGAGTTGCGTGACAAGAGGTTCATGAAGATCGTGTCCCTCGCACCGGAGGTGATCTGACATGGCAGCCAAGATCCGCAAGGACGACCTGGTCGAGGTCGTTCGTGGCCGTACCTGCGACGAGGCCAAGTTGGCCGAGCGCAACGCCCGCCGTCAGGCCGAGGGCCTCGAACCCCTCAAGCCCGGCGACAAGGGCAAGCAGGGGCGTGTCATCAAGGTCCTGCCCGAGGAGGGCAAGGTCCTCGTCGAAGGCGTCAACCTCAAGACCCGCCACGTCCGCCAGGGTGCGAACGGCCAGGCCGGCGGCATCGAAACCGTCGAGGCCCCGATTGCGATCTCGAAGGTCGCCCTCGTCGACCCCGAGACCAAGCAGCGCGTGCGCGTCGGCTTCCGCGAGGACACCGTCGAGCGCGATGGCCGCACCCGCACCGTCCGCGTGCGCGTCACCCGCGGTGGCGCCAAGCGCGGCATCGAGCAGGGCAAGGAGATCTGAGATGGCCCCCCGCCTCAAGGAAAAGTACAACTCGGAGATCCGCGACGCCCTGCGTCAGGAGTTCCAGCACGGCAATGTCATGGAGGTCGGCGGTCTGGTGAAGATCGTCGTCAACATGGGTGTCGGCGAGGCCGCACGCGACTCGAAGGCCCTGGAGGGCGCCATCCGCGACCTCACCCTGATCACCGGTCAGAAGCCCGTGGTGACCAAGGCCAAGAAGTCCATCGCACAGTTCAAGCTGCGTGAGGGCCAGGCCATTGGCGCACACGTGACCATCCGCGGTGACCGGATGTGGGAGTTCCTGGACCGCCTGCTCTCGACCGCCCTGCCCCGCATCCGCGACTTCCGCGGTCTGTCGGCCAAGCAGTTCGACGGCAACGGCAACTACACCTTCGGTCTGACGGAGCAGTCGATGTTCCACGAGATCGACCAGGACTCCATCGACCGCGTGCGCGGCATGGACATCACGATCGTGACCTCGGCCAAGACTGACGAAGAGGGCCGCGCCCTGCTGCGTCACCTCGGCTTCCCCTTCAAGGAGGACTGACCCATGGCCAAGACGTCCCTCAAGGTCAAGGCTGCCCGCACCCCGAAGTTCGCGGTGCGCGCCTACACCCGGTGCAACAAGTGCGGTCGTCCGCGCTCGGTGTACCGCAAGTTCGGACTGTGCCGAGTCTGCCTGCGCGAGCTCGCCCTCAAGGGCGAATTGCCGGGCGTCACCAAGAGCAGCTGGTAACACTGACGTCGCAGGTCCCGGTGTGCCGGAGAAACCGCGACGAGGAAGGGGAAATTCCCCAATGACAATGACTGATCCCATCGCAGACATGCTCACGCGTCTGCGCAACGCCAACCGGGCGCACCACGACTCGGTCTCGATGCCCTACTCGAAGCTCAAGGCCGCCATCGCCGACATCCTCGTGGAAGAGGGCTACATCGCCTCCACCTCCGTCGAGGACGCCCGCGTGGGTCGCACGCTGACCCTCACCCTGAAGTACACCTCGCACCGCGAGTCCGCCATCCAGGGTCTGCAGCGTGTGTCCAAGCCGGGTCTGCGCGTGTACGCGAAGTCCACCAACCTGCCCAAGGTCCGCGGCGGCCTGGGCGTGGCCATCCTGTCCACGTCCTCCGGCCTGCTCACCGACCGCCAGGCGGCCGACAAGGGCGTGGGCGGCGAAGTCCTCGCCTACGTCTGGTGAGAAGGAGACTGACACATGTCGCGCATCGGTAAGAACCCCGTCGTCGTCCCTGCGGGCGTCGACGTCACCATCGACGGCCAGACCGTCACCGTCAAGGGTCCCAAGGGCCAGCTCAGCCACGAGGTCGCTCAGCCGATCCAGGTCGCCCTCGAGGACGGCCAGATCGTCGTCACGCGTCCCGACGACGAGCGCCTCTCGCGTTCGCTGCACGGCCTGACCCGCACTCTCATCCACAACATGGTCGTCGGCGTGACCGCGGGCTACTCCAAGCAGCTCGAGATCACCGGCACCGGTTACCGCGTCGTCGCCAAGGGCAAGGACCTGGAGTTCTCCCTGGGCTTCTCGCACACGGTCCCGGTCGCCGCCCCCGAAGGCATCGAGTTCACCGTCGAGTCGCAGACCAAGTTCACGGTCCACGGAATCGACAAGCAACTCGTCGGCGAGACGGCCGCCCGCATCCGCAAGCTGAAGAAGCCGGAGCCCTACAAGGGCAAGGGCATCCACTACGTGGGTGAGGTCATCCGTCGCAAGGTCGGAAAGGCAGGCAAGTGATGTCCTACACCGTCAAGGGCAAGGGCAAGTTCGTCGCTCGCAAGCGTCGTCACCTGCGCCTTCGCAAGAAGATCAACGGCACTGCCGCGCGTCCGCGCCTGGTGGTCACCCGTTCCAACCGTCACATGGTTGCCCAGGTCGTGGACGACACCGTCGGCCACACCCTGGTGTCCGCCTCGTCCATGGAGCCCGACCTGGCCTCCGCCGAAGGCACGAAGAAGGACAAGGCCGCCAAGGTGGGCGCTCTGATCGCCGAGCGCGCCAAGGCCGTCGGCATCACCGCCGTGGTCTTCGACCGCGGTGGCAACAAGTACCACGGCCGTGTCGCGGCCGTCGCCGAAGCCGCCCGTGAGGGCGGGCTCGAGCTGTGACCGGATCGAAGGAAAGAGAGATCATCTGATGGCTGCACCGCAGCGAAGCAGGAACGGTCAGGAAGGCGGCGAGCGCCAGGGCGACGGGGAGCGTCGCGAGCGTCGTGGTCGCGGAGACTCCCGCGACTCCCGCCGGACCGAGGCCAAGGACCAGTACATCGAGCGCGTCGTCACCATCAACCGCGTCTCCAAGGTCGTCAAAGGTGGACGTCGGTTCTCCTTCACGGCCCTGGTGGTCGTCGGCGACGGTGAGGGCACGGTCGGCGTCGGCTACGGAAAGGCCAAGGAAGTTCCCCAGGCCATTTCCAAGGGCGTCGAGGAGGCGAAGAAGAACTTCTTCCGCGTCCCGATGATCCGCCGCACCATCACCCACCTCGTGCAGGGCCGCGACGCCGCCGGCGTCGTCCTCCTGCGCCCGGCCGCCCCCGGTACCGGCGTCATCGCCGGTGGCCCCGTGCGCGCCGTCCTCGAGGCCGCGGGTGTCCACGACGTGTTGACCAAGTCCTTGGGCTCGGACAACGCGATCAACATCGTCCACGCGACGGTTGCCGCGCTCAAGCAGCTCGAGCAGCCCGAGGCCGTGGCGGCCCGCCGTGGCCTGCCGCTCGAGCGTGTCGCCCCCGCGGCGATGCTGCGTGCGCGCGCCGAGGGTGAGGCCGAGAAGCGCGCCGAAGCCGACAAGGCCGAGGCGGACAAGGCGGCGGCAGGGGTGAGCGAGTGATGGCGAACCTGAGAATCACGCAGATCAAGTCGACGATCGGCGCGAAGCAGAACATGAAGGACACGCTGCGCACCCTCGGGCTGCGCAAGATCGGCCAGAGCGTCGTGCGTCCGGACTCGCAGGCCCTCCGTGGCGCCGTGCGGACCGTGCGTCACCTGGTCACCGTCGAGGAGGTCGACTGACAATGGCCGACACCACCAAGAAGGCCGCCGAGGAGCAGGTGAGCATCGTCAAGCTGCACCACCTGCGTCCCGCCCCGGGTGCCAAGACCGCCAAGACCCGCGTGGGTCGCGGTGAGGGCTCCAAGGGCAAGACCGCCGGACGCGGCACCAAGGGCACCAAGGCCCGCTACCAGGTTCCCGCCGGCTTCGAGGGCGGGCAGATGCCGATCCACATGCGTCTGCCGAAGCTCCGTGGCTTCCGCAACCCCTTCCGCACCGAGTACCAGGTCGTCAACGTCGCCAAGCTGCAGGAGCTCTTCCCGCAGGGTGGCACCGTGACCGTCGAGGACCTCGTGGCCAAGAGCGCCGTGCGTGACGGCGAGCTCGTCAAGGTGCTCGGCACCGGCGAGATCACCGTCGCCCTCGACCTCGTCGTGGACTCCTGGTCGGCGTCCGCCGAGGCGAAGATCACCGCCGTCGGCGGGTCCCTCAAGACCCGCTGACGACGCGTTGGGGGTGGCCCGGCAGGTCCGGGCCACCCCCTGTCACGTCACCGGCCGGGAGGCGACACGCCCCCTCGAACGGCCTGTGGGACGAGGGCGGCGCCCTCGTCGAAATGGCCACCACCACACCTTTTGGCCCGCACCGGCACCGTTCCGGTAGGCTGGGCCAGTCGCCCCGGGCAATCGGCCCACGGGTGAACCCGTCACCACCAGGAGGAAGCCTTGCTCAGTGCGTTCGCGCAGGCGTTCCGTACCCCCGACCTGCGTCGGAAGCTGTTCTTCACGCTGATGATCATGGCGCTGTTCCGCCTCGGATCCTTCATCCCGACCCCGGGTGTGGATTCCAAGGCCGTCCAGATGTGCATCGCCAACCAGAACGAAGCTTCCCTCCTGGATCTGGTCAACCTCTTCTCCGGTGGCGCGCTGCTGCAGCTGTCGGTCTTCGCGCTGGGCATCATGCCCTACATCACCGCGTCGATCATCATCCAGCTGCTGCGCGTGGTCATCCCCAGGTTCGACGACCTGCACAAGGAGGGCCAGACCGGTCAGGCCAAGCTCACGCAGTACACGCGTTACCTGACGATCTTCCTCGGCATCCTCCAGTCGACCACGTACATCGCCTTGGCACGTTCGGGCCAGATGTTCTCCGGCTGCACCCACAAGGTCATCGGCGACGACTCGATCCCGATGATCCTGCTCATGATCCTGGTGATGACGGCCGGCACCGGCGTCATCATGTGGCTGGGCGAGCTCGTCACCGAACGCGGCATCGGCAACGGCATGTCGCTGCTCATCTTCACCTCGATCGCCGCCCGCCTGCCCTCCCAGCTGCTGAGCATCGGCCAGGCCGGCAAGTGGGGGTCCGTGGCCGCCATCGTCGGCCTGATGCTGGCCGTGACCCTGGTGGTCGTCTACCTGGAGCAGGCCCAGCGCCGCATTCCCGTCCAGTACGCCAAGCGCATGGTGGGCCGGCGACAGTACGGCGGCACCACCACCTACATTCCGCTCAAGCTCAACATGTCGGGCGTCATCCCCGTCATCTTCGCCACCTCGATCCTGGCGCTGCCGCCGCTGGTGGCCCAGTTCGGCGACCCGACCCAGGCGTGGGTGCAGTGGATCAGTGCGAACTTCAGCCAGACGGCATGGCCGTACCTGGTCGGATACGGTCTGCTGACCCTGTTCTTCACCTTCTTCTACACGGCGATCACCTTCAACCCCGACGAGGTGGCCGACAACATGAAGCGCTACGGCGGCTTCATCCCCGGCTACCGTGCGGGCCGCCCGACCGCCGAGTACCTCACCTACGTCATCAATCGCATCACCACTGCCGGCGCCCTGTACCTGGTCGTCATTGCGCTGCTGCCGACTCTGGCGATGATTCCCCTGAACCTCTCCGCGAACCAGATGCCCTTCGGCGGCACCACACTGCTCATCGTCGTCGGTGTCGGCCTGCAGACGGTCAAGGAGATCAACACTCAGCTGCAGCAGCACCACTACGAAGGATTCCTGCGATGACGTCGATCATCCTCCTGGGCGCCCCTGGCGCCGGCAAGGGAACGCAGGCCCGCCTGATCGCGGAGAGGCTGGGCATCCCGGCCATCTCCACCGGTGAGATCTTCCGGACCAACATGGCTTCCGACACGGAACTGGGACGCCGCGCCCGCGAGTACATGGACCGGGGCGAATTCGTCCCCGACTCGGTGACGAACCCGATGGTGCAGGCGCGCCTGGCCGCCCCGGACACCGAGCGCGGTTTCCTGCTGGACGGCTACCCTCGCACCTTGGCCCAGGCGCACGTCCTGCGTGACCTGCTGGTGGACATGGGCAAGCGCATCGACGTGGTGCTGGCCATCGAGGTGGACGAGAACGAGGTCGTCGAACGCATCCTCAAACGTGCCCAGGAGCAGCACCGCTCCGACGACACCGAGGAGATCATCCGCCACCGCCTGGAGGTCTACCACAAGGCCACCGAGCCCATCGCCACCTACTACGCCGACCAGGACCTGCTGGAGAGCGTCGACGGGTCGGGAACCGTCGACCAGGTCTTCGCCCGCATCTGCGAGGTCCTGGACCGCATCGGCACCGAACGCCGCTGACCCGTGCGACGCATTGAGCTCAAGACCCGCGACCAGATGCGCTTCATGCGCAGGGCCGGCTTGGTGGTCGCCGACATCCACCGGGCGTTGCGTGACTTCGCTGCGCCCGGTGTGACCACCCTGGAGTGCGACGAGGTGGTCCGCGAGGTCATCGCCAAGGCGGGCGCAAAGTCCAACTTCCTAGGCTACCACGGATTCCCCGCCACAGTGTGCATCAGTGTCAATGACGAGGTCGTCCACGGCATCCCCGGCAAGAAGCGGCTGCGGGCCGGGGACATCGTGAGTTTCGACTGCGGAGCCTACATCGTCGAGGCCGGGAAGCAGTGGCACGGTGATGCGGCGATCACGATGATCATCGGGGATGAGCCCCGCCCGACCACGGGCGGCCCGAGCGCCGCCGAAGCCGCGATTCCGCCGGATCTGCTGGAGCGCCGCCGGCAGCTGGACCAGGTCACCCACGCCGCTCTGGATGCGGCATTGGCCGCAGTGGCCACGGGCCGCCGGGTCGGCGTGGTGGGCGCCGCCGTGGAGAAGGTCGTCGAGGACCACGGGGAGCGCTTCGGCTGGGAGGCCGGAATCGTCGAGGAGTTCACCGGCCACGGCATCGGCACCGCCATGCACCAGGCGCCCGACGTGCTCAACTACATGGTGCACGGGCGGACCGAGAAGCTGCGGCCCGGCATGGTGCTGGCCGTCGAACCCATGCTCACCGGCGGCTGCGCCGAGGTGACCACCGACCGCGACGGCTGGACCGTGCGCACGAAGGACGGCTCCGACGCCGTCCAGTGGGAGCATTCGATTGCCATTGTCGAGGACGGGGTGAGCGTCCTGACCGCCCCGGACCGCGGGGCCGCGCTGCTGGCGCCTTTCGGGATCACCCCGGTCGACCTGGACGACTGAGGGGCACGAGGGCGGAGCAGCGCCCGGGCAGTGACGCGGTCTACAGCCCGCCCGACTATCACTTCGGGCGCATTCTCGCGTAATGTGGATCCTCGGGCGTGTCGCCACGCCCACCGGCGCACGCCGTGCACCGGGTACCGGAGGTGCGACCAGACGGAGGAACATGGCCAAGAAGGACGGCGTCATCGAGATCGAAGGCACGGTCATCGAGGCCCTGCCGAACGCGATGTTCCGCGTGGAACTGAGCAACGGACACATCGTCCTGGGGCACATCGCCGGGAAGATGCGTCAGCACTACATCCGGATCCTCCCCGAGGACCGGGTCGTCGTCGAGCTGAGCCCCTACGACCTCTCGCGAGGTCGCATCGTCTACCGGTACAAGTGAACGAACCGACACATGCCGCCCCCGGGCGGCGGAGGTAACCACCATGAAGGTCAAGCCGAGTGTCAAGACGATCTGTGACAAGTGCAAGGTGATTCGTCGCCACGGCAATGTCATGGTCATCTGCGACAACCCCCGGCACAAGCAGCGTCAGGGCTGACCCCTGCCGATGCGGCCCAACGGGCGATGAGCCCGACAGCATCTCCTCGAAGGCCCCACCCAGGTGAGGGCGACCCCCGGTTCGGAGGCCGGGGCCGACAATTCGGTCGGAAGAGGAGATGACGACCTCCGAATAGCCACTGGAGCACACACATGGCACGCATTGCCGGCGTCGACCTGCCCCGCGAGAAGCGGATGGAGATCGCGCTCACCTACATCTACGGAGTCGGGCGCACCCGCGCCAAGGAGACTCTCGAAGCCACTGGAGTCAGCCCCGACCTGCGCGTCAAGGACGCCACCGAGGAGGACCTGGTCAAGCTTCGTGACCACATCGAGTCCAACTACAAGGTCGAAGGCGACCTGCGTCGTGAGGTCCAGGCCGACATCCGCCGCAAGGTCGAGATCGGTTCCTACCAGGGCCTTCGTCACCGTCGTGGCCTGCCGGTCCACGGTCAGCGCACCAAGACCAACGCGCGCACCCGCAAGGGCCCCAAGCGCACTGTTGCAGGCAAGAAGAAGGCCAAGTGACGGCCGGCGTCGACCCCGTCTGCGCTGATCGGGCGACGCGAGAATCCACACGACTTCGAAGGAACTGAATCACATGGCTGGAAAGACCACCCGCAGCGGTGCCGGACGCAAGCCGCGCCGCAAGATCTCCAAGAACGTGACCCAGGGTCGCGCCTACATCAAGTCGACGTTCAACAACACGATCGTCTCCATCACCGACCCGACCGGCGCGGTCATCGCTTGGGCCTCCTCCGGCCAGGTGGGCTTCAAGGGCTCACGCAAGTCCACCCCCTTCGCCGCGCAGCTGGCCGCCGAGGCCGCCGCCCGTCGCGCGCAGGAGCACGGGATGAAGAAGGTCGACGTCTTCGTCAAGGGACCCGGCTCCGGCCGCGAGACCGCGATCCGTTCCCTCCAGGCCGCCGGCCTCGAGGTCGGCTCGATCCAGGACGTCACCCCCCAGGCGCACAACGGCGCCCGTCCCCCGAAGCGTCGCCGCGGCTGACCGCGGCAGGAGGGGCCCCGCCCTCGTCGCCCTCCCAGGAAGACGAGGACGACCAACCCCCACGTCCGGGGAGCCTGCCATTGGCCACCCCAACCCTTTGAGACCGCACCAAGCGGACCACCATCCGGCGTCATATGGCGGGCGCCGGGAAGAAAGGACACGACGTGCTCATTGCAGAGCGCCCCATCCTGACCGAGGAGAAGGTCAGCGACTTCCGCTCCCGCTTCACCCTGGAGCCCCTCGAGCCCGGGTTCGGCTACACGCTGGGCAACTCCCTGCGTCGCACTCTGCTCTCGTCGATCCCCGGCGCGGCAGTGACCTCCATCCGCATCGATGGAGTGCCTCACGAGTTCCGCACCGTGGAAGGCGTGAAGGAGGACGTGGCCGAGATCATCCTCAACATCAAGCAGATCGTCCTCTCCTCGGAGAACGACGAGCCGGTCGTCATGTACCTGCGCAAGGCGGGTCCGGGCGAAATCGTCGCCGGTGACATCACGCCGCCGGCGGGTGTGGAGATCCACAACCCCGACCTGCACCTGGCCACCCTCAACGAGAAGGGCAAGCTGGAGATCGAGCTGACCGTCGAACGCGGTCGCGGCTACGTCTCGGCCGCGCAGAACAAGAACCCGCAGGCCGAGATCTCGGTCATCCCGATCGACTCGATCTACTCGCCCGTGGTCAAGGTGACCTACAAGGTCGAGGCGACCCGTGTCGAGCAGCGCACCGACTTCGACCGCCTCGTCATCGACGTGGAGACCAAGCCCGCGATCTCCCCGCGTGACGCTCTGGCCTCTGCCGGCAAGACCCTGGTCGAACTCTTCGGGCTCATGCGCGAGCTCAACGAGGAGGCCGAGGGCATCGAGGTGGGGCCCTCCACCACCGACGCCACCCTGGCCGCCGACCTGGCGCTGCCGATCGAGAGCCTCAACCTGCAGTCGCGTTCCTACAACGCGCTGCGTCGCCGTGGGATCCTCACCGTCGGCGAGTTGGTCGCCCACTCCGAGGCCGACCTGCTCGACATCCGCAACTTCGGCACCAAGTCCATCGAGGAGATCAAGGAGTCGCTCGCGACCCTGGGCATGACCCTCAAGGACTCGACCATGCCGCAGGGCGGAGACGACGGCTCCGCCTCGATCACCTTCAGCGACGACCAGTCCATCTGACAAAGACGCGTCCGATGGACGCATGAATCCACAGGAGACAATCCATGCCCACCCCCAAGAAGGGTGCCCGCCTGGGCGGCAGCCCGGCACACCAGAAGATCATCCTGGCCAACTTGGCGGCCCAGCTCATCGAGCACCGTGAGCTGGTGACCACCGAGGCCAAGGCGAAGATGCTGCAGCCCTACATCGAGAAGCTGGTCACCAAGGCCAAGCGCGGTGACATGCACGCCCGCCGCACCTTCCTCAAGAAGGTGGCGAGCAAGGAAGCCGCCTACCTGCTCTTCGAGGAGATCGTCCCCGCGATGGACCCCGAGCGTCAGGGCGGCTACACCCGTCTGACCCGCGTGGGCAACCGCAAGGGCGACAACGCCCCGATGATGCAGATCGCCTTCGTCATGGAGCGCGTGGAGAAGAAGGCCGTGGTCTCGTCCGCGACCAAGACCGCTGCCGCTGCCGCTGCCGCCAAGAAGGAGGAGGCCAAGGCCGCCGAGGAGACCCCCGCTGAGGAGACTCCGGCCGAGCAGGCCGAGACCACCGAGGACAAGTGAGCCGGGGCGGCCAGTGGCCGCCCACCTGCTGACGTGAGGGCCGGGGCCCGGGATCACAGTGATCCCGGGCCCCGGCCTTCACCCCGCACACGGTGTTCCACCCCGGTTTGGGGGCACTACGCTGAGCCCGTGAGCACCGACCTGCCGACCTCCACTGACGCGTCCCTCACGCCGAGGGTGCGCCTGGACCTGGCCTATGACGGCACACGCTTCCACGGGTGGGCCGCCCAGCCGGGAACACTCACCGTGCAGGGGATGCTCGAAGACGCGCTGGAGACTCTGGTGGGCCAACGCCTTTCGGTGACGGTGGCCGGGCGCACCGACGCCGGCGTCCACGCCCGCCACCAGGTGGTCCACGTGGACCTGCCCCGCTCGGCCTGGGAGCGCCTCGTGCGCACACCGGCCGCCGATGCCGGGCCTGAACGGGACGGGGAACAGGATCGCTGCACCGCCCTGGTCCGGCGCCTCAATGCCCTGCTGGCGCTGGCGGCCGCACAATGGTTCCGAGAGCGCGGCCTGGCCTGCCCGAAGGGTGTCACCGACGTCCTCATCCACCGGGCGGGTGTCGTGTCCACCGACTTCGACGCGCGTTTCGCGGCCACTGGGCGGGCCTACGCCTACCGGGTGGTCCCCGGCGGCCACCGGGACCCGCTGCGGCGCCATGACGTGGTCTGGGTCGATGCGGCACTGGACGTTCCTCTCATGGCCGAGGCCGGGCGGGCCCTGCTCGGCGAACACGACTTCCTGTCCTACTGCCGGCCGCGCGAGGGGGCCACGACCAGCCGCACCCTCACCCGCCTGGACGTCGAGGAGGACCCGCAGGGGATCATCACCTTCCGGGTCGAGGCCGACGCCTTCTGCCATTCGATGGTGCGTTCCCTGGTCGGGGCCCTTCTTGAGGTGGGACGAGGGCGGCGCGCACCCGAGTGGCCGGCGGAGTTGCTCGCGGCGGCCTCGCGTGAGAGCGCGGCGCCGGTTGCCCCGCCCCACGGACTGACCCTGGAGCGGGTCGACTACCCGCAGGCGCAGGAGTGGGCGGCGCGGGTGAGTCAGGCCCGTCGTCGACGCGACGAACCCTGCTGCGGGGAGGCCGAGTGAGCGCCCCGCAGGGGGCGCGGGCGATCTGGGTCGACGCCACGCACCTGGCCCTGCCGCAGGACCTTGCTCCCGAGGGCGCTCGCGTGCGCTTCGGCGCCCACCCGGAGCTCGCCCTTGGGGACCTCGGCCCCACAGGGGTGGAGATCACCGCCCGGGCGCCGGAGCTTCGCG
The DNA here is from genome assembly GCF_018986735.1 of Schaalia sp. 19OD2882. Lineage (NCBI taxonomy): Bacteria > Bacillati > Actinomycetota > Actinomycetes > Actinomycetales > Actinomycetaceae > Schaalia > Schaalia sp. 19OD2882. Next base: position 2,086,098 of record NZ_CP065521.1, on the reverse strand, counting down.
GGCGCGCCTGGCGGGTCTGGGCCGTCGAAGTGGCCGATGCGCCTCCCCCTGGAGGCCGCGCCGCCGGCGCCACCGGCCAGGCCGGTGCCCTGCGGGAGGCGGTGGCGGCGCTGTTGCAGGATGCGCCCGTGGTCGAGGTGACCCACCCGGATGGCCGCATGCACTCCACTCGCACCCAGATCGCCCGCGCCCTCGACGACCTCTACGCCGAGGCCGCCGACGCGCCGCTGGGCACCCAATGGGACGGGCGAGTGCCGACACTCCACCTGTGGGCGCCCACCGCCGTCCTGGTCGAAGTGGAAGTGGACCTCATGAAGGGGCAGGAACCACTGGTCCTTCCCGCCAGGCGCAATGCGGCCACAGGAATGTGGAGCCTTCGTGGCAAGGAGTCCTGGTACGGCGCGAAGTACCTGTGGCGGGTCCACCTGGTCCTGCCCGAAGACGCCCTGGACAGCGGCGGGGGAGCGCGTGGCATCGCCGGAGCCCCCACCCCGGGGCCGAGCCCCCACCAGATCGTCGGCGCCCCCACACCGACAGGGGTCCGGGTGGTCAACCGTGTCACCGACCCCTGCTCGGTGGCGCTTTCCCGGGACTCCCGCTGGAGCGTCCTGGCCGATCCCGCCGATCCCGACGGGCTGCCCGAGGAGTGGCAGGCCAGCGCGCCCCCACCCCTGGACCCCCGGAGGGCGCGGAGCATCTGGGAAGTCCACATCGCCGACTTCAGCGCCCGCGACTCCTCGGTCCCCGCGCATCACCGCGGCACCTACATGGCCTTCACCCACCCCGACTCGACCGGTATGCGCCACCTGCGTTCCCTGGCCGAGGCGGGCCTGGACACCGTCCACCTGCTGCCCACCTACGACTTCGCCACCGTCATCGAGGACCCCGACCTGCGGTCCTTCACCCGTGAGGAGGAATTGCCGCCCCCACCGAGCGACCCGGCAAGCGAGACCCCCCAGCAGCTGCGCGCCCAGCGGGCCGCAATCGACTCCTACAACTGGGGTTACGACCCGTGGCACTGGAACGTGCCCGAAGGCTCCTACGCCACCGGCGGGAACCAGGACGGCCTGGCACGCCTTCGCGAACACAGGAGCATGGTCGCCGCCCTGCACCGGGCGGGACTGCGTGTCGTCCTGGACGTCGTCCACAACCACATGAACGCCTCCGGGCAGGACCCCAGCTCCGTCCTGGACCGGGTCGTGCCCGGGTACCACCACCGCCTGGACGCCGACGGGTGCGTGCAGGGCTCCGCCTGCAATGACGACACCGCCACCGAACACATGATGACCGGGCGGATGGTGCTCGACTCGGTGTTGCACTGGGCCCGCCACTTCCGTGTCGACGGCTTCCGCTTCGACCTCATGGGCCACCTGCCCCTGGAGCTCATGCGCCGCATCCGGCGAGCCCTGGACGACCTGGACCCTGACGCCGACGGCATCGACGGCCGCCACATCATGCTCTACGGGGAAGGATGGGACTTCGGGCCGGTCGCCGGGGACGCCCTCTTCGTCCAGGCCCGGCAGGTGAACCTTGCGGGAAGCGGAATCGGCGCCTTCAACGACCGCCTGCGAGACGCCGTGCGCGGCGGAGGCCCCTTCGACGAGGACCAACGCGCCCTCCAAGGCTGGGCCACCGGTCTCGCCCTCGCCCCGAACGGCATCGGCGGCGCCACAGGAGCCTCGGGCCCCGACCCAGGTGCCTGTGCGCGACTCGGACACTTGAGCGACCTCGTCACCCTGGGAATGCTCGGGGCGCCCGCGGACCTGCCGATCCTCTGCCACGACGGGGTCGTGCGCAAAGGGCGTGACATCTCCTTCCGCGGGGCGCCCGCCGGATGGACCCGTGATCCCCTCGAATGCGTGAACTACGTCGACGCCCACGACAATGAAACCCTCTTCGACGCCCTCGTGTGGAAGCTTCCGGTCGACACCCCCATGGACCAGCGCATCCGCGTGAACACCTTGGCCCTGGCCACACTCGCCTGGGGGCAGGGCATCTGCTTCTGGCACGCGGGCACCGAGGTGCTGCGTTCGAAGTCCCTGGACCGGGACTCCTTCGACTCCGGCGTGGCCGTCAATGCGGTGGACTGGAGCCTGTCCACCCACGGCTTCGGCACGGGCCTTCCCGGGTGGGGCAAGAACGGGCGCCGGTGGGACCTCATGCGCCCCCTTCTGCGCAACCGCCTGTTGCACCCCTCGAGGGCGGACATGGAGCTCGCCCGAGACATGGCCCTGGACCTGCTGCGTGTGCGTTCCTCGACGCCCCTGTTCGCGCTTGGAACAGGGGCCCGGGTGCGTGAGCGGATGCGTGTTCCCGCCCTGGAGGTCCTCTCCGGCGGAATCGACCGGGACGGGCGCCGGGTGCCCGGCGTGGTCGCCCTCGTCGTCGAGGACGCCCCCGGTGGCCAGACCGGGCAGGACCTGGATCCGCGGGTGGACTCGATGCTCATCGCCCTCAACCCGGCGCCGTGGCAGGTGCATGTGCGCGTCCAGGACCTTGTCGGCAGGGACCTGCGCGTGCACCCTCTCCTGGCACATGGCGCCGACCCGTTGGCCGGACAGGTCGCGTGGGAGGCGTCCCAGGGGGTGCTCTCCCTGCCGGGCCGTACGGCGAGTGTCCTGTGGGAATGGGCTGCCGGGTGCGCTCCCGGGGGCGAGGGCGAGGCGGGTTCGGGCGCCCGTGAGGAGTCGGCCACAGTGGGGCGACAGCTTTGACCCGGTGCGCGAGCACTGCATAGACTGAACGACGCTGTGCGTCAGCGGTACCCCGGTGCTTTCCCACTCGCCGGTGTTCCACACGTTGGCGCCTCGCGCGAACCGTTCCGTGAGCGGGGCCGCCGCATGTCGGCGTCCTGCTTAGCCGACCAGAAGAATTGAAGGTTACGCCCGTGCGCACCTATTCACCGAAGCCGGGGGATGCCGACAAGAAGTGGTACGTCATCGATGCCACCGACGTCGTCCTCGGTCGCCTGGCGACCCATGTCGCCGCCCTCCTGCGTGGGAAGCACAAGCCGACATTCGCCCCTCACATGGACATGGGCGATTTCGTCATCATCATCAATGCGGACAAGGTCGCCCTGACCGGCAAGAAGCTCGAGCAGAAGATGGCCTACCGCCACTCGGGCCAGCCCGGTGGTCTGACCGCGACCCCCTACCGTGACCTCATGGCCGAGCGGCCCGAGCGTGCGGTTGAGAAGGCCGTCCGCGGCATGCTTCCCCACACCAGCCTCGGTCGCGCGCAGCTGCGCAAGCTGCACGTGTACGCCGGTGCTGAGCACCCCCACGCCGGCCAGACGCCGGTTCCCTACGAGATCACCCAGGTCGCCCAGTGAGCGCTTCGCGCCCCTGAGCCAACCGAACGTCACTGAGGAGAACTGTGGCTGAGACCACCGAGATCGTCGAGCTGGACGAGGAGACCGCCCCCAGCTCGTACACCACCGAGACCGAGTCGGCGCCTGTCGGAGCCGGCCAGTCCATCACCGCACCCGGCGCGGGACTGGGCCGCCGCAAGGAGGCCGTTGCCCGCGTGCGCCTGGTTCCCGGAACCGGCCAGTGGACCATCAACGGTCGCACCCTGGAGGACTACTTCCCGAACAAGCTGCACCAGCAGCTGGTCAAGTCGCCCTTCGTCCTGCTGGACCTGGACGGCCGTTTCGACGTCATCGCCCGCATCAACGGCGGCGGCATCTCCGGCCAGGCCGGTGCGCTGCGCCTGGGCATCTCGCGAGCCCTGAACGAGATCGACCGTGACGCGAACCGTCCCGCCCTGAAGAAGGCCGGCTTCCTGACTCGCGACGCCCGCGCCATCGAGCGCAAGAAGGCCGGCCTGAAGAAGGCCCGCAAGGCGCCGCAGTACTCGAAGCGCTGACCCGCTCTGGCGTCACCGATCGCCGCAAGGCCCCGTCCTCGTCGCCGAGGGCGGGGCCGCAGCGCGTTTCCGGCCTTTCGTTCGGCCCCGCGCTGCCCTGCCCGTTCCGGCGATGCTTGTTCGGCGAGTACGCTGGAGACCAGTTCGACCCCGTGATCGGAAGGCACCGCACATGACCAGGATGTTCGGCACGGACGGAGTCCGCGGCCTCGCCAATGACCTGCTGACCCCCGCCCTCGCCGTCCAACTCGGCGAAGCCGCCGCCCGCGTCCTCACCAAGGACATCCCCGCCGGGAACCTGTCGCGCACGGGCCGCCCTCGCGCGATCGTGGGACGCGACACCCGCGCCTCGGGCGAATTCCTCGACCATGCGATCTCCGCGGGCCTGGCGGCCTCCGGCGTCGACGTCACTCGTGCCGGAGTCCTGCCGACCCCTGCGATCGCGCACCTGACCGCCACTCAGAACATCGATCTCGGCGTCGTCATCTCCGCCTCGCACAACCCCTTCCAGGACAACGGCATCAAGTTCTTCGCGCGCGGCGGCTACAAGCTCGAGGACTCCGTCGAGGATGAGATCGAAGCCCTGCTCGGGAAGGTGTCCGGCCGACCGACGGGCGCGGGCGTGGGCCGCGTCATCAAGGGCGAGACGGTCGCCGACCAGACGTACATCAACCACCTCGTCGACTCGGTCGGCACGGACCTTTCCGGCCTGCGCATCGTCGTCGACGCCGCCAATGGTGCGGCCTCGTCAGTCGGCCCTGCGGCGCTGCGCGCGGCCGGCGCCGAAGTCATCGCGATCAACGCCTCGCCCGACGGGCTCAACATCAACGCCCACTGCGGCTCGACCCACCCCGAGCAGCTCCAGAACTACGTGACCTCCGTGCACGCCGATCTGGGCGTTGCCTATGACGGCGATGCGGACCGCTGCCTCGCGGTCGACGCCGAGGGCCGCCTCGTCGATGGGGACCAGATCATGGGCATGCTCGCAGTCGGCATGAAGGCCGACGGCACGCTCGGCTCCGACACCCTCGTGGTCACCGTCATGAGCAACCTCGGCCTCATCCTCGCAATGAAGGAGCACGGCATCCGCACCGTCCAGACGGGCGTGGGTGACCGCTACGTCCTGGAGAAGATGCTTCAGGGCGGCTACACGCTCGGAGGCGAGCAGTCGGGCCACGTCATCGATTCGCTGCACGCGACCACGGGAGACGGTGTGCTCACTTCGCTGCGCATTGCGGCGCGCATGAAGCGCACGGGCCAGTCGCTCAAGGACCTGGCGAGCATCGTGACGCGCCTGCCGCAGACGCTCGTCAACGTCAAGGGAGTCGACAAGGCGAAGGCGGGCACCGATTCTGCGGTGCAGAAGGCCGTCGCCGCTGCGGAGGCCGAACTCGGCGAGACCGGTCGTGTTCTCCTGCGCCCGTCGGGTACGGAGCCGCTGGTGCGCGTCATGGTCGAGGCCGCCACTCAGGAGCAGGCCGATTCGGTTGCGAATCGCCTGGCGAAGGTCGTCGAGGAGAATCTTTCGCTCTGAGGCCGCATCTTCGTCTCAGTCGGCCGAGCAGGGACGGGGGGCGAAGCGGAGTTCCTCGATCTGACGCCGCCGCATCGCACGAGGAGTCCTCCCTGTTCTTGGACCTTCTGCGATGGCGCGCCGCCGAAGCGGTTCCGCTTCGGCCCCGTCGGTCCGCAAGAGCTCCGGCGGGGTGATGCTCCGGCGGTGTGACGGGGCTCGGCGGTCAGGCTCAGAGCGCCTCGGGTCGAGTGAGATTCCGCATTGCGTCCATGAGAGTGGTGTAGACGAGGCTCGGCTTCCGATCATGCCACTCCGTGTCGCCGACTCGTTCGGATTGCGGCAGAGGTCGGGTCGTCGGCTCATAGAGCCACCAGAGGTTTCGCCAGGGATCGAGCAGGCGAGCGATTCGACAGCCGCCGTAGAAGTCGGAAACGGGCGTGACGATCTCGGCACCGAGGGCGACGGCTCTGTCGAGGCACATTCGGGCATTCGACACATAGACTTGAAGGAAAGCGGGCGTGAAGGGCCAGTCCGGTTTTCGGTCGCTGAGCATGATCGTGGAGTCGCCGATGACGACTTCGGCGTGGATGATTGATCCATCACGATCGGGAGTCCGTACCTGCGTGGTCTCGTGCCCGTCGAAGACTGCTTCGACGAAACGAATGAAGCCGATGGCGTCGGGGACGATGGCGAACGGATTGATGGTGTTGTGTCCTGTCGGTGGGGACGGTGTTGAGAGAGGCATGTAGACATAATCTATGAATAGTTCGGGTGGAGTCAAGTATCGCTGGGGCGCGAGTTTTCTCCTGGCTGCCCTCGGTCGGCGGGTGGAGCGGGCGTGGAACACCTACCTGGTCGAGCAGGGGATCTCCACGGCGCAGTTCGCCACCATGGCGGCATTGGCGGAAGGGGAGAGAACCCAAACGCAAGTCGCCGCCGCGACAGCCGTCGATCCGCGCAACATGGGCCCTACGATTCGAAAACTGATCGAAGCCGGTTGGGTCCAGACCCGATTGAACCCCAATGACGCGCGGTCTCGCCTTCTGAGCCTGAGCGTCGCCGGCAGGGCCTGGTGGGATGAGGCACAGCCTCGCCTTCGTCGCGGTCGCGAACAATTCTTCCGCGCCCTGACCTCGGACGAGCTCGCCACTCTGGAGGCCTTGCTGGGCAAGCTCGAGGCAGCGCACTCTCACGAGTCGACCAGCGCATCGAACTAGTCGCGATTCGGGGTGATCCGCACGGAGGTCCCCCACACCGGGACGGTCGGAATGGTGATGACGCTGCGGGCGGTATCGGGCTCCTCGATGATCCCGATGAGTGTGTCGACTGCGAGCCGAGTCATTTCGCGCAGTGGCCACTCGACTGTGGTCAGGCGCGTTCCTTCGATTCCGCTGCGCTCTTGGCCGCCGAATCCAAGGATGCTCAGTCGCTCCGGCACGTCCATGCCGAGTTCGTCGGCGGCCTTGAACACGCCCGCCGTCTGGGAGTCGTCGGCGCAGAAGATCAATTCGACGAGGGGATCGCGGGTGAGGACGTCCAGTGAAGCCGTGTAGGCGCTCGCTTCGTTCCAGTCGGGCAGAGTCATCATTCGCGCGCGTTCGCCGAAGCGGGCAAAGAGGGGGTTCTGGCGGGAGTGGTTCGTGTTGGGGCCCGCGAGGAACACCGCGTGGGCGCGCTCCGCGCTGGGCAGGGCGAGGCGGTCGAGGATCGCGATGACACCGGCGGACTCGTCGATCCTGACGAGGGAGCGGGTGTGCGTGGAGTCCGGGGTCTCGATCATCGACATTCCGACGACGGGGATTCCCATGTCGGCCAGGAGGGTGTTGGCGAACTGTTCGGCCGAGGTGGTTTCTCGGATGACTCCGGCGAGGGGGGTGTCGGTGATGAGGGAGCGGATGACTTGTGCGTCGGAGACTTCTTCGCTGCTCTGGAAGAGCGGGACGAGCAGGTATCCGCGTCGCTGGATCTCGATCATTGCGGTGGTGAGGACCTTGTGGACGACGGGAACGAATGGGTCCTCCGGCAGCTCGGCCATGAGCAGGGCGATCATAGTGCTGGTGCCTTTGCGCAGGGACCTGGCGGCGGCATTGGGCACGTACCCCAGAGTCCGTGCGGCCTCTTCGATGCGGGCGATGGTGGCCGAGGCGATCTTCAGTTCTTCGCCGCGTCCGTTGAGCACGAGCGAAACCGTCGAGGGCGCGACCCCGGCAAGCTGTGCGACCTGGGCGCGGGTCGTACGAGGCACGGCGGCTCCTTCGATGGGGGAATCTGGTCCGTATCGTATCCCCGTGCCGCTTGAGGACAATGGCCGGTTCGGTGGGGGAGAAGACACGGTCGACAGGAAGGTGTCCAAGGCAACTATATGCTGTTAGCCTACGGAGCATGGCTACTCAGAGTGGAGACGGCGCCCTCATCGACGATGGCGCCGAACCTGCATGGACCCCGTCGGGCCCCCACAACGGCCGCGTCCTGGACCATCGCTCCTGGCCGGGATCACAGGAGGAGACCATCGACCTGGGCGGAACGTGGTCCTTCCGCCTGCATCCCTGCGACCCGGACCCACTGGGGCCGCACGTGGGCGGGGAGGAACCCGTGCTCGACGACCACTGCGAGAACATCGATCTTCCCGCCCACTGGGTCCTCAGCGGACCTGGACGGGGCCACCCGACCTACACGAATGTCGTCTACCCCTTCCCCCTCAGCCCGCCCCACCCCCCGCAGGACAATCCCACCGCCGACCACTGGCGTGAATTCGACCTGCCTGACCACTGGTGCGACGGCTCCCAAGTGCGCCTGCGTTTCGACGGGGTCGAATCCCTCCTGCGGGTGTGGGTCAACGGACACTGGGTGGGATTGAGCTCCGGCTCGCGCAACCCCCGCGAATTCGACGTCACCGACCTCGTGCATCCGGGGAGGAACCGGGTGACCCTGCGTGTCAACCAATTCGGCCCGGGCACCTACCTGGAGGACCAGGACCAGTGGTGGCTGCCCGGAGTCTTCAGGGATGTCACCGTGCACAGACTTGTCTCGGGGGCGATCGAAGACCTGTGGGTGCGCACCCGGTGGGACCCCGAGAGCGCCCACGGGGCACTGCAACTGCGCATGCGCTTCCAGGGCCCGGCGCCCCAGTGGGTGCACCTGGAGGTGGCCGGTCCTGCCCGCCGCCTCGCCCTGGTCCCCGACGGGCAGGACCCGCAAGAGTTCATCTCCGAATGGGTCGACATCGGCCCGGTCCGCCCTTGGAGCCCCGAGGAGCCCGTCCTGCACGAGGTGCGCGTCGAGGCCGCCGGCGCCGAGCGCACCTGCCGTGCGGGTTTCAGGCACGTGGAGATCCAGGACGGCGTCCTCATGGCCAATGGCCACCCCCTGGTCCTGCGCGGGGTCAACCGCCATGAGATCCGCCCCGATGCCGGGCGCGTCTTCGACGAGGACTTCGCCCGGGCGGACCTGGCCCTCATGAAGTCCTTCAACGTCAATGCCCTGCGCACCAGCCACTACCCTCCTCACCCACGCCTGCTGGACCTGGCCGACGAGATCGGCCTGTGGGTCGTGCTCGAATCCGACATCGAGACCCACGGCTTCGAAGGGGATGGGCGGTGGCGCGGCAACCCCAGTGACGACCCCGCCTGGCGCGAGGCCTTCCTGGACCGGACCCGCAGCGCCTTCGAGCGGGACAAGAACCACCCGAGCATCCTCATGTGGTCCTTGGGCAATGAATCCGGTGACGGAGTGAACCTGGAGGCCGCTGCCGCATGGATGAGGCAGCGGTGCCCGGAAGCGATCCTCCACTACGAGGCGGACAGGTCCTTGAGGTACACGGATGTGCACTCACGGATGTACCCGACCCTGGAGGAGGTCGCCGCCGTCCTTGACGAATCCGACCCGATCGCCGAGGTCGCCGTACCCGTCCACCCGGCCTCGCGCGTGGACGCCCGGGCCCGGAAGCGGATCCGCAGCGCCCCCTACCTGCTGTGCGAGTACCTGCACGCCATGGGGACGGGCCCTGGCCAGGCCCGGGGCTATGTCGACCAATTCAGCCACCGGCGCCATTGCGGTGGCTTCGTGTGGGAGTGGCGCGACCATGCCCTGTGGAAGGACGGGCCGGAGGGGCCGACGCTGGCCTACGGAGGGGATTTCGGGGAGGAGATCCACGACGGCAACTTCGTGTGTGACGGGCTCGTCTCGGCGACCGGCGAGGTGTTCTCGGGCCTGGTGAACTGGGCGGGCGAGATCGCTCCGCTCCGCGTCCAGGTCCAGGCCGACCCGCACACGGGTGCTCTGTGGTCTCGCGTGCGTGAGCCGTGGGGTCCGGCGATCCACTCGGAACTGCATCTGCGGTGGGCGCTGCAGGCCCTGGACCTCGATCTGGCGGACGGGGTGGGGGCGGCCGGTGTGACCGGGGTCCTGCCCCTGCCCAGCCACTGCGGTCCCGAAGGGGTGCGCATCGACCTGGAGGAAGCCACGGTCGCCTTCAGGCAGGCGCGCGCCGCCCATCCGGGCGTTGCATGGGCCGTGCACGTCGTCCTGGTCGATGAGCGTGTGCCCGGTGCGCCTCTGCCTGCCGGTCCGTGTCCGGCCCGCATCGGCGACTGGCTGCCGGTACCCGTCGGATTCGACGACGGCTGCGGGCGGCGGACGCTGGTCCGCGACTGCCTCGTCATCGAGGCCGGCAGCGAGAGTGGCACCCGACCCGACGGGCCCGCCATCGCCCTCGGCGGATTCACCGTTGACGAATGGGGCAGCCTCACCGAGGTGGCCGGCCTTGCGATCGGGCCGCTGGAACTCAGCGTCTTCCGGGCACCCACCGACAATGACCGCGGTCGGGGCCCCATTGACCACTGGGGCATGGACGAGGCCGGAGCGCTCGGCCAGGGATTGGGAGTCGGCGGCACCTCCGATGCCGCCAGGTGGCACGAATCGCACCTGGACCTGCCCAGACGGCGCTTGGTCGACCTGCAGGACGAGGGCGATCGCGTGCTGGTCGAGGAGGAGTGGGGATTCCCCACCGAGGACTTCGGCGCCCATGTGCGGCTCTTGTACGCGGCCGTGCCGGGTGGTGTGCGCATCCAGTGGGAGGCGAGCCCCCATGGTCGGTGGCCCGCCCGCATTCCCAGGTGCGGCCTGCGCCTGGCCCTGCCCGGCACGGGCTGGCGTGCGCGCTGGGTCGGCACCGGCCCGGGCATCGCCTACCCGGACATGTCCGGCGCCTCATGGCCGGGAGTGTTCGAGGCCGAGGTGCGGGACATGTGGGAAAGGCGGGTGCGTCCCCAGGAGGGGGGAAACCGCCCGGGGCTGCGTGACCTCGTCCTCACGGGCGAGGGCGAGGCCCTTCGCCTGCGCATCGACGCCGCGACCTTGCCCTCCTTCTCCCTGGGACACTGGCGTGAGCAGGACCTGGAAGGCGCTGCGCACTGGGAGGACCTGGGTGCCGGCGAGGGGACGTGGCTGTGGCTGGACGGCGGGCACGGGGGCCTTGGAACGCGCTCGTGCGGGCCGGATGTCCGCCGCGAGGCCGAGCTCATGATTGCGCCTTTGAACATCACATTTTCATTACGGAGGTGTCACCGGTCATGGTCACGGTATACGCTTTCCGCAGCACCTAACACGAGATAGTCGGTGCGGGGGCAGTGGCGCCTCACCCGGCCCCGAAGGACGAACACTGACCAATGGAGGTCACCCATGAAGCAACGGAAACTTGGTGCCGTGCTCCTGAGCGGCATCATCATCACCACCTTGGGCCTGTCGGCCTGCTCCGGCGACAGCGCCACTTCTGCGGGCCAGTCCGGCGCGGCCGGCGCCGGCGCCGAGATCCCCGCTCCTGACGTCGCCTGCGACATCCCGGCGGGCAACCTCGACGGCTCGGCCATCGACACCTCCACGGTCGAAGGGGAGATCACCTTCCAGACACAGGGGCTGCAGGCCGACTTCGGCGACTTCTTCAAGGCGAAGATCAAGGAGTTCGAGGACGCCAACCCCGGTGTGAAGATCAACTGGACCGACCAGGGAGGCGGCGGCGAGTTCGACCAGACGATCACCGCCCAGGTGACCAACTGCAAGATGGCCGACGTCGTCAACGTCCCCTCCTCCACGATCCTCGCCCTGTCCAAGGCGAACCTGCTCATGGACTACGACGTCAAGGCCCCGGGAATCGGCGACAAGTTCGTCCCCTCGATCTGGGACTCGACGGCCCTGGGCGCCAATGACCACCACACGGCACTGCCCTGGTACTACGGCCCCTACATCACCACCTACAACAAGGCAGTCTTCAAGAACGCGGGCCTGGACGAGAACAAGCCCCCGGCAACCATGGAGGAGATGTTCGACCAGGCGGCAGAGGTCGCAGCCTCCGGCAAGGGCGACTTCGGCATCTACGGCTCGCCCGAGTGGTACATGGTCGCCCAGCTGCACGGCATGGGCGTGAACCTGCTCAACAAGGACCGCACCGCCTTCGACTTCGCGTCGAACCCCGTGGCCATCTCCTACGTGACCAGGTTCGCTGAGCTGTACAAGAGCGGCGCCGTCCCGAAGGACTCCCTGACCGGCGAGCCCGACCCGGGCAAGGCCTACGCCAACGGCAATCTTGCCTTCGGCACGCCCAACGCCTCCTTCCTCAAGTCCGTCAAGGCGAACAACAAGGGCGTCTACGACAACACCGGCGTGGGCCCCTTCCCGACGAACAAGGACGTCAAGCCCGTCTTCGAAGGCCAGTACATCGCCGTGTCGGTCACCACGAAGAACGCCCCGCTGGCCATGGAGTTCGCCGAGTGGATCACCAATGCGGAAAACGAGCTCGCATGGACCCGTGACGGTGGAGCCATCATCTTCCCCGCCGCAACCGAGGCCCTCGACAAGCTTGCCGCCAACCCGCCCGCCATCGCGGACGACCCGGTGTTCAAGGCCGCCTACGAGCAGGCCGCAGCCGCCGCCAAGGAGGCCGAGGCCTACCCCGACGTCTTCTACCTCACCGGTGGAGTCCAGGCCGCCCTCGTCGAAAACGTCAACAAGGCGATCCGCGGCGAGGTCGAACCCGAGAAGGCCCTGATGACCGCCCAGGAGCAGATGAACAAGCTGCTCAAGGAACTCAACGGCTGATCGGGACCAACCTTCGGCGGCGGGGCAGCTCTTCTCCTCCTCGCTCCGCCGCCGAAGGCGCACACCTTACTCGAACGAATTGACGAAAGGCGGACGCCGTGGCCCGAGGACCTCAGCGCGAGCGCAGCCTCAATGGGGCTGCCCGCTTCCGACCAGGATGGATGCCCTGGTTGTGGGTGACCATCCCCGTCCTCGCGGTCATCACCTTCTACATCTACCCCTTCGTCACCACCGTCCACGTCTCCTTCACGAAGACCAAGCCCTTGGGCAGGACCGGACGATTCATCGGCCTGGACAACTACGCGACGATCCTGTCCGACCCCGAGTTCTGGCAGGCCGTGGGAAACTCCTTGGTCTATGCGCTGTGCGTGGTCCCCCTCATGGTCCTCCTGCCGTTGCTCCTGGCCCTGCTGGTCAAGAGCCCGGTCCCGGGCATCTCGGTCTTCAGGACCCTGTACTACCTGCCCGCCGTCTCCTCTCTCGTCGTCATCTCCTTGGCCTGGCGCTACCTGCTCGACGAGCAGGGCCCGGTCAACAATCTGCTCGCCTTGATCGGCGCGGTGTCCACCCCCGTGCCCTTCCTGTCCGACAGGTGGCTGATTCTGGCCTGCGCCATGGTCATCACCTTGTGGCAGGGCCTGCCCTACTACATGATCCTGTACCTGTCCGCCCTGGCCAACGTCGACACCTCCTTGTACGAGGCCGCCGAGCTGGACGGGGCAGGGCCCGTGCGACGCTTCCTGACGGTGACCGTACCCGGCGTCAAGGTCATGATGTTCCTCGTCGCCACCTTGACGACGATCGGTTCCTTGAAGATCTTCACCGAGGTCTACCTGCTCGGCGGTGCGGCCTCGCCCACGAAGACCCTGACCATGTACATCCGGGACCGGATCGTCGACCCCACCTTCGGATCCCTCGGACAGGGTGACGCCGCGTCGGTGTGCCTGTTCCTGCTGACCTTCGGATTCATCATCGCCTCGCAAAGGCTCCAGCGAAAGGCCGAGGACCAATGAGCGCCACCAGCATCCTCGCAGACCACGAGGACCGGAGCAGCCGTACGGACGCCCTCCGGCGATGGTGGGCGCGCAGGTCGCGCGAACAGGCCCAACGGAACACGCCCAGCAGGCGGCTGCGCGGGCCGCAACTGGTCCTGCGCTACACGATCCTGGTCCTGGTGACGATCCTTCTCATCGGGCCCCTGCTGCTTCCCCTCATGGCCGCCTTCAAGGCCCCCGGCGAGGCCGTCTTCGGTCAGGGCGCCACGCTGTTCCCGCAGACCTGATCCCTGGAGTCCTTCCACAGGCTCTTCGAACGCACCGACATCCTCATCTCCATCGCCAACTCCTCGACCATCGCCTTCCTCACCGTCGTCTCGAACATCGTGCTCAGCTGCGTCGGCGGGTACATGCTCAGCCGGCGCGGGTGGACGGGACGCTCCGTCATGTACTTCGTCGTCCTGTCGGCGATGATCTTCCCCTTCGAAGCGATCATGCTGTCGCTGTACAAGATGATGGTGCAGATCGACCTGTACAACACCTTGCCGGGTGTGTGGATGGTGACGATGATCGGCCCCTTCCAGATCCTCATGATGCGTGCGGCCTTCATGGGCATCCCCGACGAGATCGAGGACGCCGCTCTGATCGACGGGGCGGGGGAGTGGCGCCGCTTCTGGGAGGTCTTCATGCCGCAGGTGCGCGGCACCCTCACCGTCGTCGGCCTCACCTCCTTCATCGCGGCATGGTCCGACTTCCTCTTCCCGCTGCTCATGCTCCCCGACCCGAAGAAGCAGACGCTCATGCTCACCCTGTCGGCCATCGAGAATTCGCCACAGGGGACCACCTACCAACTGGTGCTGGCCGGAGCGGTCGTCGCCCTGGTCCCCGTGGTCACCGTCTTCGTCTTCAGCCAGCGCTTCTTCTTCCGAGGCATCGAGGCCGGCGGCCTCAAGTTCTGACCGACCCGAAAGGCTGCCCCCCATGAGTGAGGACCTGTCCGAAGAGTTCCGCCCGGACGACCTGGCGGCGGCCGGTGCCCTGGAGGCCTCACCGGACCCCGGATACACCTGGCCCAGCGACCCGGTGACCAGACGCGCCCTGGAGCACTGGAGGGACCACAAGGTCGGGGTCATCATCCACTGGGGCATCTACTCCTCCATCGGACTGGATGGCTCATGGTCCCTGCACCGCCAGCACCTCGGCGACTTCACCGACCCCCCTGCCTCTTGGAGCGGCACCGACGAGGACTACCACACGTGGTACTGCGACCAGGCGCGGACCTTCACCGGAGTCGACTTCGACGCCGACGAGTGGGCACGGGCCTGCCAAGAGGCAGGTATGCGCTACGTCGTCTTCACGACCAAGCACCACGACGGCTTCGCCATGTACGACACGGACTTCTCCAACTTCAAGTCCACCGGCGAAGACGCCGGGCTGGGGCGCGACATCGTGCGCGAAGTCTTCGACGCCTTCCGCGCCCGCGGCATGGAGACCGGCGTCTACTTCTCCAAGGCCGACTGGAACCACCCGGGTTACTGGGACCGGTCCAAGCCCCTGCGCGACCGCTTCCACAACTACGACATCGCCGCCCACCCCGCCAAGTGGCGCTCCTTCGTGGACATGACGAAGAACCAGATCGAGGAACTCCTGACCAGGTACGGGCCCGTCAACGTCCTGTGGTTGGACGCAGGCTGGGTGTGCGAACCCCGCGAGCCCATCGACATGGACCGGATCGCCGACCGTGCGCGCGCACTGCAACCGGGAATCCTCGTGGTCGACCGTGAGGTCCACGGGCGCAACGAGGACTACCGCACCCCCGAACAGGAAGTGCCCGACTCCGTGCTGGACCACCCGTGGGAGTCGTGCATCACCATGACCCGCGGCTGGTGCTCGATGCGCAGGGACGACCCGATCAAGCCGATGCGACACATCATCTCCAACCTGTTGGCCATCGTCTCTCGCGGAGGCAACTACCTCATCGGTGTCGGCCCGGACGCCACCGGAGCCATGTCCGTCGAGGTCAAGAAGGGCCTTGCCGAACTCGGACGCTGGATGCGGGCCAATGGCGAGGGAATCCACTCCACCCGCGCCCTCGCCGAACCCCTGCAGGTCGAGGGCGAGGACGGTTGGTCCTGGTACGCCACTGGCACCAAGGAGGACTGTGCGCACCCGGGCAGGATCCACCTCTTCGGAATGCCCCCGGCCGGACGAGAACAGGCCGAGGCCTCCGTGCCCGCCACCCACGTGGAGGTGGCATTGAGGGTCGGAGGTGTCCGGGTCCTCGGCGCCGAGGACGAGGACGCGGCGTCGCTGACCTGGCAGCAGGGGACGAGGGCGGGGCTGACCCGCATCGAGGTCCCCGATGTGGGGGCGCGTCACGCCGTGGGCCTGGTCATCGACCAGGTGTGAGACCCGCCTTGGATGTGACCCGCGTGGGCGCGAGGGCGGGCAAGCACGCGTGTCCACGACCCACCACCGGGGAAAGGAGGAGTGCACACCAGCAACGAGGACGACACCACGAGCCAGCCGCCAGCCGGGCACGAGCCCGGTACCGCCATTCCTCCCATTCCCATCGACGAAGGAGTTGACGCGTGGGGAAACGCCACATACTCGCCGGGCTCGCAGCGCCGGCGCTGACCATCACAATGCTCGGAATCGCGCCTGTTGCCGCGAACGCCGACCCTGCCCCCGACAAGGGCCCCTTCCACCCCGAGGTTCTCTGGGCCACCTCCCAGGAAAGCGTCGGTGAAACCGCTCCGAATGGACGCATCGACGCCCTCGTCGATGACGACACGGGCCGCAGTGGAGCCCAGGTGACGTTCTGGACGACGAAGTGGAAGGGCGGCACCGACCCCTTCCCTCACGCCCTGGCCCTGAAGAACCCCGATGCCGCACAGGGAACCTGCGGCATCGCCGTGACAGCGCGCCCCACCTACGACACGACCTTCGGCAATGACCACCTGCCCGGCGAGTACCGCGTCCACGCATTCGACGCCGATCCGGGCAACCCTGCGGCCGATCCGACCGCCCTGGAGAAGTGGCGCACGGATGTGCAGGCCGGGACGTGGGGACAGGGTGTTGAACTCGCCCACGCCTCCGAGCTCGTGAAGACGAATGAGGAGCAGTACATCACCTTCGCCAGGACGACGAAGCCCGTCATCACCTTGACCGGCCTGAGCGCCCTGGTCCCGGCGAAGAAGGACATGGCCCTGTCCGACATCAAAGTGCTGCCCTGCGACGCCGACGGCAATGCCATCACCGACCACCCGAAGACGCCGGCTCCCGACCCCCGGCCCAAGCCCGAAGTGCCGCACCCGAGCGAACCCGGCGCCGGGGAGGGTTCGGATGCTCTGGTCCTCGACTTCGTCATCGACCAGCTTCCGTACGGCAAGCCGGGCGAGCCCGTCGACTTCGCCGCGGGGACCCACACCTACGAGGCGACCGGCTACTTCCACGCGCGTGAGGTCTCGGCGCGCATCCGGACCGTCGAGGGCGCCACTGCCTCGATCAACGGGGCGCCGGTCGACGAGAACGGGCGCGTGTCCGGCCTCGAATTGAGCGACGGCCTCAATGTGGTCACCGCCGAAGTCAGCAAGGGCGACGAGAAGGCGACCTACGTCGTCAACATCACCAAGGTGGCCACCGATTTCCGCGGCAATGTCCTCATACCCGCCAAGGCCTCGGTCAACGGTGGCACTGCAGCCGACAATGCGGCCCTGACCGACGGCGACCGGAAGACCTCCTTCACCGCCAAGCCGCTCAAACGCGGCCAGGAGTGGAGCCAGGAGGTCACCGGATTCGAATTGGACCTGGGGGCGACGCGCCACGTGCACCGTGTCAACGCCTTCGGCTGGCCCGAACTGCCCCCGGGTGTCGAGGGGTGGCACGGAGGAAACTCCGTGGCCATCGCCGTCCAGGAGAAGGAGGGGGCCCAGTGGAAGACCATCGTCACCCACGCCTCTCTCACCCGTGACGCCAGGGGCCTGTGGTACTGGGACTTCAACGCCTACCACGCCGCCCACAAGATCCGCGTGTGGATGAACACCGCCACCGAACCGCAGACGCCCCAGAACATCGCCACCGCCGTCGAGATCAAGGACGTCGAGGTGTGGGGCCTGCCCGAGGGCGAGCAGCCCAAGCCCCCGGTGGTCGACAACTCCGTCTACGAGCGCTACCACGACTTCGACCCTGGCCAAGGCAAGTGGGGCGTGAACCGGGCGCAGACCCTTGCCCTCCAGTACGGCGTCATGATGCCGGCCTGGGTGCCTTCCGAGGGCTACGGGCGCGGCGGCTTCGACGCCCATGAACGGGACCTCACCAACGGCGCCTTCCCGATGTTCTACGACCTGCCGATGTTCAACACGGCAATGATGGAGTCCTTGGGCAAGGGCGCTCCGTGGGCGATCGCGAAGGCGCCCTTCGGCAAGAACGGCATCAGCGCCGCCGGGGAGCCTCGCGACTTCTTCAACGAGTACATGAAGCCCTACGCCAAGACCCTGGTCGACATCCAGTACGGGGACGAGGGAGGCTTCACCAAGTACGAGGCCGACAACTTCGGCAAGTGGTTCGACTGGTCCAAGACGCACATTCCGGGCGCAGTGGTCCACGCGAATTCGTGGAACGACCCGTCGTGGTTCCACCCGGCGCACCTCGACTACTACGTGCGCAATGCCAAGCCCGACCTGCTCAGCTGGGACACCTACTACTACGGGGTCAACCGTGGTCCGGCTCCGTCCGAGGTCGTCCTGAACCTGCTCAACACCCAGACGTGGAAGGCGCAGCGCGAGTACGCCCTCAAGGGTCTGAGCGGCGACGGGGCCAGTCCGATCCTGTACGGCCAGTACCTGGACTACAACTGGGACGCCAACGTCTCCGAGTCGCAGAAGGCCATCGTGCCCGCACTGGGTCTGGCCACAGGCCAGAAGTGGTTCGGCCTGTTCCGCATGGAGTACAACGGCTACGACCGCTCCTCGATCATCGACCACGACGGTGCGCCGACCCGCTCCTTCTACGAGTTCTCGAAGATCTTCGGGCACGTGCGTCACCTGGGTGACTACACGAAGGCCATGAACTCGACCTTCGTGGCCTACAAGTCGGGCGAGTACGAGGGGCGCGCCGGCGCTGCGAAGCTGGAGGGGTACACCTACGGCAACTTCGCCGAAGGTGAGGCGGCCAAGGCGGCCAACGCCGCCGTGGGCCTGGAGGACCTTTCCGTGAAGAACGTGGGTTCGGTCAATGGCGGCAAGGCGGGTGACGTCGTTGTCGGCTACTTCGAGCAGATCCCCGGCCTGAGCGCGGACAAGTCGAAGGAGATCTTCGGCCAGTCCACGAGCGCCCCCAAGGGCTTCATGGTCGTCAACGCCCTGACCGGTACGACCAAGTTCCCCTCCCAGCTGTTGGATCCGCGAACCGATGACGGTTCCTTCGCCGAGACCGCCCAGGACATCACCTTGACCGTGAGGAAGCCGTCGGCCGACTCCCACCTCGTCCTCGTCGACCCGCAGGCGAAGACCGCCGACGAAGTCGACCTGGGCACGGGTGAGAGCGCCACCGTGACGCTTCCTGCCGTCGGTGGTGGCGATGCGCGCCTCCTGTACTGGGTGACGCGCGACGCTCCGGCTCCCAAGCCCCAGATGAAGGTCGAGGTCAACAAGGACACCTTGGGAGTCGGTGATGAACTGGTGGTCTCCGTCTCCGGCCTTGCCGCAGGCGAGAAGGTCACCGCCACCATTCACTCCGACCCTGTGACCATCGGCAGCGTCACCGCCTCCGCGGACGGTGCAGCCGGCTTCACGTGGAAGGTTCCCGACGGATTCGCCGCGGGCCAGCACCGCCTGGTCGTGGCCGCAGCCCAGAGCGGAACGGTGGAGAGGAAGCTCACCGTGACGAAGTCGCCGACGCCCCCTGCACCCAAGACCGAAAAGGGGGGGCGCGCAGTCGAAGACCGACAAGGGGAGCACCTCGCCCAGCGGCAAGGACACGAAGTCCCCCCTGGCGAGGACGGGCGCGGCAACGCTGCTCATTATCCTGACCTCCGCCGTGGCCCTGTGCGTGGGCCTGGGGCTTCGTTTGACCCGCAAGCACCTGGCACGGGTCAAGAAGTGAGAACCCGTCGGATGACCCACACGGGCCAATGACACGGCTCGAAGGCGGGGTGGCCGAAGCGCCGACTTCGACCACCCCGCCCGTGTCTCAGTCCTTCCTCAGCAGGATCGACTCGACACGGTGGTCGGGGCCCTTGGTGAAGACCATGGTTGCGCGCTCGCGGGTGGGGGCAATGTTCTCGTGCAGATTCGGCAGGTTGATGGCGCTCCACACCATGCGGGCCGTGGCTTCGGCTTCGATGTCGCTCAGCCCCGCATAGGTGCGGAAGAAGGATCCCTTGCGTGAAAAGGCCGTGCGACGCAGGGTGAGGAAACGGTCGACGTACCACTGTTCGATGTGGGCCTCGTCGGCGTCGACGTAGATGGAGAAGTCGAAGTAGTCCGACACGGCGACCCTGGCCCCACCCGGGCGAAGACGCGGCGGCTGCAGGACGTTGATGCCCTCGACGATGAGGACATCGGGACGGTCCACCACCGTGAACTGCCCGGGCACCACGTCATAGACCAGGTGCGAATACACCGGCACGTGCAAGTCCCCCACACCGGCTTTGACCGAGGCCATGAAGTTCACCAGTGCGACCCGGTCGTAGGACTCGGGGAAGCCCTTGCGGGCGAAGATGCCGCGCCGCTCCAGCTCCGCATTGGGCAGCAGGAATCCGTCGGTGGTCACCAAGTCCACGCGCGGGGTGTGCGGCCAGCGCGAGAGCAAGAGTTGCAGCAGGCGCGCCACCGTCGACTTGCCCACCGCCACCGAACCGGCAATGCCGATGACGAAAGGAGTTTCGGGGGCACCGGTCTCGCCCAGGAAGGCGCGCCGTTCGGCGGCAGTGCGGCGCCTCCCGTCCACGTACAACTGCAGCAGGGCCGACAGGGGCCGGTAGATCGCGTCGACCTCGCTCATGTCGATCGGGTCGCCCAGGGAGGCGATCCGATCGATGTCCTCCTGGGTCAGGGGCAGGGGAGTCCGGTCGGCCAGCCGGTCCCATTCGCTGCGGTCGTAGTGCGAGTGGGGTGAGGGCGGGTCCGCGTGTGTGTCGACGATGGAGCTCACGTGGAAATCCTGCCGCAGTGCGCAGTGCGGACACGGGCGAGCCGGGCCACATGTGTCGTGAGGAAGCCCTCATTGGCGCCCTCGGACGCCCGAGGTCGGATCCGACCCCTTGGAAGTCGCCCACGGCTTTGCTACCATCACTTCCTGTCGTGAACTAAACCGCTTCAGTAGATGTGCGAACACGAGCAAAGGAGCTTGTCGTGCGGACTTCATCACATTCACGAGTCGGCGTCACCTCGTCAAGGCGGAAGGGCAGGGTGGTCGCCTTCCTGCTCGCGCTGTCGCTGACCTTCCCCCTCGTCCCCAGTGCGCTCGCCGCGGACACCTACCCTCCTGATGAGGATTCACGCGTGGGCAGTGCGCAACCTGTCATCACGGGGTATCGAATCCAGGACCTCAAGACGTGGACGCCGGAGGGCGACCCGTATTCGAAGCATCTGCGGGCCAGTGTGCCCCTCCAGGAGCGGATCGCCCGCAACCCCGACACGCAGGTCAAGCCCGAGCTCGATGGCAAGGCGCAGATCATGCTCATGCAGGGCGACTACGGCAACGCCTTCTTCGACGCCACCACGCACAACAACACCTTCACCGACCACGCCATGAACTTCTGGCAGTACGTCGACTACTGGGCCCCATGGCACGGCGGGGCATCCTTCGGAGTTCCCAAGGGGCTGTACGATCCGGAGAACTCACTGTGGACGAACAGAGGATTCGAATTCGGGATCCTCTCCATTCCCACACCCGAATACACGAACGCCGCGCACCGCAACGGTGTGAAGTCGATCGCCGTGTTGTACTTCGACCCGTCGTTCCGCCCCGGACTCACCTTGAACGAGATCTTCGACAAGGACGACTCCGACGCCTACATCGTCGCCAAGAAGCTCGTCGAGATGGCGAAGTACTACGGCTTCGACGGGTACTTCCTGAATGAGGAGGAACACGGGGACCGTCGCGACGAGTTCAAGCCGTTCATGTCGTACCTGACGTCCCAAGGGCTCTACACCCAGTGGTACGACACGAACTCGTCATTCAACGCGAGCAAGGCGCAATGGCTCCGGGACGCCCAGTATCCACGGATCCACGAATCGGTGTTCGTCAACTACGGAAACGACGGCCGATCCATGCACGACTGGGCGGTGAAGAACGGATACGATCCCCATGCGGAAGTCTTCGCCGGCATCGAGGCGAATCAAACCGGGTTCGACGGTCGCAGGCACAGTGGAGTTCGTGACATCCGGGCAGGGTACTCCTCCGATGACAACCATTCGCCGCTGACGTCGATCGCCCTCTTCGACCCGTCCAACTTCTACCAGCGAGGACTCGACGACCAGATCGAAGAACTGACCGGGCGGAAGAGCCCCCAGCGTCCTTTCATGCAGCAGCAGCCCTATCAGTGGATGATCGCTCAGCGTGAACGCATGTACTTCTCCGGAATGAAGCAGGACGTCACCCGCACCGGCGAGGAGGCTGCGAACCCCGACGTGGCGATTGACTCCCCGGGCAGGTGGATGGGGGTCGCAGATTTCACTCCCGCACGCAGTGTCATCCAGGGCGATTCCTTCCACACCCACTTCTCCACGGGCAAGGGGATGGCCTCGTACACCGATGGTGCGATCACGAACACGTCGGCATGGACCGACATGGGTGCCCAATCCATTTTGCCGTCATGGCAGTGGTGGATCACCTCGAAAGGCGAGGTGACGCTCGGTGCCGATTTTGACTACGGTGAAGAGCCGCGCGTGGACATCCGCGGGGAATCCATTGCGTCACCATTTGTCCCTCAAGGCGCTTGGCAGGGCGGCAACTCACTCGTCCTCCATGGAAGCGCCGGGACGCCCCAGACGATTCGACTCTTCAAGACGGACCTCGGCGTGTCCTCCCGATCCACGGCGACAGTCACGTGGAAGAGGAGCGTCGGAAATGGCGAACTGAAGCTCGGGCTGGTCTTCGCCGACGCCCCGGAGGTCGTCGAAGAACTCGCCCTCCAAGCCGATGGTGGGAACGAATGGACGAGCTCGACCGTCGACCTGGCTCCGTACGCCGGCAGGAGGATCGCGACCATTGGATTCGTCGTCAGAGGTGCTCAGGGCGAGCAACTCCAGATCAACGTGGGGCAGGTGTCACTGGGGTCCGCAGGTGCGAAGCCCGCAACGCCGTCCGGACTGCGCGTCGATGAAATCACCTCCGATGGTGAGCTCAACGTCTCCTGGGATCGTGCCGACTTCTCGGAGGTGGACAGTTATCGCCTCGAAGCCCTCGATTCCCAAGGCCGTGTCCATCATCTCGCCGATGCCTATGCCGACACTCGATACGTGAAGAACGTCGGCATCGACGGGGACTTCACCGTGCGTCTCAGGGCCATTGGCAAGGATGGATCGAGTTCCGAGCCGGCAGATCTTCCGGTCTCCCGTCTTCACCTGCCCGGCAGCGTCACCATCGACACGGCGAAGGATTCGACAGGACTCCACGTCCACGCAGCCGAGGCGGGAAAGGTGTCGGTGCACTGGACGCCACCTGCTTCAGGAGCGCCCAAGGGCTACAAGGTCAGGATCGAAACCCTCTTCGCCGGTGCCGACAACCCCTACCGCGGACATGCGGAGATCGTGGTCCCCGCCGATGCGACCAGTGCCACACTCCAGGCCCCTCCGGAAGGGCTTCCTTTCAGGGCGAGCGTCGAACCACTCGGAGAGGAAACGGTCGGCGCACTGTCGGTCCGTGGGCGCTACCACGACCACTTCGCGCGGCCCATGGGAACCGAGGACGTCGTCGTCGACCAGGGCCGTACCTTCCACCTCAACAATCCGGCCACAACCGATTGGCGGCGCATCGACTCCACGGGCGACCAGACCTGGACGGCGACACGCGGCAAGAACAATCGTTCGGATTGGGGCAACGACGACGAGAACGGCCAACTGGGTCGCCCACGTCGAGTGGACAACACCTTCTCATTCGTCATCGGCGACTATGCCGGCAACACGTCGGAGGTCTTCGGACTGACTCGCAAGGGCGAGAACCTGGAGGTCGTCGATGCGGCGGCTCCTGAGGTGTGGGCGACACCGTGGCAGGACCAAGACGTGCCCGCCGGCGAAGAGATCACTGCGATCACCGTTTCAGCACGTGACAACGTGTCGAAGGCGCGTGTCGCGGTGCGCCTGAGGGACGCTGCCCGGCCGCAGGATCCGCCAACGGAGGACCTGCAGGGCCTGACCTTCGATCCGGCCAAGAACTCCGTCACGGGCTCTCCGCGGTGGGACGGCCTGCGAAGGCTGGAAGTCACCGCCACCGACGAGGCGGGCAATGCGGCCACCTTCACTCTTGACATCAAGGGGCACGGCGCCTCGCCCGACCCGGACCCCAAACCGAACCCGGACCCCAAACCGAACCCGGATCCCAAACCGAACCCGGATCCCAAACCCAATCCGGATCCCCAGCCGCAGCACCTCGTCCTGGAACTGAGCACGGATTCGGCGGCTCCCGGCGAGTCGGTGGTCATGACAGCCTCCGGTGCGACGGCGGGGCAGGACGTCGAGTTCACCATCCATTCGGATCCGCTGCGTCTTGGAAGCGTCAAAGCATCCTCGGACGGGCAGGCGAAGCTGACGTGGGTGGTTCCCGAGAACTTCCCCGCAGGAACGCATGAGGTCATTGCCACCACGGCGAAATCGCGGGCGACGAAGTCCCTCGTCATTCGCTCCGACGGCACTGGGCCGAAGGCCCCACGAGACGGATCGGGCTCGACCGAGGGCTCCACGAAGGGCAATCTGGCTGCGACCGGCGCAGACCTCGCCACGGTCCTGGGTGTGGCCGGGGCCCTGGGGCTGGTCGGGATCGTGGGAGGAGTCCTCGTGCGCACAAGGCGACTTCAACGCAAGGTCGACTCGTCGAAGTGAAGTCCTCCGCTTCGCGCCGTCGTCCGGCGTCGGGACTGCTGTGGATGTGGGTGGGTGGCCTGTGGTCCAATGGCTGCCATGTGCGGAATCGTCGGCCACGTGGCCTCCACCCCCTCCCAGCGTTCACGCGAGGTCGTCCTCGCAGGTCTTGCCCGTCTCGAGTACCGCGGATACGACTCCGCCGGCGTCGCCCTCGTCGACGCGGACTCGCTGCACGTCCACAAGGCCGTCGGCAAACTCGCCAACCTCGTCGACCTGCTCGACACGGCCGAAGTGGCCCCTGCCCTCAGCGGCATCGGCCACACCCGCTGGGCCACCCACGGGCGCCCCACCACCGCCAACGCCCACCCCCACACCTCCATGGACGGACGCTTCGCCCTCGTCCACAACGGCATCATCGAAAACGCCGATGCCCTGCGCGAGAAGTTGCGCGGAGAAGGCGTCGTCCTCGCCTCCGAGACCGACACGGAGGTCCTGGTCCACATGCTCGCCCGCGCGGTCGACGACCCGCAGGTGCCCGCATGGGAAGGAGACGTCGCCGGGATCGCCCCGCAGCACCACGACACTGCCCGCGCCATGGTCGGCGCCATGCGTCACGTCGCCGGCCGGATCGACGGCACCTTCACCCTGCTCCTCGTGTGCGCCGACGCACCTGACGTCGTCGTCGCCGCGCGCCGCTCCTCCCCGCTGGTCGTGGGCCTGGGCCAGGGGGAGAACTTCCTCGGATCCGATGTCCTGGCCTTCGTCGAACACACCTCCACCGCGGTGGAGATCGGCCAGGACCAGTTCGTCGCCGTCACCGCCACCGCAGTGACCGTCGTCGACGCCGACGGAAGCGTCATCGCCTCGCCCAAGACCTACGAGGTCGACTTCGCCTCCGACCGGGCCACGAAGGACGGGTGGCCGACCTTCATGGAAAAGGAGATCCACGAGCAGCCCCGCGGCGTGGCCGACACCTTGGCGGACCGCCTCGACTCCCTCGGGCACCTCACCCTGGACGAAGTCCGCATCCCCGAACACGTCCTGCGCACCATCGACAAGATGGTCATCGTCGGCTGCGGCACCGCCTCCTACGCCGGTCAGGTGGCCAGATACGCCATCGAACACTGGTGCCGCATCCCCGTCGAGGTCGAATTGGCCCACGAGTTCCGTTACCGCGACCCGGTGGTCACCGAGAAGACCCTGGTCGTGGCCATCTCCCAGTCGGGTGAAACCATGGACACGATCATGGCGATCCGGCACGCCCGCGAGCAGGGGGCCAAGGTCGTGGCCGTGGTCAACACCCCGGGCTCGACCATCTCGCGCGAGTCCGACGCGGTCCTGCTCACCCACGCGGGCCCGGAGATCGCCGTGGCCTCCACCAAGGCCTTCACCTCGCAGGTCACCGCCTGCTTCATCCTGGGCCTCTACCTGGCGCAGGTGCGCGGCAACAAGTACGTCGACGAGATCCAGGACTACCTGGAAAAGCTCGGCAAGCTGCCCGACCAGATCCAGCACGTCCTGGACGGCGGCGAAACCGTCCGCCAGGCGGCCCGCGTGATGAAGGACGCCACCTCCGTCATCTACCTGGGGCGTCACGTCGGCTTCCCGGTGGCCATGGAAGGCGCTCTCAAACTCAAGGAGATCTGCTACATCCACGCCGAAGGCTTCGCCGCAGGAGAACTCAAGCACGGCCCGATCGCCCTGATCGACGAGGGGCAGCCCGTCATCATCATCGTGCCGACCCCGCGCCGGCCCGAATTGCACAACAAGGTCGTCTCGAACATCCAGGAGGTTCGCGCACGCGGGGCCCGCACCATCGTCGTGGCGGAGGAAGGGGACTCCTCGGCGGACGAGTTCGCCGAGATCGTCTTCAGGGTCCCGCCCACCCCGACCCTGTACGCGCCACTGCTGACCGTGGTGCCCCTGCAGATCTTCGCCTGCGAGTTGGCCACCGTGAAGGGCTTGGACGTGGACCAGCCGAGGAACCTCGCCAAGTCGGTCACCGTGGAGTGAATGGAGTGAATCGCCCGTGATTCCCGCGCACGTCCCGCTCGCCGTCCGCGAAGCGGAAAGGACTCCGGTCGCCTCCGCGGCGGCCGAGGGCGAGCCCGACCGGTACATGCTGCGTGCCGCGCGGGCCGTCGCCGACTCGGTCCGGGTGCGCCTTCGCCAGGGCGAGGAGGTCCTCGCCCTGGTCGGGGGAGGGGACAACGGGGGCGACGCCCTGTACGCCGCCGCCATGCTCGCCGACGAGGGTGTGGCCGTGCGCGCCGTCCTCGTCAGCGACCATCCGCACGCCCATGCGTTGGAGGCGGCCACCCGTGCCGGGGTCGAGGTGGAGACCCTGCCCCTGTGGTCCTCCCTGCAGGCCCCCGGCGAGGGCGACCTGCTGTGCCTGCCGGCGTCGATGCGCGACCGCGACCTGCTCGACGCCCCCGTGTGGATCGACGGGGTCCTGGGCACGGGGGCGTCCTCGCCCATCCGACGCCCCTTGGCCACAGTCATCGAATTCCTCGCCGAACAGGCCAAACGCCGCAGACCCTTCGTCGTCGCCGTGGACATGCCCTCGGGCCTGTGGCACCCCGACGGCGAGGTGGAAGGGCCGGTCCTGCCCGCCGACCACGTGGTCACCATGGTGGCGGCCAAGACGCCGCTGCTCCTCCCGCCCGCCTGCCACCTGGTCGGCAGCGTCGAGGTCGCCGACATCGGGATCCCCGCCCCCACGGCCGCGGTGTGCGGAATGCTCGAAGCCGCCGATGTGGCAGGTACCCACCTGGTGCCCGGAGTGCACGACCACAAGTACACCCGCGGCGTGGTCAGTGCCGCCGTCGGATCACGCAGCTACCCGGGTGCCGGAGTCCTGGCCGTGCGCGGCGCCCTTGGGGCGGGCCCGGGAATGGTCCGCCTGCTCGCCGACCCGCGCGTGGAGGCCCTGGTCGTCTCGCGCCATCCGGCCGTGGTCACCGTCCCCGGCCGCTTCCAGGCGGGCGTGGTCGGGCCGGGAATGGACGAGGAGTCGCGGGCGCGCGCCGAAGCCCTGGCCGGCCAGTGCCTGCGCAAGGCACTGCCTCTGGTCGTGGACGCCGAAGCCCTGGGGCTGGTCGATTCCCTGCACCGCGCCCACGGGAGCCTGGCCCAGGTGATCCTCACCCCGCATGCGGGTGAGGCAGCGGTCCTCCTGTCCGCCCTGCGCCGTGACGAGGGCGTCACCCGCACCTGGGTGGAAGCCCACCCCGTGGCCGCCGGGCGACTTCTTGCCGAGGCGAGTGGAGCCGTCGTCGTCCTCAAGGGGGCGCGCACCGTCGTGGTGGCTCCCGACGGGCGCATCTGCGTGGCCCCGACGGGCATCGGCTGGGCGGGTGTGGCCGGGGCCGGGGACGTGCTGGCCGGGGTGCTGGCCACTTTGGCCGCCGCCGCGCGTGTGCGGGCCGAGGCCGCCACCTCCCCCGGGGGGCGGGTCACGGTCGACATGTTGGAGGTGGCCGCCAGGGGAGTGTGGATCCACGCCGAGGCGGCCCGCGCAGCCTCACTGCGTCTCGGGGCGGTGGGAGGTCCGATCCTGCCCGATGACATCGCCGAGGCGGTGCCTGGCGTCATCGGCGCCGCCCTGGAGCAGGCCCGGCCCTGCCGGCGTTGAAGCCCCCCGGTCCGCAAAACCTTGAACAAGTGCGGGCGCGGCCGGTAACGTTCAAGGAGCGGTGCACACGGGAGTGCCGACTGTGCCGCACCCGGTGACGACAAGAGGCGATGGGGCCTTTGCGCCGGGGAAAGCGAATGGGGTGGACGCAATGGGTGAACAAGTGGTGGACCGCTGGCGCCGACAGGTGCGTGAGCAGTTCCTGAGCGCCAAACGGGACAGGCCCGATGCCTTCGAACGCAGGATCGACCTGTCGTGGTCCAACTGGGGCTTCGGCCTGGAGGACCTGGAGGTGTCCTGCGCCAGACTGGCCCGCGAAGGCCTGTCCTTCATCGAATTGCACGGGAACCACTACGGGGACGACCTCGGCTACGACGTCGCCCGGACCCGGCGCGTCCTCGACGCCCACGGCCTGTCCACCTCCGGGGTGTGCGGAATGTTCTCCGACGACAACGACCTGTCCTCCAACCGGCCCCTCGAACAACAGGCCGCCATCGACTACATTCGCCGCGAGGTCGCCTTCACCGAGGAAATGGGCGGGCAGTACCTGCTGGTCGTCCCGGGCTCCGTCGGACGCCCCGACGCCTACGACTCCAGCGAGTTCCCGCGATCGGTGCAGGCCCTGCGCACAGTGGCCGAGGTCTTCGTCGAGGCCGGTGTCAAAGCCGCCATCGAACCCATCCGCTCCGCCGAAGTCTCCCTGGTGCACACCGTCGAGGACGCGGTGGCCTACATCGAGGCCGTCGACCACCCGGGCGTCGCCCACATCAACGGGGACGTCTACCACATGCTCGTGGAGGAGGCGAACATCCCGCTGGCCATCCTTGACGCAGGGCAGCGCCTCGTCAACCTCCACATGGCCGACACCAACAGACTTGCCCTGGGCAAGGGGTCCATGGACCTGGACACCATCATCATGGCCCTGTACCTCATCGGCATGAACACTCCCGGACGTTTCGTCACCCCTGAACCCCTCGGCCCCGGAGCCGGCCCCTACGCCGCGCGCACTGCCGTGCCCGATGCGGCGGTGCTCGACGCCCTCGTCCACGACACCATCACCTACTTCCGCGAGCGCGAGGAAGCGGTCCTGGCCATGGAGGAATGAGCCGTGCGCGCCCGGGTGTGACAGGTTCCGCCCTCGAAGGGGCACTTCGCGGTCAAGTCGTGGGTGCGCGGCGCACTAGTGTCTGACCTCGTGGCAGACCTACTCCTCGCGCTCAGCCCGTCCCTCATCCTCGGAACGATGAGCCTCATGCTCATCGCCTTGGGTGGGGACGACCGTCAACGGGTCATGGGCATGTACATCGGCGGCTTCGTCATGGCGGTCGTGGCCACGCCCTTCCTCGGCGTCCACTGGGACGCCAGGACCCTGCTCATCTCCTACGTCTCCGGTCTGCTGCTCGGATGGGGCCTGTTCGAACAGACCGTGTGCCTGCGGGTCCTGGGCGTCTCACGCACCATGCCGATCTCCACCGGCGCCCAACTGGTGTCCATGAGCCTTGGAGGGGTCCTCCTCTTCGGCGAGTGGCGCCAAGTGGGTTCCTTCGGTTTCGGCGCCGCCGCCATCGTCGCCCTCGTCCTCGGAGTCTGGCTGACCTCTCGCACGGAGAAGTCGGCCGAGCCCGCAGGTGGAAGCGCCCTCGACTGGCGTCGTGGCATCAAATTGCTCATCACCTCGACCTTCGGCCTGGTGGTCTACCTGCTTCTGGTCCAGTGGTTCGGCATCGACGGACGCTCCGCCCTGCTGCCCCAGGCCGCCGGCTACCTGACGATCGGCCTGGTACTGTCCGCCCCGCGCTTGACCCCGTGGGTGGGGCCCACCGAGACCCGCTGGTCGGTCGGCACCGCCAAACAGGTCCTGACCGGCATGGTCTGGGGCTGCGCGGTGCTCATCCTGCAGATCTCCGCCGCCCGCGTGGGGGTCGCCGCAGGATTCACCCTCTCGCAGCTCGGAGTCGTCATCTCGACCTTCGGCGGCATCCTGCTGCTCGGCGAGAAGCGCACCCGCAAGGAAATGGTGTGGACCATGACGGGGGTCGCCCTCCTCGTGGCAGGAGCCGTCCTGGCGGGGGTGGCCAAGTCCCTGGACGGGTGAGGGCACCGGGCCTCGGTGGAATACTGGCAGGGTGAATGAGGACCCGACCGCCACCCGCCCACCTGCCGACCAGTCGTCCCTCGCCCGGCCGACCCGGCAGGACTCCTCGGCCGAGGTGCACCACCCGGGGCGGGTCGTCGTCGACCTCGATGCCATTGCCCACAACCTTCACCGCCTGCGCGAGGCGGCCCCCAATGCCCTGCAGATGGCCGTCGTCAAAGCCGACGCCTACGGTCACGGCCTGCTTCCCGTGGCCCTGACCGCCCTGGAGGCGGGCAGCCAGTGGCTGGGCGTGGCCCAACTGAGCGAGGCCCTCACCTTGCGTGCCGGCCTCGACCGGGCCGGGATCCCCCGCACCAGTGCCCCCGTCCTCACGTGGATCGCCCCCACGCAAGCCCCGTGGGCCCGGGCGATCGAATCCGACCTGGACCTGTCGGTGTCGTGGACCTGGGTCCTCGACGAGGTCGTGGCCGCCGCCCGCAAGGTCGGTCGCCCAGCCCGCATCCACCTCAAGGTCGACACCGGCATGTCCCGGGCCGGCTCCACCCCGGAGGACCTGCCTGCCCTGGTCGATGCGGTGGCACGGGCCGTCCAGGACGGCCAAGTCGAAGTGGTGGGCCTGTGGTCGCACCTGTCCCGCGCCGACGACCCGAGCCCCGACGGCCTGGCCTCCACCGGCGAGCACCTGGAGACCCTCCTGTCGGCAGAAGAGCTGCTGCTCACGCGAGGAGTGCGTCCGCAACTGCGTCACCTGGCCGCCACCTCGGGCATCCTGTGGCACCCGGACACGCACCTCGACCTGGTGCGCGCAGGCATCGGCCTGTACGGCCTGAGCCCCGACCCGCAGGTCGCCACCTCAGCGGACCTCGGGCTGCGCCCCGCAATGCGCATTGAAGCGCCCTTGACCTCGGTGAAGAGGGTTGCCGCCGACAGGCCCGTCTCCTACGGCGGCACCTGGCGCACCCCCGGACCCCGCTGGCTCGGCCTCGTACCCCTCGGCTATGCCGACGGGATCCTGCGCACCGCATCCGGGCGGGCCCACGTCACCGTCCTGACCGGCGACGGCCCCCTCGATGCCGCGCAGGTGGGCCGTGTGTGCATGGACCAATTCGTCATCGACCTCGGCCCGGCCACCCCGGCAACGGCGGCCCCCGCACGCGTCGGCGACACGGTCGTCCTCGTCGGGGACCCCGCCGCCGGCCAGGTCGGCGCGGATGACTGGGCCGAGGCGGCCGGCACCATCAACTACGAGATCGTCACCCGCGTGGGGGAGCGCCTCCACCGCATCCACCAGTCACGGAGGACACCATGCGCATGAGCTTTCGCACGAACAGCCCCGACCAGACGCGCGACCTCGGGCGCGCACTGGGCGCCCTGTTGCGCGCCGGCGACCTCGTCATGCTCTGCGGGGGCCTGGGAGCGGGAAAGACCACCTTCACCCAGGGCCTCGCTCAGGGCCTGGGCGTGCGAGCGGGGGTGACCTCCCCGACGTACATCGTCGCCCGCGTCCACCCCTCCACCTGCGGTGGCCCGGATCTCATCCACGCGGACGCCTACCGGATCACCGGGGTCGAGGACCTGGAGACCCTGGACCTGGACTCCACCGTGGACGAGGCCGTGACCGTCGTCGAATGGGGCCGGGGCAAGACCGAGGCCATGTCCGAATCCCGCCTGGAGGTCGACCTGACCCGAGGCACCGGCGGCGCAGCCGACAGGGACGAGGAGGGCTCCCTGGACTTGGCGCACATGGACGACGGCTCCCGCCTCATCACCCTGAATCCCCACGGCGCACGCTGGGACGGGGTCCTCGAGGCCCTGGCCGACCGGGAAGCGATCAGCGGGACGCAGGGCGATCCCGCGGAGCCCGACGAGTAGGATCCATGCCGTGATCCACCTGTGCCTCGACACCTCCTCGACCACCTCCATCGCCCTCGTCAAGGACGGCCAGGTCCTGGCCCGCGCGCACGGGGACTCCCCGCGCCACCACGTCGAAGCCATCACACCCCTCCTGCGGCGGGTCCTCACCGAGGCCGGCCTTCCCACGGACCTCGCCAGGCACCAGGAGGACCTGGCGCCCGAGAAGCGCTTGGAGGCGGTCCTGGTGGGAACCGGACCGGCCCCCTTCACGGGCCTGCGCGCCGGGCTGGTCAGCGCCCGCGTCCTGGCGGCCGCCGTGGGCGTGCCCGTGTGGGGCGTGCCCTCCTTGGCGGTCCTGGCCAGGGCGGCACTGGACCGCCTGCCCCCCGAACGCAGCGTCTTCGCCGTCTCCGACGCGCGCAGACGTGAACTCCACTGGGGCCACTTCACCGCCGAAGGCCCCGATGACGTCGCGCTGGTCGGGCGCCTCGAGGTCGGCTCACCCGCCCAACTCGCGAACCAGATGCGTGCGAGCTCCGCCCTGGTCGTCGTCGAGGAGGCCCTGCCGGCCCACGCCCGCGACGCCATCGACACGGCCCTGTTGGGCCCGTTGGAGGCACTGGACCCGGCCGTCATGGTGCGCATCGTCGGTGCGCGTCTGGCCCGTGGGGACCGTGCGAGCCTGGGCACCGAGCCCCTCTACCTGCGCCGACCCGACATCCAGGGGCGCGCCCCGGAGCGGATGTGAGCGCCCCCGTCCTGCTCCCCCTGGGGCCCGAGGACGCCCAGGAGGTCCATGCGCTGGAATCGGTCGTCTTCGCCGAAGACCCGTGGACCTTTCCCATGGTCGCCGAGGAGCTGTCGTCCCCCCGGCGTCACTGGGTCGGGGTGCGCGAGGAGGGAGTCCTCGTCGCCTGGGCGGGGATCGCCCTGGGAGTGGATGCGGATGTCATGAGTGTCGGCGTCGCGCCTGCCCACCGGGGACGCGGTATCGGGCGGGCCCTGGTCGAAGACCTCCTGCGGGCCGCCCGAGAGGCCGGGGCCGAGCGCGTCTTCCTGGAGGTCCGACGCTCCAACGAGGGTGCCCAGCACCTCTACCGGGCGGTCGGATTCAAGGAGATCGGACGGGTGGCCCGCTACTTCCGAAACCCCGTCGAGGACGCCGTGACCATGTGCGCCCGGCTCGCGTGAGCAAATGTGAAGCGGAGTCCTTCGTAAAATGCAGGTCAGCCCACCTTGCGCCGATGGGTACCCGGGTGCGCCCGCACCGGGGAGGACGCTCGCCGAAGCAGAGTGGATCCGCGGAATTGCGCGGAAAATGATTGCGCCGGATTCGTCGACGTGACCGGGCGCCCATCGGTCCCACGATCGTGGCCCGCGACACCCCTAGTCTTGCGCTCATGGCCACAACGAATGTCGCGACGAAGAAGCGTCACGCGTGGACCACCACTGTGTTCGTCAAGCAACTCATGGCGGTCTCGGGACTTGTCTTCGTCTTCTTCCTGCTCTTCCACTCCTACGGCAACCTCAAGATGTTCCTCGGTCAGGAGGCGTACGACCACTACGCCGAGTGGCTCAAGGGGGATGCCCTCTACCCGATCTTCCCCCACGGTGGATTCATCTGGGTCTTCCGTGCGGCGATGCTGCTCATGCTCGTCATCCACGTGGCAGCCGCAGCCGACACGTGGGCGCGTTCGCGCAGGGCTCGTCGCTCCCGCTACGTGGTGAAGAAGAACGTCGCCGACGCCTACGCCGCCAGGACCATGCGGGCCACTGCCGTCCTGCTGCTCGGCTTCATCGTCTTCCACATCCTGCACTTCACCACCGCCACCGTCCGCACCGGCTTCACCGCGGACAACACCCCCTACGAGCGCATGGTCGCCTCCTTCCAGAACCCCGTCATGGTCCTGGTCTACGTCGTCTTCGTCGCCGCTGCGTGCCTGCACGTCTCCCACGGCTTCTGGTCCGCCTTCCAGTCCCTGGGTTGGGTGCGTGCCGGCACCCGCCGCTTCATGGAGATCGTGTCGGGCCTCATCGGCGCTCTCATCTTCGTGATGTTCGCCCTGCCGCCGCTGGCGATCGCCGTCGGGTACATCCACTGAGGAAGGCTGAACGCACATGACTGACAACCTGAACAAGGATCTGTACACCGAGGGCGAGCCCGCCCTCGACACCAAGGCCCCCATGGACGTGCCCCTGTCGGAGTGCTGGGAGGCCCGCAAGTTCCGCGCCGCCCTGGTCAACCCCGCCAACCGCCGCAAGCTCCGCGTCATCATCGTGGGCACCGGCCTTGCCGGTGGCGCCGCCGCCGCCTCGCTGGGCGAGATGGGCTACAACGTCGACGCCTTCTTCTACCAGGACTCCGCCCGCCGCGCGCACTCCATCGCCGCGCAGGGTGGCATCAACGCGGCCAAGAACTACCGCAACGACAACGACTCGGTCCACCGACTCTTCTACGACACGGTCAAGGGCGGCGACTACCGCGCCCGCGAAACCAACGTCTACCGTCTGGCCGAGGTCAGCGCCGCCATCATCGACCAGTGCGTCGCCCAGGGCGTCCCCTTCGCCCGCGAGTACGGCGGCCTGCTCGACAACCGCTCCTTCGGTGGCGTGCAGGTCTCGCGCACCTTCTACGCTCGCGGCCAGACCGGCCAGCAGCTGCTCATCGGCGCCTACCAGGCGCTGGAGCGGCAGGTCGCGGCCGGCACCGTCACCGAGCACCCGCGTCACGAGATGGTCGAGATCATCGTCTCCGAGGGTCGCGCCCGCGGCATCATCGCCCGCGACATGACCACCGGTGAACTGCAGACCTTCGTGGCAGACGCGGTCGTCCTGGCCACCGGCGGCTACGGCAACGTCTTCTTCCTGTCCACCAACGCCATGGGCTGCAATGCCACCGCCATCTGGCGCGCCCACCGCAAGGGCGCGTGGTTCGGCAACCCCTGCTTCACGCAGATCCACCCGACCTGCATCCCCCAGCACGGCGACCAGCAGTCCAAGCTCACGCTCATGTCCGAGTCGCTGCGCAACGACGGTCGCATCTGGGTGCCCAAGAGGGCCGAGGACTGCGAGAAGGACCCGCGCGACATCCCCGAGGAGGACCGCGACTACTACCTGGAGCGCATCTACCCGTCCTTCGGCAATCTCGTGCCGCGTGACATCGCCTCGCGTCAGGCGAAGAACATGTGCGACGAGGGCCGCGGTGTGGGGCCGAAGATCGACGGAGTCGCCCGCGGCGTCTACCTCGACTTCGCCGACGCGATCCAGCGCATGGGGCGGGCCGCCGTCTCCGCCAAGTACGGCAACCTCTTCGACATGTACGAGCGCATCACGGGCGACAACCCCTACGAGACCCCGATGCGCATCTACCCGGCCGTGCACTACACGATGGGTGGCCTGTGGGTCGACTACGACCTGGAGTCCAACCTTCCGGGCCTGTACGTGGCCGGCGAGGCGAACTTCTCCGACCACGGGGCCAACCGTCTGGGTGCGTCGGCCCTCATGCAGGGCCTGTCGGACGGCTACTTCGTCCTGCCCAACACGATCAACGACTACTTGGCAAAGTGCTTCAACCTGCCCAAGCTGGACGAGTCCTCTCCGGACGTCGTGGCTGCCCTGGAAGAAGCACAGGCCCGCATCGACCGCCTCATGGCGGTCGGTGGCAACCGTTCCGTCGACAGCTTCCACAAGGAGCTCGGCTCCATCATGTGGGAGTACTGCGGCATGGAGCGCACGGCCGAGGGCCTGAAGAAGGCGATCGGACTCATCCGTGAGCTGCGCGCCGAGTTCTGGGCCAATGTGCGGGTCCCCGGCAAGTCGATCGGCGAGCTCAACCAGTCCCTGGAGAAGGCCGGCCGTGTGGCCGACTTCATGGAACTGGGCGAACTCATGTGCATCGACGCCCTGGTGCGCGAGGAGTCCTGCGGTGGGCACTTCCGTGCCGAGTCGCAGACCGAGGAGGGCGAGGCCCTGCGCCACGACGACAGGTTCCTCTTCGTGTCGGCCTGGGAGTGGACCGGTGAAGGTCAGCCCCCGATCCTGCACAAGGAAGAACTGGTCTACAACAACATCGAGCTGAAGCAGCGGAGCTACAAGTGAACCTGACACTGAAGATCTGGCGTCAGAGCGGTCCCCAGGACCCCGGCGCCATGCACGAATACCAGATCCGCGGCATTTCCGAGGAGTCCTCCTTCCTCGAGATGCTCGACGTGTTGAACGAGGAGCTCTTTGCCCGCGGTGAGGAGCCCATCGCCTTCGACTCGGACTGCCGTGAAGGCATCTGTGGCCAGTGCGGCATCGTCATCAACGGTGTCGCCCACGGCCCGGAGGTCACCACCACCTGCCAGCTGCACATGCGCACCTTCAACGACGGGGACGTCATCACCATCGAGCCGTGGCGCGCACAGGCCTTCCCGATCATCAAGGACCTGGTGGTCAACCGTTCCGCCCTGGACCGGATCATCCAGGCCGGCGGCTACATCTCGGTGAACACGGGTGCAGCGCCGGACGCCCACGCAACCCCGGTGCCCAAGGGTGACGCGGACCGCGCCTTCGAGGCGGCGGCCTGCATCGGCTGCGGCGCCTGTGTGGCGGCGTGCCCGAACGCCTCGGCAATGCTCTTCACCTCGGCAAAGGTCACGCACCTGCAGTTGCTGCCACAGGGCAAGCCGGAAAACCTCAGGCGCGTCGTCGCCATGCTCAACCAGCTGGACGAGGAAGGCTTCGGTTCCTGCACGAACATCGGTGAGTGCGCGGCCGTGTGCCCCAAGGAGATCCCCCTGGACGTGATCTCCACCCTGAACCGTCAACTCGGCAAGGCCGCCTTCATGGGCGTGTGAGCCGCTTCGACGCTCGCGCGGCGCCCCGGTCGACTTCGCTCGGCCGGGGCGCCGGCGTCCATGGCCGCACTCCTGTCTTTCGGAGCGGGACGAGGGCGGCAGGGCCCGCCCCGACCCCATGGCCCCTGCCCGCGCGCGCCCTCGTGCCGGGACGGACGTATGGTGGTCAAGGATTCACACCAAGGAGGCCACATGAGCAGCCAGACGCCGCACCCCTCTTCCCCCTACGAGAGGAACGACCCCCGTCGCTATGACGTGGAGCCCTGGCGCAAGGTCGCCTACTACGGTGGGGCCGTCATCCAGGCGGTCGGCGTCCTCATGTTCCTGTCCGTCTTCGTGTCCTTCTTCGGCTTCTTCCACGCCCTCCAGTCGGCGGCGACCAGCCACGGGTTCTTCCCCGAGGACGGGATCAGGACTCCCTTCACCATGTTCCCCCTGGCGTTCATCGGGATCCTGCTCATCTCGCTGGGCCAGTGGGTGCGAGGGGTCGGCAAGAAGGGACTGGCGGGGTCGGGCATCATCCTGTCTCCCCAGGGCGAGGCTCGTGACGCCGAACCGTGGAAGCGTTCCGAAGGCGCTCAGGAGCAGGACAAACTCGAGGAGATGCCGATCATCCGAGACATGGCCGCACACATGGGGGCCGCCCAACCGCAGATCCGGGTGCGCTGCCCCAGGTGCTCCTACCTGGAGACCGAGGACGCGCGCTTTTGCTCCTCCTGCGGTTCCCCCATGTGAGTCGCCCCTGCGGGAGGCGCCCGGCGGCGGCCGGGGCCGCGCCCGAGGCGGGCCCTACACTTGAGCCCGTGACTGACGCTCTCGTACTCGGCATCGAATCGACCTGCGACGAAACCGGCGTCGCCCTCGTACGCGGATGCGCCCTGCTGGCCGACCGCACCGCGACCTCGATGGACGAACACTCCCGCTACGGCGGCATCATCCCCGAGATCGCCTCGCGCGCCCACCTGGAGTCCTTCCTGCCCACCCTGTCCTGCGCCCTGGACGAGGCCGGCGTCACCTTGGAGCAGGTCGACGCCATCGCCGTGGCCGCGGGCCCGGGGCTGGTCGGATCCCTCACCGTGGGCATCTGCGCGGCCAAGACCCTTGCCTCGACCCTTGGCAGGCCCCTGTACGGCGTCAACCACGTCATCGGCCACCTGGCCGTCGACACCCTTGCCCACGGGCCGCTGCCCGAGCACTTCATCGGCCTGGTCGTCTCGGGCGGGCACTCGAATCTGCTGGAGATCCGCGACATCGCCACCGACGTGCGCGAATTGGGAGGAACCCTGGATGACGCGGCGGGTGAGGCCTTCGACAAGGTAGGGCGCCTGCTGGGCCTGCCCTACCCGGGCGGCCCGCACGTGGACCGGCTTGCCCGCGAGGGTTCGCGTGAGGCCGTGCGTTTCCCCAGGGGTCTGGCCGCGGGCAAGGACAAGGAACGCCACCGTCACGACTTCAGCTTCTCCGGGCTGAAGACGGCGGTGGCCCGCTACGTCGAAGGCGCTGAGGAACGCGGCGAGCAGATCGACGCCCGCGACGTGTGCGCAGGTTTTTCCGAGGCCGTCAACGATTCACTGACCGCCAAGGCCGTCCAGGCCGCCATCGACTCGGGTGCGGGCGTGATCGTCGTGGGCGGGGGATTCAGCGCGAATTCGCGGCTGCGGGAGCTGCTCGCCGAGCGCGCCGAAGCCGCCGGCGTCCGGGTGCGCATCCCTCCGCTGCGCTTTTGCACCGACAACGGGGCGCAGATCGCCGCCATGGGCGCGGCCCTTGTCCGTGCGGGGGTTGCGCCCTCGGACTGGGACTTCTCCCCGGACTCCGCAATGCCGCTGACCCAAACCTCCATGGTGGGTGGGGCGCCCGCGCGCTGACGGACGAATCTCACGGATCGGAGAGGGTGGGTGCCTTCACAGGCGGGAGGCCCCTCGGGAGTTCGCGTGGGGATCCTCGCGGGTGGCCGTGCCCCCACGGGGCGCGCGCAGGAACTCCGCCGGCTCCAAGGGGCGGTCCGCCCTCATCTCCGAGCGCAAGAACTCGACGACGTCATCCAGGGGATGACCTTGCGAGGCCGCGGCCACCGCACGCTGGCGCTCATAGGCGGCCCCCACGCGCAGGATCTCCTCCACACCCGCCAGCTCCTGGCTGCAGCCCAGGTCCTCGGCAATGGGGCAGAGGATCTCCAACAGGCGCGCCAGGCCCTCACGCGCATTCTCCTGGCGGCCGTCCCGGTCGACGATGAGTCGGGCGTCCAGCCCGTAGCGTGCACTGCGCCACTTGTTCTCGGCGACGAACCAGTCCGGCAACCACGGCAACTCCTCACCGCGGTCCAGGCGGCGTGAACACAGTTCGACCATGCAGTGGGTGAGCGCCGCGAAGGCCGCGACCTCCAGGGCGTTCGACGCGCCGTCGAAGACCCGGTTCTCCACGGTGCCGAGCTTCGGCGAGGGCCGCACGTCCCAGCGGATCTCGTCGAATCCGGCCACCACCCCGGTGCGCACCATGTCCTGCACATAGGACTCCAGGTCCTCCCAGCGGGTGAAACGCCTGGGGATTCCAGCGGTGGGCAGCTGCTGGAAGACCATCGCCCGGTTCGACGCGTACCCCGTGTCCTCACCCGCCCACACGGGCGAGGAGGCCGAGATCGCCTGCAAGTGACCGATCCAGCACGCAAGGGTCGCCTGGATGGGCAGGACCTTGTCGCGTTCCTCGACTCCCACGTGCACGTGGACCCCGTACAGGAGCATCTGCCGACCCCAGTACTGGGTGCGTTCGACCAGTTGTGCATAGCGTCGGGTGTTCGTCACCCGCTGGTGGCCCGGCGTGGCGAAGGGGTGGGTGCCGGCTCCCACCAGGTCGATGCGCAATTCGTCGGTCAACGGCCGCAGGAACGCCACCGTGCGGCGGATGTCCGCCATGCACTCGGCGACGCTCCGGTGTGCGCCGGAGACCACTTCAACGGTGTTGAGCAGCATCTCGCGGTGCACATGCGGATGACGCCGCCCGTCCACGACTGCCTTGTCGATGACCGCGTCAGCGGCCTGCCGCAGGTCGTTGGAGTCCTTGTCGACCAGCTGGAGTTCCCATTCGATGCCGATCGTCGAGCGTGGTGACGGCGTGAAGGTGAGGGTCACGTGCACGCCTCCCTTCCTGGACACAGGCTGGCGTGGATTCGACCAGCCGTTCCAATGATGACGCGGCTGGCGCAGCGCCGCCACCCTTGGAGGCCGCAGGCCCCGCTCAGTCCACGTCCTGGACGCGCCGTGCGACGACCGCCCGGTGGGACCCCTGGATGCGTGTCGCCAGGACCACGGCGCCCACGGGCGAGTCGGCATCCAGGTACTTCCGAAGGCCGGCGCGAAGGGCGGCCGGGTCGATGTCCGCGCCGCGCTTCTTGACCTCCAGGTGGCCCACGTCCAGGGTTCTCAGGGTTGCGCCGATCACCTTGGTGCGCAGCGGCACGACGTCGATCACCTCGAAGACGTCGGCGAAGGGGCCGAGAGCCAAGTCCTCACCCGTGAGGTAGGCGATCCTCGGGTCGACCAGATGCGCGCCGAGGTCCTCGCACAGCAGGGCGAGCAGCCCCGCCCGGATGACGGCGTCGTCGGGTTCGGCAAGGAACGCGCCGACCTGCCCGGACGGCGCCGGGCGCACGGGAGCCTGCGGGGAGGTGCAGGTGGGATCGACGATGACATGCGCCACCGTGTCGCGGATGACCTGGGCGGAGCGGCCGGGGCCCTCGGGCGCCAGCGGCGGCGTCCACAGGGCGGCCTCGACGAGGTCGCCGTCGACGCTGGTCCACTGGGCGTGCAGGTCGGCGCGGATCGCGTGGTGGCCGATGCCGGGCGCCACCTTGACGCCGAGGGCGGGGACGGCCTCGGCCCAGGACAGGACGGTGGACAGGGGAGGGGCCCACTGCTGCGGGTCGTTGATGCGGGCGCCGCCGCGGGCCGAGCCGGTTCGCCGGGCCGGGTCGGCGAAGAGGGCGTCGACCCCGCGCCCGGCGAGGTCCTGGATGTCGAGGTCGAGGACGTCGCCGCGCATGACCTCGGCGTCGGGCAGGTCGCGAAGGTTGGCGGCGGCCGCAGCGGCGGCGTCCTCGTCTATGTCGACGGCGAGGACCCGCATGCCGAGCCCGCCTGCGGCCAGGGACTCGGTGCCGAGCCCGCAGCCCAGGTCCGCCAGGAAGGTCGTGCCGGCCCTGCGCAGACGTTGGGCGTGACGCACGGCGACGGCCAGGCGGCTGGCCTGCTCCAGGGTGTCACGGGTGAAGAACATGCGGCGCGCCAGGGGGCCGAACTTCGCCTCGGCGGCATCTCGCAGGGCCAACTGGGCGCTGACGGCGGAGGCCACCTGTGGGGCAAGGCCCGTGCTGCGCAGCGCATCCGCCAGGGCAAGGGGGTTGGTGCTGC
Source organism: Schaalia sp. 19OD2882 (assembly GCF_018986735.1). Lineage (NCBI taxonomy): Bacteria > Bacillati > Actinomycetota > Actinomycetes > Actinomycetales > Actinomycetaceae > Schaalia > Schaalia sp. 19OD2882. The sequence goes on along the minus strand of NZ_CP065521.1, from coordinate 2,044,768 downwards.
GACGCTCGGGGCGTTTCTCCCAGGCCTGGAGGAGTTCCCATCCGGGGGAGGAGAACAGGGGCGCGAGGGCGGAGGTCATGCCCTGATTCTGACACGCCCGCTCCACGCTGGCACTCGGCTTGCCCGAGTGCCAGCGTGGTTCTAAGCTTGGCGATGGAGCGCGGCCGAGGCCGCCACCGCGTCCTGCGCCTGACCCCCGCGACGGCAGGCAGGGACGAGAGGACCCGAACCTTCATGCAAAGGAGTTCGACAGTGTCGATCACCATCAAGCCCCTCGAGGACCGCATCGTCATCCGCCAGGTCGAGGCGGAGCGCACCACTGCCTCCGGTCTGTACCTGCCCGACAACGCCAAGGAGAAGCCGCAGGAGGGCGAGGTCATCGCCGTGGGCCCCGGCCGCGTCGACGACAACGGCAACCGCGTCCCCATGGACGTGGCCGTGGGTGACCACGTCATCTACAGCCGTTACGGCGGCACCGAGGTCAAGTACGACGGCGACGAGCTCATCATCCTCTCGGCCCGCGACGTGCTGGCCGTCGTCGAGCGCTGACGCACTGACGGAGCAGGGCCCGTCCACCCGAGCGGTGGACGGGCCCTGTCGCATGTGGGCCGGTGCATCTCAGCCGCCCGAATTCGGCTCCGGCCCCCACCGTCGAAGCGCTCGCCCGGTCACTCTCCGTCCTTCCGTCGCGGCCACACGAGGGCGAGGGCGCCCGCCAGCAGACCTGCCGCCCCCAGCAGCACCCACCAGGGAATCGCGGCGGTGGCGGTGAGGATGTCCGACTCCCATGCCGCCAACACGCTCTGGTCGACCAGGGCGCCCAGAGGATTGTGGGCGCCGAAGACGACCAGTGCAATGCCCAGAAGGATGAAGAGGGTGCCCGAGACGACATTCGTCCACGTCGTCCACCTGCCGAGGAGTTCCAAGGGGCGAGGGCGCATCCACGGCCGCTCCGACAGGCGCAGCCAGTGCCACACCAGGGCGAGCAGCCCCAAGGGAAGGGCCATGCCGGTGGCGTAGAGGACCATGAGGCCGGCTCCCGCCAAGGGGGAGCCTCCGATTCCCGCCAGTGCCAGGACGGCCCCGAGGATCGGACCCGCACAGCCGACTCCCGCGAATCCGTAGGTCAGTCCCAACAGGTACACGGACAGTGAGCTGGCGGCGCCCTCGTCCTTCGGGCCCGTCCCGGTGGGGGCGGCCACCGCGGTGCCCACCGCGCGGGTTCGGAGGCGGGGGCGGGGCACTTCGACGGCGAAGACCTGCGCCACACCCAGGGCGATGACGACCAGGGCCGCCACCCATGTGATCACCCCGCTCCACTGGCGCAACAGCAGGCCGAGCGAAGCGATGGCGGTTCCCAGGGGCACCAGGGTGGTGAGCAGACCCGCCCAGAAGACCACGGTGCGTGTGAGCAAGGTCCTGCGCGAGGTGAAGGCATAGGCGAAGAAGGTCGGCAGGACCATCACCGAGCACGGGGCGAAAAGGGTGAGGACCCCGCCGAGCAGGGCCCCCAGGGGTGAGATGGTCGTCATCGTGTGGGGTTGCCCGTCACTTGGCGCCCAGGGTCTTGGCCTGTTCGAGGACGGTGCGACGCACGTACTCGGGGTCACGGTATCCGCTGATGACCGCATCACCGACGAACATGAAGGGGGTGCCGGTGATGCCCAATGCGTAGGCGTCGCTCTTGGCTTTGGAGACCGCCGACACGCTTTCCTGGGAGGTCGTGGTCGCCGCGAACTTCTCCAGGTCGGGCACGCCGGCGGTGCGGGCGAACTCGGTCAAGGACTCGATCGTGTACTCCGGGTGCGCGCCGGGCTGGGCGGCGGCGTAGACAGCGTCGTGGAACTCCCAGAACTTGCCCTGTTCGGCGGCCGCCACTCCCGCCTGGGCGGCCAGGGCGGAGGTCTCGGTGATCTGAGCCAGGTCGCGCCACTCCACGCGCAGGACGCCCTGGTCGACGAGGTCCTTGAGTGCGGGGTCGACGTCCTGGGCGATCCTCGTGCACCACGGGCAGGCGAAGTCCGACCACAGGACCAGGACCACGGGTGCATCGGCCTTGCCCTTGGCCCGTCCGTCGGCCGGGTCGCGGCGCTGCTGGGAGTGGATGAGTTCCAGGGCCTTCGGGTCGGCGAAGGAGGGGGCGTACTCGTCGCCGCCTGCGGCCTTGGTGCCTCGGGAGGCGCCTGAGGAGGAGGGGGCCTCCGCGGAGGATGTGCCCGCACTCTGGGAGGACGAGGGCGCAGTGTCGGCGGTGACGGGCCGGTCCTTCGTGGCCAGCCATGCGATGGCCAGCGCCTGCACGGCGATGACGACGAGGAGCAGGGCGACCAATGGCCTCGGAACCCCCGGACGGGCAGGACTGCGTGGCGGTGGGGCAGTGGGGGTCACAGGGGCGTGGGAGAGGTTGAAGGAGTCCTGGCTCATGTTCGGTGGGTTGGCCTTGTCTGTTTCTGGGGGTGGGTGGGAAGCCCTTCACCCACCGCCACGAGGTGGCACCGAGATTCTTCCACGACTACGGGGCGTCGCGCGTGTCCGCGCGACGCCCCGCGCGTCGTCAAGTTCCCGGTTCGGGCGGATGCGGGCCTTGAAGGCCCCGGTGGGTCAGGAGATGCGGCGCGCACCCGAACGTGTGAGCTCTCGACGCTCCTCTTCGGTCATGCCGCCCCAGATGCCGTAGGGCTCCTGTGAGGACAGTGCATATTCGCGGCACTGGTCCAGGACCGGGCAGGTCGCGCACACGGCCTTGGCCGCTGCGGCGCGCCTGCGGCGCGTGGAGCCTCGTTCGCCCTCGGGATGGAAGAACATCTCGGTGTCGAGTTCCCGGCAGGCTCCGTCGTACTGCCACTCCCATGCTTCAGCCATGGGGCCGGGCAGTCGCGAGACATCGGTCATCGCCTTCCTCACCATCCTCGGTCGGTGGTCCGGGGACCATCCCCGTGTCGACCGGCGTCAGTCTATGAAATTGTGCGTGGCTTGTTCAAGCCGCGCCCCGCATTCCCCGCGAACTCTCAGGTAGGACAGGATTCCTGGGAGTTTCCTGAATCTGTTTGGGTGCCCAAGGTGAACAAGATGTGAACAACCCTGTGGAGCCTGTGTGCAGCGCTTGAAACCTGTATCAGAACTTGGAATCGCAAGCATTCGGGTGGCGAGGAAGCATCGGATGAACAAGGATCTGAACAGGCAGGTGCCCGGACCTGTTCATGGGACGGGTGCCCGGTCCCGGACTCCCCGGAAGTCGGACAGCGGAGGTGAGGTCAGACGTGTCCAGAGCGCATTTCGTGACCATCGGAAAGACGGACGCGCCCCTGAGCGTCGCGGCGCTGGCACTGCGTCTGGGGGTCCCTCCCTCGACCCTGCGCACCTGGGAGCGCCGCTACGGGTTGGGGGTCAGTGACCGGCAGGCCGGAGCCCACAGGCGCTACCTTCCCGAGGATGTCGAACGCCTGGCGCGCATGGTCGAATTGGTCCACTCCGGAGTCCCCACGGGCGACGCGGCCGCCCTCGTCCTGGCGGAAAGCGCCCGCAACAAAGGCGGGGCCGACGGTCGACGCAGACCCACCCGCGCCTCCGACCTCGTGCGGGCCGCCACCGAAGACGCCCCCGAAACCCTGGTGCGCATCATCCGACGTGAGATCGCCGAGATCGGACTGGTGCGCACATGGACCCGCCTCATCGAACCGGCCATCGAGGCCATCCGCTCCTCCGACGTGGGGGAGGACCCCGGGCACGCCCCTTCCGCCTCCCTGACCGTGGCCTGCCTGCAAGTCCTGCGCGAGGTCGCCGACGAAGGGCCCCACCCGGACCCCGACGCCCCCACCGAAGTCCTCGTCCTGACCGACCAGGACCACTGCCTGGGCGCGCACGTCCTGGGCGTCGCCCTCGAATGGCAGGGCCTGTGCACCCGGATCGTCGCCACGGGCTCGGGGGCCGGACGTGACGGGTGCGACCGGGTCAAAGGACACCTCGCACGCCACGCGGTGCGCATCTGCCTGCTCATGGGCAGCGGAGCCACCTGCGAGGAACTCGTCGACGCGCTGGCCCACGAGCACGACCTCGACGTCATCCTCGTCGGCGCGAACACCCCCGCCTACCTGGACCCGAAGGTCCAGCGGGTGCGCACCCTGGGGGCCGCCCTGGAGGAGACCCTGTCGGTGGCGGGAGTCGACCTGTCCTGAGGTCGATCGGCCCTCATCCCATTCACCTGGGCGCCCCATTTCGGGATACCGTGGATCCATTCCGACGACGCAGCGGCCCGACGGCCCGACGCACTCCAGGAGGACTCCAGTGGACACACCGTGGCGGGAGCCCGCGCTCGTGACCTCCTTCGCGGCGGAGTTCGACGAACTCACCCGATTCGCCCGCAACTCCCTGCGGCCAAGCGGCTTCGGACACCTCGACGCGGACGGGGTCGTCGACCGCTCCAAACCCGTTGAATTGTGGATCACCTGCCGCATGACCCACGTCTTCTCCCTGGCCGCCATGCGCGGCGACAAGGACGTCGTACAGTACGCCACCCACGGAGTCCACGCCCTGACCAGCGTCCTGCGCGACCTCGACCACGGGGGCTGGTTCTCCGCCGTCCAACACGGTCTTGACGGCGAGGGGCATGGAGTGTGCGTGGGGGAAGGCCGCAAAGAGGCCTACGCCCACGCCTTCGTCGTCCTGGCCGCCTCCACGGCCACCCTGGCCGGGATCGAGGGTGGGCGACGCCTTCTCGACGACGCCCTGGCCGACCAGGAGGAACGCTGGTGGGAGCCGCAGTGGGGAAGGGTGCGCGAGTCCTGGGACCGGGCCTACACCGCAACCGAGAACTACCGGGGGCTCAACGCCAACATGCACACCTGCGAGGCCTACTTGGCGGCCTTCGACGCCACAGGGGAGCGCCTGTGGCTGGACCGGGCGCGCGCCATCCTCCACTTCGTGGCGGACCTCGGCCAGGAATGGGAGTGGCGACTGCCCGAACACTTCACCCCTGACTGGCAGGTCATGGCCGACCACCACATCGACCAGCCCTCCCACCCCTTCCGCCCCTACGGGGCCACCCCCGGCCACGGCTTCGAATGGGCCAGCCTGGTCCTGCGCGCCCGCACCGCCCTCATCGAGATCGGCGACCCCGAACCCGACTGGGCGATCCCCACCGCGGCCGCCCTCGTCGAGAGGGCCGCAACCGACGGATGGGACCGACGAAACGGCGGATTCGTCTACACCACCGACTTCGACGGACACACCGTCGTGGCCACCCGCATGCACTGGGTCCTGTGCGAAGCGGTCAACGCCGCCCTGACCCTGGGCCGCACCTTGGAAGAGCAGGGGGACCGATACGAGGACTGGGTGTCGGCCACCGCCAACCGCTACGCCAGGTGGCTCGCGTGGGCGGACCGACACCTGCGCGAGGCCCCCGGACGTTGGCACCACGAACTCGACCCCCAGGGGCGGGTCGGGACCACCACGTGGAGCGGCAAACCCGACGCCTACCACGTGGCCCAGATGCTGCTGCTGCCCGGGCTGCCCGAGGCGGCAAGCGTCGCCGGGGCACAGGCGCGCGCCCGGCGCCGGCGGTGAGACGCGCCACCCCGCTGCGCCATTCCTCAGGCCCGCGTCGGGGCGCCCTGGGGCGCACGCCTAGAATCGACCCATGGGTGAACTTCTCGCGACCGACCCCTTCGGTCTGACCGGTCTGACCTACGACGACGTCCTCCTGCTGCCCGAACTCACCGATGTGGTGCCCTCCAGCGTGGACACCATGGCGCGCCTGACCAAGAAGATCTCCTTGAAGATCCCGTTGCTCTCCGCAGCCATGGACACGGTCACCGAGGCGCGCATGGCAATCGCCGTCGCCCGCCAAGGCGGCATCGGCATCCTGCACCGCAACCTGTCCATCGAGGACCAGGCCCAGCAGGTCCGCCAGGTCAAGAGAAGCGAGTCCGGCATGGTCGAGGACCCCGTGACCGTGGGCCCCGACGCCACCATCGAGGAACTCGACCGGCTCTGCGGCCACTACCGGGTCTCCGGCCTGCCCGTCGTCGACGAGGACGGCGCCCTGGTCGGCATCATCACCAACCGCGACCTGCGTTTCGTCCCGACGCACGAGTGGGGCACACGCGCCGTGCGCGACTGCATGACCCCGCGCGAGCGCCTGGTCACCGGACACGTGGGTATCTCCCGCGAGGACGCCAAGGCCCTCCTGGCCCGGCACCGCGTCGAGAAGCTGCCCATCGTCGACCAGGAGGGGCACCTCACCGGGCTCATCACCGTCAAGGACTTCGTCAAGACCGAACAGTACCCCAATGCCACGAAGGACGAACGCGGACGCCTGGTCGTCGGCGCGGCCGTCGGCTACTGGGGTGACACGTGGGAACGTGCCACGGCCCTGGCCGAGGCGGGTGTGGACGTGCTGGTGGTCGACACCGCCAATGGAGGGGCCGGGCTCGCCCTGGAGATGATCCGCCGCATCAAGTCCGACCCCGCATTCGCCGGGGTGGAGGTCATCGGCGGGAACGTGGCCACCACCGAGGGGGCCCAGGCCCTCATCGACGCCGGGGTCGACGCCGTCAAGGTCGGCGTGGGACCCGGCTCCATCTGCACCACCCGCGTCGTCGCCGGTGTCGGCGTCCCGCAGATCACCGCCATCCACCTGGCCGCCAAGGCGTGCATCCCGGCCGGGGTGCCCCTCATCGCCGACGGCGGCCTGCAGTACTCCGGCGACATCGGCAAGGCGCTCGTGGCCGGCGCCGACACCGTCATGCTCGGCTCCCTGCTGGCCGGCTGTGAGGAGTCCCCGGGAGAACTGGTCTTCACCAACGGCAAACAGTTCAAGCGCTACCGCGGCATGGGCTCCTTGGGGGCGATGAGCTCACGCGGACGCGCCTCCTACTCGAAGGACCGCTACTTCCAGGCCGACGTGTCCAGCGACGACAAGATCGTCCCCGAGGGCATCGAAGGGCAGGTGCCCTACACGGGCGCCTTGGCGGCCGTCGTCTACCAGCTGATCGGTGGGCTGCACCAGACGATGTTCTACCTGGGGGCTGCGGACATCCCGACCTTGAAGAAGAAGGGGCGTTTCGTGCGGATCACCTCCGCGGGTCTGCGCGAGTCCCATCCGCACGACATCCAGATGACCACCGAAGCGCCGAACTACCACAGCTCCGGCTCCAAGTGAGGGCCCGATGGTCGCTCCTGGTGATGTGAGGGATCTCCTAGAATGTCCAGGAAGCGTCCGCTGAGGACGCACTGACGAAGGACGCCATCCCATGCTCATCCTCATCGACCATGCCGACCCCGCCGCCATCGAGGACACCCTGTCCTACCTGCCGGTGGACGGGGTGACGACGAATCCGACGATCCTGGCCCGCCACGGCGGCAACCCCTTGGCGACCCTCAAACGCATCAAGGAGATCCTGCCCTACGGTTCCCAGCTGCACGCCCAGCTGGTGTCCACCCGCACCGAAGACATGGTCAAGGAGGCCGCCGCCCTGCGGGAGGTCCTCGGTGAGGCGATCTTCGTCAAGGTGCCCGTGACGCGCCAGGGTTATGCGGCGATGCCGCTGCTCAAGCAGCGCGGATTCCTCATCACCGCCACCGGCATCCACTCCGCCATGCAGGGGTTCATGGCGGCCAAGGCCGGGTGCCGTTACATCGCCCCCTACGTCAACCGCATGGACAACTTCGGCATCTCCGGCGTGCGCGTGGCCGAGGACATGCACAAGATGCTGCGCACCCAGGGCATCCAGGCGGACGTCCTTGCGGCCTCCTTCAAGAATTCCGAGCAGGTCCTGGAACTGGTGCGCGCCGGAATCGGCGCCATCACCGCCGCCCCGGACGTCCTGGCGCACCTGGTGGGCAATCCGGCCACCGAGATGGCCATTGCCGAGCAGAACCAGGACTTCGCCCAGCTCATCGGGTCCTCAAAGACCTGGGCGGAGCTGGTCGAGGACGAGAACTTCCCGGACTGAGCAGACCCGGGGTCCACCCCGGGCCCGCCTTCAGGCCAGGGGCCACTGGCGGGCGATGGCCTCGTCCTTGCCCTTGGAGCGCAGGAACGCCTCGAAGTCCTCGGCCCAGGCGGCATGGGCCTGCTCTTGGAAGGTGTGCAGGTCCTCGCAGGTCAGCCCCGAGAGCTCACGCGGATGCGCCTTGAGCATCCCCGCCAGCACGTCCAGGGTCATCGCCACGTCGACCTCCGCCGTGTGGGCGTTCTGGTCCGGGGTGACCCCGTAGACGGGCGCCATGTCCGTCAGCGTGCGCTTGCCCTTGCGCCAGCGGTCGACCTTGCGGTCCAGGACCAGGGGGTCCACCACGGGACGCGGCTGGTGGCCCAGACGATCGCTGAGGGTGGCCAGGCCGTGGCGCGCCAACTCCGACTCCACCAAGGTGATGTCGTATGCGCCGTTGAAGACGACCACGGGGAAGCCGCGGCGCCAGTGGTCCACCAGGGTCACGGCAAGTTCCTCCAGGACGGCCACCACCGGGCGCCCGTGTTCACGGGCGTACTCGGTGGAGATGCCGTGGACCCGGGTGGCCCGCTCCGGGATGGGCACCCCCGGGTCCGCCAGCCACGTGCGAACGAGGTCGGGGCCCGTGGGGGCGGCGCCTGCGCGGCGAAGGACCAGGGCGGCGGTGACCAGGCGGTCCTGGTGGGCGTCCACACCCGTGGTCTCGGTGTCGAAGCCCAGCCAGGGAACGTCGGTCCAAATGGGGGAAGGATTCGTCGTCATGCCTCCAGTGTCGCGCACCCCACCCACATGTGGCGTCGATAGGATCTGGGGGTGAGCAACGAAGTGGAGATCGGGCGCGGCAAGAGAGGCCGCCGCGCCTACACGCTGGACGACATCGCCCTGGTGCCCGCCCGACGCACGCGCGACCCCGAAGACGTCAGCGTCGGCTGGCAGATCGACGCCCATCACGTCGACATCCCCGTCATGGCCGCCCCCATGGACTCCGTCATGAGCCCGGCCACCGCCATCGAATTCGGCAAACTCGGCGGCATCGGCGTCCTGGACCTGGACGGCCTGTGGACCCGTTACGAGGACCCGACCCCTCTCCTGGAGGAGGTCTCCCACCTGGGAGGGGAGGAATCCATCCCCTTCCTCCAGCGCGTGTACTCCGAACCCATCAAACCCGAGCTCATCACCGCGCGCCTGGCCCAGATCCGACAGGCCGGCGTGGTCGTCGCGGGCAAACTCTCTCCCCAACGCACCCAGAAGTACTGGCGGCACGTGGTGGATGCGGGCGTGGACCTGTTCGTCATCCGTGGCACCACGGTCTCGGCCGAACACGTGTCCTCGCGAGCCGAACCCCTCAACCTCAAGCGCTTCATCTACGAATTGGACGTGCCCGTCATCGTCGGAGGGGTGTCCACGACCACCGCCGCACTGCACCTCATGCGCACCGGGGCCGCCGGCATCCTCGTGGGTTTTGGAGGCGGGGCCGCACACTCCACGCGCCAGTCCCTGGGCGTGCACGCGCCCATGGCCACCGCCATCGCGGACGTGGCCGCCGCCAGACGTGACTACATGGACGAATCCGGCGGACGCTACGTCCATGTCATCGCCGACGGCGGCATCGGCCGATCCGGAGACCTCGCACGCGCCATCGCCTGCGGCGCGGACGCGGTGATGCTCGGCGCAGCCCTTGCCCGCGCCGAAGAGGCCCCGGGCCGCGGGTGGCACTGGGGGTCGGAGGCCACCCACCCGGACATGCCGCGCGGCCAACGGGTCGAGGTGGGCACCACCGGCACCCTGCGCGAGATCCTCCACGGTCCCTCGACCCGCGCCGACGGCTCCTTGAACTTCGTCGGCGCCCTCAGACGCGCCATGGCCTCCACCGGCTACTCCGAGGTCAAGGACCTCCAACGGGTCGAGGTCGTCGTCAGTCCCTACCGTCCCAGCTGAAGTGGAGATCACCGTGCCCTGGTGGGAGATCATCGGATGGGCGGGCTCGGTCCTGGTGGTCCTGAGCCTGGTCGTGCCCAGTGTGCGCAAGTTCCGTGCGCTCAACCTGACCGGAAGCCTCATCGCGACCGTGTACAACGTCGTCTTCGGCATCTGGCCGTATGCTGCGATGAACGCCGTCATCGCCCTCATCGACGTCCACTGGCTGTGGCGCCTGCACCGCCAGGGCGAACGCCACTACTCGGTGTGCCCGGTCGGGGCCGACTCGGCGCTGGTCGCGCGATTCGTCGAACGTCACCGCCAGGGCATCGCCGGGGCGCACCCGGGTTTCGCCTCCGAGTCGCTGGCGGGCACATGCGCCTACCTGACCCTGTGTGACGACGAAGTCATCGGCCTGTTCATCCTTCGCGTGGACCGGGGCGGGCAGGGGCGTGTCCTCCTGGACTACGTCACCGACCGTTTCCGCGACCTCACCCCGGGAAAGGTCCTCTACGCAGATGCGCAGATCCGCGCCGGCGGACTCGACAGGCTCACCGTCGATCCGACCTCGGTGACGGACACGGACTATTTCCGCACGCAGGGTTTCGTCGAGGCCGATGGGCTCCTTGTGCGGACCTTCGAGGCGGCGGCGCAGTAGGGCGCGTCCATTCGTGTCAGAACTCTGACACAGGACTCTGATACAGGGCATCGTCCCTGCTCACAGCCGTGCTGCGTCGAATGCGGGCACCTGGCGCCCGCGGACCCTTGCCCCACGGGGCTACGGTGAGCGGACAACCATCTGCGCCAGTGCGCCTTCCCCCATCCAGGAGTATCTTCCGTGTCCACCCCTCCGACCGCGTCCACCAAGCGAATCGATCGGAACCGACGCATGCGACGTTTCCTCGTCGGCATGTGTGCGGCCTCCGTACTCGCCCTCCCGTGGATCGCCTCGCCCACCCATGCCGAAGACGCGCCCGTCCTGGACGCCGTCTTCGCCACCGGAGGAAGCGGACGCTATGTCGACACCATCCAGTGGCTCCAATGGGCCGACTACTCGGAATTCGCCGGCAAGGCCAAACCGCGCGTGCCCGTCCTCGACTACGGTGCGACCAAGGAGATCAAGAACCGACGCGACCTCGGCGACGCGGGTGTGCTGACCACCTCCTGCACCCTGTCCAACCTCACCTACAAGGGGCACGGTCCGGACGCCGTCGACGCTCAGGCCAAGGGACCCTTGGTCGCCACCGTCCCCGGAACGTGGGCCGGGGACGGCCTCGACAATCTCTACAACGTCAACGGCCCCGGACAATGGGTCGACGGCAGCGCCACCTGGCACCCGGGGCTCACCTACCCGACCGACTACGTCAACAACAACCAGATGGTCATCGGCCTGGCCAACGGCTACGCCTACAACGGCACGAATGCACTGGACGGCAAGCCGTGGGGAACTCCGGGATCCGACCCGACCCCCACCGGCTACACCTCCCGCGTGAGTGTCGACTACGCGTGCTCCGCCGAATTGCGCACCCCCCAAGGGGTAGTCCTGCCCGTGCCGATCAAGGGCCTGGTCTTCGCCGATGCGGAAGCCTCCTCGCGCAGGTACGGAATCAAGTCCTGGGCCGACACCCCTCGCCAGGACGAGTGGGTCTCGGCCAGTACGACCGACCCCGTCACATGGCGCGTCCTGGACACCCTGCGTTCGCACGACTGCATCTCGAAGACCACCGGCAAGCAGGTGACCACCACCGTCGACCTCGAAGACGGGGGCCGTACCGCCCGCCTCATGCCCTCCGACGAGGAGTGCGTCTACCAGAAGGACGCCAACGGGACCGCCGGCCAGTACGAGCGCCCCAATGGGCTGGGCGGACCGGATGTCGTCATGCTCATGGAAGGGGCGACGAAGGCCACCGTCACCCTGCAGGGCTCCGGCTACTCGGCAGTGGCCCTGGGTCTCATAGTCGCCACGGACTTCGGCGACGCCCCCAAGAGCTACGGCTACGCCGGCTCCCTCTTCCAGCCCAAGTGGGAGGGCGGCGAGGTCACGTGGGCCGGCGGCACCCCCGGTACCTACGACGGGGCCGACATCCGTTCCACGGACGCTTTCGCGGTCAGCCCTCTGGCCTCCATGCGCCTGGGCGAGGGCGGTCCGCGCCTGGGCGAGATCATCGACGCCGAGGGCTACCAGGACTTCTCCGCCACGGCAAAGGCGGATGACGACAACGCCGTTTTCGACGACGAGGACTCCATCGACACCACCGCGTGGAACCATGGCTACAAGGCGATCCTCACCGCCCTCGGCAAGGTCTACCGACAGCCCGTGCGCTGCTCGGGAGTGGGCAAGGTCGCCGGGTGGATCGACTGGAACAACGACGGACACTTCGACGAAGCCACGGAGAAGAGCGACGAGGTCGCCTGCGCGGCGGGTGGGGCACTCATTTCGTGGACCGTTCCCTCCGAAGTGACGAACACGAAGCGCAGTGTTGATGGTGAGCCGGGCTCCCTGCCCGACTCCTACATGCGTGTGCGCATCACGGATGACAACGGGGGAGTGGGCCAGCGCGCCATCGGCATCACCTCCTCCGGCGAGGTCGAGGACTACAAGGTCTCCATCCGCGTGCCCACCCTGACCCTGGAGAAGAAGGTCGACAACACGTGGGCCGGCGCCCTGGGCCTGGCCCCCGACCAGTGGAGCGTCTCGGCCAAGGGGCCCCGCGCCGACCTCACCTTGAGCGGAGCCGGAAGCACCGGCAACCCGCAGACCGTCGTGCCCGGCAGGTACGACCTGGCTGAAAAGACGACGAATCCGGACGCCGCCGGGTACACGACGGGCACATGGACCTGCGTGTCCACCCCCGGCACCGTGGCCGACCCGAACTCGCCCTTCTCCTCCACGGTGGGCGCCACGAACGCCGGTGGCGCCGCCACCGCCACCGTGCGCAACGAGGACCGTGTCTCCTGCCGGATCACGAACACCGCCAAGCCGGGTTCGCTGACCTGGGGCAAGGTGGACGAGGACGGAACCACCCGCATCGGCGGCTCGCAGTGGCGTCTGCGCGGCCCCGGCCACCCGGCGGGGCTCCTGGTCGACGACTGCACCCAAGGGCCGTGCACCGGCCCCGACACGGACCCCACCGCAGGCTCCTTCCGCGTCACCAACCTGAAATGGGGGGACTACACCGTGGAGGAGACCCGGGCGCCGATCGGCCACATCCGCTCCGAGGCGTCCTTCGCCTTCACGAGGATCACCGGGCGGGCCCTGGAGGCCACCCTGGTGCCCGCCCAGGGCGTCAAGGACGGCGCCGTGGTGAATGCGCGCATGACCGGCTCGGTCACCTGGTTGAAGGTTGACGCCGACATTCCCTCCAACCGCCTGGCCGGATCGGCCTGGAGCCTCAGCGGCCCGAAGGTGCCTGCGAACACGGTGGTCACCGACTGTGTGAGCGCCCCCTGTGCCGGCGGGCCCTACACCGACCAGGACCCGGCCCCCGGCGTCTTCACCGTCAAGGGCCTCACGTGGAGCCAGGACCCGTACTCCCTGGTCGAGAAGGAAGCGCCCGTCGGCTACGTCCTCGACACGACGCCGCATCCCTTCACGATCGCCAAGGACGCCCTCGAAATCACCTTCTCCGACCCGATCGTGAACGCCAAGACCACCGTCCCGGCGATTCCCCTGACGGGCGGCTCCAGCGCCGACGCCTACCTCATCGCCGGTGGCGCACTGCTGGTCACCGCCGCAGGGGCGGGTGTGGTGGCCAGGAGGAGGCTGGCGCGGGCCTGAGGCGCGTCCGGGTCACCAGCCCATCTCGGTGAGGAAGACCGACAGGGATGTGGTGCGCTCGTCGTCCTCGGCGGCGCCGGCGCGCGGCCCCAGGTCCAGTTCTCCGCGTACCTTCCCGTCGCGCAGGTACAGGATGCGTGAGCCGCGGGCGGCCGAACGAAGGTCGTGGGTGACCATGACGATGGTCTGGCCGCCGGCATTGACCCGTCCCAGCAGGTCCAGGACCATGCCCGAGTACTCGGAGTTCAGCTGGCCGGTGGGCTCGTCCGCGAAGACGACGGCGGGGGAGTTGACCAGGGCGCGGGCGATGCCCACACGCTGCGCCTCGCCGCCGGAGAGCATCGCCGGGAACTTGCCCCACGTGGATTCCTCCACCCCGACAAGGTCCAGAAGCTCCGCGCAGCGCGCGCGTAGCGCCTTGCGGTTGCGCGTCACCAGCAGGCCCACCGCCATGAGGTTGTCGATGACGCTGAGGGAGTCGAGCAGGTGGATCTGCTGGAAGACGAAACCGCAGTGGCGGCGGCGGAACTTCGCGCGACGGTCCTCCGACAGGTTCGAGATCACCGTGCCCGCGAGGCGCACCTGACCCAGCGTCGGGGTGTCCAAGCCGGACAGGGCGTACATGAGGGTCGACTTGCCCGCCCCTGAGGGGCCCATGATGACGGTGAAGGAGCCTTTCTCGATGTCGAGGCCGACATTGCGCAGGACGTGCTGTTGGGTCCCTGAGTGGGAGAAGGTCTTCGAGAGGCTCTCGGTGGTGATGACGGGGGTGGTGGTCATGGGGGTCTCCTTGTCGGCCCTCATTCGCGGGCCATTGATTCGCTGGTCGTGGCGCGCCCGGCCCGGAGTGTGAGGACCTGGATGAGCAGCCACGCAAGGACGAGGACGGAGGCGGGCAGGCCCGCCCACAGCAGCGGGGGCACGTCGACGTCGATTGCAAGTGAGCCGACCCGGCGCAGCAGCAGCCCGACGGCGTCCTCCAGGGTGACAAGGACCAGGGCTGAGCCGATCACCGCACCCAGGGCGACCCAGGGCAGCAGGGTCCACGCGAGTTGGGCGCGCACCTGGCGGCCGGTGAAACCCAGGGCCCGCATGACGTTCATCTGTCGGCGCTGCTCGCGCAGGATCGTTCCCGTCACCAGTGCCACGACCAGGAGGACCGTGACGACGCAGAAGGCCGTGAGAAGGGTGATGGTCGCGGGCACCACGCTCAGGTAGGCGTCCAACATGACGAACATCGATTCGCGGAACTTCGAGGTGGCCAGGTAGTCACTGCCGATGGTGTCCCGGATGCGGTCGATGACCCTGTCGGTGAGGGCGGCGTCGTCGGGGTGGTCGAGGTGGACGGCCAAGGAGTTCGCAAGGATCTTCGGGTCGATCCGCTTCGCCCCGTCGATGGTGACGTAGGCGAAGTTGCCGAGTTGGCGCCCTCCGCTGGCCACGCCTGTGACCAGGAAGGAGACCTGTGTGTCGTCGGTCGCCACGGTCAGGGAGTCCCCGACCTGGATCCCGGTCCGATCGGCCGCGGCCACACCGATGACGATCTCATCAGCGCTGCGCGGGTAGCGTCCGATGCGCACCGGGCGCGTGCGGAACTGGCTGTCCGAGTCCGCAGCGACGACGGCGGCCTCGCGCCCCTCGATCCGGGGGAAGAGCGTCGTCTTCGGGTAGGCGTGGACCACCCCGTCGAGGGCCTCGACTTGTGCTTCGAAACGCGAGGCGTCCGTTCCGGGGCGGGTGTGGACGGTGAGGTCCTCGATCTCGCCTCCGATGATCGCCAGCGTGGTGTCCTTGTCGCCGAGGAGCGCATTCCCCAGACCCAGGATGAGGCCGGCCGCCAGTGTGGCCAAGGTGAGGGTGGAGACCACCATGAGGCAGCGACGCGGGGAGTGCAGCGCGCGCCCCACCCCCATGAGCAGCGACAACGGCCCGGGCGTGGCAGACAGGGGAAGAAGGGAACGCGTGAAGGAATGGTCCGCCTCTCCGCCCCGCAGGGCCTCGACGGTACCGCGCCGGCGCAGGCGACGCACTCCTGACGCACAGGTGACGAGGACGACCAGCCCCACCGCCGCGGCTCCCGGCACCACCGAGAGCGGGGTGAAGGTCGGCGTCCACGTGGTCCCCGACTGGGCGGCGAGAAGCTGGACCAGGGCCGGCAACACCGCGTAGGAGGCCAGGCCGCCGATCACACTGGAAACGAGGGCGACCAAGGTGAATGCCACGGTGAGGGAGCGGGTCGCCTGCGCCGAGGTGTAGCCGAAGGCCCGCAGGGTTCCCAGGGAGCGCAGATCCTGGGCGATGATCGACCGCAGCGTCGATCGGGTGGTCAATGTGGCCACCAGGGTGATGAGCACTGCGGCGAAGACGAGGATTCCCGACAGGATCCCGGTGGACAGGGCCTTGCCGCGCAGGACGGACTCGTGTTCGACGCTCAGGGAGAAGGACGAGACGGGGTCCGTCGGATCGCCGACCTCGTGCCCGACCGTCGCATTCGCCTCCGCGGCCGCGTCGGGGGAGGATCCGGTGACTTCGCTCTGCCAGGCGCGATGGACGCCCACAATGGCCCCCGACGTGGCCGCCTCCGCGCCCTCGTCCGCGCGGGCGGGGGCACCGGCCCGCCACGCGGCGGTGAAGGCCGAGGGTTCCAGGCCCAGGAAGAAGTAGTTGATGCCGGCCACACCCGAGTACGAGTCCTGGAAGAAGCCGCGGATGTGGAAGGTCGTGTTGGCGCGACTGGTCCGCACGAGGATCGGGTCGCCCAAGGCGTAGTGGCCGCCGATGCGCAGTTGGTCGGGCACCCACACGGGGTTGTCCAGGTCGGCGCGGGTCTCGGCGGTGACCGAGGCGTGGGTGAGTCGGCCGCGGGCGCGGAAGTCGTGGAAGACGGCGACTCCTTCGAGGGTGTGCTCGCCGGCGTCGATGCGCACCTGGTCGACGAGGACCGGGGTGACCTCCGCCTGGGTGACGCCGGGCTGTGCTTCGAGTCTGGCGGTGATCCGGTCGGCCGTCAGGGACGAGGGGAAGATGGCCAGGGAGTCGGCGGTGTGCCACTGCTGGCCGAGGAGGCGCGCGTGCTGCGGGTATTGGACCAGGAGCAGCGTCGAGATGCTTCCGAGGAACCCCGCCAGGGCGGCGAGGACCGCCACGGCGAGGACGAGCGCCGGGTGCCTGCGCAGGTCGCGGCGGGCGAGCAGAGGTGTGGGTCCCATGGGGCCTCCTTTCGACGCCTCCCACGCTAGGGCGTGGGTGCTGACGCGCCGGCAACCGAATCCTGACGATTCTCCGACGATGTGCAGCGGGTTCCACGGCGGCGGGCTCGGGCGGTGGCCCCAGTCAGGCCAGTGGCACGAGGAGGGTGACGACGAAACCCCCGTCCTCCCCGCGCGAAGCGGTCAGTGCCCCGCCCATGCGTTCCATGAGGGTCGCTGCTGTGTGCAGGCCCAGGCCCTGGCCGGGCGTGCCGACCGCGTTCGAGCCGCGGGCGCCGCGGGCGAGGAGCAGTTGCGGATCCTCGGCCGGCGGATCCGAACCGTGGTCGGCAAGGGTGAGTTCCAGGAACCCTTCACCCGGCAGGACTCGCGCGCCCACCTCCACGGGCGTGCCGGCGTACTTGCGGGCATTGGTCGCCGCATTGCCCACCACCTGGGCGAAACGTGCGGGGTCCAGCCTGACGAGGACCTCGGGCAGGGGCGGGCAGCGTACAAGACCCTCAGGGTCGACCTCTGCCAGAATGGCCGCGATGCGCGTGGTCGGAAGTTCCTCGACGCAGACGGCAAGGCGCGGCTCTTCCACCGCGTGTTCGCGCACGAGGTCCGTCACCAGGGCGTCGATCCTCCCGGCCTGCGCGGCAATGAGGGCGAGGCGCCGGTCCTGCGAGTGGTCCGTGGTGGTGGCGGCGACGAGCTCCGCGGTGGTGGTGATGGTGGACATGGGAGTGCGGATGTCGTGGCCGATGTCCGCCACGAGTTGCTCCTTCGAGTCGCGGATGCGGTCCTCGCGTTGGCGGGCCTCACGCAGTTCGCGGCGCATGAGGTCGAAGGATTCCGACCATGCGCCGAAGGCGTGGGAGCGGTCCATGGGCAAGGCGGTGTCCAGATTCCCGCCGGCCACGTCGCGGGCGAAGACCCGTAGGCGGTGGAAGGGGGCGATGAGCCGCCGGTGCACGAGGGCCAGGGTTGCGGCCGTCGTGGCCAGGGCTGCGGCGATGACGCCGGTGGCGATCCCGGCGACCCGGGTGCGCTGGGCGCGCAGGGTTTCGTTGGCACCGTCGTCCACCCACACCATGCCGACCAGGTGCCCGTCGACCAGTACGGGGGCGGTGAGGACCCGGTTTCCGGCGCCTCGGGCCAGAAGCTCGATGGGGTTCACTGCCGACTGGGAGGCGCCTGCCCGGGCCGCCCTCGTCGAGTCGGCATCCGCCCGGCGCCCGGCGACGAGCCGCACCTGGGCGTCGCCGCCGACCACGCCGACCTCGGCGTCCACGTCGGCGAAGTCCGCGGCGTCCAGGTCACGCCAGTGGTCGGCGGCCGTGTGGGCCACGTGGTTGAGCAGGGCGGCGTCGGGGCGCGGCAGGGGAGCCAGGGCCACGGCCCACACGAGGACGATGCCGAGCGCGGCAACTGCCGCCACGACCGCCGCCGTCCGCGCGATCCACGAGGTCCTCACGAGGACGCCTCGAAAAGGTAGCCGCGGCCCCACACGGTGCGCACGTGGACCGGATTGTCCGGGTCGGCCTCGATCCGGGTGCGCAGTCGACGCACGTGGACGGTCAGTGTCCCCTCACTGGTGAAGGGGTCGTCCCACACGGCGTCGATGATCTGCTGTTTGGAGCACACCCGGCCCTGGTTGCGCGCCAGGTGGTCGAGGATGCGGTGCTCGATGGTGGTCAGGTGCACCTCGGCGCCGTCGACCCACGTGCGTCCGGCCTCCAGGTCGATGCGCAGGCGGCCGTCGTCGATGATGGGCGCAGCCTCCTGCGCAGCGCCCGGCGGCACGGGGGCCTGTGGCGCGGAGCGCCCGGTGCGCTCCAGGGCGCGGCGGACCTTCGCCACGAGCACCTGGGGTGAGAAGGGCTTGGGCAGGTAGTCGTCGGCGCCGAGCTCCAGGCCGAGGATCTGGTCGGCCTCCGTGGTTCGGGCTGACAGGAAGAGGACCACGACCCCGGGGTGGCGGGTCTTCAGCTGCGAACACAGGGCGAAGCCGCTCATTCCGGGCAATCCCACGTCGACCAGGACGACGCGCGCCCCGCTCTCCTCGAAGGCCGCCATCGCTTCCTCGGCGTCGGTGACGTGCTGCACTGTGATGCCGAAGGCGTACAGGTAGTCGACCGTCGATTGCGCGAGATCGACCTCGTCCTCGACGAGAAGGACATCCACTGCAGTGCTCATGCAGGCAGTCTCCCACGCCCCCACACCTGCGGGTCCGGTGTGGGGGCGCAGGGGCTCACAGGCCCGGGCGCTTGCCGATCGTCAGGGTGACCTCCTGGGTGCCGGCGAAGAAGTCATTGCCCTTGTCGTCCACGACGATGAAGGCCGGGAAGTCCTCGATCTCGATCTTCCACACGGCCTCCATGCCGAGCTCCGGGTACTCCAGCAACTCGACCTTCTTGATGCAGTTCGCGGCCAGCTCGGCGGCCGGGCCGCCGATGGAGCCCAGGTAGAAGCCGCCGTGCTTCCGGCACGCGTCCGTGACCTGCTTGGAGCGGTTGCCCTTGGCCACCATGATCATCGACCCTCCCAAGGCTTGGAACTGGTCGACGTAGGAGTCCATGCGACCGGCGGTGGTCGGTCCGAAGGAGCCCGAGGGCATGCCCTCGGGAGTCTTGGCCGGGCCCGCGTAGTACACCGGGTGGTCCAGCATGTACTGCGGCATGGGTTCACCGCTTTCGATGCGCTCGCGGATCTTCGCGTGGGCGATGTCGCGTGCCACGATCATCGTGCCGTTGAGGGCAAGACGGGTCTTGACCGGGTACTTGGACAGCTCCGCGAGGATCTCCGACATGGGCCGGTTCAGGTCGATGGACACCGCGCCGGTGTCCTCACCCAGTTCCTCGGGTGAAGTGGCGGGCAGGAAGCGGCCGGGGTTCGTGTCGAGCTTTTCCAGGAAGACGCCCTCGGGGGTGATCTTCGCCTTGGCCTGACGGTCGGCAGAGCAGGACACGGCGATCGCCACCGGCAGCGAGGCGCCGTGGCGGGGCAGGCGCACCACGCGCACGTCGTGGCAGAAGTACTTGCCGCCGAACTGGGCGCCGATGCCCATCTGACGGGTGAGCTCCAGGACCTGCTCCTCCATCTCGACGTCACGGAAACCGTGCGCCTTCTCGGAGCCCTGGGTGGGCAGGGAGTCCAAGTAGTGCGCCGAAGCGTACTTCGCGGTCTTGAGCGCGTACTCGGCGCTGGTGCCGCCGATGACGATGGCCAGGTGGTACGGCGGGCACGCGGCCGTGCCGAGTGAACGGATCTTCTCCTCCAGGAACTGCATCATGTGTTCGGGATCGAGGATCGCCTTGGTCATCTGGTACAGGTAGGACTTGTTGGCGCTGCCGCCCCCCTTGGCCATGAACAGGAAACTGTACTCGGTTTCGTGACCCGGGTGGGTGTCGGCGTAGACCTCGACCTGTGCAGGCAGGTTGCACCCGGTGTTGCGCTCCTCGTACATGGAGATGGGGGCGTTCTGCGAGTAGCGCAGGTTGAGTTCGGTGTAGGCGTCGTAGACGCCGTGGGACAGGGGACGCTCGTCGACGCCCTCGGTGATGATGCGCTGGCCGCGTTCACCCTTGATGACGGCCGTGCCGGTGTCCTGGCACATGGGCAGCACTCCGGCGGAGGCGACGTTCGCGTTGCGCAGCAGGTCCAGTGCGACGAACTTGTCGTTTGCGGAGGCCTGCGGGTCGTCGAGGATCTTCGCGAGCTGCTCCAGGTGGGCGGTGCGCAGGAAGTAGGAGATGTCGTGGTAGGCCTCGCGGGCCAGGGTCCGCAGCGCCTCGGGGGCGACCTTGAGGTACGTCGTGCCGTCGGGGCCTTCGACGGTGCTCACGCCTTCTGTGGTGATGAGGCGGTACTCGGTCGTGTCCTCCCCGTGGGGGAGCATGTCCTCGTAGAAGAACTCGGTCACGGTGTGGCTCCTTCGCGTCTTGGCAAGATCTCGCCCCGAGCGTATTTGACCGCAGGGCGATGACGGTTGGGACCCGTGGTCCCGGCGGGCAGCGGGAGGGCGACAGGGTCGTGCACCTGCACAGATTTCGGCGAGATTGCGCGCTTGTGCGGGTGTGGATCCGCGGGGGACGAGGGCGGGGCGGCGATCGGGCGGCAGGTTGTGGACGCCTGGACTGCCGTCGCGAGATCCTCTTTTCGCCAGAGGAACGTCAGGTTAATGCGCCGGACCACGGACTCGGCCGACCGTTAGGATTCCTCAGGTCCGCCCCGCGTCAAGGAGGCCCTGTGGAATCCCGAGAATTGCGACGCCAGGTCATTCGCGCCCGATGGGCCGTCTTCGTGCTCTTCGTCACCAACGGCGCGTTCTTCGCCAATGTCGTGCCGCGCTATCCGGAGGTCAAGGACATCTTCGGCTTGGGGGACACCGCATACGGGGTGACCATCGCCATGTCCGCAACGGGTTCGCTCCTGCTGGGGCCGCTGGCGGTCACGGTCATGAGGCGATTCGCCTCGGCGCGCACCGCGGTCCTGGGAACCATCGGCATCGGGACCATGCTCACCATGGTCGGGCTGCTCACCACGTGGCGCCAGTCGATGGGGGACCGGCCCGGCACCATGGGGCTGCTGGCGTTGCTGCTCTTCGGCGCGACCTTCTTCGTGGCCGGCGGCATGGACGCCATCACCGACGTCGGTCAGAACGCGCATGGCCTGCGCGTCCAGCGACTGCTGGGGCGCCCCGTCATCAACTCCTTCCACGGTGGCTGGTCCGTGGGGGCCATGACCGGCGGCGTGATGGGCAGTGTCGCCGTGGGACTTGGGATCCCCTTCGGCTGGCACCTGACCGGCGCCGCGCTGGTCATCGTTGCAGTGGGCGTCATCTGCCTGCGCTTCACCCTTGCGGGCAGGGACCCGGAGCCCGGACAGCCCGATCCTCTGCTCGACGGG
Organism: Schaalia sp. 19OD2882; assembly: GCF_018986735.1. NCBI lineage: Bacteria > Bacillati > Actinomycetota > Actinomycetes > Actinomycetales > Actinomycetaceae > Schaalia > Schaalia sp. 19OD2882. The sequence continues at coordinate 2,023,022 of NZ_CP065521.1, read as the reverse complement.
GCAGGTGCCGGGACCGGGGCGCCCTTGCCCTCTGGGGCCGGGCAGGAGGCCGTCCTGCGCGTCCGCACCCTGCCCTGGCGACCCGCCCTGGTCATTGCGGCACTGACTGTGCTGGCGGTCTCGTGCATGTTGGTCGAGGACGTGGGCGCAACGTGGTCCGCCCTGTACATGCGCGACTTCCTGCACGTGGCCCCCGGCGCCGTGGGCCTTGCATACGTGGCCCTGCTGGCGTCCCAGACGATCGGGCGTCTGACCGCGGACTGGCAGATGTCGAAGCTCGGAGCGCGCCGCACCGTCTTGCTGGGGGTGGTCCTGATCCTCCTCGGGGCGATCCTGGCCGTCACCGTCCACGCCCCGTGGTCGACGATTCTCGGCATGGGGTTGGCCGGATTCGGCTGCGCACCGCTGGTCCCCATCGCCTACAACGCGGCCGACGACGTGCCCGGCCTGCGCCCGGGGGTGGGGCTGACCATCGTCACATGGCTCTGCCGCATCGCCCCCTTGGCGGGCCCGCCCCTGGTCGGGCTGGTGGTCGAGCACACGAGTCTGCTGGCCGCCGTCATGGTCCTGCCCTTTGCGGGGATCATCGGTCTGGCTGCCGGCCGGGTCATCGCCCGGGAAGTGACGGCGGACGAGGGCGAGGCCGCGCACCCGTGACAGGGGTGGGCACGACCTGTGGTGCGAAGCATTGACCAAATCTCTGAGGTAAGGCTAACCTGACCCGTGCTGGCCGGTCTTCGCCGCCAGAACACCCACGACCTCAGGAGACGCCCCATGTCGGCCTCGACGCAATCGGACGCCCAGGACGCCGCTGACCAGGACGCCGCCGAGCGCGACACGCCGACGCAGCGTCCGCGCACCCCCTTCGCCGACAGGCCCACCGCCAGCGCCCCCGGACACTGGGTCCTGGCCCGCATGGGCAAGAAGGTCCTGCGCCCCGGCGGAGCCGAACTCTCCCGACGCATGCTCGACCACGCGGGGCTGGCCGGCGCCGACGTCGTCGAATTCGCGCCGGGCCTGGGACACACCGCCGCCCAGGTCATGGCCGCAGCCCCGGCCTCGTACACGGGAGTGGACGCCGACCCCGAGGCCGTGCGGACCGTCTCGGCGGTGGTCGGCCCGGCCGGGACGGTCCGCCACGGGGACGCCGCGGCCACCGGGCTGCCCGACGCATGCGCCGACGTGGTCATCGGCGAAGCAATGCTCACCATGCAGGGCGAGGCCGCCAAGAAGGCCATCATCGGCGAAGCCGCCCGCCTGTTGCGCCCCGGCGGTCGCTACGTCATCCACGAACTGGCCGTCACCCCCGATGACATCGACCCCGCAGTGCACACCGAGATCCGCAAGGCCCTGGCTCGCGCCATCCACGTCAACGCCCGCCCACTGACCCCCGCTCAGTGGGCCGAGACGCTCCAGGAGGCCGGCCTCGTCGTCGAATGGACCGACACCGCCCCCATGGCCCTGTTGGACGCACGCCGCAACCTCGCCGACGAGGGCCCGGTCCGGATGCTGCGCATCATGTGGAACCTGCTGCGCGACGGCCAGATGCGCTCGCGTGTGATGGCCATGCGACGTACCTTCAAGGAACACGAGAAGAACATGTGTGGTGTCGCTCTGGTTGCCCGCCGCCCGCATGGTGAATCCGAACCACAGGAGGACTGACATGTCCGTGTCCGAGGACCCGCAGACCGCCACGCCGCGGCCCGTCATGACCGTCGTCGAGGACCTGGCCTCCATGATCTCGGTCAACGAGGGCGCCACGGTCAGCCGCACCGTCATGCACTGCGAGAACATGCGGCTGGTCCTGTTCAGCTTCGACACGGGAGAGTTCTTGTCGGAGCACACTGCCGCCATGCCCGTCATCCTGCAGACCTTGCAGGGGGCCCTGGAGATCGAGGCCGACGGGCGCGCCGTCGTCCTTCGTCCGGGCGATGTCATGCACTTCGGGACCCGCCTGCCGCACGCCGTGCGCGCACTGGAGCCCTCCAAGCTGGCCCTGTTCATGTTGGATCCGCGCGAGCGCGCCAAGGGCTGAGACCTTCGAGGAGGATTCCTCCGTCGGCAATGCCCCGGAGCGCAGAATTGAGACCATGGAGTACACCATCGTCGTGGACGTTGCCGTGGGGCTGGCCATCCTCGTCGGCATCGTCGGGGCCGTCATCCAAGTCATTCCCTCCAGCCCGGTCATCGGCGGTGCCGTCCTGGTCTGGGCGCTTCTCACGCGAAGCGGGCCGGCGTGGGGCGTCTTCGTCGCAGTCCTGGTGGTCCTGCTGGCCGGGACGGTGCTGAAGATCCTGGTTCCGGGCAAGAGGCTGGCCGCCTCCGGAGTGCCGAACACCACGCTGGTCATTGCGGGCCTGGCGGCCGTCGCCGGCTGGTTCGTCCTGCCGGTGGTCGGCATCCTCGCCTTCCCGGTGGTCCTCCACCTCATGGAATGGCGGCGGCTCGGGGAACACCGACAGGCCGTGGGCTCCACCGTGGCGACCCTGAAAACTGTGGGCCTGTCCATCCTCATCGAGTTGGCTGCGGCCCTGGTGGCCGCCTCCATCTGGCTGGTGAGTCTGTTCTTCGTGTGAGGCTCGACTGTCAGCCGCGCAGACTCCACAGGCAGGTCCCGCCCTCGTCCTCGATCCGGACGTCCGGGCAGGTCGACACGTCCAGGTGGACTGTGAGGCGTGCACTGTCATCGGCCGCCACGGCCATGTAGGTCATGCGTTCATTCGACAACTCCACAGTGCACGTGCGCGCCGAATGCAACCACGGGTGGCGCCTGCGCAACCCGATGAGATCCTGGTGGGCGCGCAGCACGCGGGTGCCCTCGGGCGTGAGGCGGGCCAGCTCCGAGGGCAGGGCCGGCAGAGCCGGACGGATCGCGTCGTCCCCACCGAGCCGTTCCTCCTTGACGCCGAGCAGGCCGACCTCGTCCCCCGACCAGATCGACGGGACGCCACCGACCGTCATGAGGACGGAAAGGGCCACCAGCGCCCCCTCCACGCCCACGCGTGAGGTGACGCGGGTGACATCGTGGTTGCCGACGAAGGTCTGCGGGACGAAATGCTCCAGGAACGCGTTGTGGCGGCCCAGCGCGTGGTCCAACTCGAAGAAGTTCCAGTCCAGCACCGAGGACCACATGGCTTTCCACAACTCGTACTGGGTCAGGGAATCAATTCCGGAGGACTCGACGAAGTCCGGGTAATCGCCGTGGATCACCTCGCCGAGGAACCACGCCTGTGGGAAGCGTTCACGCACCCCGGCACCGTCGAGGACCCGGCGCCAAAAGTCCGGGGACACGCTGTAGGCGGCGTCCAGGCGCCACCCGTCGATGCCGCGCTCCAACCAGTGGGTCATCACCCGGGCAGTCAGGTCCACCGCCGCCTGGCGGCCGTGGTCCAGACGCACAAGAGCCTCGTGCCCCTCGAAGACGGGGAGGCGGGGCGCCTGCGGGTCGGAACGGTCCACATGGAACAGGGCGTCGGCCGGGGAGCCCGGGCCCCCATCCAAGGCCTGGCGAAGAAGCGGGTGATCGCGTCCCACGTGCGAGAACACCCCGTCCAGGAGGATGCGTACCCCACGCTGGCGGCAGGCCTCCACCAGGGCGTCGAAGTCCGCGTCGTCGCCCAGGCGCGGGTCGATGCGGAAGTGGTCCAGCGTGTCGTAGCCGTGCGAGGTCGACTGGAAGAGCGGTCCGAGCAGCAGCCCGTTGCACCCCAGGGCGACGAGGTGGTCGATCCAGGGGATGAGGGTGCCAAGACGCGGGGTCGGTGTGCGGTCGCCACCGCGGATCGGGGCGCCGGTGGCACTCAGTGGATACACGTGCCACCAGATTGCGTGCTCGGTCCAAGCGGTCATGATTCCTCCTCGTGAGCCACGCGATCTGCAGCAGAGCCTCCAGCGGCCCCCGCCACCAGCCACAGGGCGACGACGACCACTGCGCCGGAGCCCAGCAGTGGGTGAAGCACGGTGGTCCCGTCCGCCACGCCGATCAGAGCGCCCACACCCGTGAGCAGGACCCCCGCCAAGTGGACAAGGGCGACAGCGGCCCCCAGCAGGAGGATCGGCGCCGCAGCCCGGTGCCCCACCGCCCAGGCCTCGGGGCAGGCGCGCACGCGACGGTCGCGAAGACCCGCCCTCGACCCGAAGGGCAAGGTGCCCTTCCATCCCTTCAGGCCGACACCGCCCAAGACCCACGCGGCCGCTCCGAACAGGGCCAGGCCGGAAAGGACGAGAACAGCGGTCATCCTGCAGACTCCTCACCTTCGTCACCGGCAGGAACCCCGGAACCGGGCACACCCGCCACGGCCCTGGTCAGTTCGGCGACCCAGGCCCTGCCCGACACGTCCGAAGGCATCCGCCAGTCACCTCGCGGCGACAGGGAACCGCCCGCCATGACCTTCGGGCCATTGGGCAGGGTCGAACGCTTGAACTGCTGAGTGAAGAAACGTTCGAGGAACAGCATCTCCCACCGGACGATCTCCTCCAACGAGTAGGCGACCTTCTCGGCCTCCGGGAAACCCGCCGGCCATGCGCCCCGGCTCACGTCACCCCAGGCGTGCCAGGCCAGGAAAGCGATCTTCGAAGGGCGCGAGCCGCGACGCAGCACGTGGTGCAAGGTGAAGTCCTGCAGGTTGTAGGGCCCGATCCTGTCCTGCGTGGACTGCATCTTGGCCCCCTCGGCCACCGGGACCAGCTCCGGGGAGATCTCCTGGTCCAGGACCGACAACAGCACGGAGCCGACCTCGTCGGAGAACTGGCCGGAAGAGACCACCCACCGGATGAGGTGCTGGATCATCGTCTTGGGGACACCGGCATTGACCCCGTAGTGGGCCATGTGGTCGCCCACGCCGAAAGTGCACCAACCCAGCGCCAACTCCGACAGGTCGCCGGTGCCCAGGACGATGCCGCCGTGGTGGTTGGCCAAGCGGAAGAGGTAGTCGGTGCGCAGACCCGCCTGGACGTTCTCGAAAGTCACGTCGTACAGGTTTGCCCCGGCCGCGTAGGGGTGCTTCATGTCGGCCAGCATCTGGCGGGCCGCCGGACGGATGTCGATCTCCTCGAAAGAGACGCCCAGGCGGGTCGACAACTCGCGTGCGTTGTTCTTCGTCACCTCCGAGGTGGCGAATCCCGGCATCGTGTATGTGAGGATGTCCGTACGGGGCCGACCCAGCCGGTCCATGGCCTTGGCGGCGACGATGAGGGCGTGGGTGGAGTCCAAGCCGCCCGAGACCCCCAGGACGACCTTCGGATTGCCAATGGCCTTCAGGCGCTGGACCAGACCCGTGACCTGGATGTTGTAGGCCTCGTAGCAGTCCTGCTCCAGGGCCGCCGGGTCGTCCGGGACGAAGGGGAAACGGTCCACGCGGCGCGCCAGCCCCAGGTCCGTGTGCGGCGGGTCCAGCCTGAAGTGCACCCGGTCCACCGCCGACAGGAAGCGGTTCTCCGAGACGTCGACGCCCCGCAGGACATTGTCCCTGTTGTCCAGGAAAGAGCCTTGGCGTGCGCGTTCGGTGAGCAGGCGGTCCAGGTCCACGTCGGCCACGGTGACCTGGCGGCCCTCACGGAAACGCTGGCCCCGGGCCAGCAGGTCCCCGGCCTCGTGGATGAGGCTCTGCCCGTCCCACGCCAAGTCCGTGGAGGACTCGCCGAAACCCGCCGCCGTGTACACGTAGGCGCAGCCCAGACGTGCCGAGGCCGAACGGGTCATGAGCTCCCGCTCCGAGGCCCGCCCCACCGTCACCGGAGAGGCCGACAGGTTGACGACCACCGTGGCGCCCTCCAGGGCCATGGCCGAGGACGGGGTGACGGGCACCCACATGTCCTCGCAGATCTCGATGGCCACGACCAGCCCCGGCACGTCCTCGGCCTCCAGCAGGACGGGACCGAAGCCGGGGCACACCGGCCCCTCGGAACACCAGCGGGAGGCGTCCACGACGAAGGGAGCGTCCTGGCCGGGGGCGGCGAAGTGGCGCTTCTCGTAGAACTCCCGATAGGTCGGCAAATGCGTCTTGGGGACCACTGCCAGGACCTTGCCCCGGTGGATGGCCAGTGCGCAGTTGTACAGGCGCCCCCCGGCACGCACAGGCGCGCCCACGACCAGCAGGGGCATCAGGTCGACGCTGGCACCCACCACGGCGCCGATGGCCGCGTCGACCTCGTCCAGCAGCACGTCCTGGAGCAGCAGGTCCTCGATGGAGTAGCCCGACAGGCACAACTCCGGGAAGACGGCGACGGCCACGGCCTTGTCGTGGCACTCCTTCGCCGCCTCGATGACCTCGCGGGCGTTGTCGGCCGGGACGGCCGGGTGGACGGGCACGGTGACCGCGGCGACGCGGGCGAAACCTTGGTCGTAGAGGGAGTGGAAGTTCACGGGTCCTTCCTGAGGACGTGGGTGGCGCTGATGTGGTCGCCGTGCCGGCGGCCCATCCATTGTGCCCGCCATTGCGCGTGTGTGCCAGCTCTCGCACGAGAGCGGGCGCTGTTCCTGCCGGGGCCGTTCCACGGAATCGCTGACCTCGCACTCCTCTCGGGTGCACAATGTGGGTCCGCAGGTCCTCGGCCTGTGATTGATAATCGGTCGCCACACCGAGATGATGGGTGTCGCAGGAGAGCCGACCGCATGTCGACGACCACGGGAGTCCGTCTGAACGGGTACGGAAGGCCAGGCCACTCGCCCTCACGTCGGCGAAGACCGGTCCTCCTGCGCGCCCTGGTCGCCGGGGGAGGGCGACACCATCAACGAAGATCGGAGAATTGATGAAGGACACCACACGACGTCCAATCCTCGCCGCAGGGGCGGCCCTGGCCATGGTGCTCACCCAGGGGGTGGCCTTGGCGGCCCCCGCGCCGGACGGGGCCCAGAGCCAGGAGCCCGTCTCCTCGCTCGTGACCCTCGACCTGTACAACCTCACCGACGTCCACGGACACATCGAGCAGGTGTCCAAGAAGGGAGTCGTCCGCGAGGCGGGTCTTCCCGCGATGAACTGCTACCTCAAGCAGGCCCGGGCCGCCAACCCGAACTCCTCCTTCACGCTCTTGGGCGACAACATCGGGGCCTCCCCCTACACCTCGGGCTCCCTGAAGGACAACCCGACGATCGCAGCCCTCAACACGCTCTCGCCGCTGGCCTCCACCATCGGCAACCATGAACTCGACCTGGGCCAAGCCGTGTTCAAACAACGAGTCGACGGCTCCAACCCCGGTGAATTCGTGCAGGTCGGATTCCCCTACCTCGGCGCCAACATCGACGGCATGGGCTCCTGGTCGAATGCGGGGGTGCAGACCCCCTACCTGGGCGACTACAAGGTGTGGGCCTCCCCCTCGGGTGTGAAGGTCGCCTTCATCGGCGCGATCGCCGAGGACGTGCCCTACAAGCTCAGCCCCGGGACCACGGCGGGACTGACCTTCTCGGATCCGCTCGCCAAGATCGATTCCCTTGCCAAGGCCATCAAGGACTCGGGCGAGGCCCAGGTCGTCATCGCCATGCTCGACGATGACGTGAAGAACAACTATCCGAAGGTCAGTGAGCACGTCGACGGCATCATGGGAGGCGACACCCACGTCCCCTACGAATTCGACCACGTCGACTCCGCGGAGACCCTCGCCTCGAAGAACCCGCTGCTCGCGGGCGTCGCCTCGGGCTCCTACACCGACAACCTGGGCCTCATCCGCATTTCCTACGACACCGACGAACACAAGGTCGTCTCGGCCGACACCCAGCTGATCCCCGCGGCCAAGGTCGCCGAATGCGGCACCGACCCGCAGACCCAGGCGGTGGTCGACAAGGCGGTCGCCGACTCGCAGGAGGCCGGCAAGGCCGTCGTGGGAACCGGGTACACCCAGTCCTTCCGACGCGGTGTCTTCACCACGCCCTCGGGAGCCACCGACCCCGGCTCGAACCGTGGGATCGAGTCGAGTCTCGGAGACTTCGTGGCCGACGCCATGAAGGAGATGATCCTCGTCGATGGCGGCACCCCTGTTGACATCGGCATCATCAACGCCGGAGGCCTGCGCGACGACCTCGTCCCGAATGAGGACGGGACCATCACCTATGCACAGTCCTACTCGGTCATGCCCTTCTCGAATGAGCTCGGCCATGTCTCCATCACCGGAGCGAACTTCAAGAAGGCTCTCGAACAGCAGTGGAAGACCGACCTGAACTCGCAGAACTCGCGTCCCCTGCTCAAACTCGGCATCTCCTCCAATGTGCGCTACACCTATGACCCGGCCAGGCCCTACGGCGAGCGCATCACCTCCATCATGATCAACGACGAGCCCCTCGACCCGGCCAAGACCTACACCGTCGGCTCGGTGACCTTCCTGTTGGAGGGCGGAGACTCCTTCGACGCCCTCACCTCGGGCGGGCCGGCCAAGACCAATGGCAACCTGGATCGCGACAAGTTCAACGAGTTCCTCGCCGCGCACTCCGGCGCCGCGCCCCGTGCCGCCAAGGCGGCGATCGGCGTGACCCTCCCAGAAGGCAGCGTCCACGGAGCCACGGTGCCGGTCGAACTCCGAGGACTGTCCTTCTCCGAAGGCCCCTCCATCACCAAACATGTCAAGGTCGCCTTGGGCGGGGCTTCAGGACGGGCCGAAGTCGACAACTCCCTGGTGGATGAGCACGCCTCCGACGAGGCCGCGGTCATCACCACCGACGGGGCCGGCCGCGCGCACCTCGATCTCCAGGTCAAGGTCGGTTCCCTGTGCTCGGGCAAGTCCGAGGGCGACCTCGTCCGCCTCCCCCTCACGGTCGAGACCGACTTCGCGCAGGTCGTGACCGCGAACCAGGGCATTGGTGTGGACGTGGCGTGCCCCAAGGCTCAAGCACCCGGGCCCGCCGAACCACGTGAGCCCGGCACCCCCGCCCCGGCGCCCCGTTCCGGGCCTTCGCACGAGGGCGTGAAGCCCCCGTCGTCCCAGGACAAGCTCGCCCGAACGGGCGGACCCGTGTGGGGTCTGGGCGTCATTGCGGCGGCGCTCGCCCTCCTGGGTGGTGCGCTCGTGATGCGCAAGAACGCCTGATCGCTTGAAGCGCCGAGGCGGCGGAGCCCACCGGGCTCCGCCGCCTCGTGCCGTCACGGCCCAGTGGCCGGCTTCATCGGTCTCAGATCAGTGAGAGCGCTTGGCGCGCAATGGCCAACTCCTCATTCGTCGGCACCACCATGACCCGCACCGACGAATCCGGCGTGGAGATGGTCCGGGACTCGCCGCTGTGCACGGCATTGGCGGCCTCGTCGATCTTGACCCCGAAGGGGGCCAGGCGTTCGCAGACCTCCGCGCGCAGGGCCGCATCATTCTCCCCGATGCCCGCCGTGAAGGTGAGCACGTCCAGCCCTCCCAGCTCGGCCGTGTAGGAGCCGATGTACTTGAGGATGCGGGTGATGACGATGTCCAGGGCCAGGCGGGCGCGGTCGCGGTCCTCACCCTCGGGGCCCTGGGCCATCTCACGCACGGCGCGCATGTCATTGTTGCCGGTCAGTCCCTTCAGGCCCGACTTCTTGTTGAACAGGGTGTCCATCTCATCAGTGCTCCAGCCGGTCTGACGCTGGACGTGGAAGGCGACCGCCGGGTCGATGTCGCCCGTGCGGGTGCCCATGACCAGTCCTTCCAGAGGGGTCAGGCCCATCGAGGTGTCGATGGCGCGCCCGGCCTTGACGGCGGAGGCGGAGGCCCCATTGCCCAGGTGCAGGACGATCTGGCGCAGGTCCTGGTGCCCCAGGACCTCGCTGACGTGGGCGGACACGAATTGGTGCGAGGTGCCGTGCGCGCCGTAGCGGCGCACTGCGTGCTTCTCGGCCACCTCACGGTCCAGCGCATAGGTGGCGGTGGCCTCGGGCAGGCGCTGGAAGAAGGCCGTGTCGAAGACGGCGACGTGCGGAATGTCGCTCATGAGTTCGCGCGCCACGTCGATGCCCTTGAGGTGGGCGGGGTTGTGCAGGGGAGCCAGGGTGCACAACTCCTGGATGAGGTCGCGCACCTCGTCGGTGACCAGCGCCGGCCCGTCGAAGTACTTGCCCCCCTGGACGATGCGGTGCCCGACGGCGACCACATGGGACTCGGTGAGGTCCGGCCCGACCTCGTGGAAGAGACGCAGGACCTCACGCATGCCGGCCTCGTGGTCGCTGATCGGCTCGTCCAGTTCGGTGACGGACTCTGCGTAGGTGTGCCGGATGCGTCCTTCGGACTCGCCGATCCTTTCGACCAGGCCCTTGGCGATGGCGGCCCCGGTGCCGGGGTCGATGAGCTGGTACTTGATGGAGGAGGAACCGGAGTTGATGACGAGGACGGTCTGGGACACGGGACGGCCTTTCGGATGTGGTCAGATCGGGGGGGGGGGGGGGGAGGGGACGGGGTCAGCCCTGGGCCTGGACGGCGGTCAAGGCGACGGTGTTGACGATGTCTTGGACCAGGGCGCCGCGGGAGAGGTCATTGACCGGCTTGTTCAGGCCCTGCAGCACCGGGCCGACGGCCACGGCGCCGGAGGAACGCTGCACCGCCTTGTAACCGATGTTGCCCGCATTGAGCGAGGGGAAGACGAAGACGTTGGCGTGCCCCGCCACCGGCGAGTCCGGCAGCTTTTTCGAGGCGACGGCCCGGTCCACGGAGGCGTCGAACTGGATCGGGCCTTCGATGGCCAGCTCCGGGTCCTTCTCGCGGGCGATGCGGGTGGCCTCGACCACGGCGTCCACGTCCGGGCCGGAACCCGAGGTGCCCGTCGAGTAGGACAGCATGGCGACCTTCGGGTCGATGCCGAATCGGCGGGCGGTGGCAGCCGAGGAGATCGCGATGTCGGCCAGTTGCTCGGGAGTGGGGTTGGGGTTGACGGCGCAGTCGCCGAAGGCCCACACGCGGTCGGCCATGAGCATGAGGAACACGGAGGACACGATCGAGACGCCGGGGGCCGTCTTGATGATCTGGAAGCTGGGGACGATGGTGTGGGCGGTGGTGTGTGCGGCGCCGGAGACCATGCCGTCGGCGTCACCCATGTGCACCATCATCGTGCCGAAGTAGGACACGTCCTTGACCTTCTCGCGAGCCTGCTCGACGGTGACACCCTTCTTGGCCCGCAGGCGGGCGAACTCCACCGCGTACTTCTCGGACAACTCCGGGTCCTCCACGCTGACCACGCGGGCGGCGGACACGTCCAGGCCCAGTTCGTCGGCGCGGGCGCGCACGGCGGTCTCGTCACCGACGAGGATCACGTCGGCGATGCCGCGCCGGAGGACTTCGGCGGCGGCGGTCAGGACGCGGTCGTCCTCGGGTTCGGGCAGGACGATCCGCTTCCTGTCGGCGCGGGCCCGGTCGATGAGATCGGCCTGGAAGGCCAGGGGAGTGACGGCGTCGGGTGCGGGGGCGGTGTCGAGAGCGGCCAGGGCGTCCTCTCCGAGGGGCAGCGGCAGGACGATCACGCCCTCTGGGTTCACTTCGGCGGCGGCGGGGGCCGGCAGCGCCACTGCGACGATCTGCGCGTGGTGGGCGGCGGCGCGTGCACGGGCCGAGGCGATCTCAGCGGCGACGAGTTCGGCGGGCAGACCTTCCGTCTCCACGGCCAGGACGACCTTCGCATTCGTCGAGGCGGCCAGGTCGAGATTCCAGCCCAAGGAGTCGAAGGAGCGCACGGGCGTGTCGACGACCCCGTCGACGAGGACGGTTTCGCCCTCAAGTGCGCGGACGGCGGCAACGGCGTCGACCAGGGCGGACTCGGTCCGGGTGGCGGCCGCGCGGGCGTCAGTGCCGACGAGGGCGTCGACACGGGCCAGGGGACCGCGCGCGGCGAGGAGGGCGGCGAGGTCGTCGTTGACCAGGGCTGCGGCGGAGGCCTCGGTGGAGATGACGAGGATTCGGGAAGTCACGGATGCTCCTTCGGGCGTTCAACGGGCGACCTTGCGAGGTCGGCGCAAGGCCAGCGTCAATCGTAGACCCGCTGCGCGGCGCCGGGTCTGGACCGGGTGTGACCTTGCCCGTGACGGCAACTACTGTGGGGCGGGTGAAGAAGGGTGTGACGAGGCGGCGCCTCGGGGTGTGGTTGACGACGGGCAGTGTGGTCTTCGTCGCCCTGGGGGTGTTCACGGTCGCGGTCCTGACGCTGACCAACCACCCGCACCGGGCGGTCCTGCTCCTGTCGGCCCTGCTGGGGGTCATGGGGGTGCTGCGGGCGGTGTGGCCGTCCAGGCCCTGGTTCGCCTCGCGTCACAGGGTCGGCGACGTCGCCCTGTACCTGTCGCTGGCCGCAGGGATCCTCGTGTTCTCACCGTGGACCGCCGCAATGGGGCAGGGCTGAGTCGGCCGAGGGGCCGACAGTCGGACGGGTATCTCGACATCGAGTAATCTTGCGTGGGAGGGACACCCGCAGGTGCGTGACGAAGGAGCCCACATGTCGAAAATCAAGGTCGCAGGCCCGGTCGTCGATCTCGACGGCGACGAGATGACCCGGATCATCTGGCAGTTCATCAAGGATCGCCTGATCTTCCCCTACCTGGACATCGACCTGCGATACTACGACCTGTCGATCCACAATCGTGACGCCACTGAGGACCAGGTGACCGTCGACGCCGCCCACGCCATCAAGGAACACGGGGTCGGCATCAAGTGCGCCACCATCACTCCCGACGAGGCCCGCGTGGAGGAATTCGGCCTGAAGAGGATGTGGAAGAGCCCCAACGGGACCATCCGCAACATCCTGGGCGGAGTCGTCTTCCGCGAGCCCATCATCATGGCCAACGTCCCGCGTCTGGTGCCCGGATGGACAAAGCCCCTCGTCGTGGGCCGCCACGCCTTCGGCGACCAGTACCGCGCCACCGACTTCAAGGTCCCCGGCGCCGGAACCGTCACCCTGACCTTCACCCCCGAGGACGGCTCCGAGCCCATCGTGCACGAGGTCGTGCGCATCCCCGAGGGCGGCGGCGTGACCATGGGCATGTACAACTTCAACGAGTCCATCGCCGACTTCGCACGCGCCTCCTTCGCCTACGGGCTCAAACGCGGCTACCCCGTGTACCTGTCGACGAAGAACACGATCCTCAAGGCCTACGACGGCGCCTTCAAGGACATCTTCCAGGAGGTCTTCGACACCGAGTTCCGCGCCGCCTTCGAAGCTGCGGGCCTGACCTACGAACACCGCCTCATCGACGACATGGTGGCCTCCGCCCTGAAGTGGGAGGGCGGGTACGTGTGGGCGTGCAAGAACTACGACGGCGACGTCCAGTCCGACACCGTCGCCCAGGGCTTCGGCTCCTTGGGCCTGATGACCTCTGTCCTGGTCACCCCCGACGGGCGCACCATGGAGGCCGAGGCCGCCCACGGCACCGTCACCCGCCACTACCGCCAGCACCAGGCCGGAAAGCCGACCTCGACCAACCCCATCGCCTCCATCTACGCCTGGACCCGGGGCCTTGCCCACCGCGGCACCCTGGACGCCACCCCCGAGGTCATCGGATTCGCCGAGACCCTGGAAAAGGTCGTCGTCGACACCGTCGAGGGCGGGCGCATGACGAAGGACCTGGCGATGCTCGTCTCGCCGGAGACCCCGTGGCTGACCACCGAGGAGTTCCTGGCGGCCCTGGACGAGAACCTCGCCCGGCGCCTGGCCTGAGGACTGCGCCCGCTGCCCGAGGCGTCCCGACATGTGGGAGTGCGTCGGGTGGGACAGGGACGAAGTGCATTCTTGACCCATCCTTCAACGCTTCGTGAGAGATGGAGACCTCCCCATGCGCAACTTCCTGACCAAGAGCGGGATCCTGGTGTGGGTGATCGTCGCGATCATCCTGGCCGTGGCCCTCGGATCCATCAGGATCGGCGAGGCCCACCTGGTCCCCGTGGAGCTCGGGCGCGTCTTCGCCACCTTCTCCGCCCTGTTCAGCCAGTTCCTGTCCTTCTCGATCCCCCTCATCATCATCGGCCTGGTGACCCCGGCCATTGCGGACCTTGGCAAGGGGGCCGGCAAGTGGCTGGGCATCACCGCAGCCATCGCCTACGGCTCGACCCTGGTCGCCGGCTTCGTCACCTGGCTCGTGTGCGCCCTGACCTTCCCCACCCTGCTCGGCGGTCGACTGGCCGACGTCAAGAAGCCGGGCGCGGCCCTGGAGACCTACTTCACGGTGGAGATACCGCCGGTCACCGGCGTCATGACCGCGCTTCTGCTCTCCTTCGTCGTCGGCATCGGCTTGTCGATGATCCCGCGAGGGGTCCTGCGCAAGGGATTCATCGAGTTCCGCGCGATCATCTCCAAACTCATCGACAAGATCATCATCCCGCTGCTTCCGCTGCACATCTTCGGCATCTTCCTCAACCTCACCTACACCGGCGAGGCCGGGTCGATCATCCTCACCCTGCTGTCGGTGGTCGTGGTGGTGATGCTGCTGGAGGTCGTCATCCTGGGCACCCAGTACACGGTTGCCGGCACCATCGCCCGAAAGAACCCCCTGACCTCGATCGTGAAGATGCTGCCCGCCTACTTCACGGCGCTGGGCACCTCCTCCTCCGCGGCCACCATCCCCGTGACCCTGCGCTCGGCGCGCAACATGGGGGTCTCCGAGCCGGTCGCGAACTTCACCATCCCCCTGTGCGCCACCATCCACCTGGCAGGATCGGCCTCGAAGATCTTCGCCTTCGCCTTCGCCATCGTCTTCACCCAAGGCATCCAGGTGAGCCTGTGGCAGTGGGTGGGCTTCATCTTCATGCTCGGCATCACCATGGTGGCCGCCCCCGGCGTTCCCGGTGGCGCCATTGCCGCAGCCACCGGCATCCTCACGTCGATGCTGGGCTTCGACGAGGCGGCGGTGGGCCTGATGATCGCCACCTACATCGCCCTGGACGCCTTCGGCACCGCCACGAATGTCACCGGCGACGGGGCGATCGCCCTGGTGGTCGACAAGCTTTCGGGTGGGCGCCTCGGGGACGAGGGAGACCCGCAGAACGCCCGGGAACTCTCCTTCGACGGCATGGCCTACCTGGACAGGGTCTCCGTGGCCGGCGTGGTCAGCCCGGAGGAGCTTGCCGCTTCGGCGGCCGCCAACGGCGGGGGACGGCCAGCGGGCGAACACTGATCCCGGTCCCGCTCCCAGGGCATGGTCAGGTCAGGGCAGGGGCCATAGACTTGAGGGGCCGACGAGGCGTCGGCGCCGACGACGATTGGAGCGCTCGCCATGGAACAGTCCGCGCCCGGTACCGGTGTGCGCATCGGTGTCCTCACCTCCGGCGGTGATGCCCAGGGAATGAATGCGGCGGTGCGGGCCGTCATCCGCACGGCGCTGGCCCACGGCGCCCAGCCGTACGCCATCTACGAAGGATGGTCGGGCGCCGTGGCCGGCGGTTCCGCGATCCGCCCGATGGACTGGGCCTCGGCCTCGAACATCCTCCACGCCGGGGGCACCCTCATCGGCACCGCCCGCTGCGACGAGTTCCGCGAGTACTCGGGCCGCCACCAGGCGGCACGCCACCTGCTGGAACACGACATCGACCGGCTGGTCGTCATCGGCGGGGACGGCTCCCTGTCCGGCACCAACGAATTCCGTGAGGAATGGCCCCAGCACGTCGCCGAACTGGTCGCCGAGGGCGTCATCGACGAGGAACGGGCGGCCGCCCACCCGCGGCTGGTGGTCGTGGGCCTGGTCGGGTCCATCGACAACGACCTCGTCGGCACGGACATGACCATCGGCGCCGACACGGCCCTGCACCGCATCATCGACGCCATCGACCAGATCTCCTCCACGGCGGCCTCGCACCAGCGGACCTTCATCGTCGAGGTCATGGGACGCCACTGCGGCTACCTGCCGCTCATGGCGGCCGTGGCCGGCGGCGCAGACCACGTCTTCACCCCCGAGGACCCGGCCCGCCCCGGCTGGGAGGACGAGATGACCGAGCGCCTCCAACTCGGCCGCAAGGCCGGGCGCCGCGAGTCGATCATCCTCGTCGCCGAAGGCGCCACCGACCACGAGGGCAACGACCTCACCACCGCGCACATCGCCCAGGCCCTCAAGGAACGCACCGGGGAGACCGCGCGCATCACGATCCTCGGCCACGTCCAACGCGGCGGCTCGCCCTCGGCCTACGACCGGTGGATGTCGACCCTGCTGGGATACGCCGCCGTCCAGGAGATCTTCGACTCCCAGGACCAGGAGGAGGCGTGCATCCTCGGTGTGCGCCGCAACCGCCTGACCCGCATCCCCCTGATGAAGGCCGTCACCGACACGCGCGCCGTCAAGGACCTCGTGGCCCGCGGCGACTTCGAGGCCGCCCAGGCCGCCCGGGGCACCTCCTTCACGACAATGGTGCGCATCAACGAGATCCTCTCGCGCCCACCCCAGCTCATGGAACGACCCGCAGAGGGCACGAAGCGCGTGGCCATCATCCACGTGGGGGGCCTGGCCCCCGGGATGAACACCGCCGCACGCACGGCAGTGCGCCTGGGCATCGCCCGCGGCTGGACCATGCTCGGGGTCGAAGGATCCTGGGCCGGCCTGTCGGAGAACAAGGTACGCGAAATGTCCTGGTCGGACGTGGAGGGTTGGGAGTTCCGCGGTGGCGCGGAGCTGGGCACCCGCCGGCCCGTCCCCGCGGTGGAGGAGTACTACTCCATCGGGCGTGCCATTGAACGCAATGACATCGACGCCCTCATCGTCATCGGCGGCATGAACGCCTACCTGGGCGCCCACGCCATGGATGCGGAGAAGGGCCGCTACCCGGCCTTCCGCATCCCGACCGTCCTGGTGCCGGCCACCATCGACAACAACGTGCCCGGCGCGGAACTGGCCATCGGCGCCGACACGGCCCTCAACAACGCCATCTGGACCCTGGATCGCATCAAGGAGTCCGCGGCCGCCTCGCGCCGTTGCTTCGTCGCCCGCATCATGGGGCGCACCTGCGGGTACCTCACCCTCATGTCGGGCATCGCCTCGGGCGCCGAATACGCCTACCTCAACGAGGAACCCGTCACCCTGGAGCGCATCGACGTCGACGCCAAGAAGATGCGCGCCTCCTTCGAAGAGGGGCGCCGCCTGTTCCTGGCCGTCGTCAACGAGGACAACGACACCCACTACACCTCCGAGTTCCTGGCCTCCGCCTTCGAGGCCGAGGGCAGGGGCCTGTTCGACGTGCGCCACAGCTCCGTGGGGCACCTGCTCCAGGGTGGCACGCCCAGCCCCTTCGACCGCCTCCTGGCCACCCGCTTGGCCGCCAACGCCCTGGACGAGGTCGCCGCCCAGTTCGAGTCCGGCAAGCCCAGGTCCGTCTACATCGGACAGGTCGAGGGCGAGAACTCCGTGCGCCCGGTGGACCGCATGTTCGAGGACCTCGATGTGCCCCACCACCGCCCCTTCGTCCAGTGGTGGGAGGAACTGCGCCCGGTGCTGTCCACCGTGTCCTTCAAGGACCCGGAGGCGGAGTTCATCCCCGTGACCATCCACGACCAGCCGGGCGGCGGCAGCTGAACGCGTGCGGCCCCGCCCTCGTCCCCGGACCAGGGGCCCGCGAGGCCGCCACCGGCCACCCCTACCCTTGGACCGACGCACCCGTGCACACGCACGCACCGCCGAAGGAGACACGATGAGTGACCTGACCCCCCTCGACCCGACGATGACCCCCGCGTGGGACGCCCTGGACGCCCGCGCCGAACTCTTCGACCCGGACCTGCGCGCGTGGTTCGCCGCCGACCCGAACCGCGCCACCACGTGGACCCGCACGGCCGGTGACCTGCACGTGGACCTGTCGAAGAACCTCGTCGACGAGGGCGTCCTGGCCGACCTGCTGGCCCTGGCCGAACAGACGAAGGTCGCCGAGCTGCGCGACGCCATGTACGCCGGCGCCCACATCAATGTCACCGAGGACCGCGCGGTCCTGCACACCGCCCTGCGCCGCCCCGAGGGCGATCACCTGGAGGTTGACGGACAGGACGCCGTGGCCGACGTCCACGAGGTCCTGGGCCGCGTCTTCGACTTCGCCGACCGGGTCCGCTCCGGCGAATGGGTGGGCGTCTCCGGCAAGCCCGTGCGCACCGTCGTCAACGTGGGTATCGGCGGCTCCGACCTGGGCCCCGTCATGGCCTACGAGGCCCTCAAGCCCTACGTGCAGGCGGGCCTGGAGTGCCGCTTCATCTCGAACATCGACCCCACGGACGCGGGGGAGACCACGAAGGACCTGGACCCGGAGACCACGCTGGTCATCGTCGCCTCCAAGACCTTCACCACCCAGGAGACCATCACCAACGCCACGGTGGTGCGCGACTGGTTCCTGGGCGCCCTGCGCGAACGCGGCCTGCTGGCCGCAGGGGACGATGCCGCCGAGAAGGACGCCGTCTCCAAACACTTCGTCGCCGTGTCCACCGCTCTGGACAAGGTCGCCGCCTTCGGCATCGATCCGGACAACGCCTTCGGCTTCTGGTCATGGGTGGGCGGGCGCTACTCGGTGGACTCGGCCGTGGGACTGTCCCTGGCAATCGCCATCGGCCCGGACGGCTTCGCCGAGTTCCTCGACGGCTTCCACACGATGGACCGCCACTTCGCCGAGGCCGCTCCGGCTGACAACGTGCCGCTGCTCATGGGCCTGCTGAACGTGTGGTACTCGAACTTCCTGGGCGCCGACACCCACGCGGTGCTGCCCTACTGCCAGTACTTGCACCGTTTCCCCGCCTACCTTCAGCAGCTCGCCATGGAGTCCAACGGCAAGTCCGTGCGTCGCGACGGCGCTCCCGTCACCTACGAGACGGGCGAGGTGTTCTGGGGAGAACCGGGCACCAACGGCCAGCACGCCTTCTACCAACTGATCCACCAGGGCACCCGCATGGTCCCGGCCGATTTCATCGCCTTCGCCAGGCCGGCGTGGCCGCTGAAGGATGGCGAGGCCGACATGCACGAGATGTTGCTGTCGAACTTCTTGGCCCAGACCAAGGCCTTGGCCTTCGGCAGGACCAGCGAGGAGGTGCGTGCGGAGGGCACGCCCGAGGCGGTCGTCCCGGCCCGCGTCTTCACCGGCAACCGTCCGACCACCTCGATCATGGCGGCCGAGTTGACCCCGTTGGTCCTGGGTCAGCTCATCGCCCTGTACGAGCACATCACCTTCGTCCAGGGCGCCGTGTGGGGCATCGACAGCTTCGACCAGTGGGGAGTGGAGTTGGGCAAGGTCCTGGCCAAGCAGATCCTTCCGGCTGTCGAGGGGGACGAGGAGATGCTCGCCCGTCTGGACGCGTCGACCCGGGGGCTCATCGGGTACTACCGGGTGAACCGTGTGTGATCGTCGCGCCGATCCTTGGCAGGGGCCGCCCTTTCGGGGGTGGCCCCTTGCCGTCGTGCCGGGCGAGGTCGGCGCGGGCGCGGCGGAGCCCCCGCCTCGGCGGCGGGGGCTCTCGTCCGTTCGAGGAACCGTCAGGACGCGGGACCGGGGGAACACGTCGTGCCCGCATCAGGCACGACCCCGTCGATGAGGTACTTGCTCGCGATCTTGTCGGCACACGCCGACTTTCCGGAGAATGACGCGCCGTGGCCGACGTCCTCCAGTGTCACGAGGACGGCGTTGCCCAACTGCTTGGTGAGCGACTGGGCGTACTGATAGGGGGTCGCGTGGTCGCCGGTGACCCCGAAGACGAGGATCGGCGTCGTCACCCGGGAGGCGTCGAAGGAGGTCGTGATGTCTTGGCCGAACTCGGGCAGTGTCGAGCACGACAGATCGGCGAAATCCTTGAGGACGTCCTGCGCGGACTGGGCATCGTCCTTGAGGAAGCTCGGCAGCTCCGTCTCCTTGACGTCGCTGACGAGGGCCTGGATGTCGGGCATGCGGGGGAACGAGTGGCAGGCGACGATCTCGCCGGCGGTGTCGACTTCGGCCTTCGACTCCTCGGCCTTGGCGATGAGGGCGTCGACGGCCTCCTGGTTCGAGGAGGTGGCCCGCGTCAACAGGGTGAGGGACTCGGCGCGATCGGCGGGGGAGCCGTAGAGGGAGCTCGTGACGAACTCGATGAGGGACTGACCGTTGAACTCGGCGCCACCGCTTCCCTTCAGCGGGGCGGAGTCGAGGGTCTTCTTCAGGTTGTTGATCCCCGATTCGTCGGTGAAGGGGCACGAGGCAGGAGTGCCGTCGGAGGTGCGCAGAGAGGGGCAAGCGGCGGCCATCGCCGCGGCCGCGCGGCCGACGGCGACCTGCTGGTCGAAGCTGTGGACGAGGGAGCCCCACTGGGCATCCTCGGCGGAGTCGAGGATCATCCGTCCGGCCTTGTCCGGGAAGAGCGTGGCGTAGGTGGCGCCGAGCATCGTCCCGTAGGAGTACCCGAGGTAGTCCAAGCGCTCGGCACCCGACAGGGCGCGCAACATTTCCATGTCACGGGCGACCTGCGAGGTCCCCATGTAGTGGGTGATCGGATTCGCCTCGATGCACTCGGCGAGTTGGACGGCTCGCACTTCCGACTCGGACTTGCAGGAGAGCGGGGTCGACGCCCCGATCCCTCGGGGGTCGAATCCCCACAGGTCATGGGAGGAGAGGATGCCGGAGAAGTCCGGGCTCAGAGGCAGTCCAAGGGTGTACTCGACCCCGGAGGCACCCGGGCCCCCGGGATTGCCGAAGAGGGGGGAGGCCGCGGACGGATCCCCTGTCGAGGGGATGCGGACGATCGCCAGGTCGACGGTCCGCTCATCTGTCGGGTCGGCCCAGTTCATCGGAGCCTTGACGGTCGCACACTTGACGCTCTTGGCGTCGACCCCGGCCTGGGAGAGCGCCTGCGCGTACCCCTCGGGGAGCTCCACTCCTTCACAGGCCGTCCAAGCGATCTCCTGGCTGTAGAAGCTCGAGAAGTGCTCGGCCTGCCAAGAGGCGTCGAGGCCGGTGTCCGAGGCGACGGGGACCGCCGACATCGAGTCCGGATGCGCGGAGGACGACATGTCGACGCCCGGGGCGGAGGAACATGCGGCAAGCAGGAGAGCGCACGACGCGAGGGGGACGAGGCGCGGGAAAAGAGGGGAACGGGGGCGAACTCCGGGTACGACTGGCGTCACGAGGAATCCTCCTTGTCACTTCATGTGGATCGTGGTTTTGGACTGAAGATGCGGATGTTGGTCTGCGCCGACATCCGAGTGCTGATCATCTGGGGACATTCTTGCAAGAAGCTGATCCGAATCTGAAGATTTGCTGGGAGTCGACGTGCTTCGCATGTGGAGATGCGGTGGATGCGAAGGCGAAACACACGGCCGGACAAGAACGAGTGACTCGCCTCACGGGGTGCGGAACGGCCCATTTGGGACCCGTCTCCCTGTGAGCCGCCTGTGCGGGATCGTACGCTTGGGGCATGTGCGCGGCGCAGACCGCCACCGGGGCGACGAACGTCGTCTTTCACCACCACTCAAGGAGTGCCTGATCATGGCAGAACCTCGCATCGTCACCGTCACCGGCGCCGCCGGCAACATCGGCTACGCCCTGCTGTTCCGGATCGCCTCGGGCCAGGTCTTCGGCCCCGACGTGCCCGTCAAGCTCAACCTGCTCGAGATCCCCCAAGGCGCCAAGGCCGCCGAGGGCACCGCGATGGAACTCGACGACTGCGCGTTCCCGCTGCTGGCCGGCGTCGACATCTTCACCGATGCCACCCCTGCCTTCGCCGGCGCCAATGCCGCCTTCCTCGTGGGCGCCATGCCGCGCCGGGCGGGCATGGAGCGCGCCGACCTGCTCGAGGCCAACGCGGGCATCTTCGGTCCGCAGGGTGCCGCCATCAACGCGGGTGCCGCAGACGACATTCGCGTCATCGTTGTCGGCAACCCCGCGAACACGAACGCCACCATCGCCGCCAACGCCGCCCCCGACGTGCCGGCCTCGCGCTTCACCGCCATGATGCGCCTGGACCACAACCGCGCGATCTCGCAGCTGGCAAAGAAGACCGGCGCCGCCGTGGCCGACATCGCGAACCTCGTCGTGTGGGGCAACCACTCGGCCGACCAGTACCCGGACGTGTCCTGGGCGACGGTGGGCGGCAAGCCCGCCACCGAACTGGTCGACGAAGCCTGGCTGGCCTCCGACTTCCGCCCGGTCGTCGCAAAGCGTGGTGCCGCCATCATCGAGGCCCGTGGCGCGTCCTCGGCCGCCTCGGCCGCCAACGCCGCGATCGACCACATGCACGACTGGGTCCTGGGCACCCCCGAAGGCCAGTGGACCACCTCGGCCATCATCTCCGACGGCAGCCACTACGGCGTTCCCGCAGGCCTGTGCTTCGGCCTGCCCGTCACCTCGAAGGGCGGCGAGTGGGAGGTCGTCGAGGACCTGGAGATCTCCGAGGGCTCGCGCGCAGGCATCGACCACAACATCGCCGCCCTCCAGGAGGAGTACGACGCCGTCAAGGCGCTCGGCTTCATCAAGTGAGTCGGGACGGGGGCCGCGGACACCCGGGTGTCCGCGGCCCTTCGCCGTGCCAGGCACGAAGTGTCCCTCTCGGCGGCGCCGGTGGCGGCGCTGTGGTCGGCGGTCTCGCCCTCGTGAGGGCCGAGCCTCATCGCACGCGTGGTCGACTACCCTTGGAACA
This sequence comes from Schaalia sp. 19OD2882, assembly GCF_018986735.1. Classification (NCBI taxonomy): domain Bacteria; kingdom Bacillati; phylum Actinomycetota; class Actinomycetes; order Actinomycetales; family Actinomycetaceae; genus Schaalia; species Schaalia sp. 19OD2882. The sequence continues at coordinate 2,000,542 of NZ_CP065521.1, read as the reverse complement.
CATGAAGGACACCCCCGAATCCCCGGTCGAATTGGTCGTCACCCTGTCGTGCCCCGACCGGCCCGGCATCGTCCACGCCGTCACCGGCGTCATGACCGGCAACGGATGCAACATCATCCAGTCCCAGCAATTCGGTGCACCCGACTCCGGGATGTTCTTCATGCGGGTCGAGGTCGACTCGCCCGTGGGGCGCCGCCCGGTCGAGGACGGCATGGCCGAGATCGCCTCCCGCTTCGAGGCCACGTGGAACGTGGACGACCTGGGACGCAGACTTCGCACCGTCATCATGGTCTCGCGGGAAGGACACTGCCTCCAGGACCTCCTCTACCGTCAGCGCACCCAGGCCCTGCCCATTGACGTGGTGGCCGTGGTGGGCAACCACCCGGACCTGGCGCCGGTCGCCCAGTTCCACGGCGTGCCCTTCCTCCTGGTGCCCGTCACCGCGGAGTCCAAGGCCGAGGCCGAACAGCGCCTCCTCGACCTCATCCGTGCCGAGGAGGTCGAATTGGTGGTCCTGGCCCGCTACATGCAGATCCTCTCGGAGAAGCTCTGCCGGGCAATGGCAGGACGCATCATCAACATCCACCACTCCTTCCTGCCCTCCTTCAAGGGGGCCCGCCCCTATGCGCAGGCCCACGACCGGGGGGTCAAGCTCATCGGCGCCACCGCCCACTACGTCACCCCGGACCTCGACGAAGGGCCGATCATCGAACAGGACGTCACGCGCGTGACACACGCCGACTCGACCCCGGACATGGTGGCCCTGGGCCAGGACGTCGAACGGCGGGTCCTCGCCCAGGCGGTGAGATGGCACACGGAGCACCGGGTGCTCATGGACGGCACCCGCACCGTGGTCTTCTCCCGCTGAAGTTTCGAAGGCCTGAGGTTCTTTGACAAACGCGAGCACGTCGTCCACCGTTGTGGGCATGACATCTCGTCACACCATCGACGCGCCAGTGGCGCTCGCTCCCGCGCGGCGCGTGACGGGGTACGTTCCGGGCGGTTTCGACATGCTCCACGTCGGCCACCTCAACATCTTGCGGGCAGCGCGGGCACGCTGCGATCGCCTGGTCGTGGGCGTGGCCACCGACGAGTCCCTGCGCCGCATGAAGGGCAAGGACCCCGTCATTCCCCTGAAGGAACGCTGCGAATTGTTGGCCGCCCTGCGTTTCGTCGACGCAGTGGTCGTGGACCTGGACCAGGACAAGCGGGTGGCGTGGCGACTGCAGCCCTTCGACGTCCTCTTCAAGGGCGACGACTGGAAGGACACCCCCAAGGGGGAGCGCCTGGAAGCCGAGCTGGCCGAGGTCGGGGCCCGCGTCGTCTACCTGCCCTACACGGCGTCGACCTCGTCGACGATGCTGCGCAGGTTCCTCTCCCCGGACGAGGTCGAGGCCGAACTGGGCGAGGGCCTGGCGGTGACCAAGTGAGCGCCCCCACCCCCGGACACACCTCGTGGAGCGCGCGTTTCCGGGCCAACCGGGCGCGCCTGGACGCCGCCCAGAAGCCCGGCAACGGAGTACCCGCCTACACGCGGTGGGTGAACCGGCGCGGGGCGCGCCTGGTCGCCGCCGCCGGAGCCGCCAGCGGAATGACCCCAAACGGCATCACCTTCATCTCCCTGGCGTTCAGCGTGGCGGGCATGGTCGCCCTGGTCGCCCTGCCGGACCGGGTGTGGGCCGGAATCCCCGTGGCCGTCCTGCTTGCCACCGGATACCTGCTGGACTCCGCCGACGGGCAGCTCGCACGACTGACAGGAACCTCCTCCAAAGCAGGGGAGTGGCTGGACCACGTGGTCGACGCCTTCCGTACCCCGGCCATCCACTTCACCCTGGCCCTGGCACTCATGGTCCACCGGCCCCACCTGTGGTGGCTGGCCGTCGTCGCCGTTGTCCACGGCTTGGTGGCCTCCGGCCAGTTCCTCAGCCAGATCCTGGCCGAAGCCTTCATCCGCACAGGCGGGGGCACCCAGCGCCGAGGAGGCACCCTGCGTTCCTTCGTCCTGCTGCCCACCGACCCCGGCACCCTGTGCTGGTCCTTCCTCCTGTGGGGCCTGCCGCTCGCTCACGGAGGCCTGTACGCACTGCTCACCGCCGTGGCCATCGCCCACAGCGCCATCTCCCTGACACGCCGCCACGCGGACCTGCGCGCCCTGGACGAGGCCGGGAAGGCCACCCGTGCCTGAGATCAGCGTCCTCCTTCCGGCCCTCGACGCCGCAGCGACCATTGCCGAGGCCGTCACCTCCACCCTGCGCGCCCTGCCCGCCGACGCCGAACTGGTCGTCCTGGACGACGGCTCCACCGACGACACCGCCGACTGCGCCACCCGCGCCGCCGACGAGGTCGGACGCGCCCAGGACCTGCGGATCCTGCGGAACCCGCAGCCCGGGGGAGTGGCCCGCGCACTGAACAGGATGCTCGCCGAGACCGACTCGTGCCTCGTGGGACGCATGGACGCCGACGACGTGTCCCTGCGCGGCCGCTTCACCGCATGCCGTCGCGCGATTGCCGCAGGTGACGACTTCGTCTTCACCCAGGTGGTCAAGACCTCCGGGCGCCGCGTGCGCCCCAACCCTCCATTGACCCTGACGCCCAGCGGCTTCGCCGACGAACTGCTGCTCACCAACCCGGTTGCGCACTCCTCCATGCTGGCCACACGGGCAGCCATCGACACCCTGGGCGGATACCGCGAGGTTCCCGCCGAGGACTACGACCTGTGGCTGCGCGCCGCCACCGCCGACATGCGTCTGCGGCGCCTGGCGCGGTGGGGCCTGGTCTACCGGACCCACCCGAACCAACTCACCGCCACCCAGGGCTGGTTCGGCAAGTCCTGGCGCAACCCCGACCAGGCCGGCGCCTACGCGGACTTCACCGAACACCGCCTCGGCAAGCGACTCCTGCGCCCCGTGGCAATCGCGGCCCTGCCGGAAGCGGAGCGCCTGGCCGCCATGGGCGATTTCCGTGAAGTGGTCGGCGCCCACCTGGCCCGCGTCGGCGGCCTGCACGGAATCCTCCTGCGCAGGCGGCTGAGGCGCAGGATGGAATGGATCACCAGCGCCGCCGGCGACACCCGGGCTGCGGAGTCGAGAAGGAGAGACCAGAGATGACGATCCTCACCCTGCCACCGCGAGACGGCCTGCAGGTGGCCCTGCGCGTGCTGCGCACCCGCAAGTGGACGGTGCTGGCCACCCTGGTCGTCGTCATGGCACTCATGGGCGCCTACCTCATGCTCGTCGGCCGCACCTACACGGCCAGCACCAGTTTGCAGGTGGCGGTCATCGGCGCCGAACCCGCGCCCACGATGCGCACCGGCGTGGCCTCGGTGGACATGACCACCGAGATCGACCTGGTCCGATCCGGCGAGGCCGCCAAGCGCACCGTCGAAAAGGTCGGCGGCACCCTGACCGTCGAGCAACTCATCGAGGGCGTGCGAGTCGTCGCCGACCCCCTGGGCACGGTCCTGACCATCTCGTGGACCGCCGACGACCCCGAGAAGGCCAGGCTCATCTCGGCCACCCACGCCGAGTCCTACCTGCAGGTGCGCAAGGAACTGGTCCTCGAACGCGCCAAGGCCGTCATGGCGGAACTGGACACGCAGATCGGTGACCTCCAGCGTCAACTGGCCTCCGTACCCGGCGACTCCGCCTCCGAGGCCTCCACCCGCCAGGTGCTCACCTCCCGCATCGGCGCCCTCACGCAGCGCCGCGCCGCCCTGCTCGGTTACGACGCGCCCACCGGACGCGTCGTGACCTCGCCGGAACTGGCCGAATTGGTCGTCGGCCCCTCGCGGGTCCTCTACATGGCTTCCGCCGCCGCCCTGGGACTGATCCTCGGCCTGGCGCTGGCCGTCGTGCGCGAGCAGATGGACCACCGGGTCCGCGGCCCCAGGCACCTTGCCCAGATCATCGCCGCCCCCGTCTGGTCGGCAGACGTCACCGGCGCCGGCGACCTGCGCTGGTTCGGCGGCGCCCACCTGGCCACCATCGTCGGCCGCGACCGCGGCACCCCCGCCCTCGTCATCGGGTCCACCGAGAAGGAGTCCCCCTACCTGCTGGCCGCCTACCGGGCCGCCCAAGGAGAGGTGCGCCCCGACCAGAGGGTCGTCCTCCTCGACCTCGACGGGCCGCGCGCCGAGCTGATCCGCGCCCTGGCCGACGTCGACCACGTCGTCATCGCCCCCAACCCGGACATGCCCAAGGAAGAGGTTCGCCAGCTGGCCGACCAGATCGACCTGTCCGGAACGGAACTCATCGGCGCCTTCCACCTGCTGCCCGAGGCACCCATGAAGGGCGCCGACATCCGTGACATCGGAGAGGTCGGCGAAGCCACCACCGCGCGCCACAGGGGCGAGGGTGCGCATGGAATCCGCTGAGACCCCCTGGCACATCCAGGTCGTCGACCTGGAGGGAACTGGCACGCGCACCCGCACCGTCTCCGGCCGGGCCGGGGCCCCCACCACCCAGGCCCTCGTACGCCTCCACGGGCGCAGCCTGGCCCTCGTCACCGGCACCGAGGCGGACCTGGAGGAGGCCCTCAGGGGAGCCGCCACCGGCGAGGCGAACACCGAACGCGGATGGGCGCAGCTGCCACCGGGGCCGACGGACGGCCACGTGCCCACCGCCAGCGTCGTCATCTGCACCACCGGCCGCTGCGACATGCTCGCCCGGGCCGTGCAGGCCGTCCTCGCCCAGGACACGCCACTGCTGGAAGTGCTCGTCGTCGACAACGACCCGGCCTCCGGCGCCACCGGCCGCGCCCTGCGCGAGGTCGACGACCCGCGCCTGAGCATTGTCGCGGCCCCCGAACCGGGACTGTCCCGCGCACGCAACCGCGGCCTCGTGCGCGCTCGCGGCCAGGTCATCGCCTTCACCGACGACGACGCCCTGGTCGACCCCTCATGGCTGCGTCGTCTCCTCGAACCCTTCGCCGCCGACCCGCAGGGCCGCATCGGGGCCGTCACCGGCATCGTCCTTGCCGCGCAGATCGCCCACCCCGCCCAACGCTGGTTCGAATCGCGCGGTGGATTCCCGAAGGACCTCGCCCCCCGCGTGTGGACCCTCAAGGAGGCGGACCCGGCCCTGGCGCGCATGGGCGAGCCGGGCGAGGGCGGCCCCCTGCACCCGCACACGACGGCCCGCGTCGGGGCGGGCGTGTGCATGGCATTGCGCGCCCGGGCACTGCGGCAGGTCGGCCCCTTCGACGTCGCCCTGGGGGCGGGAACCCCCACCAGGGGAGGGGAGGACCTCGACATGTTCGCCCGCATCCTGCGTGCGGGGTGGGCGATCGTCCACACCCCCGACGCCCTCGTCCACCACCGTCACCGCACGGACGAGGACGGCCTGACCCTGCAGATCCGCGGCAACGGCTCCGGAACCGCCGCGCTGCTGACGAAGACCGTCCTGGCCGACCCCCGGGTCCTCGTCGACCTCGCACGCCGGGTGCCCGCAGTCGCCCGGCGGCTCAGGCCCGGCAGTGCGCGCGTCTCCGGTGCCGACCAGGACGTGCCCGCAGGACTCACCCGCGCCGAGATCGCCGGATTCCTCGAAGGACCCTTCGTGTGGGCCCGCGCCAAGGCCCGGGCCCATGCGGTGCGACGCGCGCGGCTGCGCGGCCGCCGACAGGGAGGCACCCGGTGAGGAAGACGCTGGCCGCCCTTGATGCGGCGCGTGAGGACCGGGCCAGGCTCTGGAGTGCACGCGCAGGGCGCCTGTGCGCCCTCGTCCCGCAGGTCGGCCCCCAGGCGGTGGACCTGGGCGCATGGGCCTTCGCCCTGCCCTTCGGCGGATACATCCTGTGGTGGGTCCTCGGATTCGGCGACATGGTGTGGCCGGTGGCGGCCCTGTGGATGGCCGCCTCGTGGTTCGGCGTGCGGGGTTTCAGCGTGCCCTGGCCGTGGGTCCTGTGGGGCGTGTTCGTCCTGTGGATGCCGTTGACCTTCCTCATGCTCGACACGCCGGGGCGCCTCGTGGGCGCCCTGTACCGCTACATCCTGGTGGTGGCGGCGACAGTCTTCGCCATGCACCTGCACAACGCCCGCAAGAACCTGCCGCTGCGCAAGGTGCTCACCGTCATCACGCTCTTCCTCGTCTCGGCGACACTGGGCGGATACCTGGCAATGGCCTTCCCGCAGCTCGTCGTCCACACGCCCCTGTCCTTCGTGCTGCCCAAGGGGCTGCTGGCCAATGAGCTGGTCCACGACATCGCCATCAGACGCACCTCCCAGTGGAACCCGAATTCGTACATCGACTCCGAGCCGCGCCCCTCGGCCCCCTTCCTCTACGCGAACACGTGGGGAAACGTGTACTCGCTGGTCCTGCCTCTGTCGCTGGTCCACCTGCGCCTGGAATGGGCGCTGCATTCACGCTGGCGTTGGCCCGTCGCGGCGGTGATCGCCGCCTCCGTCGTGCCGGCGGTGAACACCTTGAACCGCGGCATGTTCATCGGGCTGGGCGTGGTGGCGCTCTGGGTGGCCGTGCAGTACCTGCTCGCAGGGCGCTGGAAGGGGGTTGGCGCCGGGGCGGGGATGCTCCTGGCGGGCACCTTCATCTGGACGGTCTCGCCGGCGGGTGTGGAGTTCTTCGACCGCCTGGCCACGACGAAGTCCACGGTGGACCGCTTGTCCCTGTATTTCGCGACACTCAAGGACATCGCCGAATCCCCGGTCATCGGCTTCGGTGCCCCCAGGCCCGCCCCGAACCCCTGGCTTCCGGCTCTGGGCACGCAGGGGCACTTCTGGACGGTGCTCTTCTCACACGGTTTCGTCGGGGTGACCCTCTTCGTCGGCTTCCTCGTGGCCGTCATCCTCATGGGAGCGGGCCGCAGGGACCTGCTCGGAGCCGTCCTGGTGGGCACAGTGGCCGCAACCCTGGTCGAATCCGCCTTCTACGGGATGACGACGGGCCTCTTCGTCACTTTGGCGGCGGTGGCCCTGCTCACCCGCGGTGACAGTGTCGAGGCCGAGGTCGCCCGGCTCAGCAGTCCGCTTCCTCGGGGAAGGTCTCGTGGACGAGCTTCCAGGTCCCGCCGGTTTGTTCGAGGGTGAAGAGCATCCGTGAGCGCGTGGGTGCCGACGGGTCGCCGACGGACTGTCCGGCGTCGTCGGTGACGGTGACGCCGGAGGAGTCCACACAGGCCAGGACCGTCACGCGTGCGCCGTCCTTTTCGAGGACCTCACTGGAGACGATTTTCGGGTGGCCGCTCACGCGCATGCCTTCGGCCTGGTACTGGGCGGCCAGGGCCAGGTGCTGGTCCAGGGCGTCCCCGGCGAGCACGGCCGTCATGTCCTGGTCGGGGTTGGGCTGGGCAAGGGCCTGGGAGGTGCGTTCCAGGACTCCTTGGACGGCGGACTGTTCACTGACCCCGTCGGCGGACACGGGGGCCGCCGGAGGAGCCGGCGGGGCGGCGGAGGCGGCCTGGTCGCCGGACGGGCCAAAGTCCGCACCGGAGGTGGAGGCGTCCGCACTGGCCCCGGAGGCGGCGGAGGCACCGCCATCGGGTGTGGTGGTGCCCCGTCCCATCCACATGGCGCCCACAGCGAGGGCGATGACGAGGGCGAGGCCCACTCCGAGGAAGGGCAGGAGTTTGCGAGAAGGTGCTGGCACGGGGGTCCACCTGTGGTTCTAGGATTGCGGACGGATCACGGACAACTGTACAACCGAGGGGAGGACACGCATGACTGAGGGTTCCTCCACCGCCTCCCCCCGTTCCACCAGGGGATGGCTTGCCCGCGGCGGCAGCCTCGGCTTCGTGGGCGCAGCAGGAAGCGCCGTGCTCGGTTTCGCCCTGACGATCATGCTCACCCGCATGCTCGGCAGCCAGGGGGCCGGCGTCGTCATGCAGGCCACAGGTGTCTTCGCCCTGGTCGTGGCCCTGTCGAAGGTGGGCATGGACTCCACCGTCATCTACCTGTTGCCGCGACTGGTCCCCTCCGAGCCGGGGGAGGTGCGCCGCACCCTGACCTTCATGTCCCTCGTGGCCGTCTCGGTCAGCACCGCGGCCGCCCTCGTCCTCATCGCCTTGGCGCCCCTCGTGTGGGCAGCCCAGGGGCAGACCCTCGTCGCCGTCATCCGGGCCGTCGCCTGGTTCCTTCCGGCCCAGGCACTGCTGCTCGTCGCCACAGCCGCCTTGCGGGCACTGGGCGGGATGCGCGAATACGTCCTCGTCCAGAATCTCGCCCTGCCGCTGCTGCGGCCGCCGGCGGTGGCCCTGGCGGTGCTGGCCACCTCGTCACTGGTCATCGTGGGGCTCGCGTGGGCCGCACCCCTGGTCCTGGTCCTGGCGGTGGCACTGCTGCTGCTCTCGCGCAAGCTCCGCGCCTGGCCCTCGGACCCGCCCGGGAGGCTGTTGCCGCAGGGGCGGCGCACGCGGGAGATTCTCGCCTTCGCCACCCCCAGGACCCTTGCCGCCGGCCTGGAACAGGCGATCGTGTGGCTGGACGTGCTGCTGGTCGGCACGCTGCTCGGTGACGGGGCGGCCGGCATCTACGGGGGAGCCAGCCGATTCATCCAGGCGGGCATGCTCGTCGACTCGGCCCTGCGGATCGTCGTCTCGCCCAAGCTGTCCGCCCTGGTCAAGGAGAGGCGCCTGGAGGAACTGCGTGACCTCCACGCCACGGCCACCACGTGGCTGGTCCTCTTCGCCTCCCCGATCTACGTCCTCATGGCCGTGTACTCGCCGACTCTCATGACGGTTCTCGGGGAGGGTTTCGGCCAGGGCGCCCCGGTGGTCGTCGTCCTGTCCGTGGGCGCGTGCACGACCTTCCTGGCAGGCAACATCCACACGCTGCTCATCATGAGCGGGCACAGCGGATGGGCCGCGTGGAACAAGGTCGTCGTGCTCGTCCTCAATGTCGTGGGCAACCTGGTCCTGGTGCCGTGGGCGGGGATCGTCGGGGCGGCGGCCAGTTGGGCGCTGTGCATGGTCGTCGATGCGGTCCTGGCCTCGGTGCAGGTGCGTCACCTGCTCGGGGTGCGGCTGGGATTCGCCCAGTACCTGGTCCCGCTGGGGGTGGTCCTGGTCAGTGTCGGTGTACCTGCGGCACTGGTCCTGACCTGGTGGGGTCAGAGCCTGTGGGCCCTGGCCATTTCGTGTGTCTTGTCACTTCTGTGCTTCGGGGCCGCCTGCATCGTGTGGCGCGGGCCCTTGAAACTCCAAGGGATACTCGACAAACGTTCATGATTGCACACAAATGCATACCGCGAATGTGCAGGAACTGGGGTTCAAGTGTGACACCATTGCATGTCGACAAACTGTCGGCCGTCATCAACACGCAGTGGGGTTCACATGTCCATCCGCCGCGCCCTCGCGGGGTTCGGTGCCGCAGTGCTCGTCGCACTCGCATCAGTCGTCAACATCCAGTCCGTCGCCCTGGCCGACCAGGCCCGGGACGGCTCCTCGGCACAGGCAGCAGCCGCCTCCTGCTGGGAGATCAAGCAGAACCGGCCGGACGCTCCGGACGGCACATACTGGCTGCTGACCCCCCAGATGGACGCCCCCGCGCAGTTCTTCTGCGACCAGAGCACCGACGGTGGCGGCTGGGTCCTCATCGGACGAGGGCGTGAGTACTGGGAGTCGTACTCGCGAGGCCAGGGCGACACCGCCTCCCTGCGCACGCGCGAGCGTTCACCCAAGGCCTTCGCCGCCGCCCAGTACTCGGAGAAGACCGTCAACGAACTGATCGGCGGCACACCCGTCAAGGACCTCGAGGACGGCGTGCGCATCCTGCGAGCCACCGACGAGAACGGCCGTTCCTGGCAGAAGGTCGACATCGCCTTCACCCATCTCAACGCCTTCGAGTGGTTCTTCCACACCTACACCGATGGGCGCATCCGCTTCGACGGCGGGTCATGGCAGCAAGCCCCCCACTTCGTCTCCCGCGTCGGTGACACCGGCGTTGCGGGCCTGGACATCTCCATGTACTCGAACAAGGAGTACCGCACGGGCTTTGCCTTCGGGCCGGCGGTCAAGGCGGGTTCGACCTCCGCCAACTCCTACATCTGGCGTCAGAACTCCGGTGCCCTGCCCTACTCCGAGGTCTATGTGCGTCCCCGCCTGACCTCCACCGAAGGCTTCCAGCGCATCGACGACTCCGGCACCGGCGAGAAACTCGTGCCCGCCACTGTCTCCGACCTGGCTGCGGCGACCCCGTGGGGCGTGGTCGGCAACCTCAACGGCCGCACCTCCGAAGGCAACTCCCTTGCGCAGGCCTTCGTCCAGATCGGCCAGACCATGTACGTCGGAGGCAACTTCACAGGGGTCCAGCGTGGCTCCGGCGCCGCCCCGATCGCCCGCACGGGTGTGGCCGCATTCGACGTCGCCAGCGGAGAGCTTCGCCCTGACTTCGCGGTCACCGTCGACGGCCAGGTCAAGGCCCTGGCGGCTCTGCCCGACGGGCGACTGCTGGTGGGCGGCGAGTTCCGCACGGTCAACGGCTCCGCCCATGCCGGTACGGTCGTCCTGGACCCCACCACCGGAGCCGTCGACGAGTCCTGGGACCTGCAGGTCCTCAACCGCCTGAAGTCCGCGAAGGGCTCGGTGTCCGTGCGCGCACTGGACGTGGACGGCGACCGCATCTACATCGGCGGCTACTTCACTCACCTGCAGCGCCCCGGCAAGGCCCAGGTCTATGCCCGCAGCGCGGGCCGCGTCGGCCTGGACGGCACACCCGACCGTTCGTGGAACCCCGAATTCAACGGCTCCCTCATGGACCTGGACGCCACCGGCGAGAAGGACCGCTTCTACGCGGCCGGATACTTCACCACCTCGGGTGGCGGACGCTTCGAAGCGAACAAGGCCACCGTGCTGCGCACTGCCCCGGGCGCCGAGCCGGCCACCGATTTCCGTTTCGTCGGCTCGACGGACACGCGACGCAACTACCAGCAGACCGTCATCGACTCCGGCCCTCGTGCCTACATCGGCGGCTCGGAGCACTCGCTCTTCGGATACGACCCCACGAGCATGGAGCGCCTGTCCGGCGTCATCACCACGACCCTGGGCGGTGACCTGCAGACCACCACCACCGACGGAGTCACCGTCTACGGCGGCTGCCACTGCTTCTCCCGCGCCTACGACGGCGCCTACCGGTGGAGCGACCCGGGCCGCACATGGACCCGTTCCGTGCGCGTCCAAGGCGTGTTCGCCGTTGACGCCGCCACCGGTGCGATCCACGAATGGACCCCCTACCTGTTGCGTGGCAAGGGCTCCGGCGCCTGGGGATCCGGCATGTCGAATGACGGCACCCTGTGGCTCGGCGGCGACTTCACCGCCTCTCGCACGGTCAGCGGACGCAACCAGTGGAACAGCGGTTTCGTGCGCTACCCGGCCCGTGACCGCGTGGCGCCCGCCACTCCGGGGGGTCTGAAGGCCGCACTGTCCTCCGACAAGTCCACCGTTGCCCTGTCCTGGTCCGGCGTCGAGGGCGCCTCCACCTACCAGGTCCTGCGCGACGACCGTGTCGTGGCGTCGACCCGAAGTGCTTCCGTCAAGGTTCCCGCCGGGGGCGAGAACCGCTACTTCGTTCGTGCCGTGGACTCCGAGGGCAACATCTCCGCCTCCAGCCCCGTGGCCGTGCCCGGCAAGGACTCGGCGCCTGCGCCCAAGCCGGCTCCCAAGCCCGACCCGCGCCCCGAACCGAACCCGTCGCCCAAGCCCGCCCCCGAGCCCAAGGACGGCGCGCTGATCGGCGAGGACGCGCAGTGGAGCTACCTCTACCAGGCGGAGGACCCGGGTGCGAAGTGGTTCGCCCCCGACGCCGACCTCTCCACCTGGAAGACGGGTCAGGCGCCCTTGGGATACGGCGACTCGGATCTGCGCACGGTCCTCACCCCGCCTGACGCATCCCGCCCCGTCACCGCCTACTTCCGCACCCAGTTCACGGTGGAGGACCCGGCCGCCCTGGGCGACCTCGTCCTCAAGTACGTGGCGGACGACGGGGCAGTGGTGCGCATCAACGGGGTCGAGGTCTCCCGCACCCGCATGGCTCCTGGAGCGGTGGGACACTGGACCCGCGCCCACGAGGCGATCAGCACCCACAACGCCGTCTCCGAACCGACGGTGGTCCACGTGCCCGCCGAAGTACTGGTCAAGGGGGTCAACCACGTGAGTGTCGACACCCACGTCAACTGGTCCCGCAGCCGCTCCCTGACCTTCCGGGCGACCCTGGCGGACGAGGGCCGCTGACGGCCGTGCCCGACACCGGCCCCGAGCAGCCGTCCCCCTACGGGGGGATGGCTGCTCTCGTCTCGCGCCCTGGGACCACGACCACCTGGCTCAACCACTGGTCGCTGCTCAACGCCGACTGGCAGGCCCTTTCCCGCCTCGATCTCATCGGCATCGACGGCACCCTTTTGCAGATGCTCCTGGCCGCCTCCGGGGCCACGGTCAAACGCTCGTCGGCGGATCTGGTCCTTCCGGCGGTCCTCGATGGCGTTGACCGTGTGGCACTTGTCGGCGCCGCACCGGGCGTCGCCGCGCGGGCCGCGCGGCGCCTGGCACCGCGTGAGGTCCTCGCCGTGGACGGATTCGGGGAACTGCGCGCCCTGCGCGCCGACATGACCCCCTTGGTCGACTTCGACCCGACGCTGGTCGTCGTGGGTCTTGGTGCCGGCCTGCAGGACGCGGTCGCCCACGAGATCTCCACTGCCCTTCCCGGGGCCGCCGTGTGCACCGCGGGTGGCTGGATCGACCAGTACGCGGCGGCCGCCGACGACTACTTCCCCGCGTGGGTCCATGCCCTGCGTCTGGGGTGGGCGTGGAGGATCGCCCACGAGCCGCGGCGTCTCATCGGGCGTTACACGGTTGACGCCCTTCGTTTCCTTCTGGCCGCTCCCGTCCTGCTCCGGCGTCTGAAGGCGCTGGGCAGTGTCCAGGAGTGGGGGGTGTGCCTCACCACAGGTGACGCGAAGCCTCAGTAGGCCCCCTCTTGGCGCAGCACTGCGGCCACCGTGCGCAGCAGGATCCTCATGTCGAAGAGGAAGCTCCGGTTCTCCACGTAGTGCAGGTCCAGACGCACCGACTCCGTCCACGGAAGATTCGATCGGCCCGAGACCTGCCACAGGCCCGTCATACCCGGACGCACGTTGAACTTGCGCATGACGCGCGGCTCGTACTGCTCGACCTCGTGGGGCAGGGGAGGGCGCGGACCCACCAGCGACATGTGGCCGCACCACACGTTGAACAACTGCGGCAACTCGTCCAGACTCGTGCGACGCAGGAAACGGCCCACCCGCGTGATGCGCGGGTCGTCCTTGAGTTTGAAGAGCACCCCCGTGTCCGGGTCGTCGTCATCTCCGTGGCCGTCGGCCGCCCGCATCGCGCGCTCCTGTTCACGCAATTCGGCCAGGCGCGCTTCCGCGTCCACCGTCATCGTGCGGAACTTCACCATGGGGAAGAGTTGCCGGTGGCGCCCCACCCGCTGCTGGAGGAAGAAGGCGGGGCCGCCGTCCTCGCGGCGCACCAGGACGAAGAGGACGGCGAAGAGGGGGGCCAGGGCCATGAGCAGCAGCGTGGAGGCCACCAGGTCGAAGAGGCGGTGGACGACGGCCTCCAGGGGAGAGTACTGGCGTGTCTCGGCCCGCATGAGGGCCACACCCGGAGCCGAGGTGATCGTCAGGAGTTGCGGGCCCAGGCACGTGGGTTCGAGGACCACCGCCATGGACATTCCGGCGTCCTCCAGGCACCAGCGCAGATTCTGCAGGTCGGTGAGGTCCGTCGCCGAGCCGGAGGTGAGCAGCAGGACTCCTGCCCCGCAGTCCTCCATGGCGGGCACGATCTGGTCGAGTCGGTCCGCCAGGACCGTCGTGCTCAGCGGCACGTGGTCGTCCCACTCCATGAGGCCCCCGATGTGCAGGCCCAGGCGCGAGCTGTGGCGCACGAGAAGTTCCTCGAGGGGCACCGCGGAGCTTCGGGGGGCCAGGAGCAGCGCCGTGGAGGAGCGGTCACGGGAGCGGGTGCGCACACGGGAGTGCAACTCGTGCATGAGGGCGACCAGGGCGGGCAGGATGAGGCCGGCCAGCAGCGGTGAGGGCAGGGGGAGCGAGGTCCAGGACTCGGCCAGCGTCAGTCCCGTGAAACCGACCAGGGCGAGGGCGGCGAAACGCCGGGGCTGCCTGCGGGCGCGCAGGCCGTGACGGTGGGAGAAGACTCCGGTCAAGAGGAAGCCCAGTGCCCAGATTCCCACGGCCAGCAAGGTGCCCAGGAGCGCGTCCCAGAGGTTCCACAGTGCCCCGCCCAGGGGGAGGGTCACCAGCAGTGAGCTCACCAGTGCCACTGCGAGGGAGTCGGCCAGGACCAGGAGGTTCGTTGCCGCATCGGGGTGCACGGAGCGACGTCGAGCGCGCGCGACACCGCGCCGAGAGGCGTGGTGCGGGCCCGGAATTGGTAGATGAAATGTCATCCGTCGTTCTCTGTGCTGATGGTGCGGACGTCGGGACAATGCTCCCACGTCAATGAACCGAAACATGATACCCGGTAATCGAATGGTCATGTCAGTCGCCGCTCAATTGTGCGCGATATGCTGACCCCCGGTCGTGACTGGCGCACAGGTGGGTGACCACCGGGGAGCGATCCGACAGGCCGCGGGGGCCGCCCGCCTGGGTCCCCGAGGTGAGACTGGAACCAGATCAGGAGAACCCATGCCTTCCCTCAACGACATGTCCCTGGCCGAACTCGATCCGGAGATCCGCGCCGTCCTCGACGCCGAACTCCAGCGCCAGCGCACCACCTTGGAGATGATCGCCTCGGAGAACTTCGTTCCCCGCGCGGTCCTGGAGGCGCAGGGGTCGGTCCTGACCAACAAGTACGCCGAGGGATACCCCGGACGCCGCTACTACGGGGGCTGCGAGGCCGTCGACGTCGCCGAATCGCTGGCGATCGCCCGCGCCCTCGACGTCTTCGGCGGCGACTACGCCAATGTCCAACCCCACGCAGGCGCCCAGGCCAATGCCGCCGCCCTCATGGCCATGGCCGAGGTGGGCGACACGATCCTCGGCCTCGATCTGGCCCACGGCGGGCACCTCACCCACGGCATGAGGATCAACTTCTCCGGCAAGAACTACCGGGCCGTGGCCTACGGGGTCTCCCGTGAGAGCGGCCGCATCGAGATGGACGAGGTCCGCCGCATCGCCCTGCAGGAGCGTCCCAGGGTCATCATCGCCGGATGGTCCGCCTACCCGCGCCACCTCGACTTCCAGGCCTTCCGGGACATCGCCGACGAGGTCGGAGCCCACCTGTGGGTCGACATGGCGCACTTCGCCGGCCTCGTCGCCGCGGGTCTGCACCCCAACCCCGTGCCCTTCGCGGACGTCACGACGACCACGGTCCACAAGACCATCGGCGGACCCCGCTCAGGCATGATCCTGTCCTCACGCGGCCGGCAGTGGGGAAAGAAGATCAACTCCGCCGTCTTCCCGGGCCAGCAGGGCGGCCCCCTCATGCACGTGATCGCCGCCAAGGCCATCGCCATGAAGGTCGCCCAGACCGAGGAGTTCAAGGACCGTCAGCGGCGCACCCTCGAAGGGGCGCAACTGCTCGCCGAACGCCTGGGGGCGCCCGACGCCGTCAATGCCGGGATCTCCTTGGTCTCAGGAGGCACCGACGTCCACCTGGTCCTCGTGGATCTCGTGAAGTCGCAGATCGACGGGCGTGACGCCGAGGACCTGCTGCACGAGGTCGGCATCACCGTCAACCGCAATGCGGTCCCCTTCGACCCGCGTCCCCCCATGCGCACCTCCGGCCTGCGCATCGGCACCCCGGCCCTGGCCACCCGCGGCTTCGACGCGGCCGATTTCGCCGAGGTCGCCGACATCATCGTCACCGCCCTCGTCCAGGGGGCCTCCGGCGCCCCTGTCGAGGTCGAGGCACTGCGCACACGCGTGGCCGCCCTGACCGACAGGCACCCCCTCTACGTCGGGCTCGACTGATGCGCGCCCCGTGGAACGGACCCGCCAAGGTCCTCGACGGCAAGGCGACGGCTGCGGCCATCAAGGCCGAACTGGCCCAACGTGTGGCCGCCCTGCGTGAACGGGGGATCGTGCCGGGACTCGGCACGATCCTCGTGGGCGAGGATCCCGGCTCCATGGCCTACGTGGCCGGAAAGCACAGGGACTGTGCGGAGGTCGGCATCGAGTCCATCCGCGTCGACCTGCCTGCCCGGGCCGGCCAGGCCGACGTCGAGTCGGCCATCGACCGCCTGAACGCCGACCCCGCCTGCACCGGCTACATCGTCCAACTGCCCCTGCCTCGCGGCATCGACACCAATGCGGTGCTCGAGCGCATCGACCCGGCCAAGGACGCCGACGGCCTGCACCCGACGAACCTCGGGCGCCTGGTCCTGCGCGGCGCGGAGGACATCGACTCGCCCCTGCCGTGCACCCCGCGCGCGGTCATCGAGCTCGTGGAGCGCCACGGGATCGACCTTGCCGGTGCGGACGTGTGCGTCATCGGACGTGGAGTGACCGTGGGCCGCTCCATCGGGCTGCTGCTCACGCGCCGTGCGGTCAACGCCACCGTCACCTTGTGCCACACGGGCACCCGCAACCTGGCCGACAAGGTGCGCTCCGCGGATGTGGTGGTCGCCGCCGCGGGGTCGGCCGGCCTGGTCACCCCTGACATGGTCAGGCCGGGCGCCGTCGTCCTGGACGTCGGGGTGAGCCGTGTGGTCGGCCCCGACGGTGTGGCGCGCCTGCACGGGGACGTCGCCGACGGGGTGGACGAAGTCGCCTCGTGGCTCTCCCCGAATCCCGCGGGGGTGGGTCCCATGACCCGGGCCCTGCTTGTGACCAACGTCGTCGAAGCGGCCGAAAGGTGCCTGTGACTCTGCGCACGGCGGCGTGGAGATTGCCCCTCCACGTCGCCATTTCGCATTTGTCAATGATTTCTGACTGCCATTTCTCAGACAGTTCGGAGATATTCTCGGTTTCTGCGAATCTGTAGACTGATTCGACGTCGGATTCCCCGACATCCCTCGAATCGGAGTCAAGACGTGAGACAATCGGCCAGGACATTTGCACGACAGGACGCCCGCCGCTTGGCAGGGGCGGCCCTCATCGTGTGCGTCCTGGTCGTCCTGGTCGCCGCGGCCCTGAATCCCGGGGTGCGCGCCACCCACCTCGAACTCGATGACGGGGGCGTGTGGGTGACCAACCCGCGCCTGCAGGCCGTTGCCCACCTCAACCCCGACGCCCGCATCCTCGACTCCTCCCTGCACGTGGACACCGCCAAGGTCGACGTCCACCAGAACGGGGAGACCGTCTTCGTCAAGGACCTCGACACCTCGACCCTGTCGGGTGTGGACGTCGCCCACTCGACCCTGGGCGGTGGCGTCGCCAACCCGGGCCTCGACATCGCAGTCGGCGGGGACTGGATCGCCCTGACGGACGTGGCCAATGGACGCATCTGGCGTCAATCCACCTCCGCCCCGGCCGTCGTCGACAGGGAGGCGCAGGTCCCCGACCTGTCCGACCTGCCCGACGCCCACGTCACCGTCGGCTCCGACGGAGCGATCCACGCCGCCTCGGCCAAGGCCGAACGAGTCGTCACCCTCAGGCCCGGCGTCTCCGGCGAGGACGCCGAGGTCTGGCCCCTCAAGGACCTGCGTGCGGGCCCTCTGCAGATCGCCGCCGTCGGCCAGAACCCCGTCGTCCTGGAGTCCGACAGCGGGCGCCTCCATCTGCCCGGCGGCGTCGTCGTCGAGCTGCCCGGAACAGGGTTCGCCCTGCAGGAGTCCGGACCCGCCTCCGACTCCGTCCTCGTCTCGACGGCCGATGCGTTGCTCTCCGTCCCTTTGGCCGGCGGCGAGCCCCGGACGACTGCGGCTTCGGTCCCCGCCGGGGCGGCTGTGCGTCCCGTCCGACTCGGGGACTGCACCTACGGCGCGTGGGCGCGCAGCGGCTCCTTCATCCGGGACTGCGGGGACCCCGCCGCCGACGTCTCCCTCGTCGTCGACACCCTGGTGCCCGCCACCCACAGCGTCTTCCGCGTCAACCGACGCACCATCGTCCTCAACGACCTCGACAACGGCACCCTGTGGCTGCCGGACGAGAAGATGTTCCTCGTCGACGACTGGGACCAGGTCGACTCGACCCTGAAGTCCGAGAAGGAGGAGGAACAGGACAAGGCCGCCGAACGCACCGACGAGGTCGCCCTGCCCGAACGCTCCCAGGAGAACAAGACTCCCACCGCCAACGACGACGAGTTCGGGGTGCGCGCCGGACGAACCAACCTCCTGCCGGTCACCCAGAACGACGTCGACCCCGACGGAGACGTCCTGACCGTGCAGGAGGTCGGAGCCACGGACCTTGGTGTGGTCTTCGTCACCCGCGAGGGCGCAGCCCTGCAGATCGCCGTTCCCGAGGGCGCCAGCGGGGCGACGACCTTCGAGTACACGGTCTCCGACGGCCGAGGGGGGACCTCCACGGCGACGGTCGCCGTCTCCGTCCACCCCGATGACGTCAACGCCCCGCCGAAGCAACTCGTCGCCCAGTCCCTCTCCCTGGGGGTCGGGCGCTCGGCACGCATCAATGCCCTGACCAGCTGGTACGACCCGGATGGGGACCCCTTCTACCTCTCGGGCGTGCGCGCGCCCCAAGGGCTGACCGCCCGCACCCGCGACAACGGTGCCCTCGACGTCACCGAGGCCGGACACGGAGCCGGAAAGGACGTCGTCACCCTTCTGGTCTCCGACGGTCGAGTCGTGGGGGAGGGGCGTGTGGACGTGAGTGTCGTCGAAGGCGCCAACCAGGCTCCGGTGACCAACGCCGACCACATCGTCGTCCGCGTGGGATCGACCGCGACCTTCACCCCTGCCGCCAATGACACCGACCCCAACGGCGACCAGCTGCGCGTCGTCCAGGTCGAACCCGGCGGCGACATCGTCGGCGCCACCCTCGATGCGGCCCGCGGCATCGTCACCGTCACAGGTATCCGCCCCGGCACCACCTACCTCGGCTACGTCGTCAGCGACGGCCCGGCCTCGACCCCCGGCTTCATCCGCGTCGACGTCGTCCCGGAGGAGTCCGCGCCCCCCAGCGCCGAGGACGACATCGCCGTCCTTCCCGCCGTCGGGCAGGTCCTCGTGGACCTCCTCGCCAACGACTCGGACCCCACGGGAGGCGTCCTGGCCGTCCAGTCGGTGCGTCTGGCACCCGAGTCGCGACTGACCGTGGCCCTCATCGACCGGCGCATCGCCCGCGTGAGCGCCCCCCGCGGAATCAACGCCCCCGAAACCTTCACCTACACCGTCTCCAACGGGGTGGGGTCGGCCGAAGCCAGTGTCACCGTCGTGCCCGGGCCGCCCCTGGACACCACCGTGCCGCCCGACCCCATCGACGACGTCATCGTCGTACGCGCCGAGGACGTGGCCGGGATCTCCGTCCTGGACAACGACAGCTCTCCGACGGGCCTGCCGCTGACCGTCCAGGGGGAACTCCAGCACCAGATCCCCGCCGATGTGGCCACCGTCTTCCGATCCGGGGACCACGTGCGCGTGCGCGGCGGATCGCGGGCCGGCACGGGAACGATCGTCTACACGGTTGCCGACTCCGTGGGCAATGTGGCCTCCGCGCGCGTGGCAGTGACGGTGGTGGGCGCCGACGACGGCACGAACACGGCGCCGCACCCGCGCGACCTGGTCGCCCGGACCACTGTGGGCCAGTCGGTGACCATCCCCGTACCCACTGAAGGCATCGACCCCGAGGGCGACTCCACGACCCTGGTCGGCATGGCGACGGCCCCGACCAAGGGCACTGTGGAGCGCGTCAACAGCGCTTTCGTCTACACCCCCTCCGGAGAGGCCACAGGCACCGACACCTTCACCTACGTCGTCGAGGACCGCTTGGGAAAGCAGGGCACCGGCACGGTGCGCGTGGGGGTCAGTCCCCGCTCCGAAGTGAACGAACCCCCCGTGGCCGAACCGGACGAGGTCCGCGTACGTCCGGGCAGGCGCGTGTCCGTGGACGTCCTGGCCAACGACCTGGACCCCGACGGGGACGACCTCACGCTGGTCCCGGACTCGGCCGACGACCACGGAGCCGGCATGGACGTGGCGCAGAAGGCCGGACGTGTCGTCCTGACCGCCCCCGCCAAGGAAGGTACCCACCTCGTCACCTACATGGTCTCCGACGGCAATGGAGGCCGCTCCCAGGGGGTCCTGTCCGTGCTCGTGCGCGAGCAGGCCCCGCTGCTGCCCCCCATTGCCCGAGACGACGCGCCGGACGACACCCAGGTCGGCCAGGCCCGGCGCACCGGCACGGTGGTGCTGGACGTCCTGCGCAACGACGAAGACCCCGACGGCGACATCTCCCGCGCCACCGTGTCCTCGACCGACTCCGGGGTGCGGGTCCTGGACGGTGGACGCCTCGAAGTCTCCCTCGCGGACGAGGCGCGGATCGTCATCTACACGGTCACCGACGTCGACGGGCTCGCAGCCTCGGCGGTCGTCACCGTCCCCGGCCGACAGATCACCCGACCCACCGTCGACCTCACCACCGTGCCCATCCGCGCGCGTGCGGGCGAAGCCACCGACATCCCCCTCAACGACCACATCGTCTCCAGGGCCGGACGCCAGGTGATCCTCACGCGGGCCGAGTCCGTGAGCGCGGGCGTGGGTGCCGACGGCTCCGCCCTGGTCAAGGACGTCAAGACCCTCACCTTCCGCTCCCGGCCCGACTTCTCCGGCCCCACCCACCTGACCTTCGAGGTCACCGACGGGACGAGCCCCGAGGACCCGACCGGACGCACCGCGATCCTCACCCTGCCCATCGAGGTCGAACCCACTGCCAACCGTGCGCCGACGATCCGCGGGACCACGGTGCGCCTTGCCCGTGGACAGGCCGCGACGACCCTGGACCTGCGTGAGGTCTCCACCGACCCCGACTCGGCCGATGTCGCGGGTCTGCGCTTCTCCCTCGTGGGGGGCGCCCCCGCAGGGATCAACGCGTCGATCAGCGGGGCGACACTGACGATGAGCGCCACCAAGGACGCGTCGCTGGGCGCCGTCGGACAGCTGCGGATCGCCGTCGAGGACGCCCACGGGGGACGTGGTGAAGCCGCCTTCCCCCTGCAGGTCTCGGCCGAGGGCCCACAGGAACTGGTCAAGACGACCGAGGCTCGCGTGAGCGTGCGCGCCGGAGCCAGCGTGGACGTGGACATCGCCGCCTACGCGACGAACCCCGATCCCGCGCGGGGCCCGCTGCGCATCGTCGGTGCGCCGGTCGTGAACGGGGGCGTGCAGGTCAGCGTGCGCGGCACCGTCCTGTCGATCTCCGCTCCTGCGGGGGCCGTCGGGTCCTCCACCGTCTCCTACGTCGTCGTCGACGCCGCAGGCGGGGCCGAACGCGAGGTTCCCGGCGTGGTCCGCGTGGACGTGCAAGGGGTGCCCGGCGCACCCGCCGGCGTGCGCGGCGAGGCCCTGTCCACGCAGGTCGCCAGGATCTCCTGGACCGCCGGTCCCGCCAACGGCTCCGACATCACCTCCTTCACCGTCACCGACCACACCCAGGGCGACTCCGTCCAGTGCGGGGTCACCACCAGTTGCGACATGACGGGGCGTCGTGGCGAGGGCGTCCACGAGTTCTCTGTGACCGCGACCAACGCCGTGGGGGTCTCCGAGGCGTCCGCGCGGGTGCGTGTCCAGATGGTGGCCGCACCCGAGCAGCCGCCGGCGCCGACCATCAGGGCGGGCGACACCACGCTGACCATCGCCTGGCTCTCCGTCGAGCACGGCTTGAGTGCGCCCACCCGCTACGAGGTGAGGGTCACCGGACGCGAAGTCCTCTCCGTCCCCGCCGACGGGTCGAGCACCTACCGTGTGGACCTCAACGGTGTGCCCAACGGGGTCAGCCACGTCGCCCAGGTGCGCGCCGTCAACGCTGCCGGGGCCTCCGCATGGTCCCTGTCGAGTCGCGAGGTGACCCCCTACGGTCGTCCCGCCGCGGTCCCCGGCTTCACCGCCAGCCACAGCCCCTCGGACGACGGGGCCGAAACGGGTACGGTGGAGCTCACGTGGGCAAGCCCGGATCCCAATGGGCGCGCCATCGAGTACTTCACGATCACCGGCGCGGGGCGCACCGTGACCGTGGACGGAACCTCCCGCCGCGCGAGCATCCACGGGGTGCCGGTGGGAGGCGAGACCTCCTTCACGATCACCGCGACGAATGACCGGGGTGCGCCCGCCTCACACACCTCACCGCCCGTCTCCACCAGCGTCATCGTGCTGGGACGCCCGCCGGTGCCGAGCATCGAATCGGTGGCGGCGACCGGGCGCGACGCCGAGGTGCGCCTCAAGTGGAACCGCTCACCCGCCCAAGCGGGCTGGGCCCCGGCGGACCTGTCCTACCAGTGGAGCACCGACGGAGCGTGGCTGCCCCTGACGGGCGAGATCCTGTCCGGCAACGGCCTTCGCAATGGTGCGCCGACGAATGTGCGCATCCGGGCCGTCGCCACCCGCTCGGGCATCACCCTGCACTCCGCCATCGTCTCTTCTGCTCGGGTCGTCCCCTACGGGGCGCCCATCGCGCCGACCCTGGAGTGCGTGAGTCTGGGGGCGAAGGTCGAATGCTCGTGGACGGGCGGTTCGGGCAACGGACGTGAAGCCACATTCCACATCCAGGACGTGGCCGAGGCCGTCGGCGCCGAAGGGTCCCGCACCTTCGACGCCCAGCCCGGACCCACCACGACCGTGTGCATCCGCGTCACCCAGGCGGGCACCGGCACGCAGGCGGAGAACTGCTCGACCGTCAACAACCAGCAGACCGGCCCCCAGAACCCGCCGACGGTATTCTTGTGGGGACTCAGGGTCGACGGACTCAGCGCCACCCTGTACGTGCGCGACTTCCCCAAGCCCGGTGGCTGGTACGGCCACTGCTGGAACTTCGGTCCCGGCGGCAAGCAGGTCGACCTCGGCCCGGCCAACGGCGGTGGCCCCGTCGAGGTTCCGCGGTTCGGTTCCGTGACCTTCACCTGTGCGGGCAATCCCGACGACCCGTCCATCCAGGGCCGGCCCGGTAGCTTTGCCGTCGTCCTGACGAGCCCGACCGACCCCGTCACCTACACCTTCTTCGCCGCCCACGGCGGCAACTGACCCTCCGCCCTGACCCCCATCCACCGAGGAGAAACACCACATGGCCATCACTGCACAGGACGCCCAGCATTTCCAGGAGGGGTTCGCGGCAGCGGTCGAGAACGTCTCGAAGGCGCTCCTGGGCAAGGAGGACGTCATCCGCCTGGCCTTCACGTGCATGTTCGCCGAAGGGCACCTGCTGCTCGAGGACGCCCCCGGAACCGGCAAGACGGCCCTGGCCCGCGCAATGGCCGCGACGATCGACGGGGCGCACTCGCGCATCCAATTCACCCCTGACCTGCTGCCCAGCGACATCACGGGTGTGACCATCTACGACCAGCGCACCGGCGCCTGGGACTTCCACAAGGGTCCCGTCTTCGCCTCCATCGTCCTGGCCGACGAGATCAACCGCGCTTCGCCCAAGACCCAGTCGGCCCTGCTGGAGGTCATGGAGGAGGCGCGGGTGACGGTGGACGGGGTGCGTCACTCCACGGGCCGGCCCTTCATGGTCATCGCCACCCAGAACCCGGTCGAACAGGCCGGCACCTACCGCCTGCCCGAGGCCCAGTTGGACCGTTTCCTCATGAAGACCACCATCGGCTACCCGGACCACGAGGCCGGCGTGGCCATCCTCTCCGGCGCCAAGCAGCCCGACCGTGCCCGTGACCTGCGCCCCGTCCTCGACACCTCGCAGATCGTCGCCATGGCGGAGATGGCGGGGGAGAACCACGTCGACCCGAGCGTCCTCGACTACGTCCAGTCCCTCGTGGAGGCCACCCGCAAGGACCCCTCCGTGCGAGTGGGCGTCTCGACGAGGGCGGCCATCGGCATGGTCCGTGCCGCCCGCGTGTGGGCCCTTGCCCAGGGCCGCAACTACGTGGCCCCCCTGGACGTCCAGGCCCTGGCCGAGACCGTGTGGGCCCACCGTCTGGTCCTCGACCCGGACGCCGAGTTCGCCGGAGCCACCCAGGGCGCTTCCCTGCGTGCCGCCATGCGGGCGGTGTCCGTTCCCGTGGGACGCGCGTGAGCACTCGCTCGGACCTTCCCGCGCCCCGGAGTCCTCGCGCGGTGACCGACCGCCCCCGCCGCCGCATCGTCAGACGCGGCGGAGTGGTGCGTCGCGGCCTCGGCGATGCCGCCTCGCTGCTGCGCCGCACGCCCGTCATCGGTGCATTCGCGCGGGCGTTGGCGGGCATCACGCCGCTCGGATGGTCGGTGGCCCTGGTCGGGGGCCTCGCGGTGCTGGCGGGTCTGCGCTGGTCCTGGCCGGAGCTGCTCGTGCCCGGGGCGGGGGCGCTCGTCCTGGTCGCCGGGGCCTTCGTCCTGTCCTTCGCGCCGACCTCGTCCACGGTGGAACTGCGTCTGCTGCGCGACCGCGTGGTCGCCGGAGAGGACGCCGTCGGTGAGCTCGTCATCGGCAACCCTTCGCCGCGCGGGATGCGTCCGGTCCTGGTCGAGTTCCTCATGGAGGATTCGACGGTGTCGCGTTGGAGCCCCCGGGTGGAGGCCAAGGGCACCCACACCGATCCCTTCGTCGTCCTGACCCGCAGACGAGGGCGACGCGCAGTGGGTCCTGCGAGGATCGTCCGCGGTGACCTTCTCGGCCTCGTGCGACGGGTGCGGGCCCAGTCCGAGGCCCTGGACCTTCGGGTCCACCCACGTTCGGTCCCCTTGCCCTTCGACGCGGTCGGGCCGGTCAAGGACCTTGACGGGGTGGCCACCCAGGACCTGTCCTCGGCGGACGTCGCCTTCCGCTCCCTGCGTGACTACGTGCCCGGCGACGACCGCCGCAATGTCCACTGGCGTACGAGCGCCCGCGTCGGGCACGTCGTCGTGCGCGAATTCGAGGAGTCCCGACGTTCCCACCTGCTCCAGGTCCTCGACCTCGACGAGCAGGCGTGGACCGGTGAGAGCGCCTTCGAGGACGGGGTCGCCGTGGTGGCCTCCCTGGCGCGGGCGGCCCTGGCCGAGTCCGTCGAGGTGGCACTGCGCACCCACGCCGGCACCGTGAACTCGACGACCTCCAGGGCGGTTCTCGACGCCCTGACCGAAGTCGAGATGGAACCGGTCGTGCGCACACTGTCGGAGGTGGTCCACCTGGCGGTGGCCTGCGTGCCCGGCGCCTCCGTCCTCGTCCTGGTCACCGGTGGGGCGCGCTCCGTCACGAGCCTGCACTCCCTGCTCTCCGACCTGCCGCCCACGGTGGTCCCCGTCGTCGTGCGCTGCGTACCCGGCGCCGAGTCGACCACCCGTACCGTCGGGGGCCTGTCCGTCATCACCCTGGGAGCACTGGACGACCTTGCCGCCATGGTGAGGAGGATCGGACGATGACCACTTCTCCTCCGGCGCGACGCACCGGGCGCAGCAAGGCCGAACGCGGGGTCCGCAGACGCCGCACGGCCTCGTGGCGCTGGGGCGAGGTCGTGCTGCTCTCCCTGCTCCTCCTGGCCGCGGCCACACCGTGGGGTGGGGTCTTCTCAGGCACCATCGGCTACCGGGCCGCGTGGGCCGGAGTCCTGGTCGGCATCTGCGTGGCGCTGGTGGCCACCCGCATGCGCCTGGGCATCGCCGGCAGCTTCGTCGTCGCAGTCCTCGGACACCTCCTGGCCGGCGGCATCGCCTGCCTGCCGGGGACCACCACCCAGACGATCCTGCCCACGGTGGAGACCATCAGGCTGCTCACCATCGGCGTGGTCACCGGGTGGAAGGACCTGCTCACCGTCAAGGCGCCCGTCCTGGAGGCCGGGTCGGTCACCGTCGTCCCCTTCCTGGCAGGGGAGGTCGCCGCCTTCATCGCCGTGAGCATCGCCACGCGCCGCAGGAGAACCACCGTGGCGGTCCTTCCTCCGCTCGCACTGGGCCTTGCCGGAATCCTGTGGGGGTCCCAGCACGCCCCCTTCGCCCTGCCCATCGGAGTGGCGGTCGCGGTCCTTGCCCTCGTGTGGGCGGTGCTGGCCGTGGCCCGCGCCCGCAAGGGCCTCGGGGCCTCCGACCTGCGCATCGGGGAGAGCGTGCGCAGGGTCGACACTGCCGGCATCCTCGGCCTGGTGGTCCTGCTGGCCCTGTCGGGCGGCGCGGCGTGGGCCGTGCACCAGGTCACTCCCTCCGGGCTGCATCGCACGGTGCTGCGCGACCACTTCGAGCCGCCGCTGGACCTGCGTGAGTACACCTCTCCTGCCGTCCACTTCCGGTCGTGGCACACGGACGGGGTCGACAAGACCCTTCTGCGGGTCGCCGACCTTCCCCAGGGGGCGCGGGTTCGCCTTGCCACCCTGGACGCCTACGACGGGACCGTCTTCCAGATCGAGGGCAGCGCCCCGGCAAACACCTTCCTCCACGTCGGCCAACGATTCACCGACGATCCACTGCCCGAAGGGGAGAGCCCGACCCGACTCGGAGTCGAAGTGGTCGACTACACGGGGTCGTGGGTGCCGGCGGGGGCACGCACACGCACCCTGGAGTACACGTCGGCCCGCAGGCAGCAGCTGGCCGAAGCCCTGTACACCGCCAGCGGCAATTCCTCGGTCCTTTCAGCGATCCCCCTGGTCAAGGGTGACGCCTACACGGTGGGTGCCGTCCTCGACCGGGCGGTGCCCGACTCGGTCCTGGCCGACCACACGGTGACGGCCCTGCAGATGCCGGCCGACTCCAACGTTCCCGACGCCGTGCGCACCCGTGCGGCGGAACTCACCCAGGGCGCCGCGGCGGGATTCGAACAGGTCCGCATGTTGCAGCGCCAGTTGCACACCCAGGGCTTCTACTCCGACGGCACGGACGGACTGTCCCGGCCCGGACACCGGGCCGACCGCCTCCAGCACTTCCTCGAATCGGACAACATGGTCGGCGACGACGACCAGTACGTGCCCGCCATGGCCCTCATGCTCAGGTCCTTGGGCATCCCGTCGCGGGTCGTCATCGGATTCCTGCCTCCGACGGGCGCCGCAGGAACCGTCGAACTCACCGGCGACGACGTCCACATGTGGGTCGAGGTCCCCTTCGACGGGATCGGCTGGGTGCCCTTCGACCCGACCCCGCCCAAGGACCAGACGCTGCGTTCCCAAGTGCCCGAGCCCAAGCCCCGCCCTCGTCCCGAAGTCCTCCAGCCGCCCGAGCCGCCCGAGGACCCGGCCGAGGCGCCCACGGAGGAGGTCGACGAGAGCGAGGACGACAAGGACGACTCCACCACCGACCAGCGCTGGCCCCTCATCGTGGCGATGGCCTCCGTGGGTGGAATCCTGCTGCTCCTGTCCCCTCTGCTCCTGCTCATCGCCTTGCGCGCCATGCGCATGCGGCGCCGACGGGTCAAGGGCAGTCCGGAGATCCGGTCGCTGTCGGCCTGGGACGAGTTGCTGGACCGCAGCCGCGAGCTCGGCATCACCGTGCCCGCGGGGGTCACCCGCGCCGCGCAGGCGTTGGTCATCGACCGCGCCGCCTTCGGGCAGGAGTCCGGGCAGGCCACGGCCTTCCGCACGGCCGACGCCCAGCGCCGCCACGCGGCCGTCCTTGCCGACACCATCGACGCGGCGGTCTTCGGCCCCGAGGAGGTCGACGAGACGACGAGCCGGACGGTGTGGGGCCAGGTCGACGACTTGGTCCGGGCAGTGAGAAGCGCCGCAGGACGCAGGCGACGCTTCAAGGCGTTGTTCTCCCTGCGAGGACTTCACCGCCGGTGGGTGCGAGCAGAACCACTTCTTGCAAAAGTGGGAGTGGACAGGCGCACCGGCGCGTACGGTACGGTCAAGACCGGCGACGACACGGAAGGCGGCGCCACGGAGCTGACGGAGGAGGTGCACCATGGCTGAGATCAGGGTCGAAGGGCGAGTGCCCGTCACCGTGCCCGACCACTTGGACGGCCTCGTGGCCGCGGGGAACACCCCGCGGGTGAGCGCCCACGTGGTCGACGTGTCGGTCACGGCGGTGCTCCTGGCGGCCGCAGGCGCCACATTCGCCTGGCACTCGACAGGAACCGCCCCCGGCGTGGTCGTCCTTGTCATCCTCGCCTGCTGCCTCGTGGCGGCGCTCGTCCACGGCGCCATCAGCGTCCTCGGCCTCGTCGGACAGGGGCAGACCGTCGGCATGCGCGTGGCCGGGGTGCGGTGGATCGGCATCGAGACCGGCGCCCCCGACCCCGCCCGCAACCTCCTCAAACTCGCCCTCGAAATGATTTTCGCACTGCCGACCGCAGGCGTCGCCACGGCCTTGGTGTCCTACTACTCCCAGGGGGAGATGAACCGGACGTGGTTCGACCGGATCTGCGGGACCCTCAGTGTGCGCGCGGAGTCGGAGGCTCCTGCCCGCCTCCCCGCGCAGCAACTGCCCGAGGAACGTGAGATCGTCGAGGAAGCCTGCGAGCAGCTCGACGCCCCCAGGCACTACACCCTGCTGGACACTCCGACCCTGCCCAGTCTCGAGGAGACCCTCCCACCGGGCCACGAGCCCGTGCCCCAGGAGGTCGTGGCCTCCGACTCTCCCGTGCCCTCCACGTGGGCCAGTGTCGACACCGCGCGTCTCCTGTCGGACTCGCGCGCCCAGTCCGACCTGGAGCGCAGCATCGGGTTGCGACCCAAGGGGGCGGTGCGTCTCGTCTTCGACGACGGCACGAAGTTCGACCTCGTCGACGCCCTGGTCGTGGGACGCGCCCCCACGGCCAGCGGCGAACGCGAAGGAATGGCCACCTACACCCTGGCCGACGAAGAATGCGCCGTCTCCAAGTCCCACCTGCTGCTGCGTGTACGTGAGGGGGCGGTCTTCGTCGAGGACCTCGCCTCGACCAATGGCACGCGCCTGTCCACGCGCAACGGCACCGAGCGTTCGCTGACTCCGGGGGAGCCCGTCGAGGCCCCGCCCGGCACCCTGATCCTCTTCGGGACCCGCATGGTCCTGGTGAGCGGCTGACCCTGACGGTCCGCCACCGTGTCGGCCCCGTGCCGATCCCCCGACGTATCCGTGAAAAGCCCCAAGTGAGGACACTCATGAACATCTGCACCTGGTACCCCGGTGAATGCACTGTCGCACTCACCCCCGCCGGGGCGGTCGTCCTTGACCCCGGTCACGAGGAGATCGCCCCCGAATTCTGGAAGAAACTTGCCGAAGGGACGACCTTCGCGGGCATCGTCGAAGTGCTCACGACCCGTTTCGGCGGCTCCCTGACCGACATGCCCGGTTTCGCCGTGGTCCTTCACGAGGGCGAGGGCGGTCGGATCGCCGTGCGCGGAGACTTCACCATCGAGGTGCGCACCGAGGAGGAGACGGTCCGCCTGGACGGTGGTTCTCTCATCACGTGGTCCGAGCGTCGCGTGGGCCGGATCCAGGCGTGGTCCGTGGAGGCCCCCGGCGCCGACATCGCCAAGGTCCGTCAGACCCACGCCTTCGACGCCCGTGACGCGGTCCTGCCGGTGAGCCTGGTCGAGTACGGGCAGGTCCGCCCGGCCCCCTCCGGTGAGGAGTCCGCCGACGACGCATCGGAGGGCTCCCGGTGGGGTGAGGGATCGCCTGCCGCAGCCGCCACCGGGCACGTTGCCGAGCCCGGGTCCTTGACCGAGGGCGGGGCCGAGCCTTCACCGGAGGTCCGGACCGTGCCCACTGTGGAGCCATCCTCTGAGGACCGCTCCGCCGACGAACAGCCCGCGGCTGCCGAACCCGCCGCTGCCGAACCCTCCACGGAGGAGGCCGGCCCCGCCGGCGAGGCCGCCCAGGAGGCGCCCGCGACCCGCTTCCCCCTGGCCGCCCTTCCCGCAGAGGTCTCCGACACCATGGTGCTCGTGCGCGGGGAGGACGCCGGGGACGCGGTGGAACCCATGCGCACCCGCTGGAACTCCCTTGACCGTGCGCGCGCCGAACATGGGCTCGCCGCCGAAGGAGTCTCCGACACGAGGGTCCTGGAACCCGAGTCCCTCACCTACCACGGGGCCGAGGTCCTGGCCGTCATGTGCCTCGACGACCACCCCAACCCGCCCTTCACCCAGAAGTGCCGCATCTGCGGCAAGGGCATGAGCCAGTCCTTGGCGCGCATCACCCGTCCGCCGGTCGGACGCCTGGTCCTGTCCACGGGTGAGACCGTGCTTCTCGACCGCGACGTGGTCCTGGGCCGAAACCCCACCGCCACCGCGAGCGTGGGCAGGCGGGCCCCGCGCCTGGTCGCCATCGACGACGTCGAGCAGGAGGTCTCACGCAGCCACTGCGAGATCCGCGTCGACGGATGGGATGCGCGCGTGCGCGACCTGGGCTCCCAGAACGGCACCTACCTGCTGCGGGAAGGCGCCGAGGCCGAGAAGGTGGGGGAGGGCTCACCGGTCCTGCTTCGTCCCGGTGACGTGTTCCGGTTGGGGGCGACGGTCACCGTCCGGCTGGAGTCCTGATGGCGCCTGAGCCGGCTCCTCCCCGGATCCCCGGAGCCGACTACGTCCGACACGTCGGCTCGGGCGGGTTCGCGGACGTCTTCCTGTACCGGCAGCACGTCCCGGACCGCAATGTCGCCATCAAGGTGCCCCGCTACACCCTTGACACCGACTCGAGCGACGCCTTCCGTCGTGAGGTCAACCTCATGGCGCGCCTGTCCGCCCACCCCGCGGTCCTCACCGTCCACGGGGTGGGCACCTGCGAGGACGGGCGCCAGTACCTGGTCACCGAGTACTGCCCGCCACCCAGCCTCGTCGACCGCGTGCGTTCGCGCCCCCTTGCCGTCGACGACGTCCTCGACAAGGGGATCCGGCTGGCCGGTGCCTTGGCCTCCCTGCACCGCGAAGGAATCATCCACCGGGACGTCAAACCCGGCAACATCCTCCTGACCGAACTCGGCCTGCCCGTCCTGACCGACTTCGGCTTGGCTGCCTCCATGTCCGCCGGCCAGCACGACGGTGCCCGGGGTCTGTCCCTGCCGTGGTCGCCGCCCGAACAACAGCGCGGCAACTCCGTCCTGGACCCCACCGCCGACGTCTACTCCCTGGGGGCGACCCTGTGGACGATGCTGTGCGGCTACTCCCCCTTCGAAGTGCCCGGCGGCGACAACTCCGAGTCGGCGCTGACCATGAGGATCCTCAACGTCCCCGCGCCCCGCACGGGACGCGAGGACGTGCCCGAGGAACTCGAACGGGTCCTTGCCCGCTCGATGGCCAAGGACCCGGCGGCCCGCCAGTCCAGCGCCGTCGAATTCGCGCGCGGCCTCCAGCAGGTCCAGTGGGACCAGAGCCTGCCCGTCACCTCCTTCGACGTCCTCGAATACGGTGACGGCTCCGCCTCCAACGGGCGCGGCCCCACCTCCTTCCTCGTCGAGCCCGGCTCGCGGGGGGCCGCTCCGGCACCCTTGGGCCGCCAGTACGCGGAGACGAAGGTCTCGCGGGTCATCCTCATCGACGAGGCCGCTGCCGCCACCGCCGCCTCGCCCTCACTCAACTTCGTCCCCGACCAACGCCGCCTCGAAGGCCAGGCCACCTTGCCCCTCCTGCGCTCGCGGGCGGAGAGCCGTGGGGAAAGGGCGCGGCGGCGCAGCGTCCAACGCAACCTGACGACCGTCGTCGTCGGCTTCCTCGCCCTTGTGCTGGCGGTGGGCGTCGTCGCCGGGATGGCATTCAGGCACCTGTGGCAGTCCGCAGTGCCCACCGACTCCCCTCCGGCCGAGACCACCGAGTCCGGCGTCCTGACGAACGTTCCCGTGCCCACCGTCCGCTCGGCGACGGGCCTTTCCGGCACGGTCGGCCCGGACGGTGTCACGTTCTCGTGGGACTCCGCCGGACAAGGAGTGTCCTACCTGTACCGCGTGGTGGACCCCACCGAGGGCCGTCCCGTCCAGGAGACACCGAAGACCTCCGTCATCGTCGCGCCCGTCGAAGGTCGGACCTGCCTTGAACTGGTCGTTCGCCAGGAGAAGGGGGCCACCTCGGCACCCGTGGTCACCTGCGTGGTCACCCCCTGAGCGGGTGAGCGCGGAGTCGGTCGGGGATAGGCTTGTCGAGCGCCGCGCACCCGTGCGGCGCCACCCCGACAGCGGTGAACCCGACAGGAGGACTCGCGTGGCACCTTTCATCTCCTCGGACCTTGCTCCCCTCGAACAGGTCATGGTCCACCGGCCCGGCAAGGAGATGCTGCGCCTGACCCCGTCCAACATGGACGACCTGCTCTTCGACGACCTCCTGTGGTTGGAACGCGCCCAGGAGGAGCACGACACCTTCTGCGCGACCATGGCCTCGCGCGGGGTCGAGGTCCTGCACCTGCAGCGCCTTCTCACGGAGGCACTGGCCACCCCCGGGGGGCGCCGCGCCGCCCTTGAGGGGGCTTTCGACGAGGACGACCTGGGTGTGCTCACGGCCGACGACGTGCGTTCCTGGGCGGAGGGCCTGGACGCGGAGGCCCTGGCGGACCTGCTGGTGGCGGGCCTGACCAAGGAGGAACTGCTCGCGGCGACCTCGGTGAAGGACTCGGTGCTGCTGCGCACGAAGGCGGAGGACGACTTCGTCGTCCCGCCGCTTCCGAATCACCTGTTCACCCGTGACACCTCTGCGTGGATCGACCGGGGGGTGGCGGTGGGCACCATGCGTTGGCCTGCGCGACGACGCGAGTCCCTCAACGCGCGGATCATCTACCGCCACCACCCGATGTT
This sequence comes from Schaalia sp. 19OD2882, assembly GCF_018986735.1. Lineage (NCBI taxonomy): Bacteria > Bacillati > Actinomycetota > Actinomycetes > Actinomycetales > Actinomycetaceae > Schaalia > Schaalia sp. 19OD2882. The sequence goes on along the minus strand of NZ_CP065521.1, from coordinate 1,967,894 downwards.
CGCCGACGCCGAGGTGCCCATGTGGGACGACGGCCTGGGGCCGGACAGCGCCGCGGTGGAGGGCGGCGACCTCATCGTCCTGGGTGGGGGAGCGGTGATGATCGGCATGGGTGAGCGCACCAGCGCCCAGGGCGCCGAGCAATTGGCCCGCACACTGCTGCTGGACGGGTGCATCACCCGGGTCATCGCGCTGGAGATGCCCAAGACCCGCGCCCAGATGCATCTGGACACGGTGATGACCATGGCCGACGAGGGCGTGTTCGTGAAGTACGCCGGTTTGGGGATGCTGCGTTCGCACACGATCACCTGCCCGGACGGACGCGAATTGCAGGTGCGTTCGAATGAGGCCGAGGACATGCACCGGGTGATCGCCCAGGCGATGGGCCTGGACTCGGTGGAGGTGCTTTCGGCCCCGATGGGGCGCCATGCGGCCGATCGCGAGCAGTGGCACGACGGGTCGAATCTCGTGGCGCTGGCGCCGGGGGTGGTCGTCGCCTACGAGCGCAACACGACCACGAATGACTTCCTGGCCTCACGCGGCATCGAGGTCCTGCCGATCGCAGGTTCCGAGCTCGGCCGGGGCCGTGGCGGACCGCGCTGCATGACCTGCCCGATCTCCCGAAAGGTCTCCTGAGGGACGAATCTCACCACGCGACGGACGAATCTCGCGCGAGAATCGTCCGTCGTGGACGGCGGACGGATTGCGAGGGGAGGGGGCTTGCGTGGGAAACTGGAGGCACACCGAAGACGTACCCGGAAGGACCTCTGATGCACCACGCGCTCCACGGCCGACACCTGCTCAAGGAACTCGACTTCACCCCGGCCGAGTGGCTCGCTCTCATCGACCTGGCGGCCGAGCTCAAGGCGGCCAAGAAGGAGGGTCGCGAGGTCCGGCGTCTGGTGGGCAAGAACATCGCCCTCGTCTTCGAGAAGACCTCCACCCGCACCCGCTGCGCCTTCGAGGTCGCCGCTGCCGACCAGGGTGCCCACACGACCTTCCTGGACCCCTCTGCCTCGCAGATCGGTCACAAGGAGTCGGTGGCCGACACCGCCCGGGTCCTTGGCCGAATGTTCGACGGCATCGAGTACCGCGGCGATGACCAGTCCAAGGTCGACACCCTGGCCCGCCTGTCGGGTGTGCCCGTGTGGAACGGCCTGACCGACGACTGGCACCCCACCCAGATGCTCTGCGACGCCCTGACCATGCGCGAGCACGCCGGAAAGCCCCTCGACCAGGTCTCCTTCGCCTACGTCGGCGACGCCCGCTTCAACACCGGACGCTCCCTGCTGGTCAACGGCGCTCTCATCGGCGCCGACGTGCGCATCGTCGCCCCGAAGTCCCTGTGGCCCGACGACGAGTGCATTGCCGCCGCCCGCGAGGTCGCCGCGCAGACGGGCGCCACCGTCACCCTGACCGAGTCCGTCGACGAGGGCGTGGCCGACGTGGACTTCGTCCACACCGACATCTGGGTGTCCATGGGAGAGCCCAAGGAGGTCTGGGACGAGCGCATCGCCCTGCTCAAGGACTACCAGGTCAACGCCGCCCTCATGGCCAAGGCCGCTCCCGGCGCCAAGTTCATGCACTGCCTGCCGGCCTTCCACGACCGCAACACCACCGTGGGCGAAGAGATCTTCCAGGCCACCGGCCTGCCCGAACTCGAGGTCACCGACGAGGTCTTCGAAGGCCCTGCCTCCATCGTCTTCGACCAGGCCGAGAACCGCATGCACACCATCAAGGCCGTCATGGTCGCCACCTTGGGCCAGTGGGACTGACTGGCGCCCTCGCCCCGCCCCGCTCGCCCTCGTAGACAGGAGCCCCCATGGCCACCCGGCACGATCCCACAGACCTCAGCGCCACCCAGCGCGCCCAGGTCCTCAGTGAAGCGCTGGGTTGGATGCGCGAGTTCCGCGGCCAGACGGTGGTCGTGAAATACGGCGGACACGCCATGACGGATCCGCAGGCGCAGGTGGCTTTCGCCCAGGACATCCAGTTCCTGCGCCAGGTCGGCATGCGGCCCGTCGTCGTGCACGGCGGAGGCCCGCAGGTCAGCGCCATGATGAAGCGCCTCGGCATTGAAACGCCCTTTTGTGACGGGGTGCGGGTGACCACCGCGGAGGCCATGGAGGTGGTGCGCATGGTCCTCACCGGCCAGGTCCAGCGCACCCTTGTCGCCCAACTCAACTCGGAGGACTCGCTGGCGGTCGGCATCTCCGGCGAGGACGGCGCCCTCTTCCGGGCCACCCGTCGCAGGCGCGTCAGTGAGGACGGCACCGTGGTGGACTACGGGCTGGTGGGGGACATCGTCGAGGTCGACCCGGCGCCCGTCCTCGAATTGCTCGACGCCGGACGCATCCCCGTGATCTCCTCCATCGCCCTGGACGAGGACGACCCGGCGGGGGTGCTCAACATCAACGCCGACGCTGCGGCCTCGGCCCTGGCGGTGGCGCTTGGCGCCGCGAAGCTGCTGATGCTCACCGACGTGGAGGGCATCCACAGCGCCTACCCGGATCCCGACTCGCTCATCAGTTCCATCACGGCCTCCGAGTTGAGGGCCCTGGGTGAGGCAATCTCCTCGGGCATGATTCCGAAGGTCCAGGCCTGCCTTGAGGCCATCGACGGGGGAGTGGGGCAGGTGCATGTGGTGGACGGGCGCCTGGCCCACTCGGTCCTCATCGAGGTCATGACGGACGAGGGCACCGGAACCATGGTCCTTCCGGACGAGGAGGATCTCGCATGAGCGGGGAAACCGGGGTGGGCGGCATCACGGGGGCCGGCGGGCCCGACTCCCTGCTGCGGGTGGCCACCGTCAACCTCAACGGCATCAGGGCCGCCCACAGGCGCGGCCTGACCGCTTGGCTCGACGAGGCCGCCCCCGACGTGCTGCTCCTGCAGGAGGTCCGAGCGCCGGCCGATGTGGCCGCAGACCTTCTGGGCAGCCAGTGGCAGGGGGTGTGGGTGCCGTGCCGCATCAGGGGCCGCGCCGGTGTTGCGATGGCCGTGCATCGCGACCGCGCCGACCTGGTCGGTGCGCAGGGTGGCGTCGACGGCGCTCAGGGGGCACGCCCCTTCCTCTACGCCGACGAGGTCGACGTCGATTCGGGTCGCTGGGTCGAAGCGGAGGTCGAGACCTCATCGGGTGGGCGAGTGCGCGTGGTGTCGGCCTACTTCCATTCCGGTGAGGTGGGCACTGCCAAGCAGGAGGCGAAGATGGCGCACTTGGCGCGCATTGACACGCGCATGGGTGAGCTTCTGTCCTGCGGAGCCAATGTGCTGGTCGCGGGGGACTTCAATGTGGTGCTCTCCCGTGCGGACATCAAGAACTGGACGCCGAACCACAACAAGCGGGCCGGGGTCCTGGACGAGGAGATCGCCCACTTGGCCGGCTGGTTGGACGCCGGGTGGGTGGATGTGACGCGTGTGCTGGCAGGTGAGGTCCAGGGGCCGTACACGTGGTGGTCGTGGCGCGGCAAGGCCTTCGACAACGACGCGGGGTGGCGGATCGACCACCAGTTCACGACCCCCTCACTTGGGCAGATGGCCAAGCGCGTCGAAGTCTGCCGCGCGGCGTCCTATGATGCGCGTTTTTCGGACCACGCGCCCCTGGTCGTCGACTACGAGGTCTGAGGCGGGACGCAGGGCCGGGCGTCAAGCCCTCGGGTTCCTGTCGGCACGATGTCGCCGGAGGCAGCATTGTGCGGCCACAGCAGGGTGTGAGGCGCCGAGACGGTGACGTAGTTCGGGCATTCGACGAAGTGGACGCTGGCGGCGTCGGTGACGACGTGCAGCCGGGGCGGGTTGGCCATCCAGGCGCACATGGTCAGGACCAGACGCATCTGCAGGTTGAGCCACAGGACCAGGGTGACCAGAGCCGTGGCGGTGGTGAGCAGGGGTCCTTTGACGGCGCCTGCGGCCGAGGTGCCGACCATGCGCAGGACCAGGCTGGCGATTCCCGTCAGGGCCAGCCCCCACAGGAGGTCTCGTCGGGGGACCCGCACGCCGGCGACGTGCCTGATGAGCAGCCATGTGGCTGCTGCGAAGACGAGGAATTGGATGCCATTGGACGCGGCGGCGGCGAAGAGTCGGGGTGCGCGCCCTGAGATGCCGACCGTGTCGAAGAAGAGGTCTCCGGCCAGGTCCGTGACCACGGCCAGTCCCGCGCCGAGGACGAAGGCCACTCCGATCCCGAGCACTCCGACGGCATTGCGGGCCAGCAGACGCAGGAAACTGTCGGGGATCGCGGTGACGGCGAACATGGAGCGGATGGATGAGCCCATCTGGCCGACGACGTTGAGGGCCGCCCAGATGGCCAGGGCGAAGGAGACGCTTCCGGTCAGCGACAGGGCATTGGAGTTGATGAGGCTGTCCGGGTCGACGAGGCCGTCGGGGTTGGCTGCCGAGCGGAGCAGGTTCGGCAGGGCCGTGTCAATGCCGGCGTGGACGGCGCCGCGCAGTTCGTCGTTGCCGCCGAGCAGGGCGACGAAGACGGTCAGGCCCGCGGTCAGGGCGGCGGTCAGGGACAGCAGGGTGGTCAGTGCCATTCCTGTGGAGAGCAGGCCCCCGTTGCGGATGGAGTAGCGGGCAAGGGTGCGGGCCAGGCGCGTGTTGGGCCACCACTGTGTCAACGCCCGCAGGCGTTCGAGCGGGGTGCCTTCGCCCAGGGCGCGGGCAAGGGCGCGGAAGCTGCCGGCGGAGGCTTCGCGCAGGATCGTTGCTTGGCGTGAGCGGGTCGGGTTGGCGTTCTTCTCGATCTCGGGGGAGGCGGCGCCAAGGGTGTTGCCGCGTGCATGGCTCATGCCCTCACGCTACGGGACGGCGGGGTTCAGGAGGTGACGAGGTCGAAGAGGGCCTGCGAATGGTACATGCCGTTCTCGTCCACCCGGTCCAGGCGGAAACCCGGGACCATCCACGAGGCCTCGACTCCGCCCGCGAATTCGACCGCCCGCTGCAGGGTTTCATGGTCGACGCCTGCCGCCAGGGTCACATGCGGGTGGTAGGGGAAACGCAGAGGGTGGTCCAGTGGGCCCGACCGCAGGTCCTCGGCCAACATGGTGCACTCGGCGGCGCCTTCGTCGACATTGACGAAGGCCACGGGGGAGACGGGGGCGAAGGACCCTGCCCCGCGCAGGGTGACGCGGAAGGGGCGGTGTTTGAGGGCGATGGAGCGCAGATGTCGGATGACGTCGATGCGGGCGCAGGTGGGAACGGCCAGTGGGGGGACCAGCGTGATGTGTGCCGGGACGGAGGCCCCCATGGCGTCGCCGAGGTCCAGGCGGGCCTTGGTCAGGGCAGAGACCCACGGCTCGGGAATGGCGATGACGACGCCCAACCAGTCCTCGTCTGGGCGGCGCGGGGGTAGGTACATCATTCCTCGATTGCGGGTAACCACGTGAGAGATCATCGTAATTCACTTGGCTTTCCACTCTCTCCGTGTTAACGTTCTCAAAGTGTGGCCGACAGCACGAGGACGTGACGTGGGTCCGCCGAAGTGAAGGAGGTGTGGTGACCCGTGACTGAGATCGTGTGGAACACTGCGGCAGGTGGCGACCAAGGCGCGGCGGCCGCCCGCACGCTGTTCACCCAAGTCTTCGGGGGCGACCCCGTGGGCGTGTGGTCGGCCCCGGGACGGGTCAACGTCATCGGCGAACACGTCGACTACAACGGTGGCCCCTGCCTGCCGATCGCCCTGCCGCACCGGGCCTACGTGGCCGTGCGCCCCCGCGAGGACCGCATCGTGCGCCTCGTCTCCCCGCAGACCGTCGATGCCGTGGACGTCGTCGACCTGGACGAGGTCGCCCCCCGCGGGCAGGCGGGCGAGGTCAGGACGTGGGCGGCCTACCTGGTCGGCGTCGCCTGGGCCCTGGAGCAGGCAGGACACGGCCCCTTGGGTGGCTTCGACGTCGCCCTGTGGAACTGCGTGCCGCAAGGTGGCGGGCTGTCCTCCTCCGCGGCACTGGAGTGTTCGATGGCAGTGGCCCTGGACGAGCTATTCGACCTCGGCCTGGCGGGCACTGCCCAGGCCCCCGACGACCAGGGGCGCAAAGTCCTGGTCGATGCCTGCAGGCGCGCCGAGAACGAGATCGCCGGCGCCAACACGGGGGGCCTGGACCAGACGGCCTCACTGCGTTGCGCCGCCGGACACGCCCTTGCGTTGGACTGTCGGGACATGTCCACCGAGCAGATTCCCTTCGACCTGGCAAGAGATCACCTGGAACTGCTCGTCATCGACACCCGCGCCCCGCACTCCCTCAATGACGGCCAGTACGCCTCGCGCCGTGCGGACTGCGAAGCGGCTGCGGCAGTCCTCGGGGTCGACCTTCTCGTCGAGGTCGAGGACCTCGACGCAGCGCTGGCGAAGGTGGAAGATCCCCGCCAGGTCATGCGGGTGCGTCATGTGGTCTCCGAGGTCGCCCGCACGCGGGCCTTCATCGACCTGCTGCGACAGGGACCCCTCGAAGGTGAACGCCTGGCCGTGGCAGGAGCCCTCCTCGACGACTCCCACGACTCCCTCAGGGACGACTACCAGGTGACCTGCCGTGAGCTCGACCTGGCCGTGGACGTCGCCCGTGCCCACGGGGCCCACGGGGCACGCATGACGGGGGGAGGATTCGGGGGAAGCGCGATCGCCCTCGTCGACCAAGGGCAGGGGGCCGAGGTCGCGGCCCGTGTGGCAGAGGCCTTCGCGCTGGCCCGACTCAATGAACCGCACTTCATGATCGCCGTCCCGGGCGGACCGGCCGGCAGGGAGCAATGAGCATTGACGGTACCGAGGCCGCGACTCTTCGCTGGCGGCTCCTTGTGCGAGCCGCAGTGAGCCACGCGACCCCGCGGGCAGGCGTGTAACCTGCACTGAGGGTGCCGAGGTGGCGCCGTGAGGAAAAAGTGACGGAGGTGGGGATGTCGAGCGAAGTGGAGCACGCGGGCCCGGCAAGTTGGGCACCGCAGGCATTCCTGCGGCTGGTCGGGGGGATCCAGAAGATCATCCCGCCCTTCATGCGCCACTTGGTCCCCACGACCTTCATCGGCTACGCCCTCATCAACGGCAGCGGCTTCCTGGTGGACATCGCCTTCCTGGCCCTGTTCAAGGAGGTTCTCCACTGGGACCTCAAGATCGCCGTCACCGTGGGCTACGCGATCGCGGGACTGTACTCGCTGGTGCTCAACAAGTGGTTGAACTTCCAGGTGCACGGGCACTTCCTGCTGCACGGGTACCGTTACACGGTGGGGCTGGTCGCCCAGTACGTGATCTTCGTCGTCGGCCTGACCGTCGTCCTGCACGACCACTTCGGCATCAATGCGGAAATCGCCCGATTCACCTCCGCCTGCTGTGAAGGCATCTTCTTGTACGTCGTCATGCGAATCTGGGTCTTCAAGGAAGCCCTGAAGAAGAAGGGCTGAAGGGAGCGCCCGGTCCCGCACACTAGGATCGTTGCCATGAGTGAAACCCGGCCCTGGCTCGTCGTGGGCCTTGGCAATCCCGGCGCCCAGTACGCCGACACCCGACACAATGTCGGACACATGACCGTCGACGTGCTGGCGGCGCGTTGCGGGGCGCATCTGACCTCCCACAAGTCCGGCACCCATGTGGCCGACGTGCGCCTGGGGGTCCTCCCCGGTGGCGTACCCGGCCCCCGCGTGGTCCTGGCCGTGTCGGACGGGTACATGAACATCACCGGGGGGCCCGTCTCGCGCCTCATGACCTTCCTCGGCGTGGATGCGGAGCATCTGCTGGTCCTTCACGACGAATTGGACCTTCCCGCCCACGAGCTGCGTCTGAAGAGGGGCGGGGGCGAGGGCGGCCACAACGGCCTGAAATCCATCTCCCAGTCCATCGGCACGAAGGACTACCACCGCCTGCGCATCGGCATCGGACGCCCACCGGGACGCCAGGACCCCGCCGACTACGTCCTGGCCAGGATCACCGCCAAGGACAGGCCCGAGGTCGACGTCACCGTCGAACAGGCCGCTGACGTCGTCGAGGACGTCGTCCTACGAGGGTTCTCCCAGGCGCAGATGAGTTTGCACACCGCCTGAGGCAGATGTGGGGGCCGGCGGCTACCCTTGCATGGCCGCATGACTCCCAGGGGAAGGACCATCGTGAAACTCACGGGCCTGGCCGACCAACTCCTCGACGACCCCGCATTCGCGCAGGTCGTCGACTCCGTCGCGGCCTCCACCCCCGGCGTGGCCGCCGCACCGGTCGGAGTGCGCCCCGCCCTGGTGGCCGCCGTTGCGCAGCACCTGACGGGCACCTCCCGAACGCCGGTGGTCATGCTCACCGCCACCGGCCGTGACGCCGACCAGGCGGGCGCGGCCCTGGCCTCGTGGACGGATCCGGCGGGGGTGGCCGTCTTCCCCGCATGGGAGACCCTGCCCCACGAGCGCCTCTCACCCCAGAGCGACACGATGGCGCGGCGCATCGCGGTTCTGCGGCGCCTGGCCCACCCGGTGGCCGGTGACCCGCACGCCGGCCCCCTCCAGGTGCTCGTCGTCCCGGTACGCGCATTCCTGCAGCCCGTCATCGCGGGTCTGGGTGACTTGGAGCCCGTGCGCGTACGCCGAGGGGACCTCGTCGACCTGCCCGAACTCACCTCCCGGCTGACCGCGCTTGGCTACCAGAGAGTCGACATGGTCGAGCAGCGCGGCCAGGTGAGCGTGCGAGGCGGCATCCTCGACGTCTTCCCCCCGCACGAGCCCCACCCGCTGCGCCTGGAGCTCTGGGGGGACGAGGTCGACGAGATCCGCGCCTTCTCCCTGTCCGACCAGCGCACCCTGGGTGCGGCCGAGGACGGCCTGTGGGCCACCGCCTGCCGCGAACTGCTGCTCACCGAGGAGGTGCGTCGGCGCGCCCGGAACCTGACCACGACCCTGCCGGGCGCGGCCGAGATGCTGGAACTGGCGGCAGAAGGGATCCCGGCGCCGGGGATCGAGTCCCTGGCGCCCGTCCTCGTCGGCGGGATGCGACGCCTTGTCGACCTGCTGCCCCAGGGCAGTCCCGTCCTGGTCTCGGACCCCGAACGTGTGCGCGCCCGCGCCGAGGACCTGGCCCGCACCACCGAGGAATTCCTCACCGCCGCTTGGTCGGTCGCCGCCGGTGGGGGAGGGGTCCCCCTGGAGGCCGGCAGTGCGAGTTTCCTGGACCTGGACGAATTGCGCGGCGAGGGCGGGCGCACCTGGTGGGACCTGACCAGTCTTCCACCCGCCGAACTCGCCGACGCGACCGTGGCCGGTCAGGACCGCGCTGACGAGGGCGCCACCGCACCACAGGGCCGCAGTGGCGAAGGTCCGGGCGGGCCCCTCCTGGCCGACGAGGTGCGCCCACGGGTCGTCAGCCCGTCACTGGTCGGCATCGGCGCCCGCGAAGTGCGCCCCTACCGCGGCGACTTCGAGGCCGCCACCGGCGACATCGCGGAGCTCGCGCGCGCAGGGTGGCACCTCGTGGTCACCACTGAGGGCCCGGGGCCCGCCAAACGCCTCGTGAGCATACTCACGAGCGAGGGCATCGGGGCGCGCCTCGTCGTCGACGTGGCCACCCGCCCGGAGGAGGGTCTGGTCCTGGTGACCACCTCGCGCGCCGGACGCGGATTCGTCGCCCCCACCCAGCGCCTCGCGGTCCTCACCGACGGGGACCTCACGGGGCGGGCGGGCGCCTCCACCCGCGACATGCGCCGCATGCCCTCACGCCGACGCAAGGGAGTCGACCCGTTGTCACTGCACCCCGGTGACCACGTGGTCCACGAGCAGCACGGCATCGGACGCTTCCTCGAACTCACCCAGCGGACCATGGGGCGCGGCGAGGCGGCCGTCACCCGCGACTACCTTGTCATCGAGTACGCCCCCTCCAAACGCGGGCATCCGGGAGACCGCCTCATGGTGCCGACCGACTCGATGGACCAGATCTCCAAGTACACGGGCTCCGACCACCCGACCTTGACGAAGATGGGCGGGGCGGACTGGGCCAAGGCCAAGGCCAAGGCCCGCAAAGCCGTGGACGAGGTCGCCAAGGAACTCGTGCGCCTCTACGCCGTGCGTCAGGCCACCAAGGGCCACGCCTTCAGCCCCGACACCCCGTGGCAGCGCGAATTGGAGGAGGCCTTCCCCTATGTGGAGACCCCCGACCAGCTGGTCACCATCGACGAGGTCAAGGCCGACATGGAGAAGACCGTTCCCATGGACCGTCTGCTCACCGGCGACGTCGGTTACGGAAAGACCGAGATCGCCGTGCGCGCCGCCTTCAAGGCCGTCCAGGACGGCAAGCAGGTCGCGGTGCTCGTCCCCACGACCCTGCTGGTCCAACAGCACCTGGAGACCTTCCAGGAACGCTATGCGGGTTTCCCGGTGACCGTGGGGGCGCTCTCACGCTTCTCCACCCCGAAGGAGGCCGAGAAGGTCAAGGCGGGCCTGGCCTCGGGCGGAGTGGATGTCGTCATCGGCACGCACGCGCTGCTCACCGGGACGGTGGCCTTCAAGGACCTGGGGCTGGTCGTCATCGACGAGGAACAGCGTTTCGGCGTCGAACACAAGGAGACCCTCAAGGCCCTGCGCGCCGATGTCGACGTGCTGTCCATGTCCGCCACCCCCATCCCGCGCACCTTGGAGATGGCGGTGACCGGCATCCGCGAGATGTCGATCCTGCAGACCCCGCCCGAGGAGCGCCAACCCGTCCTGACCTTCGTCGGCGCCCACTCCGACGCTCAGGTGGTGGCCGCCATCCGTCGAGAGCTGCTGCGTGATGGGCAGGTCTTCTTCGTCCACAACCGGGTCGAATCCATCGACGAGGTCGCCTCGCACCTGGCGGACCTGGTGCCCGAGGCCCGCATCCGGGTGGCCCACGGCAAGCTGTCCGAGCACCAGTTGGAAGAGGTCATCATCGACTTCTGGAACCAGCACTTCGACGTCCTGGTGTGCACGACCATCGTGGAGACGGGCCTGGACATCTCCAATGCGAACACGCTGATCGTGGACCGCGCCGACACCTTCGGCCTGTCCCAGTTGCACCAGTTGCGCGGCCGCGTGGGACGAGGCCGGGAACGCGCCTACGCGTACTTCTTCTACCCCGGTGAGCGCACCTTGTCGGAGACCGCCCACGAGAGACTGAAAACCATCGCACAGCACTCGGACCTGGGGTCGGGTCTGGCCGTGGCCCAGAAGGACCTGGAGATCCGTGGAGCCGGAAATCTGCTGGGCGGGGCCCAGTCGGGCCACATCGAAGGAGTCGGCTTCGACCTGTACGTGCGGATGGTGGCCGACGCCGTGGCCGCCGTGCGCGGCAAGAAGCAGGAGCCGAAGGCGGATCTGCGCATGGACCTGCCGGTGGACGCCCATGTGCCCCCCGAATACGTGCCGGGGGAGAGGCTCCGTCTGGAGGTCTACGGCAAGATCGCGGCCGTGACCACTTCCGCCCAGGAAGCGGATCTGCGTGCGGAACTGGCCGACCGTTTCGGTCCCGTACCGCCCGAGGTCGACCTGCTGTTCGCGGTGGCGCGTCTGCGTGAGGTGGTTCGTCGGGCAGGGATCGAAGAGGTCACCGGGCAGGGCAGGTACATGCGTTTCGCGCCGGTGGAATTGACGGACTCGCAGATCGTCAGGCTGAGGCGTCTGCACCCGGGGGCCGTCATCAAGGCGGCCCTCCGGCAGGTGCTGGTCCCGGCCCCCATGACCGCGCGCATCGGCGGGCAGCCGGTCACAGGAGAGCCGCTCCTGGAGTGGGTGGAGACGGTGGTGACGAAGATCCTGCGCCCCCTGTCATAGAATGCTCGGGCCCCGGGGACGCCGCCTCCGAGGGACCGTGGAGTGAGGAGCGCACATGAGGACCACCGTCACCAAGGCCGTCGCAGGGGTGGCGATCGCCGCGTCACTGCTGGGGTTGGGGGCGTGCTCGGCCCAGCCCGGGGGTGCCCTGCGGGTGGGGGAGGAGGTCTTCACGGAGGCCCAGATCGACACTGCGATGCGTGAACTCGGCAGGGCCACCGGCCAGGAGGACGATCGTCTGGCGCTCATCCTGCAACTGGCTGAAGCCCCGGCCAGGCAGAAGCAGGCCGAAGCGGTCGGCATCACTGTCACCGAACAGCAGATTCGCGACCTGACCGACAAGGCGGTGGAGGCCGGCCACTGGAAGGAGCCGTTGCCCACCGACGTCTCCCAGACGACCCTGCTGCTGTTGGAGGACTCGTTGCGCGCCAGCCTGCTCGACCAGACACCGATGACCGCGGAGCAGAGTGCCAAGGGCGCGGCCGCGCGGCAGGCCTTCATGGAGGAGAACCCGGTGGCGATCAACCCGCGTTACGGCAACGACCCCCGGGTGGCCAACGGCGCGGGGCTCGGCCACGCCAAACCGATCTTCGGTGACGTGGTCGAGGTGCAGCCGTCGAAACCCGTGCAGGCCATGGGTGGCAACTGAGTGAGTTCGACGCACACGCGCGTGTCAGGCGGAGCGCATCCCCTCGATGAGGGGGTGCGCTCCTTTCGGGGGACCATTGTCGCCCTCGTCCCCGCCCGCTGGTGCCCCCGGGGGCATTTTGGGCGCCCGAAGGTGCGCATGGGGGTGGTCGGGGCCAGTGGCGCGTACTACCGTTGACCCTGACGTCAGTCACGCAATTGATCGATTGGAGAACAACGTGGCAATGATCGAGGCAATCGGAGCTCGCGAGATCCTGGACTCGCGCGGAAACCCGACCGTTGAGGTCGAGGTCCTGCTCGAGGACGGCACCGTTTCGCGTGCGGCCGTGCCCTCCGGCGCGTCGACAGGCGCGTTCGAGGCGGTCGAGCGCCGTGACGGCGACAAGGGCCGCTACCTCGGCAAGGGCGTCCAGGACGCCGTCGAGGCCGTCACCGAGGCCATCGCTCCCGAGCTCATCGGCGAGGACGCCTCTGACCAGCGTGTCATCGACGAGATCATGATCGATCTCGACGGCACCCCGAACAAGGGCAAGCTGGGTGCGAACGCCATCCTCGGCGTGTCGCTGGCCGTGGCCAAGGCCGCCGCCGACTCGGCGGACCTGCCCCTGTACCGCTACCTGGGCGGCCCCAACGCCCACGTCCTGCCGGTGCCGATGATGAACATCCTCAACGGTGGTTCCCACGCGGACACCAACGTCGACATCCAGGAGTTCATGATCGCCCCCTTGGGTGCGGACTCCTTCCGCGAGGCCCTGCGCTGGGGCGCCGAGGTCTACCACACCCTCAAGGGTGTCATCAAGGAGCGCGGCCTGTCCACGGGTCTGGGTGACGAGGGCGGCTTCGCACCGAACCTGGACTCCAACGCTGCCGCGCTGGACCTGATCCTGGAGGCCATCGAGAAGGCCGGCTTCAAGCCGGGCGATGACGTGGCCCTGGCCCTGGACGTCGCCTCGACCGAGTTCTTCAAGGACGGCGCCTACCAGTTCGAGGGTGAGGCTCGCTCGACGGAGTACATGGTCGATTACTACGAGAAGCTCATCTCCGACTACCCGATGGTCTCCATCGAGGATCCGCTCTCCGAGGACGAGTGGGACGCCTGGAAGTCCCTCACCGACCTCATCGGTGGTCGTGTCCAGCTGGTCGGCGACGACTTCTTCGTCACCAACCCCGAGCGCCTGCGCCGCGGCATCGAGATGGGCGCCGCGAACGCCTTGCTGGTCAAGGTCAACCAGATCGGTTCGCTGACCGAGACCCTGGACGCCGTGGAAGAGGCTCACCGCGCGGGCTACCGTTCGATGACCTCGCACCGTTCCGGCGAGACCGAGGACACCACCATCGCCGACCTGGCCGTTGCCACCAACTCCGGCCAGATCAAGACCGGTGCCCCGGCCCGTTCCGAGCGCGTGGCCAAGTACAACCAACTGCTGCGCATCGAGGAGGACCTGGGCGACGCCGCCCTGTACGCGGGCCGCACCGCCTTCCCGCGTTTCGGCCGCTGAGCGTCTGGTACGCCAGGTCGCCCGAGGTGACCGACACGGAGCCCCCGGACCCCGAGGTCCGGGGGCTCCCCCGTGAGATTCGTCCGTCGTCGACGGACTGGACGAGGAGCGACTGGATGAGTGCCGGCTGGGGCGATCAGGAGGCGCCGCCGGCAGGCAAGTCCGGCCCCAGGCCATCGGCCCACCCCAAGGTCCCGTCAAGCATCCGGGCCAAGGCCTGGTCGATCTCCGCATCCTGTTCGGCTGCGGCACGCCTCATGACCAGGAAGGCGTCCGGCTGGTCCAGGTCCTCCGAGGTCGGGACCACGTGCGGGTGGGCCCACAGGGCGTCACGGGCGGCGACACCGCCGTCGGCTTCGACGATCTGGAAGATGCTGGCAGCCCCCCGGGCCTTGCGGGGGCGCATCTGCAGGCCGATGAGTTGGCCGAAGACCTGCTCGGCGGGGGCGCCGGAAGCTCGTCGGCGTCGCATCATTTCGCGCAATTGGTCGCCGTGCGGCAGATAGGGGGCGGTGGCACGGGCGCTGACCACCTCCACCCAGCCCTCGATGAGGGCCAGCAGGGTCTCCAGGCGCGCCAAGGAGGCCCGCTGTTCGGCGGTCGGTTCGGATGCGAAGATGCCTCCTGACAGCGCGGTCTCCATCGACGAAGGGTCGCTGGGGTCGAAGTGGCGGGCGGCGGAGGCGATGGACTCGGTGTCCAGGGCGATGTGGGAGGAGTAGGTCTCCACGGCCCGCACGAGGTCGCCCGCCAGCCACGGCACCGCATGGAAGAGGCGGTGGTGGGCGCATTCACGTACGGCCAGGAATTGGAGGACCTCCTCGTAGGGGATGTCCAGGCCGTCGGCGAAGGCTTCGACCCCGCTGACTACCAGGGCCGTGGATCCCTGCGGGGCCAGGGGCAGGCCGACGTCGGTGGCTCCGAAACTGTCCCCGGCCAAGGCGGCCAGAGCATTGCCGATCTGGTGGGCGAAGGAGACGGCCGCGAGTTTCGGCATGATCTCCCGCGTCTGCCCGAGAAGGGCGCGCATGGACTCCGGCATCCCCTCGGGCAGGGGAGTGTCCGCGAAGGGGGCGCCGTCCTCGTCCCCGCGGGAGGGGCCCAGGCGTCCCCCCATGGCCTCGGACAGGGCGCGTGAGACATTGGACGCGACGGGCTCACACACGCGTTTCCACACGTCAAGGGTTTGGCTGACCCACTGGGTGCGGTTCCACACCATGCGCGTCACCGTCCCGGGACCCAGGTCGGTGACCGTGTCCAGCCACAGGTCGGCCACCGTCATCGCCTGCTTGGCGCGCTCGGCCTGGACGGCGGTGGGAGTGGGGTCTCCGGCCCCCCAGGCGCGTTGGCGCGCAATGTCGGCGGCCACCCGCCAGTTGACGGGGCCGGTGGTGGTGTCCATCAGATGCTTGAACTGGCCGAGGGCCGCCTGCATGTCGGCGACCGAGGGCACATGGCCGCCCAATTCGGAAGGATCGAAGCCTTGGGCGCGCATGGCATGCAGGGCCTCGGCGGCGGCGTCAGCGCCGAGCATGCCTCGAAGCAGCTCCTCGAAACGCTCGGTCGGATCCTGCCCGTCGTCCGGCTGGCCGGGTGTGCGCATGTCGTCCATGCTTCGACCCTAGTGCCCGCGCCCGTGCGACACCCGTGTGGATCCTGCACGTGCGCTGAGAGCGCAATGGGAATTCACCGTGGGCGGCGGGGCCTGCGCAGGTGCTCGGTGGCCATGGGGTCCACAATGGGGCATGTGGAATCCCCAGTGCCAAGCGCCGTCGTCGACACCCAGGAACGGCGAACCGCAGGTCACGCCCGCAGACCGTGGGTGAGCCTGCGCGCAACCTTTGTCATCTCTTCGCTGGTGACAGCGGTCGTCGTCCTCGTTCTCACGGTCATCCCGATGCCCTATGTCGTCGAGCGCCCCGGCCCCACGCTGGACGTGGGCGCGCGCGTGGGGACCATGCCCGTCATCGAGATCTCCGGTACGGATCCGGACACCGGCCAGTCCGTGTACACCGACCCCCTCCACGAGCCGGGGGACGAGGCCGGGGAGCTGCGCATGGTGACCATCTCGGAGCAGGGTGGGCCGGACTCCAGACTCTCCCTGATGGATCTGGCTCTGGCGTGGTTCGATCCGAAGGTGAAGATCATCCCGTATTCGCAGGTCTACGCTCCGACGACCACCCGCGAGCAGGTCTCGCAGGCGGCGCAGGCGCAGATGAAGTCCTCGCAGAACGCAGCGGCCGTGGTGGCCTTGGAGGAGCTGGGATGGAAGGTGCCGGCCACGATGACGGTCGCAGGCCCGGTCCCGGGAACCGACGCGGAGGGCAAGGTCCACGAGGGTGACGTGCTGCGCTCGATCCGCACCCCGGACGGGACAGTCCACATGGTGGACTCCGCCGAGGTGCCTTTCGCTCTCATGCGGACCGTACCGGTGGACACACCGCTGACGGTGACGGTGCTTCGGAACGGCAAGGAGACCCCGGTGCAATTGACGTCGTCGCCGGGAGCGCCCAAGGAGAAGGGCTCGAAGATGGGCATCTACCTGACGGCGGAGGTGAAGTTGCCCCTGCACATCGGTGTTACCGCCCAGAACATCGGTGGCCCCTCGGCGGGGATGATGTTCGCCTTGGGGATCATGGACCGTCTGACCCCCGGAGACATGACCGGCGGACAGTCGATCGCGGGGACGGGGACGCTGTCCTTCGACGGCAAGGTCGGTCCGATCGGCGGCATCCAGCAGAAAATGTGGGGGGCGGTGCGCGACGGCTCCCACTGGTTCCTGGCGCCGACCTCGAACTGCGACGAGGTCCACGGGCACGTTCCCCACGGGTTGCGCGTGGTCAAGGTCGACGACATCAAGGCGACCCGCGATGCCGTGACCCGCATTGCCGAGGGCCGTGGGCAGTCGCTGCCCACATGTGAGGCCGCTGATGCCGAGGCCGCCAAGCAGGCCCAGTCGGGGCAGTGAGGGTGGCTCCGGATGCGGGCCCCTCACTCCTCCTCGGGCAGCAGCGAGGCCTGGAGGGCCTCGACCAGGCCCGGGACCAGGCGTGATCCCTGGCCGACCTTGTCGTCACTGTCGTGCGAGCGTGAACGCACGGCGGACCACGACTCGCCACTGCGCAGGACGCCGACGGCCAGACGCACATCCGTGGCCTCGGGGTGCGAGGCGATGTAGTCGAGGGCGGCCTCGGGGTCACTGGGAGCCTGTGCTTCGACCTCGGGCGGGACGACGACCCTTTCGACGGTGAGGGCCGCCCCGGCGACCTCGTCCGGCCATGCGAGGTGGCCGAGGATCTCCTCCAGATCCTCCTCGGGCAGGTCCTCCTGGACGATGGCGCTCAGGTGGTCCTCGCCGCCGTCCCAGCTGCCGCGCAACTGTGCCGCCAGGTCCTCCGGCAGCCCGGGCTGGTCCAGCAGACGGCCCGTGGGGACCAGGGCGTAGAGGGTCGGCGCGTGGTCCCACCCCACGCGCGCCGCAGTCCGCTCGATGTCGACGACCACGTTGGCGAGGGCGACCTGGCGGGCGGTGGGGGTGAGGTCCTGTGAGGTGCTCATGGGCCCATCCTTGCACGAGGGCCCTGCGCGCCCACCTTGCTGACCAACCACGAGGGCCGCCCCCGGTCGCGAGGGCGTGGGTGCCCGACGGTAGGATGGCGGGGAATGCTGGCACCGTGAGGGAGGACATATTGTGAGCGCACCGACGAGCTCCACGCGAGGCCGCTCGAATGGCGCAGGCGGGCGCCGGATCGGACCGGGGACCGTCGTCGTCCTGGTCCTGGCTGCGCTCGGATTCTTCATCCACTGGGCGTCGAGTTTCTGGACCGAGATCCTCTGGTTCGACCAGATGGGCTCCCTTCGGGTGCTCCTGACCCGCTGGGGTGCGGTGGCCGGCATGTTCGTCATCGGGTTCTTGCTGGTGGCACTGCCCATGCGCTGGACGCTGGTGTCGGCGTGGAAGAACCGCAAGGCTGCGACCCGTGGGGAGTCCTCGGCCTCGCTTCGCGGATACCAGGAGGCCATCGAGCCTGTGCGAGGCTTCCTCTTCTGGGCGGTCCCCGTCTTCTTCGGCCTGACCAACGGCACGGCGCTGGCCGCGAATTGGCAGACGGTCCTGACCTTCGTCAACCAGACGCCCTTCGGACGCACCGACCCGCAATTCGGATTCGACGTGTCCTTCTACGTATTCACCATGCCCATGCTGGGGCTCCTGGTCGGCTACCTGCTGCGTCTGCTCGCCATGCTGCTCGTCGCCTCCTTGGTGGTGAACTACCTCTACGGGACGATCCGCCTGACTCCGCGCCCGCACGCCTCCAGGCCGGCGCGCCTGCAGGCCGGGATGCTGGCGGCCATGCTGGCGGCGTCGGTGGGCGTGCACTACTGGGTGGGGCGCTACGCACTGCTCACCCAGGACGGTGAGAGGTGGGACGGCGCGATGTTCACCGACATCACGGCGACCCTGCCGGCGCATTCGATCCTGGCCGTCGTCTCCGGCCTGGTCGCCGTCCTCTTCGTCGTCGCCGCCTTCAAGGGCACGTGGCGACTGCCGGCAGCGGGCATGGCGCTGACCGCCGTCTCCGCCCTCGTCATCGGGGCCGCTTACCCGGCGCTGGTCCAACAATTCCGTGTCGTGCCCAACGAACGTCAACTGGAGTCGGACTACATCCAACGCAACATCGACGCCACGCTGGCCGCCTACGGGCTGGAGGGGCTGGACTACAGGACCTACGACGCGAAGACCAGCGTCGAGCCCGGGCAGTTGCGCTCCGACACGCAGACCACCGCACAGATCCGACTCCTGGACCCGCTGGTCATCGAGAAGACCGTCCAGCAGCTGCAGCAGTCCAAGCCCTACTACGCCTTCGCCAACGGTTTCTCGGTGGACAGGTACACCGTGTCCGACGAAAGGCGCGACACCGTCATCGCCATGCGTGAACTCAACTTGGGCGGCCTGGACGAGAACCAGCGGACCTGGGCAAATCTGCACACGGTCTTCACCCACGGTTTCGGTGTGGTGGCCGCATACGGCAACCAGGTGACCGGGGGAGGGCTTCCCGCCTACTGGGAGCAGTCGATTCCCTCCAAGGGGGAGATGGGCGAGTACGAGCCTCGGATCTACTTCTCGCCCTCGGCCACCGACTACTCGATCGTCGGAGCGCCGGAGGGGGCGCCCGACCAGGAACTGGACTACCCGGACGACACCGCCCCCGGAGGCCAGGTGTCGACCACCTTCAAGGGCAATGGAGGCCCCTCGGTGGGCAATGCGTGGAACAAGCTCCTGTATTCGGTGAAGTTCGGGTCCACGGACATCTTCTTCTCCTCGCAGACCAACGAGGCCTCTCAGATCCTCTACGACCGCGACCCGCTGCTTCGCGTGTCCAAGGTGGCGCCCTACCTGACTTTGGAGCAGGAGGCGTATCCGGCGGTCGTCGACATGGACGGTGATCCGGCCACGCCGAAGCGCCTGGTGTGGGTGGTGGACGCCTACACGACCTCCGACGACTACCCCTATTCGGAGCACCGGGCGCTGGACCAGTCGACCGTGGATTCACGCAACTCCCAGGCCGGCGAGTTCGTCCAGGCGAACTCCGTGAACTACATGCGCAACTCGGTCAAAGCCGTCGTCGACGCCTACGACGGGTCGGTGCGCCTGTTCCAGTGGGACCAGCAGGACCCGGTGCTGGCCACATGGATGAAGATCTACCCGGACTCCGTCGAACCGATCAGCGCCATCTCCGGTGACCTCATGGGGCACCTGCGCTACCCGGAGGACCTGTTCAAGGTCCAGCGTGAACTGCTCACCTCCTACCATGTGACTTCCGCTCCGGATTTCTACACGGGTGGCGACAAGTGGCGCCTGGCGCAGGAGACTTCCACCGCGACGGCCGCCACCGTGACCCAGAAGGATCCGCTGGGCAACGAGACCCAGGTGCCCGTCGCCCAGCCCCCGTACTACCTGACGATGAAGATGCCGGGCCAGGACAGCGCCGAATTCTCGCTGACCTCGGTCTTCGTGCCGGGTGGCACGTCCAACAGGCAGGCCATGGCAGGCTTCCTGGCAGTGGACTCGGAGACGGGGTCCGAGCCGGGCAAAGCTCGTGAGGGCTACGGCAAATTGCGCCTCATCGCACTGCCGTCCTCGACGACGGTGCCCGGGCCCGGCCAGATCCAGAACGCCTACGACACGGGCGAGAAGATCGCCCCGCAGTTGAACATCCTCAATCTGTCGGACTCGAAGGTCATCCGCGGCAACCTGTTGACGCTGCCGGTCGGGGGCGGCCTGTTGTACGTGCAGCCGGTGTACATCCAGGGTTCGGGCAACGCCCAGTACCCGATCCTCCGTTTCGTCCTGACGGCCTTCGGCGACCAGGTCGGATTCGCGCCGACCTTGGCCGAGTCCCTGGACCAGACCTTCGGCGGGGATTCGGCGGCGACCTTGGCCCGCGGCGGTGGCACTCCGAGCGCGCCTTCGGACGAGGGCGGGGCCGCTGCGCCGAAGACTGCGCAGCAGCGCCTGGACGAGGCAATCGTGGCCGCCTCCAATGCGATGAAGGAGTCCGAGAAGGCCCGCGTGGCGGGCGACTGGTCCGCCTACGGAAAGGCGCAGAAGGACCTGGACCAGGCGCTCTCGGCCGCAGTGCAGGCCCAGCAGGAGCTGGGGCGCGACACCTCGGGCATTCAGGGGCAAGGCTCTGACGACGCGCAGTCGAGTGCGGCTGGAGCGCCCGGCGGTGCCGGGGCTGGAACGGGCGGTGCCGGAGGGAGTGCCAGCCAGTCGGGCAACTGAGGTGCGGTGACGTGGGCCCGGCGATGGGCGGTGGGTCTGTTGGTGGAGAGCCATCTCACCGGCCCCCGGTTTGAGGCCGGCGTGCTTGCAGGGTAGACTTGTTCTCACCGACGCGGGGTGGAGCAGTTCGGTAGCTCGCCGGGCTCATAACCCGGAGGTCGCAGGTTCAAATCCTGTCCCCGCTACCACCGAGGGCGGGATCCAGATGTGAAGTCATCCGGATCCCGCCCTTTCTCCATGCCTGCGGATGACGCCGGCTCTTGGTCTGCGCACGCAGGGGACACCGGGGTTGAAGGGTGGATCGGTCTGGCACACGGTCCTGGCTGTCGCCTCGGGGCATGTGGGTCTGAGATTCGATACATCGATTCAGTGAATTACTTGCCATCGTGCCGAATTAGTGTGAAGTGGGAGAAAGTCGGATCTTTCGCTGAACTGGAGACGTGGGTCCCCTCCGTATCCTTGATATCGATGTCAGGAAAGGAGCCTCAGCGGTGCGAATATACGACAACTTGCCCACGGAAGGAGTCCGCAAGGGAACCGGCAATGGTGAACGGGGAACTCGTCCGTCGAAGGTTCTTCCAGATTATGAAACCTTGGACATTGCGACAGGTTGCTTTGACCTTCGCGGATGGGCCGTGTTGGACGACGAGATTCGTCGACGCCGCGAACAAGGGGCAGACGGGCCCATCGTGCGTCTGCTCGTTGGGATGGTCACCGCCTCCCAACACGATCAGCGTCTACGCGACTTGGACATGGAGGGCGCAGGCGTCCAGCGCAAGCGTG
The DNA here is from genome assembly GCF_018986735.1 of Schaalia sp. 19OD2882. Lineage (NCBI taxonomy): Bacteria > Bacillati > Actinomycetota > Actinomycetes > Actinomycetales > Actinomycetaceae > Schaalia > Schaalia sp. 19OD2882. The sequence continues at coordinate 1,946,428 of NZ_CP065521.1, read as the reverse complement.
CAGACCGCCTGATGGCACAGGAACGCAAAGCCGGTGTAGTCCGTGCGCTCGGCGAGCAGCCTTCACGGCGCCAGAGCTTCTGGCCGCTCACCGCCCTCTGGATCAAGTGGTCGATCGCGCTTTCGGCGCTACCCGGCAACTTGACAGCAATGAGGAACGCCTAGAAATCCTCTTCGCCCGCTACCAGGAGATGACCACATGACCATCGAGTCTCGACATGCTGGCGTGACGCTGGTGCTGCAGGTCTTGTCAAAGGAACTGGACCCGATCATCCAGCAGCGTCTCCTTCCGCACCTGAACGGTCTTCCCTGGACCGCCGTGCTATCCGAACTGGACCGGCGGTCCGGTCGTCTGGGTAGGACCTACGACCGCAGTGACCTGCAGTGCCAATTGCGCATGCTCACGGAGCGCCTGGGAGCCTGGGGCTTCCCATTCGACAATCGTGATCGGAGAGTCTCGCTTGCCGCGGGTGAACTGCGCCTTGTGCGCAACCGCTGGGCCCACATGGACGACTTTGATTCCTTGGATCAATGGCGAGCCGCCGATACTGCTCGAAGGCTCGTCGAACACCTTGAGATTCCCAGTGCTGAGCTCAGAAGAATTGCGGATGAAGCTCTCATGCGTCTCATCCGAGAGAATGTCGGACCGCAAGCGTCCCTGTCACCGGTGAGGGAACCCAGGGGTCCGTTGTCCGACACGCCCCGCACAGACGAGGACGAGCTGATTACGCCTCAACCAGAGGCGCTAGTCGACCCTGGTGCAACCACCAATGACCTGACGGGCCCGGAACGTGCGAGATGGGTGCCATGGACCATTGAAGTGCAAGCCGAGGAGTTTGGAGTCATTGAGGACCTGCCGAAGAAGCTGGCGAAGATGAAGGTCCGCGCCACCGCCCGAGAGATCGTCGACATGGAAGGTCCCGTTTCCATCTCACGGGTGGCGACTTTGGTTGCCCGCACGTACGGGGTGGCACGCTTGGGGGAGAAGCGACGCAGACAAATCGAGCGGCAGGTGCGCCAGAGCGTTGACCATGTGGACAGCGATGGATTCCTGTGGCCGACTGGTGTGAATCCGGAGACGTGGACAGGCTTTCGCCCCAATGACAGTCTTGCCGACCGTGACCTGACTGAGATCTGCCCTGCTGAATTGCGCAATGCCGCTGCAGTTGTCGGGCAGGGAATGAAGGGTGAGGAGATGATGCGCGCTGTTCTCCAGACTTTTGGTCGGAGTCGACTCACTAGTCGATACCGCAAGCACCTGACCGCTGCGCTCGAGATATGAGTGCCTTGCGTCACAATGAAGCCAGGCCAGAACTAGGAGGAAAGAATGCTGGGATATCGTAGTTCGTTCACGGTCGATCTGAACGATTCGCTTGAGATAAACGCTGCCAGCGCGGTCGACGTCCTACTGCGTGAGGGTTTCACTTGGCTGAGGAAGAAAGGCCTTCGGGAGATCGATGACCTAGTTCCTTTGTCCGAGCATGCTCTGCCCAATGGGGACAAAGTCATCCACACGATAGGACGGACTGCCGCAGGTGCGCATTACGGCAGACTCATCTACTTCGACCGGCCTCAACCTGCGGGCCAATTCGTCACCAGTTTGTTGGTGGGCCTGGACCCCAACGGGCGCACCTTGGCACCAAAAGTCGTCGTGGACATCGATGTGCCTCCGGATCCCCGAAGAGAAGGGCAACCGTGTTGGGCCAACCGGCCCAAACTCATCCAACAGTTTCTCGAGACATACACGTGTTTGGACGGGCGCATGCAGTTGCGTGACCAGCCGCAGTGGTTGTCGCACGGTGATGGTGTGGAAGCGCTGGTCGATCACTTGCAGGATCCCCACCGTCGAGGGTTGGTCATCGTCTGCGCAGAGGATGGGACGGTTGCCAAGAGTGACTGGACACGTATTCTGCAGGACATCACAGCGGAGACTTCCGGACAGGCCCTAGTCGTCGTATTGGACCAGGAATCCACATCCCATTTCAACGACTTGGTCTCGTCTGCCCATCACATAAAGGCATACTGTCCGCGCACCTTCAAGCGTTCTGTGGATGTGGATGACCCTCGCGATGCACTGCGGCACAGAACGTTGTCCGCCAAGAGGATGCTGGAGTCGCAACCAAGATTTTTGCGGCGCATGTACGGGCGCATCTGCCGCGAACAGGTCAACATGGTCGGCCTCGAGAAGTTCACGCGCCGCCTAGACTTCATCACCGGTCGTGAAATGGACATGGCGAATAAACAGCCTTCAGCTGTTGTTGTCGTGCCAGAAACTGCTGAGCCTGCCCTCCAAGCAGGGAAGCTGTCACTTCTAATCCCGACCATCGAAGCTGTGCCGTCCGATACTCTCATCGCTCCTTCCGCCTCTGCTGACGCACGACACGAGAACCTTGCGCAGAGTGTGATGCCCGCGAGCTCGTCAGCAACTGCTGAAGATCCGGCTCGCGTGGACGCCTTGGCAAGAGCTGAAAGTGCCGAAAAGCAAGTGATGGAACTCGAACGTCATGTTCGTGCTCTCGAGGCCTCGGAGGTCAGTTTGCGCGCAGCACTTGACCAAGCGAACTCTGCCATCAGAAATCTTGAAGAGCAGCGTGAGCTGACCGCCCTGGAACATGATGAGGTGTTGCAGGAAGTAAGTGCGGACCATGCAGCGAAGATCGAAGATCTGCAGTTGGAAATGCGACATCTCGAAGAAGAGAAGCGCATGGAAGGCAAAGCTCGCCGCCAAGCTGAATATCGTCTGGAACAGGCACGGCGGCTCCTGCATGAATCAGGTGTTGATGTTGGACACACGCGGGAGCTGCCGGAGGACCCCTACGACCAAGAAGTCTCAGAATGGGACGAGCTCCAAGTATTCGGGCCGGAGTGCTTCCAAAACCTCATTCTTCCGGTTGACTGGGGTCCCGCATTGGACCTGGCCGATCATGATCCTGCCGGTCAGTGGCTGGCCTACACGTGGGATGCGCTCGTATTCCTGGACGAATACTGCGCCTACCGGCTGTCTGCGGAGGGGCGCGACTTTCGCGGCGGCATCCGAGAGTACCTCAGTGGTGGCGCGCCAGCAGGCAAGCATCTCATCTCTGCCGATCGGTATCGTCCGAATGAATCCAACAGTGTGAAGGTACGAAAGAAGATGAGTGATGAGCGTTGCTTCCGAGTTTCGCCTGAGGTCGATGCCAGTGGGCAGCTCTTCATGTGCAAGCACTTGGTCATCCAGACGCGAGGATCCATCAGCCCGCGGCTGTACTTCGAAGATCGGACTGCTGATCTCGGCAAAATCGTGGTTGGCTACATCGGCCGCCACCTGAAGAACACGAAGACTTGCTGAAGAAGGTCGACCAATGCCGCTGATCAGTTGCCCGGAGTGTGGAACGCGTATCTCCGACACGGCGAGGACGTGCCTTTACTGCGGGGCGTGTGATTCCGAAGGTCGAGCTTTGCTCCACATTTCGACCGGTGAAGGCTCGAAGGTCGATTGGGATTCGGGTGAGCTGGCCCAAGCCTTGGGCGGCTCTCTGCCCTTTTGGGCCACAGCAGCGTGAGCAGCTTTGGCGGGGTTTCCTTCTGCTGCAGCAGATCGATCATGGTGCGCCAAGTCTGCTTCGATTCCTCAATCGAATCGTGCCGGTGGAGGAGCTGTGTCTGGATTCCGAGTCGTTGGCGATGCTCGAGGAAGGTGTTGCAAAGTTGGTGCCAAGGGCTGACGGAAAGGGGCTCCTGTCTACCTTGGTTGAACAGGGTGGGTCGAGTTTCTCTCACTAAGGTCGCTTGGAGAAGGTGTTGAATGTGTCGGATCCCATTGCCGTTCTGGCTCAGTTGCATTCGAACCTGCTCCTGCTGGAGACTCTGCGTGAGATCAACTCCCTTCAGGAAGGCATTATTGCCATTGCCGGCGAGTTCCATAGGGGCAGGATGGCTCTGGCCGAGGCTGCTTGGGTGAACCTCCTGCGTGCCAGAGCAATCGCCGGCAGTCGATTGCGTGAACAAGCCCTTCTCGATCTCGCCATGCGAGCCGAAGAGGACTTGATGAAACTGGAGCGAGAATTTGAGCATCTGCAAGAGTTACTGCATCGTTCGAGCAAAACGAATTTTCTGGGGAGATTCTTTGAATCTGATTCGTCTGACCCTGACACCAAGGCCAAATATGCGCTCGAATCCATCCAGGGAATCATCCGTATGTCCGAGGTGCAAGCAGTTACCTATTCCGTGTTGGATCAGCCGGATGCCACCAAACAGTGTCTGGAGGAGCTAGGTGGCTTCCTTGCAAGATGTCTGCCAGATCGGGACGCGCTGCTCGAAATCGCGCAACACACTTCCAAAGATCAAGGAGATCTGGTGGACCGTCTCTGCCTGGTACTCTCCGGTTATCCCGGCTGTGCCTGATGCGGGACGAGACATGATGTTGCGTGAGGTGGAGCCTGCTGATCGCAACACGACAAAGGGCAAACAGTACTTCGATGACACGTTTGGGAGAGGGAATTGTGGAGAATCCGAACCTCAAGAATGAAGGCGAGTGCTTGGCTAGGAGTGGAGCGGCCGAAATGCGAAGGTGTACGAACCGCTTCTGCAGGAGGGAACTTCCTAGTTCAAGCTCCAGACACGTTTGTGAGAGCTGTCGCACCAAAGGCATTAGAGGTTGCAAGAGCGCGGTGAAGCTGCTTGTCACTGTATTGCTGTTTGTGCTCACCTTGAAGAAGAGTGGTGATCTGCTCGAAGGTGCTGTCAAGTGACTTCTTGGTGCCACCGTCTCCACGATTCGACTTATGCGGTGAGTGGTCATGGTGAACTAGTGATGATAGGTGAGGGATCCTCATGTGCTCAACGGGCGTCGACTCTCCTCGGGGCAGTGAGGGTCTTCCGCACGTGAAATGCTGGGCGTCTGGAGTCGGCAGAACCGCATCGCATTCGTGGGAAAAGAGTCCAGCTCTTACTCGACTGAAGCAGTGCATATTCTGTGAAATGTGCGCGAGCTCCACTGGTCTGAAGAGTATCGCAATTGAGTCGCGAGGAATCGATGTGAGGTGGGGAAATGTTCCGGAAATGTCCAGAAATGGCTGGAACATTTGTACGAACTGGGGTAGACTGGTGTCATGGAGGACGCGAGCATGACCGGGCCTGGCAGTGGCGGAGTTCAGCCACTGCCCGAGGGGCTGCGTCGGTCCGGGGGCGAGGACGGGGCTGGGCTTGCTCTGCTCGTACGCCAAGTGCGATCCGCCCTGCAAGAGCTGGTCGTCGGTGGGCGCAGTGAGGCCTTGGCTGACGCCGAATTGGTCCAGGCCGTTCGAGTTGTGGAGTCCTTGGGGGTCATGGTCGACTCCGCCCGGGCCATCCTTGCCGGAGAAGTCACCAGGCGCTGCAAGCCCGTCGGAGACCAACCCAAACTCCACTTGGCCCACGACGCGCGCTCATCGGTCGACCTGCTCACGCGCCTGACCGGCGCCTCCGGTAGCACCGTCACGCGCAGATCCCGCATGGGCCGCACCTTCGAAGTCGTACGCGCCCTCACCGGCCAGGAGCTTCCCGCCACGCTGCCGTTGACACGTGCCGCCTTTCAAGCAGGCCTCATCGGCACCGACACCGTACGAGCCCTCATGTCCACACTGGGACAGTGCGCAATGCGCCCACACCACCCCGACCTGCTGGAGGTAGCCGAACGCGCCGTGATTGCCCAGACCCTGGGAGTGGGCGCCGGCGACGGGGAAAGGGGCAGGGGAGACGAAGCCTGTACCGGCGACGGGCAAGCCGGCACTGGCGAAGAAGTGAGCGTGGGAGGCGACGAAACTGCCATCGGCAATGAGCTGTCCCGCATCCCCGACCTCACCGTCGACGACCTTCGCGTCATGGGTGGTGCCGACCCGCTGGTCGAGCGAATGGTCCTGCCCGCCGACACGGTTGCGCAGGTGGCACAGCTGTGGGTCGCCGCAATCGACCCCGACGGAACCGCGCCCGACGAACGCGAACGCGACCAGAAGAGGGGCCTGTCCCTGACCGCCACCGACGGCGGAATGATCCGCATCCGCGGGCTGCTGGTGCCAGAAATCGGCGCACAACTGCAAAGACTCATCGACGCAGTCCTCAACCCGCGCGTCAACGATGCCCCGAAACTCACCGGAGAGCGGGCAGGAGGCGAAGGCCTCGGTCAAGGTGAATACCAAGAAGAAATCGTTGACGGAAGAAGAACGGGACAGGAGCCCCAAGGGGCAGCCGTGAGCGTGGACATCTCCTGCGACAACTCAGTCACAGGCCGGACGCGCGCACAGAAGATGCACGACGCCCTGGGCACAATCCTCAGTCGGGCAGCCACCCTGGGCACCATGCCCACCATCGCCGGAGCCGCCCCGACCCTGGTCGTCAACATCAATGTCGCCGACCTCGCCGACCCGCGCGGCTTGGCAAGCCTCACCGACGTACCCGCGGGCCCCGGTCGGATCGCGGCATCCGTCATCAGCTCGCACGCCGCCCGCCACATGGCCTGTGACGGAGTCATCGACAGAGTCGTCACCGCGGCCAACGGCAAGATCATCGCCCTCGACTCACAGTCCCGGACCTTCACCACCCACCAGCGGCGCGCCATCGAAGCCCGCGACGGAGGATGCGTGATCCCCGGCTGCACCGTCGGCCCCGCCTGGTGCGAAGTCCACCACGTGCACGAACACTCCCAAGGTGGCCCCACCCACACCGACAACGGGGTGCTGCTCTGCTGGCACCACCACCGCACCCTCCACCGCAACGGATGGGCCATCCGCTTCCAGGACGGCGCAGTGCAAGTCCGACCACCCGGATGGATGGGTCCCGAACGGTTGAACTGGATTCCCGCCAACTCCTCCCCCGGAAACCAGCTGCATCACCACCGCACAGTCGCCGACCAATTCTGGTCAACGGTGTACCCGCCCGGATCCGACCCACCCGTCCGAATCGGAGCCCCCGTCGGGCACCCGGGGGTCCGGGCCGGGGAAGCGAGCAGGCTCCCCACTTCCGGCGCACCTGCCAAACCCGACAGGCCGCCTGACCGACCTCCGAACCGCCGGGCGTAGGATCAAGGACCGTGACACGCACGCCCACAATCACCGCCGCAAAGGTCCTCGTGCCCGTCCTGGTCGGTCTTGGAGCAGGGCTCCTGTCCGGGCTCTTCGGCATCGGCGGAGGAATCGTCATCGTCCCCGCCCTCGTCGCCTTCCTCGCAATGGACCAACGGCGCGCATCGGCCACCTCCCTGGTCGCCATGATCCCCACCGCCACCGTCGGCGCCATCACCTACGGCATCCGCGGGCAGATCTCACTGACGGCAGCCCTGGTCCTGGTCGCAGGAACACTGGTCGGAACCCAGATCGGAGTGTGGCTGCTACGGCGCCTCCCCGAACGCATCCTGCCGTGGACCTTCGTCGCATTCGTGGCCGCAGTCCTCGTCTCCAGCCAGTTCCAAGTGCCCGTCCGCGACGCCGACCTGGTCCTCGACCTACCGCGCGGCGCCGCCCTCGTACTCGTGGGAGTCACTGCAGGAACCTTCTCAGGACTGGTCGGTGTCGGCGGAGGATCCATCATCGTGCCCGGCATGCAATTGCTCGTCGGCGTCGGCGACCTGCTGGCCCGCGGAACCTCACTGCTGGTCATCATCCCCACCTCGATCACCGGCACCTGGACCAACCTGCGACACGGGCTGGTCGACGTGCGCACGGGCCTGCTGCTCGGCACAGCCTCGTGCTTCACCGCACCCGTGGGAGTCTGGATCGCCGGCCTGGTCAGCCCCCGGGTCGGCGGCATTCTGTTCAGCATCTTCCTGGTCGTCATCATGGTCAACACCATCCTCAAGGCGCGGGCCCGCGAGCGTGCCAGGCGGGCAGCCGGCGGCCCCGAAGTCAACGAGCCCACCCGGTGAAAACGACCTTCCGATCAGTCGCCCGTCAGAACTCGTACTAGGATCCTTCGCTGTGAATCCCCTGCGTCGCATGCTGCTGCTTTCCGAGGCCGCCTGGGCCCGTTCCACCGTGAAACTCGACCCCGAACCGGAGGGGGAACGCTCCGGGCTGGTCCATCCGAAGGGCGTGGACGCGCACATGCCCAGTGACGAGGGCGAGGCGGCGCCTCTGCGATTCGTCGCCGTCGGCGACTCGCTGGTCGCGGCCTGCGGCGTGGACAGCCAAGAGCTCGGCATGGTTCCGGCCATCGCGCAACAGATCGCCGACCGGACCGGACGCCCCGTCCACTGGCGGACCCACGCCAAGCTCGGCGCCACCATGCGTCGCGTGCGCCACCGTTTCCTGCCCGAAGTGGACGGCCCCGTCGACGTGCTGCTGCTGTGTGCCGGCTCCAACGACATCATGGCCCGGCGAGGCGAGGAGGAGTGGGAGAGTGAACTGTCCGCGGTCCTCGACCGCGCGATCGAACTCAGCCCCAGGGTGCTGCTCTCCTCAGCAGGCCAGCCCCACAACAGTCCGCGACTGCCACGCGCCCTGCGCCAGCACCTTCGCGGCAAGATCGACCGCCAGACGGAGATCTCCAAGCGACTGTGCGCCGAACGTGGGGTCGCGTACGCGGATGTGGCCCATGTGGACCTGGTCGAGGGGTTCTGGGCGGGGGACGGCTTCCACCCGAGTGCGCAGGGATACGCCTTCGCCACCCGCTGCCTCGTCGACGCCATGGAGTGGCTGCCCAAGGCCTCCTGAGGCGCGAGCCGTTCGCGAGCGCGAAAAGGTCGAGGCGGTGCCTTCAGGACTCCTGGGGCGTCGGCCGCTTCGCGACCCGACTGGTCAGGGTCCAAGCCGTCGCCGTGCTCACCGTCAACAGCGTCAGCGCCAACAGGAACGGCGCCAGAGGCTGCCAGCCGTACAGGGCCGTGGCCGTCGCAGGGGCGAAGATCCACGTGATCGCGCCGGTTGCATTGAGGATTCCGGCTGCACCGCCCTGCTCCTGCGCGGTGACCGCCAGCGAGCCGCCGGCGGTGAATCCTGGCCCCACGGTGCCCATCCCCGCCCCGATGGAAAATGCGGCCACGCCGATCGTCACCGGATGCCACGTGAAGGTGAGCACCAGCAGTGCGACCAGGCCAACGCCGGCCCCGGTGCGCACCAGTGTCGCCGGAGCCCACCGGAGCCGCGGGACCACCAGCAGCTGCATGACCATCGCACCCGAGGCGATCACCAGCAGCATGACGGCTGTGGCGGGCACCGCCTGCTGAGCGCTGAGGTGAAGGCGGTCCTGCAGGACGAAGCCCGCGAGGATCTGGACGACACCTGCCGCGAAGAAGGTGCCGAAGGCGCCAGCCATCCACGGCAGAAGGCGGCGGTCCGTCCACGAGACCCGCGGTGGCAAAGCGGGAGACTGGCGGGCAGCGGCCGAAGAGGGTCGAGAATCCGGGGGTGAGGACACGGCTGCATCCTCGTCGACGACTGGGCCCTTCTCCCTCTCCCCGGGAAGCGCCCACCAGGCCAAGCCCAATGCGATCGCCACGAACCACGGGGTGGCGTGCACGGGCGCTTGGATCCACCACATGCCCAGCAGGGACGAGACCAGCGACCCCACCATGATCGAGGCGTTGACCACCCCGGAGAAGGTCGCCATTCCCGCCACGCGACTGGCCTGGTCGGGGCTGGCGCGGGCGATGAGGACCTGGGCGGTCGGTGGAATGGCGGCCATCGCGGTGCCGAAGAGCGGCCCGCGTGCCAAGACGATCCCGGCCCCGCTCAGCACTGCGCCGACCAGGCCCGCACTGCGCCCCCACACGAGGGCGGAGAAGAGCGCTCCAGCCGCCAGCGCGCACGTCAGTCCCAGCAGGGTGACTCGCCTCGGGCCCCACGCCACCGAGCGTCGCCCCCAGAACTGGCTGAGCATCGCCACGGCAAGGGCCGCCGCCGACACCGCCACGCCGATGATCCATTCCGGAAGGTCCAGGTCGCGTGACAGGGGAGCGATGGACGCGTTGAGCATGTTCTGGGCCGTGTAGGTGAACAGGACGACCAGCAGAAGGACTCGTAGCGTCGGGTCCGAAGTCATGGGGGAGTGGCGCAGGTGGGTCGATCGCACCGTTCGAGACTAGTCCTGACCTGCACGGTGTTTCATGACACATCGTCGCAGAAGGTCACGTCGATCTCAGGGTACCGTTCACTCCATGCATGTTCTTTCCTTGCATTCCAGCCGCTTCGGACACACCACTCGAATCGTCGCTCGCATGGCCGACATCCTGCACGGCCAAGGGCACCGGGTGACCTTGCGTCCCGCTGAGGTCATGCGCTCCATCGGCGATGATGTCGACGCGGTGCTCATCGGAGCCTCCGTCCGATACGGCTACTACTCGCCCAAGCTGCGTACCTTCACCCGCCGCCACGCCCAGCGTCTCAACGCCGTGCCCACGGCCTTCGTCGGCGTGTCACTGTCGTCGGAGAACCCTGCCAGGTCCGAGCCGATGACGAACACCTACTCGCGCAAGTTCCTGCAGGCCACCCCATGGGAGCCGACCCGGGCCATCCTGCTGGGAGGTGAGATCGACTTCGACCTGTATCGCGGGTTGGACGCCTTCGTCATGGACAAGATCCTCGCCCACACGGGCAAGCCGCACGGGCCGGGCGCGAAGGTCGACTACACGGACTGGGACAAGGTCGAGGCCTTCGCCCGCGAATTCGCGCAGCTCCTGACGCCCGAAGGTGAAGGCCGGGCCTGAGGGTCAATGCCCGAACCAGTCGTGGACCGCGCCTGTCAGGGCCCGCTCGAAGGCCTGGTCGGAATGGCCCGCGTTCACCCAGGCGACGAAGTCCCCACCCACACTCGCATCCACCGCCTGCCGGCAGCCCTCCGGGTCGGTGAGCACCCGGTGGAGCATGGTCGCGGCCTGCGTCGTGTCGCGGTAGACGAAGGGGTAGGCCTCGGGCAGCAGGGCCCGAGCCCACTCGCGGTCGGGGAAGATTCCGATGGCGCCGGCGCCCATCGCCTCCACGCAGCCCAAGCCGTAGGACTCGTCCACCGAGGTGGCCACGAAAGCGCGCGCGTGGGACAGGGCCGCCCAGTAGTCGGGTCTGCCGGTCAACAGCGGAGCAAGGTTCACCCAGTCGCGGGTCGCGATCGACCGGGCCACGTCGGAGTCCAGGTGTGTCTCGTGCAGGCGCATGTCGACGCTGAAGTCGACCTCGTCATGCACCTGGTCGATGACCTCGACGAAGTCCTGCGGGCGTTTGCGCGCCGACAAGTAGATCGACGGGTACAGGACCACGGGTACGGAAGGCTCGCAATGCCTCTGCACGTGCTCCAGGCGGAACCCGGGGTTCACCCATCCGAGTTGCAACCCGGAGGCCACATCCGCCACCGTCCACCGTTCGACGAGGTCACGGACCTCCTGTGCGCTTCGGCGTGAGACGGCGAAGGTGGGGAAGAGGGCGCAGGACAGTGCGATGGTCGCCACCTGCTCGCGTTGGACCAGCGGCGTCGTGGGCCACCACAGGAGATTCATGATGCGAGGATGCTCCACGCCCGTCTCCTGGTGCAGGTGGTTCCACACGGTGGGTGAGTCGGTGACGTCCATGTTGACGACCAGGAACTCCTCGGGGTCCACGAAGTCCAGGGGGACCACGTCGAATCCCTCGCACTGGCGGGCCTGCTCGCCCAGGACCACCGATCCGGGGAAGATGCGCAGCAGGCGCCGCACAAGGGTCGAGCCGGCGTCCTTGCCGGTGACGTGTCCTTCCTCACTGACTGTGGTCGCGTCCCGCTTGACGGCGATCCTCATCGCGCACCTCCTTTGGTCCCACCTCCATTGTCCCGCCCCGAGGTGCAGGTGCGCGAGGGTTTCAGGCGGCCCGGGTCTCGAAAGCCGTGAGGGCGCGATCCACCCTCCGGTGCGGGACGCAGGCCGTCAGGCCCTCACCCAGTGGGTGACCCTCCACCGGGCATCGCCCGAGCACTGGCGCCACTGGGCATCGGAATGCTCGGCGTCCACCCTCCACATCCGGGGGTCGATGTGCGGGGCTCGCACCAGGGGGGCGCCTTCGGGCAGGACCTTCGCCACATCCAGGTCCAGGTCGGTGACCACCAACTCGTCCACCAGGCCCATGGCCTGCTCGTACACCGTGGCCCCACCCGTGACCCACACGGTGTCGGCTCCGCGTCGGCCGGCCCAGTGGCGGCACAGGTCCACTCCCTGCTCCAGCGAGTGGACCACGACGGCGCCCTCGGCCCGGTACCCGGCATCTCCTGTGAGGACGACGTTGAGCCGCCCGGGCAGGGCCCGACCCAGCGCCTCCCACGAGGCGCGCCCCATGAGGATCGGGCATCCCATCGTCGCCGCCTTGAAGTGGGCGAAGTCGGCCGGCACGTGCCAGAGCATTCCCGTGCCCGACCCCAGGACCCGCCCGCGGTCCTGGGCCCAGATCGACGCCAGACGGATCGTGGCATCCCCGTCTGCGGCGCTCACACGGCCACCGGGGCACTGATGCGCGGGTGGTGTCGATAGTCCTGCACCGTGACGTCGTCGAAGTCGTAGTCGAAGAGTGAGGGTGCTTTGCGCAGTGCCAGCGTCGGGAAGGGGAATGGCTCGCGGGAGAGCTGTTCCCTCACCTGCTCAACATGGTTGTCGTAGATGTGGCAGTCGCCTCCCGTCCAGATGAAGTCACCGACCTCCAGGCCCGCCTGCTGGGCGAACATGTGGGTGAGCAGCGAATACGAGGCAATGTTGAAGGGCACGCCCAGGAACATGTCGGCGCTGCGCTGGTAGAGCTGCAGGCTGAGGCGCCCATTGCTCACGTACAACTGGAAGAAGGCGTGACAGGGCTCCAGGGCCATCTCGGGAAGATCGCCGACATTCCACGCGGACACGACCATGCGCCGCGAATCCGGATTGGTGCGCAGCGTCTCCATCACCTGGGAGATCTGGTCGACGCGCCGACCCTCACCCGCGTTCCACGAACGCCACTGGACCCCGTAGACCGGGCCCAGGTTGCCCTCCTCGTCCGCCCACTCGTTCCAGATGCGGATTCCGTTGTCCTGCAGCCACCTCACACTCGATTCGCCGCGCAGGAACCACAGCAGCTCCCCGACGATCGACTTCATGTGGACGGACTTGGTCGTGACCAGAGGGAAGCCTCGGGACAGGTCGTAACGCAGGTGCGCGCCGAAAACGCTGCGAGTGCCCGTGCCCGTGCGGTCTCCCTTGGGGGCGCCCTCGGACATGATCCGCGCCAGCAGGTCCTCGTACTGGCGGTCAAGTGGTGCATGCGTGGTCATCGTGTCTCCTCTTCCTGGCTCACGCCGGGCAGACGCAGGTGGGCAAAACGCCTTTCGACCTCGCCCTCATCGGTTGTGTCGACCTCGACGGCCACGCCCTCGATGAAGGAGTGCGGCGCCGGTCCCAGCGCCAGGTTGAGTCCGTCGACGACTCCGCGCGCCAGCCCCGCGCCGATGCCCCAGCCGACCGCCGCTCCGATCCCGAAGGGGATCATGCGCCCCACGGTCCCCTTCAGGGCCGAGGACGCCGCGCGCTTGCGCACCCACATGAGCATGAGGTCATTGAAGCGTTGGGCGCTGACCGTGCGGATGTCCAGGAAGCTGGAACGGAACCAGGACACCGCCTGGATGCCGACCTGTGCGGAGATGAGTTCGGCGCCCTCCTGGCCGGTCAGCACCGCAAGGACGAGGGCGTGGCGCTTGGCCGGGTCACGCAGGTCGATGCCGTGCAGGTGGGCGACGGTCAGCGCGTGGACGGCGGCCTCGGAGACGAAGGCCAGCAGTTGCACGCTGGAGGCGCCCAAGGACACCGCGGTGCCCACGCCCGGCAGCACGGCGGCACCACCGGCCGCAGCGGACTCGGCGCTCACCCGGCGCGCGAAGCGGCGGTGGGCCAGTTCGACGAGGTTGGCGGGGGTGGCCCTGGGGTACTTGCGTCGCAGGGCATTCGCCTGCGCCAAGGACAGCTCGTAGGGGACGTCGAGGGCCTTGCGCCAGGCGGCGGACAGTGCGTCGCCGACCCCCACGTCAGACCTCTTCCGAGGTGAAGGCCCGCGTGTACGGCATGACGTGTGCGAATGAGTGGCCGATCGTGCAATTGCGGTCGATGGCGGCCTCGGCCCGGCGCAGCGTGGCAGCCACGTCCTCCTCCCCCATGCCGGAGAGGTCCTGGACCAGTTCCACCTGGAAGGACTCGTAACGGTCCTCGGCCTTCACGTAGTTGCCGGACACGCCGACGAGTTGGGCGAAGTCCTCGCCCAGGGCAGCGGCCAGGCGCGCATCGGAAGACATGGCATTGCAGCCGGCCAGCGCGAGTTTCAGCAGGTCGCCGGGGGAGAAGCGGCCTGGGCCGTCACCGATGAGCACTTCGGCGCCGCGGGCGTTGCGGGCCACGTACTGGCGGGTGCCGGTGCGTTCGAGGTACAGGGCGGGGCCGGGGCCGCTTTCAGCGGCGGGTGCAGAGGGGGTGGGCGCGGAGGGGGTTCGTGTCGGGTCAGTGGTCGTCATGTGCCCATTGTGCGACGAGGGCGCCCTCGTCGCGACTCACAGGGCCGGGCGGGCGAGCCATTCAGTGGCGCAGTCCACCTCCGCGCGCAGGAGCACGTCGAGGCGATCGAGCACCTGGGTCTCGATGCGCGGGCCGAAGAGGGGAACCCGCACATGCACCTGCCCGGTCATCTCCCGCAGCGTGGCCGTCTGGCCAGTGGGGCGCAGCACCGACTCCGCACGCGCCTCGACCGGCATGTGCGGCACCTCGACGCTGAAGGTCCCGTGCCACAGGCCGTCCTCGCCGCGGGCCCACGTGTCGGTCAGGACGAGGGTCGGGCGTGCGCCTTCGGGTAGACGCATGAGGGCGATCTGGGGGATGTTCTGTGTCGGCACGACGATCGTCGTGGTCACGGTGGTCCCACGGGTGGAGACTTCGACCTCACTCATGCCGGCCTTGGAGGCGCGCAGGTGGGAGTATGCCTCGTCCAGGCACATGGCGGCGACCTCGTCGGGCAAGGCGGGGTAGGAAAGTGTTCGGGTGAAGTCCACGGTGTCTCCAGGCTCGCTCGTCGTCGGGGCGTTCGTCCTCGACCACTAGACTCTGCCACATGAGAAGCCTGACGCAACTGGCCGAGCAGGCCTCGTCCATCCCCCTCAGTGACGAGGACATCGACTGGCTGCACCTGCTCCTGGCCGACTGGCAGGTCCTCGCCGACCTGTCCGCCGCCGACCTCGTCCTGTGGCTGCCCACACGGGACGACCGGTTCGTCGCCGTGGCCCACTGCCGTCCGGCCACCTCCTCCACCGTGCACGTCGACGACATCATCGGTCTGTACCTGCCCACCGCCCGCGAGGTCGACATGCGGCGCGCTCTGGTGACTGGGCAGGTCGTGCGCTCCTCCTCGGCCAGGTGGGCGGGCACCTATTCGATGATGGAGACCTGTGTGCCCGTGTGGCGCAACGGCAGGGTCATTGCCGTGGTCACGCGGGAGGCGAATCTGTCCTCCCCGCGCCTTGCCCTGGGCTTCGAGGGGTGGACCGACTCTGCGGCGGACATCCTGTGCCACATGATGACCCGCGGCGAGTACCCCTACGACTCGACTCCGACAGTGACCACCCGCGGCGTGCCGCGCGTCCTGGACGGGGTGGTCCTGATGGACCCGGAGGGGCGCGTCATCAAGGCCACGCCGAACGCCATGTCCTGCCTGCGGCGCCTGGGCATCCGCCACAACCCCGTGGGCAAGATCCTCGTCCAGGAGATCACCGAGGTCGTCGGCGAGGAGACCGTCATCGAGGAGTCCTTGCCGGTGGTCGTCATGGGGCGCGCCTCGTGGCGGGCGGAGATCAACGCCCATGCCTCCACTGTCACCATGCGGGCCCTGCCCCTGGTGGAGGGGCGCAAACGCCTGGGAGCCGTCATCCTGACCCGTGACGTGTCGGAGGTGCGACGTCGCGAACAGGAGCTGATGACGAAGGATGCCACCATCCGCGAGATCCACCACCGGGTGAAGAACAACTTGCAGACGGTCTCGGCACTGCTGCGCCTGCAGGCCAGGCGCTCCGGACAGGACGCGGTCAAGGAGGCCCTGACGGAGGCGGAGCGCCGCGTCCAGGCGATCGCCACCGTTCACGACGCCTTGTCTCAGAATGTCGACGAGTCGGTGTCCTTCGACGAGGTCGCCCGTTCCGTGGTGCGCATGTCGGGTGCGGTGTCGACGACCGACCACCAGGTGGAGGTCGTCACCACGGGTGGTTTCGGGACGGTGCGTGCCGCCCAGGCCCAGGCGCTCGCCACCGTCTTGAACGAACTCGTGGCGAATTCCGTGGAGCACGGCTTCAGGCACGGCGGCGGCCACGTGTGGGTGGATGCGCGACGAGGGCGGGGCAAGGGTGAGGCGGACGGCGATGAGTCGACGCTGGTGGTCACCGTGGCCGATGACGGCGCCGGCTTCGAGCCGGGTTCGCCCATGAGCGGACTGGGCACCCAGATCGTGCGGCAGATGGTGCGCGGAGAGCTGCAGGGGTCGATCGACTATTCCCCGCGCGAGGGCGGGGGTACGCTGGTGTCCCTGCGGATGCGCGTCGAATGAGGCTCTGGCGAGGGCAGTCGCGTCGGGGGTCGCAAGCCGCAACCCGGGGGTGCGGACATGCGAAAGGGGGCCCGCAGGCGCGGGCCCCTTCGTCGGGTGTTCTGCGCGTTCGGGTGTCGCGCTTCAGGAGTTGCGGCGGGCGCGGGCTGCGCGGCGCTTGAGGGAGCGACGCTCTTCCTCACTCATGCCGCCCCACACGCCGGAGTCCTGGTTGTTGTCCAGGGCCCACTGCAGGCACACGGACTGGACCGGGCACTGGTGGCACACCGCCTTTGCCTGGGCCGCCTGTGCAATTGCAGGTCCGGTGTTCCCGATGGGGAAGAACAGCTCCGGGTCCACGGTCAGACATGCTGCCTTGCTCCGCCAATCCATGACGTGTTCCTTCCTGTGCTCTGATTGGATGAATGACATGCGCTCGGTCGGTGACGAGCGTGCAACAGGGACAAGTTTCTGACATGTCTGACCTCTGGGCAAGAGTTGACGTTCACATAGTCATAGAAGTGGTATGTGGGAGTGATCACTTTCCGGGTAATGGTGACATGTGCAGACGTGCCCGGTGGAGCACCCCGCTGTGCAGGAAAACGGCGCAGTTGCGGCCTCGGGGCTGGGCGCGAACTGCAAGGGAGCTGTGAATGCTCACCTGCTGCAGGATGCGCATGACCTCCGGCCCGGGATCGTGGACGAGGGCGACTGACCGTGTGTTCAGGCGCATTCTGCTCCAGTGGTCACCGGGTCGGAGCCGCACGTGCAGGGCCGTGTCCCCGGCCTCGCCCCCACCCTCGTCAAGGGCAAGTTCCACGCCGCTCGACGCGCACCACCGCTCAAGGACACCGACCATCCACTGCGGGTCGTCCGTGAGGACCTCAAGGGGGGAGGCAAGTGTCGTCGGAGCGAGTTCCCGTGCGCTGACAGGGCTCCACTCGGCCCCGATGCAGACCGAATGGTCGGAGTGCGGGACGGTGGGACGCACACCCCAGACTCCCTCCATCCCGGCAGGACAAGGCGCAATGGGAACCTGACACTCCCGCAGACGCGAAGCCCCGGTGAGGAAGCGTCCCGGCACGTCAGGGGGCACTGGTGCGCGCGCCACCCCCAGTCGCAGCAACTCATCCGCACTCGTGGCGGTGACGAGCCGCTGGGCGAAGGCCGACCCCAACTCCGCCCCGAGTCCACCTGGAGTGCCGGCCACGACCACCAGCCCTTCCTCCCGCGGGCGGGCCAGCACGGCGGCGACCAGGTCCCGAGCCGCAGGGCCGAGGCGACGTTCAAGGGCGGCGATGGCGCCGGGCAGGTCGTCGATGAGCAACACCCCCGGCCCGTGCTCCGCGATCTCCTCGACAAGGCATGCGAAGTCGCCCACACCTTCGGCCACGGTGGGGCGCACGAGTGAGGACAGCAGCAGGTCCGGGCAGGAGTCGACCTCCATGCGCCCCTGGAGGAGCACCCCGTGCAGGGGCAGCTCCTGCTGCGCGGCGATTCGCGAGGCCAGCGCCGTGGCCGCCCGGGCGAGCTCGCCGGCCAAGGCGCGTGGCCCTTCGACGCGCACGTGCCCGCCCGACCATTGCAGGGGTGAATGAGTGCCCGCCTCGAGGTCCTCCACCAGGGCGAGAGCGCCTGCGGGCAATTGCGACCACTGGAGCTGGAGCGGCAGCGGCGGGATCCACAGGGGCGAGGACTCGATTGCGGCCCGCCGCCACCGGTGCGCGATGGAGGTCACCAGCGCGCCCGGGTCGGCCACATGGCCGATCTGCACCTCGCCGCGCCCCGGGGCCACAGCGGGGATGACGGCGCGGCCCGGGATCCGTGGCAGCGAGGCGGCCACCGTGTTGCCCAACACGTCCAGGGACTCGGCGGCATCCAGGCAGCGCAGTGCCACGCGGAGCTCCATGTTCGCCTTCATCTGCGCGGTGATCGCTCCTGCGGGCCGCTGGGTGGCGGCGACGAGGTGCATTCCCAGGGAGCGTCCTTGGACTGCCAGACGGGTCAGTGCCTCCATGACACCGGGATGGGCCTGGGCGAGGACCCGGAACTCGTCAATGACGACGACCACACGGGGCAAGGCAGGGGAATCGGGCAGAGCCTCCCACCCGGAAAGGTCGGCGACCCCCGCCTCCCGCAGGAGGGCTTCACGTCTGCGCAGGTGGGTCTCCAGTCCGCGCAACGCCCTTTCGCTGGCGGCCTCGTCGAGGTCGGTGAGCACCGCCTCGACATGGGGAAGGTCGACCAGTGGCCCGAAGGCGGCCCCTCCCTTGTAGTCGACGAGCACCAGTCGCACCCGGTCCGGACCGTGTTCGCGACACATGCCGAGCAGCCAGGTCGTCAGGGCGACGGATTTGCCGGCCCCTGTGGTGCCCGCGACCAGGGCGTGCGGCCCGTCCTCGACCAGGTCGAGCGCCAGTGGACCCCGGGCGTCCACCCCGAGGACCGTTCCGAGGCCCCGGCGGGGTGCGGTGCTGCGTTCCCACAGTTCGAGGGCATCCACCTGGGTCGGCAGGGTGGAGGAGTCCTCCGCCGCCCGCACGCATTGCCACCACCAGGTCTGGCACACCGGGTCCTCGGGGGCGTCCACGACGGTGTCGCACCACGGAGGAAGCTGCGCCGCCTCGGGTGCCACACCGACCATGTGCGTGTCGGCGCCCGCGCCTGGACCACTGGGAAGCGGGTCGTCGCGGGTGAGCAGATGGACCTTCGCGCTCCCGTCGCCGAGCAGCCAGCGACTTGGGCCCTCGCCCACATGACCACCCACGTGCACAGTGGCGCCCCCGGTGGTGGCCGCCACCTGGCCGATCCACCACCTGGCGGCGGCAAGGGCGCCTGGTCCGGCGAATCCGGGCCTGCCCGTGAGGCTGGTGCGCAGCACGGGGGCCCGGGGACCGGCAACGGCGCTCCATCCGGCGAGATCCTGCTTCCCCGTGCGGGCCCCTCCTGCATCCCGGGCCGGGTGGGGAGTTTGGAGCGCGCCGGGCGTGTGGGCCGCCCGGGATGCCAGCGTGAGCGCGAGGGCGGCCGCGTCCCGCACGCCCCACCGGGCGCGGTGTCTGCGACGGCGCCGCCAGAACCAGATGAGGCAGACCACGGCGGCCAGGACGGCCAGGCCCAGAAGCAGCGGCCCGACCCAGGGGGCATTCTGCCCGGAGGTCAGGGCCCAGATCCTCCAGCCTCCGAACAATGCGAGAGGAAGAAGGAGGACGAGCGTCCCGGGCAAGCGCCTGCGGGCAGTGGGCGCGGGATCCGGGCCGTGCCATGCGAGGTCCCTGGGGCGCTCGCGGAGGAGGAACCAGTCCTCGCCCATGACGAGCACCTGGCCGGCCCGAAGGGAGACGGCCCGACCAGGCCGGAGTCGTCTGCGAAGGCACAGGGGGCCTCGTCCCGAGCGCACTCGGGTCCCATTGGTCGATCCGGCGTCGCTGACCCGGGCCAGCCCCCGCCCTCGCCCCCGCCCTCCGGAAGGGGTCCCGGTCTGCGGGTTCGGCAGGACGTGGAGGTGGCGGCGTGAGAGTGAGGGGGCAGTGAGCGGAACCTCGCCCTCGCGCCCGAGGACCAGCCCCTCCCGCAGGGGGATGACGACCCCGAGGTCCGGGCCGCGGACGCAGGCGAGGTGGGCCGCGCAGGCCAGGGCCTCGGCGGCGCGTACGCTGTGATCCTCACCGTTCATGGTCCGAGGCTCACCCACCGCGTGGCGTGCCACAAGGGGCGCCGGCACGGCCTGTGGACAATGCCCCTTGGGGGAACGTCCTGTGGATGGGGGACAATGTCGCCATGACTGTCGCCACGAATCCAGTGCCCACGGACCTTGACGCCGCACGAGCCAGGCACGAGGAAGTGGCCGCGACCATCACCCGGGCGCGCGCCGCCTACTACGACCGTGACGCCCCAACCCTGGACGACGCCACCTACGACGCCCTCTACCGCGAGCTCGAACTCATCGAGGCCGCATTCCCACAGCTCGCCGGCGCCGACTCTCCCACGGCCTCAGTGGGCGGCAGCGCCCAGTCGGCCTTCGCGCCCGTCACCCACGGCGAAAGGATGCTGAGCCTTGACGACGTCTTCTCCCTGGAGGAACTGGCGGCATGGGAGGAACGCGTGGCGGGCGAAGTGGGCCGCGAGGTCCCCATGACCGTCGAGGTCAAGGTCGATGGTCTTGCCGTGAACCTCGTCTACGAGGACGGCCGCCTTGTGCGCGCCGCCACACGAGGGGATGGCCGTGTCGGTGAGGACGTCACCGCCAATGTGCGCACCATCGGCTGCATCCCCGAACACCTCGCGGGCGGTGAGCACCCCCACCGCGTGGAGATCCGCGGCGAGGTCCACTTCCCGGTCACCGACTTCGACGAACTCAAC
The DNA here is from genome assembly GCF_018986735.1 of Schaalia sp. 19OD2882. NCBI lineage: Bacteria > Bacillati > Actinomycetota > Actinomycetes > Actinomycetales > Actinomycetaceae > Schaalia > Schaalia sp. 19OD2882. Next base: position 1,925,583 of record NZ_CP065521.1, on the reverse strand, counting down.
CGGGTCCGTGTCGCCGCAGGTGAGAAGCCTTTCGTGAATCCGCGCAATGCTGCGGCCGGGTCCCTTCGCCAAAAGGACCCGTCGGTGACCGCCTCCCGCCCCTTGGCGATGCTCGCCCACGGCATCGGCGCCCTGGACGTGGGGGAGCGCACCTTCGAAGCACCTTCGACCCAACACGGCTGGTACCGGCAGCTCGAAGAGTGGGGACTGCCCGTCTCCCCCCACACCCGACTGGTCACGGGACGGGCGGCAATCGAGGAGCGCATTGCCCGGATCGGCGAGTTGCGCCGGAGCCTGGACCACCAGATCGACGGAGTCGTGGTCAAGGTCGACGACCTGGCGCTCCAACGCTCCTTGGGCACCACCTCGCGAACTCCCCGCTGGGCGGTGGCCTACAAGTTCGCGCCCGAAGAGGTGCACACCCGCCTGCTCGACATCCGCGTCCAGGTCGGCCGCACGGGCCGGGTCACCCCCTTCGGTGTCATGGAGACGGTTCTCGTGGCAGGATCGAATGTCTCGCGCGCCACCTTGCACAATGCCAGCGAGGTCGCCCGCAAGGGCGTACTCGTCGGCGACCTCGTCGTCCTGCGCAAGGCCGGGGACGTCATCCCCGAGATCGTGGGCCCTGTCGTCGACGCCCGAAATGGCAGTGAACGCCCGTTCGTCATGCCCACCCACTGCCCCTCCTGCGGCACCCTGCTGGCCCCCGCCAAGGAGGAGGACGTGGACCTGCGCTGCCCGAACCAGGCCTCATGTCCGGCCCAGATCACCCAACGCCTTGCCTTCATCGGCTCCCGGCAGTGCCTGGACGTCGAAGGCCTGGGGGACGAATCCGCCCTGGCCCTGACCCAGCCGGAGGGAAACAGGGACCAGGTCGTCGCCTCCCTGGTCGCCGGAAGCCCCGTCCTGTTGGAGGAGGGCACCGTCATCTCCTTCGACCCGGACGCGGTGGAGGCCGAGGACCACGCCGACCTCTTCGCCCACGCCGAGGCCCTGCTGCCCGCCCCGCAGGCTCCAGTGCTCACCTCCGAGGCCGACCTCTTCGACCTGGACATCCACTCCGTGCGTGGGCTCCGCGTCTGGCAGCACGGGCCCTTCCCCAAAAGCGTCAAGGACTCCACCGGTGTCGAGGCGGGGTGGAAACACACCCGATTCTTCTGGTCCTCCGGAGCGCGCAAGGCGGACGGCTCCTACCGCAAGGGTTCCGAGGAGCGCCCCTCCAAGGGCTTGGAGAACATGCTCGAGCAGCTGCGACGCGGAAAGGACCAGCCCCTGTGGCGAGTCCTCAATGCCCTGTCGATCAGACATGTGGGCCCCACGGGCGCCCAGGCGCTGACCCGAGCCTTTCCCTCCATGGACGCCCTGCGTGAGGCCAGTGTGGAAGACCTTGCCGGAGTCGAGGGCGTCGGGCTCACCATCGCCTCCTCCCTGCACGAGTGGTTCGAGGTCGACTGGCACGCCGCCATCGTCGAGAAGTGGGCGGCCGCCGGAGTGCGCATGGTGGACGAGGCCTCAGCCCCCGTCTCCGACGTCCTGGCAGGACTGACCATCGTCGTCTCGGGCGCGGTGCCCGGACACGACCGTGACAGCGCCAAGGAGGCGATCGTCGCCCGCGGCGGCAAGGCGGCCGGGTCCGTGTCGAAGAAGACCTCACTGGTGGTCGCCGGCGAGGGCGCAGGGTCCAAGGCCTCCAAGGCCGAGGCGCTGGGGGTGCCGGTCATCTCGGCGGACCTCTTCGAGCAGCTTCTCCAGGGCGGGCCCGCAGCCGTGGGAGTGCAGTGACCGTGGGGTTTCAGACGACGACCTGGAAGGGCTGGACCAATTGCTCCAGGATCCGCGTGGCCCAACTGCGGGCGTCCCACTCCTCGATGGTGAGGCGTCGGGCCGTGGTCAGGTCGTTGTCGAAGACCTGTTCCATGCGCGCGGCCAGTTCCGGGGAGAAGAACTGCATGTTCACCTCGTAGTTGCCCATGAGGGACAGGCGGTCGATGTTGGCCGTACCCACGGTGGACCACACCCCGTCCACCGTCATCGTCTTGGAGTGGACCATGGCGTGCTGGTACAGCCAGATCTCGATGCCCTCACGCAGCAGCTCCCCGTAGTAGGGGCGGGCCACCCAGTCGGCCAGGATGTGGTTGGAGAACTCGGGGATGAGGACCTTCACGCGAACCCCTCGCCCGGCGGCGGCCTTGAGAGCGCCGAGGATCTCCCTGTCGGGGATGAAGTAGGCCTGGGTGATGAGGACGTGGTGGGTGGCCCTCTCGATGGCGTCCACGTACAGGCCCCGCACCGGGTAGAGGATCCGGTTGGGCATGTTGAAGGCGGCGGTGACCTCGGCGGCCCACTGTTTGGCGCCGATGTCGGCCAGGACCGGGTGGTGACGCTTCCTGAAGTGGTTCCAAAAGTCGATGAACCCGTTCTCCAACTCCCACACGGCGTCACCGCTGACCCGCACGTGGGTGTCCCGCCACTCGTTGGCGAAGGGGTTGCCGATGTTGTATCCGCCCACGAAACCCACTGCGCCGTCCACGACGAGGATCTTGCGGTGGTCTCGCCCGGTTCGCCGAAGGTTCAGGGTGAGCATCCCCGGGCGGAAGACGGGGAAGCGGAGGATGTGCAGGTGGGGCAGGTCCGGGAAACTGTAGAAGGCCAGACGCTGGTTGAGCACGGCGAAACCGTCGTAGATGGCGTGGACCTCCACCCCGCGCCTGGCAGCTGCCACCAGGGCGTCCTTGAAACGCTGCCCCCATTCGTCCGAACGCCAGATGAAGGTCTCGAAGTAGACGTACTTCTTCGCCGACTCGATCTCGGCCAGCATGTCCGCGTACAGGGAGTGCCCTTCGGTGTAGGTGCGCACGACATTGTGCGCGATCGGGGTGTCCGCCGGGGGCAGGGTGGGGAATCCGTGACGTCCGCCGGGCACACGTTGCTTGCGCACGTGGTCGACGAGGTGCACGGTGACCAGTGCGGCGACCTGCGCGGCCACCAGGGCCTTGCCGGCGTTCTTGACCACGGTGATGGCCCGGGGGGACAGGATCGCTGAGGGACGCCACTTCATGGCGACAGCCTAGTGGGGGGCCCGCCGGGGTGCCGGGCGGGGCCCGGGCAGCCGCGAGGCGGGTAGGCTTTCGACCATGTCTCGCATCAGTACTGACGAGGTCGCCCGCGTCGCGGGGCTGGCCCACATCGCCCTGACCCCCGAGGAGATCACCCGCATCGCCGGTGAACTCGACGTCATCGCCTCCGCGGTGGCGAAGGTCTCCGAGGTCGCCACCCCGGACATTCCGGCCACCTCGCACCCGATTCCCCTGTCGAATGTGTGGCGCGCCGACGTGGTCGGCCCGACCCTGGACCGCGACGAGGTCCTGGCCCAGGCCCCCGCCAGCGAGGACGGCATGTTCCTCGTCCCGCAGATCCTTCAGGAGGACTGATGAACGAGCTCCTTGCACGCACCGCCCTGGACCTGGCTGCTGCGCTGCGCGCCGGCGAGATCACCGCGGTGGAGTTGACCACCGCGTGCCTGGACCGCATCGAGGCCCTGAATCCCCGCGTCAACGCCTTCCTCCACATCGACCGCGAGGGCGCCCTGGCCACCGCCGCCGAGGTCGACCGTCGCCGGGGAGCAGGCGAGGAGCTGCACCCGCTGGCGGGTGTGCCCATCGCCCTGAAGGACAACATGGTGACCCGCGGGATGCCCACCACCTGCGCCTCGAAGATCCTTGAGGGCTGGTTGCCCCCCTACGACGCAACCGTCGTGGACAGGATCAAGGCGGCGGGCCTGCCGATCGTCGGCAAGACGAACATGGACGAGTTCGCCATGGGCTCGTCCACGGAACACTCCGCCTTCGGGCCGACTCGCAACCCGTGGGACATGGAGCACATTCCCGGCGGCTCGGGCGGCGGTTCGGCGGCAGCGGTCAGCGCCTTCATGGTGCCCCTGGCGCTCGGCTCCGACACCGGTGGTTCCATCCGCCAGCCGGGTTCGGTCACCGGCACCGTCGGCGCCAAACCCACCTATGGTGCAATCTCCCGTTACGGCCTGGTCGCCATGGCCTCCTCCCTGGACCAGATCGGCCCGGTCACCCGCACGGTGGCCGACGCCGCTGCGCTGACCGAATTGGTCGGTGGACACGACCCGCTGGACTCGACCTCGCTGAACGCCCCCGTACCCGACCTTGGCCAGGCGGTGGCTCGTGTGGCCGGGGCCGGGCGCCTGGAGGGACTGCGAGTGGGAGTGGTCACCGAATTGTCCGGCGAGGGCTACCAGGAGGAGGTCCTGGCCTCCTTCACCGCCACCGTCGACGAACTGCGCGGGGCGGGCGCTGAAATCGTCGAGGTCTCCTGCCCGAGCTTCGACTACGCGCTGGCCGCCTACTACCTCATCATGCCCGCAGAGGTGAGTTCGAACCTGGCTCGCTTCGACGGCATGCGTTACGGCATCCGGGTCGAACCCGGCGAAGGCCCCGTCACCGCCGAGCGCGTCATGGCCGCCACCCGTGAAGCGGGTTTCGGCGACGAGGTCAAGCGCCGCATCATCCTGGGCACCCACGTCCTGTCGGCCGGCTACTACGACGCCTACTACGGCAGCGCCCAGAAGGTCCGCACCCTCATCCAGCGTGACTTCGACCGTGTCTTCGCCGACGTGGACGTCCTCGTCTCCCCGACGGCACCGACCACGGCCTTCCGTTTCGGCGACAAGATCGACGATCCGATGGCCATGTACCTCAACGACATCGCCACCATCCCCGCCAACCTCGCGGGTGTGCCGGCCATGTCCGTGCCCTGCGGCCTGGACGGGCAGGGACTGCCCATCGGCTTCCAGGTGATCGCCCCTGCGCACGCCGACCTGAAGATGTACGAGGTTGCCGCCCTCGTCGAGACGCTGGTGGAGGACGTCGCTTCCGCCTGCCCCGCCGCCACCTGGGAGGAGACCCTGTGATGACCGAACTCATGGACTTTGATCGTGCGGTCGCCGACTTCGACCCGGTCCTCGGCATCGAGGTGCATGTCGAACTGGGCACGGCCACGAAGATGTTCGACGCCGCCCCCAACGCCTTCGGCGGCGAAGCGAACACGCACGTCACCCCCGTCTCCTTGGGCCTGCCCGGCTCGCTGCCCGTTGTCAACGGCACTGCGGTGGAGTACGCGGTCAAGATCGGCTTGGCCTTGAACTGCCAGATCGCGCAGACCTGCCGTTTTGCGCGCAAGAGCTACTTCTACCCGGACCTCACCAAAGCCTTCCAGACCTCCCAGTACGACGAGCCCATCGCCCATGACGGATGGGTGGATGTCGAGCTGGAGGACGGCACCTTGTTCCGCGTCGAGATCGAACGCGCCCACATGGAGGAGGACGCCGGCAAGAACACGCATGTGGGTGGCGCGGACGGACGCATCCACGGGGCCGAGTACTCCTTGGTGGACTACAACCGTGCCGGCGTGCCCCTGGTGGAGATCGTCACCCGCCCCATCGAGGGCGCCGGCGAGCGCGCCCCCGAGGTGGCGCGCGCCTACGTCCAGACCCTGCGTGACATCTTTCGCGCGCTGGAGGTCTCCGAGGCGCGCATGGAGCGCGGCAATGTCCGCGCCGACATCAACGTCTCCCTGCGCCCCGACCCGCAGGCCCCCTTCGGCGTGCGCAGCGAGACGAAGAACGTCAACTCCTTCCGTTCCATCGAGCGGGCCGTCCGCTTCGAGATCCAGCGTCAGGCGGCGATCCTGTCCGGCGGCGGTATCGTCATCCAGGAGACCCGCCACTTCCACGAGGACGACGGCTCGACTTCACCCGGACGTGGCAAGTCGGACGCCGAGGACTACCGCTACTTCCCCGAGCCGGACCTGGTGCCGGTGACCGCCTCGCGCGAGTGGGTCGAAGAGCTGCGCGCGGGCCTGCCGGAGCTGCCGGTGGCCAAGAGGCGTCGTCTGCGCCAGGAGTGGGGCTGCTCCGAGATGGAGATGCGTGACGTCGTCAACGCCGGGGCCCTGGAGCTCATCGAGGCGACGACGGCGGCCGGGTGCCCCGCGGGTGCGGCCCGCAAGTGGTGGATGGGCGAATTGGCGCGCAAGGCCAAGGAGAGCGAGACCTCCTTGGCGGACATGCCCGTGACCCCCGCCGCCATTGCGGAGTTGCAGGGCCTGGTGGATTCCGGGCGCCTCACCGACAAGCTGGCGCGTCAGGTCCTCGAGGGTGTCCTTGCCGGCGAGGGCTCACCCGTCCAGGTCGTCGAGGCCCGCGGCCTCGAGGTGGTCTCTGACGAGGGAGCCCTGACCGCTGCCGTCCAGGAGGCGTTGGAGGCCAACCCGGGCATCGTCGAGAAGATCAAGGGCGGCAAGGTCCAGGCGGCCGGCGCCCTGGTCGGCGCGGTGATGAAGGCGACGAAGGGGCAGGCCGACGCCGCCCGCGTGCGCGAACTCATCATGGAGATGGTCGGCGCCTGAGGCGCACGGCGGGGGTCAGGCGCGAGGGGTGTCCCGGTAGCGCCTGGCCCCTGTCATTGCTGCGATGACCTCCTCGGTGCTCACCCGGGAGGCGTCGAATCGCCCGTTGATGCGCCCATGGCGCAGGACGACGATCCTGTCGGCCACGGCCCGCATGTCCGCAAGGTTGTGGCTGATGAGGATCACCCCCAGCCCCAGGTCCCGAAGTCCCGACACGTGGGTGAGGACCTCGGCGGTCTGGGCCACCGACAGTGAGGCGGTGGGTTCGTCCAGGACGACGATCCGCGGGTCGGCGACCAGGGTGCGGGCAATGGCCACGCACTGGCGTTGTCCGGCGGACAGCTGCGTGAGGGGCGCGTGGACGTCGGGGATCCGCGAGCCGAGGGCGTCCAGGAAGCGGCGGGCCTGGCTCTCCATGGTGGCCTCGTCGAGGAGGCGGTCGCCTGTGCGGATCTCCCTGCCGAGGAAGATGTTCGCCGTGACGTCGAGGTTGTCGCACAGGGCGAGTTCCTGGAAGACGGTGGCGATGCCCAGGGTGAAGGCCGCACGCGGCGAGGGGATCGTCACCGGCTGCCCGTCGACGAGGATCCGTCCGCGCGTGGGCTGTTCGACCCCGGTGACCATTTTCGCCAGCGTCGACTTCCCGGCGGCGTTGTCACCGACCAGGGCGACGATCTCGTGCCTGTCGAGGGTCAGGTCGACGTCGACGAGGGCCTCGACACCGCCGAAGAGCTTGGTCAGGCCGTGCAGTTCCAGCAAGGGTGGGGTCATCGTCGACCTGCCTCGGTTTCGGTCTCGCGTGCCAGGGCCAGCGCACCGAGGACCTCGGCGCGTCCTTCCAGGGTCGTCGTGGTCAGCGCGATGTCCGTGGGCAGGAAGGCGCGTCGCGAGAGTGCTTCGTTGACGGGGGTGAGGAAGACGTCTCCGGTGGAGGCCAGTTCTCCACCCAGGACGATGTGGGTGGGGGCGGTGGCCACGGCGAGGTCCGCCACGACGGCGCCGATGGCGGCGGCGGCGTCGGCGACGACCTGTCGGCACCCCGGGTCGCCCTCGTTGGCGCCCCGGACGATGTCGGCCAGTGAACGGATGGAGCGGTTCATGCGCATGAGGCCGAGCAGGGCGTCGGCGCCGACGACGGTTTCCAGGCAGCCGCGCGATCCGCAGCGGCAGATGATCCCTGCGGGGTCGACCTGGACGTGCCCGATCTGTCCTGCCAGCCCGCGGTTGCCGCGGTGCAGGCGGCCGTCGACGACCAGTCCTGCGCCCACGTGGTGCGAGGCGTGGACGTAGATGGCGTTGTCGACTCCGCGCAAGGATCCGAAGCGGGATTCGCCCAGGGCTGCGGCGTGCGCGTCGTTCTCGACGAGTACGGGGGCGCCGAGTCTGCGTCCGAGGACCCCGGCCACATCGAGATTCTCCCAGTCCGACATGTCCGCCATGTGTCCTCCCGGCGAGGGCGTCCCCGTGGCGGGGTCCACGGGCAGGGGCAGGACGAGGGCGAGGGCATTGACCTCCGACAGGGTGGAGTCGACGTTCTCCGCGAGTTCCATGACGAGCAGCGCCGCCCTGTCCAGGGTCGTGTCGGCCCTGTGGTTGCTGGGCAGGGGCAGGCGTTGGCCGGCGCTGACCTCGTGGCTCTCGTCGGCCACTTCGATGCTCAGGTGCCGCGGTCCCACGTGGATCCCCACGCACAGGGAGGAGGAGGTGGCCATGGACACCAGTTGGGCGCGCCTGCCGGAGCGGATGGTGGTGGAGGTGCGCACGACGCCGTTGGCGGTGAGTTGCTTGACGATGTTGGACACGGTCGCGGGGGACAGGCCCGTGGCGGCGGCCAGTTCGACCTGGGTGATACGTCCGAATTTCTTGACCGAGTCGACGATGCGTGCAGAGTTCGCTTCGCGAAGGGATGACGGTGATCCCGGCGCGATGCTCGTCGAACTCATTCCCCCACGCTAGCAGTACTTTCGCCGCATGATCCTGTGGGAGTCCGCGGAGGTGTCCGACATCTGTTGAGTTCGGAGATGTAACGATCTGGTCACGCTTGCGTTCAAGTCTTGATCTCAAGGTCGTGGGGGACCTATCGTTCCAAATGGATGGGCAGTGAAGTCCGTCACCGATTCATCGACGAATTGGAGGAGAGATGACAACAGCCCCCGTCATCCTCGAAATGCAACACATCGTCAAGGAGTTCCCCGGCGTGCGCGCCCTCGACGACGTGACCATGACCGTGCGCAGAGCCGACATCCACGCCATCTGTGGAGAGAACGGAGCCGGCAAGTCCACCCTCATGAAAGTCCTGTCCGGCGTCCACCCGCACGGCTCCTACGGCGGGCGGATCGTGCTGGACGGGGTCGAACAGACCTTCTCCTCAATCAAAGCCTCGGAGAAGGCCGGCATCGTCATCATCCACCAGGAGCTCGCCCTCATCCCCGAACTCTCCGTGGCCGAGAACATCTTCCTCGGCTCGGAGATCACCCGAGGCGGCCTCATCGACTGGGACGCCGCCAAGGTCCGCAGCATCGACCTGCTGGCCAGGGTCGGCCTCGACGTCGACCCCACGACACCGGTGAAGAACCTCGGAGTCGGCCAACAGCAGCTGGTCGAGATCGCCAAGGCCCTGTCCAAGGACGTCAAGGTCCTCATCCTGGACGAGCCCACCTCGGCCCTCAACGAGGAGGATTCGGCGAACCTCCTGTCACTCATGAAAGGACTCAAGGGCAAGGGCATCACTTGCCTGATGATCTCCCACAAACTCAACGAGATCGCCGCCGTCTCCGACGCGGTCACCGTCATCCGTGACGGACGTACTGTCGAGACCTACGACGTCGTCGCCGGCGAGGTCGACGAGGACCGGATCATCCGCGCCATGGTCGGCCGCTCCATCGAGAACCGCTACCCCGAACACACCCCCCACATCGGGGAAATCCTGCTCGAAGTGCGCAACTGGAGCGTCGAATCCGAAACCGTGCCGGGGCGTCTGGCCGTCAAGGGAGCCTCCTTCCACGTGCGACGCGGCGAGATCGTCGGCTTCGCCGGGCTCATGGGAGCCGGCCGCACCGAATTGGCCAGGTCCGTCTTCGGACACTCCTACGGGCGCCATGTGGGTGGAAGCGTCGTCCTCGACGGCGAGGAAGTGGTCATGGACACCGTCTCCAAGGCCATCGACAAGGGCCTGGCATACGTCCCCGAGGACCGAAAGACCCTGGGCCTGAACCTCCTGGACACCATCCGCCAGACCATCGTGTCGGCAAACCTCAAGGCCATCGTCTCCAGCGGCCTGCTCGACATGGACAAGGAACGTCAGATCGCCGAGAAGTACCGCCAAGACCTGCGGATCAAGGCCCCCACCACGCACACCGGGGTGGTCACCCTCTCCGGCGGAAACCAACAGAAGGTCGTCCTGGCCAAGTGGATGTTCCCCGACCCGAAGGTCCTCATCCTCGACGAGCCGACCCGAGGCATCGACGTCGGCGCCAAGTACGAGATCTACAAACTCATCCTCTCCCTGGCCGACCAGGGCCGGGCAGTGGTCGTCATTTCCTCCGAACTTCCGGAACTGCTCGGGATCTGCGACCGCATCTACACCATCTGCGAGGGCGAGATCACCGGCGTCCTCGACCGTGCCGACGCGGACCAGGAGTCCCTCATGCGGCGCATGACCACATCCTCAACCACCCCTGCGGCGCACTGAGCGCCCCTGCCACGAAAGACCGCGACAATGAAGTTCCTCAAGCAGGTTCTCGGGGGCAACCTCCAGCAGTACACGATGGTGCTCGCACTGCTCGCGCTTGTCCTCGCCTTCGAATTCGTCTCCGGTGGGCGCATGCTCACCTCCTCCAACTTCCAGAACCTCGTCTCCGGAAACGCCTACGTCCTCATCCTGGCCATCGGCATGGTCATGGTCATCGTCATCGGCCAGATCGACCTGTCCGTCGGATCGGTGGCAGGTTTCGTCGGGATGTGCGTCGCCCTGGGCATCAAGGATCTGGGGCTGCCCTGGTGGGCGGCACTCCTGGGTGGACTGACCCTGGGTGTCGTCATCGGGGCCTGGCACGGCTTCTGGCTGTCCAAGGTCGGCATCCCCGGGTTCATCACCACCCTTGCCGGCATGATGATCTTCCGCGGTGGAGTCATCTGGATCTCCAACTCCATCTCGGCCCCCGTGCCCGACCAGTTCAAGTACCTCGGCGCCGGCTACCTGCCCGAATGGGGGCCCGCGTGGACCCAGATGAACAACTCGACCCTGGTCCTGGGAATCGCCGCCGCCGTGTGGTTCGTGTGGTCCGAGTTCCGCCGTCGCTCGCGCGCCCAGGCCCACGGCATCGAGGTCCCCGTGTGGATCCCCGCCGTTCGTTCGGCCCTCATCGTCGTCGTCATCGGATATCTCACCTACCTCTTCGGTCACGGTCGCCCGGGGACCTCCTTCCCGATCCCCGGCCTCATCCTGGTCCTGTTGGTCGTGATCTACCACGTCATCACCCAGCGCACGACCTTCGGACGCCACATCTACGCCGTCGGCGGCAACAAGGCCGCAGCCGCCCTCTCAGGTGTCAACACCGCCCGCACCTACTTCCTGGTCATGGTCAACATGTCCTTCCTGGCCGCACTGGCAGGCATCCTCTTCGTCGGTCGAGCCACCTCCGCAGGCCCCTCCGACGGCAACATGTGGGAGCTCGACGCCATCGCCGCCGTCTTCATCGGAGGTGCGGCGGTCTCCGGCGGCATCGGCACCGTGGTCGGATCCATGATCGGTGGCCTGGTCATGGCCGTCCTCAACAACGGCCTCATGCTCATGGGCGTCGGCGCAGACAAGACCCAGGTCATCAAGGGTCTGGTGCTGCTGGCCGCCGTGGCCTTCGACGTCTACAACAAGCAACAGGGCAGGCCCTCGATCCTCGGCCACCTGGCAAAGGGGTTCAAATCCAAGGAACAGGCGGCCCCGACCTCATCCACGACACCGACCCCCTCGGGCACCGACGCCTGAGAACCGGTCGCACTGACTCGTCCAAATTCCCCACACCCGAAAGGAAAGACCCATGAAGAAGAACCTTGTCGGGGCGCTGGCGCTCACAGCCGTCGCCGCCCTCGCCCTGGGAGCATGTTCCGGTGGCGGCCGAGAAGGGGCCTCCTCCGGCGCCAGCACCGACACGGCGGCCTCTGGCTCGGCACCTGCGAGCACCACCGGCTTCCCCGCCGACTCCACGGTCGGCGTCGCACTGCCGTGGCTGGGCACCCAGAACTGGAAGGAGGCCGAGACGATGTTCAACGAGCAGCTCACGGCCGCCGGCTTCAAGCCCCTCGTCCAGTCCGCCGACCAGAAGGTCCCCCAGCAGCAACAGCAGATCGAAGCCATGATCGAGCAGGGCGCAAAGGTCATCGTCGTCGGCCCCATCGACGGCACCCAGCTCGGCTCGGTCCTCGACAAGGCCAAGGAGGCCGGCGTGGCCGTCATCGGCTACGACCGTCTCATCGAGAACACCGCCTCCGTGGATGCAGTCGTCCAATTCGGCTCCGTGCGCACCGGTGAATTGCAGGGACAGTCACTGCTCGACGGCCTCAAGGCCAAGAAGGGCAACGGCCCGTACAACATCGAGCTCTTCGGCGGCGGCCCCGCCGACCCGAACGCCCCGAACTTCTTCAAGGGAGCCATGAGCGTCCTCAAGCCCAAGATCGACGACGGCACCCTCAAGGTCGTCTCCGCTCAGATGGACTTCACCCAGGCCGCCACCCCCGACTGGGACAACGCCAAGGCCCAGTCGCGCATGGACTCGCTGCTGTCCGGCTTCTACGCCGACAAGAAGATCGACGGTGTCCTCTCACCGAATGACGGCATCGCACGCGCCATCCTCACCTCGGCCGAGCAGGCCGGCCAGGAACTGCCCGTGGTCACCGGGCTGGACGCCGAGAACGAGTCCGTGGTCTCCATCTGGCAGGGCAAGCAGTACTCGACCGTGGCCAAGCCCACCCAGGACCTCGTCGTCAAGACCGTCGAGTTGATCCAGGCACTCCAGAAGGGCGAGGCCCTGCCCGAGCCGACCGAGCGCGCCAACAACGGCAAGGTCGACGTGGCCGTCTACGCCCTCGACCCGATCGTCGTCACCAAGGACAACGTCAAGGACGTCTTCAAGGACGACAAGGCCCGCCTCGAACTGCTCAAGTGAGACGCGCCGACTGACAACCGCCTGGACCCCCGCCCTCGTCCCCGCATCCCTTTGCAAACCGGAACGGACGAGGGCGGGGGTTCGTCCGGCCTACGACAGTGCATCGCCGCGAATCCGGCGGGCCCATACGATGGTCCCATCCGTGAAGAAACCGCGTCCGCACGGGACGCCGAACAGAGGAACTCGATGCGCACTTCGCCCTCGTACACCGCCTCCTACAGGCTCGAACTCGACGAGACCCGCGCCTCCGTGGCCACCATCGTCGACGAAGTCACCAAGACCGGCGCCCAGGTCAAGGGCCTGGACGTCGCCGACTCGGACCGCGGCCGCCTGGTCATCGACCTGACCTGCGACACGCGCGACTCCGCCCACCGTCGCGAGGTCGAAGACGCTCTGGACGGCATCGAGGGCGTGCGGACCACCTCGGTGGCCGACCAGACCTTCATGTCGCACATCGGCGGCAAGATCGAAGTCTCCTCCAAGGTGCCGCTGCGCAACCGCGACGACCTCTCGCGCGCCTACACACCGGGTGTGGCCCGCGTGTGCACGGCCATCCACGACTCACCCCAGAAGGCGCATCTGCTCACCATGAAGGCCAACTCGGTGGCAGTGGTCTCCGACGGCACCGCGGTGCTGGGGCTGGGCGACATCGGCCCGGAGGCGGCCCTGCCCGTCATGGAGGGCAAGGCGGTCCTGTTCAAGCAATTCGGCGGCGTCGACGCATGGCCCGTGGTCCTCGACACGAAGGACACCGAGGAGATCATCCGCATCGTCAAGGCCATCGCCCCGGCCTACGGCGGCATCAACCTGGAGGACATTTCGGCGCCGCGATGCTTCGAGATCGAGGAGCGCCTGCGCGCTGAACTCGACATCCCCGTCTTCCACGACGACCAGCACGGCACGGCCATCGTCGTCCTGGCGGCTCTGCTCAACGCCCTGAAAATCGTCGGCAAGAGGATCGAGGACGTGCGCATCGTCGTCTCGGGCGTGGGTGCGGCCGGCAATGCCATCATTCGCCTGCTGCTCGCCCAAGGGGCACTGGACGTGGTCGGCTACGGGCGCACCGGCGCCCTGGCGGCCGACAGGACCGAAGGAATGCACCCCTCGCGCAAGGCCCTGGCCGAGGCGACGAATCCGCGCCTGGTCCACGGCGGCTTGAAGGAAGGGCTGAAGGGCGCAGACGTGTTCATCGGCGTGTCCCAGGGTGGGATCCTCGCGCCCGAGGACGTGGCCACCATGGCTCCTGATGCCATCGTCTTCGCCCTGGCCAACCCCACCCCGGAGGTCGACCCCATCGGAGCCGCCCAGTACGCGCGCATCGTGGCCACTGGGCGCTCCGACTACCCGAACCAGATCAACAACGTCCTGGCCTTCCCGGGTCTGTTCCGCGGCCTGCTGGATGCCAAGGTCAAGGAGATCACCACCGAAGTGCTCCGCGTGGCCGCCGTGGCCATTGCCGGAGTCATTTCCGCTGACGAGTTGAACGCCAGTTACATCATTCCGGGCGTCTTCGACGAGCGCGTGCCGCTGGCGGTGTCCAAGGCCGTCCGCAAGGCCGTGCGCGATCTGCCGACCATCGACATTCCGGTCCAGGAGCACATGGGAACCCGCTGACGCTGCGGATCGGTGCGCCGGGTGAAGGCGCTGGCGACGGGTGGGGGACGCGTGTGGCGACCCTCACCCGTCACTGATTTGACGAGGTCGCGACACCCTGCTTAAAGTATTCCTCGTTGCGCCGAACGGCAGGGCCTCGAAGGCCCGGGAACATGGCGCGGATCGCCTTTCGGAGAAGCGCTTGTGAGTTGCTGATTCGGTTGTGTGGTTGTTGTTTGTGAACTCGATAGCGTGTTTGTTTGTTTATGCCTGTTTTTTGTTTTGAGTTGTTTTTTGGTTGGGATTCCTGTTGGCTGGCTTTCTTGTTTTGGGGGGTTGGTTGGTGGGGTTTTCCGAGTGTTTTTGTTCGGAGAGTTTGATCCTGGCTCAGGACGAACGCTGGCGGCGTGCTTAACACATGCAAGTCGAACGGGCTGCTCTGAGCTTGCTTGGGGTGGTTAGTGGCGAACGGGTGAGTAACACGTGAGTAACCTGCCCTCTTCTTTGGGATAACGGTCGGAAACGGCTGCTAATACCGGGTATTCACTTTGCCTCGCATGGGGTGGGGTGGAAAGGGTTTTTTCTGGTGGGGGATGGGCTCGCGGCCTATCAGCTTGTTGGTGGGGTGATGGCTTACCAAGGCTTTGACGGGTAACCGGCCTGAGAGGGTGACCGGTCACATTGGGACTGAGATACGGCCCAGACTCCTACGGGAGGCAGCAGTGGGGAATTTTGCACAATGGGCGCAAGCCTGATGCAGCGACGCCGCGTGAGGGATGGAGGCCTTCGGGTTGTGAACCTCTTTCGCCCATGGTCAAGGCTAGTTTTTGTTCTAGTTGAGGGTAGTGGGTAAAGAAGCGCCGGCTAACTACGTGCCAGCAGCCGCGGTAATACGTAGGGCGCGAGCGTTGTCCGGAATTATTGGGCGTAAAGGGCTTGTAGGCGGCTTGTCGCGTCTGCCGTGAAATCCTCTGGCTTAACTGGGGGCGTGCGGTGGGTACGGGCTGGCTTGAGTGCGGTAGGGGAGACTGGAATTCCTGGTGTAGCGGTGGAATGCGCAGATATCAGGAGGAACACCGGTGGCGAAGGCGGGTCTCTGGGCCGTTACTGACGCTGAGGAGCGAAAGCGTGGGGAGCGAACAGGATTAGATACCCTGGTAGTCCATGCTGTAAACGTTGGGCACTAGGTGTGGGGGCCACCCGTGGTTTCTGCGCCGTAGCTAACGCTTTAAGTGCCCCGCCTGGGGAGTACGGCCGCAAGGCTAAAACTCAAAGGAATTGACGGGGGCCCGCACAAGCGGCGGAGCATGCGGATTAATTCGATGCAACGCGAAGAACCTTACCAAGGCTTGACATGCACCGCGACACTGCAGAGATGTGGTGGCCTTCGGGGTGGTGTGCAGGTGGTGCATGGTTGTCGTCAGCTCGTGTCGTGAGATGTTGGGTTAAGTCCCGCAACGAGCGCAACCCTTGCCCTATGTTGCCAGCACGTTGTGGTGGGGACTCGTGGGGGACTGCCGGGGTTAACTCGGAGGAAGGTGGGGATGACGTCAAATCATCATGCCCCTTATGTCTTGGGCTTCACGCATGCTACAATGGCTGGTACAGAGGGTTGCGATACTGTGAGGTGGAGCGAATCCCTTAAAGCCGGTCTCAGTTCGGATTGGGGTCTGCAACTCGACCCCATGAAGGTGGAGTCGCTAGTAATCGCAGATCAGCAACGCTGCGGTGAATACGTTCTCGGGCCTTGTACACACCGCCCGTCACGTCACGAAAGTTGGTAACACCCGAAGCTCATGGCCCAACCGTTTGGGGGGAGTGGTCGAAGGTGGGATTGGCGATTGGGACGAAGTCGTAACAAGGTAGCCGTACCGGAAGGTGCGGCTGGATCACCTCCTTTCTAGGGAGCCCGTGTTGGGGGCTGTCCTGCGCGCGTTTGTGTGTGGGATGGTTTCTTGTGCTCATGCTTGGTCGCTGCCTGTGTGGTGGTGGGTGTGGGTGCGTTTGGGTTGCAGGTATGGGTGGGCGGACACGCTGTCGGGTTCACGTTCAACACCTGTTGGGCGTGTGTGCTCGTGCTTGTGGGGCTGCTGTTGGTGGTCGTGTGGGCGTGTGGTGGGTTGTTTGTGTTTTGTATAGTGGTTGTGAGCATCTTTTTGTTCTGTGGTTTTGTTTAGTTTTTGTGGGCATTCGGTGGATGCCTTGGCACCAAGAGCTGATGAAGGACGTTGCGGCCTGCGATATGCCTCGGGGAGTTGGCGAGCGAGCGTTGATCCGAGGGTGTCCGAATGGGGGAACCCAGCCGGGGTTGTGCCTGGTTACCATCATCTGAAGTTCATAGGGTGGTGGGGGGAACGCGGGGAAGTGAAACATCTCAGTACCCGTAGGAGAAGATATTCCGTGAGTAGTGGCGAGCGAAAGCGGAGGATGGCTAAACCGTGTGCGTGTGATAGTCGGCGGGCGTTGCGTGTGCGGTGTTGTGGGGCTCAGCTGTTCCGTCTTCTGCCGGGGGCGGGCATTGCGCGTGTCGTGGAGGTGAACACTCTGGGATGGGTGACCGTAGTGCGTGACAGTCGTGTAGCTGGACGTGGCGCGTGTGGTGTGGGTTGGGTGCCCGAGTAGTGCGGGACTCGTGAAATCTCGTGTGAATCTGCCAGGACCACCTGGTAAGCCTGAATACTACTTGGTGACCGATAGTGCATAGTACCGTGAGGGAATGGTGAAAAGTACCCCGGGAGGGGAGTGAAATAGTGCCTGAAACCGGGTGCCTGTAAGCCGTCAGAGCCTTGTGGGGTGATGGCGTGCCTTTTGAAGAATGAGCCTGCGAGTCAGTGGCACGTGGCGTGCTTAACCCGTGTGGGGTATGCGTAGCGAAAGCGAGTCTGAAATATGGCGTGTGTCGCGTGTTCTGGACCCGAAGCGGGGTGATCTACCCATGGCCAGGTTGAAGCGATGGTAAGACGTCGTGGAGGACCGAACCCACCAGGGTTGAAAACTTGGGGGATGAGCTGTGGGTAGGGGTGAAAGGCCAATCAAACTCCGTGATAGCTGGTTCTCCCCGAAATGCATTTAGGTGCAGCGTCGTGTGTTGCCTTCCGGAGGTAGAGCTACTGGATGGCCGATGGGCCCTCGCGGGTTACTGACGTCAGCCAAACTCCGAATGCCGGTGAGGTCGAGCATGGCAGTGAGACGGCGGGGGATAAGCTTCGTCGTCGAGAGGGAAACAGCCCAGATCATCAGCTAAGGCCCCTAAGCGTGCGCTAAGTGGGAAAGGATGTGGAATCGCGTTGACAACCAGGAGGTTGGCTTAGAAGCAGCCATCCTTGAAAGAGTGCGTAATAGCTCACTGGTCAAGTGGTTCTGCGCCGACAATGTAGCGGGGCTCAAGCGTACCGCCGAAGCTGTGGCACCCACACGTGGCGCCTGGGCAGCGTAGTTGCCTGTGGTGGTGTGGGTGGGTAGGGGAGCGTCCTGCGTGCGGTGAAGCCTGCTGGTGACGGTGGGTGGAGCGTGTGGGAGTGAGAATGCAGGCATGAGTAGCGATTCTGGGGTGGGAATCCCCAGCGCCGATTGACCAAGGGTTCCAGGGCCAGGTTCATCCGCCCTGGGTTAGTCGGGTCCTAAGGCGAGGCCGACAGGCGTAGTCGATGGATGACCAGTTGATATTCTGGTACCGGACACCAACCGACAAGTGTTGAAGCCATTGTGCTAACCACCTGCTCCGCTGTGCTCTTGGTGTCCTTCGGGACGCGGGGTGTGGTGGGGTCGTGGGATCCTGGTGGTGTGTAGGCAAGCGTGTTAACAGGGGTGACGCAGGAAGGTAGCTGCCGCGCGGTGATGGTTTACCGTGTCCAAGGGTGTGGCCCGTCTGCCAGGCAAATCCGGCAGGCTTGTGGGTGAGGCCTGATGGGGGACCCCGCTTGGGGGTACTGGTGGTGATCCTATGCTGTCTAGAAAAGCCTCGACGTGAGGGTGGTGTCCGCCCGTACCCCAAACCGACTCAGGTGGTCAGGTAGAGTATACCGAGGCGTTCGAGTGAATCACGGTCAAGGAACTCGGCAAAATTCCTCCGTAACTTCGGGAGAAGGAGGACCCCCAACCGTCCATCACCAGCGCGTGGGCCGGCGGTGGGGGGTCGCAGAGAATTGGGAGAAGCGACTGTTTATCAAAAACACAGGTGCGTGCGAAGTCGTAAGACGATGTATACGCACTGACGCCTGCCCGGTGCTGGAAGGTCAAGAGGAAGACTCAACACGTTTCGGCGTGTGAAGGTCTGAATTCAAGCCCCAGTAAACGGCGGTGGTAACTATAACCATCCTAAGGTAGCGAAATTCCTTGTCGGGTAAGTTCCGACCTGCACGAATGGCGTAACGACTTCTCCGCTGTCTCGACCGTGAACTCGGCGAAATTGCAGTACGAGTAAAGATGCTCGTTTCGCGCAGAAGGACGGAAAGACCCCGGGACCTTTACTACAGCTTGGTATTGGTGTCCGCTTGTGCTTGTGTAGGATAGGTGGGAGACTGTGAAGCTCCGGCGCCAGCCGGGGTGGAGTCGTCGTTGAAATACCATTCTGGTTCAAGCGGTCATCTAACCTCGGCCCGTGATCCGGGTTGGGGACAGTGCCTGGTGGGTAGTTTAACTGGGGCGGTTGCCTCCTAAAGAGTAACGGAGGCGCTCAAAGGTTCCCTCAGCCTGGTTGGTAATCAGGTGGCGAGTGCAAGTGCACAAGGGAGCTTGACTGTGAGACCGACGGGTCGAGCAGGTGCGAAAGCAGGAACTAGTGATCCGGCCATGGCACGTGGGTGCGTGGTCGCTCAACGGATAAAAGGTACCCTGGGGATAACAGGCTGATCTTGCCCAAGAGTCCATATCGACGGCATGGTTTGGCACCTCGATGTCGGCTCGTCGCATCCTGGGGCTGGAGTTGGTCCCAAGGGTTGGGCTGTTCGCCCATTAAAGCGGTACGCGAGCTGGGTTCAGAACGTCGTGAGACAGTTCGGTCCCTATCCTCTGTGCGCGTAGGAAACTTGTGGAGATCTGTCCCCAGTACGAGAGGACCGGGATGGACGAACCTCTGGTGTGCCAGTTGTACCGCCAGGTGCACGGCTGGTTGGCTACGTTCGGAAGGGATAACCGCTGAAAGCATCTAAGCGGGAAGCCTGCTCCAAGATGAGGTTTCCAACAGGAACCCTGTTCCTGTGAAGGCCCCCCACAGACTATGGGGTTGATAGGCCAGAGGTGGAAGCACCGCAAGGTGCTCGCGAGCCGACTGGTACTAATTGGCCAACACTAAACAACACCCCCACCCCGGTGGGGGGACACGGGACAACACCGCTCACAACCACTGTACAAACCACGACCAACCCACACCCCCCAACACCAGGGGGCGTGGAACACGGTTGACACCATTGCGGCGGTCATGGCGTGGGGGAAACGCCCGGCACCCATTCCGAACCCGGAAGCTAAGCCCCACAGCGCCGATGGTACTGCACCCGACAGGATGTGGGAGAGTAGGACACCACCGCAACACAACCACCCAACATGGGGGCCCAGAGCACACGCTCCGGGCCCCCACAACCACACCCACACAACAACACCAACGATCGCCATGCCCCCACGACCGGATGCAATGAGCGGATCTGGTGTTGGCGTCCTTCTGTCGCCAACACCACCCTCGACACGCCTTGGTCACGGACACACGTCCCTGATCCGGACGGAAGGGCAATGCCACCATGTCCAGCGTGAATCAGAGCGATGACATGACGCCCGCCGAAGGCGAGGCACCGAACGCGACCAATGCCCCGAGTTCCGAGCTGCAGGTCCCCAGCTCGACATTGACCACCCACCGCATGCGGGCCCACGACCGGCTGGCCGTGCAGTCCCGCGTGGTCCTTCGCTTGGGGCAGATGCTCCTGGCCTCGGGGGCCAGCGCTTTCCGCGTCAAGGACACCATGCGGATGCTCGCCAAGGCCGTGGGAATCGAGGAGCACCACGCCCAGGTCACCTACACGGAGATCGTTGCCACCGCCTACGCAAACGGCACCTTCCGCACGGAGCTCGCGGAGAACCGCGTGATGGGCGTCAACGCCGATCGGATCGACCGCCTCAACAACTACGTACGTTCCATCAGGGGCACCAGCGTCCTGGTGGAGGACGTCGAACGCCACCTGGACGAGATCGAGAAGGTCAAGCCTTTGTACGGCTGGCTGCAGAACGCGCTGGCCTCGGGCCTTGCCTGCGCCGCCTTCTCATTCCTCAACAAGGGCGGGTGGGTCGAATGCCTGGTGGTCGCCGTGGCGGCCTTCGCGGGGCAGTGGGTCCGCCGTCAGCTGCTCCACCGGCGCATGAACCACTTCGGCGTGTGGATGGCCAGCGGCGCAGTGGCGGCCCTCATCTACATCGGCGCGGTGGCCGCCGCACAGACCTGGCTGCACCTTGAGCCCACGCACCAGGCGGGTTTCATCTCCGCGATGCTCTTCCTGGTGCCCGGCTTCCCGCTGGTCACCGGCATCATCGACTTGGTGCGCCACGACTTCCAGGGAGGCATCGCCCGCCTGGTGTACGTCGCCCTGCTGGTCATCAGCGCCGGCATGGCCGTGTGGATCGTCTCGGCAACCTTCCAGTGGTCGGTCACCCCGAACCTCGTGTACGAACTGCCCGTACTTGTGCTGTACCTGTTGCGGATCCTCGCGAGCTTCGTGGCCTCCTTCGGATTCGCCATGCTCTTCAACTCTCCGTACAAGGTGTGCGCCGCGGCGGCCGTCATCGGCGCCACGGTCAATGTGGGCCGACTTGCCCTGCAGGACGAATTGGAACTGCCGGTTCAGGCGGCGGTGGGCCTGGCGGCGCTGGCGGCAGGCCTGCTCGCGGCCGAGATCGCACGTCGCACTCGCTTCTCACGTGTGACCCTGTCGGTGCCGGCAGTGGTCATCATGATTCCCGGAGTGCCCTTGTACCGTTCACTGGCCTACCTCAATGACGGAGAGACGGCTCTGGCCTTCGGATCGATCTTCACAGTCCTCTTCTCGATCACCGCGATCGGCGTGGGTCTGGCGGTCTCGCGGATGCTCACCGACAGGACGTGGCTGGTCGAACCCCAGCTTGCCCTGCCCCGGGTCGGTCAGCAGGACTGAAACCGGGAACGAAACGCCAACCGCAACGGCCCGCTCCCCCGGGGGGGCGGGCCGTTGCGGTGCAGTGCCGCAGACTCAGAGCCCGCCCAGGACCTGTGCGACGAAGATCTTGGCGATCATCGCCACCGGGTAGACCAAGGCGTAGCCCAAGGACACGCGCGGGTCGGCATTCGTACGCGAGTTCACGAATGCGAGGACCGCCGGCTGGGTCTGGGCCCCGCCCAGCAGACCGGAAAGTTGGGTGCCACCCATCTTGAAGACCCACCGCATGGTGATGTACAGGCCGATGGCCATGATCGAGGTCATGATGAAGCCCAGGATGAAGATGTTCAGCCATGCGCCCGAGGTGAAGGCCTCGATGATCTGACCGCCCGCCTTCGCGCCCGCCTGTGCGAGGAAGATGAGCAGACCGAGCTCGGCCATGACCTGGCAGGCCGTGAAGGGCAGTGCCGTGACGAAGGAACCGATGCGTCCGATCCTGCCGAAGACCAGGCCGACGATCAGGGTCCCGGCAGCCGAACCGATCGTGAAGTAGGCGCCCGTCGGCGTGAGGATCGGCAGCTCGCCGATGGCAATTCCGAGCGCCATGCCCAAACCCAGGGCGATGGGGTTCAGGTCGGACAAACCGCGCGCGGAGTCGCCGAAGAACTTCGTGATCTCGGCCATCTTCGAGGTCGGGGCCACCACGCGCACTCGGTCGCCCTGTTGGAGGACCAGGCCCGGCTCGGCCACCATGTCGACGTCGCCGCGACGCACACGCGAGATGGTCGCCGAGAACTTCTTCGACATCTCCAGATCTGCCACCGTGCGGCCCGCGAGCTTCGGGTCGGACACCGTCATGCGGCGGAAGTCCAGGTAGGTGCGGTCCTGGATGAGGGAGTGGGAGGATGCGTGGCCGAGTTCAGTGGCCACCCGTGCCACGAGTTCGCGGGGGCCGACGACGGTGACGAGGTCGCCCGGGTCCAGGGTGTCGGTGAGGGAGGGGCGTGAGATGGGGCCGGTCTCTCCGCGGCGCAGACGCGAGAAGGTGACCTTTCCTCCGAGCTTCTCCGCCATGTCGCCGATGCAGGGGTGGTCCTCGCGCTCCACGCGGATGGTCCTGTTGGCCAGGGGCGAGGGCGCGTCCCGGTCGTTCTTGCCGTAGGCCAGAGCCAGGGTCGCGGCGATCATCATGCCGA
Source organism: Schaalia sp. 19OD2882 (assembly GCF_018986735.1). Classification (NCBI taxonomy): domain Bacteria; kingdom Bacillati; phylum Actinomycetota; class Actinomycetes; order Actinomycetales; family Actinomycetaceae; genus Schaalia; species Schaalia sp. 19OD2882. The sequence goes on along the minus strand of NZ_CP065521.1, from coordinate 1,903,083 downwards.
TGACGCCGAAGAGGTAGGCGATCGCATAGCCGACCGTGGCCCGATCCAGCTGGTTCGAGGCCTCACCTGCGGCGGCCAGGGCCGGGGTGTTGGTGACGGAGCCGGCGAAGGTGCCGGCGATGAGGGCCGTGTCCATTCCCATCAGGTGGCCGACCTGGACCCCGACGAGGGCGGTGAGCGCGTAGAGGGCGACCATGGTCACCAGGGGGCCGATGGCGGACTTCAGGTTGTGGAAGAAGGACGCACCCGAGTTGATGCCGATGGCGAAGGTGAACAGTGCCAGGCCGAGCGTTCCGAGCTGTCGGGTGACCTCCAATTCGACGCCGTAGGACTTCGCCCATGCGGCCAGTCCGATCGCGAGGAAGAGAACCGCTGCGGCGCCCAGACCCACGCCCTTGATCTTCAGGTGCCCGAAGGCCATGCCGACGCCGATGAGAAGGAAGAGGAAGAGTACGGGCTGCTCGGACAGCACCTCGAAGACTTGCACCACGGTCACTCGCTCCAAGATCGTGAGGAAGGTGGAAAAGGAATGTCATCCCAAGTATCCCAGTGGGTCCGGGGCCCATCGGCGGCCCATCGTCCCAGCCGGACACGGGCCGAAGGCCGCCCTGCACACCCCGGCGCGGGGCGCCCGGGGAGCAGCCCTTCCCGGGGTGGGCCCGAAGTGTGAGACGAGAGGCACGTGCGGCCGCCACCCGCTTACGGTGGTGGGGTGCTCGACATTCGCATCGCCGGCTCCGCCGCCCTCGTCCTCGTAGCAGGGCGTGCGGTTCCTGCCGTGTGAAAACGGGTGGATCGCACGCCTTGTCCCCACGCCTCAGCCGCGGAGGGGGCTTTTTCATGGGACTCGCCCTTCCACCTGAGAGGACACCCTGGTGAACGACACTGACAACACCCGGACGATGACCGGCGCCGCCGCCATCGTCGCCACCCTCGAAGCCCTGGGCGTCACCGACGTCTTCGGAATGCCGGGCGGTGCGATCCTGCCCACCTACGACCCCCTGATGAGTTCCTCGCTGCGCCACATCCTCGTGCGCCACGAGCAGGGGGCGGGCCACGCCGCCGAAGGCTACGCACTGGCCTCCGGAAAGGTCGGCTGTGCGATCGTCACCTCGGGCCCCGCGGCCACGAATGTCATGACGGCACTGGCCGACGCGAACATGGACTCCGTGCCGATCGTCGTCATCTCCGGCCAGGTCGGCGCCTCCCTCATCGGCACCGACGCCTTCCAGGAGGCCGACATCGTCGGCGCCTCCGTGCCCGTGACGAAGCACTCCTTCCTCGTCACCCGCGCCCAGGACATCCCCGCCCGCATCGCGGAGGCCTTCCACCTGGCCGCCACTGGCCGACCGGGCCCCGTCCTCGTCGACATCACCAAGTCCGCGCAGAACGCCACCATGGAGTTCCACTGGCCACCCACCCTGGACCTGCCCGGATACCGCCCTGCCGGCAAGCCCCACATGAAGCAGGTGCGGGCCGCCGCCAAGGAACTGGCCACCGCCCAGGCGCCCGTCTTCTACGTCGGAGGCGGCATGATCCGCTCCGGCGCCAGCCACGCCCTTGCCCGCCTCGTCGAACTCTCCGACGCCCCCGTGGTCACCACCTTGGCGGCGCGCGGCGCTTTCCCCGACTCCGACCGGCACAACCTCGGCATGCCCGGCATGCACGGCACCGTCGCGGCCGTCGGCGCCCTGCAGCGCGCGGATCTCATCGTCGCCCTCGGGGCGCGTTTCGACGACCGGGTCACCGGCAACCTCGACTCCTTCGCCCCCCGGGCCAAGGTCGTCCACGTCGACATCGACGCGGCCGAGATCTCGAAGAACAGGGTCGCCGACGTGCCCATCGTCGGCGACCTCGCCCTGGTCACGGACGCACTGGTCGACGCCTTCCCCGCCGCCCAGGCCGAAACGGGCAAGGCCGACCTGTCCGGCTGGTGGCGCTACCTGGACCGCCTGCGCAGGAAGTACCCGATGGGGTGGGCCCAGCCCAGCGACTCCATGATGGCCCCGCAGGACGTGCTCACCCGACTGTCGCGCATCGCCGGCCCCGACGCCATCTACGTCACCGGTGTCGGACAGCACCAGATGTGGGCCGCCCAGTTCATCGGCTGCGAACACCCCCGCCACTTCCTGTCCTCGTGCGGGCTGGGAACCATGGGCTTCGCGATCCCTGCGGCCATGGGTGCCCGGGTGGGAGCCCCGGACCAGGTGGTGTGGGCCATCGACGGTGACGGGTCCTTCCAGATGACCAACCAGGAGTTGGCCACCTGCACCGTCAACGGCATCCCCATCAAGGTGTGCCTCATCAACAACTCAGTGCTGGGCATGGTGCGCCAGTGGCAGTCACTGTTCTACGGGCAGCGCTACTCGAACACCACGCTGAACCCCGTCGAGGGGGACCAGGTCCCCAACTTCGAGATGCTGGCCACCGCCTACGGTGCGGCGGCGCGGACCGTGCGCAGCATCGACGAGGTCGACGAGGCCATCGAGTGGGCCATGTCGATCAACGACCGCCCGGTCCTCATCGACTTCCGCGTCTCCAAGGATGCGATGGTGTGGCCGATGGTCGCGGCAGGAGTGTCCAATGACGAGATCCGCTATGCCCAGGGCATGGCGCCCGACTGGGAAGTGGAGGACTGACAATGGCACAGTTCCACACGCTGTCCGTCCTGGTGGAGAACAAACCGGGTGTCCTCATGCGGGTCGCCTCCCTGTTCGCCCGGCGCGCGTTCAACATCAAGTCCCTCACCGTGGGTGAGACCGAGGTCGAGTCCGTTTCACGCATGACGATCATCGTCTCCGCCGAGGACACCCCCTTCGAGCAGGTCACCAAACAGCTGAACAAGCTGGTCAACGTCCTCAAGGTCGTCGAATTGGAGGAGGAGGCGAAGGTCGAGCGTCGCCTGCTCATGCTCAAGGTCCAGGCCGACCAGTCGCGCCGCACCGGCGTCCTGCAGGTCGTCGACCTGTTCCGTGCCCACGTCGTCGACGTCCAACCGGACACGGTCGTCATTGAGTCCATCGGCTCGCTGCCCAAGCTCGAGGCGCTGCTGCGCGCCCTCGAACCCTACGGAATCAAGGAAATCGTCCAGTCGGGCGCCGTGGCGATCGGCCGCGGGTCGCGTTCGATCACGGATCAACTGAAGGAGAAATGACCATGGCAGAGATCATCTACGACGACGGCGCCGACCTGTCGATCATCCAGTCCAAGAAGGTCGCCGTCATCGGCTACGGCTCCCAGGGACACGCGCACGCCCTCAACCTCAAGGACTCCGGAGTGGACGTCGTCGTCGGACTGCGCCCGGGATCGTCCTCGTGGGAGAAGGCCGAAGGCGCGGGCCTGGCCGTCAAGGACATCCCCGAGGCCGTCGAGGGCGCCGACGTCATCATGATCCTGACCCCCGACCAGGCCCAGCGTCACGTCTACGCCGAGCAGATCGCTCCCAACCTGAAGGACGGCGCCGCCCTGTTCTTCGCCCACGGTTTCAACGTCCGCTTCGGCTACATCGCCCCCGAGGCCGGACACGACGTGTGCATGGTCGCCCCCAAGGGCCCGGGCCACACGGTGCGCCGCCAGTACGTCGAGGGCAAGGGGGTGCCGGCCCTGGTCTGCGTCGAGCAGGACGCCTCCGGACAGGCCTGGGAGCTGGCCCTGTCCTACGCCAAGGCCATCGGCGCCACTCGCGCCGGCGTCATCAAGACCACCTTCACCGAGGAGACCGAGACGGACCTCTTCGGCGAGCAGGCCGTCCTGTGCGGTGGCGTCTCGCGCCTCATCCAGTACGGCTTCGAGACCCTGGTCGAGGCGGGCTACCAGCCGGAGATGGCCTACTTCGAGGTCCTCCACGAGCTCAAACTCATTGTCGACCTCATCAACGAGGGCGGGATCTCCAAGCAGCGCTGGTCGATCTCGGACACCGCCGAGTACGGCGACTACGTCTCCGGCCCTCGCGTCATCGGCCCGCAGGTCAAGGAAGCCATGAAGGAGGTCCTTGCGGACATCCAGGACGGCACCTTCGCCCGCCGCTTCATCGCCGACCAGGACAACGGCGGCCTGGAGTTCAAGGCGCTGCGCGCCCAGGGCGAGGGCCACCCGATCGAGGCCACCGGCCGTGAGCTGCGCGCCAAATTCGGTTGGGCCCAGGTTGACGCCGACTACACGGAGGGCTCGGCCGCCCGCTGACCCCCACTGAAGGCCCGGGGCCCGCGTCCGGTGGATCCCACCGCCGGATGCGGGCCCTTCGGAGTCGGCGCCGACCTCCTCGGACCAACGGGTGGACGCTCCGGAAGGGGGCGCCGGGCGGCGGGTTGAATGCTGCCATGACGATTCTTGATCTGGCAGTGATTCCCGGCGACGGCATTGGCAAGGAGGTCGTGCCCGAGGGACTGAAGGTCCTGGCTGCGGCACTGGCCGGCACCGGAGTGGAGTTCACCACCACCCACTACGACTTGGGCGCCGATCGCTGGCACCGCACCGGCGAGACCCTGACCGACGCGGACCTGGAGGCCATCAAGGGTCACGACGCGATCCTCCTCGGAGCCGTCGGAGACCCCAGCGTGCCCTCCGGTGTGCTGGAGCGCGGGCTGCTGCTCAGGCTCCGCTTCGCCCTCGACCACTACGTCAACCTGCGCCCCTCGAAGTACCACGAGGGCGTGCCCAGCCCCCTGGCCAACCCGGGCGACATCGACTTCGTCGTCGTACGCGAAGGCACCGAAGGCCTGTACTGCGGCAACGGGGGAGCCGTGAGGGTCGGCACCCCCCACGAGATCGCCACCGAAGTCTCCGTCAACACCGCTCACGGCGTGGAACGCGTGGTCCGCTACGCCTTCGCCAAGGCCGCCTCGCGCCCCGCCAAGCACCTGACCCTGGTCCACAAGCACAATGTTCTGGTCCACGCCGGACACCTGTGGCGCCGCACCGTCGAGGCGGTGGCCGCCCACTACCCCCAGGTCAGCGTCGACTACTGTCACGTGGACGCCGCCACCATCCACCTGGTGACCGACCCCCAGCGTTTCGACGTCATCGTCACCGACAACCTCTTCGGTGACATCCTCACCGACGAGGCCGGGGCCGTCACCGGCGGCATCGGTCTGGCGGCCTCCGGAAACATCAACCCCGATGGCGTCTTCCCCTCGATGTTCGAACCCGTCCACGGCTCCGCCCCCGACATTGCGGGGCAGGGCAAGGCCGACCCGACGGCCACCATCAGCTCGGTGGCCCTCATGCTCGACCATCTCGGACACGCGGCCCCTGCCCGCCGCATCGAAGCCGCCATCGAGGCGGACATGGCGGCCCGGGCGACTGCGGCTGCGGCAGGAGCGCCCTTGGTGCGTTCGACCAGTCAGATCGGCGACGCGATCGCCGCCCTGGTCCACTGACGGGCGGGGTTGTCTCCCGGCGCACACTGCGCCTATCGTTGAAGGACATTGCACGGGAGCCCTCATCCAAGGGCTGAGAGGGAGGTCGAGCCTCCGACCGGTGAACCTGATCTGGGTCATGCCAGCGAAGGGACGCAAGTCCACCCCCACGGGTGTCCGTGCTCGCACGCGACCTCGGAGGGGACATGGACACCAGCAGTCGGCTTCCCGACCGCCTTCCCGGCGACGACCCGCAGATGAGCGTGGTCGATCCCGTGTGGCCGGTCATCACCCGTGAGGCCGCAGGGGCCGTCCTGGGGGCACTCGCCAGCCCGGTGCGCGCCACACGGGTCCTCACCGTCTCCTCGCGGCCCATGGCCGCCGCCTCCTTGGTCGACACCGACGCCGGTCCCCTCTTCCTCAAACGCTACGGCCACGCCAGCGTGCGCCCCGCACACCTGGAAGCCACCCACCGCTTTGTCGCCCACCTGGCCGACCACGGTGTACCCACCCCGCGCTTCCTCCCCTTCTCATCCGGTAGGACCGCCATGACCTGCGAGGACGGAATCTGGGAGGTGTGCGGGGCCGCCCGCGGCGAGGACCGCTACCGCCTGACCCACTCCTGGCAGCCTCCCCGGAGCACCGCGGACGCCCACGCCCTGGGCAGGGCGGGAGCGGAGATGGCCCTGGCTTCGGCCTCCTTCGATCAGCCGCGCCAGGCCGACGCCATCTACCAGAGCCGCCTGGACCTGTTGGCCGACGCGGACCCGCGCGGCCGCGTCCACGAATGGCTCGGCCGCCACCGCGCGGTCACCGAGGTGTTCGAGCTCCTCGGCGCGGACGTCGACTCGGTGATGGCTCCCCACTTCGAGGCGGCTGCCCGCCTGAACGGTCACCTGGCCGACATGCCCACCCAATGGACCCACGGAGACCTGCACGTCTCCAACGCCTTCTGGGACGAGGACGGGGTGTGCGACCTCGTCGACTTCGGCCTGGCCGACCGCAATGTCGCCGTCCTGGACCTGGCGGTCATGGTCGAACGCAACGCCTTCGAATGGCTGGAGATCATGAACGGGCGCACTGATGCCGTGCGTCGTGACATCGCCGAGGCTCTCGTGCGCGGCTGGCACGAGGTGCGCCCACTGGACCCGGCCGAGCGCGCCGCCCTGCCGGCCATCATGCCCGTCGTCCAGTCCGAGTTCGCCCTCAATGTCATCGAGTACCAGTGGGGGGTCCTCGGCAACGAGGCCTCGGCACGCTGGGCCCTCGACGTGTTCCTCGGCGCGCACACCACCTGGTTCACGTGCCCCCAGGGCCGGCAGTTCACCGCCTGGCTCGGCACTCTGATGTGCGACCTGCCCGAGGGGCCCGCATCGCCCGAAAGGAGAGACCACCGATGACCCGTACGCGCCGCCTGACACCGTTGGCCGCCCTGGCGCTCCTGCCCGCGCTGCTCACAGGACTCCTCGGATCCTGCACCGCCGGGGCGCCCGTGACCCCCGACGCCTCCGGGGCCCGGAGCGCCGAGCCTGCGAAGGTGAGGATCGTCCTGGACTGGACACCGAACACCAACCACACGGGAGTCTTCGTCGCCCAGGAACGCGGCTACTACCGGCAGGAGAACCTGGAGGTCGAGATCCTGCCCTTCAACAAGGCGGGGGTCGAAGCCGTCCTGGCCACCGGCGGCGCCGACTTCGGCTTCTCCGGTGCGCCGTGGACCACGCAGGCCAATGTCAACGGCCAGGACGTCCAGATGGTCCTGACCCTCATGCGCAAACCCGCCGTGGCGATCGCCGTCAAGGCCGACAATCCGTCGATCTCCTCACCCAAGGACCTGGATGGCAGGACCTTCGCCTCCTGGGGCTCCTCCGAACTGGTCGGCTCCGTCCGCGAGATGATCCGCGCCGACGGTGGCACGGGCACCTTCGACCAGGTGATGCTGGGCACCAGCGCCTACGAGGCCGTCCACTCCGGCACCGCCGACTTCGCGCAGGGCCTGGTCACTTGGGAGGGGATCGAGGCCGACCTGCGCGGCACACCCCTGCGATTCTTCCGCCCGGCGGACTTCGGCGTGCCCCTGGTGCCCTCCGAGGTCGGGATCGCCTCGACCCGCACCTACCTGGCGGACCACAGCCAGGTGGCCCGAAGGTTCCTGCGCGCCACCCGCCGGGGGTACGAGGACGCCGTCAAGGACCCGGCGGGCACGGCCGACGTGCTCGTCGCCGCCAACCCGCAGGCCAAGATCGACCCCGAATTGGCCCGGTGTTCCCAGCAGCTTCTGTCCACCGAGTACTGGCCCGACGAGGACGGGCGGGTGGGGCGCTGCGACCGTGATGCCTGGCAGGCCTACCTCGACCACCTCGTCGACAAGGGCTACTTGGTCGACTCCACGGGAGCCCCCGTGACAGTGGCGCCGAAGGTGGACGACCTCGTGACGAACGAGTACCTAGAGTGAGATCTCGGTGGCGTCCGCGCGTGCTCGTCGCCGCGTCGGCGGGTCCGGTGCTCCTGGGAGCCTGGGAGGGGATCGTGCGTGTGGGCGACGTCCCCGCGAGGATCCTTCCTGCCCCGTCGAGCATCGTCGAGGGCGCCGTGGGGGACTGGGTGAACCTCGGCCGCGCCAGCATGACCACCGTGGTCGAGGGAGTGAGCGGGCTGTTGCTGGGCATTGCCGTGGGGGCCCTCCTCGCCCTGGCACTGCACCTGTGTCCGAGTCTGGGAGCAGGGGTCCATCCGCTGCTGGTCGTCTCCCAGGCGGTCCCCCTCATCGCGGTCGCGCCCCTCATGGTCATCTGGTTCGGATTCGGCGTGAGCTCGAAGATCCTCGTGGTCGCCGTCTTCTCCGCCTTCCCGGTGGTCCTTCCTTTCCTCAGAGGTCTGGATCTGGTGCCCCGCTCCCATGTGGAGGTGGTGCGCGCCCTGGGGGCCGGCCGGGCGTGGGTGCTGGCGCAGGTGCGCCTGCCCTGGGCGTGCGAGCGCTTCTTCTCCGGGGTGCGGATCTCGGCGACCTACGCCTTGGCCACCGCGGCGACCGCCGAGTTCATGGGTGCCCGGGACGGGCTGGGCATCTACATCCTGTCCGCCCAGTCCTCATTTCGCACGGACCTCGTGTTCGTCGGCGCAGCAGCCCTCACCCTGCTCACCGTGGTCCTGGTCGGTGTGGTCGTCCTGGTGGAGGAGGCCGTGCGTCCGAGACCGCGGTTGTCGGGCAGGCGCAGGGCCTTGGCGCGGGTGGTATCGGCGTCGGGGCCGAGGGAGTCCCAGGTGAGGCCACCGGTGCGGCCCGGCCCATCGGTGACGGTCCGGGGGCTGGGAAAGACCTTCCGGGGGCAAGGCGGCCCCGTCCCGGCGATCTGCCAGGTCGACCTGGATCTGGAGGCGGGCTCCGTCATTGCCCTGGTCGGCCCCTCCGGATGCGGCAAGTCGACGATTCTGCGGATCCTCGCCGGCCTTGAGGTGGCCGACAGCGCACGCATCGAGGTCGATGGGCAGCTGCGGCGCAATCTCAGGGATCTCATCGCGTGGATGCCGCAGGGGGACTCCCTGCTGCCATGGTTGGACGTGGCCGACAATGTCGCCCTGGCCCGGCGCCTGCAGGGGGCGGACCCGGTGGCGGCGCGCCGTGCCGCCCTGGACAGCCTGAGCGACGTGGACCTGGAGGACTTCGCCGCCAGCGCCCCCTCGCAACTCTCGGGAGGGATGAGGGCCCGGGCGGCCCTGGTACGAACCGTCCTGGCAGCATCCCCGATCGTCCTGTTGGACGAACCCTTCAGCGCCCTCGACTCCCTCACCCGCACCGAGATCCAGGACTGGACCGCGCGGATCCTGCGCACTTGCGGCGCCACGGTGGTCCTGGTCACCCACGACATCTCCGAGGCCGTCCAGATGGCCGACAGGGTCGTCGTCCTGTCGGCGCGGCCCTGCCGAGTCGTCGGCACCGTCGACGTGGACCTGCCCTCACCGCGTGGCGCGCACACGCGCACCCAAGCGCACTTCCACCACCTGTGTGCCCTCGTCGAAGACCTGCTCACCTGCACCCCTCCGATTCGAAAGGAACACTGATGAGCGACACGCTGGTGCGCATGCACCTGGAATACGTCCACCCCTGGCCCAACCACGCCGGGCTCTTCGTCGCCCGCAAGGAAGGCTTCTACGCCGAAGAGGGCCTGGACGTCGACCTGGTCTCCGACGGGGACGACCGCGGCGACGCGGCCGCCAAACTGGCCCGCGGTGAATACGACCTGGCTTCCGTGCGCCTGGGGCAGGTGGTCGAATCGCGTGGTACCGACACGCCCCTGATCTCCATCGGCACCTTCAACCAGCGCCAACTCGGCGCCGTCATGACCACACCCGACACCGGAATCCGCCGCTTCGCCGACCTCGAAGGTCGCAGGGTGGCCATCCCACCGGTGGGCCGCCTGGTCCAGGAACTCCGCGAGGCGGTCCTCGCCGACGGGGCGGACCCGGACCGGGTCATCATCGAACACCCCGAATGGGAGGTCGACATCCGCGCCGTCGAACAAGGACTTTGAGAGGCCGTCTTCAATGTGCGCGCCAGGAGGCCCTGCGACACGACACCGAACTGTACCGGCGCTTCCTTGCCGCCACCGCGCGCGGCTACCGCCGGGCCATGGAGGACGAGGAGGCGGTCGTGCGAGCCATGTCGGCGGCCCTGTGGCACGTCTCTCCCGCAGTCATCCGCGCCTCGACCCGGAAGATCCGCGACTCGTGGTTCACTCCCGAGGGCCGTTGGGGAGAGATCCAGGCCGACTTGGTCGACTCCTACACCCGTTGGATGCGCGAAGGCGGGTGGACCACCGCGCCGGTCGAGGCCACCTGCGGCGCATGGCGCAACGACCTGCTTGCCTGATCCGGGTCACATCACGGAAGAAGGCGTGGGGGGCGCCCGGAGCGGGCATATCCTGTCCACGACGACCAACCGAGGAGGCCCCCATGTCGCTCGACCACACGCCCACGGAATTGGAAACACTGTCCGAGCTGCCGCTGCCCGCGGCCGACGAACTGGTCGAGCGTTTTCCCCTGACCCCCAACCCGGCCCCGGCAAGCGACGCCGTCCACGAGGAGGTCATGTCGAACCCGGGCTTCGGCAAGGCCTTCACCGACCACATGGCGCACATGGTGTGGACCCTCGAGGAGGGCTGGCACGGGCGTGAAGTCCTCCCCTTCGCCAACCTTTCCCTGTCCCCGGCGGCCTCCGTCCTGCACTACGGGCAGGAGGTCTTCGAGGGGATCAAGGCCTACAGGCACGAGGACGGGTCCGTGTGGACCTTCCGGCCCGGATACAACGCCGCCCGCATCAACCACTCCTCTTGGCGATTGGCGATGCCGGCCATCGACCACGAGGACTTCGTCGCCTCCTTGGCCGCCTACGTGCGCGCCGACGAACGCTGGGTGCCCTCCGGCGAGGGCGCCAGCTTGTACCTGCGGCCCTTCGTCGTGGCCACCGAGCCCTTCCTCGGGGTGCGCTCGGCCCACCGTTTCGACTACTACGTCATCGGCTCGCCCTCGGGCCCTTACTTCAAGGGCGGCCCGAAGGGCGTGTCCATCGAGGTCGTCAGGGGCTTCCACCGGGCGGGCCCCGGAGGGACCGGCTCGGCCAAGTGCGGCGGCAACTACGCGGCCTCCCTGCTGCCCCAGATGGAGGCGTGCGAACGCGGCTTCGACCAGGTCTGCTTCCTGGACACCTACGAGGAGAAGTACTTGGAGGAGCTGGGCGGCATGAACGTCTTCGTCGTCATGTCCGACGGCAGCGTGCGCACCCCGCAGCTCTCCGGCACGATTCTCCAGGGGGGGACCCGTTCGGCGATCTGCCGCCTCATGCGCGACCGGGGGGTGGATGTGCGTGAGGAACGCATTGCCGTGGACGACCTGGTGGCGGGAGTCGAGTCCGGCGCCGTGGCGGAGGTCTTCGCCTGTGGAACCGCGGCCGTCGTCACTCCCATCGCGCGCCTGGCCGGCCAGGACTTCGACGTGCGCCTGCCCGTGGGCGACAGGACCCTGGAGATCCTCCACGCGGTCACCGACATCCAGATGGGACGGGCGGAGGACCCCTACGGGTGGACCTACCGGATCCTGTGACGCGGGCGCGTGCTGTGTGACGCGAACCCTACGTGACGAGGTGTCAGTACATGCTTTAGGCTTACCTAAGTTGTGTGCTGACAAGGAGAGTCGTGGAGACGAACGCAGACCTGCGCGTCGAAAGGCTGAGGACCATTGCCCTGGCATGCGGTGCCAGCCTGGCCCTGGGCATCGCCTACCTCTTCGTCGGACGCGCAGTGGACGCCGCGCTCGCGGGAGCCCCACCCCACCTCACCTTCGCCGCCGCCCTCGCCTGCGTCCTCGTCTCCGCCCTGCTGGCCCGCCAGGTCGGCCGCATGTGCGGCCGCGCCCTCGTCCGACACGAGCACGACACCCGCCACACCCTGCTCGCCCACGTCTTCACCCTGGGCGCCACCCAACGCACGAAGGAACGCGCCGGGCGGCTGGTCAACACGATGACCGATGGCGTCGAACGCCGCGCCATGCACACCTCCTCCTTCGTCGCGCCCATGACGGCCTCACTGCTCACCCCACTGCTCGTCGTCGCCCTGGTGGCCCTCACCCTGGACTGGGTGAGCGCCCTCGTCCTGGCCGTGTCCATCCCCGTCGTCCCCGCCACCGTCCTGGCCTTCCAACGGGCCTTCAAACCCGTCTCCTCCCGCTACCGGGCCGCATCCCGGGCGCTGGCCGCACAGGAACTCGACGCCATCCAGGGCCTGTCCACCCTGGCCAGGATGAACGCCGGCAGACGCATGGGCGTCGTTCTGGCCCGCGCCGCCGAGGACGTGCGCGTGCGCGTCATGCGCTACCTCGCCGGAAACCAGGTGGTTCTGCTGGTCGTCGACGCGATCTTCTCCCTCGGCATGATCGTCGCCGCCACCGCACTGGCCCTGTGGCGCCACGAGGCGGGCGCACTGAGCGCCGGACAGGCCCTGGCCCTGGTGCTCCTGTCGACGATCATGCTGGACCCGCTGGACCGCATCGGCCAGTTCTTCTACATCGGCATGGGAGGCATGGCTGCCGGACGCGAGATGAAGCGCTTCCTCGCCGAAGAACCCGCCGCCGTCGACGCCCCCGACGTCCGCGAACCCGCCCCGTGCCCGCCGGGCACCGCCGCCACCATCCGCTTCGAGGACGTCCACTTCGCGTGGAACCCGAAGGTCCCCGTCCTGCGCGGGGTCGACCTGGCGCTCGACGGTGGCCAGCACGTCGTCGTCACAGGCGCCTCGGGCGCCGGCAAGTCCACCATGTCCGCCCTGCTCCAGGGTCATGCGCGCCCCGACAGCGGCCGCATCCTGCTGGACGGACACGACCTGCGGGACGTGCCCCTTGCGTGGGTGCGCCGCCAGGTGGGGGTCGTCGAACAGAGCACCCACCTGTTCACCGGGACCCTGCGCGACAACCTCCTCATCGCACGTCCCGACGCCGAGGACGCCGCACTGCTGGAGGCCCTGCACCGCGCGCACCTCGACGACCTGCTCACCCGCCTGCCCGACGGCCTCGAGACCCCCGTCGGACAACGCGGCCTCGCCCTGTCCGGCGGAGAAGCCCAACGCCTGGCCCTGGCCCGCGCGATTCTCGCCGACACGCCCGTCATGCTCCTCGACGAACCCACCGCGCACGTGGACCTCACCTCCGAACGGGAGATCCTCGCCGCCCTGGACGACCTCACCCGAGGGCGCACCACCCTGACCATCTCCCACCGCGCCGCGACCATCGCCCACGGGGGGCGCAGCGTCGACCTGCAGGAAGGAGTCCTGCGATGAGCACTCTCGACGCAGTCCCCACCGAACGACGGATGACCCCGTGGTGGCTTGCGCGCCGCCTCATCTCGGTCGCGCGCCCCGTCATCGCACCCCTCGGCCTGTCCATGCTCTTCCGCCTGGTCGCCCTGCTGTGCGGTATCGCCATCCTCGCCATCGCAGGGTGGCAGGTCCTGGCCCACGCCACTGGGGATGCGGCCGCCTGGCCCCTGTCCACCACCGCGTGGGTGCTCGTCGGACTGTCCGTCGCCAAAGCGGTCCTGCGCTACCTCGAACAGTTCTCCGGACATTGGGTCGCCTTCCGCTCCCTGGCCATGCTGCGCACCTTCTTCTACGACCACCTGGAACCCCAGGCGCCCTGCCTGACCGACGCCATGGACTCCGGGGACCTCATGAACCGGGTGACGAAGGATGTCGACAGGGTCGAGGTCTTCTTCGCCCACACTCTGGCTCCCGGTGTCACCGCCCTGCTGGTGCCCCCCATGGTCCTGGTGGCACTGGGACAGACCACCTCGTGGTGGCTGGCACTGGTCCTGGCCCCCGTGCTGCTGCTGGCCGGAGTCGTCGTCCCCTCGCTGGGTGCCCGGGCCAGCGACCGGGCCGCCACCGAGGCGCGGCGCACTCACGGAGAACTGGCCCACCACGTCACCGACTCCGTCCAAGGAGTGCGAGAGGTCCTCGCCTTCGGCGCCCAGCAGCGGCGCGACGCGGAAATGTCCGACATCGAGCAGCGCATCGGCGCAGCCCAGTGGACGATGAGTCGGTGGATCGCCGATCGGCGCGGCCTCAACCAGGCGATGCTCGGCCTGGCCGTCGTCGCCGTGGCCTGGGTGGGAACGACACTGCTGACCCGGGGCGCCATCACCCCCGCCCAGCTCGGCGGCGCCATCGCGGCCGCAGCGGCCTCACTGGCCCCGGTCCTCGCGGTCGAGGACTTCGCCGCGGACCTCGACCAGGCGTGGGCCTCGGCCCGCCGCATCTTCGAGATCACCGACCGCACGCCCCAGGTCGGCGACCCCGAGACCGTCTCCGAAAGCGCGTTGGCCTGCACGGGCCTGGAGGACATCACCTTCGACCACGTGGACTTCACCTACCCGGATCCCAATGGGCGGCCCCGCCCTCGTGTCCTGCACGACGTCACCCTGACGATCCCGGCGGGGTGCGTCACCGCAGTCGTCGGCGCCTCCGGTTCCGGCAAGTCCACCCTGGCCGCCCTGCTCACCCGCTCATGGGACCCGGAGCGCGGGGCGGTGCGCTTCGGCGACACCGACCTGCGCGGCCTGCCCCTGCAGCGCCTGCGCGACCTCGTGGCCATCGGCGAACAACGCCCCCACGTCTTCAACGACACCCTGCGCGCGAACCTCCTGCTTGCCCGGCCCGACGCCACCGAGGAGGAACTCCGCCAGGCCCTGGACCGCGCGGACCTCACCGCCTGGGTGGCTGCGGAGCCCGACGGGCTGGACACGGTGGTCGCCGAGATGGGGGAGCGCCTCTCCGGCGGGCAGCGTCAGCGCCTGGCTCTGGCCCGCACACTTTTGCGCGGCGCCCCCGTCACCGTCCTGGACGAGGCCACCAGCCAGGTCGACGCCGCCACCGAAGAACGGGTCCTGGCCGGCATCACCGAGGCCACCCGAGGTCGCACACTGGTGGTCATCGCCCACAGGCTGTCCACCGTGCGCCACGCGGATCGGATCGTCGTCATGGACGCCGGCCGCGTGGTCGAGACCGGCACGTGGGAGGAACTCGTGGCCGCAGGCGGGGCGTTCTCGGCCCTGCTGGCCCGCGAGGAGCTGGTCAACAGCTGACCCAGGCGGCAAGGTGTTCGCAGGTGTCGCGCAGGCGTTCGGCGTGCGACCTGTAGGACGCCAGCAGGGATTCGCGGGTCTCGGCGTCCGCACCGCCGCGGGTCAGCCAGTCGATGACCAGGGCCTCGGTGACCTCCGGGTGGAACTGGACGCCCAGGGCCGAGCCGATGGTGAAGACCTGCGGGCAGGTCTGCGAAGTGGCCCACAGGCATGCGCCTTCGGGCAGACGTGTCACCGCATCCGCATGGTCGCCCCATGCGTAGGGGGTGCCGGCAATGGCCTCCGCCAGGTCCGCGAAGGGCC
Source organism: Schaalia sp. 19OD2882 (assembly GCF_018986735.1). Lineage (NCBI taxonomy): Bacteria > Bacillati > Actinomycetota > Actinomycetes > Actinomycetales > Actinomycetaceae > Schaalia > Schaalia sp. 19OD2882. The sequence goes on along the minus strand of NZ_CP065521.1, from coordinate 1,887,795 downwards.
CGTCCTCGGGCAGGTCCGCCGACCACCACAGGTCCGTCAATCCCTTCTCGCTGGCGGCGCCGACGCCGACCTCACCCCCCGTGGCCACGGCCAGCAGCTGGTGGCCCAGGCAGATCGCGAGAACCTTCACGTCGTCGGCCACGCAGCGGCGCATGAGTTCACGCGTGGCGGGCAGCCACGGGGCGGCCTCGTCGGCGTATGCGTCCATCGTCCCTCCGAGGACGACGAGGGCGCCGGGCAGGGCGGATGTCCCCGCCGAGTGCGCCTGGAGAAGGCCGGTGAGGGCCTCCGGCTGCTCCCAAGCGCGCAGGAGGCGCGCTTCGGGCAGCAGTTCGGACAGAAGGCCCGGCCCCACGTGGTCGTCGTGCTGGATGAACAGGACATCATTCATGCCGGACAGCCTACGACCCCGTGCGACCGGGCCCCCTGAAGGTACTGGTCAGTCGACCAGTCAGCCGACCAGGCGCGCCCCTTCGGTCAACGCTTCGAGCTTGGCCCACGCGATGTGCGAGTGGATGCGCCCGCCCAGACCGCAGTCCGTCGAGGCCACGACGCGGTCCGCGCCCACGAGATCCGTGAAGTGGTGGATGCGCTGGGCGACCAGACGCGGGTGCTCGATGACATTCGTCGCATGTGACACGACGCCGGGGACCAGGTACTTGCCCTCCGGCAGGGTCGTGTCCTTCCAGATCTCCCACTCGTGGGCGTGGCGGGCATTGGCCGCCTCGAAACTCAGGCCATTCGCATTGACCGACAGGGCCAGGTCGACGATGTGCTTGAACTCCAGGTCGGTGGAGTGCGGGCCGTGCCACGAGCCCCAACACACGTGGTAGCGCACCAGGTCCGGGTCGATGCCCTCCAGCGCGTGGTTGAGGGCGTCAATGCGCACCCGGGAGAAGGCGCGGTAGGCCTCCAGCGACGGGTCGACGGCGAACTGGTCCCAGCCCTCGGCAAGGTCGGGGGCGTCGATCTGAACGGTCAGGCCGGCGTCCGTGATGCGCTTGTACTCCTCGTGCAATCCCTCGGCGAAGGCCCAGACGACGGCCTCGTCGTCCTCGTAGAAGGCGTTGGCCACGCGCGCTGCCGACCCGGGGGAGATCGCGGCGACGAATCCGTCGTCCACGGTCTTTCCTGCCGCTTCGAGGGCGCGCTTCGTTCCCGCGATGTCACGCTCGACCGCGTCGGTGCCGATGTAGGTGAGTTCGGCTGTGACGGTCGGGAAGGCCACGGGGGTCTTGTTGGCGATGTGGATGCCGGATTCGGGGTCGGAGTAGGCGTCGGCGAAGCGGACCCAGTCGCGTCGCTCGGCGAAGGAGGAGAAGGAGATTCTCCCGTCGCGCCCGGCGGGAGGCCGGACGTCTAAACGGACGACGTCCTCGATGGACAGGCCGGAAAAGCGTGAGAAGGAGTAGGTCCACCAGGCCCCGTAGTCGACGTTGTCGATCATGGCGTGGCCGTATTCGCCGTCGTTGACGATCGAAAGTCCGAGGTCAACCTGGCGCTTGACGACCTGGTCGACCTCGTCGGCGAGGAGGGCCGTGAAGGCGGCTTCGTCCATGGTGCCGTCGCGGCGGGCGCGGTTGGCGTCGATGAGGGAATCGGTGCGGGGCAGGGAGCCCACGTGGGTGGTGCGGATCGTCATCTCCGGGTTCCTTTCCAGTGGCCGTTCCAGACGAGGACGAGGCTAGGTGAGGCGGCAGGTCACTTCCGCGGCTGTCCACGGTGGGATCCTGTGTGACAGAGGTGAATCCGGCGCATGAGCGGGTTGCGGGGTGTAGCGTGACTGTGGACCGACGCCGTCGCTGCGGAAAGGCTCGCACCACATGACCGGGTTCCTGCGCTCGCGCCCCGTCCTCGGTTTCATCCTCCTGGCGTACACGGGCGCGTGGATCGTGTGGTCGCCGATGGTCCTGGGCTCCTCCGGCCTGCGAGTCCTTCCCCTGGAGATCTCGGACACCGCGGTCAAGGTCATCAACGTCCTCGGCCTGTTCGCGGGCCCCTTCATCGCGTCCCTCGTCATGACGAAGGTCGTCCACGGGTCCTTCAAGCCGTGGCTGGCCGGGTGGATGCGCGTGCGCCCGTGGTGGGTGTGGCCGGTCGCCCTCGTCCTCTTTCCCGCAGTCATGGCCGGCCTCATGATGCTGTTGGCCGGCCCTGCGACTGGCCAACCCGCCCTGAGCGGCCCGGCCGCCGTCATCGCCCCGGTCCTCATGTTCCTCGGATTCCTCATCGGCGGACCCGTGCAGGAAGAGCCCGGTTGGCGCGGTTTCGCCCTTCCCCAGCTCCAACAACGGTTCCACCCCCTGGCGGCGGCAACCGTTCTGGGTTTCGTCTGGGCCCTGTGGCACCTGCCCCTTTTCGCAGTTGCCGCCTGGGACACCCCGAAGGACTCGATCCTCGACGTCCTCCTCCACGTCTCCATGGTCGTCCTGCTCTCGATCGCCATGTCGTGGGTGGCCAACCTCGGAGGCGGCAGCGTCCTGCTGGCGGTCCTCGCACACAATGCGGTCAACTGGATCTGGATCGTGTGGCCGCTGCTCACCGGACGCACGGTCCCCGGTGGGTCCTTGGCACTGTTCTTCGGCAGCGCCCTCCTCGCCCTCGTCGCCATCTGCGCATCGGCGGGCCGACTCGCAGTGCCGTCCACCCAGCGGCCCTGAACCGAACTGACCGGCCGGTACTCCTAGGCTTGACGCGACGACTCACCCAGGAGGACGACCATGGCACCTGCCAGGCAATTGCGATCCGCCACCTCGACTCAGGGCCGCAACATGGCGGGAGCCCGCGCCCTGTGGCGCGCCACGGGCATGGGCGACGACGACTTCGGCAAACCCATCATCGCGGTGGTCAACTCCTTCACCGAATTCGTCCCCGGGCACGTCCACCTGCGTGACGTCGGCAGGATCGTCGCCGACGCCATCGTCGAGGCCGGGGGAGTGGCCAAGGAGATGAACACGATCGCCGTGGACGACGGCATTGCCATGGGACATGGCGGCATGCTCTACTCGTTGCCCAGCCGAGAAGTCATTGCCGACTCCGTCGAGTACATGGTGAACGCCCACTGCGCCGACGCCATGGTGTGCATCTCGAATTGCGACAAGATCACCCCGGGCATGCTCATAGCCGCCATGCGCCTGGACATCCCCTGCGTCTTCGTCTCCGGCGGCCCCATGGAGGCCGGCAAGGACATCGACCCCGCCACCATCATCGGCCCCTCACTGGAGGGGCACGGCAACCTCGTCACGGTCATGAACGCCACCGCCAACGACGCCATCAGCGACGAGGCGCTGACGGCCCTGGAAAAGGCCGCCTGTCCCACGTGCGGATCGTGTTCGGGCATGTTCACCGCGAACTCCATGAACTGTCTGACCGAAGCCCTGGGCCTGTCCCTTCCCGGCAACGGATCCACCTTGGCCACCCACAGTGCCCGCCGTGACCTGTTCACCCGCGCAGGAGCCCTGGTCGTGGACCTGTGCCGCCGCCACTACGACCAGGGCGACGACTCGGTCACGCCCCGGGCAATCGCCGGCCGGGACGCCTTCCGCAACGCCATGACCCTGGACATGGCCATGGGTGGCTCCTCCAACACGGTTCTGCACCTGCTGGCCATCGCACATGAGGGCGGGGTCGACTTCGACCTGGAGGACATCGCCGAACTGGGGCGCTCCGTGCCCTGCCTGTCGAAGGTCGCGCCGAACCACAACGACTACCACATGGAGGACGTCCACAGGGCCGGCGGCATCCCGCGCCTGCTCGGCGAACTCGACCGGGCAGGAATGCTGCGACACACCGTCCACTCCGTGCACTGCCCGGACCTGGCCTCCTGGCTGGCCGCCTGGGACCCGCGCTCGCCCCAGGTGAGCCCAGAGGCGCTGGAACTGTGGCATGCGGCTCCCGGCAACGTGCGCACCACCGAGGCCTTTTCCACCTCCAACAGGTGGGTGGACCTGGACCTGGACGTGGAGGCCGGATGCGTGCGCGACGTCGCCCACGCCTACACGGCCAACGGCGGCCTGACGGTCCTGTTCGGCAACCTCGCTCCGGAAGGAGCCATCATCAAGGCCGCCGGCATCGACCCCGAACTGTTCCACTTCGAGGGCCGTGCCCGAGTGATGGAGTCCCAGGAGGAGGCCATCACGAAGATCCTCGACAAAACCGTCGAAGCCGGAGACGTGGTCGTCATCCGCTACGAGGGCCCGGCCGGCGGCCCCGGAATGCAGGAGATGCTCTACCCGACCTCCTTCCTCAAGGGGCGGGGCCTGGGCAAGGCGTGCGCCCTCATCACCGACGGCCGTTTCTCGGGCGGAACCTCCGGGATCTCGGTGGGGCACATCTCTCCCGAGGCCGCCGACGGTGGTTTGATCGGCCTCGTCGAGGACGGGGACAGGATCGTCATCGACGTCGACGAGGGGCTGTTGCACCTGGACGTCGACGAGGACGAGATCGCCCGCCGCCGCGCCGCACAGGAGGCGCGCCCGGCGCCGTGGACGCCGCTGGAACGCGACCGCCAGGTCTCTCCCGCCCTGCAGCTCTACGCGGCCACCGCACTGTCCGCCTCCAAGGGGGCCGCCCGCGACGTCACCCGCGTGCTCGGCGCCCGCGGGCCTCGGGAGGGATGACCGGTGGACGCCGCACCCCACGTCGCCCTGTACGACACCACTCTGCGTGACGGAGCCCAACAGGAGGGGATCTCCCTGTCGGTGGCCGACAAACTCGCCGCCCTGGAGGTCCTCGACGACCTCGGTGTCGACGTGGTCGAAGGCGGATGGCCGGGAGCCATCCCCAAGGACACTGAGTTCTTCGCCCGCGCGGCCAAGGTCGCACTGCGCCATGCGCGTCTGGCGGCCTTCGGGGCCACCGTCAAGGCCGGGCAGGACCCCGCTTCCGACCCGCAGGTCCTGGCTCTTCGCGACTGCGGGGCGCCCATTGTCACACTGGTCGCCAAGTCCGATCCCCGCCACGTCGTCAAGGCCCTGCGCACGGGCTTGGACGAGAATCTGCGCATGGTCTGCGACACCGTCCGATTCCTTCGCGAAGCCGGACGTGAGGTGGTCGTCGACCTCGAACACTTCTTCGACGGCCTGGCCGCGGACCCGCAGTACGGGTACGCGGTCATGTGCGAGGCCGCCCGGGCCGGGGCCTCCACCGTGGTCCCCTGCGACACGAATGGCGGAAACCTGCCGGGCGTCATCGGCCAGGTCGTCGAAAGCGCTCGGGCCCGCCTGGACGCCGCCGGATTCGAGGACGTGGTCCTGGGCATCCACGCGCACAACGACACCGGCTGCGCGGTGGCCAATTCCCTCATTGCGGTGGAGGCGGGCGCGCGCCAGGTCCAGGGCACGGTCAACGGCTACGGTGAACGCACCGGCAACGCGAATCTGCTCACGTGCGCCGCGAACATCGAACTCAAGACCCGGTGGACCTGCCTGCCCGAAGGCTCCTTGGCGAAGTTGGACCGGGTCTCCCATCGGGTGGCCGAGTTGGTGAACATCGCCCCGCACCCGCGTGACCCCTACGTGGGGCGCAGTGCTTTCGCCCACAAGGCGGGTCTGCACGCCAGCGCCATCCGCGTGGACGCCGACCTGTACCAGCACATCGACCCGGCGCTGGTGGGCAATGACATGAGGATGCTGGTCTCCGAGATGGCGGGTCGCGCCTCGGTGGAACTCAAGGCCGCCGAACTGGGCGTGGACTTGGCCGGTGACACCTCGGTGGCGGCCCGCGTGGCCGCCAAGGTCAGGGGCCGCGAGGCCGAGGGTTACACCTACGATGCGGCCGACGCCTCCTTCGAGCTGCTGCTGCGCCATGAGCTGGGGCGCTTGCCCGCATTCGTGCGCGTGGAGTCGTGGAAGGTCATGACCCAGGAGATCGCCGAGGTCCAGGGGGAGCCCTTCACCCAGTCGGAGGCCACCGTCAAGGTCCACACCGACCGGCGCCACATCCGCACCGCGGAAGGCAACGGCCCGGTCAACGCCCTGGACCGGGCCCTGCGTCACGTCCTGACCCGCGACTACCCGGTGGCCGCCTCCTTCAGGCTCACCGACTTCAAAGTGCGCATCCTCGAAGAGAATCGTGCCGGCACCGATGCCACCACCCGCGTCCTGGTGACGATGGGCGACGGGCACCGGTCGTGGACCACTGTGGGTGTGGGCACCGACGTCATCGAGGCGTCGTGGGAGGCTCTCTTCGACCCTACTGGTGGGGGCTGTTGGCTGCCGGCGTGGAGCCCATGTTGGCGCAGTGACACCGGCCACCCGTGCTGCTGTCCGATTGGTGGAGAGAGCCGGTGCGAGGGCGCGGCTCGAAGCGGATCGGTACTCGGTTCTCCGGCCCCACCGCAGCCGGGGGGCGATGGGTGGATCATTTGTTTGAGATATTGTTGAACCGGTTCGCCGATGAACCGGTTCAAGGCGGCGGTGTGGCCGCATCGATGTCTGGGAGGTCTGATGTCCAGGTCGTATGTGACTCGCAGGGAGTACGACGAATGGGTTCGCGGAGCGGCAAGTCTGGCGCGCGCGCTGCGCTATCCGGTCACTGAAGCCATGGTCAACGACAGCGTCGGGATAGTCTTCGGCGACGACCAGTACGACGCATTCGAGAAGGGGCTGTGGGAGCCGACGGCCTACGAGGTGATGATCATCTTCGAGGCCATCAACCAGGCGGCAGTGGATGGTCTGCCGGCGGGGGCGGCGCCTTACTCGGAGTACTCGGGACTGTGCGACAAACTCATGATCCTGCACCCCGGCAAGTACTGCGCCTCCCACTACCACCTGCGCAAGACCGAATGCTACGAGGTGGTGATGGGATCCATGGACGTGTTCTACGGTCCCACGACCCTCAACCCCCGCCAGGAGGAACTGCTCGAATTCGAGGCGATGCCGATTGGTTCACCCTGGCCCGAGGGCGTTGAATTGCCTGCTGGTCGGGAGGAGTCGTACGCGGACCTCACCAGCTACGTACGCCTGGAGGCAGGTGACCCGAAATTCGTCATGCACCGCAAGCACCTCCATGCCTTCAGGTGCCCGCCCGACTCCCCGGTGCCGCTGGTCGTACGTGAAGTGTCGACCTACAGCCACGAACCAACCGAGGCCGCCCACGACAAGCCCGTGCCTTTGGAGACGTGGAGCGGATTGCACGACAACACCTTCCTTGCGCCGGAAGCCAACGCCGGTCGCCTGGTCACGAAGATCGTCTGAACGTGCACCGGTGGACGAAACCCCAAGGGGACACCCGGGGCAGTGTCCACCGTCCCGGCTCTGCTCCAACGGCAAAACCCCGCTTGTGCCTCTGCGGAAATGCCGGTCGTGCCGCCCCGGGGCCCCTTCCATTCGGCATCGCGGTTTCTGAGGGAGTCCTCACGTCGGGGGCGTGGGTTCGCACAGTGAAGTCCGGCGACGTTACCATTTCCAGATCCGAACCGTCACTGTGAGGAGGGGCAATGGAGCGCGCAACCCACGTGGCACGACCTCGCCTGAGCGCCGCCGAGGTGCGGCGGATCCTCGTGGTGGGAACCCTGTCCTTCACCTTCGTCGTCGTACTGACGGTCATGTCCTTCTTCGAATTGCGTCATGTGGACTCCGGTGACGAGGACGGGGCCTTGACCGCCGCAGCAGGGGCAGGGTCCTCCACGGCCATGCTTTCGGCCGCGGCGACCTACAGTGGAACGGACGAGGTCGTGCCCGCCGAAGTCCAGGAGTTGGTCCGCACGGAGGTCGCGCCCCTGAAGCTGGAGTACCCGGCAGGGGGCGGGCCGGTCGGTCCCAGTCAGCTCGTGCGCGGGCTTGCCGGCGCACAGGTCACCTCCACGGACTCCCAGCGGATCGTCTTGGTCAACCATTCCGCTGAGGAGGAGATCGTCCTCGTCCTGCGCGCAGGAGACCTTGCCTCGGCCGCAGTGCAGGACTGGCAGTGCCAGTGGGTGGGGGAGTACCTTGCCGCCCTCGACGCCGATGACCACCCGCGTCGTGACGCAGCCGCCGGGGCGCTGGCTGCGCAACCCGACCTGCCCGGCCGCCCCACCGGCGTGGATCCCGCGGTGAAGGTGCGCACTGAGGTCATCGCCCCGCTGCTCGAAGGCAGGGACCAGGGAGCGCGCGACTGGGTGACCTACAACTGCGGACGCTGACGTCTTGTCGGGGGCCACCCACGTCGCGGTCCTGGCCACCTATGGTTGAGGCATGCGGATCCTCGCCACCACACTGATGTCAGCAGCCCTGCTGGTTGCCAGCACTGGCGTCGCCCTCGCGCAGCCCACGCCGGATGTGCCCGCTCCACCCCCTGTGACCTCGCAGGAGAGCGGCCAGTCCGACTCCGCTGAATCCGACGCCCCTCCCTCGGACGGCCCTACCTCGGGACAGGGGGCGCCATCGGGCGACACGATCCCTCAATCCGCGGTGCAGCGCAGCGCCGAAGCCCTGCCGCCGGTACCCGACATCTCCGTGGGTTCCCAGGATCCGAATCGGCAGCCGCGTTCCCTGTGGGCGAGTGGGGGCGAGGGCGTCCACCGCCTCGACTCCGGCGACCCGGCGCGCACCCGCACCGACTCGATGCTCTCCGTCTTTCCGGGTGGCGCACAACGCGTCGTTGTGGCCTCGACCCAGGTGCCGGGGGCGGCCGCTGAAGCCGCCTCCCTGGCGGCCAACCTCAAGGCGGCTTTCGTGGGTGTCGGCGCCTCACTGACTGCCGAGGAGACCCGGCTGCTCGGTTCCTTGCGCCCGCACAAGGTCCTCACGGTGGACGTCGAGGGCGCATTGGCGACCGCCGTGGGCAACGCGGCCGGGCGTGCTCCGGTGGTCCCCCTCACCCAGGCGCAGATCCTTCTGGTCCAGCCCTCACTGAGCGGCATTGTCACCATCAACTCCGACGCCGCCGACCAGGCAACCGCAGTCTCCTTGGCTGCGCGGACGGGGTCGGTGGTGCTGGCGCGTCCCTTGGCCCAGGACACTCGCGCGGTCCTCGCGCAGCGTTCCACGACCCGGCTGCTGGCGGTGGGGGCCTCCGGCGCGGTCGAAGCCGACGTCCGGCAGGCCTTGCCGAATGTGCCAGTGACCGACGTGCGGGGAGGGGACCGCGCGGCCACTGCCCTTGCCGCCATGCGTGTGGGATGGAACGGGAAGGTGCCGTCGGCCATGGTGGTCCCCGTGCTTCCCGCCGTGGATGACCTCAGTGCCGGCGTCGTGGCGGCCCTGGACGCCCAGCCGCTCCTGCGCGCACAACCCACGTGCCTGGACGGCGACACGTGGGAGGCGTTGCGCAGGGCAGACGTGTCCCGCAGGACCGTGTGGGGAACCACCGGGCAGGCGAGGGCAGAGGCCGCCCACGCGCGCTGCGGTTCCGTCGCGAACCTTCCGACGGCCAGGCTCCACGGCAAGGACGCCTTCGCCACCGCTGTGGCCCTGTCCGCGGCCTTCCACAAGGGCCCCGCGGACACCGTGGTGTTGGTCGGGCGTGGGGGAGTGGCCGATGGGGTTGCTGCAGGCCCATTGGCCGCCCGCCTCGGCGGACCGATTCTCCTCACCGCCCGCGACGCCCTGCCGGCCAGCACCAGGGTGGAGATCCAGCGTTTGGCGCCCAGGCGCATCGTCATCGTCGGAGGCGAAGGCGTCGTCTCAGCGGCCGTGGCTGCGGAGGCGGGGCGCCTGGCGCCGGTGCGACGATACGGGGGAGCCACCCGAGTGGAGACGTCGGCGGCGATCGCCGCCTCCTTCGGGCACTCGCGCACCGTCCTGGTCGCAGGGGCCCTGGGACTGCCGGACGCCCTGCCGGGTTCGGCCATGGCCATCGGCAGCGACGCGCCGGTCCTGCTCTCCCCTGCGGGAGGAGCGGGCCTGACCGCGCAGCTCAAGGCCCTGTCGGCGCGCTCGGTGACCCTGTTGGGCGGCACCGGCGTTCTCACGCAGGGCGCCGCGAACGCCGCGGCAGCTGCCACCGGCGTCGCCCCCGGGCGCCTTGCCGGTGCCGACCGTCATGCGACCGCGCGTGCGGTGGCCACCCATTTCGAGGGTGCCACCACGTATGTCATGGCTGGCAGCAACGCCCTGGTCGATGCCATGAGCGCTGCCCCCATTGCCGGACGCCTGGGGATGCCCGTCATCTTCGCCACCCCGCACTGTCAGCGCGCCGACCAGGTGGCCTTCCTGGCCGGTCGCGGCCTCACCTCGAAGGTCGTCGTCGGCGGTGGCGGCGCAGTGAGCACGGTCGAAGCCAACTACACCTGTGGCAAGTGGCAGGCGGTCCCGGGTGGGGTCACCACCTGCGAGCCACTGTGGCGCGCGTGGAACGCGTCCCTGCCGGCATCGGTGCGCCCATGGTGCGCGCCCTCCGGGCGCCTGGGACCCGTCACCGCCATCGGCAAGACCCCCTCGGGACAGAACCTCAAGTGGGGGTGGAACGGAACGAAGGTCGGACTCACCCAGCGCGCACTGGGTCTGGGGTCACGCTGGGAGACCATGGACGCCACGACGGTCAACGCGGTGAGGAACTTCCAGGCCCGCCGCGGCCTTCCCGTCACGGGCGTCGTCGATCGGGTCACGTGGGACGCCATGGGGACCGGGTACGGCTTCGACATCGACGCGTGGAGGACGAACATGTGGGTGGCGCCCACGGCCACACGCTCCCAACGCATCGAAGCGATGATCGGCTACGCCCACGCGCAGGCCGGATCGGAGTACACGTGGGGTGGTGCCGGCCCCAAGCAGCTGGGTTACGACTGCTCCGGCCTGGTGCTGCAGGCCCTGTACGCCGCGGGCCTGGACCCCAGGCCCATTGACGTGATGAAGCACCAGTGGCCCGACTACCGAACCTCCCGGGAACTGGCTCACCACCCGGGGCTGACCAAGGTGCCGTGGGACCAGATGCGCCGCGGTGACCTGGTGTTCTACCAGACGGACGGGGTGATCGACCATGTCGCCATCTACCTGGGCAATGGACGCATGTTCGAATCCGGAGGCAACGCCATGAACGCCCACGAAACCGCTCTTCGGTGGGGCGACCGTTGGACGTGGGTCGCCAGGCCCTTCGTCTGAGGAAGTGGGCCGGTCCACACGCAGGATCGCCCTGGTCCCCGGGCCGACTCGCTTTTGTCCGGCCAGCACCGCCGGGGCACAATCGTTCCCATGCGAGGTGAGTACAGGGCCCCCGGTGGACAACTGGTCGTCGTAGACCTGGAAGTGGCCGGCGGCCTGCTGGCACACGTGCAGGTCAGTGGGGGTTTCGCCGTGGCTCCTGCGCAGGCGTTGCCTCGGCTGACCACGGCCCTTGAAGGCATGGACGCCAAGGCGTCGGTGGCCGAATTGACGGCGGCAATGGACGCCGTGCGCGAATCGGGTGACGAGCTGCTGGGGGCCACCACCCAAGGCGTGGCCATTGCCGTGCGCCGCGCGCTGGGCCAGGCACTGTCGTGGGAGGACATCGACTTCGAGGTCATCCACGGGCCGGTCCTGGATCCGGTCGTCAATGTCGCCCTGGACGAGACGCTGGTCGAAGAGGTGGCCGCCGGGCGCCGCAAACCCTTCATGCGGCTGTGGGAGTGGGAAGGATGCCAGGTGGTCATCGGCTCGTTCCAGTCCTACGCCAATGAATTGCAGGCCGAGGGCGTGACCCGCCACGGCGTCACCGTGACCCGTCGTGTCTCCGGTGGTGGGGCCATGTTCATGGAGTCGGGAAAGTGCGTGACCTTCTCCCTGGTGGTGCCCACCGCCTTGGTGGAGGGGATGAGTTTCGAACAGTCGTACCCCTACTTGGACCAGTGGGTCATGGAGGTCTTGGAGTCACTGGGCGTCAAGGCGCGTTACGTTCCCCTCAACGACATCGCCTCCGACCGGGGCAAGATCGCCGGCGCCGCGCAGAAGCGGTGGGCCAATGGCCACATGTTGCATCATGTGACCATGGCCTATGACATCGACCCGGTGAAGATGAACGAGGTCCTGCGCATCGGGATGGCCCCTCTTCGCGACAAGGGGACGAGGTCGGCGGCCAAACGGGTGGACCCTTTGCGTTCACAGATCGGGCTCTCACGTGAGCAGGTCGTGCAGGCATTCCACGACCATTTCGTCAAGAAGTACGGTGCGTCCGTGTCGACGCTCACCGAATCCGAGTTGGAGGTTGCGCGCGAACGCAGCCGCACGAAGTTCGCCACCGACGAGTGGACCTTCCGGTTGCCGTGAATCGACAGGGCGCCCTCAGCACACGGCCGCGCACAGGTCCTGCCCGAGGGCCCCGTGGTGGGTGCGCTTCACGCCGGACCCCTCGTCATGTGCGTGGGCCGAAGATGGCGGTGCCCAGACGCACCACGGTGGCGCCCTCGGCAATGGCCCATTCGATGTCGCCGGACATGCCCATGGACAGGGCCAGGGCGGCTTGGTCCATTCCCAAGCGACGAGCGGTGTCGTCCCGCAGGTTTCGCAGCGTGGCGTAGGCGCGGCGTACGGGAGCCTCCTCGTGGGAGTTCAAACCGACGGTCATGAATCCGGCCAGGCGCAGGGTGGGGGTGGACAGGATCGCGTCGACGAGGGCGGGGGCCTCGCGCACGAGGCACCCGGATTTGGTGTCCTCCTGCGAGACGTTGACCTGGACGAGGACGGGCAGGGCGGGGCAGTTGGGGTCGTGGGCGGCACGAACCCGGGTGGCCAGGCGCTGCACCAGATCCACGCGGTCCACCGTGTCAATCGCGTCCACGCAGGCCAAGGCCTGGTTCACCTTGTTCGACTGGAGGGGGCCGATCAGGTGCACCCGCGCGCCTGCGACACTGCGGATCGCCACGATGGTGGCCTGGGCCTCCTGGACCCGGTTGTGACCGAGCAACACCGGCAGTCCCAGGGCGCCAAGCGCCGCAGCCGCCTCAGCGCAGCGTTCGGGCGACTGGGTTTTGACCGCCACCTGCAGGTCGACCCTGTCACTGCGGCTCGCGGCCTGCGCCGCCTGGTCGATGCGGACCCTGGCGGCCTCGATGTTCTCCCACACACCCATGGGTCCACACTATTGCCCCGCTCCGGCAGGCGTTCAGGGATGAACCGGGGTGTTCCCCGGCCGGCCCGCAGATGAGGACTTGCCGGGCAGATGGGACAATCGGGGTGAGCGGACGGAAGGAGTCCTCAATGCGCACAGTGCTCAACATCATCTGGCTGGTCTTCGGCGGCTTCTGGTTGTGGCTCGGCTACATCTTCGCCGGTGCCATTGCCTGCATCCTCATCGTCACCATCCCCGCGGGAGTCGCCTGCTTCCGCATCGCCAGGTACGTCCTGTGGCCCTTCGGCCGCCGGGTGGTCCAACAGCCGGGGGCCGGTGCGGGCTCGGCCATCATGAACATCGTGTGGTTCATCTTCATGGGCATCCCGTTGGCCGTCGGACACGTGGTCACCGCCGGTGCCCAGGCCGTCACGATCGTCGGCATCCCGCTGGCCATTGCGAATCTGAAGATGATCCCCGTGACGGCCTTCCCCTTCGGCAAGGCCGTCGTGGACGACCCGAACGCCTCCATCCTCTGAGGCCCGATGGGTCGCAGAAAGGACCGCAACGGGGTCTCCGGGGCGCCCACACGCGCCCTGGAGGCCCTTGTCGCTGCCGGAGTCGACCACACGGTCCACATCTACGACCACGACCCGCGGGCCCGGACCTTCGGGCAGGAAACCGTGGACAGGCTCGGCATTGCGGCCGAACGCACGTGCAAGTCCCTCATGGTCAGGTGCGAGGTCGCTCCCGGTGCCTGCGAATACGTGGTCGCCGTCATCCCCGTCCGCCATCACCTCTGCCTCAAGGCGGTCGCCAGGGCCGCAGGCTGCAAGTCGGCCGCCATGGCCGACCCGAAGGTCGCCGAAAGGCGCACAGGCTACGTGGTCGGTGGCATCAGTCCCCTGGGGCAGACCACCGCCCACAGGCTCTTCCTCGAAGAGACCGTGTTGGACCAGGCCAGCATCCTCATCTCCGGCGGACGGCGCGGCATGTCCGTGGAAGTGGACCCGTGGGTGCTTGTCGAGGTCTTCGACGCGGTGCCGGCGCCCTTGGTCGCCTGACCCGCAGGAGCCGAGTCAGCGGCTCCCGAAGTCCACCACACGCAGCACCAGGCGGTCCTCCCGTGTGACGGCAGCCAGGTCCACCACCGCCACGATCCTCCAGTCTCCGTCACCATCAGGGTCAACCAGGGTCTGCGTGACCAGCCAGGATGCTCCGGCGAGCCTGTCCGCCTCCTCGGCCGACACCCCGGCCAGTGTGAGATCCGCAGCCGACGGCGACTCGTCGATCAGCACCAGCGCGGCAGAACGCGCCGACTGGTCGATGCCGATCCAGTCGTGGTGCGACCAGTAGGCGCCCAAGGCCTCGTCCCATGCGGCCTCGTCCCAGTCCCCTTCGGCGTCCAAACGCCCCAAGGCCTCCACGTCGTCGCGGGCCGCCAGCTCCACCCGGTGGAACATCGCCTTGACCACCTCGCGGCGCAGCGCGTACCTGTTCGCCGAAAGCGGCACCGTGCCGTCCTCGCGCGCCCCGAAAGCCAGCTCCACACCCACGGCGCCGCCCTCGTCGGAAAGAACCATGGGGGCGCGGCCGGACGCCAACGCTTCCCACTCGTCCAGCAGGGAGGAATCCACTGAACGGATCAGGCGGCCCAGCCACTCGACGACGCTGGACAGTTCTTCGGTCATGAGCTCGTCGGGCACCAGTTGACGCAGCGCCCGGTAGGCGTCGGACAGGTACCGCAGGACCACACCCTCACTGCGGCCCACGTCATGGCGCGAGACCAGCCCCGAGAAGGTCAGGCAGTTCTCCACCATCTCGCGCACCACCGACTTCGGGGAGATCTCCAGGTCACCCGCCCACGGGTTCGAGCGCACCCACATGTCAAAGGCCCCGCCCAGCAGCTCCTCCAAGGGCCTGGGCCAGGAGACCTCCTCCAGGGCCGCCATGCGTTCGTCGTAGTCCATGCCCTGAGCCTTCATGGCCGCCACCGCCTCGCCGCGCGCCAGACGCTGCTGGGCGAAGAGCAAAGGTCGCGGATCCTCCAGAACCGCCTCGACCACGCTGATGACATCCATCGTGAAGGTGGGGCAGTCCGGGTCCAGCAACTCGAAAGCCGCCAAGGCGAAGGGTGAAAGCGGCTGGTTGAGGGCGAAGTCGTCGGGCAGGTCCCCCACCAGTCGCAGACGAGGGCGCCCTTCGAGTGCGGCGCGGGCGGAGGACACGTGCTCAGCCACCCCCGAACGCGTCATCGAGGTGACGATCTCCCCCAGGCGGCGCAGATGCGGGTTCACCTCACGCCCGATGTCGTCGTTGTCGGTGGCCAGGTGCACCAGGTGCTCGCCCGGGTCTCTCCCGGCCGCCTCCGCACCCGCCAGCACGTTGAGGACCATCGCGTGGGACATTTCGAAACGCGACTGCAGCCTCTCCGGGGCTGCGGACACCAGACGCTCATAGGTGCTGCGCGTCCACGAGATCTCCCCCTGCTTGCCCTGCTTGGCGCCCTGGGACTTCTTCGATGACTTCTTGCGTGCCCGCCTGGCCTCGCGCTCGTCGCGTGCGGCTGCTTCGGCGGCGCTCAGTCGCGCGCGCTCGCGGGCCGCCTCGACCTCGTGCCCGGGGGCGAGGACGCGGACGAAACCCACCGTGTCGAAACCCGCCCGCCCAGCGCGGCCCGCGATCTGGTGGAACTCCCGGGCGGACAGGTGCCGCATTCGCTTGCCGTCGAACTTCACCAAGGAGGTCACCAGGACCGTGCGGATCGGCACGTTGATGCCCACCCCCAAGGTGTCGGTCCCACAGACCACGGCAAGCAGTCCCTCCTGGGTGAGCCTTTCCACCAGGCGCCTGTAGCGCGGCAGCATCCCCGCGTGGTGGACGCCGACACCACGTTGCAGCAGGGACTTGAGGGTCTGGCCGAAGCCCTTGCCGAATCCCACGGTGCTCAGGGCGCGGGCGATCCGCTCGCGTTGGTCCTTTCCGACCAGGTCGACCTTCTCGAAGGACTGGGCGGTGTCCAACGCGTCCTTCTGGGCGAAATGGACGATGTACACGGGCCAGCGTCCCTCGGCGAGCAGCCGTTGGGTGGTGGGGGAAAGGTCGTCGACGACGTAGTCGAACTCCAGGGGGACGGGCCGCTCGGCATCGTCGACGAGGGCGACGTCGCGGCCCGTGCGCCGCTTCCACGACTCCTCGAATCCGGCGGTGTCGCCCAAGGTGGCGCTCATGGCGACGAACTGGGCGTGCTGGAGTTCCAGGAGAGGCACCTGCCAGGCCCACCCGCGCTGCGGGTCGCCGTAGAAGTGGAACTCGTCCATGACCACCAGGTCGGCGTCCAGGCCGGGTCCTTCCCGCAATGCCTGGTTGGCCAGGATTTCCGCAGTGCAGCAGATGATCGGCGCGTCCCCGTTCAGGGCCACGTCGCCGGTGACCATGCCGACATTGGCGGCGCCGAAAAGGTCCACCAGGGTGAAGAACTTCTCCGAGACCAGGGCCTTGAGCGGCGCCGTGTAATAGGAGCGCCCGCCCCTGGCCATGGAGACGAAGTGGCCGGCCAGGGCGATCATCGACTTTCCGGAGCCGGTGGGGGTGGCGGCAATGACGTGATTGCCCGCGAGGATTTCCAGCAGCGCCTCCTCCTGGTGCGGGTACAGGGGGCGACCGGTCGACGCGGCCCATTCGGTGAAGGCGTCCAGAAGTGCGTCGGCGTCAGGGGTCGCTCCCAGTGCACCCCGGTCCTCCAGGCGGTCGAGAAGGGCGTTGAGGGCGTGCGCCGGAGCGGCGGGCGGCGTCGGGCAGGTCATGGGGCCATTGTGGCTCATCGGCGGGCGGCATTCGTGGTGGGCGACGGGTGGCCTGGTGACAATCACGATTCACGTGGTGCAGTATGTACAAATGGTGTGACAACCTGTGACGGACAACCGGACGGAGCGGATCGTGCGACTCGATGCTGGAAATGTTGGCGCTTTGCGCGGAATGCCGGATGTGAAGTACGACTTCGCCGTCTCAGCCGACGTGGCTGCGGCCTTCACGGCGGCCGCCACTGCCCTGACCGACCAGACGGCGTCACGCAACAGTGCCCGCACCACTGGCTCGACCGGCTTCAAGGGCCACTACGCGCAGCTCTTCGCGGACAATGGCACCACCCAGATGGATGACCTACGGGAAATCGCCGCGAAGCTGCGTTCGGTGGCCACCCAGATCGCTGAGGTCGACGAAGCCGCCCGCCAGGAGAACGAGCGCCGCCGCAAGGCCCGTGAATGGGCTGAACGCCAGGCGAATCGCAACGTTCTGGATGATCTTCACGACGTGATCTTCGGTGGTGAGGACCCGCCCTTCGAGTCCATTGACGAGAATTCCAAAGGCCCCAGCAAGACTGCCGAGGACCCTGCGACCAAGGAACGCAAACCGCTCAGCGGAGGCGGGGGAACCGGGGGAATGTCCTCGGCCACACCTGAGAACCTGCGCAGTTTCGCCACATCGACGCGATCTCTGGACACGGACCTGTCGGGCAAACCTGCCGAACTCGAACGCCAAGTGACATCCTTCGCGTCATCGTGCTCGTGGGCGACCCTGGACGCTTCCAGCCTCATTTCGGGCCTGCGCAACTGGCTCACCCTCAACGGTCAGGACGCCCAGTGGGCCGACACGGTGGCCGCGGCCTTCGAAGCGGCAGGCAGCAACGGGGACTTGTCCCTGCCCGACGCTGCCATCGCCCAGGCGCTCGCCGCCGCAGGAGTGTCCGAGGGGCGCGAGGATCTGAAGATCGACCCGCCGGTGGCCTACGGCTCTCCGCCCACCACCGGGTACTCCGACGACCCGGTGAACACCGCAACGGGCGGGTTCCTCGAATTCGAGATGGACCTTCCCTTCCTGGGCCGCAGTGAGCCCTTGTCTTGGGGCCGTTCCTACAATTCGCTCGACACTGGGGGCGGCGCCTTCGGCGTCGGCTGGTCCTCATGGTGTGAGGCCGGCCTGGTCATTGACGCCGAGAGTGCCCGTATGCGCTTGCAGGACGGCCGTGTGATCGTCTTCCCCCGCGACGGGCAGGGGTGGGCAAGGGCGACCGGCGAGAACCTGTGGCTGGAGGCCACTGACGAGGGCGGCTACGTGGTCACCTCCTCGTGGGGACTGCGCTCGACCTTCGATTCCTCGGGTCTGCCGCGCACCCACGAGGACGGCAAAGGCGTCCTCGTCCTCACTCACGAGGACGGCCGCCTGGTGCGGATCGCCCACGAATCGGGGCGCGCCATCGACCTCGTCCGGGACGGGCAGGGGGAACGGGTCACTGCACTGGTCGCCTTGGACGGACGCCGGATCGTCTACACGTACGACGAATCCGGCCGCCTGAGGCGCGTGCACGGCCCCGGCGTGGACAGGAACTACACGTGGAACGCCGCTGGCCTGCTCGAACAGGTCATCGACGGCGACGGGGTGGTCGAAGTGGCGAACACTTTCGACGCCCAGCGCCGGGTCGCCACCCAGCGTTCGCCCTTCGGACGCACGACCCGCTACTCCTACCTGCCCGGCGGAGTGACCGTCACCAGCGACCCCGACGGCACGCGCTCGAACACCTGGGTCCACGACGCACGCGGGCGCCTGGTGGGAATCGTCGATTCCGACGGTCGCCGACAGTCCACCTCCTACGACAGGTTCGGCAACCCCGTTTCCGTGCGGGGACGCGACGGCGAACTCACCGTCACAGAGTACGACCCGCGTGGACGTCTGAGCCGGCGGCTGCTGCCCACAGGGGCGCGACTGTCGTGGACGTGGGACGACTTGGATCGCCTCGTGTCACTGCGGGTCCTTGCGGGCGAGGACGCGGAGGAGGCCGTCACCTCCTTCGAATACGAGGGCGACTCGCGCAACCCGAGCCACGTCATCGACGCCGAGGGCGGTGTCACCCGCTTCGAATGGGACGGGCCGCTGTTGCGCAGGACCATTGACCCGACGGGCGTGGGCGTGCGCCTGGACCATGACGAGTTCGGCGAGGTCGTCGCCGTGACGAACTCCTTGGGCGATGTGGCGCGCTTTGAACGTGACGCCTTGGGGCGCGTGACTGCGGCGGTGACACCCCTTGGTCACCGCACCACCTACGGCTACGACAGTGCGTCGGGCGCCCTCGCGTGGAAGCGTGAGCCCGACGGTGGCCTGACCAGGTGGGAGTACACGCCGGGCGGACGCCTGAAGACCATTGTCGATCCGATGGGCGGGCGCACCGAGGTCGAGGTCGGCGAACACGGCAAGGACCGCTCGACCGTCGACCCCTTGGGGCGCCGACTCGAACACGGCTATGACGACCTGGGCAACCTGTCGAAGGTGACCCTGCCGGACGGCTCGTCCTGGGACTTCGCCCACGACGCCATGTCCCGCATGACGGGCTTCACCGATCCGATGGGCGGCACGTGGGGCCTGGAGCACGGCCCCTCTGGCATGGTCTCGGCCGCCACCGATCCGGTGGGAGTGCGCCGTACGGTGGAGCGCGACGTCAACGGCCAACCGACGGCTGTCGTCGACGGTGAAGAGAGCGTGCACGGCTCCTATGACCGCCTCGGGCGTCTGGTGGCCGTGACGGGTCCTGACGGTTCCTCGTCGATCCAACGCTTCGACCGCCTGGGACGGGTGGTGGAGATTGTCGACGCCTGTGGGGCGGTGACCCGGATCGACCGCGATGCGGCGGGCCGCATGGTTGCGGTCGTCCACCCTGACGGAACCGTCCACCGCTACGAGTACGACGCCTGCGGACGCTGGTGTGCCACCGTGTCGACCGGCGGGGACCGCTACGAGTTCCACTACGATGCGGACTCGCAGGTCGTGGGGGAGACTTGGCCGACCGGCGACACGGTCACCACCCGCTTCGACGAGTGCGGGCGCGTGGTCGCCAGGCGAGAGCCGGGGCGTGGTCTGGTTCGCGTCGCCTACGACAAGTGCGGCCGGATCGTCCGGATGACCGACGGTTTCAACGGGCCGCGCCGCTTCGTCTACGACGAGGCCGGTCAGATGGTCCAGGCCATCAACGCCTTCGGTGGCGTCACCCGTTTCGAGTACGACGACTTGGGCCACCAAGTGGCTGTCATCGACCCGATGGGTGGGCGCTTGACCCGCACTTTTGATTCGGCGGGCCGCATGACTTCCCAGACGGATGCGCTGGGGCGAACCACCACCCACACCTTTGACAAGGCGGGCCGGCCGACGTCCACCGTGGACGCTTCGGGCAGGCGCACAAGCTTCGAGTGGGCTGACGGCCGCTTGGTGACCACCATCGTGGACGGTCGCGTGGTCCAGCGGATCAGCCATGACGCCTCTGAGCGTCGCGCCACTGTCACCGACGCCTCCGGCCAGGTGGTCGAGCTGCGCACGGATCCGATGGGTCGTCTGGTGTCGCGTACCCGTGACGGAGTGGGTGTCCACTACACCTACGACTCGTCGGGCAGGCGCACCTCCATGCGGGGGCCCGACGGTTCGGTGACGACCTACGAGTACGACCGCAACGGCTTCGTCACTCGCATGTCACATCCGACCACTGGCGAGATCACTTTCGAGCGTGATCCCTTCGGACGCATCACGCGCCTTGGAGCCCAGGGCATCCGGGCCGAGTACACGTACACCGGTGCCGGCCTGGCCAGCAGCGTCATCAACCGTGGCGGTCTGATCCAGCGTTCGTACGTGGAACGCGACGAGTTCGACCGCATCCACGTGCAGACGATCGACGGGTTGAGCGTGCGGCACAGTTTCGACGAGGCCGGGCAGCTGGTCTCCTCGGTGTCCTCCGAGGGTTCGTCGATCTTCTACGAATGGGACGAGGGCGGACGCCTGACCCGTGAAACCCGTGACGGGGCGGCCACGGTGCGCACCTACGACGCGGCCGGGCAGTTGCGTTCCTCCGTGACGCCCGACGGGACACGCACCAGCTACACCTACGACCGGGTCGGCCGTCGCGTGAGTGAACGCAGTGGGGCGCAGGAGCGCCGCTTCTCGTGGGACCACCGCGGATTCTTGTCGGGTGTGACGGTGATGTGGCATTCGGGTGACTCGCCGGTGGTGGCCAGGACCGATTTGGCGGTGGATGGTGGCGGCGAATTGTCGCGTGTGGGCCGCGAGGACGTCTACTGGGATTCCGGGGCGCCTTTGCCGACTCTGGTCCAATTCGGTCAGAACGTGGTGGTGGACGCCTTGGCGGCCACCAGCGTCCACGGTCCGGCGGCCCGCGGCGCCGCATGGCTGGTTCCGGAGTTCGGCGAATCCTTGGCCACAGGCAACCCTGTTCCCGCAGGTGTGGGGCCGGAGACCTCGGCGGCTGCGGGTGTTGGGGCGGCCCATCCGGGGTTGACCCCGTCGATCTCTGCCAGCGCCACGCCCTCGATCGGCGACATGGACTGGATGACGTATCGGGTCATGGATCGG
The DNA here is from genome assembly GCF_018986735.1 of Schaalia sp. 19OD2882. Taxonomy (NCBI): domain Bacteria; kingdom Bacillati; phylum Actinomycetota; class Actinomycetes; order Actinomycetales; family Actinomycetaceae; genus Schaalia; species Schaalia sp. 19OD2882. The sequence goes on along the minus strand of NZ_CP065521.1, from coordinate 1,866,444 downwards.
ACCACCCAGTCCTTCCTGTCGCCCGACCCTGTGCGTCCCGTGCTCGGATCCTCCTGGGTCGGCAACCCGTATTCGTGGGCCGGAAACAACCCGGCGGTGGCCTTCGACCCACTGGGGCTGTCCCCGGTTTCGGAGGCGGAGCTGAAGGCCTATGCCGCCCAGAACAACGGGATGCTGGCCAACGCGTGGAATGCCGCCTCGTCCTGGGTCAAGGACAACTGGGAGTACATTGCTGCGGGCGTCGTCATCGTGGCCGGAGTGGCTGTCATGTGCACGGGCGTGGGCGGCCCGATCGGCGCAGCAATGATCGGTGGCGCCTTGATGGGTGGCGGTATTTCGATTGGTACGCAGAAGTACCAGAACGGTTCGGTCGACTGGGGCAAGGTGGCCACCGATGCCGCCATTGGTGGTATTTCCGGCCTGGCCGGCGGCGGCGCGGGCGCTCTGGTCACGCGGGCGACCAGTGGGGTGGGGTCGTGCTTGGGGCGCAACATCCTCACGGGCGTGGGGGAGAACATCGTCGAGGGTGCTGTTTCGAACACCTTGGACTACGTCACCGGACCTGGACCCATCACCTTGTCGGGAATGGCGGGTGCGGCGGGTTCTGGTGTTGTCCAGGACGGTTTGATGGGTGCTGGTGGGGGTGTTCTGAACAAGTTCACGGGCGCTTCCGGCATCGGCTGTTTCACGGCCGGCACCGAGGTGCTGCTGGGCGATGGGACCACGAAACCGATCGAGAGTGTCGAAGTCGGTGACATGGTGGCGACTGTGGACCCGGCCAGCGGTCAGGACTTGGTTGCGCCTGTGGAGCAGGTGCATGTCTTGGAGGATGTGGACACTTTGGTGGTGTCCACTGAGGTGGGGCAGGTCGAGACGACTGCCGCGCACCCGTTCTACGTCCAAGGCAGGGGTTTTGTTGCTGCTGGGGAGCTTCGTGAAGGAGATCTTCTGCGTCAGCCGGGCGGTGAGCTGGTTGGTGTGGTTTCTGTCGAGGCGACGGGTCGCAAGGAGACGGTGCACAACCTCACGGTCGCTGGTACGCACACTTATCATGTGCGTACCAGCGGCGGCGTGGACGTCCTGGTGCACAACCGTTGCGATGTTCCGCCTGGTACTACCCCCGACCTTCCTCAGAATCCGAATCTTCGAGAGATGGCAGAACAGATTCGGTTGAACGCAGAGTCATTCTTTCCGCGGGTACGGAGGACGATTGCGGTTGGCATGGACTCCAAGGGGGGATTATGGGCCGGTTCAAGCAACGGTTTTGATCGAGGGCAGGCGGCCATGTGTGATAAACTTGGTATTGAAATAGTGCCTACTATGAACGGCAAGCATGCGGAAGAGGAGCTGCTGAATGGAGTTCCAGATTTGGTAGCAGTCGGTACGTCGAATCGCATGCCCTGTGGTCCTGCTGAGCACGACTGTGCGGGCCAACTCGCGGACAAAGGAATTCAGGTGGTTGAGCCGTGAGTCTGACACCGTTCATGGTTCATTCGGATGAGCTCGGGCAGCGCCTGAGTGCCCTGTCGGGGGAGCAAGCAGGACGATTCTTCGTCGCGGCGGGCCAGGTGTTGCGGCCGGCGTACGAGCAGTGGTGTGCCGATGAGGGCATCACGGGCGACGCGGATCTGCTGGACGAGATTGTCGAGTGGGTCGCCACGCCGGCGGGTCAGCGGGATGCTGAGATCGGGCGGCGTTTGAAGGTGCGCAGTGAGGCGATACCGGAGGATCCGGAAAGCGAGCGCGACTGGTCCACGGAAGCCATGGATTGTCTGATTTGCATGGATTTGGGTCTCGGAGCATTGCTTGGTCAGCAAGTCAAGGTGTCGTACGCGTGGTATTTGTTCGAGCCCACCATGGTGTCGGTGTCGGTGCGTCTCTTTGGGGTAATGCCTGGCAGTGGTGGGGATGACGGAGAGGAATTGGTGTTGGAGGACCCGCAGTTTCGGCAGGTCGACGATGCTCTGGCGATGGCCATCGACTCCTTGATCGCCTCCGATCCGAGCTTTGATGCACTGGTGCGGGACTTGGCTCCCGTGTTGCCTCCGGAGTTCCGACGAAGTTCACCGACTCTTTGAAGACTCCAAAGCCGGTCGAGTCGGCCGAATATCTCCAGTGGCTGGGTCGACACCGGGCAGGGTGGCTGCCAGTCGTGGACGAAACGAAAAATGGCGTCAATTGCGTGAGCGCTGTGGCTGGTGGCTTGAAAGAGTCAGGCTGCACACATGTGCGTGTGGGGGCATGTGGTCATCGGCGTGTTCGAGGTGGATTCCCAGGGTGACGTCTGTGCGTGCCAACCTGAGCAAGGTCGATGACTGCACCGAGAAAGAGTGGAGTCCTCAAGGCGCCAGTTTCGGCAATTGCGAGTCAATACGGCGACGACATCCACGCGATCCGGTCCCTTGGCGTGCGCCAAGAGGAGCACAGGGGGCGGGGCGTAGGTGCCGGCAAGTTGCGCCAAGGCTTGAGCGGTGACAGCTTCGGTCATCGTCCTCATGTACGCCAATGGGGTCTGGCCCTGGGCAGCTCTACGAAGCCGGGGTCAGGAACCCTTGGGCGCGGGTGTCACCGTAGCCCACCCCAGCTGCGTTGAAGCCGACAGGCAAGGAAAGAACTGGCGCCAAGCTGAAGAAACACCGGGATCGGCAGCGTGCCACATGCAGGCATGCCCCTGGACCTTCAGGGGTCGACGGACCGGAGAGTCGCCTGAGGCGCGCATTTGCACGCTGCCTCCGGGGACGCCTCCTCGAAGCAGTCGCGACCATGGATCTTCCCAGTCGTCAGTGTCTCAACCAAAACCTGATGCTCGTGCCGGTACATTGGATCTCTGGATCGAGTTGACGACACCCGGAGCTGTGGCTGCTCACAGGAGGCGGCCGCATCCGAATTGTACGAATGCGGAGCGTGTGACGTGGGCAATGCCGAAGTGAGAAAGAGTGAGGAGTGGGTGTGGGTACCGTGGGAATTGTTGAGTTGCGTGATGGTTATGTGGAGCCGTCCGGGAAGATGATTCCTCATGGCTACATCAAACATCAGCGGGTGTCGGGTGTGGATTGTTCGGGTCTGGTGTTGGACAATTTCGGCACGTGGGACGTGCATTTGACGGAGTGTTCTTTCGAGCGTGTGAAGGCGAAGTATTTCTCTCCGGGTGAGGGGGGTGTGGTGTCGGAGTTCGTGCGCTGCTCTTTCGATCGTGCGACCTTGAGGGGGCTTGGGGGTGGTATGGTGCGTTTCGTTGAGTGTTCTTTCCGGGGTGCGCGTCTTTCCGGGTGGAATGTGTCGCGCAGTGATGTGGTGGATTGTGATTTCGAGGGTGCTCGGTTGCGGGATGTGATGTTTTGGGCTCATGTGGATGAGCCGGCCACGTCGTCGACTCCTGCGGAGTCGTGGGACAACGAGATTCGGGGGAATGATTTTTCCGGTGCCACGTTGATGGGGGTGGAGTTTCGTACGGGGGTTGATTTGTCGTTGCAGAAGTTGCCGGTGGGGGAGCAGTACTTGCAGGTGATGGATGTGCCGGCCGGCCTGGAACGAGGCCGCGAGGCGGCCAAGGGGCTGGAGGGTGAAGATTACGAGGCTGCCGACTTCCTGCTGCAAATGATGGCGGAGAAGTATGAGCGCGGTCAGCGTCAAGCCTTCGTTGCCAAGGCGAAGCGCCACCCGGACCTCATGTGGTCGACAATGCGTGCGGCAATGCACGACGTGTGACCGCGCAGAACAGGAGACAACAATGAGTCTGAGACCCTTCATGGTCCATTCGGATGAGCTCAGGCAGCATGTGGTGTTGCGGATTTACTCAAGCGGATCCTCGACTGGGATTCGCACGTGCTGTTTCCCGCGATCTTGCGGTGGATGGTGAGATGTTTGCCAGTACTTAGGGTCTTCCGGAGGATGCTTCCGGTGACAGTGACCAGGTGATTGCAGCACCGGAAGCCGGAGACTGCCCGATCGGCCAGCTTCGAGTGATGCTTTCTAAGGTGTTGCCGACGAAATTCCGGGTCGACGAGGATGATTCGACGTACTGAATGCTTGGGACCGGCCTGTGCGGAAATGGTCATCCGAGCCAAGGATGAGGCTTGGGGGCGCAGGATCTGCTTCAAAAGGTTGGGTGCCACAGGGCTTCAAGTCTCGGTGGATGAAGATGCCCAGTGGTTGTGTGGACAACTGCGTGCGCGGTTCCCAGTCGCGAACGAAACGAAGAATGGCCGCGGTGGCTTGGTCGCTCTGTTCTGTGATGTGGAAGAGCCTTGCGGTGGTCATGCAGGTGGGACAGACCGAGGTGAGCTTCGCATGTTCGAGGTGGATTTCCAGGGCGACATCGGTGCGTGAAGACTTGAGCAAGGCCTGGATGAACAGTTCTGCGAAGTCAGGGTCCTCCAGACTCCAATGCGTGTAGGCGTTGGCCGTCTCTGCGATGGTGAGGTCGCGGTCTGGGCCTTCGGAGCGCGCCTTGACCGGCGCGGGCGTATGCTCCCAAGTGCGAGGAGAACACCGTGTGGGTGATCCTTTCCAGCGGACGTGGCTGGCCTCGTCGTGTCCCATGGCTTCCTCGTTGTTCCCGCGCAGGTAGGCGACCTCGGCCAGATGACGTCTGTCGATCCGGTCAGTGGTCAAGATGTAGTGGCTGCTGGGGAGCTTCGTGAAGGAGATCTTCTGCGTCAGCCGGGCGGTGAGCTGGTTGGTGTTGTTTCTGTCGAGGCGACGGGTCGCAAGGAGACGGTGCACAACCTCACAGTCGCTGGCGCCCACACCTATCATGTGCGTACCAGCGGCGGCGTGGACGTCCTGGTGCACAACCGTTGCGATGTTCCGCTGGGGAACTCGCCTGACCTTCCAACACAGCAGAATCTTCGAGAGATGGCAGAACAGGTTCGACAGGCTGGCCTGCACCCGGCGTCCAGGAATGTGAGGACTTTTGCTGTTGGACTTGATGAGAATGGTAAGATGTTCATTGGATCCAGCAGCGGATTCGACAAGGGGCAACGGGAAATGCTCGCTGAACTGGGACTGAAGCGTGTGGTCGGCAGCAGGAAGCTCCACGCGGAGAGAAGAGTTTTTGCGGGCGATGGAGCGAAGGAAAACTGGCCGACTGCTGGAAGTCGGGACCTCAAGGCGCATGCCCTGTGGACCCAGCGAACATGACTGTGCTGCGAAACTGGCCAATGAAGGGATTACGGTGACCCAACCATGAGTTCAACACCATTCGAGGAATTGTCGGACAATGTCGAGGAGCAAGCGGCGCTCCTGTCGGGGGAGCAGTCCGGCCGTTTGTTCGTTGCGGCCGCCCGAGCCTTGTATCCGGCCTATGTGCGGTCGTGTTCCGAGGTCGGGATCGAAGGCGACCAAGACCTGATGAATGAGATTCTCACGTGGGCGCAACAGCCTGCAGGCCAGCGCGATGAGGCGGTCGGGCGGAGCCTGTTCTCCCGCGCAGAGGAGATGCCTGAAGAGGAGGTGGGTGAAAGCGAGTTCGGAACCATTGGCATCGATTGTTGGACGTGCGCCTACGTGGGCCTCGGCTCTCTGGTCGACGGAGAGTATCTCGGTGATGGTGCGTGGTCGCTCCTCGAGCCCACCATGGAATCGGTGTCGGAGCGTCTCCTTGGGGGAATGCCTGGCAGCGGTGGGGATGACGGAGAGGAATTGGCGTTGGAGGACCCGCAGTTCGTCGAGGTGCGGGACGGTGTGGATCGTGCCTTCGCTTTGTTGAGTTGTGGTGGTCTGAGCATTGTTGAGTTGGTGGAGGTGCTGGCGCCGTTGCTTCCGCCTGAAGCGCGCTGGCCTGTGGACCTCTGAGGCTCGGTTCTCGCGTCGTGAGGGTCGGGGGCTCAGTTCTGGATTCCCCAAGGCCATTTCGGGGTGTGCATGATTCGGTTGAGGAATTCTGGGGTCCAGAGGGGTTCGAGGTCGAAGTACTGGAACATGCGCATCGGCTGGGTCGTGACCCTGGAGTGAGGTGCCCAATCCTTGGTGAAGCGGATGAGGGCTTCTTTGGCTTGGTCGGGGCGGCCGATGGCTTGGAAGAGGCGGGCGGCGTCGAGGTGGGGGCATCCGATGATCTTGGATTCGCTGTGTTCCAGGTAGGTGTCGAGGGCCAGGTCTGTGCGCCCGTCTCTGAGGATGTCTGCGAGGACGAGTCCTCCGGTTTCGCGGTCGTTGATGTCCAAGTGGCGGTAGCGGATTTTCAGGTCGGCGATGAGGGTGTCGGGGTCGGGGCCCTCGGTGTTGACCTTGACTGGCCTGTAGTCTCGTGGGGTGGTGGATCCGGAGAGGCGTTCGAAGGCGATGGCTTGGACGGTGCGCCACATGTTGGCGATGTGGGGGTGGCGGGCGGTGGCGACTTTCGTTTGGGTCAGGTCGTTGATGAAGTGTGTGGCCCGGTCGATCTGGTGGGTGTGGCGGGCTGCCCGCACATAGGCGTCCATGTGGGTGGGTGCTGCTTTGGTGGCGTTGTCGGTGTTGCCCATGAGGCCGGTCTCTTCGTGGTCCATGGCTTGTTCGAGGTCGCAGGTGAAGTAGGCGATCTCGGCCAAGGCGATGGACTTGTCCGGGCAGTCCGGGGCCTGTTCCAACTGGGTGAGGCCCTCGGCGACCTTGCCTTTGCGGATCATCTTGCATGCGTCTTCAATCGGAGAACCCATGAGTACAGAGTATCGACACCTTCAGCCGCACGCCCAACCTGTGGACCCCTGCACCACCCACAGTCCTCAATCTGCGGGATGACACTTGGGAATGGGGCACTTCGAGACGATGCCGTTGACCGCTGGGGCAGGTTGTTGATGAAGTGTGTGGCCCGGTCGATCTGGTGGGTGTGGCGGGCTGCCCGCACACGGGCGTTCATGTGGCCGGGCGCTACATCTGTGGCATTGTCGGCGTTGCCCATGAGGCCGGCCTCACTGTGGTCTCCATCGAAGCGGCGGGCCACGAGGCTGCTGAGGATTGTCCATGGCGTTTGCGTCAGTACATCGGTGACAAGATACACTTGGCTGTGCGGGACGAGGTTGAGGTCCTCTACGGCAGGGGATTCAAGTACTTTGGCGTCGACGCAGACTTTCGGCATGTGAGCATGGATCGCGGGATCGAGGAGTGAACGCCCCGAGCAGGGGCGATGGTGGCTTGGGGCGGGGTCGTTCTTCGAATCGAAGGGATTCTCTGGTGGTGTCCGAGAATGCGGTTGGATTGGAGTTGCGCCCTGGTGGCCAATGGCTTCCGGATGAGTGGCACGGGTCGATTGGTGGGGTTCGTGCGTCGGGTGTGGATTATTCGGGTCTGGTGTTGAACAATTTCCACTTGTGGGATGTGCGTTTGACGGAGTGTTCTTTCGAGCGCGTGAAGGCGAAGTATTTTGCTCCCGGGGGTGGGGGTGCGGTGTCGGAGTTCGCGCGCTGCTCTTTCGATCGTGCGACCTTGAGGGGGCTTGGGGGTGGTATGGTGCGTTTCGTTGAGTGTTCTTTCCGGGGTGCGCGTCTTTCCGGGTGGAATGTGTCGCGCAGTGATGTGGTGGATTGTGATTTCGAGGGTGCTCGGTTGCGGGATGTGATGTTTTGGGCTCATGTGGATGAGCCGGCCACGTCGTCGACTCCTGCGGAGTCGTGGGACAACGAGATTCGGGGGAATGATTTTTCCGGTGCCACGTTGATGGGGGTGGAGTTTCGTACGGGGGTTGATTTGTCGTTGCAGAAGTTGCCGGTGGGGGAGCAGTACTTGCAGGTGATGGATGTGCCGGCCAGTCTGGAACGAGGCCGCGAGGCAGCCGAAACCTTGGAAGGCAAGGACCGCTTCTTCGCCGATTCTATCTTGAAGTGGATTGCGACCGAGTATGCGCGCGGTCAGCGTCAAGCCTTCGTTGCCAAGGCGAAGCGCCACCCGGACCTCATGTGGTCGACAATGCGTGCGGCAATGCACGACGTGTGACCGCGCAGAACAGGAGACAACAATGGGTCTGACACCGTTCATGGTTCATTCGGATGAGCTCGGGCAGCGCCTGAGTGCCCTGTCGGGGGAGCAAGCAGGACGATTCTTCGTCGCGGCGGGCCAGGTGTTGCGGCCGGCGTACGAGCAGTGGTGTGCCGATGAGGGCATCACGGGCGACGCGGATCTGCTGGACGAGATTGTCGAGTGGGTCGCCACGCCGGCGGGTCAGCGGGATGCTGAGATCGGGCGGCGTTTGAAGGTGCGCAGTGAGGCGATACCGGAGGATCCGGAAAGCGAGCGCGACTGGTCCACGGAAGCCATGGATTGTCTGATTTGCATGGATTTGGGTCTCGGAGCATTGCTTGGTCAGCAAGTCAAGGTGTCGTACGCGTGGTATTTGTTCGAGCCCACCATGGTGTCGGTGTCGGTGCGTCTCTTTGGGGTAATGCCTGGCAGTGGTGGGGATGACGGAGAGGAATTGGTGTTGGAGGACCCGCAGTTTCGGCAGGTCGACGATGCTCTGGCGATGGCCATCGACTCCTTGATCGCCTCCGATCCGAGCTTTGATGCACTGGTGCGGGACTTGGCTCCCGTGTTGCCTCCGGAGTTCCGACGAAGTTCACCGACTCTTTGAAGACTCCAAAGCCGGTCGAGTCGGCCGAATATCTCCAGTGGCTGGGTCGACACCGGGCAGGGTGGCTGCCAGTCGTGGACGAAACGAAAAATGGCGTCAATTGCGTGAGCGCTGTGGCTGGTGGCTTGAAAGAGTCAGGCTGCACACATGTGCGTGTGGGGGCATGTGGTCATCGGCGTGTTCGAGGTGGATTCCCAGGGTGACGTCTGTGCGTGCCAACCTGAGCAAGGTCGATGACTGCACCGAGAAAGAGTGGAGTCCTCAAGGCGCCAGTTTCGGCAATTGCGAGTCAATACGGCGACGACATCCACGCGATCCGGTCCCTTGGCGTGCGCCAAGAGGAGCACAGGGGGCGGGGCGTAGGTGCCGGCAAGTTGCGCCAAGGCTTGAGCGGTGACAGCTTCGGTCATCGTCCTCATGTACGCCAATGGGGTCTGGCCCTGGGCAGCTCTACGAAGCCGGGGTCAGGAACCCTTGGGCGCGGGTGTCACCGTAGCCCACCCCAGCTGCGTTGAAGCCGACAGGCAAGGAAAGAACTGGCGCCAAGCTGAAGAAACACCGGGATCGGCAGCGTGCCACATGCAGGCATGCCCCTGGACCTTCAGGGGTCGACGGACCGGAGAGTCGCCTGAGGCGCGCATTTGCACGCTGCCTCCGGGGACGCCTCCTCGAAGCAGTCGCGACCATGGATCTTCCCAGTCGTCAGTGTCTCAACCAAAACCTGATGCTCGTGCCGGTACATTGGATCTCTGGATCGAGTTGACGACACCCGGAGCTGTGGCTGCTCACAGGAGGCGGCCGCATCCGAATTGTACGAATGCGGAGCGTGTGACGTGGGCAATGCCGAAGTGAGAAAGAGTGAGGAGTGGGTGTGGGTACCGTGGGAATTGTTGAGTTGCGTGATGGTTATGTGGAGCCGTCCGGGAAGATGATTCCTCATGGCTACATCAAACATCAGCGGGTGTCGGGTGTGGATTGTTCGGGTCTGGTGTTGGACAATTTCGGCACGTGGGACGTGCATTTGACGGAGTGTTCTTTCGAGCGTGTGAAGGCGAAGTATTTCTCTCCGGGTGAGGGGGGTGTGGTGTCGGAGTTCGTGCGCTGCTCTTTCGATCGTGCGACCTTGAGGGGGCTTGGGGGTGGTATGGTGCGTTTCGTTGAGTGTTCTTTCCGGGGTGCGCGTCTTTCCGGGTGGAATGTGTCGCGCAGTGATGTGGTGGATTGTGATTTCGAGGGTGCTCGGTTGCGGGATGTGATGTTTTGGGCTCATGTGGATGAGCCGGCCACGTCGTCGACTCCTGCGGAGTCGTGGGACAACGAGATTCGGGGGAATGATTTTTCCGGTGCCACGTTGATGGGGGTGGAGTTTCGTACGGGGGTTGATTTGTCGTTGCAGAAGTTGCCGGTGGGGGAGCAGTACTTGCAGGTGATGGATGTGCCGGCCGGCCTGGAACGAGGCCGCGAGGCGGCCCAAGCCTTGGAGGGAAAGGACCGCTTCGATGCCGACTTTCTCTTGAAGTGGATTGCGACCGAGTATCAGCGGGGTCAGCGTCAAGCCTTCATGGTCAGGATGAAGCATGACTCAGATCTCATGTGGACCATGATGCGTGCGGCAATGCACGACGTGTGACCGCGCAGGACGATTCCTCCAATGGGCGGCCACGCCTGCCGGGCATCAGGATGCGAGCCCGGGGCAGCTGAAAGTGCCCAGCAGCGCGCCGCCCTCGTCGACCCGTCCCAAGCGGAACGCGCAACCTGCGTCGTCGACCGGAGTTGGTATGGCCTCACGTTGACGATGTGAGAACGAACGCACGGCGCGTCCAGTCGCGCCTCACATCATTTGTGAGACTGAACGGCTACAGTGGCGCCGACGCTGAGCCCACTGGGGGCTCGCGAGAGGAGATCAATCGATGGGAATCTTGGCCGACTACTTCATCGCCCCTGATGACAACGCAGCGGAGGCCATCCTCGACCGGGTCGGCGGCCCCAGTGTCGCCGATGAAGAAACCGGCGCTCCCGCGCTGCCCTGCACACAACTCGACATGGACCCCGCCGCCCAACTCACCTGGGTTGCGATGATGAGTCCCGACACTGCCGAGGGGGCCGCCTCGCAGGACATGGGTGCGACAATCGGCATCAGGAACGAGGGCGAGGTCGCCGTCATGCGCCTGTCAACCGCCGGTCGTGACGCTCTTGCCGCCCTGGCCACGAATCCCGACGACCCCGAGGCCGCCGAAGTCCTGGTTGAACTGGCCGACCCGGACGAGATCCTCGAAGACGGAGCCGAACTGGTGGCACTGGCCGTCCAGGCCAAGCAGGCAGGACACCCCCTGTACCTGTGGATGGCCGTCTGAACACCTGACCTGCACCACGCACGCGGCGTCGACCGGAGGATGGACCTGCCGACGGTCGGCGCCGTTCATGTGGGAGCATCGGCGGGCCCATCAACCCGCGCAAAGCGCACCGGCCGCAAGGAGCACCCGATGTCAGTCATCGCCGCCGCCCAAGAGACCTTGTCCCTCGCGGACCAAGTCCTCGCGGTCGCAGACTGGCTCACCCTGCACGTCACCGTCTGGGTGCTGGTCGGCACCGGCCTGTTGCTGACCATCGCCTCACGCGGAGTCCAGATCCGCCACCTGCCCTCCATGATCCGCACCGTCACCGCCTCGCGCGGAGGCGCCCAAGGCGGGATCTCCTCATTCCAGGCCTTCACCATCTCCTTGGCCGCCCGCGTCGGAGTCGGCAACATCTTCGGTGTGGCCGCAGCACTGCTCATGGGCGGACCCGGAGCCATCTTCTGGATGTGGATCGTCGCCCTGGTCGGCATGGCCACCGCCTTCTTCGAAGCCACACTGGCCCAACTCTTCAAGGTCCGCGCCTCAGACGGCACCTACCGTGGCGGACCCGCCTACTACATGAAACTCGGCATGAAGAGCCCCGCCTTGGCGGCAGTCTTCGCCGTCATCACCGTGGTGACCTGCGCCTTCGTCATCACCTCCGTCCAAGCCAACGCCATTGCCGGCACGCTGCTGTCGGCCCTCGGCGACGCGGGTGCGAACCCGATCGACACCCTCTTCGGACTCACCCCCGCCCAGCTGGTCATCGCCGCCCTGCTCTTCGTCTTCTCCTCCATGGTCATCTTCGGCGGCATCCGCACCGTCGCACGCGTCACCGAGTGGATGGCGCCCATCATGGCGGTCATCTACATGGTTCTCGTGGCCGTCATCGTCATCCTCAACATCGGCCACTTCGGTGCCGTCCTCGCCCAGATCTTCACTTCCGCCTTCGCGCCGGAGCCGCTGGTGGGGGGACTGGGAGGAGGTGTCCTCGCCGCCCTCGTCAACGGCACCAAGCGCGGCCTGTTCTCCAACGAAGCCGGTCAGGGCACCGCCCCCAACGCGGCCGCCACCGCCACCGTCGAGCACCCGGTGAGCCAAGGCCTCATCCAGTCCCTCGGCGTCTTCATCGACACCATCGTCGTGTGCACGGCCACAGCATTCGTCATCCTCATTGCCGGCCCCGACGTCTGGGGCGCCGAGGGTGTCAACCCCGCGAACCTCACGTCGATGGCAGTGGCCAACGAATTGGGCCAGTGGACGATCCTGCCGATGGCAGTCCTCGTCTTCGTCCTGGCCTACTCCTCCATCATCGCCGCCTACGTCTACTCCGAGACGAACATGACCTTCATGACCCGCGCCAAGTGGGCCACCTGGCTGGTGCGCGTGGTCTCCGTCGGCTCGGTGGTCCTGGGCGCACTGGTCTCCCTGGACCTCGTGTGGAACACCGTGGACATCGCCATGGCAGTGATGACGGTGACGAACCTGGTTGCCTTGGTGTGGCTGAGCAAGTGGGGGCTGGGAGCCCTGCGCGACTGGGAGGCCCAGCGCAAGGCCGGGGTGGCCGAGCCATCCTTCGTCGGGGTCGACAACCCGCACCTGCCCGGTGACGTGCCCACTGACGTGTGGGCCACTGAAGGCACCCGCTGAGAGGGATAGGCTCGCCCCATGCGAATCGTGCGCTTCTCCGACGGCGGCTCACCCCTGTACGGGGCTCTTGAGGACGACTCTGCAAGGATCGTCGGACTCAAAGGTGACCCGCTGTTCAGCCCCGTCGAACCCTCCGGGCGTCTCTTCGACCTGGAGGAGGTGCGCCTGCTCTCGCCGGTGATCCCACGATCCAAGATCGTCGGCATCGGCAAGAACTACGCCGAGCACGCCCGCGAGATGGGCGGCGAGCCGCCGACCGAACCCGTCGTCTTCCTCAAGCCCAACACCTCCGTCATCGGCCCGGACGACCCGATCGTCCTTCCCGAGTGGTCCGGTGAAGTCCACCACGAGGCCGAACTGGCCATCGTCATCAAGACTTTGGCCAAGGACGTCCCCCTGGAGCGTGTGGACGAGGTCATCCTGGGCTGGACCTGCGCCAACGACGTGACCGCCCGCGACCGCCAACGCGCCGACGGGCAGTGGACCAGGGCAAAGGGCTTCGACACCTCCTGCCCGATCGGACCGTGGATCACCGTCGACCCTCGGCTGGACGTGGACGACCTGCAGGTCACATGCCGGGTGGACGGCCGCCTGCGCCAGGACGACAGAACCTCGTCGATGCTCATGTCGCCGCGCCAGTTGGTGTCCTACGTGTCCTCGATCTTCACCCTGCTGCCCGGCGACGTCATCATCACCGGCACGCCGGCGGGCGTCGGCCCCATCGAGGCCGGACAGCGGGTCGACGTCGAGGTCGAAGGCATCGGCGTCCTGTCGAATCCTGTCGTGCGCCGCTGACACACCTTCCCCACCCCCTGGAGGTGCAGGTCAGGGGAGAATCCTCGGAGAAACTCCGCGCGTGAATCCCCCGTGCGGTAGCTCCACGCACGGGTACCCTTCCTGTGAACGCCGACACAGGAGGTATCCATGCCAGACCCGTCCACCACGCCCGCTGCCATTGGAAGCGACGCCCTTGCGGTCGAAATGGCCGGCCTCGACGTCATTCCCGAGTCCGAACGCAAAGGCAAACCCTCCGACCTGTTCATGCCGTGGTTCGCGGCGAACATTTCCGTGCTGGGCATCTCCTGGGGTGCGTGGGTCCTGGGCTTCGGCCTGTCCTTCTGGCAGGCCGTCATCGCCTCCGTGATCGGCGTTTCCCTGTCCTTCCTGGCCTGCGGCTTCATCTCCATTGCCGGCAAACGCGGATCCGCCCCCACCCTGGTTCTTTCACGCGCCGCCTTCGGCTACGACGGAAACAGGATCTCCGCCATCATCTCGTGGATCCTCACCGTGGGCTGGGAGACCTTCCTGTGCATCATGGCCGTCCAGGCCACCGCCACCGTCATGGCCGCCCTGGGCTTCACCAACCACGTGCTGGCCCAAGTCATCTCACTGGTCCTGGTCGTCCTCATCTCCGCAGGCGCGGGCGTCCTGGGCTTCGACACCATCATGAAGGTCCAGACGTGGATCACGTGGGCCACCGCGGTACTCACCGTCATCTACCTGGCCCTGGTCCTGCCCACCATCGACCTGGCAGCCGTCAACGCCCTTCCCGCAGGGTCGGCCACCGCCTTCATCGGCGCCCTGTGCATGCTGCTGGTCGGCTTCGGCTTCGGCTGGATCAACGCCGCCGCCGACTACTCGCGCTACCTGCCGCGCACGGCCTCCACGGGGGGAGTGGTCGGCTGGACCACTTTCGGGGCAGCCCTGCCCACCGTGGTCCTGGTCCTCTTCGGCCTGCTGCTGGTCGGCTCCAACGCCGACCTGTCGGAAAAGATCGGCGCGGACCCCATCGGCGCATTGACGACCATCCTGCCCACGTGGTTCCTCATCCCCTTCGCGCTGGTCGCCATCCTTGGCCTCATCGGCGGCATCGTCATGGACATCTACAGTTCCGGCCTGTCCCTGCTCTCCTCCGGTGCTCCCGTCACCAGGCCCGTCGCCACCGCCATTGACGGCACCATCATGCTGGCCGGCACCATTGCCGTGGTCTTCTTCGCCGACTCCTTCATCGGCCCCTTCACCGGCTTCCTCACCACCCTGGGTGTGGTCATCGCCGCGTGGGGTGGGGTCATGTTCGCCGACATCGCCCTGCGCAGGAGGGACTACGACGAGCCCGCCCTGTTCACCCGGGACGGCATCTACGGGGCCGTCAACTGGGGCGCCGTGGCCAGCCTGCTGGTCGGATCCGTCATCGGATGGGGACTGGTCGTCAACTCCTCGGCCTCATGGCTGGCCTGGCAGGGCTACCTGCTGGGTCCGCTCGGCGGGCGCGAAGGCGAGTGGGCGTACTCGAACATCGGCATCCTCGCGGCGATGCTCATCGGATTCGCCGGATACTTCCTCACCTCGGCCGGCAGGGTCCGCCGCCAGGAGGACGCCGCACGGGAAGGCAAGTGACATGCAGGTCGATCCGCGATTCCCCACCGCCCTCGTGGGAGATGAGCAAAGGCGGGCCGCCCTCGTCATCGCCGAAGCCACCGGCCTGCCCTCCCACGACGTCCTCGTGGTTCTCGGCTCGGGACTGTCCGCCGCCCTGGACGGGTGGGGAGCACCGCGCGCCGGCGTGCGCCTGTCGGAGCTGCCGGGTGTGGCTGCCCCCGTGGCCGACGGGCACGAGGACCGGCTGGACTCCTACGAGCGGGCAGGGCTCCACGTCCTCGTCGCCCGCGGGCGCACCCACCTGTACGAGGGCGTCTCCGCCGGCACGGTGACGGCCCTTGCGCGAGCGGCCGCCGCGGGCGGAGTGCACACGGCGATCCTGTGCAATGCCAATGGGTGCCTGCGGGACTGGCGCCTCGGAGACGTCATGGCGGTGGAGGACCACCTGAACTTCTCGGGAACGTCACCCTTCGACGGGCCACTGTTCCTCGACGTGTCGGCCGTGTGGGACGGGGAACTGACCGAGGCCCTGGCGGACGTGTGCCAGCGGCGCGGCACCTACGCGATCCTACGCGGCCCCGAATACCAGACCAGGGCGGAGACCCGCTGGCTGGCGACCACCGGCGCCGACTGCGTGGGCATGTCCACCGTCATGGAGGCCATCACCCTGCACGCTCTGGGGGTGAGGGTGTGCGGGATGAGCGTCGTCAGTGACCTGTCCTTCGCCGAGGCTCCCACCGACCCGAACGCCGTGGTCGAAGCCGCCGCCCAAGCCGGTCAGACCCTGCGCGCAGGCGTGGAAAAGGTGCTGACCCTCCTGTGAGAGCAAGGCCTCACGTGTCTCAGGGCAGCAGGCGCAGGATCCTCTCGACGATTTCCTCAGCGGTGCTGGGCGAGCACGCCAAGTTCACCCGCGCCCAGTCCCCGTAGGACTCGCCCAAGGCGGCCCCGTCATTGGTCGCCACGTGGGCGCGCCGCAGGATCTGCTCGGAGGGGTTCGACCCCGCCAGCGGGGTCGCGCCAAAACCCCACCACGCCAGGTAGGTGCCCTGAGGGCGGATGAAGTCGATGCCGCTACCGTCCAGGGCCCGTTCGACCAGGTCCACATTGCCCCGAACGACCTCCATGACCTCCTCCAACCACGGGCCCCCGCCCTCGTAGGCGGCAATGGTCCCCAACGCGCCCAAGGTCACCGGCTGGTGGTCGAAAAGGTGGGTGGCGGCGTCCCAACGGGCGCGAAGCGCCGCATCCGGGACGATCACCTGCGCGTTCGGCAGGCCCGCGATGTTCCACGCCTTGGTCGCGGCCGTCGCAGTGATCGTGTGGGCGGCGAACTCCTCTCCAATGCGCGCGTAGGAGATGAAAGGCGAGTCGTCCAGGACGATCGGGGAGTGGATCTCGTCGGAGAAGACCAGTGCGTCATGACGCTGGACGACCTCGTGCAGGCCCCGCAGTTCCTCCTCGGACAGGATACGGCCGGTCGGGTTCCACGGATTGCACAGGATGACCAGCCCAGCCCCGCCCTCGAGGGCGCGGTCGATGCCCTCGAGGTCAAGGCGCCAGCCGACCCCGCCGGCCGCCACCCCGTGCAGGGAGGGGACGTCGATGACGCGGCGGTCGAGCATCCCCGGAAGGGTGAGGAAGGGCATGTACGCGGGAGTGGGCACCACGACGGCGCTGCCCGGGCGCGTGAGTTTCCTGATCGTCGTCACCAGGGCAGGAAGGACCGCCCCGCTCATGCGCACATGGTCGGGGTCCAGCGCCCACCCGAAGGCACTCGCCTGGAAGGCGCTGGTCGCCTCCTGCACGCGTGGCAGCAGCCACGACGGCCTGTATCCGGTCAAGCCGTCGTGGAGCGCCCGGCAGATCGCCTCTTCCACCACCGGTGCGGTACCGAAGTCCATCTCCGCCACCCACGCCCCGATCGTCGGGCGGCCGTCCGGTGCGGCCATGCCGCTCCATTTGAGGGATCCGGTGCGGTGAAGGTGATCCTGCGTGGGCATGTTCAGGGGCATGTGGTCTCCGATTCATGGACAGTGTCCGGTTGAGATGGTCGGTGGATGGAGTGGCGAGGACGCCGGGGTGGTGCCCGGGTGGTGCGCGGCGGCGGACCTCAGGAGCCCAACGCTTTCGCCGTCTTCGAGGCCCGACGAACTCTGTTCAACCTTCCGCGGCACAGCAGTCTTGCGGGTCAGGAGAAACCTCTGCTGCCCACTGTCGGCCGATCTGGAAGTGGACGGGAGTGGTGCATCATGCCTCCGCTGGCTGTGAGGTGGGGTGTGGGAGCCCGATGGTGGGCGCTCCAGCACTGAGACCATCATTGCCGAAAGCCCCCACTGTTGCATGCCCTTGCCGGAGCCCTGGCGCATCTGCGACCCCGAGTAGACTCGAGGCCATGACAGACTCCACGCCCACCGGCGCCGACGTGCGCGTCCGCTTCTGCCCCTCCCCGACAGGGACTCCCCATGTGGGTATGGTCCGCACCTGCCTTTTCAACTGGGCGTGGGCGCGCCACACGGGTGGCACCTTCGTCTTCCGCATCGAAGACACCGACGCCGCGCGCGACTCCCAGGAGTCCTTCGACCAGATCATCGACTCCCTCAAGTGGCTTGGACTGGACTGGGACGAGGGCGTCGGCAAGGGTGGCCCGCATGAGCCCTACCGCCAGTCCGAACGCATGGACATCTACGCCGACGTCGCGCGCAAGCTCTTCGAGGCCGGCCACGCCTACGAGAGCTTCTCGACCCCGGAGGAGATCGAGGCGCGCCACCGTGCGGCCGGACGTGACCCGAAGCTCGGCTATGACGGCTTCGACCGCGACCTGACCGAGGAGCAGAAGGCTGCATACCGTGCCCAGGGGCGTGAGCCCGTCCTGCGCATGCGCATGCCCGACGAAGACGTGACCTTCGAGGACCTGGTCCGCGGCGAGATCACCTTCAAGGCGGGCTCCGTGCCCGACTACGTCATCGTGCGCGCAAACGGGCACCCCCTGTACACGCTGGTCAACCCCGTCGACGACGCCCTCATGGAGATCACCCACGTCCTACGCGGCGAGGACCTGCTCTCCTCGACCCCCCGCCAGGTCGTCCTCTACCGGGCCCTCATGGACCTGGGCATCGCCAAGCACATGCCGCGCTTTGGTCACCTGCCCTATGTCATGGGTGAGGGCAACAAGAAGCTGTCCAAGCGCGACCTGGAGTCGAATCTGCTTCTGCATCGTGAAGCCGGCATGACGCCGGAGGGCCTGAACAACTATCTGGCACTGCTCGGCTGGGCCATCGCGCCCGACCACGACGTCTTCACCATGGGCGAGATGGCCACCGCCTTCGACATCTCCGACGTCAACCCGAACCCCGCGCGCTTCGACCACAAGAAGTGCATCGCCATCAACGCCGAGCACATCCGTCGCCTGGAGCCGTTGGACTTCCGCGACCGCCTGGTGCCTTTCCTGCACGAGGGTCGGTACGTGAGCGCCGCGACCTTCGCCGAGCTCACCTCGCGCGAGCAGGAGATCCTCACTGCGGCTGCGCCCCTGGTGCAGACCCGCATCCAACTGTTGGGTGAGGTCAAGGGCATGGCGGGCTTCCTCTTCGTCGCCGACGAGGCTCTGGAGGTCGAGGACGCCTCGGTGGCCAAACTCAAGGACAATGCCGGCCAGGTGCTGGCCACGGCCATCGAGGTCGTCGAGTCCTTGGGGGAGGGGGAGTTCACCACCGCCACCTTGGAGGAGAAACTGCGTGAGGCGATCGTCGAAGGTATGGGCATCAAGCCGCGCGTGGCCTTCGGGCCGATCCGCGTGGCCGTGACGGGCCGTCAGGTATCGCCGCCGCTGTTCGAGTCCATGGAGATCCTGGGCCACGAGTCCTCGCTGGCGCGCATGCGCGCCCTGGCGGCCAGGCTCGCCTGACCCGGGCGGCGAACGTGGCGACGACCACGTCGTCAGGATTTGGTGGAGCCCGGCTGATGCAGTAGAGTTTTCATCCGTCGCCCGGAGCGAGAGCCCCGGGACCGGCACCACCATGGGGTATGGTGTAATTGGCAACACGACTGATTCTGGTTCAGTTGTTCTAGGTTCGAGTCCTGGTACCCCAGCGATCATGGATCCTTCGAGTGATCCTGCGATCAAGGCCCCCATCGTCTAGCGGCCCAGGACGACGCCCTCTCACGGCGTTAACACCGGTTCAAATCCGGTTGGGGGTACGCAAGCACGTCCCGGCATGTGCACGCACCGACTTGGAAACAGGTCGCGGCCCCCATCGTCTAGCGGCCCAGGACGACGCCCTCTCACGGCGTTAACACCGGTTCAAATCCGGTTGGGGGTACCAGTCAAGGCCCCGGCTCCCGCCGGGGCCTTCACCGTGGCCATGGGCAGTCTGTGACCTGACTGTCGACCTTGCAACACCGTTGACACCTGCCCGTGCCAGGATTCAGTCAGGTGGCCCACGCAACTGGCTTCTGACGGATGCGCTTTGTGGAGGTGCTCGGAGGTTTCCGACGTCAAAGGCGAAAAAATGACCATCGTTCTTGACGTCAGAGAGTCGCTTTTGACGTCAGACCCGGTCCTCAAAGGCGCGAGCCGCCCCGCCCTCGTCGGTGGCGGTCCGCTTGGGCACCTGACGACGGACGAATCTCGCTGAAGGACGGACGAATCTCGCGGAGTGGGGGACGAATCTCAGCGGGTGATGGGCAGGTTCAGGGCCTTCGAGGCTTCCTCGACTCCGCCGGCGTTGGAGACCTTGGTGAAGCCGGCCTGCTCCATGAGGGCCTTGGCCTGCCCGGCGCGCCTGCCGGAGCGGCAGTACAGGGTGTAGTCGGCGTCCTTGTCCAGGGCCGCGATCTTGTCGGCGAAGTCCGGGGACTGCACATCGATGTTCGTGGCACCCTCCAGATGCCCCTCGGCGAACTCCTCAGGGGTGCGCACATCCAGCAGGACCGTGGAGGCAGCAGGAGAGGACGACTGGGAGGCCGAAGACGACTCCTGGGCGGATGGGGCCGGCGCCGAGGAGGACTCGGATGCGTCAGAGCCGGAAGCAGAGCCGGCAGGCGCGGTCGACGCGCAAGCGCCGAGCCCAAGGACAAGAGCCGCTCCAAGAGCAAGGGTGAGGGCGCGACGGGCTTTCATCTGGGTCATTCCTCCATTCCTTCCACCGAGCGGAGGAAGTCCGACAGGCGATTGGCGGCGGCCACCACGGAAGGACCGTGCTGGCGGCCGGGCTGACGGCCGATGCGTTCGATCGGCCCGGAGATCGACAGGGCGGCAATCACCCGCCCGGAAGGGCCGCGCACGGGCGCCGACACGGAGGCCACGCCCGGTTCGCGCTCGCCCACGGACTGGGCCCAGCCGCGCCTACGCACCTGGGAAAGCATCGTGGCATTGAACGAGGCCTCGTACAGGCCGCGGTGCAAACGGTCCGGCTCCTCCCAAGCCAGCAGTACCTGGGCGGCAGAGCCGGCACGCATCGACAAGGTGGCGCCCACGGGGATCGAGTCGCGCAGACCCATCTCGCGTTCGGAGGCGGCCACGCACACGCGGTAGTCGCCTTGGCGGCGGAAGAGCTGCGTGGACTCCTTCGTGTGGTCGCGAAGCGCCACCAGGACCGGCATCGAGGCGGCCAACAGGCGGTCCTCACCCGCAGAGGAGGCAAGCTCCTGAAGGCGTGGCCCCAGGACGAAGCGGCCCTGCATGTCGCGAGCCACCATGCGGTGGTACTCCAAGGCCACCGCAAGGCGGTGGGCGGTGGGTCGTGCCAGACCGGTTGCGGAGACCAACTGGGCCAAGGTGGCAGGTCCGGCCTCCAGGGCACCGAGGACCATTGCGGCCTTGTCCAGGACTCCGACACCACTCGAGGAGGAGGAGTCATCCATGGGAACATCCTGTCATCTCACTACCTGAGATGGCAAATCCTCGCATGTTGGAACGATCGACGATTGGGGTGAGAGACAGCGCGAAGGGCGGAAGTGCCTCCGACGCGCGCACATGCGAATGAGCCCGCACCCCCGCCCTCACCCCCCGGGCGCACGGGCAACCCGACGATCCCGAGGAGGTCCCCATGGCCGCAACGATGGCGGAGAAAGTGTGGCGCGACCACGTCGTCAGCCAAGGCGAAGGTGGCGCCCCTGACCTGCTCTACATCGACCTGCACCTGGTCCACGAGGTCACCAGCCCCCAAGCATTCGAAGGACTGCGCCTGTCAGGACGCAGCGTGCGCAGGCCCGACCTGACCATCGCCACAGAGGACCACAACACCCCCACCTTGGACATCGACCTGCCCATCGCGGACGACACAAGCCGCATCCAGATCGACACCCTGCGCGCCAACGCCAAAGAATTCGGCATCCGCCTGCACTCCCTGGGAGACGCCGACCAGGGCATCGTCCACGTGGTCGGACCGCAACTGGGCCTGACCCAGCCGGGAATGACCATCGTCTGCGGCGACTCCCACACCTCCACCCACGGCGCCTTCGGGGCACTGGCCTTCGGCATCGGCACCTCGCAGGTCGAACACGTCCTGGCCACCCAGACCTTGCCGCTGGCCCCCTTCAAGACCATGGCGATCACCGTCAACGGCTCCCTGCCGGCAGGCTCCAGCGCCAAGGACATCATCTTGGCCGTCATCGCCAAGATCGGCACCGGCGGGGGACAGGGCTACGTCCTGGAGTACCGCGGCCAGGCCATCCGCGAGCTCTCCATGGAGGGCCGCATGACCATCTGCAACATGTCCATCGAGGCCGGGGCGCGCGCAGGCATGGTGGCGCCCGACCAGACGACCTTCGACTACATCAAGGGCCGCCCTCACGCCCCCGAGGGCGCCGACTGGGACGCCGCCGTCGAGTACTGGACCTCCTTGGCCTCCGACGAGGACGCCACCTTCGACGCCGAGGTCGTCCTGGAGGCCGCCGACATCGAACCCTTCGTCACATGGGGCACGAACCCCGGACAGGGGGTGCCCCTGTCGGCCACCGTCCCCGTGCCCGAGGACATCGCCGACGAGACCCAGCGCGTGGCCGCCGAGAAGGCCCTGGACTACATGGGGCTGGAGGCCGGCACCCCCATGCGGGACATCCGCGTCGACACCGTCTTCCTCGGCTCGTGCACGAACGGGCGCATCGAGGACCTGCGGGCCGCCGCCGAAGTGGTCAAGGGCCGCACCAAGGCCGAGGGCGTGCGGATGCTCGTCGTGCCGGGCTCTGCGCGGGTGCGCATCCAGGCCGAGGCGGAGGGCCTGGACAAGGTCTTCACCGACTTCGGCGCCGAATGGCGCAACGCCGGATGCTCCATGTGCCTGGCGATGAACCCGGACAAGCTCGCCCCCGAGGAGCGTTCGGCGTCGACCTCGAACCGAAACTTCGAAGGGCGTCAGGGCAAGGGCGGGCGCACACACCTGGTCTCGCCCGCGGTCGCCGCCGCCACAGCCGTGCGCGGCACCCTGTCCTCGCCCTCCGACCTGGCCCCGCTGGTCGACTGACGCGCACGAAGGAACGAACACCATGGAAAAGTTCACCACCCACACCGGTATTGCCGTCCCGCTGCGCCGCTCCAACGTCGACACCGACCAGATCATCCCGGCCGTCTACCTCAAGCGGATCTCGCGCACGGGCTTCGAGGACGCCCTCTTCGCCGGATGGAGGAGCGACCCGGACTTCGTCCTCAACCAGGACGCCTACCGTGAGGGCTCGATCCTGGTGGCGGGCCCGGACTTCGGCACCGGCTCCTCGCGTGAGCACGCCGTGTGGGCACTCAAGGACTACGGGTTCCGCGTCGTCTTGGCCCCGAAGTTCGCCGACATCTTCCGCGGAAACGCCGGCAAGCAGGGCTTGGTGGCCGGCCTCGTCTCGCAGGAGGACGTCACCCAACTGTGGAAGATCCTCGAAGCCGAGCCCGGCACCCGGGTGACGGTTTCACTGGAGGAGCGCTCCGTGACCTGCGGCACCTTCCGCTGCCAATTCCAGATCGACGACTACGTCCGGTGGACCCTCATGGAGGGCTTGGACGACATCGCAATGACTTTGCGTCACGAGGCCGGGATCGCCGCCCATGAGGCCGCCCGCCCCTCGTTCAAGCCGCGCACCCTGCCCGCCAAGCACCTGCCGAAGGAAGAAGTGAGGCCCGCGCGTCCCGTCGCGGACCCGGGTGTGCCGGGCGTGCGTTGACCCGGGCCCGTCGGAGACATGTGCCGCGCGTGTGTCCGAGCCGACTGGTCCGGCAATGTCGGCATGCTTCCCACTGAACTACAGTTGGGGCAGTCCCTCGGTCACGAACAGGAGAGCCCACGCATGTCCTCGGTCCTCAGAGTCGAAGGCGGCCACCCGCTGTCGGGTACGATCACCGTTCGCGGCGCCAAGAACTTCGTCCCCAAGGCCATGGTCGCCTCGCTGCTGGGCAGCCAGCCCTCCCGCCTGGACAACGTGCCGCTGATCCGCGACGTCGACGTGGTCTCGGACCTGCTCGGCGCCCACGGCGTGCAGGTCTCCTTCGACCAGGCCGCAGGCTCCATGACCCTGGACCCCCGCAACGTCCAGCGCGCCCGCCGATCCGACATCGACGCCCTTGGCGGAGCCTCACGAATCCCGATCCTCTTTTGCGGACCGCTGCTGCACCAGCTGGGAGAGGCTTTCATCCCGGAGCTCGGCGGCTGCAACATCGGCGGACGCCCCATTGACTTCCACCTGGAGACCCTGCGCAAGTTCGGCGCCAATGTCGAAAAGCGTGAGGACGGTGTCCACATCACCAAACCCTCCGGCGGCCTGCACGGTGCCATCGTCGAATTGCCCTTCCCCTCCGTGGGCGCCACCGAGCAGACCCTGCTCACCGCCGTACGCGCCGAAGGCAGCACGACCCTGCGGGGCGCGGCCGTCGAGCCGGAGATCATGGACCTCATCAACGTCCTGCAGAAGATGGGGGCGATCATCTCCGTCGACACCGACCGGACCATCCGCATCGAAGGCGTCGACTCCCTGACCGGCTACACGCACCGCGCGCTGCCCGACCGCATCGAGGCAGCCTCGTGGGGTGCCGCCGCACTGGCCACCCACGGGGACATCACGGTCCTGGGCGCGCACCAGCCCGACATGACGACCTTCCTCAACATCTTCCGCAAGGTCGGCGGGGCATTCGACATCGACGAGGACGGGATCCGCTTCTTCCACCCCGGGGGCGACCTGAAGCCCGCAGCACTGGAGACGGCGGTGCACCCCGGCTTCATGACCGACTGGCAGCAGCCGCTGGTCGTGGCCCTGACCCAGGCCAAGGGCCTGTCCATCGTCCACGAGACCGTCTACGAGAAGCGCTTCGGATTCACCAAGGCGCTGGTGAAGATGGGCGCCAACATCCAGCTGTACCGCGAGTGCCTGGGAGCCACCCCCTGCCGCTTCGGGCAACGCAACTTCTTCCACTCCGCCGTCATCTCCGGGCCCACCCCGCTGATGGCCGCCGACATCGAGGTCCCTGACCTTCGTGGCGGCTTCTCGCACCTCATCGCGGCGCTGGCCGCCAAGGGCACGTCGACCGTGTCGGGGGTGGACGTCATCTCTCGCGGCTACGAGCATTTCCTCAGCAAACTCGGCCAGCTCGACGCGCGTGTGGCCTACGTCGACGGGGCCACTTCGCGGTGACCGAGGAGTCGGGCCGTCACATCGCCCTCCTCGTCTCCTCGACCTCGGCCCACGGCAGGGCGCTGCGCGTCGGACCCGAGGTGGTGCGCACCCTCAAAGCCTCAGGTTGGCAGGTTGATGTACGGGTGACCAGCACGGATGAGGATCCTTCGGATGTGGCAGCCGCCTCCTCCTCGCCGGTGGTGGCCGCCTTGGGAGGCGACGGCTATGTGGCTGCCGTGGCCTCGGCACTGCACCGCACCGGTGCCCTCTTCGCCCCACTGCCCGGAGGACGCGGCAACGACCTGTGTCGCGCCCTGGGCATCGGCACGGATCCTGTCGCCCACGCCAGGCGCCTTGCCTCCCCCGAAATCGTCGAACGCCCCCTGGATGCGATCCGCGTCACCCCCGACGACAGGCCGGAGCGCCTCGCCTTCGGCATCGTCTCCTTCGGGCTGGACGCCACCGCCAACCGTGTGGCCAACGAGACCGAATGGATCAACTCCGGGCCCTTGGCCTACGCGTGGGGCGCCTCCCTCGGCATCGCCCGCCACCGCCCGTGCCCCATGTCGGCCTTGGTCGACGGACAGCAGGAAGAGGTCGGCGGTTGGCTGCTGTCCGTGTCCAACTCCGGTTGGTTCGGCGGCGGCATCAACCTTGCCGAAGAGTCCGACCCCGGTGACGGCCTGCTCGAACTGGTCCACGTCGGGCCGCTCCCGCTGCGCCGAGCGCTGCCGCTGCTGGCCAA
Organism: Schaalia sp. 19OD2882; assembly: GCF_018986735.1. Taxonomy (NCBI): domain Bacteria; kingdom Bacillati; phylum Actinomycetota; class Actinomycetes; order Actinomycetales; family Actinomycetaceae; genus Schaalia; species Schaalia sp. 19OD2882. Next base: position 1,841,192 of record NZ_CP065521.1, on the reverse strand, counting down.
GGTGCTGCTGACCCGCGGGCACGACCCGGCCCTGACCGTGCGTCGGGTCCGAGAGGTCCGGGTCACGACCCCGGACGGTTTCATCGCCATGGCCGACGGCGACAGGATCGGCACCGTACCCCTGACCATGTCCGTCGTGGCGGGAGCTGTCCGGGTGCTCGCACCCTCCGACCCCGGGTGAGCGAGGCCCACTACACTTTGTGGCCATGAGCACACAGGTCACTGGCTTCTACCGTTTCGCCAGGGGAGTCCTCAACACCTTCCTTCCTCCATGGATCCGCCTGCGCACCAGCGGCTCGGACAACCTGCCGCGCCAAGGCGGCTTCATCCTCGTGTGGAACCACACCTCCCAAGTGGATCCTGTCATCGCCTGCTGGTTCGTGGCCCGACGCGGTTACGCGGTGCGCTTCGCCGCGAAGATCGAGGCCTTCCGCGCTCCTGTCGTCGGGCCGATCTTCCGTGGGCTGCGCCTGGTGCCTGTCGACCGCAGGTCGAAGGACCCGGGTGCGGTGCTCGCCCACATGAAGCAGGCGCTGGCCGACGGCGACTGCATCGGCATCTCTCCGGAGGGGACGCTCACCCAGGACCCCGACGTGTGGCCCATGCGCTTGAAGACCGGGGCGGCGCGCCTGGCATTGGACACTCGCGCACCGGTGGTGCCCATGGTCATGTGGGGGCCGCACCGGATCCTGCCCTACGCCGGGAAGTTCCCGAACCTGCGCCCCCGTCAAAAGGTCGACCTGACCGTGCTGCCCGCCGTGGACCTGTCCGACCTGTATTCCGAGGCCGGCTCCGACGACCACGCTGCGGTCGAGACCGCCACGGCGAGGATCCTCGCGGCCCTGACCGCAGGGGTGGCCGACCTGCGTGGAGAGCAGCCGCCGGACAAGGCGTGGGATCCGGCGACCAAGGCGCGTACCGTCGTGAGGCAGGCGTGAGACATGGACACCATTGAAACCACTGACTCCGCCGACACGACGGCCACCACTGAGGCTTCCGAATTCGCCCGTGCCGCGGTGCTCGGCACCGGCGCATGGGGCACCACCTTCGCCCAGGTCCTGGCGGACACCGGCCTTCCGGTGTGCATGTGGGGCCGCAACGCCGATGTCGTCGACATGGTCAACAGCGGGGAGAACTCCACCTATCTTCCGGGCATCGAGTTGTCGCCGCTGGTCACCGCCACCACGGACCTCGGTGCAGCCGTCGCCGGCGCCGACCTGGTGGCCGTCGTCGTACCCGTGGCCGCCGTACGCGAGACCCTTACCGCCGCCGCACCCCACGTGGGTCCCGAGGCCGTCCTGATCCTACTGGCCAAGGGCCTGGAACTCGGCTCGCTGCGCTGCGTCCACGAGGTCGCCGGCGAGGCCACGGGACTTGACGGCTCGCGCATCGCCGTCCTGTCCGGCCCGAACCTGTCGCGAGAAATCGCCGAACACCACCCGACGGCCACCGTCGTGGCCTGCCCGGACCGGGCGGTGGCCGCCCGCGTCGCCCACGCCTGCCACACCCCGTGGTTCCGCCCCTACGTCTCCCAGGACGTCATCGGCTGCGAAATCGCGGGCGCGGTGAAGAACGTCATCGCCGTGGCCATCGGCGCCGCAGAAGGCATGGGGCTGGGCACGAACACCCGGTCGACCCTCATCACCCGGGGACTTGCGGAGATGACCCGACTGGGCACCGCGCTCGGGGCCAATCCGGAGACCTTCGCGGGTCTGGCCGGCATCGGGGACCTGGTGGCCACATGCTCCTCACGACTGTCGCGCAACTACTCCTTCGGCTTCCGCCTGGGCCAGGGCATGACCATCGACCAGGCGCTGGCGCTTTCGCCCGGCGTGGTCGAAGGCATCCGCACGGCTGCGCCCCTGTTGGAGTTGGCCGCACGGGCGGGCGTGGACATGCCGATCACCGAGGCCGTCGTCCAGGTGGCCCACAAGGGGGCGACCATCGCGCAGATGGGGGAGATGCTGCTCTCGCGCCCACAGAAGATGGACGGCTGGCGCATCGACCTCGTCTGAGGGATTTCCGGGGACGAGGGCGGGACGGGGCTCGCCTAGGATTGAACCCATGAGTCACTCGCGCCGTCCTCGTGTCCTTGTCATCATGGGTGGACGGTCCGGCGAACACGAGATCTCCTGCGCCACGGCCGCCGGGATCCTGCGCGCCCTGGACCGCGACCGTTGGGATGTCCTGCCTGTGGGAATCACCAGGGACGGCCGATGGGTGCGTGTCCCCGACGACCCGAGCCTGCTCGAATTCGTCGACGGACACGGCCAGTCGGTACCCGAGGACGGCTCCGGTGTCGTCCTCGTGCCCGGGACCTGCCGCCTCCTCGAACTTCCTTCTTCCACGGACGAAGGCGCTGCCACCACCGTTCGCGACCTGGGCGAGATCGACGTGGTCCTTCCCCTGCTGCACGGCCCCTACGGCGAGGACGGCACCATCCAGGGCCTGTTCGAGATGGCCGATGTGCGTTACGTGGGCTGCGGCGTGACCTCCTCGGCTGTGTCCATGGACAAACACCTGACCAAGACCGTCCTGGCGGCCGCCGGCATCGACGTGGGCCGCTGGGAACTGCTCACTGCACGCCAGTGGGAGGTCGACCCGGCCGAATGCACCCGCCGCGTCGAGGCGCTGGGCTACCCCGTCTTCGTCAAGCCCTGCCGGGCCGGCTCCTCCATCGGCATCAGCAAGGTCGACGGACCCGAACAACTGGCAGCCGCCGTCAAAGAGGCCGCCAACAATGACCCGCGCATCATCGTCGAAGCCGCCACCTGCGGTCGGGAGATCGAATGCGGCGTGCTGGCCGGCATCGGTGGGGCGGCCCCCACCACCGCCAACCTGGGTGAGATCGTCGTACCCGAAGGCGAGTTCTACGACTACCAGCTGAAGTACTTCGACACGGAGGGCGTGTCCCTGGAATGCCCCGCCGACGTCGACCCCCATGTGGCCCAGCGGATCCGCGAGACCGCAGTGCGCGCCTTCGAAGCGCTCGAATGCGAGGGCCTGGCGCGTGTGGACTTCTTCCACGATCCCACCACCGGTTCCGTCTGCGTCAACGAGGTCAACACCCTGCCCGGCTTCACCCCGTTCTCCATGTACCCGCGCATGTGGGCCAGCGTCGGTCTGGAGTACGCGGCCCTGCTCGACCACCTGCTGACCGAGGCTCTTGAGCGCCCTTTGGGCCTGCGCTGATCGGCTAACGTGTGCACCATGACGAAGCCCAAGGTCACGCTGGTCACCTCCGCCGACATGCCCAACCTCTACCCGGGTGAGGAAGGGCTGCTGGACGCCCTGTCCGAACGCGGAGTCGACGCGCGCATCGCCGTCTGGAACGACCCGGACCAGGACTGGGACCGGGCGGGCATCTGCGTGGTGCGTTCCGTCAGCGACTACGCCAAGGACCGCAGGGCCTTCCTGGAGTGGACCAAGCGCCCCAGGCGCGTCCTCAACCACCCGGACGTCCTGGAATGGAACTCCGACAAACACTACCTGACGGGGCTGGCCGCCTGCGGCCTGCCCACGATCGAGACCGTGTGGCTGGAGCCCGAGACGAATCTGTCGAAGATCCAGATCCACACGCGTTTCCCCGCCTACGGGGACTTCGTCGTCAAGCCGGCGGTGTCCTCCGGCGTGCGCGACATCGGCCGCTACACCTCCGTGGACCCCTACCAGCGGCAGGCGGCGATCACCCAGGCCCTGGACCTGCTGTCCAAGGGCCGCACCGTCATGGCCCAGCGCTACCTGGAGGAGATCGACCTGCACGGAGAGATCTCCCTGGTCTTCTTCAACGGCCTGGTCTCCCACGCGGTGGAGAAGAAGGCGGTGCTGCACCCGGCCTCGGTGACCGAGTCCGAGATGCACGTCAAGACCGAGACGAAGGAGATCACCGACGCGATGGCGTGGCAGTGGGGCGAACAGATCCGCGCCGCCATCCACTCCTACGTGCGCGACCGGATGGGTCGCGACGAACTCTTCCTGTTCAACCGGGTGGACCTGGTGCCCGACGGCAAGGGTTCCTTTCACGTCATGGAGGTCTCGCTGGTCGACGCGGACCTGTACCTGGGCTCCAGCGAGAAGGCCCTGTCGAACTTCGCCGACGCCATTGCCATGCGCGCCTTCTGGTGAGCCGGTGAGGTGACGTGCCCGTCGAGATGAGCCGGGAGGACTTCGAGGCCCTTGTCGAGGACGCCTTGGAGGAGATCCCCGACGAATTGTGGGACCTGGTAGACAATGTGGCGATCATCGTCGAGGACGCGCCGCCGCCCGACCAACCTGGCGACCTGCTGGGCCTGTACGACGGGGTGCCGCTGACCGAACGCGGGGACTACGCGGGATTCCTGCCCGACCGGGTCTTCATCTTCCGTGAGCCGACACTGGCCATCTGCCAGGACGAGGAGGAGGTCGCCGAGGAAGTGTGCATCACCGTGATCCACGAGATCGCCCACTTCTTCGGCATCGAGGACGACCAGCTGCACGAGTGGGGCTGGGGCTGAGGGGCGCTGGCGCCGAAGCCGGTCGGGCGGCTGACGACGTGTCCGACACCACGGATCAGCGGGTCCCGGGCGATTTCCGAGGGTGGCCGGCACTCTGGTAGAGTCTTCTGCGTTGCGCCGCTGGCGCGACGACGGTGGCTGTAGTTCAGCTGGTAGAGCACCTGGTTGTGGTCCAGGACGTCGCGGGTTCGAGTCCCGTCAGCCACCCCACCAGAGGCCCTGCGTCGATGACGTCAAGGGCCTCTTTTGACGCCACCACCCGCAGTGACTTCAGGGGCCACGCCGAACCGATCCGAAGGACCGTGACCATGCCACAGGAACAGACCCCCAGCGCCGACCTGCCCGCCACCGACCGCCTCACCATGGCGGCCTGAATGCGACCGGCCGACCACGCGCCCACCCCGACCTCGTCCTCGGACAACCTTGACGTCATCCGCGTGCGCGGGGCACGCGAGAACAACCTCAGGGACGTCGACGTGGACGTGCCCAAACGCGCCCTCACGGTTTTCACCGGCGTGTCCGGGTCCGGGAAGTCCTCACTGGTCTTCGACACCATTGCCGCCGAATCCGAGCGGCTGCTCAACGAAACCCACTCGGCCTTCGTCCAAGGATTCCTGCGAACCCCGCCGCGCCCCGACACCGACGAACTCACGGGTCTGACCGCCTCGGTCACCGTCAACCAGGACCCGATGGGCGCCAACCCCAGGTCCACCGTCGGCACGGCCACCGACGTCGACGCGAAACTGCGGGTTCTCTTCGCGCGCCTGGCCACCCCCCACATCGGCGGCCCGCAGGCCTTCAGCTTCAACGTCCCCTCAGTCAGCGGCGCAGGCGCGGTCACCGTCACCAAGGGGGAGCGCACCGTGGCGCAGAAGAAGAGTTTCTCCGTGGTCGGCGGAATGTGCCCGCGCTGCGAAGGCAGGGGAGAGGTCTCCGACCTGGACATGGGTGAAGTCGTCGACATGAACCTGTCCATCGACGAGGGCGCCATCCTGGTCCCCGGCTACAAGGTGGGCGGCTGGTCGGTGCGCCAGTTCTCCGAATGCGGGCTCTTCCCCTCCGGCGTGCCGGTGCGGACCTTCTCCAAGCGGCAGCTGGAGACCTTCCTGTACGGTGAGCCCACCAAGGTCGTCATCTCCGACATCAACATGACGTATGAGGGGTTGGTGCCGCGTCTGCGCAAATCCATCCTCTCCAAGGACGTCGACTCCCTGCAGTCCCACCTGCGCGCGTGGGTCCAACGCGCCGCCACCTTCACCACCTGCCCCGACTGCCAGGGCACGCGCCTTGCCGAGGGCGCCCGCACCTCCACCATTCGCGGGCGCTCCATCGCCGACCTCTGCGCCATGGAGGTCCGCGATCTGGTCGAATGGGTGGCCGACCTGGACGAACCCTCGCTGGCACCGCTGCTGAAAGGCCTGGTCGAGGACCTGCGGGCCATGGTCGACGTGGGCCTGGGATACCTCTCGCTCTCGCGCGCCACCGGCACCCTGTCCGGCGGAGAGGCCCAACGCATCCGTATGGTCCGCCACCTCGGCAGCGCCCTGTCCGACGTCACCTACGTCTTCGACGAGCCCACCACCGGCCTGCACCCCCACGACGTGGCCCGTATGAACGAGCTGCTGCTGGGCCTTCGCGACAAGGGCAACACCGTGTTGGTCGTCGAACACGACCCCGAAACCATTCGCCTGGCCGACCACGTCATCGACATGGGCCCAGGTGCGGGCGCCGCGGGCGGCACCGTCGTCTACGAGGGTGATGTCGCGGGATTGGTCCACGCAGACACCCCGACGGGCCGCCACATGGCGGACCGTGGGCGCCTCAAGGACGAGGGCGCAGTGCGAGCCTGCACGGGCGTCATCGAGATTCGCGGCGCGGCTACCCACAACCTGCGCAACGTCGACGTCGACCTGCCATTGGGGCTCCTTTGTGTGGTCACCGGCGTGGCCGGCTCCGGCAAGTCCTCACTGGTGCCCGGGTCCCTGCCGAAGGGTTGCGGGGCCCTGGTCGTGGACCAGAGCCCGATCAAAGGCTCCTCGCGCTCCAACCCCGCCACGTGGACGGGCATGTTGGAACCCATCCGCAAGGCCTTCGCCAAGGCCAACGGCGTCAAACCCGCCCTGTTCAGCGCAAACTCCGAAGGTGCCTGCCAGAATTGCAATGGCTCGGGCTTCATCCGCACCGAATTGGGTTTCATGGAGACCGTCACCACCACCTGCGAGGTCTGCGAGGGGCGCCGCTTCGACGATTCCGTGCGCCAGTACCTCCTGGGCGGCCTGGACATCGTCGAGGTCCTGGCCTTGTCGGCCCAGGACGCCGCCAACCTCTTTGCGGCTCCCGACTCGAAGGTGCCGGCAGCGCGCAAGATCTGCGAGGCCATGGTCGCGGTTGGCCTCGGCTACCTGGGGATCGGCCAGGCCCTGACCACATTGTCCGGCGGAGAGCGTCAGCGCCTCAAGTTGGCCGCACACCTCCTGGACGAGGACGCGAAGGTGCTGGTCCTGGACGAGCCGACCACCGGCCTGCACGTGCAGGACGTGGACCGGTTGTTGGAACTGCTCGACCGGCTCGTCGACGCGGGCAAGTCAGTGATCGTCGTCGAGCACAACCTGGCGGTCATGGCTCACGCGGACTGGATCATCGACATCGGTCCGGGCGCCGGCAGTGACGGTGGGCGCATCGTGTTCGAAGGAACGCCCTCCGCCCTCGTCGCCGTCAGCCGGGCCGGGAAGGGAACCGTCACCGGAACCCACCTGGCGGCCCACGTGACCCCGTGCGGTGTCAAATGGTGTCGTTGAGCGCCGTCAACCCCTTCTGCCGAAGCGCCGAGCGCACGGGCAGGACCATCCGCAGCATGGCTTCCTCGGCCTTCGGCGAGTCGCCCTTCGCGATGGCCTCGGCGATCTCGTCGTGCAGGGCCAAGCTGGCCGTCGTCGGATTCAGCGGGTAGACGCCCATCTTGGCTCGACCGCGCAGGACCTCGCCGACCATGTCGGTCAGGGCACGGAAGGCCTCGTTGTGGCTGGCCACGAGGATCGAGGAATGGAAGGCGATGTCGGTCAGCACGAAGCTGTCCAGGTCATCGGTGGCCACCTCGGAGTGCATCTGTGCGGCCAAGCTGAGGATGTTGCGCCTCTCGGAGTCGCTGGCGCGCACGGCGGCGGCTGAGGCCGCCACCGGCTCGATGGCTGTGCGCAGCTCCGTCAGCGCGCCCAGGGTCGTGCCATCCGGGTCCTCGTCCAGCTGCCACTTCATCAGCGTGGGGGACAGGACCGTCCACTCCGAGGCCGGTCGCACCGTGATGCCGACGCGTCGGCGCGAGTCGACCATTCCCATGCATTCGAGGGAACGCACGCAGTCCCGGGCGATTGTGCGAGACACCCCGTACTGGGCCTGGATCCATTCCAGGGTGAGGGGCTCTCCGCCACTCAACGCGCCCTGGACGATCGCGCGTCCCAGGGCGTCGAGGACGTTGACGTGAAGTGTGGTGGGCATCGGTTGCTCTTCGTTGTTTCGGTCAGAATGTGTGGTGGGGGCAATGCCTCCACCGGAACTCCGCTGCCTGTGGATCCCTGGGCCCGGTGACGTCCGGTGCTTCGAATTCCAGAGGATTTCGGGCAGAATCATCCCTTTCGGACAATGATGAACGGTTGAACGACAAGTGTCACACCGATGGATGCTTTCATTGCAGTCGGTAAGGGAGATTTGAAATACTCTGTGAGCTTCGTTGCCCGGGGTGGAGGGGCGAGGGGCGTGGGTTCGGCCAGGGTCCGAGGCCGGGTGGACTTGCGCCTCCTACGGGTGTGAATGCCTGACTTCAAGCGGATTTCGGGCTGAATTGGATGGGCCTTGTCCATGCATTTTCCGGTGTCAACGAGGTCGGTTGTCGACTGTGGAGAGTTGTCGAAGAGTGAGCGCCGGTGGGGCTTTGGTGTGAGATGAATGTCACGATGGTCGAATGTTCATTTGAGCGGGAGTTCGCTGGAACATCGTGCACCAGTGTGTGGGGGCAGTGCGAAGGGGGCATGGGTTCGGGCTTGGTGCATGTCGCCCTCGCAGTGCGCGCCGTGGTGCCCTCGTCGTCGCCGGTGACGTGCGCGCGGGGGCTTGCTGTGAGAACCCTCGCCTTCCGGAGCGGTCGTCCGGGACTTCGCTTGAGTCGGGCCGGCGGGATTTGAACCCACGACATCCTGCTCCCAAAGCAGGCGCGCTACCAAGCTGCGCCACGGCCCGATGTGGACGCCACGGCGCCCACGAGTCTCGATCATAGGCCGTGAGCGCCGCCGGTTCGCAATCGCGGCGCCCTCGCGCTACGATCTACCTGCCCGGCCAGCCGGTCGGGACTGCGGGCGTAGCTCAATGGTAGAGCCTCTGCCTTCCAAGCAGATGGTGCGGGTTCGATTCCCGTCGCCCGCTCCGCAGCACCAAGCCCTGTCGGCGATCCCGACGGGGCTCGGTCGTCAACATTTGGGCACCCCGGGATCGAGATGGCGCCGGTGGTAGGTTCGCGCCATGGCAGAGGACCACGCGTTCGGGACTGGAACCGGCGGCGAGGGCGGCGTCGAAGGCGCTGCGCCCCCGCAGATCCCCGTGCTTCTCGCCGTCGTCCTGTTGGTGTACGTGGGCCAGACGACTCTGAGCCCGGTGCTCGCACCACTGTCTCGAGCAGTCGGACTCCAGGAGTGGCAGATCGGTGTCACCATGTCCCTGGCCGCACTCATGGTCGCCCTCGTCAGCCCGTGGTGGGGCCTGCGCTCCCAGGAACGCGGAGCCCGCCCCGTCCTCGTCGTGGCCCTGGCTGCAGGAACCGCCACTCTCGCCCTCTTCGCCGTGCTGGTCCGCAGCGCCATGGCCGGACTGGTCGGGGGAATCCTGCTCTTCGTGCTCTTCCTGCTGATCCGCGGCCTGGCCTTCGGCTCGGCCCTGTCCGCCGTGGGGCCCGCCGCCCAGTCCTGCGTCGCCGCCGCCACGCCGGATGGGCCCGAACGCGTGCGCGGGCTGGCGGCGATCGGGGCCGTCCAAGGGGTGGCGATGATCGTCGGCGCCACCGCCGGGGGAGTGCTGGCTCGCTGGGGACTGCTGGTTCCCGTGGTCCTGGCCCCGGTGCTGGTGGCCTTGGCATTGGCCGTGGTGGGCCTGTTGCTGCGCCGGGAGGCCAAAGGGCATGCGGGCGAGGTCGCCGTCAAGGTCGACCCGCGCGACCCTCGGGTACTGCCGTACCTGGTGGTCGGGTTCGTGCTGTTCACCGGCCTGGGATTCGTCCAGATCCTCATGGGGTTCCTGGTCCAGGACCGTTTCGGTTACGACGACCGGACCACAGGACTGGTCACCGGTCTGCTGCTGCTCGCAGCAGGAGTCGGACAGGTGCTTGCCCAAGGGCTCGTCGTGCCGCGCAGCAGATGGTCTCCAGTCCAGTTGCTCCGGCGCGGATCGGTGATCTCGATGGTGGGCTTCGCACTCCTGGTTCCCGAGGCCGGGACGGTGATCGTCGCTCTGGCGGTCTTCGTCATCGGTTTCGGGTTGGGGATCGCTCTTCCGGGATACACCGCCGGCCCCACATTGCTGGTCTCGAAGCAGGAGCAGGGAGGTCTGGCGGGCCTTGTCGGGTCCACGAACGGGCTCACCTACGTCATCACGCCCACCGTGTCGACGCTGCTGTACGGACTGTGGCCGCTGCTGCCCATCATCATCTCGGTCGTCCTGATCGGCGTGGTGGTTGTGCTGGTGTTCCTCCACCCGCGCTTCGTCGCCGACGCCAAGGCGCGACTCGGAGGGGTGGGGATCGGCCAGGACGACAACGCCTGACCGGCCCGGCCCTTCTTCGTCTCTCCCATTCTCCGCCCACACTTGTCCAGGGTGACGTGTGTCGCGTGATGGACGATTCTCAAGAAACGACGGACGAATCTCGCGGGATGACGGACGAATCTCGCGGGGGAGGTTCAGGTGTTGACCGACCGGCGGTCGGTCAGTTAGGGTGGGGGCACTGACAAGGAGACCGACATGACACGCATCGTCAAGACCGCGGATGTGCGCCGAGGTGAAATCCTCGACGCCGCCGAAGCACTGATCCTTCACCACGGCTACCAGGGCATGACCATGGCCCAACTCATGGCGGAGGTCGGCGTGGCCAAGGGCACGCTCTACCACCACTTCCCCTCCAAGGAGGCGATCCTGCGGGGCATCGTCGAGCGCCAAGCCACCCAGATGCTCGAGCGCTCCCGCCAGGCCGCCGCCGCCCCCGCAAGCGTCGTCGACAGGATCCTGGCCGTCATCGCAGGCAACAGGGTCAGCGAGGACGAGGACGCCCTGGTCGAACACTTCAACGCCACACGCAACGCCGAGTTCCACCTGCTCGCACTGGTCGCCCTCGTCCGCGACATCGCGCCGGTCCTGGTCGCCCTCGTCGAAGAAGGCAACGCCAGCGGAGAACTGCACTGCACCGACCCGCTGACCACCTGCGAAGTCCTGCTGGCAGCAACAGGAACCCTGACCGACACCGGCATCTTCCCCGACGCCAACGAACACGCCCAGCGGCGAATCGTCGGCATCCTCACCATCGCCGAGGAACTCCTCGGCGTGCCCAGTGGTCGCCTTCTCGAACCCGCTCTGCAGACCCTGGACGTCCGCACCGAGGAGGTCCACTCATGAAACCCCTGCACCTGCTGGTCCTCGGCGCCTTCGTCAACTCCTTGGGCACCGGCATGACCGCCTTCGCCATCGGCGTCCACATGTACGCCGTCCACAAAAGCGCCACCGCCGTGGCACTGGCCCAACTGTGCGCATTCGCCCCAGTGGTGCTGCTGGCACCCGTCGCCGGCGTCATGGCCGACCGGCACGACCGTCGCCTCATGATGGCAATCGGGGACGGCGGATCCGTCCTCGGACTGGCCCTGGTCGCCGCCGCCCTGCTCACACAGGCTCCCTCCTGGCTGATCCTGGTCGGCGTCACCGCTTCCTCCGTCTTCGCGGCCCTCACCGAACCCGCCCTCAAGGCCAGCGTCTCCGACCTGGTCAGCCAGGACGAGTACGTTCGCGCCTCCGGCCTGTTCTCCCTGGCAGCCGCCGCCAAGTTCCTCCTGGCCCCCATCGCCGCCGCATTCCTGGTCGGAGTTGTCGGAACCGTCGGCATCGTCACCATCGATGCCGCCACATGCCTGGTGACCGTCGGCATCAGCTTGTACGTGCGCCAACTCGTGGGCACTCGCCTCTCGCGGCGCGACAGGGGAGTCCTTGCAGAGCTGCGTGAAGGCTGGCAGGCCGTGGTCGGCAACACCCCCGTGCGCACGGCGGTCATGCTGATCGGCATGGTCACCGTGGCCACCGGCACCGTCCAGACCCTGCTCAAGCCGATCCTGCTGCCCATCGCCTCGGTCGAAACCGTCGGAACGGTGGAGACCGTGGCCGCAATCGGCCTGTTGCTCGGCTCGGCCCTGCTGGCCCCGCTCGGCTCGATGCGCCCCACGACGCTGCTCACTCTTGGCCTGGTCGGCATGGGGGTGGCCATGGCAGCCTTCGCCCTGCGTCCCGACCCCGTGTGGATCGGCGCCGTCGGCCTGGCGCTGTTCCTCGTCCTGCCGATCTGCAACGCCGGCGCGGAGGCGCTGGTGCGCTCCCGCCTGCATGTGGACGTCCAGGCGCGAGCCTGGGGCCTCATCTCCCCGCTCTCCCAAGCCGGGTACTTGATGGCCTTCGTCGCCGCAGGGCCCTTGGCCGACCGGGTCATGGAGCCCCTCATGGCCCAAGGCGGCTCGTGGGCCGACAGCATCGGAGTGGTCATGGGCACCGGAGCGGGACGCGGCAGCGCGGTCCTGGTCACCATCATGGGGCTGTCCGTCATCGCCGTCGGAGTGGGATCGCACCTTCTCAGAGGCGTCCTGGACCCCACCGGTGAGACGGACGACGGCGTGGCGACAGGCGGAGCCCCCGCGCCGCACCAGGCGGCGTCCGACAAGGCGGTGGCGCCATGCTGACCCGACTGCTCATCGCCGACCTGCGCCGATCACCCGTGGTCACCCTGTGCCTCCTGCTTCTGCTCACCCTGGTGGCCACTCTGGTCAGTGCATCCACCACACTGCTCATGCGTACAGGAGCCGCCATCGACCAACTGTGGCGCCAAGCCCTACCGCCGGACATCGTCCAGATGCACTCGGCCGACATCGACGCGCCCACCATCGAGCGCATCACCGAATGGGCCGCCAGCCGCCCCGACGTTGCCGACGTGGAGGTCATGCGCACCATCCCGGCTCCCGGCTCGGCCCTGTGGATCGCCGGGGTCAGCCAGGACGACTCAGTCCTGGAACCCGCCTTCGTCACCCAGAGCCGGCGATTCGACCTGCTGGTGGATGCCGCCGGCAATCCGCTACGGCCCCAGAGCGGCCAGATCGCCCTGCCCATCCACTACCTGCTCAGTGGCCAGGCGAAGGTCGGCGGCCTCGTCGAGGTGCGTGGCGCAAACCTGGACCTGCGACTGGAAGTCATCGACTTCGTGCGCGACGCCCAGATGAACTCCTCGATCGTCATGTCGAAGCGCCTGGTGGTCAGCCCCGAGGACTTCAAACGGATCGATGCGGCCATGGACGAGGTCGAGCACCTGGTCGAAATGCGTCTCACGGAAGGCGCCAGCATGTCGGGAGTGCTCGACTCCTACGTGGCCGCAGGGCTTCCCGCCAAGGGAATCGGCGTGGACCGCACAGTCCTGCAACTGGTCAACGGACTGTCGACAATGCTGGTCGCCGCCATCGCCATCCTGCTGGCCCTGCTGCTGGGCGCGGTGTGTGCCCTGGCCCTCGGCTTGGCGGTCAGTGCCTCGCTGGAGGCCGACATGCCACGCATCGCCGCCCTGCGGGTGATCGGTGCACCCGGCCGAGACGTCATGGGGATGCTGCTGGCAAAGAATCTGACCCTGGCGGTGCTGGCCGCATTGCTCGGACACCTCGTGGCCATGCCCGTCGGACGGGCCGTCGATCAGATGGTCCTGCTGCCCTTGGGCACGCCGCCGACCACGTGGCCGATGCTGCTTCTCCCGGTCGTGACGGCACTGGTGGCGACCCTCATGGTGCTGGTCGTCGACGTCCTCGTCGTTCGTCGCGTCCTGGCCCAGCCCGTCCTCGAAGCCCTGCGTGGAGCCACCGGCGCGGCTGCCGGCCGACGTGGCACCAAGCGCGGGCCGTCCCGCCCTCGTCGCCTGGCCACGGGCCCGAACCTGCCCGTCCCCGTCGCCCTGGCCCTGCGCGGAGCCCTCAGCCGCCGCGGAATCCTGCTGGCCGCCGTCCTGGCGATCGCCACAGTAGTGTCCTGCGTCCCCGCGAACTTGGCCACCACCTTGTCCGACCCACGATTCGCCACATTCCTGGGCATCGGTCAGGGTGTGGACGTACGCCTTGACGTGCGCGCCGACGAGGCCGACCTGGTCGAGGTCGCCACGCAGGTCGACGCGGACCCGCAAGTCCGTGCCGCCGAAGTGTTCGAAGCACAGAAGTGGGAGGTGCCCGACAAGGAGGGGCAATGGGCCTCCCTTCCCGTCGAGGCCGGACAACACGCAACCTTCCCCCTGCGCTACGAGGCCGGGGCCGCGCCCGGCGCAGGTGAAGTGGCCCTCTCGCACGCCCAGGCCGAGCAGGCCGGAGTCACCGTGGGGCAGAGCGTCCGCATGCGTCCCCAAGGCGGAGAAGATGAAGTGTCGCTGCGGGTCAGCGGCATCTACTCCGACGTCACCAATGGCGGACGGACGGCGAAGGTCACCGATCTGCCGGCCGGAGAGACCACATGGCAGCTTCTCGCCATCGACCTTGTCGAAGGCGCCGACTCGACCGCCTGGGCGGACGACATGCGTCAGAAGGGGCCGGGTGTGAAGGTCAGTGTGGTCGAGGAATACGCCTCCCAGACCATGGGCGCCACTCGCGGGCAAACGGCGATCGTGGCAGCCTGCGCGGCTGCACTCTCCCTGGCCACCACATTCCTCGTCCTGCACCTGGCCGCCGTCTTGCAGTTCCTGCGCGAAGCCCCGTGGACTCGGGCACTGCTGCTCACGGGAGTGAGCGTCAAGCAGGTGCGCCGTCAGCGGCTTCTTGAAGCCGGCCTTGTCGCCCTCGTCGGCATCGTCGCGGGCGTCCTGCTCAGCCGCCTGATGGGCGGGCAGGTCCTTGCGGCCGTGCTCTCCGCCTTCGGGGCGCCCGGGATCGAACTTCTTGCCGACCCATTCATTGTCATCGTCGCGGCGCCGCTTGCCTTGCTGGCCGTGACCCTTGTCGGCGTGGGCCTTGCCGTGCGCCGCGCCACCAACGGAAGGACCCTCTCGTGAACACGAACACGCTGCTTGCCGCCTCCGGCCTCGTTTCCGACCCGGACCGTGATCCGGTTGCCGCCCGCCGAGCCACTGCCCCCGAGGCTGTGGCGACCCGCAGGCCCGAGGCCGCAATCCGTCCCATCCTCGAGGCTCGGGCCGTCACGAAGGACTGGGGCCAGGTGCGGGTCCTCCACGGGGTGGACCTGGCGGTCGCTCCCGGAGAGTTCGTCGCCGTCATGGGGCCGTCGGGCTCCGGAAAGTCGACCCTCATGCACATGCTCGGCGGCGTGGACGTGCCCACCAGCGGCCAAGTGATGCTCGACGGTGAGGACCTGTCCGCCGCCGACGAGGAGACCCGCGCCGCCCGGCGCCTTCGCACCCTTGGCTTCGTCTTCCAAAAGCCTGAGTTCCTGCCGACCCTGGACATCGGCGACAATGTGGCCCTGCCCGGCCTGGTGGCGCGCACGCATCCCCGCCCCGAAGTCCTGGCCCGGGTGGAGCAGCTGATGGACAGCGTCGGCGTCGGCCACTTGTCGCGGCACCGCGTCGACGAGGTCTCCGGCGGTCAGCTGCAGCGCGCAGCGATCTGTCGGGCGCTGGTCAACGAGCCGCAGCTGCTGCTCGGCGATGAGCCGACCGGTGCTTTGAACAGGGCCAGCGCCGCAGAGGTGCTGGACGTCCTCGGGGCGATCAACGCGGCCGGGACGGCCATCATCCTGGTGACCCACGACGCGTCAGTGGCCGCGCGTGCAGATAGGGTGGTGGTGCTGGTCGACGGCCGGGTTGCCGAGGAAGTGCATCTGGGCCGCGACAGTGGCGCCGACCGGCACGTGCGGCTGGCGCGAGTCAGCGAAGTCCTTGCCGCCCACGGAGTCTGAACCCATGCGGTGTCAAAAGCCACCCCTCCTCGTGAGAATCGTCCGTCGTATCGGGAAGTTCTTCCTTGGTGTCGTGAAACTCATCCTTGAACTCGGGGGCTGAGTCTCTCGGGCCTGTGGAACCTAAGTCGGACAAGAACAGTGATTCTGCTGTTCTCGTTTGGTGTCTGGCCAACTGCAAACCTCTCAAGAGGCGGGCGCATGAGGTGAGCCCGATCGGGCGCACGCAGGTGTTGGCGGTGTCGTGGAAAGTGCTGGCATCGGCCGAGATGTTGGGGCAAGCCGCACTCGCGGACGCACAAGCGTCACGCAGTGCGACAAATTGTCCCGGAATCGGGCCTGGATGTCGCTTCGGGTGACGCTGGTGCCGGCGAAGACGCGTGTGGGCGCACTCCTGCGTGTGCCTTCGCCGACGGGACGGCGGACGAATCTCGCGGAATGACGGACGAATCTCACGGGTTGAGGGTGGCGTTGACCTGGCGGATTCGGCCCGAGCGGACCCGGATGTGTTCGCCCCGTGTGGGGACCACGGCCACCACCCCGACCTCGTCACCGAGGCGCTCCGACAGGGCCTGCGCGGACTCCGGCTCTCCGTGGACGCAGAACACGTGGCTGGGCGGCGGGTCCAGGGCGGCGATCCAGTCGACCAGTTCGGAGCCGTCGGCGTGCACGGAGAACTCCTCGTCCCTGACGATCTGCGCGCGCACCGCCACGTATGCGCCGTACATCTTCAGATGCCGCGCACCCTCCACCAGCGCGCGTCCGCGCGTACCCACCGCCTGGTATCCGGTGAGCACCACCGTGTGGCGAGGATCCGGCAACATCGTCTCCAGATGGTGCAGAACACGCCCGCCGGTGGCCATGCCGGAGGCCGAAATGATGATGCACGGCTGCTCCGGGTGGTTCAGGCGCTGGGACTGCCTCGGGTCGCGCACTTCTCGCAGGTCCAGCTCCGACAGGGCCAGACCCTGGACCTCGGGCGTCAACTCCTCGGCATTGCGCGGCGCCTGGTAGATCCGCAGTGACGCCAGCGCCATTGGCGAGTCCATGAACACGGGAACCCGTGGGATCCGGCCCTCGGCCTGCATCCGCGCCAAGGTGTGCAGCACCACCTCCGTGCGATCCACTGCGAAGGCCGGCACCAGGACCGACCCGCCGCGTTCGATCGTGCGTCGAATGGCGTCGGCGAACACCTCGTGCGGCGGCTCCTGCGGCTCGAAATGCTCCCTGTCCCCATAGGTCGATTCGACCAGGACCACATCCGCCCCGGGCGGGATCTCGCGGGGACGCAGCACCGGGTGCGTGTGCCGCCCGATGTCGCCGGAAAAGAGCACGGAACCCTCGTCGGTGCGCACGTGGATGGAGGCCGAGCCGAGGATGTGCCCGCTGCGCACCCATGTGGCCACCACTGCGTCTCCCAGGTCCAATTCGGTGTCGAAGTCGACGGTGCGGAATAGGGGCAAAGTGTTCTCCACGTCGCCGATCCGGTAGAGGGGCTCGGGGGAGCGGTGCTTTGAGTATCCGCGTTCGCGCGCGTACTCCGCGTCACGCTCCTGCAGGAAGGCGGAATCGCGCAGGATGATCTCAGTGAGGTCCGCAGTGGCCCGCGTGCACCAGATGCGCCCGTGGAAGCCCTGTTTGACCAGGCGGGGGAGCATCCCCGAATGGTCCATGTGGGCGTGGGTGAGCAGCACGTCGGAAATCGATGAGGGTGGGATCGGAAAGTCCGCCCAGTTCAGACGGCGAAGGTGCTTCTCGCCCTGGTACATCCCGCAGTCGACGAGGATGTGGCGGGGCGTGGCGGTGTGTGCATCGAGGGTCAGCAGGTGCTTGGAGCCGGTGACGGTTCCGGCCGCTCCGAGGAAGGACAGCGTCGTGGTTCCCATGCCTCCAGCCTGCCCCCTTCACCCATGCGACGCGCGGCGAAAGGTGACGCACGTCTCGGAAATCATCCGCATCGTGTGCGTGCGTCGGCCATTCCGGGATCCAGGGCGAGGCGTGGGAACGAAAGGCCGCCCTCGCCCCCCGGAAGGGGCCGATGGGGCAGACTTGTCGCATGACGAACCTTGGCGCGCAAGAGGTGCCGTCCCCCATGACCAAGGCGGCGTCCTGGTTTTCTGCCGCCACATTCGCCTTCTCGATCGTCGTGCTCGAAATGGTCGTCCTGTTCATCCTCACCGGCGTGTTCTTCGGCCACGAACCGGCAGCCGGCCTGGTCCTGATGTTCCTGGCCGTCCCCATCACCCTGTTCAACGCGCTGGCGCGCCAACTCACCCTGGGTCCGTTGGCCGCGCGCATCCGGATCGACGGGGCAGTGCGGCCCGCGTCCGTGCCAACGGTCCTGCACCTGCTCATGGTGCCGGTGGGGTGGACCTGGTACCCCTTCCTCTTGCTCGTGGAGCACCTGCAGACCATTCCCGCGTTCGCGGGTGGGCCCGGTGATGACTCGGCGCGATACCTCGCCATCCATGTGGCCCTGGTGTGGGGCTGCGCATTCGGGTTCATGAGGGCCGCCGCCGCAGACAATCGAAAGGCGGTCATGGCCGGGCGCGCCACCGAGGGCGAGGAAGGGGTTGTGGGTGAGGGTGACGTGGCGCTCGGCGACGCCCCTGTGTGACGAGGAAGCCGCTGGCCGTCGTGGCATCGAAGTGGCGCGCTGACATAGAATCGTCGGGTTGTCGTGCGCCCGTTTTGCGCACCCACCGGACAAGACGTTGGAGAACAATCCGTGAAGAGCACCGTTGAGACCCTTGAGCCCACCAAGGTTCGACTGACCGTCGAGGTCCCCTACGAGGAACTCAAGTCCGAGATGGACAAGGCGTACAAGGACATCGCCTCCCAGGTCTCGATCCCCGGCTTCCGCAAGGGTCACGTCCCGGCTCGCATCATCGACCAGCGTTTCGGCCGCGCTGCCGTCATCGAGCAGGTCGTCAACGAGGTCCTGCCCGGCCAGTACTCCGACGCCGTGGCCGAGCACGAGCTGCGCCCCATGACCCAGCCCGAGGTCGAGGTCACCGAGATTCCGGCGACCTCCGGCGCCCCCGGCGGCCAGCTGGTCTTCACCGCCGAAGTGGCCGTGGTCCCCAGCTTCGAGGTGCCCGAGCTCGACGGCATCGAGGTCGACACCACCGAAGTCTCCGACGAGGACGTCCAGAAGGAGCTCGACGACCTGCGCGGCCGCTTCGCAACCCTCAAGCCCGTCACCCGCAAGGCCAAGACCGGCGACTTCGCCACCATCGACCTGGTGGCCACCATCGACGGTGAAGAGGTCGACTCCGTGGCCGACGTGTCCTACGAGATCGGCTCGGGCAACATGCTCGACGGCCAGGACAAGGCCCTGCGCGGCACGAAGGCCGGCGACGAGGTCACCTTCACCTCCACACTCAAAGGCGGCGATCACAAGGACGAGGAGGCGGAGGTCACCCTGACCGTCAAGTCCGTCAAGGTCCGTGAGCTGCCCGAGGCCGACGACGACTTCGCCCAGATGGTCTCCGAGTTCGACACCGCCGAGGAACTGCTGGCCGACCTGCGTGAGCAGGTCTCCAAGCAGAAGACCTCCGAGCAGGCCCTTCAGGCCCGCGACCGCCTGGTCGATGCCCTGTTGGACAAGGTCGAGATCCTTCTGCCCACCGAGGCCGTCGACCACGAGGTCGAGCACCGCGTCGAGGAGGGCGCCTCCGCCAAGGACAAGAAGGAGGCGCGTGAGGCCATCGAGCGTGAGCTGCGCACCGAGCTGCTTTCCGAGGCCCTCGCCAAGAAGCTGGACGTCAAGGTGGGCCAGCAGGAGCTCATCGACTACGCCATCCAGATGTCGCAGACCTATGGCGTGGACATCAACCAGTTGTTCTCCTCCCCGCAGCAGATGTCCTCGGTCATCGCGGACCTGGGTCGCGCCAAGGCGCTGGTCGAGGCCCTGCGTGGTGTGACCGTCAAGGACACGGCCGGCGAGGTCGTCGACCTGTCCGCCTTCCTGGGTGAGGCCCCCGTCGAGGTCGAAGAGTCCGACGAGGACGAGGCCGACGGCGCCGTCGAGGATGTGGCCGTGGCGATCGAGTCTGCTGAATCCGGCGAATGATCGCCTGAGCTCGTACCTGCGAGAACTCGAAGGGTCGGCACCGCCAAAGCGGTGCCGGCCCTTTCCCTGTTGGACTTGGCGCCATCCCGCCAGAGGCCAGGACGCGCCGGGGGTGGTCTCGAACTCGGTGAACTCCAACGGCCAGACCTGATTGGCGTCACCGGCTCCGGTGGCGAAGGCAGCCTTGCGCCGCTCGACGAGTCCACGGTGTTCCTTCTGGGAGCCTGCGGTCCTTGCCTTGGCTCCGCACCTGACCTCAGACCCGGAGAGCCGGCGACCATCACGGGGGCAGGACCTGACACCTGTCACATGAAGGAGTGGACACCTCCCACTACCGGGCATTTCCCCGGGTTCCTAACGTTTTCGGTATGGGAGAGGGGCCCTTCGAGCGGCCGGACCTGCTCCCCGACAAGATCGAGAACGCCTTGAAGGAGAAAGCCATGACCGCCGTCAGCACCAGGTTCAGAACTGGCCCGGCCTCGTCCCCGGACCCCCGCCCACGCCACGCAGCATCGGGCACGGTCCCGGCCGTGGCGATTTCGGGTCTGGGCTTCACCTACCCGTCAGCCACCTCCCCCGCCCTCGTCGACGTGAAACTGGATGTCGCACCCGGGCAGATCGTCGCCCTGCTGGGCCCCAACGGTGCCGGCAAGTCCACGCTGGTCAGCCTCATGCTGGGCCTCAACAACCCGGACCGCGGCAGCGTCCAGATCTTCGGTCTGGCACCCCGCGCGGCAGTGCGCCAAGGGGAGATCGGGGTCATGCTGCAATCCGCCGGCATGGCCGACTGCGTGACCGTGCGCGAACTGGTCGCCTTCATGGCCCGCCAGCACGCCCGCCCCATGGACGTCGATGAGGCCATTGACCTGGCAGGTCTGAGGGACGTCGCCGGGCGCCGCGTGGAAAGGCTCTCCGGCGGCGAACGCCAACGCGTGCGCTTCGCCTTGGCCCTGGTCGGCCAGCCGCGACTGCTCATCCTGGACGAACCCACGAATGAGATGGACGTGGCCAGCCGCTACACCTTCTGGAACGCCGTGCGCTCGACCGCCGCGAAACTCGGGCGCACCGTCTTCTTCACGACCCACCACATGGAGGAGGCCGCGACCGCCGCCGACCGGGTGCTGGTCATCGCCCACGGCAGGGTCGTCGCCGATGAGACCCCCGAGCAGTTGCGTGCACGCGCGGGTCGCCCGCAGGTGCAGTTCCGGTGGGGTGCCACCCCGCCGCAGAACTGGATGGAGCGCCTCAGCGGCGACCTGTCCCACTCCTGCATCGACGGCCTGCAGATCCTGCACACGAGCAATGCCGACCGAACCCTGCGCGAATTGGTCAACCTGCTGCCCGAAGCGGTTGACATCACCATCCAGGAGGCCAGCCTGGACCAGGCCTACCTCTCCGTCATCGACCCCGACCGCGCCTGAGCGCCACCGGATCCACGAAGGAGGAACTCCCATGCATTCCTACGTCGCCTTCGAAGTGCGCCGCATCCTGCGCACCCCCCGATTCCTTCTGCTCACGATGGTCGTCCCGATCGCGATGAACATCGTCTTCGTCCAGCTCAACGGCGGGAACCTGCCCGCCGACAAACTCCAGGCCTTCGCCACTGGCTACATGATGAACATGGCGACCTTCGCGACCCTCTCCGCTTGCCTGACCATCGCCGGCAACCGGCTGGCGCAGGAGCGGGGAAGCGGTTGGTTCTCGTACCTCACCCTGACGCCGCTGCGCCCCGTCGACATCGTGGGGGCAAGATCCTCTCGGCGATCCTCCTGGGGGTCCCGGCGGTTCTGGGTGTCTTCATCTCAGGGGTCGTCGTCAATCACGTGCCCTTGGATCCGGCGCACCTGGCCATGGCCCTGGGCGTGGTGGTCGTGGGGTCCACGGTCTTTGCGGCCCTGGGTGTCGTCATAGGCCTGGTGACCCGCCAGGAGAGCAGTTATGCGGCCGCGATGACCGTCCTCATGCTCTTCTCCATCGTCGGAGGCCTGTGGATGCCGCGGGAGATGATGCCCGACTGGTTGGCCGCCATCACCACGTGGACCCCGTCCTTCCAGATCGCCGACACCGGCAAGGCGATCATGTCGGGCCTGTCGGCGGCACCCGTCCAGGCCGGAGCCGTCTTCACGGTCTGGACCGCACTCTTCGTGGCCCTGGCGCTTGTGGCCTTCCGTCGTTCGGCATCCAGCCGCTGACGAGGACGGGAGCGGGGCGGTGACGAGGCCGTGGCCTCAGAGCCAGCCCCGCTCGGTCGCCAGGGACACGGCCTGCATGCGGGTCGAGACCCCCAAGCGGGTCATGGCATTGGACAGGTAGTTGCGCACGGTGCCGGCCGACAGGAAGAGGACACCCGCGGTCTCCTCCGTTGTGGCACCCTGCGAGACCGGGGTGAGGATCTCGACCTCGCGGTCGGTCAGTGGGCAGGGGCCCACCCGCAGGGCGTCGGCCGCCAAGTCCGGGTCGATGACGGTCCCACCGGCGGCAACCTTCTTGATGGCGTCCAACAGCCGGGCGCCGGTCGTCGACTTCACCAGGTAGCCGTCGGCCCCGGCGGCCAGGGCCCTGTGGACGTGACCGCTGCCCGGCAGGGCTGTGAGCAGCAGGACTTTGCAGTCGGGCGCCACCTGCTTGACGTGGGAGGTTGCCTCGATCCCTGTGGCCCCGGGCATGTCGATGTCCATGACGACGACGTCCGCTGACAGGTCGAGGACGGTCCGGGCCACCACGTCGCCCCGTCCGACGCGCCCCACGACCTCGAAGGCGGGTTCCACACTGAGCAGGGCTTCGAAGGCCTCGGCGACCAGATCCACGTCCTCGGCGATGAGCAGACGCAGCACGGGTGTCCGGGGGACGGTCGGGTCCTGGCTCATGTCACTCCTCGACGAGGTCGGCGGCGGGCAGACGCACTGTGACCGTGAAGTGTCCCTGTGCGTCCTGATCGGCCTCCAGTGTTCCACCCATGGCCGCGGCCCGCTTGCGCAGCTCGGCCAGGCCCGTCCCGCTTGCGGACTCGTTGCCGGCCGGTGCCCCGTCGTTGACGATGCGAGTGACCAGCGTGTCGCCCTTGTGACGGATCGTGATGCTGCAGGTCGTCGGCCGGGCGTGCTTGAGCATGTTGGTGACGGCTTCACGGACCACTTGGGCGCAGAACCTGGAGTGTGGGCCGTCGGGCAGTTCGGCGACGTCCAGGGAGGTGTTGATGCTCTTCACGTGGCACAGGGCTGCTGCGGAAGCAACTTCTTCGGCCAGTCCGGCCACGACGACCCCCGACGTCAAGGAACGCAGGGCCAACTGGCCTGAAGCCAGGGTCTTGTGGGTGGCCTCCATCTGCGCCGCCGCCTTGTCCGGCGAGGTCGCCAACAACTGGATCGCTGCCTGGTTGCGCAAGGAGGCTGCGACAAGGGTGCGCCCCAGGACGTCGTGCAGTTCCCTGGCGATCCGCAGGCGCTCCTGGTCCACGCGAGTGCGAGCGATTTCCTCCTGGACCACGTCGAGCTGGCGCAGCAGGGTGATGACGCGGACCAGGACGTACAGGATGACGGTGACCAAGGTGGAGATGAGGATGATCGCGGACTCGACGGCCACCATCTGCGGGGCAGGAATCGAAATGCTGAGGATTGCGCCGGCGAAGAGGATGATTTCGAGGGGCCACACCCACCACTTGGGTGCAACCGCGATGGCAATGCACGCCGCTGCCACACCCAACATCGCCCAGTTGTCCGACAGGGCAAAGGAGGTGAGCGCCAGCGCCCCTGCCGCAGCGCCCCAGAGCCATGAGACCGGGCGTTGGGCGATGACCCATCGGCGCACGAGGTGGAAGAGGACGGCGACCAGGGTGCTGGCCACCAACCCGATCGATCGACACGGGTGCTGCTGCGTGGTGTCGATGGCCGTCAGGACGGCCAGCAGCAGGGCGTATCCGACCACCACGTGGATGACGAAACCCGCCAGACCCGCCTCGGTGACCTTGAATCGGTGGGAGTCCGGGGTCGCAGGAGGCTTCATGGTCCACAGCGTAACGTCAGGCGCCTGTGACCACTCCGGTGCGCCGTCAGCGAAAAGGCGCTCTGCGAAGGCGGCGTCGGCCTCGTCACCGGGTAGGTTTGAGGACAGTCGGGATCGGCCGGGTACGGCCGTACCCACGGTCGAAGAGGGGCGCCCGCGCGCGGTGGGCCCCTGGAGCGGGGGAGACCCCTGAAGTGGAGGAAACGTGACCAGCGATTTCACCGCCCACGGCGGCGGGAAGACCGCAGCGGGTCTGAGCGACGCCGTCTACCAGCGTCTGCTCAAGGAGCGCATCATCTGGCTGGGCGGCGAGGTCCGCGACGAGAACGCCAACGCCATCTGCGCCCAGATGCTCCTGCTTGCTGCAGAGGACCCGGACCGCGACATCTACCTGTACATCAACAGCCCCGGCGGTTCGGTCACCGCAGGTATGGCCATCTACGACACCATGCAGTACATCAAGCCCGACGTCGTCACCGTCGGCATGGGCCTGGCCGCATCCATGGGCCAGTTCCTGCTGACCGCCGGCACCCCCGGCAAGCGCCTCATCACTCCCCACACGCGTGTGCTGCTGCACCAGCCTCTGGGCGGGGCAGGAGGCTCGGCCACGGAGATCCGCATCAACGCCGACCTGATCCTCAAGATGAAGCAGGAACTGGCGGAGATCACCGCGGCCCGCACCGGCAAGTCCGTCGAGCAGATCGAGGCCGACGCCGACCGTGACCACTGGTTCAGCGCCCGCGAAGCCGTCGAATACGGTTTCGTGGACCGGATGGTGGAGACCCCGCAGGAGATCGGCCGCCGCGCCGAGGACGGAGAGACCCGATGAGCACCCGCCCCTACTTCGAGGCGATCGCCCGCCAGTTGCCCGAGTCGCGCTACGTCCTGCCCAGCTTCGAGGAGCGCACCGCCTACGGTTTCAAGCGCCAGGACCCCTACGCGAAGCTCTTCGAGGACCGGATCGTGTTTCTCGGCGTGCAGGTGGACGACGCCTCCGCAGACGACGTCATGGCGCAGCTGCTGGTCCTCGAATCGCAGGACCCGGACTCTCTGATCACCCTGTACATCAACAGCCCCGGCGGCTCCTTCACGGCGCTGACCGCCATCTACGACACCATGCAATTCGTGAAGCCGCAGATCCAGACCGTGTGCTTGGGTCAGGCGGCCTCCGCTGCGGCGGTTCTGCTGGCGGCCGGCAGCCCCGGCAAGCGTCTGGCACTGCCCAACGCGCGCGTCCTCATCCACCAGCCGGCCATGGAGGGCATCCAAGGTCAGGCAAGTGACATCCAGATCGTCGCCGACGAGATCGACCGCATGCGCCTGTGGCTGGAGGAGACCATCTCACGCCACTCGGGCACGCCGGTGGAACAGGTGCGCCGCGACATCGAACGCGACAAGATCCTCACCGCCGCCCAGGCCAAGGACTACGGCCTGGTCGACCAAGTACTGGCCTACCGAAAGTCCGCCGAGCCCACCGCACACTGACGCCGACGGCCCCGGTGGCCACCTCCTTCATCCGGAAACGAGGGCGGGGCAAAGGGTTGGACAAGGATGAGAAGTAGCCTTGGGCGAACCCTCACCTCATGCGAACCCGCCCCGCCCTCGTCACCCATCACACCTGCGGCGAGATGTCCGCGTGCCCTCTGGCACCGCGACACCCCCTGACATAAGCTTGAAAACGCTGGGAGCCATCCCGTCCGCACCCACCGAGACCCCGCAGGAGGACCCGACGTGAGCCGACTCACCGACGGCGCAGAGCTGCTCAAGTGTTCTTTCTGCAGCAAGAGCCAGAAGCAGGTGCGAAAACTCATCGGCGGATCCGGCGTCTACATCTGCAATGAATGCATCGACCTGTGCAACGAGATCATCGAGGAAGAACTCACCGACGAGCCCACCGCCTCGCAGACCCCGCTGCCCAAACCCAAGGAGATCTACGAGTACCTGGACTCGTGGGTCATCGGCCAGGAACGCGCCAAGAAGGCCCTGTCCGTCGCCGTCTACAACCACTACAAGCGGGTGCGTTCACGCGAGGCCGGCAATGAGGAGAACATGCTCGGCACCAAGTCGAACATCCTCCTGCTCGGCCCCACGGGAACCGGCAAGACCCACCTTGCCCGCTGCCTGGCTTCCCTGCTGCAAGTCCCCTTCGCCATCGTCGACGCCACCGCCCTGACCGAAGCGGGCTATGTGGGCGAGGACGTGGAGAACATCCTGCTGCGCCTCATCCAAGAGGCCGACGGCGACATCAAGAAGGCCGAACGCGGCATCATCTACGTCGACGAGATCGACAAGATCGGCCGCAAAGGGGAAAACGCCTCCATCACCCGTGACGTCTCCGGCGAGGGCGTCCAGCAGGCCCTGCTCAAGATCGTCGAAGGCACTGTGGCATCCGTGCCGCCCCAAGGGGGGCGCAAGCATCCGCACCAGCAGTTCCTGGAGATCGACACTTCCGGAATCCTCTTCATCGCGGCAGGCGCATTCGCCGGAATCGAAGAAATCGTCAAGGCCCGCTTGGGGCAGCGCTCCACCGGATTCGGGACCGACCTGAAATCCGTGAAGGAAATGGGAGACCTCTACGAGGAAGTCACCCCCGAGGACCTCCACAGGTTCGGCATGATCCCCGAATTCATCGGACGTTTGCCGATTCTCACCTCGACGAAGGAACTCTCGGAAGAAGACCTCACCCTGGTCCTCACCGAGCCCACGAACTCGCTGGTCGGCCAGTACCAGCACCTTTTCGACCTCGACGGGATCGAGTTGGACTTCACCCACGACGCCCTGCTGGCCATCGCAGCCCTGGCGAACAAGCGCCGCACAGGCGCACGTGGGCTTGCCTCCATCATGGAAAAGACCCTGTCGGACCTCATGTTCGACCTGCCCAGCCGCACCGACGTGGCCCGGGTGGTCATCACGCGCGACTGCGTCGAAGGCACGGGGGAAGCCGAATTGCACGCGGAGGGCCGCCGGGGGATCCGCTCGGCCTGAGGCGACGGTGGCCCGGCGCCGGGCCACCGGGAAGGGAAAAGGGGAGCGTCATGGGTGATGGGGCCGTCGCAAGCGATCCGCGCAGCGAAGACATCCGCGGCCTCGGGGAAGGGCTGCCCGCCGAGCTGCTGGAGGCGCGAGCCACCATCGACAACATTGACGCCGCCCTCATCCACATCCTGGCCGAACGCTTCCGCTGCACCCAGAGGGTCGGTCACATCAAGGCCCGCCACGACATGCCGCCCGCGGACCCCGCGCGCGAGCGCCGCCAAGTGCGGCGCATGCGGGCCCTGGCCGAGTCGGCCGGACTGGACCCGGACTTCGCGGAGAAGTTCTTGTCATTCATGGTCACCGAAGTCATCCGCCACCACGAGGACATCAAGCAGGGCTATCGCATGGAGGCCGCCGCCCAGGCGAAGGAGGGCTGAGCGCCCTCGTGGCGGCGGCGTCGCCAAGGTGGTGTCTCACTTGGTGTGGTGCCTCACTTGGTCGGCGTATAGGCCGACATCGCACCGTCAGCCCCCGCGGACACCCACATCTCCGGCGTGACCAGCACACCACGGGCGCTGGTGCCCGCCGGCCCCGGGGCGCTCTGGCCGGTGAACATGTCGACCAGCACCGGCGACTCGAAGCCGAAACGGTACAGGCCCTTCGTCTGGGACACGGTGGCGGGAATGCCGGCACTGGCCAGCACGCAGGTGCCCTCGGACTCTTCGATGTACCAGGTGTCAGGCAGGGCCACTGCGCTTTCCAGAAGCGCGATCTTGCTGCACTCCTCCCGCTGGAGGACCTTCCACTTCGTCTTCGCCCACGACGTGTCGCCACTCTTCACCCACGCGCTGAACTCCGCCGTGGTCAGCATGCCGTGCTTGACGGGCAGGTCCGTGCGCATCTCTGCGTCGACAGGAATGTCGAAGGTCTCGCCCTTCGTCCCGTCGGCTGCGAACACATGGGCCCTCGCGCCGTCGACCAGCACCCAGCCGTCGGCCAGGGCCAGGAAGGTGCTGACCGAGGAGCCTTTGAGCCCCAAGTCGACCTGCTCGCCGGTGCGCAAGTTCATGAGCACCTGGGCGCCGGGCACGTAGGTGAATTCGGCGCCCCCGGACACGAGGGTGTGGGACAGGGGGATCGACCCGTAGTCGGCCGCGAAACCGTCCACATGCACCTCCCAGTTGGGGCCGCCCAGGCCCGTCCACAGGGAACAGTCCCCGGCAGCCGTGCAGGCGACGGCCCGATCGCCGTCGGAGGACACCCACGCCCCCTTGGGCCAGGGCACCTCGGTGGCTTCACCCGTGGACTGGTCGTAGAGGGAGCTCGGTGTGACCACGTAGGAGCGCCACACGACCGAGGCCGTCTGGGTGTCCGCGCCCACCTCGAAGTCGGTCCTCCAGGACTCGGTGACACTGGTGCCTTCCAGCGTGTAGGCGGTGAGGCGCCGCTGGGTGGGGGACAGGGTGGAGGTGCGAACCAGGTGCTTCCCGTCGCGTGAGGCGGTCAGGAAGGTGGCCTGGGCTCCCTCTTCGGCCGGGACGGTCCACACGACCTCGTTGCCGGACAGCCACGCGTGCGACCACTCGGTGGCATTGGCGTAGGTTCCGTCGCCGTTCAGGCGCGCCAAGCCCCATCCTCCAAGGACCAGGACGAGGACGAAGAGCATTGCCGTGGCGCCGACCTGCAAGGGCTTGCGACGCACGAAGCGCCACAGCGCCTCGACCAGGGGCGGCAGGGGAGTGTTCGACGTGGCCGATGCCGCCATGTCCGGCGTTTGCCCGGAGCCCGGCGGGGGTGTGGTCGGTCGGGCGGCCAATGCCTTGTGCACGGTGGGATCTGTGGACGTGGCCAACCATTCGAGCAGTTTCGGGTAAGCGTTCGGGTGTGCGGCAAGGGCCGCGTGCAGGTCCGAGCGGGCTGCCGCGATGCGGGCCAACTGTGCGTGGGATGTGGTGGGGTCCTGTGTGAGAAGGGCGTCGAGGTCCTTCTCCGAGCCAGGCAGTCCCGTGTGAGTCATGCCACCATTAAACCGGGAAGTTGCTTCCCCGTCCTGTTGGAAACATTGTCCGGACATGCTGCCTTCACATTCATGCAGACCAGAGCGGCACGTGCCGAAAATGAAGGCAACAGGGGGCGGGGCGCGGACCTCAATGGCCCGACGCTCCCGCCCCCCGGAATCAGACGAATCGCTCGCGCCTCATTCCACGTGCCGCGCCTTCAACCGCAGCAGGAGCAATCCTGCGCCGAGAAGAAGAACAGAGCTTGCGACCACGAGTGCGGCGCTCGATCCGGTTGATGCCAGGCCCCCGCTTTGCGACCCCTGTTCGGTCCCGGACTTGTTCCCATTGCGACCAGGCGAAGGCGTTCCTGCCCGATCCGCTTGGAGGACCTCAAGAGGAGTCGACGCGCTGGAGGACGTGCCCACTTGGGTGAGGACGACGCGGTGCATTCCCACTGCCGCGTTCTCGGGGATGGTCGCCGAGATCGAGACAGTGCCCGAAGAGTCGCTGGTGGCCCGTGCAAGAACGATCGGGTCGGAATGGAGCACGGCCTCGATTTGCGAATTCGCCGCAAAACCGCGGCCGGTGATCGTCACTGTGCTTCCGCGAGCCGCCCGGGCCGGGCTCACCTCGACACTTGGAGTCGGTTGGGGCTTGGGGTCGGGCTCGGGTCGAGGCTGGGGATCCGGCTTGGGCTGGGGATCCGGCTTCGGCTGAGGATCAGGTTCGGGTTGAGGGTCGGGCTCAGGAGTGGTCTGCACGGGAAGCGTCGTCGAGTGCAGGACGCGAAGGGTCATCGATTCGGGACCCATACCGGCCTCCTTCGCCGCCAGCGCCACGGCGATGACGTTTTCGCCGCGCGGATTCAGGAAAGCGGAGGGGATGGTGAATGAATTCTGCGGCCCCTTGTCACCGATGTACACACCCGTGTTCCAACCGTTGACGAAAAGGGTCATCTGGGCCTTGTCGGCGCGCGAGGTGAAGCGATCGGAGTTCACGTCCAGACGGAAAGCCGTGTCCTGACCTTCGGGCACGTCAAGGTTCACATGGGCGCGATACCAGTGGACGCCGGCGGAGGGAGCGTGCAGATCGGAGGTCTTCACCCACGCCGAGTCGTCGAAGGACGGCATGTGCCATCCGAGTGCTTCGCCTCCCAGACCGCCGTTGTTGTAGATCGTCCCCGACGGGTTCGTCTCGGCGATGCGGGCGCTTTCAGCGGAGGCTCCCTTTATCCTCCACGTCACAGGTCCACGGTTGCCGAGTTGGGCATCGAAGAGGCCACGGTTCTCCTTGGACTGCGACTTGGCATTCCCGGAGCCGTTGCTCCAGTCGAGGCTCAGACCCAGGTTGTGGACAAGCACCGCGACGACAACCTTCTCGCCGGCCTTGACGCTTCCGGTCGGGGCCGAGACCGACTTCCAACCACCGGTGGCATCGATCGCCCCGGCGTAGGTCCCATTGACCCAGACTTGGGCGAAACCTGGGTTCTTGCCCTGCGGCGGCACTCCCTTGGAGGCCGTCGCGAGGAAGGACAGTTGGGGATCGTCCGAGTCGGCGGTGTAGGAAGCGCGGTACCAGACCGATCCCGAGTGGAATCCGTAGTGATTCGAGTCGAGGACGACCTTCTGGTGGCGTCCAGGACCCTGCTGGTTCACGTCCCGGTTCCTGTAGCGCTGGATGCCCGCGTACTCCTCGGACTGCTTCGATGCAGTGGCGTCGGCGAGCACCCACGTCGAGTCGTCGTGGTTGACCTTTGCTTCGGAGTCGTCCTGTGCCGACACGAAATGCAGTTCCTGGTCGGAAACGGCGATTGGCCCGTCGACAGAACCCGTCGAGACCCCTGCCGCAGGATCGCCCAGAGCCTTTCCGTTCCATGTCACCGAAGTCGTGCCCAGGGGAGCCATGGCGCGGATCTCGCCGGACGACGAGGCCGATCCGGTGATGGCCAGGGAAGTGCCCTCCATGCGAACCGTCCGGGCCAGTTCGACCCCTTCGACGGCCGCGCTGAAGGCGTCGGAGCCGTTGTGTCCGTCGAGCAGCCACGTCGTTGCCGCAGCTTTCCTGTCGATGACACGCAGGACCAAGGTGCCGGTGGCGTCGGTGATCGCAATGTCCTGCGGGGCATCCCTGTGGACGTAGTTGAGACGCAACTGCCCCGAGGCGGAGTCCCAGGTCTTCTCCACTGCGTCGGGCAGAACCACGGTCGGTTCGTCGGAGTAGTGGAGAACCGTCTCTCCTGCGCTGCCCGAGGCCGCCACAAGGTACTGGACATGACCGGCATCGGTGACAAGGGGCTGGCCGAAGAGCTGGGAGGTCGTGTAGTAGAGGTCCCGACCGGCCAGCTTCTTGTCCGCAGTCACGAGCAGGGCGTCACGCCCGTTGAGTGTGAGAGTCGTCCCCTCCTTCTGCGGGATGCGCGGCCACATCACGGAACCGTCATCGGGCGAGGGAATGTCCTCATGTGGAAGGGACGCGGCGGAGGGGAAGAGTCGAAGAGCGTCGAGACTGACGTAGGTGTCCGAGGAGCCGGGGAAGGGGGCGCCGTCGACCGTGACCTTCACCTTGTGGCGGGCCGGAGCCGACGTGTCGGCCGCCCTCCACGAGAAGACGGTCTGCTGCGGGAGGGGGCTGCTGGTGGTCTTCTCCTCGGTCTTGCCCACCGGGGTGTCATCGACTGTGACACTGGCCGAACCGTGGTTCTCCGAATGGGGGGCGATGATGTCGAAACCCACGCCCTCGAACTCGAAGGCGAAGCTGTCCCCGGCGGTCTTGGAGAAGGTTTCGTCCCCGTTGATGTCCCCGGCCGTCCAATTCTGTCCGGTGGCGTGCTGCCATCCGCCCGTGAAGGAGATGGTCGAGGTCTCGGAGTCGTTGACGACCACGGGGGACTCGCCAACGGGGTCCAGGACGTCGAAGGCGTCGATCCCGACCACTTGTCCGCCGGTGTTGGTCACCGTGATGCGGTGGTCGCCCGGAGCCAGCCCCGCCTTCTTGAAGGCCTCGAATTGGAGCGGCTTGTTCTGGTCGGTGTCCACCCGTGTCGTCGTCACCTCGACAGGAGCCTCGTCGTCGATGGCGACCGTGAAGGGACCGTGGTCGGTGCCCGTGGTCGTGATGAGGCGGATCCCGCCGCCCTTGAACGAGAAGGATGCGGAGTCCCCGGCATTCGCCGAGGCCGTCACCGTCTTCTTCCAGGCGGTCGGATCCTCCGTGGTCTTCCACTGGCCCTTGTAGACGACGGCCGGATCCCGGTCGTCGGTCGAGAAGCCCGCCTTGTCCTGCGGTCCGTTCTTCGGCTTTCCGAGGCTGAGCGGAATGGTGAAGGACGTCGGAGTCTCGTCATTCGAGTCCGACAGGCGCATTGCCAGGGTTCGAGCGCCATTGCCCGTCACCGAGTCCGCCGAGGAGTTCAGGCGCGAGTAGACGTTGACGGAGGAGCCCGAGACGATTGACGGCTTGGGTGCCGTCACCGGGCCCATCCCAGCCAGTTCGGGAACGGCTTTGGAGTAGTACCCGATCTCCTTTTGCACCCCGGCCTTCGCCGTGAGCATCCGGTCCTCGGTGATTCCTGCCCCGTAGTCGTAGGAGGTGAATCCCGAAGCGGGGGAACCCGTCCATCCCCAGTTCGTCCCGCCGAACGCCATGTAGAAGTTGAATGCGGTCACGCCGTTGCCGATGTTGTGCGCACCCCATTGGCGGGTGAATGCCTCATCGGTGTACTCGTAGCACTTCGAGGCGTTGAAGGACGCCCCCCAGGGCGTGAAGGCGCCGCCTTGGGACTCCGTGATGAAATGTGGACTCTTCGGCGCGTGCACCCTGAACTTGAATTCGGAGTCGCTGATCGATTTGCGTGGGGACGAACAATTGAAGCCGACGGGGTAACTGTCGTAGGCGTAGAAGTCCAGTCCCGTCGACGAGGTGTCGCTGAAAAGCCCATTCAGGTTGTAGTCGTTGTGGAAGGTCGGGACGGTGATTCCATCACTCTTCACCTGGGTGGTCAGTTCCTTCAGGAACTCCACGTCCTGCCTGTTGGCGTCCACCAGTTCGTTCTCCACCTGGTAGAGAAGGACGGAACCGCCGCCGGTGGTCACCTGGTGCTTGGCGATGATCGCGTCAACGGCCTTGAGCCAGGACTTCGAGGCCTCCAATGCCTTGGAGTCGGTCGATCGCAGTCCTCCACCGAAGTTGCTCATGTAGGCGGGAAGGCCACCCATCGAGATCTCGGCATTCACGTAGGGGCCGGGGCGGGCGATGACGTACAGGCCCTCCTCCTTGGCGATCCGCAGGAGCAGGTCGAGATCTTTCACGGTGTTCTCGGTGAAGTCGAAGGGGCCGTTCTCCTCACTCTGGTGCATTCCCCAGAAGAAGTAGAGGGAGACGGCGTTGTATCCGTTGGCACGCATCTTCTGCATGATGTCGCGCCACCCGTTGACGTCGGGCAGACGCCAGTAGTGGATCTCGCCGGACCAGATGTTGAGGCGCTGTCCGTCCACCATGAACGAGTGCTCGTCAAAGGTGACGGTATGGGCTTTGCCGTCGTTGCCGGGGAAGAGGATGTTCGCCCGGGGGAAGACTGTCGACGAGGTCGGTGCGGCTTGGGCGGCGTCGACGAATCCGGCGCTTCCTGTCAACGCGAGAGCGAGGGCCAGCGACGCTGCCGACAAGGGTTTGAAGAGTTTCGTCATGATCGTTCCTGGAAGAAGGGATGACTGGGTGAGGAGGGAATGGGCTCCACATGCGGGCACTGGCCCGCGGGCGATCCTGTGCCATGGTGCCGGTGGGCGAGGACTTCCTCGCCCACCGGCAGGGGTCCGGTTACTTCATCCGGCGTCGCGCGGCGACAGTGAAGGCGACACCGGGCACCACGAGGGCGAGCAGTGCCACGACGACCATGGACACAGGGGCGCCGGTCAGGGCCAGGTTCTTGTCCGTGGGCTTGGTGCCGGGCGTGGAGGCTCCGGGCTTGCCCCCCGGCTGCTTCGGGTCGGGGGAGGCGCCGGGGGCCTGGGTGAGCGTCAGCTTCGCCTCGGCACTGACTTGGGCCGCACGGTCCGTGACCACCAGGGTGTGCGCTCCCGGCTTCGTCGAGGTCGGAATCGTGAGCGTCGCAGTGAACTTCCCGTCGGCATCGGCGACCGGCTCGGCCAGACGCACCGGGTCGGAGTGCAGGTCGACCGTGAGTTTCGCCTTCGGGGCGAAACCGGTTCCGGTGAGCACGACGGTATCACCGGGGCGCACCGTGTCCTTGTCGAGGCTGAGGGTCGGCTTGGCGGGCGGAGCCGGGGTGTTCGCCACCGAGTGGGTGATCTCGGCCGAGGCGGCGCCCTCGTTGATCGCCTGGGTGACGCGCACCTTCATGCTGACGGGAAGCTGGGCTCCAGCAGTGTCGGGGGCGGCACCCTTCCACATGAGGTCGACACGGTTGCCGGCGGCCAGGTCGCCGGTCCAGGTGATGACCCCGGCCTGGACGCTGGGCGCGGGGATGGCGGCCGGGCCGCCGGGCGTCAGGGCCTCGATCTCCCAGAGGGAGACCCCGTACTTCGTTCCGTTGAAGGAACGGCGGCTCGTGGCCTGGACCTTGAGGGCCGACACCGGGTCGTCGGTGGTCACGGGGATCTCGTCGAGACCCACCGCGGTCTTGCCCGTGGGGCAGGTGTAGGAACGCTCGCCCAAGGAGACCCACTGGCCGGACTCCTTCAGGACGGACACCGAGTAGGTCGGCGCACAGGCCTCCTGCCAGGAGAGCTTGACCTTGTCCAACACCATCGGACGGGCCAGGTCGACCTGGATCCACGCGTCATCGGCGTAGTTCGAGGACCAGCGCGAGTCTGCGGCGGTGGAGCCGTCGATGACATTGTCGGGGGTGAATTGGGAGGGCTGACCGTTCCACAGTGTCTCCGTTCCCGACGCCTTCACCGTGGCCCCCTCGGAGGCGAGGGCGACATTGCGTGAGGGAGCCTGCGGAGCATTGCCGGCCGAGTCGACGACCTTGACGCTCACCTGGTCGGCCTTGAGGCCCTTGGCCGTGGCGGAGGAATCGATGGTCACGGTGGACTTGACCTCGATGGCGGAGGTGTTCGTGGCCGAGGCCGTGTAGGACAGCTCCGATCCGGCAGAGACCTCGCCCGCTCCAGGATCGGCCCCAAGAGCGGCCGAAACGGTGAGGTCCTGTTTGGGGGGTGCGACAAGGGCGGGTCCGACGGCGCTCATGTCGGAGGTGAAGGTTGCGTGGTCGCGATTGTCGTCAGCGTTCCACGTGCGCGCGGCGAAGGCGTCGACGAGGGGCCGGGAGTTCTGCGCGACCTGCTCCTCGGTCTCCATCGGGGCGTTGTCGGACCAGATGGCGAAGGAGGCTCCACGCAGCCACTGCGGGTAGGGCCTGGGCCACTGGTACTGGGTGTGCTGGTGATTCGTCGGGAAGGTGCCGGCCGTGAACTCGTTGTAGACGACGTCCGGCTTGGGACGATTGTGGTAGGCGCCGTTGGGGTAGTACAGGACGTAGTACATGTACTTGTCGTTGAAGTTGACCAGCCTGTATCCCTTGTCGACGAAGGTCGTCACAGGGGCCATCTTGGCGTCCCACGCGGTCCAGTAGTCGATCGTCGCGCTCTTGGACAGCTCGACGCTCTGCTTGTTGTCCGAGCGGTAGAAACCGTCGTTCCACACGCGCACGTCGGTCTTGCCCAGGGTCTCCAGGTGCCCGATCATCTCGTTGATGAAGGTGGTGAAGCCGTCGGCGACAGTCGCATTCGGGTTCCCGGTCGCCTGTTCGGCGTACTTCTTCAACTGGGGATAGGTGTACTCGGCCCTCGCGAAGTCGATGAACTCGTCGGCGCCCAGATGCCACTTGTCGCCGGGGAAGAGGGGAGCGTACTCGGTGAGGAGCTCCTTGACGAAGTCACGGGCCTCCTTCTTCGAGTAGTCCAGCCCCTTGCGGGCCTCGTCGGTGTTTCCCAGGCGCCATTCGGGGTGCTTGGCCAGTGCGTGGCGCAGGTGGCCGGGCATGTCCAGCGCCGGGATGACCTCGATGTGGTATCGGGCGGCCAAGGCGATGAGCTCACGAAGATCGTCCTTGGTCAGATGCTCGTCCGACACGATCTCCGGATGGGTCTCCGAGGTGAGGCGGAAGCCCTCGTTCTCGGAGAAGTGGTACTGGAGGACGTTGACCTTGCGCCATGACAGTTCCGGGATCAGGCGGAGGAAGAAGTCCTTGGAGTAGAACTTGCGGGCGGCGTCGATGTGGAAGGAGCGTTCGACCACGTCGGGCCAGTCGGTAACCACCGCCGCTTCGGCGCCACCCGAGGCGGAGATCGACTGCAGGAGGGAGCGGGTGCCCCAGTAGGCGCCCACCCGGCTCTTGCCCGTGATCGTCACCGTTTCCTTGACGTCGATGCGGTAGCCCTCCTCCGAGGGTACGTCGAGGGAAGGATCCACGGCCAGGACGATGTCGCCGGGGCGGGCCTCGCTTGCGGCTCCCTGCACCGCCGAGACGTCGGGAGCCGACAGGGCCGTGCGCAGTTCGTCGACGAACAGCTCCGCGTCGGAACGGAGGCCGTCGTGACCTTCGGGGACCAGGACGCGGGCCCCTGCGCGGAGGATCCACGGGGCCACTCCCGAAACGGGCTCGATCGAACGCAGGGCGGGGACGACTCTGCTCAGGCCCTTCCCCCGCAATTGTGCGGCTGCATCGGGTGAAGGAGATGCGGGATCGGCGAAAGCCGGCGCGATGGGGACGATCATGGACACGACCAGGGCGAAGAGGGCGAGGAAGACTGATGCGCATCGGTGCGCAGGTCTGGAGATAGGCATGCGGGAACACCTTTCGGGTGAACGAACAGGCACTGGAATGGGGAGCCTGTCAACATGACCCCGCTTCGTCGCGTAAGGCTGAAAACAGATTGATGACGCATGCACACGGTAACACTGTGGAGGGGGTGCGGTCCACGCCTTTACAGAGTATCCATCGGCATTCAAATGACATATGTGGGTGTGCGGGAAATGGTGACGTGTGCCGTCGGGAATGGAAAGGGATGGACAGGGGCACTTCGGACCGGGGAATTCACACATCCGGTCGGTGAAAAATGCGAAAAGGGACAAAACGAAAGCGCGGTCCGCGGAACCAGCCCGCAGACCGCGCCCTCGTCGATGAGGCGAGGTCGATCACGCCTTCTTCTTCGCCGGAGCCTCCCCCAGCTCGAAGGACGTCACCACGACCGTACAAGCCTCGTCCTGGGCCTCGTGAGCCACGAAATTCGGTAGACCCTCCACGCGGGTGGCGGCCGCAAGATCAGCGGCCACCTCATCCAGGTGCGGCAGCAGAGCCTTGGGGGCACCGACCTCGACCCGCAGGAAAGGCGTGCGCGGGCTCACCTTTGCCTCCGACTTCACGCGGCGCAGCACCACCAAGGCCGCCGAGGCAGCCTCAAGGAGCGCCGGATCGCCCTCGACGCCCGCAAGGTCCTCCGAGACCGGCCAGGCGGCGCGATGGACCGAGCCCTGGCGGTACCACGACCACACCTCCTCGGTGACGAAGGGCAGGAAGGGGGCCAACAGACGCACGATCGCGTCGATGACCAGCGCCAAGGCCGTCCGCGCCGATCGTGCCTCCTGCGGGCTCCATCGGCCCTCACGGTTGTAGGCGCGCTCCTTGACCAGCTCCAGGTAGTCGTCACAGAAGGTCCAGAAGAAGGACTCGGTGGCCTCAAGCGCCTTCGTGTGGTCGTAGGCGGCCAGCGCCGCTCCCGCCACGTCGAGCACGCCGCGCAGGGCGGCCAACACCGAGCGGTCCAGGGGAAGACTCACATGCGAAGGATCTAGGTCGAGGTCAGTGCCCTCACCCCCCATGGTCAGGGCGAACTTCGAGGCGTTGAGGACCTTGATCGCCAAGCGACGGCCGATCTTCATCTGCGCCTCGTCGAAGGTCGCATCCAGGCCCAGGCGGGCCGAGGCCGCCCAGTAACGCACCGCGTCCGACCCGTACTTCTCCAACAGGGCCATGGGCGTGACGACATTGCCCTTGGACTTCGACATCTTCTTGTGGTCGGGGTCCAGGATCCAGCCGGAGATCCCTGCATGTCTCCACGGAAGGGCACCGAACTCCAGGTTGGCGCGCACCACCGTCGAGAACAGCCATGTGCGGATGATGTCCTGGCCCTGCGGGCGCAGGTCCATCGGGTAGGTGCGGGAGAACAGGTCCTCGTCGTCCAGCCAGCCGCAGGCCAACTCCGGCGACAAGGACGAGGTCGCCCACGTGTCCATGATGTCCAGCTCACCGACGAAACCGCCGGGCACTGCGCGCTGGTCCTCGGTGAAGCCCTCGGGCACATCCGTCGACGGGTCCACGGGCAGGGCGGACTCGGCGGGGATGATGATCTGGTCGTGGTCGACCTGGCCGTCCTCGTCCACGCGGTACCACAGGGGGAAGGGCACGCCGAAGAAGCGCTGGCGGCTGATCAGCCAGTCGTTGTTCAATCCCGTGACCCAGTTCTCGTAGCGCACCCGCATGAACTCCGGGTGGAACTCCAGGTCGCGCCCGCGCCGTACCAGTTCCCCGTTGAGGTCCGCTCCGGAGGCCGGGTTCGTCCAGGCCTTGCCGCCGTTGCGGATGTACCACTGGCGCGAGGTGACGATCTCCAGCGGCTTGTCCCCCTTTTCGAAGAAGTTCGTCTGACGCACCGTCTTGACCGGCTCGCCTCGCATCTCTCCCGAGGCACGCAGGCGCGCCACCAAGGCCTCGCGAGCACTGAAGGTCGTCTTGCCCGCGATCTCGGTGAACGCGGCCACACCCTCGTCGGTGGTGATCCACTCCGGGACCTCGGTCCGGATTCGCCCGTCCTTGCGCAAGATTGCGCGCAGCGGCAGGTCCAGGTCTCGCCACCAGTCGATGTCGGTGGTGTCGCCGAAGGTGCAGCACATGGCGATGCCGGCGCCCTTGTCCATCTCCGCAGCCGGGTGGGGCAGGATCGGGACCTCGACGCCGAACACCGGAGAGGTGACCGTCGTGCCGAAGAGCGGCTTGTAGCGCTCGTCATCCGGGTGGGCGACCAGGGCCACGCAGGCTCCCAGCAGCTCTGGGCGGGTCGTCTCGATGCACACGTCGACGTCGTTGTCCACCGGTGCCCCGGCCGCCAAGGCATTGGCCGCGGCCTGCGCGTCGGTGATGTGGAAGGCCAGGCGGTGGTAGAAGCCGGGGTACTCACGCGACTCCAGTTCCGCCTGGGCCACGGCCGTCTGGAAGGTGACGTCCCACAAGCCCGGGGCCTCGCTCTGGTAGGCCTCTCCGCGCGCCAAGTTGCGCAGGAACGCGGCCTGGGCGACCTTGCGGGCGCGCGCCCCGATGGTCTGGTAGTGCTGGTTCCAGTCCACAGACAGGCCCAGGTGGCGCCACAGGGCCTCGAATTGGGCCTCGTCCTCGACGGTGAGGCGTTCGCACAGCTCCACGAAGTTCTTGCGGGAGATCGGCACTTGGTCGGCAGCCTTGACGGACTTGCCCTCGCCGCCCTCGTGCGGGGGAACGAATCCTTCGACGTAGGGCAGGGTCGGGTCGACACGTACGCCGAAGTAGTTCTGGACGCGGCGCTCGGTGGGCAGGCCGTTGTCGTCCCACCCCATTGGGTAGAACACGGCCTTGCCGGTCATGCGCTGGTAGCGGGCCACCACGTCGGTGTGCGTGTAGGAGAACACATGTCCCACGTGCAGCGATCCGGACACGGTGGGCGGCGGGGTGTCGATGGAGTAGACCTGTTCGCGCGTGGCGGTGCGGTCGAAGGCGTAGGTGCCGTCGGCCTCCCAGGTGGCGCCCCACTTGTCCTCCAGGCCCTCTGCCCCTACCTTGTCCGGCACCTGCGGGGCGGGAACGGTTGTGGGCGTGGGTGCGTCGTCGCGCATGGTGCGTCTCTCCATCCGAGTCGTGGACTTGTACGCCCCAAGGGTACGAGGTCGGTGCCAAGCGAACCAAAGCCCGCCCCAAGCCCGCGAGATTCGTCCGTCCTCCGGTGAGACTCGTCCGTCACTTCGCGAGATTCGTCCGTCGAGCCAATGGAGCTCCGACGCCGCCGAGCGACCTTGCTAGCGTGACGACATGACGCTTTCAGGTCTTTCGGCCAGCAATCAGAACTACGTGAAGGCCGTGTGGGCGCTCGGCGAATGGTCCGACGAGCCCGTGACCGCGTCCACCATCGCCGCTCGGACAGGAGTTCGCCTCTCGACGGCCTCCGACGCGATCCGCAAACTCACCGATCAGGGGTATCTCGCTCACTCCCCCTATGGCGCCGTGGAACTCACTGACCAAGGGCGAGCCGCCGCCCTCGAACTCTTGCGCCGCCACCGCCTCATCGAAGCATTCCTCGTCCAGACCCTCGGCTACGGGCTCGACGAAGTGCACGCCGAGGCCGAGGTTTTGGAGCACACGGTCTCCGACCTCATGATCCGGCGGATCGACGACCTTCTCGGGCATCCGTCGCGCGACCCCCACGGGGATCCGATCCCGCGCGCCGACGGGCGCATCGAGGACGCGACCTACCGCAGGCTCTCCTCGTGCCGCGTGGGCAGTGCGGTCCGGGTGGAGCGGATCGCGGATTCCGATCCGGAACTGGTGCGCCACCTCGCTGAAAACGGCGTCGTCTTCGGTGCTCGACTGCGTCTCCTCGAAAACGTCCCCTATTCGGGCGGCATCGATTTCGTCGTCGAATCGAGCGGTGATCGGGTCTCGCTCAGTCGGCAGGCCTGCGAGGTCATTCGCGTGGCCCCCCTCGACGACCTCGACGAGGAGGAGGGCACCCGAGCGAAGGAGAAAGGGCGGCACCCCGGTCCGTGACAATGACGGGGCACCGCCCTGGTCCGAGCGCTCAGCGGTCGAACTCGCCGACGATCCTTGTGTGAACCGCAGTGATCGCCTCTGGCAGGTCGCGGAACCGTGCAAGGTGCTCGCCACGATGCGCCAACTCCTGCTTCCAGCGATCGACGTCGATCGACAGGATCCGCTCGAGGTCGGCCTCGGGCAGCTCCAGGCCCGTGAGGTTGAGCTCCTCGCGCGTCGGGACGACACCCACAGGAGTCTTCGTCCCCTGCGCCTTCCCGTCCTGGAAATCGATGAGCCACAGCAGCGCGCGCAGGTTCTCACGGTATCCGGGCCAGAGGAAGTGGCCGTCCTCGGCGTCGCGTTGGAACCAGTTGACGTGGGCGAACAGCGGCGGCTCCGTGAGCTTGCCGAGCACATCGAGCCAGTGCGCGGCGTAGTCGCCCTCGGAGTAGGACATGAAGGGGCGCATCGACATCGGGTCGTAGCGCAGCATGCCCTCGACGCCCTCGGCGGCAAAGGTTGCTTCGGCTCCCAAGGTCAGGCCGTCGTAGACGCCCTCGGCGAGGTCGGTGATTGCGCGGATGAGAGGCTCCCGGTCGCGGGTCCGTCCGCCGAAGATCACCGCATCGATCGGGACTCCCGCAGGATCGGAGGCGTCGGCGGCAACAGTTGTGACATTGGTCAGCGGTGTTGCGAATCGGCTGTTCGGATGCGCCCAAGGGGCGTCCTCGTCCTCGTCGGAGCGCTCCGAGATGCGCTGGCCTTTCCAGTCGAGCCAGCCGTCGAGTGGAGCCGGGTGGTCGGGGGTGCGTCCCTCCCACCACACCTCCTGGGTGATCTCGTTGTAGGCGACATTGGTGAACAGGGCACCCGAGTCGTCGCCGATGGCTGACAGGGCGGCGGGGTTGGTCAGCTCGTTGGTGTCCTTGGCGACGCCGAACACGCCGTTCTCGGAGTTCATGCCGTAGAGGCGCCCGTCCTCGCCGACCCACAGGTAGGTGATGTCGTCGCCGTAGAACTCGACGCGGTAGCGGTCGCCGAGGGCGTCGGGCGGCAGGGTCATCGCGAGGTTCGTCTTGCCCGAGGCCGAGGGGAAGCCGCCGCACACGTGGTAGGTGCGTCCCGTCTCCTTGTCGACGATGCCGAGGAGCATGAACTGCTCGGCGAGGAACTTGCCGCTCCTGAAGCCGTCGTAGGAGGACTGGCGAAGGGAGTGGGCGATCTTGCCGAGCATGGCGTTGCCGCCGTAGGCGGAGCCGTAGTGGAGGATGAGGCGCTGGTCGGCGATGGTTGCGAAGAGCCTTTCGTCCTCGTCGGTGCCCTGTTTGAGGGAGTCGAGGTCGCCGGTGACGTGGACGGAGCGCACGAAGAACGACGGGTCTTGGAGGGTCGAGAACAGGTCGAGGCCGACGCGGGCCATGCGGATGATCTGGATGGCGACGACGCGGTTGTCGGAGAGTTGGACTCCGGCGGCCCATGCGGCGATCGGCGATCCTGGGACGGCCATGAGGTAGGGGATGACGTACATGGTCTTGCCGGCGAGTTTGCCCGCCATGCGTTCGCGCTGGATCTTCACGACCTCGTCGGCGTGGCGCCAGTTGTTGTAGACGCCCTGATCCTCGGGGCGCGACGTGGCGACGACGGTGCGGCCCTCGGAGCGGGCGGTGTCCTTGGGATGCGAGCGCGTGTAGTGGCGGCCCTTGCCGGCGGGCAGGATTTCCCCTGCTTTGAGTG
This sequence comes from Schaalia sp. 19OD2882, assembly GCF_018986735.1. Taxonomy (NCBI): domain Bacteria; kingdom Bacillati; phylum Actinomycetota; class Actinomycetes; order Actinomycetales; family Actinomycetaceae; genus Schaalia; species Schaalia sp. 19OD2882. Next base: position 1,798,949 of record NZ_CP065521.1, on the reverse strand, counting down.
CTTCGGCGACCAGGCGCTCGTCATCGGCCGTGCTGATGACCTCGATCGCGTCGGGCGTGGTGAGCAACGCCCATTCCTCGACGAAGTCTCGGATGGCGGGGGTGGTGACGCCGGCCGTGTCGAGGGCTGCGCGGATCTGGGGTGTGTTCATGAAGGATTCTCCTGTTCTGTGCCGTTTGCACGGTTCATCTGTGCCGCGAACCAGCCTAAGTACGTCGAGCTGAAGCTACAACTTCGACCTGCCGAACTTTTGTCGAGTGGGGTCGATTCGTCGCGGCGAAGTGACGGAGTTGGGGCTTTCGTCCGATGTGAGCTGTGGCGGATGCGCGGATCGACCGCACATCGGCAAGGGGGCGGATGGGAGGATGGCGAAGATGAACGGCATGAGGATTCACGAAGGCGGGGCTGTGACTCGAAGTGACTCGGCGTCGAATCCAGGTCCTGGCCAACTGGCGGGGCGGACACTGGAGCTGTTGCGTGAACTCGTGCGCAATGCATGTGTGAACGACCTGACCCCCGACTCCGGCCAGGAGGTCCGAAACGCCGACACGCTCGAAGCCTTCTTCGACGGCGTCGACGTGTCCATCACCCGACTCGAACCCCACCCCGGCCGCGTGAGCCTGGTCGTCCAGGTCCCCGGCACCGACCCGGGTGCCGACCCCCTGACCCTCATCGGCCACACCGATGTCGTCCCCGTCGACCACGACGCCTGGACCCGTGACCCCTTCGCCGCCGACATCGACCACGGTGCCGTGTGGGGCAGGGGAGTGGTCGACATGCTCCACCTCACCGCCGCCATGGCCGTCGTCACCCGCGCCGTCGCCCAAGGCCCACGGCCCGCCGGAACCCTGACCCTCGTCGCAGCGGCGGACGAAGAAGCCCGGGGTGGTCTCGGCATGGCGTGGATCGACCGGGAATGCCCGGACCTCATCCCCTGGGACAACTGCCTGGGTGAATCCGGAGGCTCGCACCTGCACGGGGTGGACGGTACCGACTCCGTCGTCATCGCCGTGGGAGAAAAGGGTGCCGCCCAGCGTCGACTCCACGTGCAGGGCGATCCGGGGCACGCCTCCGTGCCGCTGGGCAAGGACAGTGCCATCACCCTCATCAGCAAGGTCGCCGCGCGCCTGGCCGACGCCCAGCTGCCGGTCGCCACCGACGACACATGGAGCGGATTCGTCCGCGCATTCCGGTTCGACGCCCACCTGGAGGCCGCCCTCGTCAATGGGACCTACCGGGGAGACTTCCACGAATTCGCCGACCTGGCCGCCTACGCGCACGCCGTGTCCCGCATGACCCTGGCCTGCACGGTCCTTGGTGCAGGAGGCCCCATCAACGTCCTGCCCTCCTCGGCCCACCTGGACCTTGACGTGCGCACCCTGCCCGGACAGGATGACGAGGCCGTCGACGCCGCCCTGGTCCAGGCCCTGGGCGACCTGGCGCCCCGGGTCCGCATCGAAAGACTCATCTGCGAGGACGCGACCGCCTCACCCCTGGACACGCGCCTGGGACGCACCCTGGTGGAAGTCCTCCACGAGCAGCACCCGCACAGCCGGGTCGTGGGAACCCTGTTCCCGGGCGGCACCGACCTGCGTTTTGCCCGCAGGCGAGGCGGCATCGCCTACGGTTTCGGGTCCCACGCCACGGCCCGGACCCTGGGGCGGGTGTGGGCGCAGATGCACGCCCACGACGAGCACCTGCACCTGGAGGACCTGGACCTGACCGTGCAGGCCCTTGAGGCCGTGGTCACGCGATTCCTGCAGGTCACGGACAGCGGGTCAAGACCAGGGGCAGGGGCTTGCGCGCCGGAGGGGCATCTCACACCTTCCTGAAGGTCGAACGCGTTGGGCGATTCGCCACCGCAATCCCTACCCTCTACCCGTGGGCCCGAACGGGCCCGGAGAAAATGACAGGGGGGGATCGACATGCCACGCGTCGGACGAACGCTGCGCAGGACCGCAGCGGCCGTGATGCTCACAGCGACACTGACCGGACTCGTGGCCTGTGCGCCCACCACCGGAGCCCAGTCGGGAGCCCCCCGAGCCTCTGACGGCGTCCTCGACGTCGGCCTGCCCGGCTCCCTGTCCACCCTGGACCCCGCCCACGAGGCCGGCATCCTCAACTACTGGGTCGCCCAGATCACCTCCGAGGGGCTGCTGGGCGTGGCCCCCGACGGCAAGTTGGTCCCTGCCCTGGCGAAGGAATGGCACACCGAGGACGGCGCCACATGGACCTTCACCCTGCGTGACGGCGTCAAGTTCCAGGACGGAACCCCGATGACCATGGAGGACGTCCTCTTCTCCATCGACGTGGCCAAGGACCCCCAGAAGTCCCTGTCCACCTCCGTGTACTGGCCCGCGGGCGTCAAGGCCGCCGCCACGGACGACACGACGCTGACCATCACCCTGCCCAGCCCGAACATCGCCTTCGGGTGGACGGTGAGCGCCAACGGCGGCCTGTGGGTGACCTCCAAGGCCTTCTACGAAAAGGCGGCCAGCTACGGCTCCGCGAAGGACCTCATCCTGGGCACGGGCCCCTACAAGGCCACCGAGTTCCAGCCCGACTCCCACGCGACCTTCACCCGCGTCGACACGTGGTGGGGCCAAGGTGGAGGCGCGGACACGGTCAAGGTCGAATTCTTCTCCGACGAGTCCGCGCGCCTGCTCGCCCAGCAGGCCGGTGAACTGGACGTGTCACTGCAGGTCCCGGCCGCACAGCTGGCCCAGTACGAGGCCATCGCCGGCACCACCGTCAACACTGTGGCCGACCGCTCCTTCGTGGGACTCACCTTCGACGCGGGCGTCAAGCCCTTCGACGACATCCATGTGCGCCGCGCCATCGCCCACGCCATCGACCGGGAAGGCATCGTCTCCTCCGTCCTGCAGGGCCGGGGCGAGGTCGCCACCTCCATCGAGGCCCCCGAGCAGCTGGGCTCCGAGATCGGCGTGGACGCCGCCACGCAGCTCATCGCCGGTATCGCGCCCCTGACCCGCGACATGGACAAGGCGAAGGCGGAACTTGCCGCATCCTCGGTTCCCACCGGTTTCGAAGCCGAACTGCTGTACCCGACCTCAATCCCCGAAATGGGCACGGCCGCCTTGGCCATCGCCGAGGACCTCAAGGCCCTGGGCATCACGTTGAAGGTCACCGGCCAACCCGTCGAGCAGTGGATCGCCACCCTGGGCACCGGCCAGTACGGGCTGTCGTACATGTCCTACACGCCGACCACCGGCGACCCCGGTGAAGTCACCGGGTGGCTGCTGGGCGCCACCAACCCGGCCCGCTACGCCAACAAGGCCGTCGTCGACGAAGTCGTCGCCTCCTTGGGCCAGACCGACCCGAAAGCCAGGGCCGCCGCCCTCGTCAAGGGGACCACGACCGCCTTGGACGAGGTCGCCTACGCACCCATGTGGTGGGGCAGGTCCTCCATGGCGCTGGGCCCGGGCGTGACGCCGGTCGAGCCGTCGACCTACTTCCTCATGACCCACTGGGTCACGGCCCTCGAGTTGGTCGGTTGACCGCGACGGCGACCCCAGGTCGCGGGCCTGCGCCTTCCCGAGGTTCCGCTGCCGTCACACGGTACGTGGCGGCCCGGCTGGCGCAGGCCGTCGGCGTCCTGATGGTCCTTTCCGTCATCGTCTTCTCGCTGCTGCACATGGCCCCCGGGGACCTGGTGAAGAACCTCGTGGGGACCCGACGCGTCACCGACGAAATACGGCGCGCCATCGTCGAGCACCATGGACTGGACCGGCCTGTGGTCGTGCAGTACCTCACGTGGCTCACCCGGGCCGTGCGTGGCGACTTCGGCACCTCCGTGCGTTCCGGCGCGCCCGTCCTGGACGTCATCGGCGATCGCCTGCCATTGACCGTGGGGCTCACGCTGCTGGCCTTCGTGTTGGCCGTCGGCATCGGCATCCCCTTGGGGGTCCTCGCGGCGCGCCGGCGGGGCACCGGCGTGGACCGGGTCGTGACCACCTCAGCGGTGGTGGGCATCAGCGCCCCGGGCTTCGCGCTGGGCCTGCTCCTGCTCCACGTGTTCGCCGTCACGCTGCGCTGGTTCCCCACCCACGGTGGGGGCGAGGGCGTGGCGGACCGCGTGTGGCACCTGAGCCTTCCTGCGCTGGCGTTGGCGGTCGGCACGGCGGCGATGCTGGTGCGCATCACGCGAGCAGCGGTGGCCCACGAACTGTCCCAGGACTACGTGCTCTTCGCGCGCTCGCGGGGTCTGGGGCGGCGACGCACGAGCCTCATGGTCATGAAGAACGCCGCGACGCCGGTGCTGACCTCTGCGGGACTGGTTCTGGGCGCCCTGTTCGGATCGACCGTCCTGGTGGAGGAGACCTTCTCCCTACCGGGATTGGGCCAGCTGCTGGCCGACTCGATCACCTTCAAGGACGTTCCCGTGGTCCAGGCGATCGTCCTGCTGGTGGCCGCCGTCATCGTCGGTGTGACCTTGACGGTGGACCTGCTGGTCCTGGCCGTGGACCCGCGCCAACTCGACCATCGTGCGAGACGGAGGCCCATCCGATGAGTGCGAGTGATCTGGTCCGCTCAAGTCTTCGCGGCACCGCCGTCTCCTTGCGACGCATGCCGGGATCAGTGGCCGCGTCCTTGGTGCTGGTCCTGCTGCTGATCGTCCTCAGTGGCATCTCGCCCTTCCTGGAACCGGTGGCCCTGACGAAGGACCTCGCGCTGGGGGTGACGCCAGCGGGCACTGCCGGGCACCCGTTGGGTACCGACACCTTGGGGCGCGACGTGCTGCTCATGAGCATGGCCGGCACGGCCTCGGCGATCGTCGGGCCCGTGGCGGTGGCCCTGGGGTCCACGCTCCTGGGCATCGTCTTCGGCATCACCGCCGCATGGCGGGGCGGTCTGTGGGACGCGGTCGTCTCGCGTGCCTGCGAGATCCTGCTGGCGCTGCCCGTGACCCTGCTGGCCATCGTCGTCGCCGGCATTCTCGGGGGCGGCTACTGGGTGACGGTGGCCGTCCTGGTGCTGCTCTTCGCGCCTTCGGACGTGCGCATGGTGCGCGCCGCCACCTTGCAGCAGCTGCCGCGCCCCTACGTGGAGTCCGCGCTGGCACTGGGCATGCCGACCGGCAGGATCCTCACCTTCCACCTGCTGCCCAATGTGGCCCCCATCATCTGGGCGAATCTCTTCGTCAACGTGGCCTTCGCCCTCGTGTCGCTGGCGGGACTGTCTTTCCTCGGATTCGGCGTGTCCGCCCAGGCCGCCGACTGGGGACGGCAACTGGCTGACGGGCGTGCCTTCATCTTCCAGAACCCGGCGGCCAGTGTGGTCCCGGGGGTCCTGGTCATCGTGGCGGCAGCTGCCATCAACGTGGCGGGGGACTGGGCATCCAGTCGATCGGAGAGGAGGGCCGCCCGGTGAGCGCCACCTCATTCGTCGCCCACGGGGTCACGGTGACCACCCGGGACGGCCGACGCATTGTCGAAGGCGTGGACCTGCGGGTCGAGGCCGAGCGCACCCTGGTGGTCGTGGGAGAGTCCGGGGCGGGCAAGTCCCAGTTGGCCAGGGCCCTGTGCGCCCTGGAACCCCCGGGTTTCACCGTCACCGGCACCGTCGAACTGGGCGGGCGCAGCCTGGACCTGGGCGCGGACGCTCACAGCATCGGACGCCAGCGGGGCGCGGGAATCGTGTGGCTGCCGCAGGACCCCTTCACTTCACTGTCGCCCACGCACACCTGCGCCCAACAGATCCTCGCGCACCCTCCCGCATCCTCCGTCGAGCGCCAGGCGATGGTGGCCGCGCGCCTTGCGGAGGTCGGCCTGCCCGCGCGGGTGGCCAATGCCCGCCCCCACGAGCTTTCCGGCGGCATGCGCCAGCGGGTGGCGATCGCCGCCGCCCTGGATGCCACCCCGAAGGTCCTCATCGCTGACGAGCCGACCACTGCCCTGGACGTCACCACCCAGGCGGAGATCCTCGACCTGCTCGCAGACCTGCGTGAACGGCACGGGATGACCCTGATCCTGGTCACCCACGACCTGGCGCTGGCCAGACGCCACGGGGACGACGTCCTGGTCATGCGAGGCGGCCGGGTGGTCGAGGCCGGACCCGTGGGTCGGGTCCTGTCCGATCCGCAAGAGGCCTACACGCGCCGGCTCCTGGACCTGGAGCCACGTCTGGACGGGCCCGATCCGCGTGCACACGCCGACAGGGGAGTCGATGCGTCCGGTGCCGCTGCCGAGCCGGCGCCCCTGCTCACGGTGGGCAACCTAGGCCGCACCTTCCACGGCTCCGGCGGAGCCCGCCACGTCGCCCTGGCCGGAGTCGACCTGAAGGTCGCCCGGGGCGAGGCCGTCGCCGTGGTGGGCGAATCGGGTTCCGGAAAGACCACCCTGGCCCGCTGCATCGTGGGCCTGGAACACCCCGACACCGGTACGGTCCACATCGACGCCCCGCCCCTGGGACCCGCGCGGCGCCGCGGATGGCGATCCTGGCCCGTGCCCCCGGTCAGCATCGTCTTCCAGAACCCGTATGCGGCCCTCAACCCGTCGTTGACTGTGGGCACGACCCTGCGAGAGGTCCTGCGAGCCGTCGGCCGCCCCGACGAGGACGTCGCCCACCTGCTGCGAAGCGTCGGCCTGCCCACCGAACACGCGCGCCGCCCACCGGCCGACCTGTCCGGAGGCGAACGCCAAAGGGTGGCGTTGGCCAGAGCCATCGCCACACGCCCCTGCCTGTTGATCTGCGACGAAGCCGTCTCCGCCCTTGACGTGTCGGTGCAGGCCCAAGTGCTGGACCTGCTGGTCGACCTGCAGGAGGAACTGGGTTTCGCCCTGCTGTTCATCACCCACGACCTGGCGGTGGCCCGCAGCGTCTGCGACAGGGTGGTCGTCATGAAGGACGGCCGCATCGTCGAGGACGGGCCGACCTCGCGCGTGCTGCACCAGCCGGAACACCCCTACACCCAGGCGCTGCTGGCCGCCGTGCCGAGCGCACGCCCCCGGGAGGAGTCCACATGAGCATCTGCCCGCGTGCCTTCACACCCGGGGAACACTTGGCGGAACTCCTGCGCGTCGAAGGCGTCCCCGAGAATCTGCTGGAACACTGGTGCGCCATCGGGCCACGACATGTGCCCACACTGTGGGAGCACACGCTGGCCGACGGCGGCCGGGTGCTCGTGTGGGAGACCCATCGGGTGCTCGCCAGTCAGCGGGTCATCGTCGGCTGGTGCGTGGCCTCCGCCGCCTCTTGCGCGGGGGAGGAGGGCGGGGACGGTGCTCACCCCACGTGGGACCAGAGCGTGGTGGAGCCCGCCTTGGCCGCCCTGGTCGAATCCGTCGCCGCCGCCGCCCGCCGGGACAGGGCGCTGCTGGTCAAGGCCCAATCCCTTCCCGAGGACCACCTCCTGGCCCGGGTGCTGGAAGGGCGCGGATTCATCCCCTTGGAGGAGCCCCCCGCCCCGACCTCGTCCGCCTTGCACGCGACCTCGCCCCTGCACGGAATCCGCGGGTGGGTGCGATGCAGCGACGGGGCGGGCCCGGACCTGCAGGCGATGCCCTTCCACCAGCGCCAGAAGACCGAGTACACCTGCGGACCCGCCTGCGCCCTCATGGTGCTTCCCGATGGGCTGGAGCGCGTCGACGCAACCAGTGGCGGTGCCGGCCAGGAGATCGCCATGTGGCGTGAAGCCACGTACACGGGCGGCTGCGGGCACTACGGGCTGGGCGCGGCAATGGCACGCAGGGGAGTTTCCGTGACCATCTGCTGTGACGTGGAAGGGCCGGTCATCGGCCTGCCGGGGCCCGGCGCCCTGCACTCCGAGGCCGTGCGACGGCTCATCCACGACGACCACCGCCGTCAGGCACTGGAGGCCGGCGCCGCCGAGAGAATCGAGCCGCTGGCCCTGGAGACGTTGGACCGCGCGCTGGAGGACGGACGCCGGGTGCTGGTGCTGGTGGATCTGGTCCTGCTCAACGGCGAGGACGTGCCCCACTGGGTCCTCGTGTGGGCCAAGACGGGCGGACACTACCTGGTGCACGACCCGTGGAATGACGAGCACATGGGCGAGTCCTGGGTGCACACATGCGCCATGCCCATTTCCGGGCGCGACCTGTGGAGGATCGCCTCATGGGCCGAGGGCGGGCGCCCACCCCACCGCGCGGCCGTCATCGTCTGAGTCCGAGGGCCCGACCTGCCTGACCCCCGGCCCTCACAGAACCATTGCTGCGACCCACCCGGCAAGCAGCAAGGGGACGTTGAAGTGCAGGAAGGTGGGGATCACCGTGTCGCGCATGTGGTCGTGCTGACCGTCGACGTTCAAGCCACTGGTCGGGCCAAGCGTCGAGTCGGAGGCCGGCGAGCCAGCGTCGCCCAGGGCGCCCGCCGTGCCGACGATCGCCACCGTCGCAATGGGGGAGAATCCCAGGGCGATGCACAGGGGCACGTAGATCGTCGTGATGATCGGCAGGGTGGAGAAGCTGGAGCCGATGCCCATCGTGATGACCAGTCCGACGACGAGCATCGCCAGGGCGGCGCCCGCCTTGTTGCCGGAGAACAACTCCGCCGAAGCCTTGACCAGCGGCTCGATGTGGCCGGTGGCCTTCATGACCGAGGCGAAACCGTTCGCGGTGATCATGATCAGACCGATGAGGGACATCATCCGCATGCCGCCGGAGAACACGTCCTCCGCGTCGCGCCACTTGACCACGCCGGTGGCGACGAAGAGCAGCAGACCGATGAGTGTGCCGATGAGCATCGGGTCGGCCTCCGACCCGGACAGGGCGAGCCACGTCTGCAGGCCCACGCAGATGATGATGGCGCCCAGGGCCACGAGGACCTTGCGCCCGTCGATGACGGGCGCACCCGAGTCGATCTCCGCCGTGTCGGCCACCGTGTCCTCCACGTCGTAGTCACGCGGCTTGCGGTAGGTGACCAACAGGGCGGTGAGCAGGCCCAGGGCCATGCCGGCGGCGGGGATCGCCATGGCTTGCAGGGGGTTCACGCCGGTCACGTCCAGACCGGCCTCGCCGATGAACTTGTAGAGCAGGTCGTGCAGGAAGATCCGGCCGAATCCGATGGGCAGGAACATGTAGGTGGTGACCAGGCCGAAGGTCATTGCGCAGGCGATGGCGCGACGGTCGATGCGCAGGCGGCTCATGACCACGAGCAGCGGCGGGATGAGCAGCGGGATGAAGGCGATGTGGATGGGGATGAGGTTCTGGCTCATCACCGCCATGGCCACTGTGCCGCCGACGATGCCCCACTTGGTCCAGGCAGCGACCTTCGACGTGGCCGAATCGTCCTCGCCGTCCAGGCGGTCGATGATCCACGAGGCCAGGAGTTGAGGCAGACCCGAGTGGGCCACCGCCATGGCGAAGGCGCCGAGCAGCGCGTAGGACAGGGCGATCTTCGCCCCGCCGGCCAGGCCCTCCTGGAAGGCGACCATTGTCTGGCCCAAGGACAGTCCGGCGACGATTCCGCCGGTCAGGGCACCGATGAACAGGGACAGGACGACGTGCACGCGCAGCAGGGCGAGCACCAGCATGACGAGGACGGACAGGATGACGGCGTTGAGCAGCATGGGGAGCTCCGTGATGGGGTGGGATGCGGGAGGCGGGCGCGTGGCACCCGCCCGCGGAGGCAGGTCGTGAATGCGGGGTGGCTGGGATGTCAGCCGAGCTGCGCGTCGCGTGCGACAGCGGCGTCGACGGCGTGGAGAAGGGCCGTTGACAGGCCCGCCTCCTCACCCGCGAGCAGACCCGCGATGGTCGTCCCACCCGGTGAGGTCACCCGGTCGATGAGTTGGGCGGGGACCACACCCTTGGCGCCCTCGGCAAGGACGAGGTCGGCCGATCCGGCCACGGCCTGCGCGGCGATGCGCACGGCGGTGGCCTTGGGAAGCCCGTACTTCACGCCGGTACGCGCCAAGGAGTCGATGATCTGGAAGACCCATGCGGGGCTGCAGCCCGCCAGGGCGGAGAAGGCGGGGAAGTCCTTCTCGTCCAAGGTGACGGTGGTGCCCACGGATTCCATGAGGCGGGTGACGACCGCCAGGACCTCGGGGTCGACTTCGGCCGAGCAGATGCCGGTCATGGAACGGCCGATGAGGGCGTTGACATTGGGCATGACGCGCACGACGGGCACACCCACCCCGAAGTCGGTGACGATGGCGCCGATGGTGCGCCCGGCGGCGATGGAGACGACGGTGGATTCGCGCTCGCGGACGACCTCGGCGATCTCACGGATGACGGCGGACTGGACTTGGGGTTTGACGCCCAGGACGACGATGTCGACCTGCTGCGCCAAGGAGGTGTTGGAGGGGGCCCAGGATGCGCCGACTTCTTCGGCCAGTGCTGCGGCCCGCGCGCCCGTGCGATTGGTCAGGACGAAGTCCGTGGCCGAGATTCCGGCGGCGACGGCTCCGCGCACGATGGCGCTGACCATGGCTCCGGTGCCGATGAACCCGATGCGCATGCGAATCCCTTCCTCGTACTGCCCGTGCTGCGACTGGGCGTCGCGTGCTCATCGCACTCTAACGCGGTGAAGGTGGGTGTGGTGGGTGCGTCCGCGCCAAGGGCGCGGGCGGCCTCGGGCTTCTTGTCAGTGGTGCTCGCGTGCTCCGCCCCCGCTCAGCGCCTCGTGCCGAAGATGCTTCGGGTGATCTCGCGTCCGATGACACTGCCGGCCGAGCGGACCACGGAGCCAAGGGCCTTCTCGATGAATCCGTTGCGGCGCGCGGCGGCCTTCTCGGCCGCCTTCTCCTCGGCGATGCGGCGGCGTTCCTCTTCACGGGCCTCGCGCTCTGCGGCGCGTTCGGCTTCGCGGGCCGCACGTTCGGCTTCCTTCTGGGCTTCACGCGCCGCGCGTTCGGCCTCCTTGGCCTGCGCCTTCTCGGCCGCGGCAGCAGCCTTGGCCTCGGCGGCAGCGGCAGCCTCCTCCGCCTTGCGGGCCTCCTGCTCTTTGGCGGCCGACTCGCGCTCACGCTGAGCGTCCAAGGAACGCTGCTCCAGGATCTCCTTGGCGGACTCGGGGTCCACCACTTCGGAGTACTTCTGTGCCAAAGGTGAGGCCGCCAGGATCCCCTCGGGAACGCCCGCGCCGGCGGGCCCCATGGTCGAGGTCGGCGCCCACATCTTCGTCGGGGCGACAGGGGTCGGCTGACCCTTGGGTCCAAGGACCGTGACGATCGCTTCGCCGGTGCCCAAGGTGGTCAGGATCTCGTCCAATTCCAGGTCGGTCTTGGGGAAGGTCTTCACCGTCTGCTCCAGTTTCACCTGGTCGGCAGGCGTGATGGCGCGCAGACCGTGCTGGACGCGCGAACCCAACTGGGCCAGCACGTCCGCGGGGATGTCCTTGGGAGTCTGGGTGACGAAGACGACGCCCACCCCCTTGGAACGGATGAGACGCACAGTCTGGACCACCTGGCGGATGAACTCCTTCGTCGCGTCCGCGAAGAGCAGGTGGGCCTCGTCGAAGAAGAACACCAGCTTCGGCTTGTCCGCGTCGCCGACCTCGGGCAGGTCGGTGAACAGATCCGCCAGCATCCACATGATCGCGCTGGACACCAGTGCCGGACGCGACTGGATGTCACCCACCCCCAGCAGCGAGATGATGCCACGCCCGTCCGTGGCCACGCGCAGCAGGTCGGAGGTCTCGAAGCCGGGTTCACCGAAGAAGGTGCCACCGCCCTGCGCCTCCAGGGCCGTCAGGGTGCGCAGGATGACGCCCGCAGTGGCTTTGGAGACCCCGCCGATCTCCGCCAGCGCCTCCTTGCCTTCCTCGGAGGTGAGGAAGGTGATGACGGCCCGCAGGTCGCCGATGTCGATGAGGTCCAGCCCGTGCTGGTCCGCCCACGCGAAGATCAGTTGCAGGCACTGCTCCTGCGTGGTGTTGAGGTCGAGGGCGCGGGCCAGCAGGATCGGGCCGAAGTCGATGATGCGCGCCCGCACGGGCACACCCGTGAACTGCACCTTCGCATCACCCAGGGTGAGTAGCTCCACGGGGAAGCCCTGAGCGGTCCACGGTTGCCCATTGGCGGTGGTGCGTTCCAGCAGCTTCGGGGAGGCGGGCCCGCCCTCGGCAATGCCCGTGAGGTCCCCCTTGACATCACACAACAGGACCGAGGTGCCCGCCGACGACAGGCCTTCGGCCAACAGCTGCAGGGTGCGGGTCTTGCCCGTGCCAGTGGCCCCGGCCACAAGCATGTGGCGGTTGACGATCGACAGGGGGATGGCGGTGGTGACGCCGGGGACGGGGGAGTCGCTGTCCAACAGGGTGCCCAGAATGATGTGGGGGACGTCGAAGGAGTAGGCCTGCTTGATTCCGGCGGCGAATGGGCTGAGGTCCGCGTCGGGGACCGGCGCAGAGGGGGTGGGCAGCGCCGCCTCGACAGGCGACGAGGCCGGAGCCCCTGCCGCCTCAAGCGCGGCTCGCGCCGCCTCCGCCTGGGCGCGGGCCGCCTTGGCCTCGGCCTCGGCCGCTCGTGCTTCTGCTTGGGCCAGTTGTGCCTTCAGGGCTTCGATGTCCTCACTCACGAGGAAGATTCTAGGCACGGCCACCCACGTCTGGGACGGTGAGTGGACGACGGGAGCCGGTCGCGCCGTCCACAGGCCGGCTGGCGTTGGGTGTCTTTCCACAAGGGGACGAGGGGGGACCGCCTTGTCCACAGGGGCGCGGCCCAGGGGTACCGGTCGACGGGGGCGGCTTCTAGCGTGGCGGCATGCAGCACGTCTCCCGGATTCGCCGACGGCTCCTCACCAGAGCGGTCTTCGACGCGGCCTCCCACCCGCAGGGACGCGAGGGCGGTACGGCCGGCGAGGACCAGGGCGTGCCTCCACCAGATGCCGGTGGGCCGGACCTCCGCATTGGAATGGAAGGCCGCTTCGAAGGGGGAGGGCAAGCGGGGCGTCGACGAATCAGAGAGGGTGCGGCTCCTTGGGACCAGTGGCGCCGCCACTCCTACGGGCAGGAGGATCCGCCTGTGGCCCTGCGCCTGCTGCCGAGCCCGCCAGTGGCAGCAGTGCTGGTCGTCGTCCTGACCATTCTTGCCGGGTGGGGGATCCTCCGAATGGTGCTGGCCGGAGGAACGGCGCCGCAGGACTTGGCCCACGCCCAGAGCGACACGCCGGCGCGTGAATCCGACCAAGCAGACGGTGACCTGGGGTTGATGCGCGAGGACGCCGGGCCCGTCTCCGCCCAGTCCGCAGCCGGGCCGGGCCAGGCCCTGCGCGACGAAGGAGCGCCGGCCGGGACGACCACGCAGGTGACCGTGTACGTCAGCGGCCAGGTGGCCCGTCCCGGTGTGGTCGTCCTGCCTCAAGGGGCCAGGGTCCACCAGGCCGTGGCGGCAGTGGGCGGGCTCGGGCCGCAGGCCGACCCGTCGAGTGTGAACATGGCTCGGATACTCCTGGACGGCGAACACGTCCTCGTCGCCGCCTTGGGGCAGGCCTCACCGCCGGCCGACGGTGGCCCCGGCGCCGGTGGGGGAGCAGACGCTGCGGCCTGCGTGGACCTGCGCACCGCTGACGCCACCACGTTGGAGACACTGGACGGCGTGGGGCCGGCGCTCGCGGGTCGCATCATCGCCCACAGGAAGAGAGGGGCTCCCCTGGACAGCCTGGCCGACCTGGACGCCGTGCCCGGCATCGGGCCCGCACTGCTCGCACGGATCGGAGCGGGCACGTGCCAGAAGTGACCCCTCCGCGGGTGCGGGACCTGCGACTGCTGGCTCCCGCCGTTGCCCTGTGGGTGGGGGCATGGGTCGGGACATCCGAGGTGGCACTGGCACCCGCTTGGGCGGGGGCGACGCTGGTCGCAGGTGGCCTCACCCTTGTCGCCATCCCGGCGCTCGCCCAGCGCGCATCGCGCCGCCCTCGTCACGCGGCGGCACCCGTCGGGTCCCTGCTCGCAGCTGCGGCCCTGGTCCTGTGCGCGCTGGGGGTGGGTTTGAGCGTGGGCTGGGCGGCCCAGCACCAACGCCAGGCGGATCCCGTCGTCACCCTGGCTCGCGATCCGCCCGCGCAGGTCGAATTGCTGCTGCGACTCGAAGCCGACCCTCGATCGAGCACGGCCCGATGGGAACGCGGAGCGATGACCGTACGGGCGCGGGTAGACGGCTCCGCCTCCGGCGCCACAGTGCTGCTGCGCGCTCGCGGAATGGAGAGCCTGGCCAGGGGAGATCTGGTGCGTGCGAAGGGAGGACTGGACCCCGCCTTTCCCGTAGGTGGCACGTGGATCGGCACCCTGCACGCCGACCAGGTGAACCCGGTCGAGCGACCCGGAGGATGGCGGGGAATCTCACGCGAGGTGCGCGCCTCCCTGGTGCGCGTGTGCGGCGACCTGGATCCCCAGGCACAGGGTTTGGTCCCGGGGTTCGCCATCGGCGACGACTCCCGCTTGCCGCACGACCTGGCTGAAGCCATGCGCGCCACCTCCCTCACCCACCTTACGGCGGTCTCCGGGGCGCATGTGGCGATCCTCATGGCAGTGGTGATGCTGCCGTTTCGGAACCACCGCGTCCTCGGCGTCCTGGTTCCGGCGCTGGTCCTGGCCGCCCTGGTGGCACTGGTCGGACCTGAGCCGTCCGTCCTGCGAGCCGTCTCGCTGGCGGCGGTCCTCATGGTCGGCACTCTGGCCCGTAGACCCGGCAGCGCGGAGGCAGCATTGTCGCTGGTGGCAGCCGCTTTCATCCTGGCCGACCCGTGGGCTTCCCGATCCTTCGGGCTGGTCCTGTCCGTCGCGGCGGCATGGGCGGTGCTCGTGCCCGCACACACGTGGGACCGGGTGATCCGTCGGAAACTTGCTGAAGGAGGCCCGGCGCGCACGCTTGTGCGAGCAGTGGCACGTGCGGCAACAGTGCCCTTGGCCTGCCAGATCGTCGTGGCTCCGATTCTCCTGCTGCTGAGACCCAACCTGCCCACGTGGGGGGTCCTGGCCAATGTCCTTGCCGCACCCGCCGTGGCACCGGCGACCCTGCTCTCACTGGCAGCCACCGCCCTTGCGCCCGTGGTGCCGGGCCCGGCCCACGCCTTGGCACAAGCCGCAGCCGTCTTCACCGGATGGATCGCCGGGGTGGCCGAGCACCTGGCGGCCTGGCCGTGGGCAGGCCTTCCTCTTGCGACAGGACCAGGACCCCTCGCCCTGGTCCTGGCACTCGGCGCCGGGGGACGGCTGGCGTGGACCTGGGGGCGAGGGCGCTGGAATCTCCACTGACCTCACCCGTCGGGCCGTGCGCCGCCCCATCTGCGGGGGCGTGCGCACCATCGTTTCGGTCGTGGAGGCCGGCAAGGACGCCTCCCTGCCACTGCTCACCCGAGATGTGGCAGGGGCGTGACACACTGGTCACCGACCGGAGCCGATGGGACATGCAAGGGGGAGGGCCAATGGCAGGACGCGCGCCTCGAAGGGGGACACCGGCCCCGGTGAAGGTGGAACTGGCTCCCGTCGTCCTGGTCAAAGGATCCGAAGGACTGCTTGCCGACCGTGCCACCGCGAAACTGCGGGCCCTTGCGCTGCAAGCGGACCCGAATGTCGAACGCACCGAACTGGGTGCCGCCACCTACCAGGCGGGACAATTGGAAGTCATCACCTCGCCCTCACTCTTCGGTGAGGCGCGACTGGTCACCGTGCCCGACCTGGAAGCACTCAACGAGGCCCTTCAAGAAGACCTCCTGGCCTACTTGGTTGCACCGGCGCCCGACGTGTGGCTGATCCTCAGACACCCGGGCGGAAACGCCAGGGGCAAGAAGGTCACCGACGCTGTCGCCAAGGCCGGATTCCCCGTCATTGCGGCCGAACCCCTGAAGAAGGACGCCGACAAACTCGACCTGCTGCGCGCCGACGCCAAGGAACGTGGGCGTGCCCTGGACAATGACGCCGCTCAGATGCTGGTCGAGGCCCTGGGGGAGGACGTGAGGTCCATGGCGGCGGCCCTCGCCCAGCTCATGGACGATGTCGAGGGGCGCATCACCGTCGAACACGTGCGCACCTACCACGGGGGTCGGGTGGAGGCGAAGGGATTCGACGTTGCCGATGCAGCCATTGCCGGGCAGAGTGCCCGCGCGCTCACCCTGCTGCGTCACTCCTTGGCCACCGGTACCGACCCGGTGCCCCTTGTCGCCGCCCTGGCCATGAAGGTCCGCCAACTGGCCAAGGCATCGATCTGCGGTTCGGCCCAGGCGGCGGGCATGAGCCCGTGGCTCTTCGACAAGGTCCGCCGCGATCTGCGCGGATGGGATGACACGAGTCTTGCGGCGGCCGTCGAGGCCGTCGCCTTGGCCGACGAGGAGGTCAAGGGCCTGTCGAAGGACCCACATCGGGCGATCGAGAAGGCCGTCATCACCGTGTGCAGACTCCGCGGCAGCCGCTGACCCCCAGTGCGTGCGAGGGTCTGGCCCGCACCTCTTCCTGCACAGAGTCCCCACGGGCGTGCTTGGACATAAGGCTCCCGGTTGCCCGATTTCCGTCGGAGGGGCATTCGTGCCGATGATGCTGCATCGCGCCGACGTTGCTGTTCTCCTCCCGACGTTGCAGCGTCGGCAGCTGGGGCGTGGTGTCGGTAGCCGGATCACGATGTCGGAAGCAGCCCCCTGCGAACAGCCCGCCCTCGCCTCAGATGATGCCATCGGTGAGCCATTCCGCACACAATGCGCGCCATTGAGGCCTCCACGCCTCAGCGGAAGTGGCTGGATTCCGGGCTTTCGGGAAGCCGTCGAGCGGAGCGGCAAGCGGCATTGTGTGCGGAATGCGCGGCGGCCCGGTGCTCCATCCTCCCGGCGATCAGTGGGTGGCCCCCTCGAAGTCGACCCCTTCTGCCCTTCAACTCACGTTCCGCCCCGACCCCAAGTGCGCGGGAGCCCCGGCAGACGTGCAGGCGCCGGTGACCACGTGGGTCACCGGCGCCTGTCCAGTGGTCGATCGGTGAGGCGGGCTCAGCCGAGGGAGGCCACGCGATGCGCGAGCTTGGACTTGCGGTTCGCGGCCTGGTTCTTGTGGATGACGCCCTTCGAGACGGCCTTGTCGAGTTTGCGCGAGGCGACACGCAGGGCCTCGACAGCGGCCTCCTTGTCGCCGGCCTCGACGGCTTCGCGGGCCCTGCGCACGAGGGTCTTCAGCTCGGACTTGATGGCCTGGTTGCGCACGCGACGCTTCTCGTTGGTGCGGATCCGCTTCATCTGGGACTTGATGTTCGCCACAGTCGGATGACTCCTTGGAATTCGTTCGGACAGGTCGGTGAGGGCTGTGCCAGAACCGGGACTGGGACGTGGGGACATCCACGAACGGTTCGGACCAGACCCCCTGCCCGACCAGGCCGGGAGTCCGACTGGCCACATTACCAGCCGGGTGGGGCTCACTCCAATCCCCGAAGGGGATCCCGGCGCGTGAATACGCTCACCGTTCAGGCCGTGCACCCGGAGCGGGCAGAGGCAGGTTCACTCCACCGGACAGTCGCGGATCGCCTCCAGCAACGCCTCGAAAGTGGAACGGGGCAGGGCGGCTCCCTCGCGCCTGATCTCAGAGGCAGGCACCCACAGAGGGCGGTTGAGACGCACCTCGGAAGGACGCCCCTGCGGGTCCCAGTCGCCGCTGCCGATGTCGAACCAGTAGCGGCCCCAGCGTGCCTCCTGCGCCGCGTCCCGGTCATGGTCCTTCGACGTCATCTGTGCGACGTGCACCCCGCTGCCGGCGCGTGAGAGCACGACCACGGGCCGGTCCTTCCCCTTGGACGAGTCCTCCTCGTACGGGATCCACGTCCACACGACCTCACCCGGATCGGCGTCCCCGTCGTCGGCCGGCGCCCACTGCGCACCCGCCAAGGCAACTGCGCGCGTGACCTCGTGGACGCCGGTCCCGCCCTCGCCCCCCGAAAAGGTGGGGGAGCGGTGCGGTGTCGAAGCGGATGAGGAAGGTGTGGACGAACGCGGCGTCGGCCGCGAGTCCGCGCGTCGACGCTCATTGCGGGTGGCGGTCCCACTCGACGCACTCGACCTGCGTGAGCGGCTTGACGGCGAAGCGGTTCCGCCGATCGCCCCTTGGAGGACCGAGTTGAGGAAAGTGCGACCAAGGCCAAGGAGCATGTCGAGGAAAGGGGAGCTCATGGGCCCATCGTCGCGTGCGGCCAGGAGCTCTGTCCACAGGCCCTGGTCGCACGATCCTCCATCCACAAGGGTCGGGCCGCCACTTGTGGCTGACGGAAAGTGAAGGACAGAATCTTTGTGGAACGAATCGTTTCGACGTGATGTCAACCGTACAAGGAGATGCTCCGATGGCACGACACATGACAGCAGGCAGACGAGCAGGCAAAGGCCGTGGCCAGGCGCGGCGCAGGCCGGGGCAGGGTGGGTGGCGGCGACGCCGACGAAGCCTGTTTCCCCCGCAGGCGTCGCCCATCGAAGCCGACGCCCCCGGCACCAGCGCCTTCCCCGCCCAGCGGCGAGCCCGGATCGACGGGGGAAGCTGGCCCTTCTCCCCCTACGAGGTGCCCGGCCTGTCCGCAGCCCTTCGCACCCATCAACACGGGTCCGTCGCCCGCGCCATCGACATGGTGGATGAAATCCTGGCCGAGCACGGCAGCGAGATCTCGCCGATCGCCAAGATCCACGTGCTCAAACTGCTTGTCGACTGGCATGCCGAGGTCGGCAACGAAATGGAAGCCAAACGCCGGGCCAGTCGGGCCGTGCGTGTGGCCATGGCTGAACTCGGCCCACTGCACGAAATCACCCTCGTCATGCGCAACTCCGAGCTGTACTGGATGTGCGTCTGCGGCTACGAGGACCTGGCCTTGAACGCCTTCGCGCAACTGCTGCGCGACATCCGACGCGCTCCCGAGGTGCCACCCGGATTCGAATTCGTCGTACGCAACAACTCGGCAATGCCCCTCAAGGCCAAGGGTCTGTGGGAAAGGGCCGCCCGCGTCTACCGGGACCTGGTGGCCGACATGCAGGGCACTGTCGACCAGGGCGACCCCATGTACCTCATGACCAGGAACAATCTGGGGGAGGTTCTGGCAATGGACCGACGCTTCGCCGAATCCACCGCGGTATACGAAGGCCTCATGGAGGATCTGCTGGAAAGTCACCACTGTGGCGATGAGAGGATTCTCGAACTGCGGCACCTCATCGCCTTGAACCACCACGAGGACGGGAACGTGGCTCTGGCCCGCGAACAGTGGTCCATCCTGGTCGAGGACTGTCGACGCCACCTGGGTGAGACCCATTCCCTCACCGGCAGGCAGCGCATGCTGCAGGTGGGCCTGGCCCTGGACGACGGTGACACCTGGCGCGCCGCACGCTGGTGCCGCGCCCTCGTCGACAACCCACCCGCCGGATTCGGACCCGAGGAGATCGCCCATTTCACGGACTTGCTCGACATCGTGTCAGGTGAGGGGCCGGCGGGCGAGGGCGGGGATGCCTTCGGACTTTGAGCACCCACCCGGGGGCCGCCCTCGCCGCGCGGGTACGGGCGGAGTGTGCGCGACGCGGCACCGGTCAGGTTGGCGCCGGCGGGTGTGAGGATGGGACGATGGTGGGCAACGCCCGACACCTGACGGAGGTCCTCGTTGTCCCCCATCCCCACGCCCGCCCAGGAGGCGTCGATCCGTCCTGCGCACACCGCGCAGGAACACATCCGGAACTTCTGCATCATCGCCCACATCGACCACGGCAAGTCCACCTTGGCCGACCGCATGCTGCAACTGACCGGGATCGTCCAGGCGCGCGACATGAAGGACCAGTACCTGGACCGCATGGACATCGAACGTGAACGCGGCATCACCATCAAGTCCCAGGCCGTGCGCATGCCCTGGGCCGTGGACGATGTCGCCTACGCCCTGAACATGATCGACACCCCCGGCCACGTCGACTTCTCCTACGAGGTCTCCCGGTCGCTGGCGGCTTGTGAAGGCGCCGTCCTACTGGTCGACGCCGCCCAAGGGATCGAAGCCCAGACCTTGGCGAACCTGTACCTGGCCATGGAGAACGACCTGGCCATCATCCCCGTCCTGAACAAGATCGACCTGCCCGGAGCCCAGCCGGAGAAGTACGCCCACGAACTGGCCCAACTCATCGGCTGTGACGAGGACGAGATCCTGCTGGTCTCGGGAAAGACGGGCGCGGGTGTGCCCGAGCTGCTCGACCGCATCGTCGAGGTCGTCCCGGCTCCCTCCGGCGACCCGCGGGCCGCCACCCGCGCCATGATCTTCGACTCCGTCTACGACACCTACCGCGGAGTCGTGACATATGTGCGAGTGGTCGACGGAATGCTCTCCACCCGCGAGCGGGTCAAGATGATGTCCACCGGCGCCACACACGAGCTGCTGGAGATCGGCGTCATCTCGCCCGAACCCTCGCCCTCGACGGGAATCGGTGCGGGCGAGGTCGGCTACCTCATCACCGGCGTGAAGGACGTGCGCCAATCGAAGGTCGGCGACACCGTCACCGCCCAACACAAAGGAGCCACAGAGCCCCTGGCCGGCTACCAGGACCCCAAACCCATGGTCTTCTCCGGCATCTACCCGGTGGACGGCTCCGACTTCCCCGACCTGCGTGACGCCCTGGAACGCCTGCAACTCAACGATGCGGCCCTGACCTACGAACCGGAGTCCTCGGCGGCCCTGGGTTTCGGCTTCCGCTGCGGCTTCCTCGGCCTGCTCCACCTGGAGATCGTCCGCGAGCGCTTGGAACGCGAATTCAACCTGGACCTGATCGCCACCGCGCCGAATGTCGTCTACCAGGTCACCAAGGAGGACCGCGAGGTCGTCCGCGTCGACAATCCCAGCGAATACCCCGAGGGCAAGATCGCGGAGGTGCGTGAACCGGTGGTCAACGCCACCATCTTGACCCCCACGGAATTCACCGGCACCGTCATGGAGCTGTGTCAGGAACGCCGCGGCGCCATGAAGGGCATGGACTACCTGAGTGAGGACCGGGTCGAGATCCACTACACGCTGCCCTTGGCCGAGATCGTCTTCGACTTCTTCGACCACCTCAAGTCCCGCACCCGCGGCTACGCCTCCCTCGACTACCACGAGTCCGGAAACCAGGTGGCCGACTTGGTCAAGGTTGACATCCTGCTGAACGGGGAACGCGTGGACGCCTTCAGCGCCATCGTCCACAAGGACGCCGCCTACCAGTACGGGTTGCGCATGACCAAGCGTCTGAAGGAACTCATCCCCAGGCAACAGTTCGAGATCCCCGTGCAGGCGGCAGTCGGCTCGCGCGTCATCGCCCGCGAGACCATCAAGGCCTTGCGCAAGGACATGCTGGCCAAGTGCTACGGCGGCGACATCACCCGAAAGCGCAAGCTGCTGGAGAAGCAGAAGGAAGGCAAGAAGCGGATGAAGTCGATCGGAAGGGTCGACGTCCCGCAGGAGGCCTTCATCGCTGCCCTGACCAGCGACGTTCCCACGGGAAAGAAATGACGGCGCCGGTGTCGGGCCAGGGGCGAGGCGGCGAGGGCACACCGACCCTTGGCCCCGAGCGGGCGGGCAATGCCGAACGCCGCCGACGCGAGGGGGATGCGCCCGCAGGCGAAGTCTTCATGGCCCGCACGAAGTCCTTCACGCGACGCTCGCGAGAACTGCCCGCGAACTTGCAGCGCACGTGGCAGGCACACGCGCACCGCTTCGTCGTCGACGTGCGTCGCGGCGTCGGACACACCACCGTGGCCGAGGACTTCCGCCTGGACCTGCCGCACCTTTTCGGCCGATGCGCCCCGGTGACCCTGGAGATCGGCTCGGGCACCGGCGAACAAGCCGTCCACGCGGCCGCAGCCCATCCGGAATGCGACTTCCTGTGCTTCGAGGTGTGGGTGCCGGGCATCGCCAAACTCGTGTCCAAGGCGGTCGAGGCCGGCGTGGACAACATCCGCGTCATCGAGGCCGACGCCCAGCAGGCCCTGCCGATCGTCCTGGGTGAGGCCAGCATCGACGAGGTGTGGACCTTCTTTCCCGATCCGTGGCGAAAGTCGCGCCACCACAAGCGCCGCCTGGTCCAAGCGGGCTTCGCCCTGGAGGTGGCGCGGCTGCTCGTGGACGGGGGCCGGTGGCGCCTGTCCACCGACTGGCAGGACTACGCCTGGCAGATGCGTGACGTGGTCGAGGCTTGCCCCGCCTTGGTCAATCCGCATGCGGGGGAACGGCCCGACGCGGCCGACCCGCGCGGGGACCACGGCGGATTCGCCCCCCGCTGGGACGGGCGCCTGGTCACCCACTTCGAGACCCGCGGACATGCTGCTGGGCGTGTCTCACGTGACGTGCTGGGGGTGCGGCGCTCGCGCGCAGAGGCTGACCCGGCGTGAGCCCCGCCCAGCCCGAGGGGCGGCAATGGCCGTCGGACGGGCGCCTGGACGGCGACCTTGCCGAGGTCGGGGCCGGGCGTCCTTTCAGCGTCTACGTGCACGTGCCCTTTTGCACACGGCGTTGCGGCTACTGCGACTTCAACACCTACACGGTGGGTTTCGGGCCGGGCGCCGAACCCGACTCCTATGCGGACACGGTGGTGGCCGAGGCGCGCCTGGCCTCCACCGTGCTGGGCCGGGCCGGTTTCGGTGAGCGCCCCGCCTCCACGGTCTTCCTCGGGGGAGGGACCCCCACCCTGTTGGCCGTGGGTGAGATCGCACGCATCCTTGAGGGGGTGCGCACCCACTTCGGCGTGGCCGGCGGGGCGGAGGTCACCGTCGAGGCGAACCCGGACAGCGTCGACGCTGCGGCGCTGGCCGGCCTGGCCGCAGCCGGGGTCACCAGGGTCTCCTTCGGGATGCAGTCGGCGCTTCCGCATGTGCTGGCGACGCTGGAGCGCACCCACCGGCCCGAACGTCTTCCGCTGGTGGTTGCTTGGGCGCGTGAGGCGGGTCTGGAGGTGTCGGTGGACCTCATCTACGGCACGCCGGGAGAGAGTCTGGGGGATTGGGAGCGCTCCCTCGAGGTGGCGCTGGGGCTTGGAACCGACCACGTGAGCGCCTATGCCCTGGTGGTGGAGGAGGGGACCCGCATGGGGGTGCAGGTGGCGCGCGGTGAGCTGCCCGAACCCGACCCGGATGACGAGGCCGCCAAGTACGAATTGGCGGACCGCTTGCTGGGGGAGGCGGGCTTGGCCTGGTACGAGATCTCGAACTGGGCCAGGCGCGGAGGGGACGAGGGCGGCCTGCCCGCCTCCGCCCTGCGCCGTGCGAGCCGACACAACCTGGCCTATTGGCGTGACCATGACTGGTGGGGGCTGGGGCCGGGAGCCCACTCCCATGTGGGGCGTACCCGCTGGTGGAACGTCAAACACCCGCGCGCCCACGCGGGGCGCGTCCAGGCGGGTTCGTCCCCGGCGGCGGCGGGGGAGGTCCTGGACCCCGCCACGCGGGAGTTGGAGCGCATCATGTTGGCGGTGCGCACCAGCGACGGGGTGGAGGTGCCAGAAGGGCTCGCCCCTGAGGCCATCGCCGCTCTGGTGGCCGATGGTCTGGTCGACGGTGCCGCAGCCCTGCGCGGGCGGATTCGCCTCACCCTGCCAGGGCGCCTACTGGCCGACCACGTGACACGGGTGCTCACCCAGGAGTGAGGCCGGGACGAATGCCCTTGTCGCGTCGCACGACCTGGAGACCTTCGGCTCGGCACCCGGGTGTCGCCGAATCGTCGAGGCGTGGCGCCTGTCGGGCCCACCCCTGCGCGCAATCGGGAGGGAGCGGGCATAGGATCGAAAGCGCCGACCGCCCGATCGGGGCGGGCGACACGAAGGACTGATGGAGGAGTGTCATGAGCGTGGACCACGGACCCAACCCCTACGTCGTCAACATTGAAGAGGCGACGACGCAGAACACGAACTACCGCACGACCCTGTGGACGGGCAGCAACCTGCAACTGACCGTCATGAGCATCGAACCCGGCCACGACATCGGGTTGGAGGTCCATGAGGACCACGACCAGTTCCTGCGCATCGAGGACGGACGGGCCCGGGTGCAGATGGGCCCCGCGAAGGACCAACTCACCTTCGACGTCGAAGCCTCTGACGATGATGCGATCTTCATTCCCGCGGGCTCGTGGCACAACCTCACGTCCATCGGCCAGACTCCGCTGAAGGTCTACTCGATCTACGCCCCGCCGGAGCACGCGCACGGCACCGTGCACGCGACTCGGGAGGAGGCCATTGCCGCCGAGCACTGATTCGCCCGAGCGTCACAGGGCCGCCCTCGCTCACAGCGGGCGGCCCTGTGACCTGCGTGGAGAGCCTGGTGGCACAGCGTCTTGGCGATCATGGGCGATCGTCGTCAGGATCTGAACCCGGTGATACCCTCCGACTGTCCCAATTCCCACAAGGAGATGAAGACATGTCCGCCCCCACACCCGCCGACAGAGGTTCCCTCAAGGAGCTGACGATTCGCGGAATCGTCATTGGTGGAATCATCACCATCATCTTCACCGCTGCGAATGTCTACCTGGGCCTCAAGGCCGGGCTGACATTCGCGACTTCGATCCCCGCCGCAGTCATCTCCATGGCCGTCCTGCGCTACTTCAAGGACCACACCATCCAGGAGAACAACATCGTCCAGACCATCGCGTCTGCGGCGGGAACCCTCTCCGCGATCATCTTCGTCCTGCCGGGCCTGGTCATGGTCGGCTGGTGGCAAGGATTCCCCTACTGGCAGTCGGTGTTCGTCATCGCACTGGGCGGAATCCTGGGCGTCATGTACTCCATCCCGCTGCGCCGCGCCCTGGTCACCAACTCCGACCTGCCCTATCCCGAAGGCGTGGCGGCAGCCGAGGTCCTCAAAGTCGGCGACACCCATGAAGGCGCCGAGGAGTCCCACAAGGGCCTCATGGCCATCGTCTGGGGCGGCCTGTCGTCGGCGGCCTTCGTCGTCCTGGGATCCCTCAAGGCCGTGGCCACGGAAGTCTCCGGAGTGTTCCGCATCGGCGCGGGCGGCACCATGGCCGCTGGCTCCTTGTCCCTGGCCCTCATCGGCGTGGGCCACCTGGTCGGTCTTGGCGTCGGCATCGCCATGGTCGTCGGTCTGTTGATCTCCTACGGGGTACTGCTGCCCATGCAGACCTGGGGTCACGTGGAAGGAGTCGAATCCCTCGCGGACACCGTCGGCACCGTCTTCAAGTCCGAGGTGCGCCTCATGGGTGCCGGCACGATCGCCGTGGCCGCCGTGTGGACCCTGCTCAAACTGCTCGGCCCCATCATCGGTGGAATCCGCGACTCCCTGGTCTCCTCCTCGCGCCGCCAGGCGGGACAAACGGTGGAACTGACCGAACAGGACCTGTCGGCGAAGTTCGTCATCGGCACCACCATTGCTTCGATGCTGCCCATCGGTGTCCTCCTGTGGCTCTTCGTCCGCGGGACCGCCATCGAACACTCCGTCCTGGGCCTCATCATCGTCTCGATCCTGTTCATCTTGCTCACCGGTCTGGCCGTGGCCTCCGTGTGCGGATACATGGCGGGTCTCATCGGCGCGTCGAACTCGCCGATCTCCGGCGTCGGCATCATCGTCGCAATCGCTGCTGCCCTCGTCGTCAAGGCCGTCCACGGCACCGTCACCGGTGACCAGGTGTCCGCCCTGGTGGCCTACACGCTGTTCACCGCTGCCGTCGTCTTCGGTATCGCGACGATCTCCAACGACAATCTCCAGGACCTCAAGACCGGCCAGCTGGTGGCCGCCACCCCGTGGAAGCAGCAGGTGGCCCTGGTCATCGGTGTCGTCTTCGGCTCGATCGTCATCCCGCCCGTCCTCAACCTCATGCAGACCGCCTTCGGCTTCCAAGGAGCCCCCGGCGCTGGGGAGAAGGCGCTGGCGGCCCCCCAGGCCTCGCTGATCTCGGACCTCATCAAGGGCGTCTTCGGTGGCGATCTCAACTGGAACCTCATCGGTGTGGGCGCGGCCATCGGCGTGGTCGTCATCATCATCAACGAGATCCTCACCCGTACGACGAAGAAGCTGTCCCTGCCGGGTCTGGCGGTGGGAATGGGAATGTACCTGCCCATGGCCATCACCATCATGATCCCCATCGGAGCCCTCATCGGCGTGCTGCACGACAAGTGGGCGCAGCGCCAGAGCGACCCCGAGCGCGCCAGGCGCATGGGCACCCTCATGGCCACTGGCCTCATCGTCGGCGAATCCCTGTGGGGCGTCGTCTATGCGGGCATCGTCGGCTTCTCCGGAAAGGACGATCCCTTGGCGCTGGTTCCCGAAGGCTTCGAAGGTCTGACCCAGGTCATCGGCGTCATCCTCTTCGCCGGGATCGTCACCCTGCTGTACAGCAGGGCCCGCACGGTGGGCGCCGACAAGTGAGAGGGGGACACCGGTGTCGGCAGGCGAGGCGGGCCGGGGTTTCCGGGTGAATCCACGCCGATCCTTCGACGACCCTTACGGCCCCGACATCCTCTCGCACGACCCGCACAGGCAGGGGCCCAGCGCCCGCAGACCACGATCCGCCCCGGTCCACGCCGAGATCGGCATGGTCCTGGAGGACGTGACCACCGGGTGGGTCGGTGCCATCACCCGGGTGGAGAAGTCCGGCGGAATGCACGTCCTTGAACTCGAGGACCGACGAGGCCGCCGCCGCAGTTTCCCCTTGGGGCCCGGCTTCTGGTTGGACGGCAAACCAGTCGAGGTCCTGCCGCCCCGGCCCTCCAGGGCGCCGGCGCGCAGTCCCGGGATTGCGCCCGGCGCTCCGGCTGCCCTGACCACTCCCGGTGGCAGACGCGTCACGAACTCCGGATCCATCGCCGCCCCCAAGGGTCCCGCCCGCGTGGCGCGCGCCTCACGCCTGTGGGTGGAAGGCCGACATGATGCGGAACTGGTCCAGCACGTGTGGGGCGATGACCTTGCCGAGGCCGGGGTGGTCGTCCAACTGCTCGACGGGGTCGACAACCTGGAGGCCGTCCTCGACGACTTCCAGCCGGGAGGAACCACCCGGGCCGGAGTCCTCGTGGACCACTTGGTGCCCGGATCGAAGGAGTCGCGCATCGCCCAGGCCCTCCAGGCGCGATGGGGCCAGGGGCTCCTGGTCGTCGGACACCCCTTCGTCGACATCTGGCAGGCGGTCAAACCCCAGCGGGTGGGGCTCGAGCGCTGGCCGGAGATACCCCGTGGCACGGACATCAAACGCGGGACCCTGGCCCACCTCGGATGGCCCCACGCCACCCAGGCCGACATCGCCCACGGCTGGCGCAGGATCCTTGCCACGGTGCGCACCTACAAGGATCTGGAGCCTGCTCTGCTGGGGCGTGTGGAGGAACTCATCGACTTCGTCACCGCTCCCGGTACCCGCTGACACCCCGGCCCGGAGTAGCATTGGCACTCTGGGCGCGTGAGTGCCAAAGTTGTTCCGTGGCCCCGACGGGGACGCGGATGCTCGTGGGAGCAGCTGGACACGCAGGAGGTGGAGGCATGAGCGAGGACCGCAGACTCGACGTGCTGCGCGCCATCGTCTCCGAGTACGTCCACACGCGCGAACCCGTCGGCTCCAAAGTCATCGCCGCCGGCCACGACCTGGGAGTCTCTTCGGCCACCATCCGCAATGACATGGCCCTGCTGGAGGAAGCCGGCCTGATCTACCAGCCCCACACCAGCGCAGGGCGCGTCCCCACCGACCGAGGCTACCGCCTCTTCGTCGACCACCTGACCACCCTCAAGCCCATGAGCGCCCCCGAAAGGCGCGCCGTGGAGGCGTTCCTGGCCAGGGGCGTGGACCTGGACGACGTGGTCACCGGCACCGTGCGCCTGCTCGCCCAGGTCACCCGACAGGTCGCCGTCATCGAGTACCCGACCCTGCATTCCGCCACCCTGCGCCGGATCGAATTGGTGGACCTGACCCCGAGGAGGCTCCTCGTCGTCGTCATCACCTCCGCAGGATCGGTCGAGGAACGCATCGTCGACCTGGACCTGCCGGTCGACACCGAGGACGTCGAACGTCTGCGCGTGCGCGTCAACGAGGAATGCGAAGGACTTGACAGTCAGGCCGCAGCGGAGCGCCTGAACGCCCTGGTGGACGAGGCCGACCCGGCCACCGACGCAGCGCTGGCCTGCATGACCCAGGCGGTCGCCCAGATCACCGAGGACCTCCTACGACCCTCCTCCGAGTCGCGCATGGTCGTGGCGGGCCTGTCGAACATCGCACGCTCCAACGTCGACTTCCGAGACATCACCCCCGTCCTGGACGCCCTTGAGGAGAAGGTCGCCCTGCTGCGCCTGTTCCAGGAGCTTGCCCTGGACGACTCCATCCACGTGAGCATTGGCTCGGAGAACCAGCACGACGGCCTGGCGCAGACTTCGGTGGTGGCCAGCACCTACGGGGCTGCCGACGGCTCACGCGCACACCTGGGCATTGTGGGCCCCACACGCATGGACTATGCGCGCGCCATGTCCTCGGTGCGCGCCGTGGCCGCCTACCTGTCCCGATACCTGAACCACTGAGCCCCAGCGCCCGCAGGGGCAGAACGAGGAAGCACCGGAAGTGAACGACTACTACGAGATCCTGGGTGTCGACCGAGACGCCGACGCCACGGAGATCAAGAAGGCCTACCGCCGCAAGGCGCGCGAACTGCACCCCGACCATGGTGGGGACGAAGAGGCCTTCAAGGACTTGTCGGTGGCCTACGAAACCTTGTCCGACCCGGACAAGCGCCGCATCTACGACTTGGGCGGGTCCGACCCCACGCGCGGAGGCTTCCACGGTGGCGGCGCCGAGTTCGGCGACCTGGGTGACATCTTGGGCGCCATGTTCGGCGGCTTCGGAGGCGCAGGGCGCGGCCCTGTGCCGCGCACCCGACGCGGACAGGACCAGTTGGTCGGCGTCAAGGTGAGCCTGGAAGAGGCCACCTTCGGCGCCACCAAGGAGGTCAAGGTCGGCACCTACGTGCGCTGCGAGGTCTGCCACGGATCCATGTCCGAACCCGGGTCGACGCCCGTACGATGCCCGACCTGCAATGGGCGCGGCGTCGTCGAACACGTCCAGCAGAGTTTTCTCGGTGCCATCCGCACCCAGGCCCCGTGCGGCACCTGCCAGGGACACGGTGACGTCCTGCCCAAGCCCTGCCAGGAGTGCTCGGGCAACGGTCGCGTGCGCACGACGAAGACCCTGTCGGTGGAGATCCCCGTCGGCGTCGACGAAGGCACCCGAATCAGACTGGCGGGCAAGGGCGAAGTCGGCCTGGGAGGGGGCCCTGCCGGAGACCTCTACCTGGAGGTCCACGAGAATCCTCACCCGGTCTTCACCCGCCGCGGCGATGACTTGCACACGCGCATCACCGTGCCGATGACCACTGCGGCTCTGGGCACCACTTTCCCCCTGACGACGCTGGACGGCCCGCAGGACGTGCGCATCAAGCCCGGCACCCAACCCGGTGACGAATTGCGCCTGGACGGCATGGGGGTGGGGCGCCTGCAGAGGCCGGGCCGCGGCAACCTTTACGTCCACGTGGACGTGGAGATCCCCAAGAAGCTGGACGACCGTTCACGTGAGCTGCTCGAACAGCTTGCCGCCCACCGCGGTGAAGACCGTGTGCACACCCCGAAGGACGGACAGAACCTCTTCGAGCGACTTCGCGACAAGTTCATGGGGGAGTGAGCCGTGACCCGGCAGGTCTTCCACACCAGTGGCCTGGACGTCGACGCCTCCACGGTCACGGTCGGCCAGGAGCTGTCCCTGGGCGGTGACGAGGGACACCATGCCTTCGTCAAACGCGTCGAGGTCGGCGAGTGCATCGACCTCGTCGATGGACAGGGCTTGCGTCTGGTCTGCGAGATCGTTTCCGCCGCCAGGCGGGGCCCGCAGTTGCGGGTTGGCGAGGTCGTGGCCGAGGACGCACCGGCCCCGCGGATCGTCCTGGTCCAGGCCCTGGCAAAGGGTGGGCGCGACGAGCAGGCTGTGGAGACCGCCACCGAGGTCGGCATCGACGCCGTCCTGCCTTGGCAGGCCAACCGCTCCATCGTCCGCTGGGCGGGGCCCAAGGCCGACAAGGCGCGTGCCAAGTGGGAGGGGGTCGCCTTGGCGGCCGCCAAGCAGGCCAGACGCGCGTGGGTGCCCGAGGTCCTCGGGGCGGTGGACTCGCGCTCCCTCGCGCGGTGGGCCCGGGGATTCATCGCCGAGGGCGGGGCCGTTCTCGTCTGCCACGAAGAGGCCGTCGGCACCCTGAGTGCACTTGTGGCCGAAAGGTCCCAGCAGCTGCGGGAGTGCGTCGGCATCGCCCTCGTCGTCGGACCTGAAGGGGGCATCGACGGCGACGAACTCGATGCGCTGACCCGGGTCGGAGCCACCCCCGTCCTGTTGGGCCCGCACGTCCTGCGGGCCTCCACCGCCGGACCCGTCGCCGCCGCCCTGGTCGGCGCCGCGGTTGGACGCTGGTGAAAGGGCCGCCCGGTTCCTGGCCTGTGGGCACAAAATGGTCCGGTGTCATCCCATGGTGCGACCGAGGAACTTCGACGAGGTGGTGATCGTCGAGAAGACGATGGAGACCTTTTGGACACACGGTCGTGGGGGAACGACCCCAGCGACCCTTCTTGGGGAAACAGGGTCGGGCAAGGGGACCGGGATAGACTCGGAGGCGCTGAACAGTGCCACCCACCGACCAGGAGATGACCGACCACCGCATGAGTGAGGACACCCCGCCGCCCGCCCCGACCACCCGGCGCGTGACCATCCCGCCCGAAGTGGACCCGCTGAGTGTCCTGGGCGCCTCGGACCAGGTCCTGCGCGCCGTCGAACGCGGCTTCCCCAAAGTGCGCTTCCTCGTCATGGGGCGCGAGATCACCCTGAGTGGCATGGAGGACGAGGTCGACGTCGCCGCCCAACTGCTGATCGAATTGACCCAACTGGCCCGCCGAGGCCAACCCCTGGACGTCCCCGGGGTCGAACACGCGGTGCGCATGCTCACCTCCAGCGCGCTGGCCGGTCGCCCCGCCGACGAGGTCCTGCAGGTCCGAGGCCGCTCCATCCGCCCCAAGTCGCCGGGGCAGAGCGCCTACGTGGACGCCATCGACCGTTCCACCGTCGTCTTCGGCATCGGCCCGGCTGGAACCGGCAAGACCTACCTGGCCATGGCCCAGGCCGTCCAACGGCTCCTGTCGGGACAGGTCAGACGCATTGTCCTGACCCGCCCGGCCGTGGAGGCGGGGGAGAATCTCGGCTTCCTGCCGGGCAGTCTCACCGACAAGATCGACCCCTACCTGCGCCCCCTCTACGACGCCTTGGGGGACATGCTGGACCCGGAAGCCCTTCCCAGACTCATGGCCGCCGGAACCATCGAGGTCGCCCCCTTGGCGTACATGCGCGGACGGACCCTCAACGACAGTTTCATCATCCTGGACGAGGCCCAGAACGCGACAGTTGCCCAGATGAAGATGTTCCTGACCCGTCTGGGGTTCAATTCGCAGGTCGTCGTCACGGGAGACATCTCGCAGATCGACCTGGCCGGCGGGGCCAAGTCGGGCCTGGCCAGCATCCAGCAAGTCCTGGACGGGATCGACGGCATCGAGTTCTGCCACCTGACCAGCGCCGACGTGGTGCGTCACGCGCTGGTGGGGCACATCATCGACGCCTACGACGCCTGGGATGCACGTGTCGAGGGCCTGCGCCGCCGCGAGGGCGGCCGGCGCACACGAGGGGGACGCCACTTGAGCGGAAGGACACCACGGTCATGACCGAAGTCATCAACGAGACCGAGTACGACATCGACGGCACCGAGTTCGTCGAACTGGCCGACTTCGTCCTGACCGCCATGCACGTGTCGACCTCGGCAGAACTCAACATCCTCTTCATCGAACCCGGCCCGATGGAGGACCTGCATGTGCGCTGGCTGGACCTGCCCGGCCCCACTGACGTCATGAGTTTCCCCATGGACGAATTGCGTCCCGGCAGCGAGGACCATCCCACCGGGCCGGGCTGCCTGGGCGACATCTGCATCTGCCCGCAGGTGGCCGAGGCCCAAGCCCACGAGGCCGGCCACACTCTCACCGAGGAGATGCTCATGCTGGCCACACACGGCATTCTCCATCTGCTCGGCTACGACCATGCACTGGAGGCCGAACGCGACGAGATGTTCGCCCTGCAACGGCGTCTGCTGCTCACCTTCTTGGCCAGGTGACAAGCGCGTGAGCGTCGCACTGGTCCTGCTGAGCCTCGTCGCCTCGGCGCTGGCCCTGTGGCTTTCGGCCGTGGAGGCCGCCGTGGCCAAGCTTTCGCGTGCCTCCGTCCAGGACATGGTCGAGGACGCGCGCCCCCACGCGGAGGTTCTGGCTCAGCTTCTCCTGCATCGAGGACGCGCCGACCTGGTGTTGCGCGGCCTGCGCACCTTCTGGCAGGTGGTCCTGGCCGTCGGTGTCACGCTGGCCCTGGTCGAGGCGAGGTTGCCCGCGTGGGCCACCGGCCTGATCGCCCTGGTGTCGGTCTCCGCCCTGCAATTCGTGGCCGTCGTCCTGGTCGGGGCCCGCCTGGGGTCCCGCAATCCCGAGGGAGTCGCCCTTCGCGGCGCCCGTACGGCCACCCGCCTGGTGCGGGTCTCACATGTGCTGGACCCGATGATCCACCTGGTGCGCGGATGGTTCCCCCAGCCCAGCCGCACCGAGGCCGAGGCCCGTGCGGAAATGGCCGAGGACCTGCGTGAAATGGTCGACCAAGTGGGGGAGACCGAGGGGCTGGAGGAAGAGGACCGGCAGATGCTGCGTTCGGTCTTCGAATTGGGGCACACCTTGGTGCGTGAGGTCATGGTTCCGCGCATCGACATGGTCACCCTGGACTCGGAGGTGCCTGCACGCAAGTGCCTGCGCCTGTTCGTGCGCTCCGGGTTCTCGCGCGTGCCGGTGGTCGGCGACGACGTGGACGACGTGCGAGGAGTGCTCTACTTCAAGGATCTGGTCCGAAGGTGGGAGGCCGCCGGAGGCGCCCTGGACCTCACCGCGGAGCAGATGATGCGCCCCGCCGAGTTCACCGTGGAGACCAAACCCGCCGACGACCTGCTGCGTCAGATGCAGGCCGAGCACTTCCACCTGGCCCTGGTCGTCGACGAGTACGGCGGTATCTCGGGTCTGGTCACATTGGAGGACCTGCTGGAGGAAGTCGTGGGAGAACTCACCGACGAACACGACAAGGGAGTCGTCGAACCCGAGCAGCTCGAGGACGGTTCGTGGCGTGTATCCACCCGCATGGGCACGTGGGAGGTCGGTGAGCTGCTGGGCATCGAGTTGGAGGACGAGGACGTCGACTCGATCGGCGGTCTGCTGGCCAAGGCGATCGGACGCGTCCCCCTGCCCGGAGCGGTGGGGCAGGTGGGTCGGATCCGCATGGTCGCCGAGGAGGCGCGCGGCAGACGCCGACAAGTGGGTACCATCGTGTGTTCACTCATCGACCAGGACGAGGACGGGCCCGAAACTGCCCGACAGGAGGATTGACCCGTGCACTTTCCCAGTGACGACGAGCTCATGGCGGGCCCCAATGCCTTCGATGACGTCGACCTGGACGCCCTCGTCGACGAATTCGAGGACGACCCCGAGGTGGACGACCCCGAGGAGGCGGACTCCGACCAGGTGGAGCGTGCCCTGGCCGACCTGCGGGCCCTGCGCGAGCAGACCAATGCCGGGGCGGACCTGGTGCTTCCCGACCATCCCGAGGATTTTCGCGCCGGATTCGTCTCCATCGTCGGCAGGCCCAATGTCGGCAAGTCGACGCTGACGAATGCGCTGGTCGGGCACAAGGTCGCCATCACCTCCGGTCGGCCCGAGACCACCCGTCACAACATCCGAGGCATCGTCCACCGCCCGACCTCGCAATTGGTCCTCGTCGACACCCCCGGGTACCACCGGCCCCGCACTCTGCTGGGAAAGCGACTGAACGACATGGTCCGCGAGGCCTTGGCGGAGGTCGACGTGGTCGTCTTCTGCCTGCCCGCCAACCAGCGGATCGGGCCGGGCGACCAGTTCATCGCCCGCGAATTGCAGGGGGTGCGTCGCCCGGTGGTGGCCGTGGCCACCAAGTGCGACACGGTGACCCGCGAACGCGTCATGCGTCACCTCATGGCCATCGAATCCTTGGGACAGTGGGCGGCGATCGTGCCCGTGTCCTCGCACGAAGGCAAGGGGATCGAGACCCTGCTGGAGGTCCTCACCGATCTCGTGCCGCTCTCGCCACCCCTGTACCCCAGCGGTGACGTGACCGATGAGTCCCGCGACACCCTCATCGCGGAGTTCATCCGTGAGGCGGCCCTTGAGGGGGTCCGTGACGAGTTGCCGCATTCGCTGGCCGTCCAGGTCGAGGAGATCATCGAGCGCCCGTCGCGCGAGGGGGAGACCCGCAAGCCTCTGCTGGACGTG
The DNA here is from genome assembly GCF_018986735.1 of Schaalia sp. 19OD2882. NCBI lineage: Bacteria > Bacillati > Actinomycetota > Actinomycetes > Actinomycetales > Actinomycetaceae > Schaalia > Schaalia sp. 19OD2882. The sequence continues at coordinate 1,764,692 of NZ_CP065521.1, read as the reverse complement.
CACGTGAACGTCTACGTCGAACGCGACTCCCAGAAGGCCATCATCATCGGCCGCAAGGGGGCGCGCCTGAAGGAGATCGGCAAGAAGGCCCGGGCCCAGATCGAGGAGCTGCTGGGGCGCAGAATATACTTGGATCTGCATGTACGCACTGCCAAGGACTGGCAGTCCGATCCGAAGATGCTCGGACGACTGGGGTTTTGAAGGGTGGGACGAAGTGTTGTCGCCCTGGGCGGGAACGCCCTGGGCCTGACCCCGCGTGAGCAGGTCGAAGCGCTGCGCAATGCGGCAGCGGGACTGGTGGACCTGGCGACCTCCTGTGACGGCCTTGTGGTGGCGCACGGGAACGGGCCTCAGGTGGGGCAGATCGAACGGGCATTTTCGCTGGGGTGTGCGGTGGATCCGGGGGTTCCGGAGATCGGCATGCCGGAGATGGTGTCCATGAGCCAGGGCTACATCGGTGACCATGTCGTGGCTGTCCTGGAGGAAGAGGTCTCGCGGCGCCGCTCGGGCGAGGAGTCCTGCGCGGGTGCCGGTGGCCCGGCCAGGGGGCGGGTGGCCGCCCTCGTCACCCGTGTGCGCGTGGACGAGGCCGATCCCGCCTTCGCGCACCCGACGAAACCCATCGGGCCCTTCCTGTCCGCCGAGCAGGCCGAGCGTCGACGCGCCGAGCACCCCGACCACGTGTACGGGCAGGATGCCGGTCGCGGGTGGAGGCGCATGGTGCCCTCTCCGAGACCTGTCGAGATCGTCGAGGTCGAGGCCGTCAGGGCCTTGGTGGATGCGGGTTTCCTCACGGTGGCCTGCGGAGGCGGGGGAGTGCCGGTGGTGTCCGATCCTTCGCGTGGGGTTGCAGGGCTGCGCGCCGTGGACGCCGTCATCGACAAGGACCTGACGGCGGCGTTGTTGGCCCACACCTTGGAGGCGGAGACCTTGGTCATCTGCACGGCGGTGCCGCGGGTGGCGATCGGTTGGGGCACCGACCGGCAGGAGTGGCTCAAGGACATGTCCGTGGCGCGGGCGCGCGAGCTCATCGCCGCAGGGGAGTTCGCCCCCGGGTCGATGTTGCCGAAGGTCCTGGCTGCCGTGGAGTTCGTGGAGTCGGCACCTCGGGGCGAGGCTCGCAGGGCCGTCATCTGCGCTTTGGCGGATGCAGGTCGGGCGCTGGGTGGCGGGGTCGGCACCCTCATCCACTGACCGGTGCAGGTGGGGGTGTTTCCGGGTACGGGCTGCGGCGCTAGAGTCTGGGCATGAGCCGAGCCAGCACCAGCCTCCCGCCGACCCTGGTGACGACCATTGCCACCCCTGACGGGCCCTTCACCTTCCTTCGTGACGGGCAGGACCGGGTGATCGCCACCGGGTGGAACACCGGGGTGCCGCGCCTGCTGGCGCTGCTGCACAAGGATCTGCGGGCCGAGGTCGATGAGTTGGTCGAGGCCCCCGGCGGCTTTGCCGCCGAGGCGGTCGAGGCCTACTACGACGGGGAATTGGACGCGATCGGCGCCGTGCCCGTACGTGAGAAGGGCACCCCCATGCAGGAGGCCGGCTGGCGGACCCTGTGCGAGATACCGGCCGGCCAGGCACTGTCCTACTCGGCCTTCGCGGCGCGCTTCACCAGACCCTTGGCGGTGCGCGCCGCCGCCTCCGTGTGTGCCCGCAACCCTGTGGCCCTTTTCGTACCCTGCCACCGGGTCCTGCGCGCCGACGGAAGCCTTGGCGGTTTCGGGTGGGGCCTGGAGGTCAAACGCTCACTGCTCGAACGTGAAGGAGTCGTCCTGGACTGAGGGCGGCGCGCTGGGCGGGTGCGCGCAGATGTGGGTGGCTCCTGTTGCACTGGAGTCATGGATTCCGTGTTGCTCGTCATTGCCGTGGTACTCACCCTTGCCGCCTTCGTCGGCGGATACCTCCTCGGTCGGCGGTCGGCAGGGCGCTTGGACCAGGCGGCCGCCGATCGTTTCGCCGCCATCTCCGACGCCGCCCTGGACAGGCAGGGCGCAGAGGTCGAGCGCGCCGCCCAAGGAAGGGAGTACCGGACCGGTCAGATGCTTGCCCCGGTGGCCCAGGGCCTGCAGGCACTGGAGGCTCGCCTGCAGGCCATCGAGAAGGAACGCGCTGCCATGGCCGCTGACCTGCGCCGACAGGTCGACTCCGTGAGGGTGTCGGGAGAGCAGGTCCGCCGTGAGGCCCGCATCCTGTCCGACGCTCTGCGCACTCCCCAAGTGCGCGGCTCGTGGGCCGAACAGAGCCTGCGTCGCCTTGTCGAGGCCAGCGGCATGGTGGACAGGGTCGACTTCGACCTGCAGGTCACCTACCGGCCCGACTCCGCGCAGGAGGGTGCGGGCGGCTCGCGCCCGGACATGCGCGTGAACCTGCCCGGCGGCAAGTGCGTGTTCGTGGACTCCAAGGCACCCCTGTCGCGTCTTCTTCGCGCACACGCCACCGAGGACGAGGACGAGCGCGCCGTCCACCTGGAGGGGTTCGTGGCCAACCTGCGCACCCACGTCGACCAGTTGGCCTCCAAACGCTATTGGGACCTGGAGGCCGGATCCCCCGAGTTCGTCGTCCTGTACCTTCCCTCCGACGAGGTCCACCGTGAGGCCATGGACCGCGCCCCGGACCTCCATGAGGAGGCCTCCCGCAAGGGAGTGGTCCTGGCGGGCCCGTCGGTTCTGCTGCCCCTGTTGCATGTGGTGGCCAGCGCGTGGCGGCACGTGTCCATCACCGAGGAGGCCACCAAGATCGCTGCTCTGGGGCGGGACCTGCACACGCGCATTGCCACCGTGGGCTCCCATGTCGCCAAACTCGGCCGCAGCCTGGATGCTGCGGTGCTCGCCTACAACAAGGCGGTGGGTTCGCTTGAGAGCCGCGTGCTGGTCAGTGCCCGGCGCTTCGAGGACTTGGGGGTGGCAAAGGATGCGCTGGCCGCTCCGCCGGTGCTCTCCTCGACCACGAGGCCGATGAGTGCACCGGAACTGCTGGAGGACTGACAGCCTGCTGGAGAAGCGACATTGGATCCCCGAGGCGCCAGGTGGGCGGGCAGCGGGCCTTCACATGGGGTGTGCGGCGGCGATAGCCTTCGAGTCAGCGGACTTCGACGCAAGGGGGCGACGATGGCGTCAACGGATGGGAAAGGCCCGGGAAGGGGAGTGCGACCCTGCGCGGTGGCAGGACTCTTCTACCCGGCGGATCCGGCGCGGGCTCGCGCCGAAGTGGAGGCGCTGCTCACCGCTGCCGACAGCCGTGGGGGTGGCTCTGTCGACCACAGGGATGTTCCCCGGCGTGGGTCGGCCCCGAAGGCCCTCATCGTCCCCCACGCGGGCTGGAGGTACTCCGGCGACCTGGCAGCCCTCGGATGGCGCACATTGGTTCCACTACGAGGCACGGTCTCACGCGTGGTGCTCCTGGGCCCCACCCACCGAGTCGCCGTGCGCGGCCTGGCCCTGCCCGACGCCGACCACGTGGACTCGCCCTTGGGGCCCTTGCGCGTCCCCGTCGACGAGGTGCTCTCCCGCACCGCACACCTGCCCACCCCCGTCCGCGTACACGCCGCCACCCACCGTGACGAACACGCCCTGGAAGTGCACTTCCCCTTCATCCACCGTGTCCTTGGCCAGGTCCAGGTCATCCCCCTCAACGTGGGCGTGGCCGACCCCGCCGACGTCGCTGACGTCATCGAGGAACTCTGGGGCGGAAACGAGAGCGTCATTGCCGTGTCCAGCGACCTCTCTCATCACCTCAGCGACCGCCAGGCGCAAGTCGTCGACGCCGAGACCATCACCCGTGTCCTTGACCGCCAAGACGTCGAATCCGGCCGGGCCTGCGGAGCGAGCCCCCTGAACGGATTGCTGGAGGTGTGCAGACGTCGCGACCTCCACCCGCGACTGCTGGGGGCGCACAACTCCAGCACGGTCAATGGTGATGTCGGCCGGGTCGTCGGCTACGCGACCTTTGCCGTGCAGGAAAAGGCGCGCCCATGAACGCCACGACTCACACGCCTCTGGCCCACGGTGCGGGGCAGGAGCTGCTGCGCATCGTCCGGTGCGCCCTGGAAGAGGAGATAGCCCCCGGGGCGCCGCCCTCGTCGGAGGGAAAGGGCTCCGGAAGGGATGGCTCAGTAGAACCGAGGCTCCAGGTCGCCCCCGATGTCGAGGCAGCCCTGGATGCGCCCGGCGCATGCTTCGTCACTCTCACCCTGGACGGGCACCTGCGCGGATGCGTCGGCACCCTGCAGGCCCACCGCTCCCTTCGTCAGGACGCAGCCGCCAACGCCGTGGCCGCAGGCACCCTCGATCCCCGCTTCCCGCGCCTCACCCCCGGAGAACTCGGGAGGATCCGCATCGAAGTCAGCGTCCTGACGGCCCCGAAACCCCTGGACGTGTCCTGCCGCGACGACGCCCTGGGCGCCCTACGGCCCGGAATCGACGGGGTCGTGTGGATCGACGGAACCCACCGCGCCACCTTCCTGCCACAGGTCTGGCAGCAGTTGCCCGACCCCCACGACTTCCTGGCCCACCTGACCCGAAAAGCCGGCATGCCCTCCCACCACTGGGGGCCACACACGCACCTGCAGACCTACCAGGTCCACTCCTTCACCGAAACGGAGAAGTGATGATCGGGCGCTGGCACACCCGACTCTCGGACGGACGCCTGCAGTGCGACCTGTGCCCGCGTCACTGCCGCCTGCGAGAGGGACAGCGCGGGTACTGCTTCGTGCGCGAGGCCCGAGAAGGCGACATCCACCTGAGCACATGGGGACGCTCCAGCGGATTCGCCGTGGACCCCATCGAGAAGAAGCCCCTCAACCACTTCCACCCGGCAACACCTGTCCTGTCCTTCGGCACCGCAGGATGCAATCTCGGGTGCCGCTTCTGCCAGAACTGGGAGATCTCCACCTCTCGCCGGTGGGACACCCTGGCGCAGGTCGCCACTCCGCAACGCATTGCCTCATGGTGCGCGGACCACGACATCGACCAGGTCGCCTTCACCTACAACGACCCAGTGGTCTTCGCCGAATACGCCGTCGACGTCGCCGACGCCTGCCATGACGGGGGAATCCGTACGGTCGCCGTCACCGCAGGTTGGATCAGCGCCCCGGCCCGCCCCGCCTTCTTCGACGCCATGGACGCCACCAACATCGACCTCAAAGCCTTCGACCGTGACCTCCACCGGCGCCTCACGGGCGCCGACCTGGACGACGTCCTGGAAACCATCGCCTGGGTGGCCGCGCGCGGGCGCATGTGGATGGAACTCACGAGTTTGCTCATCCCGGGCCTCAATGACGACCAGCGGCTGCTGCGCGCCCAAGTCCGCTGGATCCTCGACCACGCCGGCCCCGACGTGCCCCTGCACTTCAGCGCCTTCCACCCGGACCACCGCATGAGGGACCACCCGCCCACCCCGCCCTCGACCTTGACGCGGGCCCGCGAAGTGGCCCTGTCCGAAGGACTGCACCACGTGTACACGGGCAATGTCCGCGACCGCCAGGGTGGGACGACCCGGTGTGCACACTGCGCTGAGGTGCTCATTCGGCGCGACCGCTTCGCCGTCACCGACTACCGCTTGACCCCGGCGGGCACCTGCCCCACCTGCGGGGCGAAGCTCGCGGGCCGTTTCGGCGCGGCGCCCGGCCGGGCCAGCCCCATCCCGTGGCGGGCGTGCCTGTGAGGGCTCTGCGCCGCACACCGTGTCCACGATGTGTGCGCCGTGGCACACCGGCCCAACGGCGCAGTTAGAGTGAGGCCATGCGCGCTCGCCTCCTGCTTCTGAGCCGCGACGGGGCCTGAAAGGGTCGGATCCTCGTCGCGGCTGACGTCGTGCCCGGCCCACCCAGCCCAGCGACGAAGGAAGACCCGCGTTGAAGACCACCGGCCATGTTCCCACCCCCACCTCCTCCGGGATGCCCGTACGCAAGTACCGTGCCTTCCTCGACACGAACCCCATCGACCTGCCCGACCGCCAGTGGCCCTCACGCCGCATGACTGCGGCCCCCCGATGGCTGTCCACCGACCTGCGTGACGGCAACCAGTCCCTCATCGAGCCGATGGACCCCGCCCGCAAGCGCCGCATGTTCGACCTGCTTGTGCGTCTGGGCTACAAGGAGATCGAGATCGGCTTCCCAGCCGCCTCACAGACCGACTTCGACTTCGTCCGCTCCCTGGTCCAGGCCGACGCAGTGCCCGAGGACGTCACCTTGTCGGTTCTGACCCAGTCGCGTGCCGAACTCATCGAACGCACCATGGACGCCCTCGTCGGACTGCCCCGCGCCACCGTCCACCTGTACAACGCCACCTCGCCCCTGTTCCGCCAACTCGTCTTCCGCAATGACCGCTCCCAGACCGTGGAACTTGCCGTGGACGGCACACGTGAGGTCATCGCCCGCGCCGACAAGGTCCTGGGGGAGGACACGATCTTCGGCTTCGAGTACTCGCCGGAGATCTTCGTCGACACCGAATTGCACTTCGCCCTGGAGATCTGCGAGTCGGTCATGGACGTGTGGGAGCCCGCCCATGACCGGGAGATCATCCTCAACCTGCCGGCCACCGTCGAACGCGCCACACCGAATGTGTACGCCGACCAGATCGAATACATGAGCCGCCACCTCAGCCGACGCGACTTCATCGCCCTTTCCGCCCACCCGCACAATGACCGCGGCACCGGTGTGGCCTCCGCCGAGCTGGCAGTCCTGGCCGGCGCAGACCGCATTGAAGGATGCCTTCTGGGCCAAGGGGAACGCACCGGCAACGTCGACCTGGTGACGCTGGGTCTGAACCTGTTCAGCCAAGGGATCGACCCGGGCGTCGACTTGTCCGACGTGGACGAGATCCGCCGCACGGTCGAGTACTGCACGTCGATGGAGACCCCGGCGCGCACCCCGTACGTGGGTGAACTCGTGTACACGAGCTTTTCCGGGTCCCATCAGGACGCCATCAAGAAGGGATTCGCCGCTCGCAAGGCCAAGGTGGCCGAGGCCGGCGGCGTCGAGGAGGACGTCGTCTGGGAGCTGCCCTACCTGCCGATCGACCCGCATGACGTGGGCCGCTCCTACGAGGCCGTCGTGCGCGTGAACAGCCAGTCCGGAAAGGGCGGCGTCGCCTACCTCATGTCCGCCTCCCACAACCTGGACCTGCCGCGCCGCCTGCAGATCGAGTTCTCCCGCGTGGTCCAGCACCACACGGACACCTTCGGCGGCGAGATCGACCCCGGTCAGCTCTGGCAGATCTTCGCCGACGAGTACCTGCCGACCTCCGCAGCGCAGGGTCTGGTCCCGTGGGGTCGTTTCGAGCTGGGCACCTCGCGGGTGGCCACCGACAGTGAGGACACGGTTCACCTGGCGGTGACCCTGCGTGACAAAGGGACTCCGGTCGAGGTCGAGGCCGACGGCAACGGCCCGATCGACGCCTTCGTGCAGGCCCTGCACGGCTTCGACCTGGATGTGAGGATCCTCGACTACGCCGAGCACGCGATGAGTCAGGGCCGTGACGCCAAGGCGGCGTCCTATGTGGAGGCCGCCGTGGACGGGAAGATCGTGTGGGGTGTGGGCATCGACCCGTCCATCACCAGGGCGACGTACAAGGCGGTGATCTCCGCGGTGAACCGGGCCCTGCGCTGAGGGGCCCTGCTCCGGAGCTGCGGGCTGTTCGTCGCAGACCGCGGTGGCTCGGATGACGCCCGCAGGCCCCTGGTACGGGATCGCACGGGTGTCATCAGCGGGTGTCGGGACACGGTTGACCTGCGCGGTCACTGCGCAAGTTCTTGTAGCCTCGGGACATGTCGACTCGCCGCACTCGTGTGCACCGCATGGCCCGGTTGGCTGCATCAGGCGCCCTCGTCCTCGTCCCCCTCACCGGATGTGGGATCACGCTGCTGCACGGCCCGACCGAGGTGGATCCCGCAGCGCACCAGTGGCAGGACGCCGAGGGCCCGGGCCAGGACGACAGTGAAGGCGAGGACGGGGCCGACGGCGACGGACTCGTCTCCGGCGCCGCTCTGGCGAAGGTGCCCACCGTCCCCGGATACGCTCCGGGGCAGATCCCGCCCATCCCGTTGGTCCGCATCCCCGACCCGTCGATCGTCGCCGGAGCCTCCTCCACCTTCACCTCCGAGAGCGCGAAGGCCCTGGCTTCGACTCCGGGAATCTTCGTCGAGCTGGCCACCTGTGAAGGCAGCGGCGTGAAACCCGGGTGGACGGTGCTCCACCCGGACGACGGTGGGGAAACGGCCCAGGACGGGACGTCGGCGGCCGGCAACGGCACGGGCATGGGCACCTACTCGGACGGCACCGTGAACATCGTCAACCACGGCGACGGTTCGGTTGTCCACCAGAACATCGTCACCCAGCAGAACCTCAACGTCCTCCCCGACGGGTCGGGGAACTACAACGACCTGACCAGCGGATTGCAGATCCTGCTCCACTCCGACGGATCCGGACACCTGGACGATCCGGCTGCGGACCTGTCGATCTCCATTGCGGGCGACGGGGGTGGAAGCGTCACCTGGGGGGAGGTTTCCGTGACCAACTTCGGTGACGGTTCCGGACGTTACCAGTCGCGGACCCTGGTCATTTCCAATGAGGGAGAAGGGTGGGCGGACGTCAACGGAGTGAGGGTGGCGGCTGAGCCTCTCCCTCCTGTCGGCAAGCTCGGCAGACTCAAGCCGCTGCCGGCGGTGGCTCCCACCGAGTCCTGTGGCACGCTGATCCTCGTCGAGGACAGCGCGCTCTTCGACTTCGGCAAGTCGGAGGTGCGTGCCGATGCCCGGTCCACCATTTCGACTTTGGCGGGGGTCTTCACTTCCTTGTCCGTTCCCAGTGCCACGGTGACCGGGCACACCGACTCGGTTTCCGATGAGGCCTTCAATCAGACTTTGTCGGAGCAGCGTGCTGCTGCGGTGGTCGAGGCGCTGCAGGCTGTGGGGGTCAAGGCCGCGTTGAGTGCCGAAGGCAAGGGGGAGTCCCAGCCTGTGGCTCCCAATGAGAATGCGGACGGGTCGGACAATCCGTCGGGCCGTCAGCTCAACCGCCGGGTGGAGATCTTCGTCCCGAACTTCTGAGGTTCTCATTCCCATGTCCAGCCTGTGATCGTCTGCTCTTTCGCCGGGACTGGAGACCACAGGCTCTTGTAGAGTCTCCACATGGTGACCCTGCGCCGATCCCGCGTGACTTCCTGTGTGTGCATTGCCGTCCTCGCCTTGGCCGCGTCCTGCCTTACGGGGTGCGGTGGCTCTTCCGGTGGGTCGGGCCAGGACCAGTCCGCCGGGGCCACTGCGGAGAAGACCTCCGTCCTGAGCGATGGTGAGGCAGGCGAGAGTTCCGCCTCCTCATCGCAGGTGCGGACCGACCTGTCCGGTCTGCCTGCGGTGCCCGGCTTCGCGCCGGGCGAGATCCCGCCCATCCCCATGTTCCAGTTCCCGGACACTTCGGTGGTCTCCGGCGCGCAGTCGAAGTTCTCCATCGAGACCTTCAAGGCACTGTCCGGTGTGCCCGGAGTCAGCGTGGCTGCCGCCAAGTGCAACGGGACCCAGGTGGTCTCCGGTACGACGGTCCTGTACGGCGACGGTTCCGGACACACCAGTCAGAGCGGGAGGGAGGTCGTCAACTACGGCAATGGTGCGGGCAACTACTCCGATGGGACGGTGACGATCACCAACTACGGCAACGGCGCCGCCCACTACGAGAACACTGCCACCCAGGAGAGCATCGACATCTATGAAAGCGGCGCCGCCTCCTACAAGAACGTGACCACCGGCCGTGAGGTCAACGTCTACGAGTCGGGAGCCGCGAACCTCACGGACCCGGCGATGGGCCTGGAGATCAACATCTACGACAGCGGCGCCGGGAACTACACCCGCGGTGACGTCCAGATCGTCAACGACGGTGACGGCTCAGGCAGGTACGAAGGCCCGGGGCTGACGATCGTCAATCACGGCGATGGCACAGGCCAGATCAATGACGTGGCCGTGCACATGGAGAAGATCCCGCCTCTGGCCCGCCTCCAGAAGATCCCACCGATTCCCGCTGTCAAACCGATCGAGTCCTGCGGAACGGTCATCACTTTGGAAGACGGTGTGCTCTTCGACTTCGGCAAGTCGGAGGTGCGTGCCGATGCCCGGTCCACCATTTCGACTTTGGCGGGGGTCTTCACTTCCTTGTCCGTTCCCAGTGCCACGGTGACCGGGCACACCGACTCGGTTTCCGATGAGGCCTTCAATCAGACTTTGTCGGAGCAGCGTGCTGCTGCGGTGGTCGAGGCGCTGCAGGCTGTGGGGGTCAAGGCCGCGTTGAGTGCCGAAGGCAAGGGGGAGTCCCAGCCTGTGGCTCCCAATGAGAATGCGGACGGGTCGGACAATCCGTCGGGCCGTCAGCTCAACCGCCGGGTGGAGATCTTCGTCCCGGCCTTCTGACCTGCTCTTTTGTGTGGCGGCTTTGCACAAAGACTTGTATCGTGCCCACATGAGCACATCCCGCACCCCGGTCACTGCCCGATTTGCCCTTGCCCTTCCCGCGATCCTCGCCCTCGTCGGCCTCAGCGCCTGCGGTGGCAACACCGCCCCGAACTCCTCCGCCAGTCCCACCCGGACCGAAGCCGCCCAGAGTGCGGCACCTGCGGACGAGGACGCGGCCGAAGAAAGCGCAGTCGCCGATGCTGCTGGCGTGCCGGCAGTGCCGGGTTACGCGCCCGGGGAGATCCCCCCGATCCCCCTCTTCGTGGTCCCGGACACCTCGCTGATCTCCTCGAAGGATGCAAGCTTTGACCTGTCCACCACCACCGAGCTCACGAGCATTCCGGGTGTGAGGGTCTCACCGGCCAAATGCGGTGCTTCGGGCCTGGTCTCCGGCGCCACGGTCTTCGGCCCGGACGGGTCCGCCAACCGCTCCGATGGCACAGGGGCGACGATCAACGGCGGGGACGGCACCGGAAACTACTCCGACGGTTCCGTGTCGATCATCAACGGCGGCGACGGTTCGGGCAACTACTCTGACGGCTCCCGAACCCTCATCGTCGCCTCCGACGGTTCGGGCAACTACTCAGACCCGTTCATCACGGTGGTGGTGGGCGCTGACGGTTCCGGAAACTACTCGAACTCGCAGACGGGGCAGACCATCATCGTCGGCGGTGACGGGTCCGGCAGCTACTCCGCGGGCACGGTCGCCATCACGAACAACGGTGACGGGTCGGGCACCTATGCCGGCCCCGGCCTCAGCATCGTCAACGACGGCGAAGGCCAGGCCACGGTCAACGGCACCCTCATCGACGCCAAGCCCCTGCCTCCCGTCGGCAAGATCGGCAAGATGGCCCCCGTTCCCGCAATCGCCCCCGTCAAAGCCTGCGGAACCCTCATCACTCTTGAAGACGGCGTCCTCTTCGACTTCGGCAAGTCGGAGATCCGCCCGGACGCCCGGGCCACCATCGACAAGGTCGCCCAGGTCTTCACCACCCTCAAGGTGCCGGCCGCCACCGTGACCGGACACACCGACTCCGTCTCGGACGAGGCCTTCAACCTCACGCTCTCCCAGGAGCGCGCCGACGCCGTGGTCACAGCCATGCAGGGCGCCGGCGTGACCGCGAACCTCACTGCCGAAGGCAAGGGGGAGTCCCAGCCGGTGGCCGCCAACGAGAACCCGGACGGCTCCGACAACCCGGCGGGCCGCCAACTCAACCGGCGGGTGGAGATCTTCGTCCCCAGCTTCTGAGCCGGCAGGCACCTGTCGAGCCGGCGGATGCACCCGATGGCGCCGCCGTGTCAGTGGAACAGCCAGCGCCCCGAGGTGTGACAATACGAGGGTGTTGAGGACCTATCGTGACGAGGCCGTCGTGCTGCGCACCCACAAACTGGGTGAAGCCGACCGCATTGTCACCCTGCTGACCCGCGAACACGGCCAGGTCCGAGCTGTGGCCAAAGGGGTGCGGCGCACCACCTCGAAGTTCGGGGCACGCCTGGAACCCTTCGGCGTCATCGACGTCCAATTGCACAAGGGCCGCACCCTGGACACGGTGACCCAGGTCGAAACCATCACCGCACACGGCCACGACCTGGCCGCCGACTTCGACCTCTACGCCTGCGCGCATGTCCTGGTCGAAACGGCCGAACGCCTCACCGGCGACGGTGAGGACTCCACCCACAGCCAGTACCTGCTGCTCGTGGGCGCCCTCTTCGCCCTGTCCCACCGCAGACACGACCCGAATCTGGTCCTCACCTCGTACATGCTGCGGGCCCTTGCCATCGCCGGATGGGCGCCCTCGTGCTTCGACTGCGCCGTGTGCGGCTCTCAGGGGCCCCACCGGTCCTTCTCCATCCCCGAGGGCGGCGCCGTGTGCCTCGCCTGTCGACCCACGGGGGCGGCGGCGCCCTCACCGGAGGCCATGGACCTCATGGGAGACCTCTTGTCAGGGGACTGGGGGCGGGCCGACGCTTCCGAAACCTGGGCGCGAGGCGAGGCACGCGCCCTGGTGACCTCCTACACCCAGTGGCATCTGGAACGGCGCCTGCGTTCGGTCCAGGTCCTCGAGAGGAGTCGCGCATGACCAGCCCCAGCGTTTCCCGCCCCTGCCCGATGGACCGCGCCCCCGCAGACCCGAGCGCCCCGCTGCTGGGCCCCGGCCAGTGGCACCGCGCCGCCCCGCATTTTGCGAAAGGGGAGGTACCTGGCCACGTCGCCCTCGTCATGGACGGGAACGGACGTTGGGCCAACGAACGGGGCCTGGCCCGTACGGAGGGCCACCGGGCGGGGGAGTACGCCCTCATGGACACCATCGCCGGCGCCATCGACGCCGGCGTGCGCCACCTGAGCGTCTACACCTTCAGCACCGAGAACTGGAAGCGCTCGCCTTCCGAGGTCCGCTTCATCATGAGTTACGCCACCGACGTCCTGGCGCGTCGCACCGACCAGCTGCGCGAGTGGGGGGTTCACGTGCGATGGAGCGGCCGCGAGCCGCGCCTGTGGAAGTCCGTCGTGAACGCCCTTCGACGCGCCGACGAAGCCACCCGCCACAACACCACCTTGGACCTGGTCATGTGCGTGAACTACGGCGGCCGTGCCGAGATCGCCGACGCGGCCCGCGACCTCGCGCGACAGGTGGCCGCCGGACGCCTCAAACCCGACGGCATCACCGAGCGTTCCTTCGCCCGTCACCTGTACCTGCCGGATGTGCCCGACGTGGACCTCATGATCCGCACCTCCGGCGAGCAGAGAATCTCCAACTACCTGCTGTGGCAACTGGCGTATGCGGAGATGATGTTCGTCGACACCCCATGGCCGGCCTTCGATCGTGAACACCTGTGGGACTGTCTGCTGGCCTACGCGGGACGTGAGCGGCGTTTCGGGGGCGCCGTCGACGCCGTCGTGGAGCGTTGACGCGTAGGCCCACGGCACGGTGGCGGCGTAGGCTCGGCCCATGGACACCTCCGGGATGCGCATGAGCTACGAGCGCGGCGAATTGGACGAGGCTTGCGCCACCGACAAGCCCTTGGCCATGTTCACCCGCTGGTTCGAGGAGGCCCGCACGGAGCCCGGAGTGGAGGCCAATGCCATGGTCGTCTCGACGGCCGATGCGACCGGGCGCCCCTCCTCCCGGGTGGTGCTGCTCAAGGGCTTCGACGAGTCCGGCCTCGTGTGGTTCACCAACTACCACTCGCGCAAGGGTCGGGAACTGGCCGAGAACCCTCGGGCGGCGCTGCTCTTCGACTGGCACTGGCTGCAACGCCAAGTGCGTGTCGAAGGGCAGGTCGTCCAGGTCAGCCCCGAGAGTCCGACGACTACTTCGCCAAGCGCCCCCTCGACTCGCGCATCGGCGCCTGGGCCTCGCCGCAGAGCCAGGTGATCCCTTCCCGGGCGACCCTTGTGGCCGGTGCCGCCAAGGCCGCCGCCCGCTTCGGCGTGCGTCCGCCGCGCCCCGACCACTGGGGCGGTTACCGTCTGGTGCCCGAGCAGTGGGAGTTCTGGCAGGGCAGGGTCTCGCGCCTCCACGACCGTCTGCGTTACCGGCGCGGCGACGAGGGCGGGGCGTGGGTGCGGGAACGCCTTGCCCCCTGAGCACCTGGGGCCCTGAACACCTCAGCGCCCCGGTACCACGACCTTGGCCGCCCGGGATGCGGGAAGGGGGATGCGCGAGGGGCCGGTGGGGCATGATGCCCCACCGGCCCCGTCCTCGTCGGAGGGTCGAAGGATCGGCTGGTCAGCGCCTCAGCAGCACCCCGTCGAATGGTTCTTCTCGTCGAAGGTGGAGCGGGCGCGCCAGAACTCCTTCTCCGACATGGGCGCGTGGTCGGGGTGCTCGCGCGCGTGCCGCTCGCAGTAGCGCTCGTAGGCGGAATCGCCCATGAAGTCACGCCACAGGATGCGCAGGTGCGCGGCGCCCCCGACAAGGCGGGTCAGGACCGTGGAGGGCATGCCGTGACCGACCTCGGACTCAGTGAGCGCCATGAGGCTTCGACCCGGGAATCAGGTTCGGATCGCCCACGATGCGGTACTCGGCCTCGAGCTTCTTCATGAGCGGGGAGGCGATCATCGTTTCGGGGGCGAAGAAGTTCGACTCCTGGTAGGGGTCCTCCGAGGTCCACGTGTCCCCGGTGCGGATCGTCTGGATGATGCGAACCAGGGCCATGACCATGACGAAGGCGACGGCCACCAGGAACACCACCGACAAGGTGCCCTGGATGAAGGCGTTGCGGATGATGGCCTGCTGGACGGCGACCTGCTCCGGGTCGGTGATGCCGGGCAGGGCGGCGGTGGCCTCACGCCACTGTTGGAAGTATCCGACCTTGGCATCGGTGGAGAAGATCTTCTGCCATGAGGCCGTGAAGGTCACCACCGTGTCGAAGGCCAACGGGATCAACGGGATCCACACGTACTTCGTGTAGCCCTTCCTCACCACCATGACGGTGACCAGCAGCAGGGCCACTGCCGCGATCAGCTGGTTCGCGATGCCGAACAGCGGGTACAAGGTCTTGATGCCACCACGTGGGTCCGTCACACCCATGAGCAGCATCGACCCCCACGAGGCGACGACCACGGCGGTGGTGCCCCAGGCACCGATGTGCCACGACGGGTCGCGGAACTTCGGGAAGAAGTTGCCCAGGGCGTCGGAGAGTTGGAAGCGGGCCACACGGGTGACGGCGTCGACCGCCGAGAGGATGAACAGGGCTTCGAACATGATGGCGAAGTGGTACCAGAAGCCCATCATGGCCCGGCCACCGCCGATCTGGTGGAGGATGTGCGACATGGCGACCGACAGGGTCGGGGCACCACCCGTGCGGGAGATGATCGAGGGCTCACCCATGTCCTTGGCGACCTGCTCCAGGGCCTCGGCGCCGGTGAAGGTCTTCGGGTTTCCGGCCTCGTCCCACGAATCCCACTCGGGCTCCAACGCCTTGCCGTGGGCGTCGGTGACACCCAGCTTGAGCAGTGCCTCCTCAGCGGTTTCGGCGCTGACCTTGGCCGAGGAGACGTTTTCGGCTCCCGCCAGCTTGTTCAGGGTGGCCGCCGGGGTGTTCATCGCGAAGTAGATACCGGGGTTCAAGGAGACGGCAGCGGCCATCGCCATGATGGCGACGAAGGACTCCATGAGCATTCCCGCGTAGCCGATCATGCGGACCTGGGATTCCTTCTGCACCATCTTCGGGCTGGTGCCCGAGGAGACCATGGCGTGCATGCCGGACAGGGCGCCGCAGGCGATGGTGATGAAAAGGAAGGGGAAGATCGATCCGGCGAAGACGGGGCCGGCGGTGTTGAAGGCGAACTCGGTGACGGCCGGCATCTCGGCGATGGGACGCACGATGATGATGCCAACGGCCAGGATCGCGATGGTGCCGACCTTCATGAAGGTCGACAGGTAGTCACGCGGGGTCAGCAGGATCCACACGGGCAGGACCGCCGCGAAGAAGCCGTAGACGACCATGGCCCACACCAAGGTGGTGGGGGACAGGTGCAGGTACTCGCCCAAGGGGGATTCGGCCACCCAGCGGCCGCCGATGATGACGAGGATCAGCAGGGCGAAGCCGACGATCGAGACCTGCGTGATCTTGCCGGGTTGGACGAAGCGCAACCACAGGCCCATGCCGATGGCGATCGGGATGGTCATGCCGACGGAGAACACGCCCCACGGGGACTCGGCCAGCGCGTTGACGCAGACCATGGCCAGGACGGCCAGGACGATCATGAGCATGAAGAAGACGACCACGGTGGCGACCGTGCCACCGATCTTGCCGATCTCATCGGTGGCCATCTGGCCCAGCGAGCGGCCTCCGCGCCTCATGGAGAAGAACAGGACCAGCATGTCCTGGACGGCTCCGGCCACGACCACGCCGAGGATGATCCACAGGGTTCCCGGCAGGTAGCCCATCTGGGCCGCAAGGACCGGGCCGACCAAGGGACCGGCGCCGGCAATGGCGGCGAAGTGGTGGCCGTAGAGAACGACGCGGTGGGTCGGGTCGAAGTCGCGACCGTTGTTGATGCGCTCGGCCGGGGTGGCGTTGGAGTCGTCGGGACGCATGATCTTGCGTTGGACGTACAGCGCGTAGAAGCGGTACCCGATGACGTAGGTGCACACGGCCGTGACGACGAACCAGACGGTGTTGACCTGTTCGCCTCGGGCGATGGCCAACATCCACCATCCGAGGACGCCCAATGCGGTGATACCGACCCACAGGGCTATTTTCAGGGGTGTCCATTTCGTGTGCGGCTTGATGCCGACCGGTACGCCGGCTTTGTTCCTGATGATGAGCTTTTCCTCCTCCGGGGTGTAAGAAGGCAGCTCAGTCGTCTTTTCAGTGGCCATGATCGAATTTCCCTTGGAGTCGATTTGCTTTTGACGGTGAGGTGCGACACGGGTGTGTGCCACCGCCGATGCTAGTACCGACACTTCGAGCATTTGTCGAGATCGTTGACGAGGCGTGTCCCCATCGAGGATGTACCGTTTCACGGCATGGAAATGGGTGACAAGGGCGGCCATTCGTCCCATTTGCACCCGCGGTCGCCCTCGTCCACGTGGTCCCACCGGCCAGAAGATCTTCCCGGACCCGAAGTGGCGTCGGCCATCAGTGGGAGGCGTTCGCCAAGTCCTCCGTGCAGGGCCGGCACAGGCCGAAGAGTTCGATCGAGTGCTCGACCTCGGTGAAGTGGTGCTCTGCGGCGACGGTGGACACCCAGGGCTCGAATTGGTCGAGGCTGATTTCCTCGGCGTGTCCGCAGTTGCGGCACACGAGATGGTGGTGGTGGTCGGAGTTTCCGCAGGAGCGGTACAGCGACTCGCCCTCAGCGCTGCGCAGGACGTCCAGGCGCCCGTCCTCGGCCAGGGTCTGCAGGTTCCGGTAGACGGTGGCAAGACCCACGCGCTGGCCCTGACCGACCAGGTCCTCGTAGACCTGCTGGGCGCTGCGGAAGTCCCTGACGCGTTCGAGTTCGTCGAGGACGGCCTGCCGCTGCTTCGTCATGCGCTGCACAGGAGCCTCCCGGGAAGTGGAATCGTGGTCGTCATGAGTCTCGGCCACTGCGCTCCGGGTGGTCAACCGGAACGCTCAGCGATCTCATCTGCACGGACTTGCGGGCCTTGACGACCCCGGAGCGGATCGCGAAGCCGACGGCGTACAGGCCGATGGCTCCCACGACGATGGTCGCGCCGGGGGAGAGGTCCACGAATGCCGTCACCGTCAAGCCGGTGCCGCAGAGGACCACTCCCAGTCCCATGGCCCAGGCCATGGTGGAACGGAAGGAGCGAGCCCACAGCTGGGCGATGGCCACAGGGACGATCATCAGGGCCGAGACCAGCAGTGATCCGACCGTGCGCATGGCGACCACCACGGTCAGGGCAGACAGGATCGCGATGAGGAAGGACAGTCCTCGCACCGGCAGGCCCGTGGAGCGCGCGAACTCCTCGTCATTGGTCACCGAGTGCAGTGCGGGAGCCAACAGCACCCCGATTCCCAGGATGACGGCCGCAAGGGCGCCCATGGTGGCCACGTCCGCCCAGGAGACGGTGGAGATCGACCCGAAGAGGTAGGAGTTGAGTTGAGCCGATGTGCCACCCGCGGCGCCGATGAGGACGACGCCGCCGGCGATGCCCCCGTAGAACATCATGGCCAGGGCCACGTCCCCGGAGGCGCGGCCGGACTCTCGCACCCATTCGATGGCGACGGCTCCCACCAGGGAGACGACGAGGGCGCCGGGGACGGCCCATTCGGCGGGTGTGGCAACCCCGGCGAAACTTCCTGCCAGCCAGCCGAGGGCGACGCCGGTCAGCGACACGTGGCCGACCCCGTCGCCGAGCATCGCCATGCGCCTGTGGACCAGGTAGGTGCCGACCACCGGGGCGCACAGGCCCACCAGGAGGGCAGCCAGCAGGGAACGCTGGAAGAGCGGTGTGGACATGACCGCGAGGAACTGGTCGAACAGGCCCGTCATCTCAGTACGACTCCAGGTGGTGGTCCCCGCCGCGGTGGGCGGGGTCCATGGGCGGCTCCGGGTGGGGCGGCCCGTCGTGGACGATGTGGCCCGCCCCCAGGCGGATCTCGCGGTCGAGGTGCGCAGCCAGTTCGCCCAGCTCGTGCAGGACGACGAGGATCGTCGTCCCCCGAGCCTTCGCGTGCGCGACCACTTCGGCAAGGCGCTCGCGGGAGTTCTGGTCGATGCCGGCCATCGGTTCGTCCATGATGAGCAGGTCGGGGGCTCGCACCAGGGCGCGGGCGATGAGGACGCGCTGCTGTTGGCCGCCCGAGAGGTGGTGCACGGGGTCCTTGGCCCGGTGTGCCAGACCGACGCTGTCCAGGGCGGCGCGTCCTAGTGCCCGGTCTGCAGGGGTGAGTCACCACTTGCGGCGGCCGAGGAGCCCGGAGCAGACGATCTCCAGGCAGGAGGAGGTGACTGCCTCGCCGGAGGTGGCCCTCTGCGGCACGTAGCCGATCCGGTCCCAGGGGACGGCACCGCTGGCACTGGTGGCGGCTCCGAGCAGTTCGATCCTTCCCCCGGTGACCGGGGCCGAGGCCAGGAGCGCACGCATGAGGGTGGACTTGCCGGTGCCGTTGGCGCCGGTGACTGCCAGGGCCTGCCCCATGGGAACGGTGAAGCTGATGCCGTGCAGGATCAGTGAGGTGTCCCAGGCGACGTGCAGGTTGTCGACGACGACGGCGGGCGCCCCCGTGGTGGGGGTGCCCGCCGAGGTCCCTTCGGCTGTGCTCACTTGCAGGAGAGCGCGGAGCGCAGGGCGTCGATGTTGGCGCGCATGGCGGCCTCGTAGTCCTTGGCCGGGTCGACCTGGGACTCGATCGGGTCCAGGACTGCGGTGGTGATCCCCAGGTCATCGGCAATGGTCTTGGCGGCCTTGGGGTCGATGAGGGCCTCGGTGAAGATGGTCGTCACACCCTCGGCCTTGGCGATGCCGGCGATCTCCTCGAGGCGCTGGTGCGAGGGCGAGGCCTCCGGGTCCAGGCCGGAGATGCCCACCTGGGTGAGCTTCGTGCGATCGGCAAGGTAGCCGAAGGCTTCGTGCGCGGTGACGAAGGTGGTGTGCTCGCAGGACTTCGTGCCATTGACGAGGTCGGTGGCCAACTGGTCCATCTTCTTCTTCGTGGCGGCGGCGTTGGCCGAGTAGGTCTGGGCGTGGGCCGGGTCGGCGTCGGCCAGCGCCTGGCCGATGGCCATTGCCGCCTGTCCCATGCGGGTCGGGTCCAGCCAGAAGTGCGGGTCCTGATTCATCGTGTGGTCGTGGTCGTGGTCGCCCGACATGGCGTCGTGGTCGTGGCCGGAGGCGGCGCCGTCCTCGTGGTTGCCCGACATCGCGTGGTGGTCATGGTCGTGGTCCCCGTTGCCTTCGAGCAACTGGACCGAAGTGGAGACGTCGATGACCGTCTTGGGGCCGTTCTGCTCCACGGCCTCGTCCACGACTGCCTGGAACCCCTTGAGGTAGACGACGGCGTCGGCCTGCCCCAGGGCGCCCACTTGGGCCAGCGAGAGTTCGAGGTCGTGGGGCTCGCCGCCGGCAGGGGTCAGGGACTCAACCGTGACCAGGTCGCCGCCGACCTGCTCGGTGAGGTACTGCAACGGGTAGAACGCGGACATCACGTGGAGTGTGCTGCCCGAAGCGGCTGCATCGGACTGGGGCGCGGTGTTGCCGCACCCGGTCAGGACAAGAGCAAGGGTGCCGAGGGCGGCGGTGGAAGCGAGGACGGGTCGAATCGTCATGCTCATGCCCCCATTTTCGCCCGCTGATAATGGTTGTCAAAGCCGAGGTGGGGAGATCGTGATCGGGATCTCCCGGGGGCCGGTCCGGTGGATCGGCGCACGACCAGGTCGGGTGTGTACTCGAAGTGACCTTCACGCCACTGGCCCTCGTCGATCATCGCGAACAGGGTCTGGGCTGCGGCGGAGGTGATCGCCTGGACGGGCTGACGCACCGTGGTGAGGGCGGGGAAGACGTGCGCCATGAGGCGCGTGTCGTCGAAACCCACCACGGACACGTCCCCGGGGATGTCCAGCCCCAGGGCGTGAAGGGTGCGAATGGCGCCCAGTGCCTGCAGGTCGGATCCGCACACGACGGCAGTGGTGCCCTGGGTGACCAGAGTCTTCATCGCGGCTGCGGCGGCCTCGTAGGTGTAGAAGGTTTCCACGATCGACGGATGGGCCTGCCCCAACAGGTCGCGCATGACCTCTGTGAAGGCCTTGACCTTGCGTTCGGCCGGGACGATGTGGCTCTTGCCGCCCAGCAGGGAGATCCGAGTGTGTCCCAGCGCCACCAGGTGTTCCACCGCGGTTCGAATGCCCAGGGCGTCGCCCGTGGAGAAGTCGGGAGCCTCGATGCCTTGGCGTGCACCATTGATGGTGACGAAGGGGATGCCGCGTTCGCGCAGCTCGACATACCGGTAGGTGTCTCCCAGGTGGTCCGCGTGGCGTCCTGAGACGAAGACGAATCCACTGACGCCGTAGCCGACCAGGGCGTTGACGTACTCGGCCTCCGAGGTGCCGCTAGGGGTCTGGGTGCACACCAGCGGCAGGCCCCCCGCGCGGGCGATCTTGATCTGCAAGGCGTGGGAGAAGGAAGCGAAGATGGGGTTGACCAACTCGGGGACGACCAGGCCGATGGTCCTTGTGCCTCCGGGTCGTTCGAGGGTGGGTCGTTCATAGCCCAAGGAGTCGATGGCCACCAGGACCCGGTGTCGGGTGTCCTCCGAGACCTGGCCGGTTCCATTGATGACGCGCGAGACGGTTGCCATCGACACTCCGGCATGCGCCGCGATGTCGGTCATGCGGGTGCGGTTCTTCGTCATCGAAGGTCCTTGCTCGTCGGTGGATCGGGTGGTCCTCTGACCCCAAATGTAACAGTCCGGAAACCATGCAGAAACGCATTGCAGAAAGCGCCGTGAAACAGTTACATTTGCTTTCACCGACGGGGTTGTCGGATCGGCAGCCCGTCCCACCCACGACAACAGGAGTTGACATGCGACGAGGCATTGCGGCGATGGGAGCCATCGCGCTGACCGCCACTCTGGCCGCCTGCGGCGGCACCACCACGACCCCGGCCAGCGGCGACGCCATGGGCTCGGGCGCGATGGCGCAGTCCGGCGCAGATGCGAACCAGTCGGCCGGCGGCACCACCGGCGAGCTCGGCACCCTGACCATCTGGGCCGACGACACCCGTTACCCGCAGCTGCTTCAGTTCGCCGGTGACTTCACCGCGGCGACGAAGATCGGCCTCAACGTCGTCCAGAAGCCGACTGCGGACATTGCCAAGGAATTCATCACCCAGGTTCCCACCGGCAACGGCCCGGACATCGTCGTCACCGCCCACGACCGCCTGGGTCAGCTGGTCGAGAACGGCGTGGTCGCCACCGCCGACATCGCCGCCGTCAAGGACAAGTTCTCGCCCGCCTCCGTCCAGGGTGTCACCTACGGTGGCCAGACCTACGGCGTTCCCTACGCCGTCGAGTCCGTCGCCCTGGTCCGCAACAACAAGCTGACCAAGGACACTCCGAAGACCTACGACGAGATGATCACCTCCGGCAAGGCCGCCAATGTCGAGCGTCCCTTCGTCGTCCAGGCCGGCGCCAACGGCGAGCACGACCCCTACCACCTCTACGCCTTCCAGACCTCTTTCGGCGCCCCCGTCTTCAAGCAGGACGCGGACGGCTCCTACACCACTGAGCTCGGCATGAAGGGCGCCGAAGGCACCCAGTTCGCCGAGTGGATGAAGGCCCAGGGGGCGGCAGGAGTCCTCGACCTGGCCGTGACCGCCGACATCGCCAAGCAACTCTTCCTCGACGGCAAGACCCCCTACATCGTCACCGGTCCGTGGAACGTCACCGCCTTCCGTGAGGCCGGCATGGACGTTTCCGTCCTGCCCATCCCCTCCGCCGGCGGCAAGGACGCCCAGCCCTTCGTCGGTGTCCAGGCCTTCTTCGCCTCGCAGAAGTCCACCAACCCGCTGCTCGTCAAGCAGTTCATGGACTACATGAGCTCCGAGGCCGGTCAGCAGAAGATGTTCGACCTGGGTGGCCGCGTCCCGGCCATGACCTCGGTCGCCGAGAAGGTTTCCGATCCTGACCTCAAGGCCTTCGCCGAGGTCTCCGGCAAGGGCCTCCCGATGCCCGCCATCCCGGCCATGTCGGCCGTGTGGAAGTTCTGGGGAGCCACTGAAGGCAACATCGTCGCCGGCAAGGAAGCTCCGGCCGATGCCTGGGCCGCCATGGTCGGCAACATCGAGAAGGCCATCACCAAGTGATGTGACGTCCTCCAGGGGCCCCGGGCGCATCGAGTGCGTGTGCGTCCGGGGCCCCTTGGCAAGCGGGCCCTACGGCCCGGCGCGAGGTCGACGAAGACCCGCGACCAACCCCGTCGTCATTTCGTGTGCACCGATCTCCATCGATCCGGCACCGTCATCCCCGACGATGGGTGGAGCGATGCTCCTCCTCGTGAACCCCTCCTGAATGACCCGGAAGTGATCACATGAGTTCCACACCCACAGTGCCTCCGACCTCGGAAGCGAAAAAGCCCTCCTACAAGCCCTCACATGCGCGTGACGTCACCAAACCGGGCTTCCTCGTCAAGCTCGTCCTCATGGCCCTCATCGATGCCCTCGGCATCTACGGGGTCGTCACCGCCGGCCTCGTCCAGTCCTGGACCATCGTCGTCGTCCTGGTCCTGTTCCTCATCGCCTTCAACTACATCTACTTCTCCACCAAGATGGTGCCCGGGAAGTACCTGATCCCCGGCATGATCTTCCTGCTGGTCTACCAGGTCTTCGTCATGGGCTACACCGGCTACGTGTCGCTGACGAACTACGGCCAGGGTCACAACTCCACCAAGGAGGACGCCGTCGAGGCGATCCTCACCCAGAACCAGGCGCGCGCCGAAGGCGCCGTCGACGTCCCCGCCGCGATCCTCGACCGAGGAGACCACCTGGGACTGGCCATCGTCGACCCCGAGACCAAGAAGGTCATGGTCGGCGACGCCACCACCCCGCTGGCACCCGTGGAGGGGGCCACCGCCACCGACACGGCCATCACCGAGGTCCCGGGAGAGACGATCCTCACCTTCGAGCAGATCGTCGCCCGACAGACCCAACTCAAGGAACTGTCGGCCCGGGCCTCTGAAGATCCCGACGCCGGCTTCTACAAGTCGGACACCGGCACCACCGCCTACCTGGCCAAGTCGCTGCTCACCTACGACCAGGCCGCCGACACCATGACGAACTCCCAGACCGGAGTCGTCTACAAGGCCTCTGCGGACAAGGGCTTCTTCATCGCCGACAACGGTGAGACGCTCAAGCCCGGCTGGCGGGTCTTCGTCGGAGTGGAGAACTACACGAACGTCTTCGCCTCCTCCGACCTGGCCGGCCCCTTCTTCAAGTCGCTGGGCTGGTCCTTCGCCTTCGCGATCCTGTCAGTGCTGACGACCTTCGCCTTCGGACTCTTCCTGGCTCTGGTCTTCGCCGACGAAAGGGTCAAGGGACGGCGCCTGTACCAGTCGCTGCTCATCCTGCCCTACGCCTTCCCCGGGTTCCTGGCGACCCTTGTGTGGCGAGGGATGCTCAACGAAAAATTCGGTTTCGTCAACCAGGTGCTCCTGGGGGGAACCGAGGTTCCGTGGCTCACCGACGGCCTGCTGGCCAAGGTCGCGATCCTGGGCGTGAACCTGTGGCTGGGTTTCCCCTACATGTTCCTCGTGTGCATGGGAGCCCTGCAGTCGCTGCCCAGTGACTGCATGGAGGCCGCGAAGATCGACGGCGCAGGTCCCCTGCGCACCGTCTTCTCCGTCAAACTGCCGCTGGTGCTGCAGTCGACGGTGCCGCTGCTCATCGCCTCCTTCGCCTTCAACTTCAACAACTTCTCGCTCATCTACATGCTCACCAACGGCGGCCCGACCTACCCGGGCCTGTCCGTACCGGTGGGTGAGACCGACATCCTCATCTCGATGGTCTACAAGATCGCCTTCGAGGGCGGCACGAAGGACTACGGCCTGGCCTCGGCCATGTCGATCGTCATCTTCATCGTCGTCGGTGTCATCGCCTGGTTGGGCTTCCGCCAGTCCAAGGCAATGGAGGAGATCTGATGTCCACCACAACCGCATCCTCGAAGCCTCAGAAGCTCCACACCTCCCTGACCGGATGGCGTTGGGTCAGTGAAGTCGGCTGGCGCCACGTCGTCGGCGTCCTCGTCATCATCTACTGCGTCGTGCCGCTGCTGTACGTGTTGTCGGTGTCCTTGGTCCCCAACGCGACCCTGACCGGCTCCAACCAGCTGTTCACCTCGTTCTCGGCGGACAACTACATCGCCTTGGGACAGCGCAACGGCGGCCAGTACTGGAACTGGATCGTCAACTCGCTCATCGTCTCCTCGATCACGGCGGTCGGCACCGTCCTCATGGGCGCGGCAGCGGCATACGCCTTCAGCCGCTTCCGTTTCCGCGGCCGCAGGGGCACACTGACCTTCCTGCTGCTGGTGCAGATGTTCCCGCAGATGCTGGCCTTCGTGGCCCTGTACCTGCTGCTGCTCGGCATCCAGGACGTCTTCCCGATCATCGGTCTGAACTCGAAGCTGGGTCTGGTGGCCGTCTACCTGGGCGGTGCGCTCGGGTCGAACACCTTCCTGCTCTACGGCTTCTTCAACTCGATTCCCCGAGAGTTGGACGAGGCCGCCATGATCGACGGCTGCTCGCACTCCCAGACCTTCTGGACGATCATCATGCCGCTGGTGCTGCCCGTCCTGGCAGTGGTCTCACTGCTGTCCTTCATCAGCAGCTTCGGTGACTTCGTCATCGCCAAGGTCGTCCTGCAGCAACCCGACCAGTTCACGCTGGCGGTGGGCATGTTCAACTGGGCATCCGACGAACGCAACGCCCCGTGGGGCGTGTTCGCCGCAGGTGCCGTGGTGGCCGCCATCCCGGTCATCGCCCTGTTCCAGCACCTGCAGAAGTACATCGTCTCGGGCCTGACCGCCGGCGCGGTCAAGGGCTGACGGGTCCGAGCCTCCCACCGGGGGCGGTGCCGTCCGGGTTTCCGGGCCGGCACCGCCCTCGTGGCGTGTGGGGGAGTGGAGGTGGGACGAGGACGGGGCAGGCGCGGGGCGCCGGTAGACTTCCCCGTGACAGTGGCGCCCCAGCCAGGTGCGCCACCACATCACAAGGAGCACACACGTGGCAAAGGGCCCCTCGCGTCTCGATTCGGTCATCAGCCTGGCAAAGCGCCGAGGCTTCGTCTTCCCCTGCGGTGAGATCTACGGTGGTACCCGCAGCGCCTGGGACTACGGGCCCTTGGGAGTGGAGCTCAAGGAGAACATCAAGCGCCAGTGGTGGCAGTACATGGTCCGCTCCCGCGAGGACGTCGTGGGCCTGGACTCCTCGGTCATCCTGCCTCGCGAGACCTGGGTGGCCTCCGGCCATGTCAAGGCCTTCACCGATCCACTGGTGGAGTCCCTGCACACCCACAAGCGTTACCGTGTCGACCAGCTGATCGAGGAGTACGCCGAGCGCAAGGGTCTGGACCCCGACGCGGTGACCCTGGACATGGTCCCGGACCCGGTCACCGGCCAGCCCGGCAGCTGGACCGAGCCCCGCGCGTTCTCCGGACTGCTCAAGACCTACTTGGGTCCTGTCGACGACGAGGCGGGCCTGCACTACCTGCGTCCCGAGACCGCTCAGGGCATCTTCATCAACTACGCCAATGTGGCCACCGCGGCGCGCAGGAAGCCGCCTTTCGGCATCGGCCAGATCGGCAAGTCCTTCCGCAACGAGATCACCCCCGGCAACTTCATCTTCCGCACGCGCGAGTTCGAGCAGATGGAGTTGGAGTTCTTCTGCGCGCCGGGCACGGACGAGGAATGGCACCAGTATTGGATCGACCACCGGCGTGACTGGTACGTGGATCTGGGTATCGACCCGGAGAACCTGCGCTTGTACGAGCACCCGGCCGAGAAGCTCTCGCACTACTCCAAGCGCACTGTGGACATCGAGTACCGCTTCGGCTTCCAGGGCGGCCAGTGGGGAGAACTCGAAGGCATCGCGAACCGTACCGACTACGACTTGAGTGTGCACGCACAGGCTTCGGGCACGAAGCTCGACTTCTTCGACCAGGCCACCGGCGAGCGATGGGTCCCCTACGTCATCGAACCTTCGGCGGGTCTGACCCGTTCCCTCATGGCTTTCCTCGTCGAGGCCTACCACGAGGACCAGGCTCCCAACACCAAGGGTGGGGTGGACACCCGCGTGGTCCTCAAGTTGGATCCGCGCCTGTCCCCGGTCAAAGTGGCCGTCTTCCCGCTCTCGCGCAAGGATGAACTGACCGGCCCGGCGAGGGAGTTGGCTGCGGAACTGCGCCAGATCTGGAACGTCGACTACGATGACGCCGGCGCGGTGGGCCGCCGCTATCGCCGCCAGGACGAGATCGGCACCCCGTACTGCGTCACCTACGACTTCGATTCGGTCCAGGACGGGGCCGTGACCGTGCGCGACCGCGACACGATGGTCCAGGAACGCATCCCGCTGGGTGAGGTCAAGACTTGGCTGATCGAGCGCCTCGGCGCCTGCTGAGGGCGTTGCGTCCCATGTGACGACTCGGGGCCCCGGCGCGTCAGAGGGTGTCGAGTTCTCACAGTGGTGAAGACCCCTGGATCTGTTGGGTGAATGCCCGACAGGGGTGTTCTCATGGGCTTTTCGAGTTGAGAAGTCGGCTCGTGAGTTGATTTCTGGATCGTCTGCGGTGGCGACTAGTGTTCAAAGGTCCGGCATCGTCGTCGGAACAGTGCGTGTGAGCCAAGGAGTGGTGTCCGTGTCGGTGAACGAAGGGGTTGTCAACCGCGTCGTGATGGAGATTCTCCCGCCCTACTTGGGTGCCCATGTGCGCCGACGGCTCGCGGAGGAGCTTCCCGACATCGATTGGGAATCAGCATCCCGTCATTCGTCGTGGGAGCACCGTTCCCTTGACGACCTCTCCCAGCAGATCCGGGTTCTCACTGGTCGGGATTCCGATGGACGGCCCTTCCTCGCCACTGACATCGCATTTCGTTCAAAGCTCCACGAAATCCGTCATGCGCGGAATCGAGTTGCCCACCAACAGAGGTTGCAGGACCATGAGGTCTACACGATCCTCGGTCAGGTGATCGATGTCCTGGATGCCATCGATGCCCCTGAAGGAGCTGCAGAAGTTCGAAGGCAGCTCATTGAGTACTCCCGGATCAAAGCCAATGAGGACTCTTCCGGTCCTGATGCGTCAACGAGTGGCGGTGGTGCTCCCGTGCACGAACCGGTTCCGACTCCGGGGTCGCCCACAGGTTCGCAAGAATCAACTGATGGAGCATTCGCGGCCTTTGCGCCCGGGGCGCCTCAGCCGCTCCGCGTGGACACCTCCTGGAGTCCACAGTCCCCGACTGGGCCTTTCGAGTCGGGCTCGGCCCTCGATTCCCTCGCAGTGGAGGTGAGCCTTCCTCCGGTTCTGTCCTACGCCCACGCGGTCGCACGTCTGACGCCCACCCTCACCCTTCGAATGCATGTGGCACGAGCAACGCCGCAAGACGATGTCGATGCGGATGACGAACAGGCCGTGTACCACGACTTCGAGGACGGTCTTCCCGCAATCGTGCTGCCGGCTGTTCGTCCGGCGGAAACTCCCACAGAGGTGGATGACGTCCGTGTCTCGCTGACGATCTCGGACGACTCGTCGATGCTGGTGAAGCCAGTGTCGTTCCTTCTGCCCAAAGTCGACACCGCCCCGGTGGAGCACAGCGTCGAGCTCACCTTCGAGGACTCGGCGCTGCTCCAGGCGATGGAGGAATCCCGCTCGACGCTCACGCTCACACTGGAGTCCGGAGGGGATTCCCGATCCGAATCCGTCCCCGGACCACGCGTCCTGTCCTCCCGACAGTGGATCCTTGCGGGGGATGACCACTTCGCCGCCGCGAGCTTGGCGACATTCGTCCAGCCACAACACCCCGAGATTGCGCGCCTGGCAAAGGAGGCCTCGGCAGTATTGGCGGAGCGCACCGGTAGTTCTGCGCTGGACGGGTACGCGGGTGCGCCCGGAAGGGTCGACGCCACGGTCGAGGCGGTGTGCACCGCCTTCCACGACCGAGGGATCTCGTACGCCCTGCCCCCGACCAACTGGGGAGAAGTCGGCCAACGAGTTCGCACGGCTGAAGAGGTCCTTGACGGAGGACTTGCCACATGCCTCGACTCCACGCTCGTCCTTGCCAGCACACTCGAATACCTGGGGATCGAACCCCTTGTGATCGTCCTGGACGGGCACTGCCTTCTCGGATATCGCAAGTCCGACGACCACGAGTCCGAATCCTTGAGCATGTCCGGCTGGCGAATCGTCAACCAGATCGACCGCAGTGCCATTGAGGTGCTCGAGACCACGCTCCTGACTGCCGAACAAGAGCCGAGCGCAGCTTCACTTCGCAGGGAAGCGCACCATGGGATCGGGGAAGGGGGTTCGAAGATCCGCTTCGTCCTGTCCGTCCATGAGGCTCGAACCATGGGGATCTTGCCGCAGAAGGCAAGGGCACGCGACGATGACGGGAACATCGTGGAAGTCGCCGCACCTGTGACCGTGCGTGCCAACGTCGTCACCCTGGGCGAGAACATCGAACGGGTCGTCAGACCCGCGCGCCTGCGTGAACGCGCCCCCGAACGGGTCGAGAAGTGGAAGGCCGACCTGCTGGACCTCAGCCTGCGCAACCGCCTCATCAACTGTGCCCCCAGTGCCGTTTCCTCCCACAAGGTCATCGAACTCGCCATCCCGGAGGCGATCCTCGGCAGTTTCGAGGACATCATCAGCTCCGGTACCGAGATCAAGCTCATCGCCGCAGGAGAACGGGCAGCGGTGGCCAGACGCGTGGGGCGCGGCTTCAACATGGAGCTGGAACCGCCACAGCTTGCGCCCCTGCTCGCGGACCACAAGGAAGTGCAGGTCGACCTCTCGGACGAGGTCTACGACTCGACCCTGAGGAAACTCCGCACCTCCGCCCGAACGCTCATCGACGAGACGGGTGCCAACAACCTCTACCTCGCCCTGGGCACCTTGGTGTGGGAGACCAAGGGCAAGGAAGTCCGTTCGCCCCTCGTCTTCGTCCCGGTGGAGCTTCTCCGCGTCTCCAAGAACAGTCCGTACAAGCTCAGACTCGACTCATCGGGATCCTCGACCCCGAACTACTCACTCATCGAGCGACTGCGCACGGATCTGGGGCTGCGCATGCCGGAATTGTCCGATCCGGCAGCCGATGATGCCGGCCTGGACATCCCCCTCCTTTTCGACACGGTACGCAAGACGCTGTCCGAGAATCGCCTCCCCTTCCGAGTCGAGGCGACCACTTATCTCGGGATCTTCCAATTCGGCACCTTCCGTCTGTGGAGGGACCTCGAAGAGTCGTGGCGCCTCTTCGCCCGCAACCCGCTGGTCCGTCACCTCATCGAAGCTCCGGGCGAAGTGTTCGAGGATCCTGCTGCCTCGAATCCGATCCCCGACCTTGAAGAGGTCCTGCGAACCCTGCCGACTCCGGCTGACGCCTCCCAGATCGATGTCGTGGCGAACTCTGCAGCGGGACGCACGATGGTCGTGGAGGGCCCGCCAGGAACCGGCAAGTCCCAGACGATCACGAACCTCATCATCCGCGCCATCGCGGACGGCAAGAAGGTCATGTTCGTCGCGGAAAAGCGTGCGGCACTGGACGTGGTCGCCAAACGCTTGAAACGCGCAGGAGTCGGCGACCTGGTCCTCAATCTTCACGATCGTACGATGCGCCCGGACGACATCAGAGGAGCGCTCCTGAGGGCTGCCGACCACACGGTCCGCCCCGACACGACGGCTCTGGCCGTGCACTCCGGCCTCGCTGAGAAGGAACAGAGTGCTCTGGGCAGATACAGGTCGACTCTGCACTCGAAGGCACCTTCGGGCTTTTCGCTCTACACTGCGCGATCGACGCTCATCGCCTACGGAGACTCAGTTCCTGCACTGCCGTTGAAGCCGTCGGAAATCGAGAGGCTCGATCCGGCATGCCTCGACACGCTCAAGCGTTCCGCTCTCGTCGACCTGGCCGACCTCCAACTGCGGCTTCCCGCAGGTGCCGGTCGGGCGTATTCCTTCCTGACCCGACCGGTTCCGCCGGCGCAGGCCGAGCGCCTCTTCGCAGTGATCGAGGACGTGCAGAACCTGCCCGAAATCGGCCTGAGGGCCGATCTGGTCACCAGCATTGCCGCCTGCGAGCCCGCCGATCGTGAACGCATTGCGTGTGCCCTGGAATCCTCCCAGTTCAGCTGGCAGACGCTCAGACGAGCACATGAGCCTGAATGGGGGCACGCGTGCGAGCTCTTGGAGGAAGCGCTCCAGGAGTGTGAGGCGCAACCGGTCATCGCCCTGGACCACTTCTCCTCGTCGGTCCTCGACGAGGATCTGGTGGCAGTCCGCGACGCCCTCGTCAATGCGAAGAACGCCTTCTTCGGAAAGACGAGGAAGTCCGAGCGTGCCCTGGGTCCTCTGGCCGCCCACCGACTCGCACTGCCCTTGCCCGAACGGCCTGCAGAACTCTTGGCCATCGTGGACAACCTCCTTGCCCTGCAACGCCATCGTCGCAACCTGCGCGACCTCCTTCCCGCAGTCCTGCCCGAAGAGGTCGTCGGACCGATGAACAGGTGGTCTCCTTTCGAGGCGACCGGCATTGCCAGAGCTCGTGAGGCAGTGGCGTGGATTCGCTCAATGGCATCGATCGTCCCGGCGCCAGGCGTTCGCCCCAATGCGCTTCAACAGCTCGCGGAGGAGCTCTTGTCGAGTGCCGACCGGGTTTCGACGGCAGGGCTGGTGCGCAGGTGCGCCGATGTCGCGGCGGCTGCTGCCGACACGGGCGCCCTCGAAGGTGTGCCCCTTGTCGAAGTGCTTGACGCTCGTCGCCCGAGCGATTCGCAAGAGGAACGCAAGGAGGACTTCCGCGCGCGGCTGGCGCTGCTCGACGCGGTTGAGCCCTTCCGGGCCGCTGGACTTGTCACGACTGCAGATGCCTTGCTCGACGGGCAGGCGCGAGCCGATGATCTCCGTTCCGCCTTCGAGTGTGGCTTGGCGATGGCGACCGTGGAGGCACGGGCAACCGCAGGCGCCTTGCGAGGATTTTCCGCTTCCCTCCAGAACGACTCCACTGAACGACTCTCGACGGAGCTCGCTCGCCTCCAGGACCTGTTGCCGGACTCCGTCGTTTCGAGGGCCATTGATGCACGATCCTTCGGATCCGACAAGCCGCTCAACCCTCGCTTCGCGAAACTTCGAAGCGACCTGGAAAGGAAGCGCAGGAAGCGTCCCATTCGAGACCTCATCTCGGAGTACGGGGATCTCATCACCGAGCTCACTCCTTGTGTGCTGGTCTCGCCCGACTCCGTGGCCCGGTTCTTCCCCGCCGAACGCCAGGACTTCGACCTCGTCGTCTTCGACGAGGCCTCACAGATCACCGTCGCCTCTGCGATCGGGGCGATGGGACGAGGCCGCGCCATCGTCATCTGTGGGGACTCGAAGCAGATGCCGCCGACCTCCTTCGCGGAACTGACGCGCGACGAGGACGATGACAGCGTTCCTGTCGACGAAGAGTCGATTCTCTCCGAATGCGTCGCCGCACACGTGCCACGCAAACAGCTCACTTGGCACTACCGCAGCCAGGACGAGTCGCTCATCGCCTTCTCCAACGCCCGTTACTACGAAGGAAAACTCTCTTCCTTCCCCAGTCCGCTCTCGGGAACCTCTGCGAAGCCTCCCGAGGGGTACGGGATTTCTCTGCGTCGGGTCGAGGGCGAGTTCCTCCGCTCGATTCCGAGGGGACGGTCCCGAAGGTTTTTCCGCACGAATCCCATCGAGGCCGATGCAATCGTCGCGGAGATCCGCTCCCGATTTGCTCGCACCGAGAATCCGTCGATCGGAGTCGTCACATTCAACATCCAGCAGCGTGATCTCATCGAGCAGAAGCTGCGGGACCTCGACGACCACCGCGTCACGGTGTCCCTCGACTCGGATGACGGCCTCTTCGTGAAGAACCTCGAGAACGTCCAGGGGGACGAAAGGGACACGATCTTTTTCTCCGTCGCATTCTCGGCGGGCGAGAACGGTCAAGTTCCGCTGAACTTCGGTCCTCTCAACAGGTCGGGCGGCGAACGCAGGTTGAATGTGGCCATCACCCGCGCGCGAAAGGAGGTCGTCCTTTTCGCGAGCTTCGCGCCTGCCGCCCTTCATGTCGAGCGCTCGCAGTCGGAGGGGCTCAGAGACCTCAGGGCGTACCTGGAACTGGCGGAAGTCGGCGCCTGTGCCCCAAGTGCGATCCGCGGCAGAGGCTCAATGCCCGATAGTCACCGTGACGAGATCGCCGCAGCGCTTCGTCAGGCGGGTCTGGTCGTCTCCACCGATGTGGGACTGTCCGAGTTCCGTCTGGACCTGGTGCTCGCGCGAGCAGAGACTCCTGAGGAGCCCACTGTTGCGGTGATGCTCGACGGCGCGGGTTGGAGCCTTCGCCGAACTGCGTACGACAGGGATGTCCTGCCTGCAAAGGTCCTGAAGCACTCGATGCACTGGCCGCGAGTCGAGCGCATCTGGATGCCGGAGTGGTTGGCCGACCCGCGCGCTGTCACCGACAAACTGGTGCGTCTGGTCAATGCTGGGTCGCCTGTGGCGGCCGCGGAGGCCGACGCCAGTTCGCCGGGTGGCGGCGAGTCGCATCATCGCACGGCCCCCACGTCGTCCAAGATCCTGCCTCCGCCTCCGGACCGCCACGCGCTCTCCTCGGGGCAGATCGCTTCGATGGCCATTGGGGGCGAGACCTTGACCGGGACCCCGGCGCCGAGTTCCCCGAGGGGAGTTGAGCACCGTCATGCCGAGGCTGAGGAGCGTGTGCTCACCAGACCGAGCCCCTTCGTGGGAGCGAATGAGGTGCCGGGTGGCGACCGGGCAACACTCGACGACGCCGTGGTCGATTCTCGGGCCCGTGCCAAGGTCGTGAACGTGGCCGGGCAGATCCTCGCGATCGAGTTTCCTGTCGAGCAACGGCGGTTCCACGCCCTCATTGCCCGAGCCTTCGGCTTGGCACGCATGAAGCACGCCAGGCAGGAGCAGATTGCCCAGATCCTGCGAGGTGGACCTTGGCGCACCGACGAGTACGGATTCGTCTGGCCTGCCGACGTGCCGCCCACGAGCCTCCGTTCCTACCGGATTGACATTCTCGACCATCTCCAGCTCGAGGAAGTCCACCCTCAGGAACTCGACAACGCGGTGCGTGACATTCTCGGCACTCGCAGGACCACGGGGCTCGGGCACGTCGACAAGGTCCGTGCGGTCTTCGAAGGCCTTGGAACGCGAAATCGTCGGCTCACCTCGGCGGTACGGGAACGCATCGAGGAATCGATCCGCAGGGTCACGGAGGAGGCGGGCAGGTGAAGGTCGGAGCCGGCCAATCCAAGGCCTCCGACCCCGCCCTGTAATTCGGGATTCCTGTCAGGCCCTGGTGTGGCGGAGGCTCCGTCTTCCGCTTGCGGCCAGCGCCCGGTGTCGACCATGCTGCGGACCATCCGCGTGAACAATTCCGGGTCCTCGGCGCTCCACGGATGATGCATACCCGGTGCCACCCATGTCTGGGTCTGGGGCAGCAGTTCGGGCAGACGCGTCAGGGCCCGGTGGATCGAGCGTTGGTCGTGCTCGGCAGCCACGGCCAGGAAGGGTCGCGGATGGTCGAAGTGGGCGCCTGCAAGCGTGTCGACTGCGCATGCCCTGCCCAGAGCACGGTTGGTTTTCGCCGAGGCGGCAGCCCCCATGGTCGCGAAGCCCGCACGTTCTTCGGCGGGGATCATGAACGCGAAGGACTGGAGGTACCAGAACCACCGGTGGGTCCACATGGGTGCGCTCAGCATGCCCGGCAGGATGTCGAGCCGGGAGTATCCGCACAGAGCGGATCCGGAGATGGTGCACGAGGCGACCAGATCGGGGTAGCGTCGTACGAGGGCGGTGGCAATGAAGCCTCCCATCGACAGGCCCACCACGTGGGCACGTCCGCCAATGGCACGCTGGCGGACCAGGCCCGCCATCCAGTTCGCGCAGGCGGCGAAGCCCGGGAAAGTGACGTGGGCCAACACCCCATAGCCCGGCAGGTCGGGAGCGAGCACATGTCGGTCGCTCAGCCCGTCGACTTGATGGCTCCATGTGGCCGCACACATGTTGCCGCCGTGGAGGAAGAGGATCGTTTCTCCGGTGCGGGCCCGTGTTCAAGGGGGAAGCCCCCGAGTTGGAGGTCATCGGCGGCAGGAAATTCGGAGGTGCTCATTTTGGGATCCTTTCGAGCTTGGTGAGGAGGGCGTCGAGCCAGTCGAGTTCCGCGCGGGTCATCGCCACTCCCAGGTCCAGGGTGGATGAGCGCAGGACGGCTGCGAGGTCGTCGTCGGTGGTGGGCAGGGATTCGAGTTCGGCCAGGTGTGCTCGGGTGAGTTCCTGGCGGGCGCGCAAAAGGTCGATGACCCGCTGGGGGCCAAGTTGTGCGGCGAAGAAGACTTGCGCCATGAACGGGACCTTGACCTGCTCCGGCTCCGGTGTGCAGGCCAGCCACGACTCGAGTTCTGTGCGACCGGCCCGGGTCAGGGAGTGGACCTTGCGGTCCGGGCGGCCGTCCTGCCTGATGATTTCGGTGGAGATCAGGGCGTCTTTGGCCAAGCGGTCCAGTGCCCGGTAGACCTGCGACTGGTTTGCGTGCCAGAAGTGGTCGACGGACTTCATGAAGACTGTGTCGACCTCGTAGCCGCTCATGGGGCGGATCGACAGGAATCCGAGGATGATGTGTTTGAGTTCCACGCGAATACGCTATGACGCAAGTATTTGCATGTGCAAGTATCTTGGGGCTCCAGTAAACTCGGCCCCAGATCCACGGCCCTTTGACCGTACCCCGACAGATCCGGAGCCCCGGTGCCCACCACCCCCGCCCCACGACCCGAGTCCCTCGACATCGGACCGCTGCGCCTGTGGTCGCCCGTCGTCCTGGCACCCATGGCCGGGGTCACAGACGCCCCCTTCCGCCGGTTGTGCCGTCTCTTCGGAGAGGAAGGACTGCCGTGGCACCTGCGTCCGGCCGACACCCGTGCCGTCGCCGAC
Organism: Schaalia sp. 19OD2882; assembly: GCF_018986735.1. Classification (NCBI taxonomy): domain Bacteria; kingdom Bacillati; phylum Actinomycetota; class Actinomycetes; order Actinomycetales; family Actinomycetaceae; genus Schaalia; species Schaalia sp. 19OD2882. The sequence continues at coordinate 1,729,125 of NZ_CP065521.1, read as the reverse complement.
CAGGACCCGGCGGGTGGCTCCGCCCTCGTCCCCGAAGAACCACCCCGACCCGAACCCGGAGTCGATGCGCCGGCCGGCCTGTACGTCATGGAAATGGTGACTTCCCGCGCCCTGGTCGAAGGAAATGCGAAGACGCTGGACATGGTGCGCCCCGACCCCGCTGAGCGGGTCCGCTCCGTCCAGCTCTACGGGGTCGTGCCCGAGGTCATGGCGGCCGCCACGCGGATCCTTGTCGAACGCGACCTGGCCGACCACATCGACCTCAACTTCGGATGCCCCGTCCCCAAGGTGACCCGCAAGGGCGGGGGAGCGGCCCTGCCCTGGAAGAAGGACCTGTACTCGGACCTGGTCGGCGCCGTCGTGCACGCCGCAGAATCGGCCGGCCGGACAGCCGGACGCGAGGTACCCGTCACCGTGAAGATGCGAATCGGCATCGACGAGGACCACGTGACCCACCTGGACGCCGCCCGCACCGCCCAGGACCTGGGGGCCGCCGCCGTCGCCCTGCACGCGCGTACCCAGACCCAGCACTACTCCGGCACTGCCAAGTGGCAGGAGATCGCCCGCCTCAAGGACGCACTGCGCATCCCCGTCATGGGCAACGGCGACGTCTTCAGCGGCGCCGACGCAGTGCGGATGATGCGCGAGACCGGCTGCGACGCCATTGTCGTGGGCCGCGGCTGCCAAGGGCGCCCCTGGCTCTTCCGCGACCTCGTGGCCGCCACCCACGGATGTGACCCACGACCCGGACCCGGCTTGGGCGAGGTCGCCGAGGTCATCATGCGCCATGCCCGCTGGTGCGTCGAGGACCGGGGGGATGACTTGCGCGCCATGCGTGAGATGCGCAAACACGTGGGCTGGTACCTGCGCGGCTTCGCCGTGGGGGGCAGGGCCCGCGGGGAGCTCAGCCGCGTGTCCAGCCTGGCTGAACTCAGCGAGCGCCTCGGAGCCCTGGACCTCGACCAGCCTTTCCCGCCCTCCGCCGAAGGGCCACGAGGCCGGGCCGGCACCGAAAAGACCCCGCACCTGCCCCACGGGTGGTTGGACTCGCGCACCCTCACCGAGGCCGAACGCGCCCAGTTGCACCTGGCGGAGGAAGGAGCGGACGGTGGCTGACACTTCCACCCCGCCGACCTCTCTCGGCCTGCCGGTGGGCCGCTGCCCGGAGGGGCCCCGCGGCTCCACGGATCTCGGCCGTCGCACGCGCATCATCATCCCCCTGACCGGCTGCGACGAGGACGCCCTTCGGGCCGAGGTCGCCGCCCTGGCCGCTCACCCCCACGACCTCGTCGAATGGCGCGTCGACCATTTCAGGGCGCTGGAGGCGCCCCCCTCCACTCGCGCCGCCGGCGCGCGACAGTGCGCGGGCCGGCCGCAGGTGATGGCAGCCCTCGATCTCCTGCTGGGCGCCGTCGACGTGCCCCTGCTGGCCACGGTCCGCACCCGTGACGAGGGCGGGGCCGCTGACCTGGACGACGCCGCCTACCACGACCTGGTCGGCCACCTGGCGTCCCGGGCGGATCTGGTCGACGTGGAGATCCAACGCCCCGACTCCGCAGGTCTCATTGCCCGGGCCAAGGCGGTCGGCGCCCTCGTGGTCGCCTCCTTCCACGACTTCACGCGCACCCCGCCCGCCGACACGCTCGACGCCCTCGTGGCGCAGATGTCCGCAGCCGATGCGGACATCCTCAAATTCGCCGTCAACTGCCAGGATGCCGAAGACCTGCGCACGGTCCTGGCGGCGCAGAAGCGCGCCGCACTCAACCACCTGCGCCCCGTCATCGGCATCGGGATGGGAGCCCATGGCGCCCCCTCACGTGTGGCCGGGATCCGGGCACACAGCGCCGCCACATTCGCCACGGCCGGCGCAGCCTCCGCCCCCGGGCAGTTGAGCGCACGCGAAACGCGTGCCGCCCTCGACCAGGCGGAAACAGGGCTGGATGTGGGCAAGGCCCGCGCCTGAAGGACGCCCCTTCCCGAAAGGACGACCCCTCAGAACTGGACGGGTGTGGGAGGCGCCTCCACACGTGGAGTGACGAACCACGCGCAGGACTCGGGCACGACGTCGAAAGCGCCTCCGGCCTCCGCTTCCGCTCCGGTGGAGGACACGAGCAGCTCGTACTCGGACGGGACTGTCACCGGAGCCCGGGAGGTGTTGAGGACCACCAGCACCCCGGACACCAGGTGCACGCCCACACCCTCGTGGATCCAGTCCAGGCCGTCGATCGTGGCCATCGACCCGGTCCCCATGCCGCGGCGTGTCCTGGTGCGCAGGACCAGGCCGATGCGTTCCTGGCGCACGTGGCGCAACGGAGCCTTGGACCACACTCGGTGGACGGTCGCATCCTCGCCCACCAACACGTCACCACCCACGTCGAGCAGTGGTACGTGCGCGCTGCCCGGCAGCGACAGGGCGAACAGACCCATGGCGTCGCGCCTGGCGGCCGAGGCACCGTTCTCCCACGAGGTCGCAGGCAGCATCCCCGACGCAGCCGGGTGGGCGAAACGCGGCACCTCGAGAGCGTCATGCAGGTGGTGCATACGCGACCAGGTCCACGCACTCACGCGATCGGCCCAGTCACGCACCCGATAGTTGGCGGACAAGGTCTCGTGCAGGCGCCGAGCATCCCACGGGCAGTTCGCCAGCGACGCGTCACGCAGCATGTGGAAGGCATCCTCACGAAGCTGCGAGGTCAGCGACACCGGGTCGCTCACCGGCGACTCCGCAGTGAGCACGGGGGCGCCCTCGTCCTGCCCCAACTCCGAGAGCAACACCCGCACCAGACGCGAGAATCGCTGCGCCTGCCAGGAGGCGACCTCAGGGGGCACATCCCCGCGCAAGTGGGCCGGGGGAGAGATCCGCCCCAGGTCGATGCCGTCCACGCCGGCCTCCACGCAGGCGCGCACCCGTCCGACCAGCGTCGTCAGGCCCTCGGAGATGTCGACCTCGGCCTCGGGAGCGGGCAGGTCGGCGCCCGGCAGCCGCACGAGGACCTTCAGGCCCACCCGGTGCATCCTCTCCACGAAGGGCGCAATGTCCGCCGCATCGCCCCACACCTGCTCCTGCGAGGCCAGGGCCACACTGACCGCCTGGAACCCCAGACGAGCCAAGTCGAAGGCCAGCGGCTCGACCTCACGCAACTGGAGCTCGTCCACACCACCTGGAACGTCGCAGATCACCGCCGACTTCCACCACGGGTTCGAACCCGAGCGACGACGGTGGACCAAGGTGGTCCTCACCTCGGCCGACTCAGGAGGCAATGTCTGCACGCCTCCCATGGTGTCACGCCCCGCCCCTTCCATGTGGGCCGAAGCCTCCTGTCGGACACGGATGCTGCCGCAAGGGCCCGGTGGGCACGAGTGTTGGAGGTTTCTCATCCTGTCTTCATGGTCCTCTTCCCCAGGTTTCCCACCATGGGAACACGCAGGTCGACCACGAAGGAGGTGACGCGGTGGGAGGAGATCGCACGAGGATCGTGCTCAGCAGTCATGACTCCCTGGGATTGGGGCATGTACGCCGAAATGCGGCAATCGCCCACCGACTGGCCGACGATCTGCCGCAGATGACCGGTGTGAGGGTGTCGGGCCTGTTGCTCACGGGGGCGTCCCCGGCCCTGGGGCTGCGGGCTCCTGACGGATTCGACTGGGTGGGTGTGCCCGGCGTGAGCAAGGACGAAGAAGGATATCGTCCGAGGAGTCTGCGCGAGGACACTTCGCTGGTCATCTCCCTGCGTTCGACACTGATCGAGGCCGCGTTGGAAGTGTTCCGCCCCGACCTGGTGATCATCGACCGACACCTCCTCGGAGTGCACGACGAATTGCACACACCCTTGCACGCTCTGCGCCAGGCCCTGCCCGAGTGCCGAATGGTCCTCGGGTTGCGAGAGGTCCTCGACGATCCTGCCGCGGCTGCACGCGAATGGGCCAGACCAGGTCACGAGGCCGCCCTGAGGGACCTTGTCGACGAGGTGTGGGTGTACGGGGACCGCGCAGTCCACGACCTCGTGAGCAGCGGAGAAGTCCCCGCCTGGGTCGACGAGCGGACGGAATTCACCGGCTACCTGGCGACAGGGCGGCCTTCAGCACCCGATCAGGTGCATCCGCCCGACGACTACGTCCTGACCACCGTCGGAGGTGGGCGCGACGGCCGCGCCCTGCTCGAAGCCGCTGTCGCCATGCCGGTGCCGACAGGTCTGCGGCACCTGCTCGTCGCCGGACCACAGATGCCGCAGGAGGACCTGCAACGGATTCGCGCCCGGGCAGGGGCAGCGGTCACCGTTGTGTCTTCGTGCCCGGACGTGGCCGCCCTCGTGGCAGGGGCGCGTGCGGTTGTCACCATGGGCGGCTACAACACGATCTGCGAGGTCCTGGCCGGCACCACCCCCGCCTTGGTGGTTCCGCGCGAACACCCGCGTCGCGAGCAGCTCATCCGCGCCCGGGCACTGCAAGAAGTCGGTGCCGTCGACCTCGTGCGAAGCCAGGACCTCTCACCGCAGGTGATGGGCAGATGGTGCGCACACGCCGTGGGACGCGGAGTCGACCGGTCGCACATCGCACGCGACGGACTGGCCCGCGTGTCGACCTTGGCGGCCCGACTGCTCGCCCCCACGAACCACACGCCCGAGGAGGAAACACCATGACACGCATCGGATACGTCCTCAAGGTCTACCCGCGCTTCTCGGAGACCTTCGTGGTCACCGAGATCCTCGCCCGCCAAGCACAGGGCGAAGACCTGCGGATCTTCGCCCTTCGCCCCACCCGTGACACCCATTTCCACCCGGAGATCTCCCGCGTGCGCGCACCCGTACGGTGGATCGCACGACCGCACGACGCCTCCACCTTCTGGGAGCTCATCGGCCCCATGGCGGCCGAAGAACCTCTGCGCTCGCGCTTGGCGCAGATCCTGCCCGACCTGGCGACCCTGCCCGCATCCGAGGTCGCACAAGGCATCATGCTGGCTCGCGCGGCCCTGGAGGACGGCATCACGCACCTGCACGCCCACTTCGCCTCCCTGGCGGGGCGGGTCGCCTGGATCGCCTCGCGCCTCAGCGGCATCCCCTTCACGGTGACCACTCACGCCAAGGACATCCACCACCGGGACGTCGACATCGACTGGCTCCGACGCATCGCGGGCGGCGCCGCACGCGTCATCGCCATCAGCCGCTTCAACGAGGAGCACCTGCGCCGCATCCTGGCAGACACGAGGGCCAGGATCGACCTGTGCCGAAACGCCCTGGAACTGGAGCGATTCCCCCACCGCCAGCCGGAAGGCCCACACCGGCCCCTGCGAGTGGTCGCGGTCGGGCGACTGGTGCGGAAGAAGGGATTCCCCGACCTGGTCGAAGCCTCCCGTGTTCTGCGCGAACGAGGCGTCGTGTGTCGCGTGGAGATCGCCGGGGAGGGCGAACAACGCCAAGAGCTGGAAGCCCTCATCGCATCTGGTGGCCTCCAGGACAGGGTCCGCCTCTTGGGGCCCCTCACCCAAGACAAGGTGCGCGAACTCCTCGAAGGAGCGGACGTCTTCGTCGCCCCCTGCGTGGTCGCCGAGGACGGAAATGTCGACGGCCTGCCCACGGTGGTCCTCGAAGCGATGGCCGTGGGCACGCCGGTGATCGCCACCAGCGTCACCGGGCTCCCGGAAGTCGTCCGTTCCGACACGGGAATCCTGCTGCCACCCGGTGACCCCGCGTCCTTGGCAAACGCCCTCGAAAAGGTCGCCAGAGGCGAGGTCGACCTGCGGGCCCTGAGCCGTGGTGCACGCTCGATGATCGAGACCGAGTACGACTCGGTACGCCAGGCCCGAGTGTTGGCAGCGTGGGAGAGCCCCGAGGCGGGTGAAGCGTCGTGAGGATCGCCTACGTGGTGGCCGATCCGGGTGTTCCCGTGTTCGGCACGAAGGGCGCCTCCGTCCATGTCCAAGAGGTGGTCCGTGAACTGCGCCGACGCGGCCATGACATTCGCGTGCACGCCCTGCGTCGCGGACAGTGCCCTCCTCGGGACATGGTCGACCTGCCGCTCGTCATCACCGAGGTCTCCGGCTCGGGGCCCGAACGGGAGGCAGCCCAACGGTGGTGCGCCGACAAGATCGCCGAGCAGGTGGCGGCGTGGGAACCCCACCTGGTGTGGGAACGGCACAGCCTCTTCTCCACCGTCATGGCGCAGGTCGTGGACGCATCCGGGTGCCCGGGGGTCCTGGAAGTGAACGCCCCCCTCGTCGACGAACAGAAGACTCATCGCCGTCTTCACGACGAAGAGGCCGCTTGGGCCGCCCTGGTCCGCCAAGTCGAGGCGGCCGACGTCGTCGCCTGCGTCTCGGAGCCAGTGGCCCGCTGGGTGGGTGAGCACACGGATGCCACACGGGTCCGCGTCGTGCCCAACGGGGTCAACACGCGGCGCATCCGCCCCGATGACGAGGCCGGAGGGCGCGTGGTCGTGACCTTCGTGGGGACCCTCAAACCGTGGCACGGGGTGGACGACCTGCTCCGGGCCGCAGCCTTGAGCCACGGCGGCTGGCAACTGCGCATCGTCGGCGACGGACCGCAGAGGACCCACGTGGAGACCCGGGCCCGCGAACTGGGTCTCGACGTCGACTTCCGCGGAGCGGTGGCACCCGATCAGGTGCCCGAACACCTCTCCGGCAGTGCGATCGCCGTTGCCCCCTACCCGCGGGTGCAGCGCACGGAGGAGCACTACTTCTCGCCGTTGAAGGTCCTGGAATACATGGCCGCCGGCCTGCCCGTGGTCGCCAGCCGCATCGGACAGATCCCGAGCCTGCTCGCAGGTGCGGGGCTCCTCGTCAACCCCTCGGACCCGCAGGCGCTGGCCGACGCCCTCGACTCACTGGCCGCAGACCCCGAACGTCGACGCCTGCTGGGCGCAAAGGCGCGCGCCACGGCGGTCTCCCTTCACGACTGGTCCCGAGTCGTCGGCACGGTCCTGGACCACGCGGGGGTGCGCGGTGGCTGAGAACCGACGCGCATCCGTGAAACGCATCTTGCGCATGGTCGGGCCGGACGTGCGGCCCCAGATGCTGCTGGTCGTCACGGGAATCATCGTCCTGCTGCTCGAGGTCGTCTTCCGCGTCCTGGAGCCCTGGCCGATGAAGATCGCCATCGACTCCGTTCTGAGCCCCGGGGCGACAGGAATCGGCATCGGCTCCTCACCTGCGGTCGACCTCGCCGCCTGCGCCGCCATGCTGCTGCTCACCGTCGTCATGCGAGCCCTGAGCAACTACGTCGCCACCGTCTGCTTCGCGGTGGCCGGCTCACGGGTGGCCGCTTCCCTGCGGGCGCGAGTCTTCCACCACGTCCAGTGCCTGTCCCAACAGTTCCACTCACACAATCGCAGTGCCGACACGGTCCAGAGGATCGTCTCCGACGTGGCCCGCATGCAGGACGTCGCCGTCACCGCCGGACTGCCACTGCTTGCCAACGGGGCGACACTGCTCGTCATGCTCGCCGTGATGCTGGTCCTCGAACCGGTCCTGGCCCTCGTCGTCCTGGCTGCCATGGTCGTCTTCGTCCTGGTCTCGCGGGGCAGTTCCCGAAAGATCACCGCAGCCTCCCGGCGCACAAGGCAAGGAGAAGGTCGACTGGCCGACGCCGCCCAGGAGACTCTCTCGTCCATCAGAGTCATCCAGGCCTACGGCCTCGAACCCATGGTGGAGCAACGCTTCGCGCGAACCAACACCCATTCGCTGCTCCAGGGAGTCAGGGCAGTGCGGATGGCTGCGGGTCTGGAACGCAGCACTGACGTGATCGTCGGGTTGGTCAGTGCGTCCGTGCTGGTCGGAGGCGGCATCGGAGTACTCGCCGGTTCGATGACAGTGGGGGAACTGGTCCTCTTCGCCAGCTACCTTCGCACCGCCATGAAACCACTTCGGGACATGGCCAAGTACACCGGCCGAATCGCCCGAGCCAACGCCTCGGGCGAGAGGGTGGCCGACCTGTTTGACATGCGCCCGGACATCGTCAGCCCCCCGCGACCCCGACCACTGGGCAGGGTCCACGGCGCCCTCGAATTACAGCACGTCACCACCCATTACGCGGACACAGAGGTGCTCCATGGGCTCGACCTGCGTGTCGCACCCGGTGAGTTCGTCGCCATCGTGGGGCCCTCGGGTGCGGGAAAGAGCACCTTGGTCTCCTTGGTCACCCGCAGCATGGACCCGACTTGCGGGCAGGTGCTCCTGGACGGGATTCCCCTGACCGACCTCGACCTGGCGCAGTTGAGAGGGGCGGTGTCCGTGCTGCACCAGGACGCCGTCCTCTTCGCCGGGACCATCCGCGAGAACATCCGACTGGGCCGACCCGGTGCCACCGACGCAGAGGTCGAGGCCGCTGCACGCGCCGCTCATGCACACGGCTTCACCGTCGAGCTGGCGCAGGGCTACGACACGGTGGTCGGCGAAAGGGGAGGAACCCTGTCCGGCGGGCAGCGTCAACGAATTGCCATCGCACGCGCACTGCTGCGCGATTCTCCGGTGGTCATCCTGGACGAAGCGACGACCGGACTCGACCACGAGTCCGCCGAACAGGTGCTGGATGCGATCCGCGAACTGGTCCGGGGTCGAACCACTCTTGCCGTCACCCACGATGCGCAGGTCGCCATCCGCGCCAGCCGTGTCGTGTGGATGGACAGGGGACGGATCCTCATGGATGCGCCGCCACAACAGCTTCTGGCGGGCAGTTCTCTCTTCCGCGACTGGGTCGCTGCCGGCGACAGGGCTCTTTCCCCAGCGGAGGTGCGCCGTGGACGCTGAACTGGTCGAGGCGGTCGACACGGTTTGCGACCCCGAGGCGCTGGGGGACCTGCTCGCCAGGCCCGTCGTGGCCACCCGGCTGCGGATCAAACCGCAGGTGTCCGTGAGCGCAGCCCTGGCCGACGCCTGCACCCTGGAACCTTGGGGCTGGGTGCAGGTCCTGTGGCCCCGCGCCTGGTCGAAGGGACGCCGACGTGGAGCCGAGGCGGCTGCTCTGGGCCTTCGGAGGCGGACCGTGAATCTTGGCGGCCTGCACCTGCACGCCGGTGGCGTGGCAAGTGACCCGGCATTGCAAGGGGTTGTGGCGGCACGGGGCCTGACGGCGGCGGTGGGGGCCACCGACCACATGCGGATCCTGCGCCACAATCCGCTGCGCCGTCTCGTCCTGGCCGACTCCGAACGGGTGATCCGCCTGACCTCCCTTTCCCAGTACCCTCCCGCAGCCTTGGAGACCCTCGTGGCGCAGCACTGCCCCGTGCCGCCGCGTCTGGACCGTGGAGACGACCCGCACATGAGTGTGCGTGCCAGGGTCGGTCACACGGACCTCGCCGGCAGCCGTGACTTCGAGGCCGTACGAAGGGCGGGCACGCTGCTTGCCCGACTGCACCGCACACCCCTGTGCGAGGTCGGCGCCGCACAAGTTCGCGAATTGCGCGGCAGGGCCCCCGACGTCGTGGCGCGAGCCCACGTCCACGCGAACCTCCTCGACCACCTCGCCCCCGACCTGGCCGCTCGGGTGCGTGCACTGGCCCCATGTCTGCGCCCGTGTCAGGGCCAGGCGGTCCTCAGCCACGGAGATGCCTCACCCGACCAGGTGCTGGTCGAGCGGGGAAGTCAAGCCACGTGGCTGACCGACTTCGACAGAATCTGCGTGGCGCCGCCGGCCGTGGACCTGGGCTCCTGGGTGGCCGATGCCGGCCCCTGGTCTCTCACGCCACTCCTGGAGGGCTATGCCGCAGGTGGGGTGGTGGTCCCCGAGCAGGAGGAGATGCGCAGGGGAGTGCGAAGCTCCTTCGTCATGCGCCTCATGGAGCCTTTGCGCAGTGCTCGACCCGATTGGCGCCCGGCACTTGAGCAGAGGATCGCCCACCTGGAGGAGGTGAGCGCGTGCGACTGATGGCAATCCTGGAACAGCTCCCGGGTGTCCGCCGTGCCTGGCCGGGCAGCGACGGCTCCCTCGTGTGGGAGGGGATCGACGAGGACGGTCTGCTGCGTGCAGGTCGGATCGACTCACAAGGGCGGGTCCATCGCCAACCCCATGGCGTCGACCCCGCCGTGCCATCGCCTCCTGCGGGCCTGCAGGCAACCCTGGTCGTCCACAGACTGGGCAGACGCGCGGTGCGCATCTGGTCCGACGGGGTCGTCAAGAGCGTACGGCCCGGCCGAGCCGACGCCCTCGCGGACGCAATGGAAGCCTTCCGCACACACGCCACTGATGCACTCAAAGTTCCCGCTCTCATCGACCACGACCACGCCCACCTCTTCACCCGGCGGGCACCGGGGGCAGAACTTCGCCGCAGCGGAGCCGAAGGCGTGGACGGATGGCGAACCCTCATGGAGGAGTGGCCGCTGGTCTTCCGCAGCACCGACGACGACCGGCTCCCGCTCCACGAGGGCGCCGACGAAGCCCGTGTCCTCAGACACTGGCTGGAACAGGTGCGAGTGCATGGACTCATCGATCCACACGCCCACGTGGAGACCCGCATCCGCCGTCTCGGCGAACTCCTGACCCGGGCCGGATCCCGGCGGGTCCTGGCCCATCGGGACCTGCATGACGGTCAGATCCTGTGGGACGGCGAAAAGGTCTGGCTGATCGACCTGGACACCGCCTGCCGGGCGGCCCCGGAAGTCGACCTGGCGAATCTACGGGCACACGCCGAGGTCTCCCACCTGTGCGGGCGCTCCGATGCAAGGGTCCACGGGGCGATCCTCGACGGCCTCGACGACCTCGCCACCCGCCTGGACCTCCGCAGCGCCGACATGGACGCCTACCTCGAGGCCGCCCGACTGCGCATCGCCCTCGTCCACGCCTTCAGACCCTCGGACGCCTCTTGGCTGCCGGCATGGGTCGACCACTGTCTTCGCCACACGGGCATCCGCTCGTGGACACACGCATCCACCCAAGGAGAGTGAGAGCAATGAGGATTTCAGTCATCGGCTGCGGGTACCTGGGGGCGGTGCACGCGGCGTGCATGGCCGGCCTGGGTCACGAGGTCGTCGGAATCGAGGTCGACGCCCGGCGCCGGCGTGCTCTGGCTGCCGGTCGAGCGCCCTTCCACGAACCCGGGCTCGACTCCCTCCTGGCACGCGAAGTGCGCCGTCGGCGACTCCGTTTCGTCGAGGACGCCGCCATGGCCGACCTGGACGCCGTCGATGTCCATTTCCTGTGCGTGGGCACGCCGCAGGGGGACCCCGAGGGCAGCGCCGACCTGAGTCACCTCGACCGGGCAGTGGAGGCCTTGGCCAAGGTGCTGCGCCCGGGCAGGCGGACCCTGGTCGTGGGCAAGTCCACGGTGCCAGTGGGCACCGCGCGCCGGCTCGCACAGCGCCTTGCTCCCACCGGAGCGGTCCTCATGTGGAACCCGGAGTTCCTGCGAGAGGGTTTCGCCATCGAGGACACCTTGCATCCCGACCGCATCGTCTACGGACTGCCCGAGCACCAGGATTGCGCGGAGTACGCGAAACAGCTCCTCGACTCCGTCTACGCCCCTTTGCTGGGCGAGGGCATCCCACGGCTCCTCACCGACCTGGAGACAGCCGAACTCATCAAGGTCGCGGCCAACTCCTTCCTCGCCACGAAGATCAGTTTCATCAATGCGATGGCCGAGGTCTGCGAGGCCGCCGGGGCCGATGTCACCGTCCTGGCCGACGCCATAGGACGCGATTCGCGCATCGGGAACCTCTTCCTGCGCGCCGGCGTCGGATTCGGAGGAGGGTGCCTGCCCAAGGACATTCGCGCCTTTCGCGCGCGAGCACATGAACTCGGGGTCGGCGATGCGCTCGACTTCCTTGAAGACGTCGAGGCCATCAACCTGCGTCGACGCCAAAAGGTCGTCGACCTGGTGCGCGAAAAGGTTCCCGGCGGCATCGTCGGGGCGAAGGTGTGCGTGTTGGGGGCGGCTTTCAAGCCCGACAGCGACGACATCAGGGACTCGCCGGCGGTCGACGTGGCCCTGCGCCTCCACGAGGCGGGCGCCCATGTGAGTGTGAACGATCCGAAGGCGCTGCCGACACTGGCTCGCGAGGTCACCGGGCTCGACCTTGAGGAGGACCTCGAAACCGCCCTGGCCGAAGCCGACGTCGTCGTGTTGCTCACCGAATGGGAGCACTTCGTCGCCCTCGACCCGTGGCGCGTTGCCGAGCTGGTTTCCACTCCGCTGGTCATCGACGGACGAAACGCCCTGCCTCGCGCACGCTGGGTGGACGCCGGATGGGAGCACGTGGGACTCGGACGGGCCGGTGTGCAGACCGTCCTCAAGGCGTGACACCCGGGTGGACAGCAGTGACAATGGGCCAATGGGGGTGGCACAGGGCGCGCGCGGAATCACCATCCGCACCCGCATCATGTGGGCGATGTTCGTCGTCGCAGCCTGCGCCCTGGGTACCTCCGGCACAATGGTCACCGTCCTGCATGTGCGCAGTTCGGACGCCGAGGTGACCGAGCACCTGCTGCGGGTGCGCACCCAGGTCCAGGACCTGGCCTCCGGCGGGGTCGACCCGTGGACCGGCCGGCCCTTCTCCGACCCGGCGGCCGTGGTACGCACTCACCTTGCCCACAGTGTCCTGGGTCCCGACGAAGGCGAACTCGGATTCCAAGGTGAACGCCTGCGTTGGGTGCCGGCCAAGGAAGGGCCCATGTCCGGTGAACAGGCGGCCCAGGCGCCTCCTGAGGGGTTCCAACCGGAGGGCGACACGGAACTCATGGCCGCATTGACGCCGATGCTGCGTGGATCGGATTCCGTGGTGGACTCCGTGACAACCTCGTCGGCCCATTACAGGGTGCTCCTGGTCCCGGTCCGGGCAGCGGGTGAGAGCGCGACCTTGGTGCGGGTGGTGGACCTGGACCGACGCAATGCCGAACTCAAGCGGATCATGGTCCTGTACTCCGTGGTCGCCCTGGCCACTTTGCTGCTCGAAGGCACAGTCGCCATGCTGGTCGTCGGCAGGTTGCTGCGACCGATCGGGGTCCTCAGGCGGGCCGCGGACGACATCGACGAGTCCGACCTGACCTCGCGTGTGACGGTGCGCGGCAGGGACGATCTCGCGGGGCTGGCCGGAGCCTTCAACAGGATGCTCGATCGGGTCCAACGGGCCGTGGAGGGCCGCAATGCGCTTCTCGACGATGTGGGGCACGAGCTGCGCACACCGATCACCGTCGTGCGTGGCCACCTCGAATTGCTCGACCCGAATGATCCGGCGGACGTGGCCGAGACCCGGGAGGTGGCCATCGACGAACTGGACCGGATGGGGCGCCTGGTCAACGACTTGTTGGTCCTTGCCTCCTCGCAGTCCGAGGATTTCGTGGTCCCGGTCGAATGCGACCTGGGCCAGCTCACCACACAGGTGGCGGACAAGGCGTGTGCCCTGGGAGCGCGCCAGTGGCAGACGGTGAGCATTGCTCAGGGCACTGTCGTGGTGGACCCGGCTCGTGTGACGCAGGCATGGCTCCAGTTGGCCGGCAACGCAGTGAAGTACTCCGACAAGGACTCGCTGATCCAGTTGGGGTCCCGTGTGGAGGACGGCCAGGTGTTCCTGTGGGTCGAGGACGAGGGGATCGGCATCGCCGCCGGCGACCTGGAGCGGGTCCGACAGCGTTTCGAACGCACTGACGAGGCCAAGCGGCGACGGGCCGGTTCCGGGCTGGGACTGGACATCGTCGAGAGCATTGTCGCTGCTCACGGCGGCACCCTGCAGATCGCCTCTTTGGAGGGACGCGGCTCCCGCTTCACCATGTGCCTGCCGACCCGAATTCCGGCGGACACGAGCCAATGCGGGACCCGCCCCGCGAGACCATGACAGGAACGAGGAGGGACCATGGGGACGATCCTCATCGTCGAGGACGAGGCGCGGATCGCGGCCTTCGTATCGAAGGGGCTCAAGGCGGCCGGTTATTCGCCCAGCGTGACCGAGTCAGGACTCATGGCGGTCGAACTGGTGCTCTCGGGTGGAGTCGACCTGGTCATCCTGGACGTCGGTCTTCCCGACATCGACGGATTCGAGGTGCTGGACAGGATCAGGGGCCAGGGTTCGGGCACCCCCGTCATCATGTTGACCGCCCGTTCCTCCGTGGCGGACAAGGTGGCGGGCCTGGAGGGCGGCGCGGACGACTACATGCCCAAGCCGTTCTCCTTCGAAGAGTTGCTCGCCCGGGTCCGTGCTCGCCTGCGAACGGAGCCCGCGACTCGCGCGGACCGGCTTTCACATTCGGGACTCACCTTGGACCTGCGGAGCCGTCGGGCCGACGTCGGTTCAGGATGGGTCGACCTGTCGGCCCGTGAGTTCGCTCTGACCGAGGTGTTCCTGCGCAACGCCGGTCAAGTCCTCAGCCGTGAACAGCTCTTGGCAGCGGTGTGGGGACTCGACTTCGACCCGGAGTCGAATGTGGTCGACGTCTACGTGTCGTATCTGCGGGCCAAGCTCGGCAAGGAGCGTTTCGAGACCGTGCGCGGCATGGGGTACCGGCTGGCCTGACCCCGCATGGGCGGGTGTTCCGACCGCTTGCGGGCTCTGGCCGAAGCGCCCGACGGATCAGTCGTCCGTGTCGTCATCCACATCGTCGTCATCGGGGTCGTCGAGGTCGATGGGTGGTGGAGGCGGTACTTCTTCGGGTGTCTGCACCACTGGCGCACTTGGTGTCGCCGGCACGCTCGGTGACGTCGGGACACTTGGTTTCGCCGGGACAACGGGCGGCGTCGGCACCCGGGCGCCCGATTGGGATCCACTCGCGGGTGGGGTGGAGCTCTGCTCCAGGACGACTGCGGGCCGACTCACGGTGGGGGAGGCGGGACTCGCCAAGGTCACTACCGCCCAGACCAGCAGGACCGCTGTCAGGGCGATCAGGGCGACCAGGGCTCCGATGCGTAGGCGTTGGGCGTCCATGGTGCCTCCTCGGGTTCGTCTTGCACCCCAGTCAAGCCCATCCGGATTGGAAGCGGAACAGAAGCGCATGAGGAGATTCTCATGAACGGGAGCCCCTGGATTGGGTGGGGTCCTTCGAGTTCCCCGAGGGCGTCACCCCTGAGAAGCTATGCTGCCCGGTGTGAGCACTGGACCCGGCCTTGTCCCCACTCCCCGCGCGAGCGACCAGGACTGGTCCTACGACGCCCGTGACCAAGAACGCTGGGTGCCTGAGGAACCGAAGTCGCCGGTGCGCACGGACTTCGAGAGGGACCGGGCACGGGTGCTGCACTGCTCGGCCCTGCGCCGCTTGGGGGAAAAGACCCAAGTGGTGGGTCCCGCCTCCGACGACTTCGTGCGGACCCGTCTGACCCACTCCCTGGAGGTCGCCCAGGTTGGTCGTGAGCTCGGCAAACTACTGGGCGCCGACCCGGATGTGGTGGATGCGGCGTGCCTCAGTCATGACCTGGGGCACCCGCCGTTCGGCCACAACGGCGAGAAGGTGCTCGATGAACTGGGTCGAGCCTGCGGTGGCTTCGAGGGAAACGCCCAGACGCTGCGACTGGTCACCCGCTTGGAGCCCAAGGTGCTGGGCCCCGGCGGTGTGCCTGCGGGCCTGAATCTCACGCGCGCGACACTGGACGCCATCTGCAAGTACCCGTGGGTTCGTGGCGAGGGGCCCGATCCGGTCAAGTCCCTGCGCAAGTACTCCGTCCACGAGGACGATGCGGAGGTCTTCGAATGGATGCGTCAAGGAGCCCCTGAGGGACGCAGGTGCCTTGAGGCCCAGATCATGGACCTGTCCGACGACGTGGCCTACTCGGTGCACGACGTCGAGGACGCCGTGGCCACCGGCAAGTTCGACCCGGCACGCCTGCGTGACGACTCCGTGGTCGCCCACGTCGTGGACCGCGCCATCGCCTGGTACGGGGATGCGTTGGGGCGTGCGGAGATCGAAGGTGCTGTCGAGCGCCTCGTGGCCTCGCCCCGCTGGTTGTCCTCATTCGACGGGTCGTGGGCTGACCTTGCCCGTCTGAAGGACCTGACGTCGCAGCTCATCGGCCGCTTCTGCGGGGCCGCCGTGGCCGCCACCCGTGAGCAGCACGGTCAGGGGCGACTGGGCCGCTATGGGGCGGACCTCATCGTGCCGGCTTCCACGCGCGCCGAGATCCAGGTCCTCAAGGGCATCGCCGTCGAGTACGTGATGTCTCCGCGCGAGTCCGAGCCGATTTACTACCAGCAGCGCACCCTTTTGGCGGATCTGGTCGATGCGCTGGTCGAGGGAGGGCCGGAGGTGATGGAGCCGATCTTCGCCGACGCGTGGAGGAGGGCGTCGAGTGAGGAGGAGCGCCTGAGGGTCGTCATCGACCAGGTGGCCTCCCTCACGGACGCTTCGGCCTCGCGGTGGCACGCGCGGCTGTGCGGGCTGCTCTCCAGTCAACTGTGAGGCCCGCCCCGACCTCGTCGGGAGTCGTGGGAGGCCCTCTCGGTAGACTGCGGTCATGGCGGGTCGCATCAGGGAAGAGGATGTACGCGCGGTCAAGGACGCGGTGCGGATCGAGGAGATTGTCGGCGAACACGTCACCCTGCGCACCGCCGGAGTCGGATCCCTCAAGGGTTTGTGTCCTTTCCATGACGAGCGCACCCCCAGTTTCCATGTGCGTCCCGCAGTGGGTATGTGGCACTGCTTCGGATGCGGGCAGGGTGGTGACGTCATCGCCTTCGTCCGCGAGATCAACCACATGGGCTTCTCCGAGGCCGTGGAGATGCTTGCCCAGAAGGCCGGCGTGACCCTGCACTACGAGGACGGGGGCCGTCCGGTTCGCACGGAGGAGCCGGGAAGGCGCCAACGTCTGCTCGACGCCCACCGCGCTGCCGAGGAGTTCTACCAGGGGCAGCTCAATTCTCCCGAGGCGCACGTGGGTCGGACTTTCCTGGCCCAGCGCGGCTTCAACGAAGCGATGTGCCGGCACTTCGGTGTCGGCTACGCCCCCAAGTCCTGGGACTCCTTGACCCGCCACCTGCGTTCAAGAGGATTCACCGACCAGGAGCTGGTCACCGGGGGCCTTGCCTCTCAGGGCAACCGTGGCATCTACGACCGTTTCCGAGGACGACTGGTGTGGCCGATCCGCGACGTGTCCGGGGCAACCGTCGGCTTCGGTGCCCGGCGTCTGGACGATTCCGAGGACTCGCCGAAGTACCTGAACACCCCGGAGACCCCCATCTACAAGAAGTCGCAGGTTCTGTACGGGTTGGACCTTGCCCGAAAGGAGATCTCACGAGGGCGACGGGTCGTCATCGTCGAGGGGTACACCGATGTCATGGCCGCCCATGTGGCCGACGTACGCTGTGCGGTGGCCACCTGTGGCACCGCCTTCGGCCCCGACCACGTGCGGATCGTGCGGCGCCTGCTGGGCGACAGCGCGGACCCCGCCGCCGGGGTGGTCCTGACCGACGGGCGTGCCCATGGGGGAGAGGTGATCTTCACCTTCGACGGGGACGCCGCCGGACAAAAGGCCGCACTTCGCGCCTTCAGCGAGGACCAGAACTTCGCTGCCCAGACCTTCGTGGCCGTGGAGTCTTCCGGCATGGACCCCTGCGAACTGCGCATGGCACGCGGCAACGAGGCCGTCAAGGAACTCGTGTCCTCACGCATTCCCCTCTTCGAATTCGTCATCCGCTCGGTGCTGGCCCGCGTCGACCTGCGCACCGCCGAGGGCAGGGTGAGCGCCCTGCGTTCTGGCGCGCCTGTGGTTGCCGGCATCAAGGACCGGGCCCTGCGCAGCGAGTATTCGCGTTCACTTGCCGGATGGCTGGGCATGGATGTGACCGAGGTGAACAGGGCCGTCCGTCAGGCCTCCGCCACCTCGCGACACCGTCAGGACAGTGCGCCCGAGCCGGGGCGTCCGGCCATGGCCGGTGCCGGCAGGCCTGCGCCGCGTGAACGCCGAGGGCCGGAGGACCCGGTCTCCCGCGTCGAACGTCAAGCGTTGGAGGCGTTGCTGCAGCGGCCGATGGACCTCATCGGTTCCGGCTTCGAGGAGCTCGACGGCTCCTCCTTCACGGTACCCACCCACCGCGCGGTGCATGACGCCATTCGAGCTGCGGGCGGCCTGGCCCTGTTCCAGGATCTGCTGGGCCAGGAAGAAACTCGCGAGGGCGTGGGTGAACGCGCAGTCCTCATGGCCACCAGACGTTTCGTCGAGTCCGTGCGCGACTTCGCGGGGCCCGTGGTCGGTGACGCGGTCTCTCAGATGGTGGTGGCCCCTTTGGACCAGGACCGGGAGGAGCAGATGCGTGACTACTGCCGGGGCCTCATGGCGGCGATGGTGCGCATGGACCTCACTCGCCGCACGGGGGAGGCCAGGGCGGCCCTCCAGCGCCTGTCGGAAGAGGATCCGGCCCACGCACAGGCCTTCGCGGAGCTCATGCGCCTGGAGCAGCGGCGCCAACGCTTCACCATCCACGACCAGTGAGCATGGCCCGGATGCCCCTGGTGACGGTGACCGTGCCGCCGACTTTCTGACTTCGGCAGCGCCATCGTGGTCCTGCCACCGACGTCATGACCTTCCTACCGACGGGGCAACGTCGGTAGGAAGGCAGCAGCGTCGGTAGGTGCCCCAGTAATGCCGTCGGCCATCGATTGTCCACAACCCGGCCTCCGCACTTCGCTCGTCCACAGGCCCACCATCCACCACTGGTCCTGTCATTTCCGGATTCACATGCTTGACATCATGGAGCCTCACCCCCACATCATCCGAACCACCGGCACACTGTCCAGATCGCTGTCCTGCGACGGCGAGGTCGTCCGCCTGCGTCGGGGGTACCACCTGCGCATTCCCCGAGCATGCGGCATGGCGCCGTGGGATTTGTGGGATCTGGTCGCCCGTGCGAGGGCGGAGGTGACTGTGGCCGCATCGAAGCAGCGGATCGTCCTCGTCAATGCCAGCGCTCTCGTGGCACACGGCCTCACAGGGTGGGTCCGCAATCCCGATGTGCATGTGAGCGCTCCGCAGACCGTACGGCGAACACGGCTGCCCGCAGTGCACGTCAATGGTGTCACCGTGCCCGAGGTCGTTGTTCGCCAGACGAGGGTGGACCTTGGGGGCGAGGTGGTGGACATTGACGGAATCCTTGCCGAGTCGCTGGAGGACACCGCAATCCGCATGGCTCTGACCTGCGAACCCTTGGAAGCCTTCGTCGCCGTGTGTGCAGTGCTTGCACATCGCACTTCATTCACCCCCTTCGACCTCGACAGTTCTCGACATGCCGAAGCAGAAGTGCGTGCGCGTATGCTTGCGCGCCTCGACGGGCTCGACAGCGCACGCGGTTGGCGTCGAGCCAAGGAGATCGTTCTTGCCGCTGATGCCGGATGCCAGAATCCTGGCGAGGCAGCATTGCTCTGGGCGCTCAAGTCGAGTGGGCGCGATGACCTGAGGACACAGTTCGAGGTCCGAATCGACGGCCAACGGTACTTCATCGACATTGCAGACCAGCGAAGGGATGAGGCTTTCGAGTTCGACGGCATCGGAAAACTCGGCAAGGACCAGGCCGAGTTCCACCGGGCCGTGCGTGAGCAGATGGTTCGCCAACGCACATTGGAAAGGAACGGGTGGAAGGTCACCCGCATCGGTTGGGAAGACTTCGAAGACTTCGAGAGGTTGCGCAACAGGGTCGGTCCAGGTGTTCCATCGGGGAGGCGATTGCGCTGGGAGCAGCACCGATCGGGACTGTGGGCTCCGCCGAGTTGCGACTGTGACGGACCTCGGCGACGCTTCCATGTGCCTCGACCCGGGGCGCGGGCGGCTTGCTGACACTGCCACGGGCTCGCGGGCGGGCTGCCTTGCACGGCTGCTCGGATCCGAGGAACGAACTTGCCGCCGACGCAATGACCTTCCTACCGACGTGGCAGCGTCGGCAGGGGTGCAGCGATGTCGGTAGGGGTGCAGCGATGTCGGTAGGGGTGCTGCAAGGTCGGTAGGAGAGCGGGCTCGGCCACCTCGGCGGCGTTCAGCGCCTCGGCCCAGGATCGGCCGCCATTCAGTCCAGGCCGACGCTTTCACGCACCTCGCGTTCCAGCATCAACGCCTCCTCCTCGGCCCGGGCATCCACGGGACCGTCGGCGGTGAGAACCGAGAACAGCGTCCCATCAGGGGCGCGCCGCACCTGGGCGACAACCCGTGTGCCATTGTGGGTGCGCAGCCGGCGTTGCACGACCTGTGTGCGTTCGACCGATTCGCGAACCCGGACAAGGAAAGCCCGCGGGTCCGTTGACAGGGTCACCGCTCGCGCCGGAGCCAGCCCCGGGTCCGTCCAGGTCACGGTCAGGGCGCGCGAGGTCGCCTCCCAGGTCACGTGTTGAACCTCGTACCACATCCCGGAGGAACGGGCCCCGCCCCCGTCGACGAGGAAGAAGGCGTGTGCCCCGGCCACCGCCCACAGTCCCTCCTCGCAGGGCTCGCAGGGCGCAGCCGCATCAGAAGCGGGAAGCAATGCGGCAAGGTCGCTGGGCAGTGAAGGGGTCGGCATGGCCCCAAGTCTATGGTCGGTCGATCCACTCCGGCGGGTGCGGGGCTCACGCAGCCGGGGGCCCACCTACACTCGACGTGGGCCGACTCCCTTGGGCCCGGCGTGATCGAGGAGGACATGTGAACGGCACCTTTGGCCCCAGTCCAGACGCGGTGACCATTGCCCGCCAGGTCTCCTCCGGCACCACCGCGCCGGGCGAGGCCGTCACTGCGAGTCTGGAGCGAGCCGAAGGGGTCAATGCGCACCTCAACGCCTTCACGCGCATTCGCCGCAAGGAGGCGCTCGCGGAGGCGGCGGCCCTGGCCGCCCGACTGGCCGACCCACGGGCGCACGCAGGAGACCTGCCCTTGGCGGGAGTTCCCGTGGCGGTCAAGGAGGAGTACGACGTCACCGGCGACGTCACCACCTTGGGCGGGCGGGGCAATTCGACCCCTGCCAGCGCTGACTGCGAGGTCGTGCGGCGCCTGCGAGGCGCCGGCGCCGTCATCGTCGCCCGCACCAACATGCCGGAGTTCGGACACTTTCCGACCACCGAGTCCGAACACCACGGCCCCTGCCTGAACCCATGGGATCCGACTCGCTCACCCGGCGGCTCCTCGGGAGGCTCGGCAGTGGCCGTGGCCGCAGGTGTCGTCCCGGTCGCCATGGGCGCCGACGGGGGAGGCTCCCTGCGCATCCCCGCCTCGGCCTGCGGGGTCATGGGCATGAAACCCACTCGAGGGCGCGTGAGTTCGGCGCCACTTGCGCAGCACTGGCACGGACTGGCCACCTTCGGCGCCATCACGCGCAGCGCCGTCGACATGGGCGTGGTCCTGGACGTCATCAGCGGCAATGTCGAGGTCGACCGGTGGCGCCTGGAAGCACCCGAGCGCCCCTTCGCCGATGCCGCGCAGGGCGCGCCCTCCCGCCCACTGCGCATCCTCCACACCGACACGCAGGTCATGCCCGGGATGCGCCTGCCCCCCGATGTCGCGCGCGCCGTTGATGCATTCGCCGTGCAGGTGACCACCCTCGGACAGGACCTTCGACGAGGGCGAGCCGCATGGCCCGTCCCCACCTTCCCTTTCCTCACCCTCTTCGCCGCCGGCATCCACGAGGAGTTGACGCAGGTCGAACACCCGCAGCTGCTGGAAAGGCGTACGCGGGCCAGCGCCCGCATCGGCGCGAGGCTTCCACAGGCGATGGTGCGGGCGGCAGTGACGGATTGTCAGAGGGTGCGCGCCGGGGTGGACGCCGTCTTCGGTGGGGCCGACCTGGTCATGCTGCCGACCATGCCCGTGCTGCCGCTCGGGGCGCACTCCCTTGAAGGGCTGGGTGCTGCTCGCGCACTCGCCAAGTGCACGCCGCTCGTGTCGAACACGGCGATCTTCAACGTGTCAGGTCATCCGGCGATGAGCGTCCACGCGGGGTTCGCCCCCAATGGCATGCCGGTGGGTGCGCAGTTCGTGGCCCGGTGGGGCAGGGAGGACCTGCTGTTGGGCCTTGCGGGGCAGCTGGAACAGGCGGGGATGCTCTGCGCGCCGGTGGCCGAAGTCGACTGAGCGTCGACTGACCTCATGTGATGCCGAGCGAGGCGACCCACGTGCCCTGCCGGCCTCAGGAGGACTGGCCGCCGACCTCGTCGGTGACAGGGGCGGGCACAGTGCCGAAGGTCGGGGTCGAGATCACGGACGGGGCCAATGGGCGCCATGATGCCAAGTCCTCGCGGAAGAGATGAACCCCCAACGCCCGCACCCCGGGAGAGTCCGAGCCGACCAGGCTCAGGTCCGTCGTCAGAAGAGCCGAGGCAAGACCGGACGGGTCGCTGCCCAAGGTGCACCGGAACGCCCGCTGGTCGGCGACCCCCGCGCCGAGGAGGGCGTCGACCCGGGTGAGCAGACGCTCCGAGAGTGCCTCCGACCCGGACAGCGTGTGGTCCACGAGCTCCGCCTTGACAAGGCTTTGGGCTGCGCAGTCCCACACGCGCACTGCTGGTGCCAGACGCGGCTCCGAGGCCAGCGACGCCGGAGTGCCCAAGGACTGTGGCCAATCGGCGCCGAAGTCCCGCGCCTGGCCCGGAAGGTGCCAATCGGCCGCATGGGTGTCGCTCGCCGTCAGGGTCGTCATGCGCTGGGCGGTTGCCCACACGGAGGACTCGGCCGCTTCGGGTTCGATCCCGTACGCGCCTGCCAGCGTGAGTGCAGCCGACCAGCGTCCGGCCGCCACACCCGTCAGGGCGTAGGCGTCGCCCGCACTGGTGTCCGCGGATGCGGCGCTGGCCCAGTCGCGTTCGGAGGAGGCCAGCAGCCAGGCGACCAGAGCCGGGACGGTCGCCGGAGCATCCGCAAGCGCAGGTACGTGGCCGGCGCCCTCATGGTCGGCGCCTTCCCACGGGTCCCACATGCCCCCCAGGGCGTCCAGGCGCTGCTTGGACGAGGTGGCCAAGGACTCCAGGGCCGTGCGACACGAGGCGCAGGACGTGGCGCGGGCAGCGAGTTCCTCTGCGCGACGAGCCGCCGCCGCCTCGGTGCGGGCCGCCACGTCCCGGGACAGGGCAGGTCCTTCGAGGGGTGGCAGTTCGCTGGGCACCACCTTCCCGCTCACCGGCGAGCCGGCGCATGCGCCAAGGCTCACCACCAGGGCGGCGGCCCAGACGAGGGCGGCGCCACGCGGCCTGAATGTAGGGGTCCGACCCCGGTCGTTGACTCGCACCCGGTCATCATCCCACGGGCGGCCCACAGGTACGATCGAGATGTCAATCGTGTCGTCGCCAGAACTGTGCCTGCGCGCAGGCGCGCGCAAGCCCCGCCCTCGTCCCCAAGGAGGACCCGTGTCCGCACCGCGCACGATCGAAGCGATCCACGACCTGCTGGCCCCCGTCGTCGAGGCCGCAGGACTGGAACTCGACTGCGTCACCCGAGCCACACAGTCCGGCATGACCCTGCTGCGAGTGACCGTCGACGCGCCGCCGGGTCGGGCGGGAGTGGACTCCGACACGCTGGCCGAGGTCTCCCGCTGCGTTTCGAAGGCGCTCGACGTGGCCGACCCGATCCAGGAGGAGTACCTGCTGGAGGTCTCCACCCCCGGTGCCGAACGCGAACTCACCCGGCCGCGCCATTGGCTGCGACAGGTGGGGCGCCTGGCCACGGTCAAACTGCGCGACGGATCCCGGGTCGAGGGCCGGGTCGTGGCGGCGGGCGAGGACTGCGTCACGATGGAGGTCGACGGGTCCTCGACTACCATCGAGTACGTACAGGTGAAGAAGGCGCGTGCACGCGTCGAGTTCACGTCGGTCGACGAGCGTGAGGAGTGAGGCGAGCATGGAAATCGACATGACAGCCCTGCGGATGGTCGAGCAGGAGAAGGGCGTCGCACTGGACACCTTGGTCGACGCCATCGAAGAAGCCCTGCTCAAGGCGTACCACAACATTCCCGGAGCCATCACCCGGGCCCGTATCGAGATCGACAAGAAGACCGGCCGCGTCACCGTCATGGCGATGGACGAGGACGAGGACGGCAATCCGATCGGCGAGTTCGACGACACCCCCCGCAACTTCGGGCGCATCGCCCAGGCCACCGCCCGCTCCGTCATCATGCAGCGGCTGCGTGACGCCGACGACCAGAGGGTACTCGGCGACTTCGCGGCCTCGCAGGGAAAGATCGTCACCGGCATCGTCCAGCAGTCACGTGACATGCGCGTGACCCGGGTCCTCCTGCCCGGCGACTTCGAGGCGATCCTGCCCGACACGGAGAAGGTTCCCGGCGAGTCCTGGTCCCACGGGGACCGCATCCGCGCCTACGTGGTGGCCGTCGAGCGTACCGAGAAGGGTCCGCGCATCACCCTGTCGCGCACCCACCCCGGTCTGGTCCTCGGCCTGTTCGAACGCGAGGTCCCGGAGATCCAACAGGGACAGGTCGACATTCGCGCGATTGCCCGCGAGGCCGGGCACCGCACGAAGATCGCCGTGTCCGCCCGCCGTGAGGGCATCAACGCCAAGGGCGCATGCATCGGCCCGATGGGTTCGCGGGTGCGAGCCGTCATGACCGAGCTCGGTGGGGAGAAGATCGACATCGTCGACCACTCGGACGATCCGGCGCGTTTCGTCGCCAACTCCCTGTCGCCGGCACGTGTGACCCGCGTGGTCGTGCACTCGGTGGAGAACCGCAACGCCACGGCAATCGTCCCGGACTTCCAGCTCTCCTTGGCCATCGGCAAGGAAGGGCAGAACGCCCGCCTGGCCGCGCGTCTGACCGGCTACCACATCGACATCCACGCCGACACCGAGACCGGCCAGGAAGAGGGCGCGTCGCGTTCGTCGATGCCCGACCTCGTTGACGGCTATGAGGCCTCGCCTGAAAGCGACCTGGTGCGCTGAGCGCGCCGCTTCGGCGTGAAGCGAGGGAGGGCGTTTCGTGACGATTCGCTCACGACCCCTTGTCGGGCCGGGCGCCCCACTGGACTAGAATCTGTGGTCGTGCCGTACTTTCGAGCGCGTCCTCGCCCTGATACCGGGAGCATTCCCGGGCCGGTGAGGACCTGCGTCGGATGCGGCGCCAGGGGAGCGCGGTCGGAACTCATCCGCATCGCGGCCACCCCGAACGGGTCCGCAACCGTGGACCCGGGAGCGGTTCTTCCAGGCAGGGGGGCGTGGGTGCACGCCGACCTCGACTGCCTGACGAGGGCGCAGCGGCGCAAGTCGCTGACCCGGGCACTGCGACTCCGCCATGAGGTGGGTGAGCATGTGTGGGAACAGCTCCACGACCACGTCATGGCGCAGTGTGCGCCTGACTCGAGTATGGAAGCGGGTCGGAAGCTGATGGGCACCCGATGAGTACCCAGCGATGAGCTGCCAGCAGACCAAGTAGTGCGTCTCCGTCCGGAGATGCGCCCGGACAGGAGAATTGTGGCAAAGTTGCGTGTCCACGAGCTCGCCAAGGAGCTCGGAATCACCAGCAAGGAACTACTCACGCACCTCAAGGAAAAGGGCGAGTTCGTCAAGGGGGCCTCATCGGCCCTCGAACCCCCGGTCGTGCGTGCAGTGCGTGGGCACTTCGAAGCCCTCGCCCCCAAGCCTGCGGCTCCCGAGGCCCCCAAGCCCGCCGCAGCCAAGCCGACCGCGGGCAGGAAGCCCGCCGCCCCCAAGCCCCAGGGCCCGAAGACCTCGGCGGCCCCCGCCCCCGCAGCGCCCACCCCGGGAGCTCCCGCTTCTGCGGCGTCACCGGCAGCGCCTGCACCGTCGGCACCTGCTCCCGCGGCTCCCGCCCGACCCGCTTCGGCAACGCCTTCCGCGCAAGCCAAGCCTGCGGCCCCCGCTCCCCGCGCACCCCAGGGCCAGGCCCAGCCCGGCCCGCGCTCAGGAGCCCCGCGTCCGGGAGCCCCTCGCCCTACGCCGCGACCTGCGGGTCCGCGCCCGGGCAACAACCCTTACGCCTCCAGCCAGGGCATGCCTCGCCCCGGCGGTTCCGGCGGTCCGCGCCCCGGCGCACCTCGTCCAGGCGCTCCGCGTCCCGGCGGTGTCACCGGTGGTGAGCGCGGTGCCCGTCCCGGTGGCCCGCGCCCGGGCCAGTCGGGCTCCGGCGGTCCTCGCCCCGGCGCTCCGCGTCCCGGTGGCAATCGTCCGAACCCGGGAATGATGCCCGGTCAGGCGAACTTCGCCCGTGGTGGTGCTGCCGGCGCGGATCGTGGTCCTCGCCCCGGTGGCGGCGGTCGTGGCCGCGGAACGGGCCCTCGTCCGGGTGGTGCTCCCGGCGCAGGCGCAGGCGCAGGCGCCGGAGCAGGTGCCAGCTTCGGTCCGCCTCGGGGCGGCCGTGGCGGCGCAGGCCGTGGCTCCACCCCCGGCGCATTCGGGCGCGGTGGCGGAAAGAGCCAGCGTGGCCGCAAGTCCAAGCGCGCCAAGCGCCAGGAATTCGAGCAGCAGAACGCCCCTGTCATCGGCGGCGTGTCGATCCCGCGCGGTGGCGGCCAGGAGGTGCGCATCCGACAGGGGGCGTCGCTGGCCGACCTCGCCGAGAAGATCAACGTCAATCCTGCGGCGCTGGTGACCGTCCTCTTCCACCTCGGCGAGATGGCCACGGCCACCCAGTCCCTGGACCAGGACACTTTCGAGGCACTGGGTGCCGAGCTCGGCTACGAGGTCAAGGTCGTCTCTCCCGAGGACGAGGACCGTGAGCTGCTGGAGTCCTTCGACATCGACCTCGAGGCCGAGGAACTCGGCGACGCCGACCACCTGGTCGCACGCCCGCCGGTCGTCACCGTCATGGGCCACGTCGACCACGGCAAGACGAAACTGTTGGACGCCATCCGTCACACCGATGTCGTCGACACCGAGCACGGTGGCATCACCCAGCACATCGGCGCCTACCAGGTCACCGTCGCCCACGAGGGGGTCGATCGTCCGATCACCTTCATCGACACACCCGGTCACGAGGCCTTCACGGCCATGCGTGCCCGCGGTGCGCAGGTCACCGACATCGCGATCCTCGTGGTCGCCGCCGACGACGGTGTCATGCCGCAGACGGTGGAGGCCATCAACCACGCGCAGGCCGCGAACGTGCCCATCGTCGTGGCCGTCAACAAGGTCGACAAGGAGGACGCGAACCCGGACAAGATTCGCGCCCAGCTCACCGAGTACGGTCTGGTCGCCGAGGAATACGGCGGCGACGTGATGTTCGTCGACGTCTCCGCCAAGCAGCGCAAGGGCATTCACGACCTGCTGGAGGCCGTCCTGCTGACCGCCGACGCGGCCTTGGACCTGACCGCCAACCCCGACACCGACGCCCGCGGTGTGGCCATCGAAGCCAACTTGGACAAGGGTCGCGGCGCCGTGGCGACCATGCTGGTCCAGCGAGGCACGCTGCGTGTGGGTGACGCACTGGTGGTGGGCTCCGCCTACGGTCGTGTTCGCGCCATGTTCGACGACGACGGCCAGGAGGTCGCCGAGGCGATCCCGTCGACCCCGGTCCAGGTCATCGGCCTGACCTCCGTGCCGCGCGCGGGTGACTCCTTCCTGGTCGCCCCGGACGACCGCACGGCCCGCCAGATCGCTGACAAGCGTGAGGCCGCCGAGCGTCAGGCCATGCTGGCCAAGCGTCGCAAGCGCGTCTCCCTGGAGGACTTCGACAAGGTCCTCAAGGAGGGCGCCGTCGACACCCTCAACCTGGTCATCAAGGGCGACGTGTCGGGCGCCGTCGAGGCCCTGGAGGACTCGCTGCTTCGCATCGAGGTCGGCGACGAAGTCGCGCTGCGCATCATCCACCGCGGTGTCGGTGCGATCACGCAGAACGACGTCAACCTGGCCACGGTCGACAACGCGGTCATCATCGCCTTCAACGTCCGTCCGGCTGAGCGCGTCCAGGCGCTTGCCGACGCCGAGGGCGTCGAGATCAAGTACTACAACGTCATCTACTCGGCCATCGACGACGTCGAGGCGGCCCTCAAGGGCATGCTCAAGCCGATCTACGAAGAGGTCCAGCTGGGATCGGCGGAGATCCGCCAGGTGTTCCGTTCCGGCAAGTTCGGCAACATCGCGGGTTCGATCGTGCGTTCGGGCACGATCAAGCGCGGTACGAAGGCCCGCCTGGTCCGCGACGGTGTGGTCATCGCCGACAACCTCGAGATCGCCTCGCTGCGTCGCGAGAAGGACGATGTCACCGAGGTCCGTGAGGGCTTCGAGTGCGGTATCACCTTGGGGTACAAGGACATCGCCGAGGGCGATGTCATCGAGACCTGGGAGATGCGCGAGAAGCCTCGCGACTGATGACGAGGCCGGCCTGCGCGCGGAGCCGTCCGCGCGCAGGCCCCCCGGCCGCCGCCAGTGGGGGACATGGGTACGCGTTTGTTTCACTCCGGCGGTGAGAAGTGTCCATGCGTCCTCAAAGGGCACTCCTGAACCTGCTGCGCACAGGGCTGCATGTCCCAGCCGCGGCGGGTGACGAGCCTTGGAAGAACTTTTGTGGATGGTGCCTCGGGCGCCAGGCACTGGGCGTGGGGCCGCAGTGCCCCGGCCGCGTACGATGGGTGGCCTGACAGTGTCGAGGAGGGCGGCCACGTGTCGCCGGACGAAAGGGGAGCGCCATGGCAGACGAGTCGCGCGTGCGCAAGGTCGAAGAGAGGATCCAGCAGACGGTTGCTCGCATGCTGGGCCGACGCATCAAGGACCCCCGTCTGGGCTTCGTGACCATCACAGATGTGCGCGCCACTGGTGACCTGCAGCACGCGTCGATCTTCTACACGGTGCTCGGCGACGAGGAAGACCGCAAGGCCACCGCCCGTGCCTTCGAGTCGGCCAAGGGCATCATCCGCTCCGAGGTCGGAAAGGCCTTGGGCATTCGCCTGACACCGACCATCGAGTTCATTCTGGACGCCCTGCCCGAAACCGCCGCCGCCATCGAGGACGCCCTGTCGGCGGCCCGCGCCAAGGACGCCGAGATTGCGAAGGTGGCGGCCAATGCGACCTATGCGGGCGGTGAGGACCCATACCGCAGGCCCGGTGAGTACGAGACCGACTGGGACGCTGCCGACCAGGGCGAGGCCTTCGACCTCGCAGGTCAAGGCGATCAGGACGAGGGCGCCGAGGACCGCCGGTGCGAGTCCGCCTCCCGTGAGAGCACCCGCGAGGATCGGGCTGGGACGCTCTGACATGGCGCGACGCCCGGACGAGCCGGTGCCGGGGATCCTCGTGGTCGACAAGCCTTCGGGCATGACCAGCCACGACGTGGTCTCGACGGTGCGACGCCTGGCGCGCACCCGCAAAGTGGGCCATGCGGGCAGCCTGGACCCGATGGCCACTGGCGTGTTGGTCATCGGCATCGGCAAGGCCACACGGCTGCTCACCCACGTCACCGCGGACTCCAAGACCTACACTGCGACCATTCGCTTGGGGGTGGGCACCCACAGCGAGGACGCCGACGGGCAGGTGACCTCCGCCCACGGCTGCACCGAGGTCGACCCGGCAGCACTTGAGACGGCAATGGCGGCGTTGCGCGGGCCCATCATGCAGGTGCCCAGCGCGGTCAGCGCCATCAAGGTCGGGGGACGGCGCGCCCACGCCCTCGTCCGAGCAGGGCAGGAGGTCCAATTGGAGGCTCGCCCAGTCACCGTCAATCGCTTCGAAGTCCTGGCGTCGCCTCGCGCCAGCTCCGCCCTCGTCGAAGGGCAGGTGAGGCCCGTGGTCGACGTGGACATCCTCGTCGACTGCTCATCGGGCACCTATGTGCGCGCCCTCGCCCGCGACCTCGGCACCGCCATGGGAGTGGGGGCGCACCTGACCTCCCTTCGTCGCACTCGCGTGGGAACCTTCACCCTGGCAGACGCCTTGGGCCTTGCGGCGCTGGAAGAGGCGCATCCGCGAGACGGTGAGGACCCGCTGGTGGCCCCGCTCGGGTTGGGGCAGGCGGTCAGGCGCATGTTCCCGGTTCTGCACCTGGACCAGGACGAGGCGGCCCGCTTCGCCCACGGCAATGCTCCGAGGAGAACTCCCGAGGAAGTCCGGGCCCTGGCAGAAGAGGCGGCCGGCGGCCCCATGGGGGTGTGCACTCCGGAGGGGCACGTGATGGGGCTGATGCGCTGCGATGACGATAAGGTTCGGACGGTCCTGGTCTTCTGAGGCCCACGCACGCGTAGGTGGTCCGCACATGCGCAAATGCGTGGGCGCGTGGACGGGGCCCCGGCCGACGCCGCCGGCTGGGCGCCGCGCGCGGCGCGAAAGAGGACGACAACGAGACGAGAGGAGCCGGACCGATGCAGATCTGGACCGACCTGGACCAGGTGGCCGATGGTCCCCGCGCCGTGGTGACCATCGGCAACTTCGACGGCATGCACATGGGCCACAAGAGAGTGGTCGGAGCCTGCGTGGAACGCGCCTCCAGGCAGGGCCTGCGGTCGGTCGCCTGCACCTTCGACCCGCACCCTCGGAAGGTCCACGACCCGGACTCGGGCATGGAGCTCATCAACCCCCTGCGTGACCGCCTGGACGCCATGGCGGCCACCGGGTTGGACGCGACACTGGTCATCCACTACGACCAGTCGGTGTACACACTCAGCGCAGAGGAGTTCGTCCGCCGCTACTTGGTCCAGGCCCTGCATGCGGCCGAAGTCGTCGTCGGGGAGGACTTCCGATTCGGCCGTGACAGCTCCGGTGACGTCAACACCCTGCGTGAGCTGGGCAGACAGTTGGACTTCGATGTGGTCATGGTCACCGACATCGAGGCCCCGGAGGGGCGCCGCTGGTCCTCGTCCTGGGTGCGCGACCTGCTGGCCGACGGGGACGTCACCGGTGCGGCCCGCGTGCTCGGGCACCTGCACCGGATCCGCGGCACCGTCGAGCACGGGCACAAGCGCGGCCGGACCCTGGGTTTTCCGACGGCGAACCTGGCAACCGGCATCGAGGGTGTCATCCCCGCCGACGGCGTCTACGCCGGCTGGCTGGTGCGCCGCGTGCCCGGCACGGAGGCCAATGAGTTCCTGCCCGCGGCGATCTCGGTGGGCACGAACCCCCAGTTCGGCGGGACCGTGCGCACGGTCGAGGCCCATGTGTTGGGCCGCTCCGACCTGGACCTGTACGGCGAGCAGGTGGCCGTGACCTTCGTGGCTCGTATTCGCGGGATGGAGAAGTTCGACTCCGTGGACGCGCTGCTGGCCCGCATGGATGACGACCTGCGCAAGACCGCGGCGGTCCTGGGGGTGGGCGTGTCCAGCCGCGTCGACCCGGACAGCGTCACCGCGGGAACGGGGGGTGCTTCAGCGCGCTGTTGACGGGCAGAACCCGCGGCGCAGCGTCGAGGCGGTCAGTCCTGGAGACTGTGGGCGTCCGCCTGCGCCACTCGCGCGGCCCCCTGTTCGCCCTCCAGCACGTCGACGACCACGTGGAAGTCGTGGGTCTGGCCCGGCTCCAATGTGACCAGCATGTCTTCGGCCCGGGCGCCCGCCCGCCCCAGGTGGTGGGCCGTGGAGGGCAGGGCGATGCCGGCGGCCTGCTCGTCACCGGTGTTCGACAGCCACCTCACCGCGTAGGGCAGGTGGTCGGTCCGGAAGCGCACGGAGGGCACCGTCCCGTCGGCGCGCCGCATGAGGAACTCCGTCCAACCGTCCTCGTCGGCAACAGGGGTGACCAGCGCGCAGTACTCGGGGTCCAGTGGAGTCTCCAGGTCGATGGTGTTCGACGAGGCCGGGTCCGCGGTGATCGCCTCGATGTACGCCGCGGTCTCAGGGGTGGCCCCGTCGGTGGGGTGGAAGCGGAAGTGGTCGGCGTCCATCGGCGCCCACTGGTGCAAGGTGGCGGGCTCGAAACGCCAGTTCACATGGCACAGGTAGGAGTATTCGTAGGGTTTCATCCGCAGGTTCGTCACCGTGGGGTGCACGTCCAGGGCGGTCGAGTCGGTCGAGATCGTCAGGCGCGGAGTGAACTCCAGGTCGATGGCGTGGGTGGAACGGATCCGGGTGGTGCCCACCAGGGTGACGCTGTCGGCCTCAGTGCCCGTGCAAACCTCCAACCAGGCGCGTTCGTAGGCGATGTTCGGCAGCTCCCCGTGGTGGGCGTGGGTGTCCTCGGGCTGCGGGTGGCCGATGCCGGTCAGGCCGCAGTGCAGCAGGAAGGGGCCGTAGGTCTGGCCGAAGTCGGTGGAGGCGGTGGGCTGCCCGAAGTGGGTGCGCATCGTCTGGTCGATGCCGTCCACTGCGTAACGCCACACCTGCTGTCCGCGCAGTGGCAGCAGCACCGCTTCGACCCGTCCGGCGCTCACGCGCAGGGCTGCGACCCCGCTGGGGTAGGTGAATGCGGTGACGCTCAGGCGCGCGGTGGTCACGACTTCGCGTTCGTCGGCGCGGAAGAGGTCCGGGTGCAGGGGGACGAGGACGGGGGCGGCGGTGTCAGAACTCATGTGAGGATTGTCCCTCGCCCGCATCCGCGACGTGCCCGATCGCACACCGTGCGTGTGGTGAGGGGTGCCACTGGGGCGCCGGGGGGCGCATTGGTGCGTGCTAGTCTTGCACAGCCGTCAGAACGGCCGCGGATCGTATGCCCGGGGGACAAGCCCACGGGCTCCGCGCAACGAGACATGAGGAGAAGCCAGTGCCGCTGACCAAGGACGTCAAGGACCAGATCATCGCCGAGTACGCCACCCACGAGGGCGACACCGGTTCCCCCGAGGTCCAGATCGCTCTTCTGAGCCGCCGCATCAAGGACCTCACCGAGCACTTCAAGACCCACACCCACGACCACCACTCGCGTCGTGGCCTGCTGCTGCTGGTCGGGCGTCGCCGCCGCCTGCTCGGCTACCTCGCCGACGTGGACATCGAGCGCTACCGTTCGCTGATCGAGCGTCTCGGCCTGCGTCGCTGACCCTGACCGGCCCGTTCCCTCAATGGGATCGGGCCGGTTCACTACGTCCGTCCTCGTCGCCGCCACGATGCGGCGCCGCAGGACGGGCCACCACCCAGAGTCCACCCGGACCGGACGGTTTTCGACAGTGGCTCACGGAAAGTCCCGCGTGCGGCACGTGCCGGCAGCGTGGAGGACCGGGTCCGTGGGCTTCGATCGAAGGCCGA
Source organism: Schaalia sp. 19OD2882 (assembly GCF_018986735.1). Classification (NCBI taxonomy): domain Bacteria; kingdom Bacillati; phylum Actinomycetota; class Actinomycetes; order Actinomycetales; family Actinomycetaceae; genus Schaalia; species Schaalia sp. 19OD2882. Next base: position 1,696,195 of record NZ_CP065521.1, on the reverse strand, counting down.
CGCCGGGGGCATCCATCACAGAAAACAGGAGACAACCCCGCCATGATGGAAGGCACCGACATCGTCGCCGCAGAGGCGATCATCGACAACGGCCGTTTCGGCAAGCGCACCGTGCGCTTCGAGACGGGCCGCCTGGCCAAGCAGGCTGCGGGCTCTGCCATGGCCTACCTGGACGAGGACACCGCGATCCTGTCCGCCACCACCGTGGGCAAGCACCCCAAGGACCAGTTCGACTTCTTCCCGCTGACGGTCGATGTCGAGGAGCGCGCCTACGCCGCCGGTCGCATCCCCGGCTCATTCTTCCGTCGAGAGGGCCGCCCCGGCACCGAGGCGATCCTCGCCTGCCGTCTCATCGACCGCCCGCTGCGCCCCGGCTTCGTCAAGGGCCTGCGCAACGAGGTCCAGGTCCACGAGACGGTCCTGGCCATCCACCCCGATGACGCCTACGACGTCCTGGCCATCAACGCCGCGTCCATGTCCACCCAGATCGCGGGCCTGCCCTTCACGGGCCCGATCGGCGGCACCCGCCTTGCTCTGATCGACGGCCAGTGGGTGGCGTTCCCGCGCTGGTCCGAGTTGGAGCGCTCCGTCTTCAACATCGTCGTCGCGGGCCGCATGGTCACCACCGAGGACGGCCGCGAGGACGTCGCCATCATGATGGTCGAGGCCGGTGGCGGCGAGAACGAGTGGGACCTCATCCAGGCGGGCGCCCCTGCACCCACCGAGGAAGTCGTCGCCGACGGCCTGGAAGCAGCCAAACCCTTCATCAAGGCCCTGTGTGAGGCGCAGATCGAGGTCGCCAAGCACGCCTCGAAGGAGACCGTCGAGTTCCCGCTGTTCCTGGACTACACCGACGAGCAGTACGCGGCAGTGGAGTCCTTCGTCGGCGACAAGCTGGCCAAGGCCCTGCTGACCGAAGGCAAGCAGGCCCGTGACGAGGCCGTCGACGCGGTGCGCGCCGAGATGCTCGAGGCCTTGGCCGAATCCTTCCCGGAGGCCGACAAGGACCTCAAGGCCGCTTTCCGTTCCCTGGAGAAGGCGACCATCCGTTCGCGCACCCTGCGCGAGGAGATCCGCATGGACGGGCGCACCCCGCGCCAGATCCGTTCCCTGTCCGCCGAGGTCGAGGTCCTGCCCCGCGTGCACGGTTCGGCCCTGTTCCAGCGTGGTGAGACCCAGATCCTGGGCGTGACCACCCTGGCGATGCTGCGCATGGAGCAGCAGCTGGACAACCTGTCGCCGATCACCTCCAAGCGCTACATGCACCAGTACAACTTCCCGCCCTTCTCCACCGGTGAGACCGGTCGCGTGGGTTCGCCCAAGCGTCGCGAGATCGGCCACGGCGACTTGGCCGAGCGAGCCCTCAAGCCCGTCCTGCCCTCGCGTGAGGAGTTCCCCTACGCGATCCGTCAGGTCTCCGAGGCCCTGGGTTCCAACGGCTCGACGTCGATGGGATCCGTGTGCGCCTCGACCCTGTCCCTGCTGCAAGCCGGTGTGCCTCTGCGCGCACCCGTCGCGGGCATCGCGATGGGCCTGATGACCGGCGAGGTCGACGGCGAAACCAAGTCCGTCACCCTCACCGACATCCTCGGCGCCGAGGACGGCTTCGGCGACATGGACTTCAAGGTGGCCGGCACCCGTGACTTCATCACCGCCCTGCAGCTTGACACCAAGCTTGACGGCATTGACTCCCAGCTTCTGCGGGCAGCACTGGCCCAAGCCCGCGACGCTCGCCTGGCCATCCTCAATCTCATCAACGACGCAATCGACGGCCCGGACGAGATGAGCCCCTACGCGCCGCGCATCATCACGGTGCAGGTGCCCGTCGACAAGATTGGTGAGGTCATCGGCCCCAAGGGCAAGATGATCAACCAGATCCAGGAGGACACCGGAGCGGATCTGACCATCGAGGACGACGGCACCGTCTACATTGGCGCCACCACCGGTGAGGCCGCCGAGGCCGCCCGCGCGATGGTCAACCAGATCGCCAACCCGCAGATGCCGGAGGTGGGCGAGCGTTTCGTGGGCACGGTCGTCAAGACCACGTCCTTCGGTGCCTTCGTGTCGCTGACCCCGGGCAAGGACGGCCTGCTGCACATCTCGCAGGTGCGGCGCCTGGTGGGCGGCCAACGCGTGGAGTCCGTGGAGGATGTCCTGCAGGTCGGCCAGCAGGTCGAGGTCGAGATCGCGGAGATCGGCGATCGCGGCAAGCTGAGCCTGCACGCGGTTGTCGCCGACGAGGAAGGCGCCTCCGAGGGCCGGGCCACCTCCGCCGCAGCGTCCCTGATCGAGGGGGAGGAGGGTGCGCGTCCCGAGCGCCGTGATCGCAGCGAGCGTCGTGAGCGTCGCCCCCGCACCCGTACGCGTCGTCGCCGCGAGGACGAGGGCGTTTCGGCTGAGGAGGCGCCTGCCTCCGAGGAGTGAGTCGACCCGAGGATCGTTGCTCGCCGGTCCATGTGTTTGACGAGGTCGGGGCCCGCAGGCGTGATGCCTGCGGGCCCCTGCCACTTGGTCGTACGACACCGGTCGTTCCGGAGCAGGTCGAACTGTGCCCATGACCGGGGTGCAGGTGTCCCGGTCCGGGCCGCCGCCCATGGCGGTGGCCAATGTGCCCATGGTCATCCGCACCCGTCAGATGGCGGCCCAGACCGTCGAAACCAAGACGCGCGCGAAGGCTCAGGCCTGGCGGCCCTCGACCCGCAGACGCTGGGCACCTTGAATGCGAACGTCAATCGGGTGGACGCCTGTGTAGGGCGCTTCTGGCTGACCGAGTGGCGAGGAGTCTCCGAGGGTGTCGCACATGCGGGGCCCTCACCTTCACCTTCCCGGAACGGATGCTCGGCCAGTGGCGTGCGACCAAGGTGGATCTCCACGTGCTCGCGACGCACGTGGAGGCATCGGGGAAGGTGATCGCCTCGAAGGACGCGGTGATCCAGGGATTGACCGCTGGTGGTGGACTCACGTGGGGTGCGGACGTGTCTCCGACACCCGCCCACGCTCAAAAGTGCAGTGCCACCGTCTCCGGCTGGTGGCCGACCGAAGTGGCGAGGTGAGGGGGAGGGGTTGGGCCCCGTAGAATCCCACGGGTGACCTTGACCCATGTTTCTCTGGCCCTGCCCGCGGCCCCCGAGTCCTCCGTCCTGGAGTTCGAGGACGGGGAGACGACCATTCGGCGCACGGTCCTGGAGTGCGGCACGCGGGTCGTCACCCAGCACATTCCGGCCGTGAGGTCAGCAGGTGTGTCCTTCGTCGTGCCGGTGGGTTCACGCGACGAGTCGCCGCGCCACGCCGGATCCACGCACTTCCTCGAACACTTGTTGTTCAAGGGGACACCCACACGCAGCGCCCTGGACATCGCGGTCGCCTTCGACTCGGTGGGTGGGGAGTCCAATGCCGAGACCGGCAAGGAGACGACCTCCTACTGGGCGCGTGTCGTTGACGAGGACGCCCGCATGGCCGTACAGGTCCTGGCCGACATGGTGGCCGACAGTGTCATCGACCCCCGGGAGTTCGAGACCGAACGCGGAGTCATCCTGGACGAGTTGGCCATGGCCGAGGACAGCCCCTCCGACCTGGTCCATGACGCCTTCCAACTGGCGGTCCACGGGGACGTGCCGCTGGGGCGGCCTGTCGGTGGAACCCCGGATGCCATCCGGGCGGTCACCCGCGAGGACGTGTGGGAGCACTACCGTGCCTCATACGGCCCGGATTCACTGGTCGTCGCAGCGGCCGGGAACGTCGAACACGACAAGGTGGTGGACACCGTCGCCGAGGCCCTCGCGGAGTCGACCTGGGCCGAGCGCGCCGCAGGCGCCGCCCCGCCCCGCCCTCGTCGCCCGATCGATGCCACCCATGGACCCGGCGTCACCGAGATCGTGCGTCACCGCGACGTCGAACAGGCCCATGTGGTCCTCGGCTGTCCCTCCATGCGCGCCGACGACGAACGCCGACCCGTCATGTCGGTGCTGCTGAGCGTCCTCGGCGGGTCGATGTCCTCGCGGCTGTTCCAGGAGATCCGTGAGAAGCGGGGCCTGGCGTACACGACCTACGCCTTCGACGCCGCCTACAGTGACGCGGGCGCCTTCGGCATGTACGCCGGCACTTCGCCCTCGCGGGTCGAAGAGGTCTCCTCCCTCATGGTCGCCCAGCTGGAGGAGCTGGCGGCGAACGGCCCCACGGAGGAGGAGATCGCCCGCGTGCGCGGGCAGGTGCGTGGCTCGCTCGCCCTGGCGATGGAGTCCACGTGGTCGCGGATGATGCGGCTGGGACGCGCGGAGATCCAGGGCAAGTACCGCACGGTCGACCACCTCATGCGCCGCATCGAGTCGGTCGAAGCCAGCCAGGTCCAGGCCCTTGCGGCGGAGCTCGCCGGCGGCCCCCACGCCCGTGCCCTCGTCCTGCCCACGGCCACTGCGTGAGATTCGTCCGTCACCGGGCCAGGAACCGACCCCCGTCCACATCCTGCTGGGATCCGCCCCGCCCTCGTCCCCATGGGCGACAATGGGCACCCTGAGCACCTGCCCCCGCCGCGCCGGAAGGAACGAGGAACCCACATGATCACCGTTGCCGTCATCGGAGCCAAGGGACGCATGGGGGCCGCTGTCTGCACGGCAGTCGAAGCCGCCCCCGACATGGAACTCGCCGCACGCCTGGACATGGGCGACGCCGTCGGGCCCGACACGCTCGCCGGAGCCCAAGTGGCCGTCGACTTCACCGTCCCCGACGTCACCGAAGCCAACGTCCATGCGCTTCTGGACGCCGGAGTCGCCGCGGTGGTCGGCACCACCGGATGGACCGAGGAATCCGTGGGCCGCGTGCGTGACCATGCTGAACGAGTCGGCGGACATGTGCTGATCGTGCCGAACTTCTCCCTGTCCGCAGTCCTGGTGATGCGATTCGCGGCCCTGGCCGCCCCCTACTTCGAATCGGTGGAGATCATCGAGATGCACCACCCGAACAAGGTCGACGCCCCCTCCGGCACCGCCGTCCACACGGCCTCGGGGATCGCCAAGGCGCGTGCCGCCGCCGGATGCGCGCCCGTGCCGGATGCGACCACCAGTGACCCGCAGGGCGCCCGCGGGGCAAGGATCGACGGCATCCCGGTCCACGCAGTGCGTCTGCGCGGCCTGACGGCCCATGAGGAAGTGCTGCTGGGCAACCCGGGGGAGCAGATGCTCATCCGCACCGACTGCTTCGACCGTGAGAGTTTCATGCCGGGGGTCCTGCTGGGCGTGCGCTCGGTCGGGCGGCGGCCGGGTCTGACCGTGGGTCTTGACGCGGTCATGGATCTGTGAGGAGGGTGTGACGGCGCCATGACCATCGAGACCGGGCACAGGTGGCCACGGGTTGGGGCTTCGCCGGATCGTTCCGTGCGTGCGGCACTGCCCACCGATGCGCAGGACGTTGCGCGGGTGCACCGGGCGGCGCTGGCTGGGCTGATACGCGGGGTGGGGGTTCCGGACTCCAACCTTCCTTCCACTGAAGAGGTGGTCAGGGCGTGGCGGCACACGCTGGGCGGACCTCGGCCGGAAGGATGCCACACTCTGGTCGCCGTCCATGGGCACGGTGTGGCCGGATTCGCCTCATGCGCGCCGGTGGGCGCCAGTGAGCCGCCGCCCGGTCGGGGAGAGCCTGTGCCTGGCGGAACCGAGATCCTCAACCTGTGGGTGGATGCCGCATTTGGACGCAGCGGACACGGGTCGCGCCTGCTGGCGGCGGTGGCGGAGGTCTCGGGTGCGCAGTGCCTGCGCGTGTGGATCGCGGCGGGCGACCAGGAGCGGATCCGTTTCTTCCAGGGGGCCGGGTTCGGCCCGGCCGGCCTGCGACGTGCGCACAGGGTGGGCGAGGGCGAGGGCGACGTGCTCGTCGAACACCTGTGGTGGTCGATTCGCGAAGGTCAGTGAGGGCGGGCATTGAGAATCTGTTGACGCGGGACGCTCTTCGGTCACACTCACGGTCTCGGTCGCAGTTGTGGCCGACGTGGGTGACCAAATCGGATGACGGACGAATCTCACGCCGTGGCGGACGAATCTCACGGGGAAGGGTGGGAAGGCCTAGGCTCTGGGCATGAGCCACCTTCCTGCCCGCGCCTTCGGTTCCCTCTGCACTGCGATGGTCACCCCCTTCCACCCGGACGGGAGCATCGACCTGGACTCCGCGGCCAAGGTCGCCACGAAGCTCGTCGACGACGGCTGTGACACGATCCTCCTGTCGGGCACCACGGGGGAGTCCCCGACCACCCACCAGCCGGAAAAGGACGAGCTCACCACAGCCGTCAAAGAAGCCGTGGGCCAGCGTGCACTCATCATGTGCGGTGCCGGCTCCAACGACACCGCCCATGCCGTGAGGATCGCCGTGGCAGCCCAAGCCCGCGGCGCCGACGCCCTGCTGGTCGTCTCCCCCTACTACAACAGGCCCTCCCAAAAGGGCCTGGTCGCCCACGTGCAGGCCATTGCCGAAGCCACCGACCTGCCGATCATGCTCTACGACATCCCCGGACGAACGGGCCTGGCCTTCTCCGACGAGACCTTGGACCGCCTGGCCGCGCACCCGCGCATAAAGGGGGTCAAGGACGCGACCGGGAATGTGGAACAGGGTGTGGGCAGGATGCACCGCACTGGTCTGGAGTACTATTCGGGCGACGACGGCCTGAATTTCGCGTGGATGACAGGCGGGGCCTCCGGCTTCGTCTCGGTGGTGGCACATGTGGCCGCGCGGCAGTATCGGCAGATGATCGACCTGCTGGACGCCGACAAGGTGTGGGAGGCGCGCGAATTGTCCTACGGCCTGCGGCCCCTGGTCCAAGCGATCATGGGCGGCGGTCAGGGGGCTGTCATGGTCAAGCATGCGCTGCACCTGCAGGGTGTCATCGCCACGCCGACGCTCCGCTTGCCTCTGGTCACCGCAGACGAGGGCGATGTCGCGCGCCTTTGCCGCGCGATGGAGGATGCGGGCCTGCTCTGAACGGCCGCCACCTCCACCGGGCGCGCAGTCGACCGGTGGAGGGAATGTGTTCAAGCCGGGTGTCCAGCTGCTGGGAATTCACCCATCAGCTGTCTTGTGGATGCCGCACACAACGCGTGAATTCGTCTGACATCAGGCCAATTTGATCTTCGCATTTTCGACGCGACACGTCCGAAACTCCGATGGAGAAATGGACTCAAATCGTCCGAAACGTACGACCATATGGTGTGATTGGCACCGTAACGCGGCGAACGAGGTTTCGGACCAACCGTGTCCGCAACTGGCCGGAGCCCCCTCGGGACCAAAGTCGGGCGGGGCCTGTGGAGCGGTCGATAGCGTATGCGTCACAACATCCCTCATGGGCCACAGGTCCTTGATTCCGCTCGATGACGACTCCAAGGATCGACGGCAGCCGCCGGGCCCCGACACCACCTCTGCGAACTCGTTGACAAACGAGGCTGGACTTCGGTCACCCATTTTTCCGACTCAACCATTCCCACCCCCACTGTGAAAGGCGGTTCCAGTGCTGAGCATTCTTTCTGGTGAGCGACCCGCGCGCGAACTCACCTTCGCCCATCGCGCCTTCCTGCTCATTCTGGTCTCCATCGGCAGCTCCATCGTCTACACGCCCGCATACCTGCAATACGTGTTCGACCAACCCCTCCAGAACGCACTGATCGCCTCCGGCGCCGCGAGCCAGGAGAACGTCGCCACCACCATGGGCACCCTGCTGGGCGCCTACTCGTGGACCGCCCTGATCTGCTACCTGCCCTCCGGCATCGTCGCCGACCACGTGCGCGTGCGCACACTGGCCTGGGTGGGATTCGGATCGACCGCTCTGCTCACGTGGTGGTACGCCTTCTTCCCCTCCTTCTGGGTCCTCATCGGCCTCTTCGTCGGCATGGGCATCACGACGATCCTCATCTGGTGGGGCATCCGCTTCAAGCTCGTGCGCCTCGTCTCCGAAGAGGACGCCTACTCACGCAACATCGGCATCTCCTACGGCTTCTACGGACTGGCCGGCCTGCTCCTGGGCTTCTTCAATGCGTGGATCGTCTCGCTGCTGGCCGACCAGGGCGGCATCGTCCCCATGCGCACCCTGCTGTTGGTCCTCGGCGGCATCATCATGACGCTGGCAGTCCTGTCCTTCTTCTTCATCCCCAAGTTCAAGGGCGAATTCGCTTCGGAGGGAGGCCGCTTCAGCGTCGGCCAACTGGGGCAGGTCCTGTCCAACCCCGTCGTGTGGCTGGCCGCGCTGACCCTGTTCTTCGTGTACTTCTTCTACACGGGCGTCAACCAGACCACCGGCTACATGAATGACGTCATGAAGATCGCTCCAGGAATCGTCCTCATCGTGGGATCCGTGCGCACCTACGGTGTCTCCCTGGTGTCGGCCCCGGCCTTCGGCGCAATCGCCGAGTGGCTGCGTTCCCCCTCACGGGTCATCGGCATCGGATCAGTGGTCGCCGCGATCGGCTTGGCCGTCTTCGCCTACCTCCCTGCGAGCGCCGGCCTGGCCTACGTGGCAGTGATCATGGCCATCGTCCTGGCCTTCGTCGCCAACGGTGTCTTCGGCATCTGCTCCAGCCAGCTCACAGAAGGCAAGGTCCCGGTCGGAGTCTTCGGCACGGCCACGGGCCTGCTCTCCGTCATCGGCTTCCTGCCCGACACCTTCTCCTACATCTGGTTCGGCTCCATCCGCGACGCGAACCAGGACAATCCGGCGGTGGCCTTCAACCAGATCTTCCTCATCCTGGCCGGAGCCGCAGTCATCGCCGCGATCTGCGCATTCGCCCTCGCCTTCGTGGCACGCAAGCGCGGCGCCACCGTCGAAGCGGACGCCACCGCCGAGGAAGCCTGAGGCGTCACCGTGGGACACAAGTACGACGTGCCCGCACTGTGGTGCGAGCAGATGGGACGGGTGGTCGACACCCAGAACGAACTCGCCGAAGGCGCCTACGTCACCGGGCAGAGCCTGCAGGAGATGCGTCAGGCCTACCGCACCGAACGCGCCTTCTGGAACGAGGGCGGCCCCGAGGTCCCCCTGACGGTGGACCGCAAGGTTCCCACGCGCCACGGCCACGTGCGGGTGCGTTCGTACCGACCCGGCGACCAGGGCTCCCTCGCCCTCATCGTGTACGTGCACGGAGGAGGGTGGGTCATCGGTGACGTGGACACCCACGACCGCATCACTCGCACCCTGTGCCACCTGACAGGGGCGGTGGTCGCCAGCATCGACTACACCTTGGCACCCGAGGCGCGCTTTCCCCACCAGATCGAGGAATGCCGCGACGTGGTCGCACACATCCGCCGGCACGCCGACGAATGGGGCATCGACCCGGCGGACGTCTCCTTCGCGGGCGACTCCGCCGGGGCCAACATGGCAGCGGCGACCATGCTCATGATGCGCGACGAAGGCTCCCTTCCCAGCGCCCGCAGCATGCTCCTGTTCTACGGCGCCTACGGGCTCAAGGACTCCATGTCCATGCGCCTGTTGGGCGGACCCTGGGACGGCCTGACCGAGGACGACTACCGCTACTACCTCGACCAGTACTTCGCCTCCCCGGCCGACGCCGACCACCCGCTGTTCAACATCCTCGCCAACGATCTCAGCTGCGGTGTGCCGCCCTGCCACGTGGTCGCGGCGGGACTCGACCCCCTGCGGGACGACTCGCGCACCCTGGCCGAAATGCTCACCCTGGCAGGCGTCCCCCACCTCTTGACCGAGGTCGAGGGCGTCATCCACGGATTCCTCCACCACTCGAAGATGCTCGACCAGACCATGGAGGTCCTCGCCCAGGCCGCGCACTTCCACCTCGAACACCCTCTCGACCGCTGAACCGGCCCACACGCCCGAAGGAGACATGACATGGATTTCTCACTGTCCGAAGACCAGCAACTCATGGTGGACGCCTTCACCGAACTCATGCGTTCACGCGCGTGGGACTCCTACTTCCACGAGTGCGACGAGAAGCACGAGTACCCCATCGAATGGACCCAGGCCATCTGTGAACTCGGCTTCGACCGGATCCTCCTGCCCGAGGAGCACGACGGCCTGGGCGCCGACTGGGTGACGCTGACCGCCGCCTACGAGGCCCTCGGCCGCGAGGGCGGCCCCACGTACGTGCTCTACCAGCTGCCGTGTTGGGACACGGTGCTGCGTGAGGGCACCGAGGAGCAGAAGGAGAAGATCCTCTCCTTCGTCGGCTCCGGCAAGCAGATGCTCAACTACGCCATGACGGAGCCCTCGGCGGGATCCTCGTGGGACGACATGCGCACCACATACACGCGCAAGGACGGCAAGGTCCACCTCAACGGCCACAAGACCTTCATCACCTCCTCCCTGCACGTGCCCTACCTGGTGGTCATGGCGCGAGACTCGGAGAACATGGACACCTACACCGAGTGGTTCGTCGACATGAGCCTGCCGGGCATCACCAAGGAACCCCTGCACAAGCTGGGCCTGCGCATGGACTCGTGCTGCGACGTCTACTTCGACGACGTCGTCCTGGAGGAGAAGGACCTCTTCGGCACCGAAGGAAACGGCTTCCGCCGTGGGGTCGCCGACTTCGACCTGGAGCGTTTCCTCGTGGCCCTGACCAACTACGGGCAGGCCTATTGCGCCTTCGAGGACGCCGCCAAGTACGCGAACCAGCGCATGCAGGGCGGCCAGGCCATCGCCCGCCACCAGCTGATCCAACTGAAGTTCGCCGAGATGAAGATCCACCTGACGAACATGCGCAACATGCTCTACGAGATCGCGTGGAAGCACGACCACGGGCTGCTCTCGCGCGGCGACTGCTCGATGGCCAAGTTCCACTGCTCGCAGGCCTCCTTCGAGGTAGTCGACCGGGCCCTTCAGGTCCTGGCGGGCGTGGGCATCACCGGGGACCACCGCGTCCAGCGCTTCTACAGGGACCTTCGCGTCGACCGCATCTCAGGTGGCACCGACGAAATGATGATCCTCACCGCAGGCCGCTCCGCCCTGTACCCGTACCGCTGAGCCGATTCGACCCAGGAAAGGACTGCACCATGGCACTTCCCACCGAGAAGCCCTCATTCGGCGTCCTGGACGGCGTGAAGGTCGTCTACTCCGCCGTCGAGATCGCGGCCCCCACAGCCGCGGCCATCATGGGCGAATGGGGCGCCGACGTCACGTGGATCGAGAACGTGTGGAGCGGCGACTCGATGCGCGACACGACGTGGGTCAAGGAAATGGAACGGCGCAACATGCGCTCCATCTCCATGAACCCCTTCACCGACGAAGGCAAGGAAGCCCTGCGCGCCATCATCAAGGACGCGGACATCTTCATCGAGTCCTCCAAGGGCCCCATGTACGCACGCAAGGGCATCACCGACGAGTTCCTCTGGGAGGTCAACCCGAAGCTCGTCATCGTCCACGTGTCGGGATTCGGCCAGTGGGGTGACGACTCCCAGGTGAACTCGGCGGCCTACGACCTCACGGTGGCGGCCTACGCGGGCATCGTCGCCCAGAACGGGTCCGCCGACCAGCCGATGAACATCTCCCCGTACCTGGGTGACTACATCAACTCGCTGATGATCATCTCCTCGTCGCTGGCCGCGCTGCACCGCGTGGGCGTGACCGGCCGGGGTGAGAGCATCGACATGGCGATGTACGAGACCTTGCTGCGGGTCGGCACCTACTACATGATGGACTTCATGAACGCGGGGATCACCTACCCGCGTCCGGGAGCCCGCCACCAGAACCTGTGCGGAATCGGCATCTACGAATGCAAGGACGGGTACATCGGCCTGTGCCTGTACGGCGTCTCGCAGAACAAGTACCTGCTGGAGACGATCGGCCTGGGCGAACTGTGGGGCACCGAGGACTACCCGGAGGGCACCTCCGCCCTGTGGCTGTCCAGCCCCAAGGCGGACCTCATCCAGGACACGCTGGAAGCCTGGCTCAAGACCCAGTCCAAGCACGAGGTCCAGGCGGACTTCGTGGCGCACCGGATCGCCGCCCAGGTGGTCAACGAGTTCCCGGACATCCTTGCCGCCGACCACGTCAAGGCCCGCGAGTGCTTCATCGAGTGGGAAAAGGCCGACGGCGGCCGCGTCATGGGGCTGAACACCTTCCCGAAGTTCGCCCGCAACCCGGGAGCCTTCTGGCGGCCGATGCCGGCACTGGGTGCGGACACCCGCGACGTGCTGACGCGCGCGGGCTATGCGCCCGAGGAGATCGACGCACTCATCGCGTCGGGCACCGTCAAGACGGACGACGGGGACTGACCTGCCGTGTCCGACTCGACATTCGTGCCGGAGAACACGACGGTGCCGCAGCTGTGGGCACGGCAGGTGGAGGCCAGGGGTGACCACGAGTTCCTCGTCTTCGAGGACGCGTACTCGCACGAGGTCAGCCGCTTCACCTACCGCCAGTTCGACGTGCTGGTCAACCAGTGCGCGAATGCGCTCGCAGCCTGCGGAGTCGTCGAGGGCACCCGGGTGGCGCTCCACCTCGACAACCGTGTCGAGTTCGTCGAGTGCCTCCTTGCCCTGGCGAAGATGGGTGCTGTGGCCGTGCCCGTCGACGCCACCTCCGTGCCGGTCGAGTTGGCCCGCATCCTTGACCTGAGTGCTTCGGACACGCTCATCACGTGCCAGGACACTTTCGAGAGGGTGCGTGCCTGTCTGCCGCCCGACCTCCGCCGGGTCCTCGTGACCGGGCGGAGGCGGTCGGGCCAGGGTGTCCCAGGCCTCGGGGACGAGGGCGGGACCACACCCGTGCTACCCCTGTGGGAGATCGCCGCACGTCAGAGCGAGGTCTTCGACGACCCGGCCCCCCTGGACCCGCAGGACCTGTGCGCAATCCTCTTCACCTCGGGCACGACCTCGGCGCCCAAGGGCGTGATGATCACCCACGCGAACGTCGTCTTCTCCGGCAACTTCGTCAACTGGGAACTGGACATGAACCCCGAGGACCGTTACATGACCTCCATGGTGGCGGCCCGGGTGAACTTCCAGCTTTCTGCCCTGGCCCCGGTGCTGACCATCGGCGCAACCATCATCATGCTCTCGCACTACCGGGCGAGCTGCTTCTGGAAGCAGGCGCGCGCACACCGGGCGACCCTGGTCCAGGGGATGGCGATGATCGTGTCGACCATGTTGCGCCAAGAGGTCGACCCGATGGAGCGCGACCACAGCGTGCGCGAGATGCACTACTTCCTGCCCCTGTGCACCCGGGACAAGGAAGCCTTCGAAGAACGCTTCGGTGTCACCCTGCTCAACAACTACGGGTCCACCGAATGCCTCATCGGCGCCGTCACCGATCCTCCCCACGGGCCGCGCCGCTGGCCCGCAGTGGGCAAGGCCGCCCCCGGGTACCGGATCCGGGTCGTCGACGAGGCCGGGCATGACCTTCCCGACGGAGAGGTGGGGGAGCTTCTCCTGCACGGGGTCCCCGGAGTCAGTCTCATGGCGGGCTACTGGGACGACCCCGAGGCCACCGCCGAGGTGCTCGACGCCGACGGCTGGTACAGGACCCACGACTACGCCTACGTGGAGGACGGCTGGGTCCACTTCGTCGACCGGCGGGTCGACCTCATCAAACGCTCCGGGGAATCGGTTTCGTCGGCAGAGGTCGAGAGCGTGATCGCCGAGATCCCCGGAGTGTGCGAAACCGCCGTCATCGGCATCCCGGACGACGTGCGCGGCCAGGCCGTCAAGGCCTTCGTCGTCGCCGTCCCCGACGCCGGCCTCGACGCCGTGGCGGTCATCGACCACTGTGCACACCACCTTGCCGCTTTCAAGGTGCCGAGCATCGTCGAATTCGTCGACGACCTGCCGCGAGGCGCCTACGGCAAAGTCCAGAAGAACCTGCTGACACCCCAATGACACCGACCCCATGAAAGGACAGTGAACGATGGCGATCAACACCGAGATGGTCGGCCAGACCTTCGGCCCCTTCGTCCGCGACTACACCTTCCGCGACCTGGAGCTCTTCGCCCTGGGCTGCGGCGCCGGAATCGACGGCAAGGACGGCCTCGAATACCTCAACGAGCACGACGAGAGGGACCCCAAGCTCAAGGTCCTTCCCATGTTCGGAGCCATGCTCATCGTCGACTCCGAGGTGACCCGCACCATCGACTACGGCTACAACTACGCCGGTTCCCTGCACTGGGGATTCGACATCACCTTCCACCGTCCCATCACCAAGATGAGCGACCACCTGGAGACCAAAGTGCGTCTCGAAGGCCTCTACGACCGCGGAGAGGGCCGTGGCCTGCTGGCCCAGCACATCGGCGACACCTACGACTCCGACGGGAATCTGCTCTTCACCAACGAGTCCTGGGACTGCCTCATCTACGACGGCGGCTGGGGAGGCCCCAAGCCCCCCAAGGACATCGTCGACATGCCCGAGCGCCCTGCCGACGTAGAGGTGGTGGAGACCATCCCGGAGAACCAGGCCCTCATCTACCGCCTTTCCGGCGACTACCACCCCCAGCACATCGACTGGGACTACGCCGCCGAGAACGGCGAGCCCCGCCCGATCCTCCACGCAATCTCCTACGCAGGCGTCGTCATGCGCCACGCGATCAACGCCTTCGTCCCCGGCGAGCCCGAGCGGATCTTGCGCTTCAAGACCCGCATCACCTCACCCGTCCACCCGGGCTCGACCCTGAAGACCCGGCTGTGGAAGGTCGGTGAAGGCGAACTGCGCTTCGCCCTCGTCGACGTCGACGCCGAAGAGACCGGCGCCAAGCCCCACCTGAACTGGGGAATCATCGAGTTCCGCTGACCGGCGGGCAGGGCAGCACACCCGCCCTGCAGTGGCGCGGGAGAGTCTTCTCTCCTCGCACTCTCCCGCGCCACACCCCTGGCCACCGCACGACACGCACCATGAACGGAGGGACATGACCGCGAAGGACGACGAGCCCGTCATCGACCTCGAGGACCTCGAGATGACGCCGCTGCTGCGGCGCGTCATCGTCTTCTCCTCAGGCGGCCCCTTCCTGGAGGGCTACGTCCTGTCCATCATCGGCGTCGCCCTGGGAGCCGTGGGCACCGACCTGGTCCTGGACGCCCACTGGAGCGGCCTGCTCGGGGTGGCGGCCCTGGCCGGGCTCTTCCTCGGCGCCTCCGTGGGGGGCTGGGTCACCGACCTCATCGGGCGACGCAAGATGTTCGTCATCGACCTCATCGTCATTGCCGTCCTGTCGATCCTGTGCGCCCTCGTGTCCAGCCCCGTCCCCCTGGTGGTCCTGCGCTTCCTCATCGGAGTGGCAGTCGGAGCCGACTACCCGATCGCCACCTCGATGATCGTCGAATTCTCGCCCCGCAAGCACAGGGCGGCCGCCATGGGTGTCATCGCCGCCGCGTGGTACCTGGGCGCCAATGTGGCGGCCCTGGTCGGCTTCGCCCTGGTCGAGGTGTCCCACGGGTGGCGCTACATGCTGGCCTCGTCGGCCATCCCGTGCATCCTCATCCTGGTCGGTAGGTGGAACATCCCCGAATCCCCCAGGTGGCTGGTGTCCAAGGGACGCATCGAGGAGGCCAAGGCGATCGTGCGTGAGACCTTGGGCGCCAACGTCCGTCTTCCCCAGGACGAGGACGCCCAGACCACCTCCGTGATGAAGGTCCTCCACGGCGTCTACCTCAAACGCGTCATCTTCATCGGTGTCATCTGGCTGTGCCAGGTCATCCCCATGTTCGCCCTGTACACCTACGGCCCTCAGATCATCAGCGCCGTCGGGTTGGGCGAGGGACGCTACGTCCTGCTCGGGGAACTGGTCATCGGCACCTTCTTCATGCTCGGCACCTTCCCCGCCATGTACCTGTGCGAGAGGATCGGCCGCCGCCCCCTCATCATCTGGTGCTTCGCCGGCATGACTGTGGCACTGGCAGTCATCGGATTCTGGCCGGGTGCAGGAATCGGCCTGGTCATGGGCTGCTTCATCTCCTACGCCATCCTCTCCGGCGGGCCCGGCAACCTCGAATGGCTCTACCCCAATGAACTCTTCCCCACGGAGATCCGCGCCACCGCCATGGGCTTTGCCATGTCCCTCAGCCGAATCGGCACCGTCATCTCCATCTACGTGCTGCCGGGCTTCATCGACGAACACGGAATCTCCACCACACTGCTGGCCGGTGCGGGGATCTCCGCCCTGGGCCTGGTCACCTCACTCATCTGGGCGCCCGAGACGCGCGGATACACTCTCGCGCAAACCGGATCTCCAGATTTCAGGGGGCGTTGACCATGTACACCATCGAACGTCGAGTCCTCGGCTCGTGGAAAGCCGTCTGCTACGCGATCACGAATGACGAAGGCACCCTGGTCATCGACCCCGGGGCGCAGGCCGAGGAGGTCCTCGAATGGCTGGAGGGCAAGAACGTCGTCGGCGTGGTCATCACCCACTGTCACTGCGACCACATCGGCGCCGTCAACGAAGTCGTCGAGGCCCACGGCTGCTGGGTGGCCTGCGGTGTCGACGACGTCGACGGGGTGGCGGACCTGCACCGCTCGGGCTTCGACGACGAAGGCATCGACTACACCGTCGACCACATCGATCGCCCCCTTGCCGAGGGGGACGAGATCCGATGGGGCGCAGACGCCCTCAAGGTCCTGCACACCCCCGGTCACACGCCGGGCAGCATCTGCCTGCTCGACGAGGCCCGCGGGATCCTCTTCACCGGCGACATGCTCTTCGCCGGTGCCATCGGCTCCACCCAGTACGTGCTGGGCAACGACCGGGACATGAGGTGCTCATGTGCCCGTCTTGCCCAGATGGACCCGGCGCTGGTCGTCCTTCCCGGTCACGGGCGGGAGACGACACTGGGTGCGGAGGCCGCCATGCTGAGGATGGTCTCGGCGGTGTCCTTCGGCGAGTCCGACCAGTCCAACTGCCGGGAGGGCTCATGGTGGTGAAGCTGGTCGGAGACCAGGTCCGCGACATAGGCGGGGACCTTCTCCAGGAAACACTCGATGAAGTCGTCGCGCAGGCAGAAGGTGCGCATGAGGACGCTGCCTTCGATGGCGTCCAGCAGACGCACCAGCGACGTGTTGCGCGGCAACTCCCCATTGACCTTGAAGTCCCACAGGCGCTCGCGGATTGCCGACAGGGGTTTGACGAACACGTCCTCGTAGATGCGGCAGATCACCGGGTCCTCGGCGTTGCCGGCCTCGACGAAGAGGCGGCGCATGGCCGAACGGTTCGGTCCCAGGTACTCGCGCAGACGGAACTCGGCCTCGTTGACGAGGATCTCCTCGGGGGACTCGCCCACGGGTCCGGGACACACGACCAAAGTAGCGAAGGACTGGCGAAGCAACTCGTCACGGTCACTCCAGCGCGAGTACAGGCTGGACTTGCCGACCCCTGCGGCTGCCGCGATCTTCGTCAGGTTGAAACCGGTCCATCCGACTTCGCCGTACAGGTCCAGGGCCGTGCGGTGGATCCGTTCCTCCAACTGGGGGTCACGAGGGCGACCGGGCCTGGAGGACCCGACGAGCACATAAGGGATCACTGCGTGCACTCCTTCCTCGGGGGCTGCTCTCGGACGATTCTAACGACTGCCGTGACCCTCCTCACGGGATCGACGATCCACACACCACCGAGTACACCTCGTGAAGAAAGGAAAAACGATGAGTATTCTCGTCGCCTACAAGTACGCCGCGAATCCGCAGGATGCCTCGGTCGACGCCTCCGGCGTCGTCGACTGGTCCCGCGCCAAGGCGGCAATCTCCGAGTACGACCCGGTTGCCGTCCAGGTCGGGCGTGACCTGGCCGACTCCCTCGGCACCGAGCTCGTCGGCATCTCGGTCGGCTCCTGCGCCGTGTCCTCCTCCATGGCGAAGAAGGGCGCCCTCTCGCGCGGCATGGACCGGGCCCTGGTCGTCGCCGAGGACGAGACCGCCACGTGGAACGCCACCCGGGTGGCCAGCGCCCTGGCGGGCCTGGTGGCCAAGGCAGGAGATGTCAGCCTGGTCCTGGCAGGGGACTCCTCCGTGGACGAGTCCGCGAAGATCGTTCCCACGCTGCTTGCAGGTTTCCTCGGATGGCCCTGCTTCCAGGAGGTCACCGCAGTCACGGGAGGTGACGGGCAGTGGTCCATCACGCAGAGCGTCGCCGGCGGCACCCGCACCGTGAGCATCACCGGGCCCGTCGTCGTGGCCGTGGCCACCGACGCCGCACCCGTCAAGGTCCCCGGCATGAAGGACATCCTTGCCGCCGGCAAGAAACCCCTTGAGGTGGTACCGGCCGCCGACCTCGACCTGGCAGAGGTCACCCTGGAGACCACCGGGCGGGCCAAGCCCGTGGCCGAGACCCGCCGCAACGAGGTCTTCAGCGGGGACGACGCTCCCGCCCAGCTCGTCCAAGCCCTGCGCAACGCCGGCGCGCTCTGAGGAAGGAAAAAGGAACAATGACGAACACATGGATCCTCACCACTGACGAGCGCATCGCCCACCTCGTCGACACCGCTGCGGCGATCGAGGGGACCACCACCGTCCTCGTCGTGGCCCCCTCCGCGCCGGCAATGGGCGGCGTGGACCGCGTCGTCCACCTGCCCGTGGCCGAGGACGTCCCCGCCGAGGCCCTCGCCGTCGCCGTCGCCGACCTGGTGGCGGGCGCCGAGGTCGACCTGGTCCTCGTGCCCAACAGGCCCGCCGAACGCTCCTTCGCCGGCGCGGTTGCCGCGCGCCTGGCCCTGCCCGTCCTCGTCGGCGCCACCACGGTGGCGGCCGGCTCGGCCCAGGTCGCCCGCTACGGCGGACTGAGCATCGAGTCGGTCTCCTACCCCCGCGCCGTCCTCGTCCTCGAAGGAGGCGCAGCCGCTGGTTCCGGCGACGCACCCGTGGACACCCACGAGGCCACTCCCGCCGCCGCCCGCATCACCAGCGTCCAGCCGGCAACCTCCGGCCCCGCAAACCTGGCCGCCGCGCGCCGCATCGTGGCCTGCGGCCGTGGATTCAAGGCCGAGGAGGACCTGGCACTTGCCCGCGCCCTCGCTGACGCGGTCTCCGGCGAGATCGCCTGCTCGCGTCCGCTGGCCGAGGGCACCGCGTGGCTGAGCAAGGACCGCTACATCGGTGTCTCCGGCATCCACGTCTCCCCGGAGGTCTACTTCGCCTTGGGCATCTCCGGCCAGGTGCAGCACACCTCCGGCATGAGCGGCTCCAAGGTGGTCGTGGCCGTCAACACGGACGCGAACGCCCCGATTTTCCAAATGGCCGACTACGGCATCGTCGGCGACCTGTACGAGGTCGTGCCCGCGATCACGGCGGCCCTTTCCTGAAACGAGCCCGACATGTCCCAAGAAGTCGACTTCGAGGTCATCGTCATCGGGGGAGGGGTGGCGGGCGCGGTCTGCGCCCACACCCTTGCCCAACACGGACGAGAAGTCCTCCTCATCGAACGCGGCGCGGAGCCGGGATCGAAGAACCTGTCCGGCGGCGTCTTCTACTGCCGAGTCATGGAACAGGTCTTCCCCGGATTCGTCGACGTCGCGCCCGTCGAGCGCAGGATCACCCGGAACTGCGTGAGCTTGGTCAATCCCGGATCCCACGTCACCATCGACTACTGGGACAAGCGTCTGGCCGAACCCGTCAATGCGGTGTCGGTCCTGCGCGCCAAACTCGACGCGTGGCTGCTGGAGCAGTGCGAAGAGGCCGGGGTCACCGTCATGCCCGGCGTGCGGGTCGACAGCCTCATCGTCGACGGCGGGCGGGTCGTCGGCGTGCGCGCCCACGAGGACGAGTTGCGCTGCCACGTGGTGGTGGCCGCCGACGGGGTGAACTCCTTCATCGCCAGGCAGGCGGGGATCCGCACCAAGGAGCCCATGAAGCACCTGGCCCTGGGCGTCAAATCCGTCATCGGCTTGGACCGCACTGTCCTGGAGGACCGCTTCCACGTGCGCGGCAACGAGGGCGCCGCCTACGCGATGGTCGGGGACTGCACGCAGGGTGTGGCAGGCGGCGGATTCCTCTACACCAACGACGAGTCCGTCTCCATCGGCGTCGTCATGCGACTCGACGACTTGGAGAAGTCGGGGCTGTCCTCCTCGGACATCCACGACCACCTGCTGGCCCACCCGGCCATCGTGCCGCTCATCGAAGGTGGGACGCTGCTGGAGTACGGGTGCCACCTCACCATCGAGGACGGCCCGGCGATGACCTCCCACGACCTGACCCGTCCGGGCCTGGTCATCATCGGTGACGCTGCCGGATTCACGCTGAACACGGGGCTGACGATCCGCGGCATGGACCTGGCGGCAGGATCGGCGCTGGCAGCGGCCGAGGCGATCCGGCGAGCCCTTGACGCCGGTGACTTCACCCAGGCAGCCATGGACGAGTACCGCAGGCAGCTCGACGCGGGTTTCGTCGGCAAGGACATGGCGACCTACTCCAGGACTCCCGCCTTCCTGGAACGCCCGCGCATGTACACCGACTACGGGCAACTGGCCGCAGACGTGTTCCACGGGGTCTTCAACCACGACCTGACCCCCAGGCGTCGCATGCTTCGGGTCGGACTGGACGCCCTGAAGGCCTCACGGGTGAAACTCACCGAGGTCATGGGGGACGCCCTGGCCGGTGTACGGGCCCTGTGAACGGCATCGTCGAGAGGAATGGGAACAATGGCTGAATTCGTCATCGACTCGGTGCCGGCCAGGCTGGCCGGCAACACGTACAACCTCGACGAGGACGAGTCCCACATCGAAGTCGACCAGGAGCTGGCCCGGCGCACGGGCGCCGGAAAGCTGCTCGAACGCATCTGCCCGGCCCACGTGTACACGGTCGAGGCCGACGGGACCGTCTCCGTCGAGTACGCGGCGTGCCTGGAATGCGGAACCTGCCTGGCCATGGCCCCCGACGGAGTGCTCAAGTGGCACTATCCGCGGGGAAGCTTCGGAATCATGTTCCGCGAAGGATGAACTCTTGCGGGCGCGGTTTCCCCGGGCCGCGCCCGCAAGTCCCCCCTCGCACACGCCGCGCCGCCGGAGTCGGCAAACACCGGCCGGGGCGGCCCCGCCCTCGTCAACGGGGTAGGGGCGGGCAAGTAGGATCGAGTCCATGAAGCCTCTGTACGAAAACCTGTCCGAGCCTGCACCGCTGGCCCAGGGCGCCCTGCGTGTCATCCCCCTGGGTGGTCTTGGCGAGGTCGGACGCAACATGAACGTCCTGGAGCACCAGGGCAAATTGCTCATCATCGACTGCGGCGTCCTCTTCCCCGAGGAGTACCAGCCCGGCGTCGACCTGATCCTGCCGGACTTCTCGTGGATCCGCGACCGCATGGACGACGTCGTGGGACTGGTCCTGACCCATGGGCACGAGGACCACATCGGGGCCGTGCCCTACCTGGCGATGCTTCGCGACGACATCCCCACATACGGCTCCGCCCTGACCTTGGCCTTCACCGAACCCAAACTCAAGGAACACCGCCTGCCCGACGCCGACATGCACGTCGTCGAGGGCGGTGACCGGGTGAGGATCGGCCCCTTCGACGTCGAGTTCGTCTCGGTCACCCACTCCATCCCGGACGCCTTGGCCGTGTGCGTGCGCACCGATGCCGGCACCGTGCTGGTCACCGGGGACTTCAAGATCGACCACCTGCCCATGGACGGGCGCCCCACCGACTTGCAGGCCTTGGCCCGCATCGGAGAGGAAGGGGTCGACCTGTTCATGGTCGATTCGACGAACTCCGAGATTCCCGGGTTCATCCCCTCCGAACGGGAGATCGGCCCCGTCCTGGACCGCCTGGTGGCTGAAGCCACCGGACAGGTGGTCGTCGGGTCCTTCGCCAGTCATGTCCACCGCGTCCAACAGGTCCTCACGGCAGCCCACAAGGCCGGACGCAAAGTGGCACTGGTGGGCCGTTCGATGGAACGCAACATGCGCATCGCCCAGGAACACGGCTACCTCACCGTCCCGCAGGGACTGTTGGTCGACCCGGCAGACCTCAACGAGTTGCCGGCGCAGGAGCGCCTGTGGATGGTCACCGGATCGCAGGGAGAGCCCATGGCCGCCATGGCGCGCCTGAGCGTGGGCAACCACCGCTTCGTCCACCTGGAGGCCGGAGACACCGTGATCTTCGCGGCCTCGCTGATCCCCGGCAACGAAACGGATGTCAACCGTGTCATCAACGACCTCACGCGCATGGGGGCGAAGGTGTTCCACCGCGGCAATGCGAAGGTGCATGTCTCCGGCCACGCCTGCCAGGGAGAGCTGCTCACCTTCTACAACATCGTGCGTCCCGTCAACGTCATGCCCGTGCACGGGGAGGTCCGACACCTGGTGGCCAACGGGCAACTGGCGGTCAAGACCGGCGTGCGCGCATCGAACATCGCCTTGGCGGACGGCGGGGTGACCGTCGACCTGAAGGACGGAGCGGTGCGCATCTCCGGGCAGGTGCCCTGTGAACGCGTCTACGTCGACGGGCGTTCCATCGGCGAGATCTCCGAGGACGAATTGGCCCAGCGCCGCACGCTGGCCTCCGAAGGTTTCGTGTCGATCCACGCCGTGGTCGAGACCAGCACAGGCACCGTCCTGTCCGAGCCCTTCATCAAGGCCGTCGGCATGGCGGAGGACCCGGCCGTCTTCGACGAGATCCGCCCTGAACTGGTCCAGGCACTGCGCGACGCCACCGTGCCGGGCGTCGACGCCCACACCTTGCAGCAGGTCATGCGGCGGGTCCTGGGACGGTGGGTCGCCAAACGTCTGCGGCGTCGACCGATGATCGTCCCCGTCGTCGTGGAGCAGTGAGGTCCGTGGGCCGTTTCATCTCGACGCATTCGGTGGTCCTCATCCTTCCGATGAAGATCGACCGCCTTCCCGACCGCGGCGGGTCCGTCAAGGCCTCTGCCGCCATGTCCCGCCCAGGCAGCGGCTTCACCACCTTGTCGGCCGCCGCCGCCATGGGCGTCTCCGCTGCGGCGGCCTCCCCTTTGGGGACCGGGCCCAACTCCTACACGGTGCGCCAGCAGCTGGCCGAAGCCGGGGTGCGTATTCTCACCGAGGAACTGGTCGGCGACATCGGTGTGGGAATCCAGCTCATCGAGGCCGACGGGTCGATGACGGCGGTGGTCACCGCGGGTGTGGAGTCGGAGCCTTCCCGCGCTGCGCTGGACGCAATCGTCCTGCAGCCCGGCGACGTCATCCACATCTCCGGGGTCGACCTCACCTCGCCCGCCTCCGCCGTGGCCTTGGCCGGATGGGGTGCGGGTCTGCCCTCCTCGGTCCGCCTGGTCGTCTCGATCTCCCCGGCGGTCAACCAGGTTCCCTTCTCCGCTTGGCAGCAACTGCTGCGACGCGCCGACGTGGTGACGATGAACATTCGCGAGGCCGCCGCCCTGACGAAGAACCTGTCGAAGATGGAGGCCGGTACGGGGGTGCGTCACCTCATGCGCCCCGAATCCACGCTGGTCAGACGCCTGGGTGTCATGGGCTGCGAGGTGCAGACGGGCATCGACCAGGAACGCGTCCAGATTCCCGCCTTCACCTCCGACACCGTGGACACCGCCGGTGTGGCCGACACCCATGTGGCCGTCATGTGCGCGGCGATGCTCGAAGGCAAGGACATGGTGGAGGCCTGCCGTTGGGCAAATGCGGCGGCCGCCATCGCCATCTCGCACGAGTCGGCCCTGCCGGTGCCCACGCGCAGCCAGGTCGAGGCGGTCCTGGAACACGGCGGTGTGCCCGAGCAGGAGTGACCTCCGGTGGCCGGGGCCCTGGCGCCGGCGACATGACTCACCCTTGGTGACGAGGGCGGCGCGCCAACAGGCCGATGCCGTGTCTTCGCGATAGCGTCGGAGACATCATGGCCTCGAAGTCGACACCCAAGAAATCAGGCGCCCAGGCGCGCAAGTCCTCTGCTGCGGCAGGGGGCGCCACCCAGGCGCGCCCGAGCGCGGCGGCCTCGGCGGCGGGCGGCTTGGCCGCGTTCTTCTCGGCCTGCGGGCGCTTCGCGCGCGCCACATGGCAGGCATGGCGGGCCGTGGACCCCCAGGTCAAACGCGATGCGTTGGCGTTCGTGGCCATCGCAGTGGCGGTGTTGGTGGCTCTTCGGGAGTGGTTCGGAATCTCCGGGGCTGCCGGAGATGTCATCCACCACATGTCGGCGGGCTCGGTCGGAATCTTCTCCGTGGTCCTGCCGCTGGTCCTCCTGGCCCTGTCGGTGGAACTCTTCCGTGCACGCGCGGGCACCCACGCCCTGCCGCACCACGTGGCCGGTGGCGCCGGAATCACCACGGCCCTTGCCGGTCTGGTCCATGTGACGAAGGGAAACCCGCCCTTCGACCCGGTCGAGGGCATCGAAGCGGCCGGGGGAGTGATCGGTTGGTTCATTGCCCGCCCCCTCACCCACCTCCTGTCCCCGTGGGGGGCGGCGGCGCTCCTCGTCCTGCTGCTCGTGTACTCGCTGTTGCTGGCCACCCGCACGCGTGTGGCCGAGGTTCCGCAGCGCCTGCGCGCCCTCGTCGCCGCGCTTGCCGGGGACGCCAAGCGCGCCTCGGCCGAGGAGTCCCCGGCCCAGGCGCGCAAGCGGATCCGCCGCGAATCGCGCCAGGGGCTGGCAGCGGGGGAGGACCCCTTCCTCGACTCCTATGACGGGGACGAATCCTTCCGCAATGCCGTGGACACTGCTCCCGGCCCCGCCGCCGCAGGCGCCGACCCGGCGGCTCCTCCCACCCCGGTGCTTCCCACCATCCCCGTCCGGGAGGCCACACCGGCCAAGGGAGTCACGGAGGTCCTCGGCGAGGTCGAGTGTCTGACCCGCACCGAGGACGACTGGCAGGACGAGGGCGTGGCGGTGCCGCCCGCTTCCGCGGGCGCACCCTCGGTGCCAGGTGCGGCCGCCTCGGGCACGGAACTGGCGCCCCCGCCCGTCACCGACGAACCGGGCGACTCCTACCAGGACGCCCTGGACGCGGACCTGGCGTACGCGCTGCCCACCGAGGACTTCCTCATCAAGGGCGCCCCCCACATGACCCGCTCGGCCGTCAACGACCAGGTCGTCCAGGCCCTCCAGCAGGTCTTCGCCGAGTTCAACGTGGACGCCAAGGTCACCGGCTTCTCCCGGGGCCCCACCGTCACCCGCTACGAGGTGGTCCTGGGGCCGGGCGTGAAGGTGGACCGCCTGACGAACCTGTCGAAGAACATCGCCTACGCGGTGGCCAGCGCGGACGTGAGAATCCTGGCTCCCATTCCTGGAAAGAGCGCCATTGGCGTCGAGATTCCCAACGCCGACCGCGAAACCGTCGCCCTGGGCGACGTCCTGCGCAGCGGCGCGGCCAAACGGAACCAGCATCCGCTGGTCGTCGGGGTGGGCAAGGACGTCGAAGGCGGCTACGTCGTCACGAACCTGGCCAAGACCCCGCACCTGCTGGTGGCCGGCCAGACGGGCTCGGGCAAGTCGAGTTTCGTCAACTCGATGATCACCTCGATCATGATGCGCGCCACCCCGCGCCAGGTCCGCATGATCCTCGTGGACCCCAAGCGCGTCGAACTCACCATCTACGAGGGCATCCCCCACCTCATCTCGCCGATCATCACCGATCCGAAGAAGGCCGCGGAGGCCCTGGAGTGGGTGGTGCGAGAGATGGACGCCCGCTACGACGACTTGGCCACCTACGGCTTCAAACACGTCGACGACTTCAACAAGGCGATCGAGGCCGGACAGGTCACCGCCCTGCCGGGGCTCGACCGGAAGTTGCGGCCCTACCCGTACCTGCTGGTCGTCGTTGACGAGTTGGCGGACCTCATGATGGTGGCCCCGCGCGACGTGGAAGCCTCCATCCAGCGCATCACCCAGTTGGCGCGCGCGGCCGGCATCCACCTGGTCCTGGCCACCCAGCGTCCCTCCGTCGACGTGGTCACGGGCCTCATCAAAGCCAATGTGCCCTCCAGGTTGGCATTTGCGACCTCGTCCCTGACGGACTCGCGTACGATCCTCGACCAGCCGGGCGCTGAGAAGCTCATCGGCCAGGGTGACGCCCTGTACCTGCCGGCGGGCGCCGGCAAGCCGATGCGTGTCCAGGGTGCCTGGGTGACCGAGTCTGAGATCCACCAGGTCGTCCAGCACGTGAAGTCGCAGATGGAGGCCTCCTACAGGGAGGACGTCGTCGCCCCTGCCCAGACGAAGAAGGTTGCTGAGGACATCGGCGACGACTTGGACGACCTGCTGCAGGCGGCCGAACTGGTCGTGTCGACCCAGTTGGGCTCGACCTCGATGCTCCAACGCAAACTGCGCGTGGGATTCGCTCGCGCCGGGCGACTCATGGACCTGTTGGAGTCGCGGGGTGTCGTCGGGCCTTCGGAGGGCTCCAAGGCCCGTCAGGTGCTCGTCCAACCCGAGCAGTTGCCGGAGGTCCTGGCCATGCTGCGCGGGGAGACCCAGCCGGCTCCCGCCCCCGTGCCGCCGGCACCTGCCGAGTCCGCCTCCGGCGCCCCCGACCTCGCGTCGCCTCCGCCTCCGATGCCGCCGTCGATCCCCCCGTCGCAGGCCACGACAGAGGTCCTCGATCCGGATCCGACTCGTGTGGTTCCGCAGGTGTCCAGGGAGTCCGATCCGGCGATCCCGGTGCTCCCGGAGGATCCTTTCGTCGGCGACGAGGACGACGACCCGTACGCAGGTCACGACTTCGGTGGGGCACATCCACACTGGGTCGATGAAGAACCGGACGAGGGTGAGGACGCCTGGCAGCTGACGGGCCGGTAGGATTCGAGTATGGGCGCTCTTCACGTACGAGGCGGCAGCACCGACCCCGCGGGGCTGGTGAACCTGCCGAACTTTCTCACGGTGTTGCGGCTGCTCCTGGTGCCGGTCTTCATCTGGCTCATGCTGCAGCCGGGAACGATGATGCGATGGGCCGCTCTGGGCGTCTTCATCCTTGCCTCCCTCACGGACTTCCTCGACGGTCAGATTGCGCGTGCGCAGGGACTGGTCACCGATTTCGGAAAGATCGTCGACCCCATCGCCGACAAGGCCCTGACGCTGGGGGCCTTCGTCATGCTCTCCCTGGACACGGAATTGAGCCCGTGGTGGGTGACGATCCTGGTGGCCGTGCGCGAACTCGGCATCACCCTCATGCGGATGGTCCTGTTGCGGCGCGGAGTCGTCGTGGCCGCCAACGCCGGTGGAAAGCTCAAGACGGTCTTGCAGATGGCGTTCATCATTGCGCTGCTGGTGCCGTGGGGTGCGCTGGTCCCGCGCGCGATCCTGGAGTGGATTGCGCTGCCCGTGTACATCTTGGGCGGGGTCATGGTGGCCGTCACCGTCTGGTCGGGCCTGGTCTACGTCCTGGAGGTGTGGAAGTCCTCACGAGGGCGGGGCGCCGCGGATCAAAGTTGAGTCCCAGGGACGCAACCCACAGAGTTTTCACAGGCCCGACACGTGGTCTCGGAGTGCATTTCCGGCCGTGGTCGCCTACAGTCGAAGCATGACTCAGACCCGCCCCGCCGTGCCGTTGCTGCGAACCGAGATCGGTGACGTGCTGCGCGCGCTTCGTCAGCACCAGGGGCGCACACTGCGTGAAGTCTCCTCTCAGGCGCAGGTCTCGTTGGGCTACCTCTCCGAGGTCGAGCGCGGGCAGAAGGAGGCCTCCTCCGAACTGCTCGACGCAATTTGCGGCGCTCTGGGTGTGCCCCTGTGGTTCGTCCTGCGGGAGGTCTCGGACCGGATGGCCGTGGCAGACGGCAGTGTCCTGCCCGCACCCGCTCGGGTCGACATGGTCCCCGTGGCCCTGATCTCCTGACCTCTGGGTCGCCTCACGTGAAGCTCTCCGAGTTCTGGGCGGCGGTCGATGCCGTCCACGGCCCGGTGCTCGGACGCTCCCACGCCACCGATCTGCACCTTCCGCACCTCGGGGCCACTGCCGTCGAGGCGCTGCAACGCGGGGACGACCCGCGCCTGGTGTGGCAGGAGTACGTCCGCGAGACCGACGCCGACGAGTCGGCACTGTGGATCCACCGGGTGGATCCGAAGGACCGCCGACGTCCTCGTCACTGACCCTGTGGACACGCCGCGCCACCCACATGCATCGAACAGGTGTTCTGTCCTATTCTTGTGCGCGGACGACAACCGCCCCCCCGTCCACAGGCATTGGGGGAGACGGTTCCAGATGTGGGTGGTCGCACGTACCGTCGTCCGTGTCCCCTCGGAGAGGGGGGACGCTCCCGCTGACCAGGACAGGCACAGGGCCGGAGAGGCCCACGACGACAGGAGACACCCATGGCCGCACCCCGCAAGTCCGCCCCCGCTTCCGCCGGAAACGACAGGAACAAGGCCCTTGAGGCTGCGCTGTCCCAGATCGACAAGCAATTCGGCAAAGGCTCCGTCATGCGTCTGGGTGACGACACCCGCCCGCCCGTCCAGGTGATCCCCACCGGTTCCCTGGCACTCGACGTGGCCTTGGGCATCGGCGGCCTGCCGCGCGGCCGTGTCATCGAGGTCTACGGCCCTGAATCCTCCGGCAAGACCACCGTCGCCCTGCACGCCGTTGCCAACGCCCAGAAGGCGGGCGGCAACGCCGCCTTCATCGACGCCGAGCACGCCTTGGACCCTGTCTACGCGCGCGCCTTGGGAGTCGACACCGACTCCCTGCTGGTCGCCCAGCCCGACACGGGCGAGCAGGCTCTGGAGATCGCCGACATGCTCATCCGATCCGGCGGAATCGACATCATCGTCATCGACTCGGTTGCGGCACTGGTCCCCAAGGCCGAGATCGAGGGCGAAATGGGCGACTCCCATGTCGGCCTGCAGGCGCGCCTCATGAGCCAGGCGCTGCGCAAGATCACCGGCGCCCTGTCCGCCACGGGCACCACCGCCATCTTCATCAACCAGCTGCGCGAGAAGATCGGCGTCTTCTTCGGTTCCCCGGAGACCACCACCGGTGGCAAGGCCTTGAAGTTCTACGCCTCCGTGCGCATCGACGTGCGCCGCATCGAGACCCTCAAGGAGGCCGGCGCCCCCGTCGGCAACCGCACCCGCGCCAAGGTCGTCAAGAACAAGATGGCCCCACCTTTCAAGCAGGCCGAGTTCGACATCGTCTACGGGCGCGGCATCTCCCGTGAGGGTTCGATCATCGACATGGGTGTGGACGCCGGCATCATCCGAAAGTCCGGCTCCTGGTTCACCTACGGGGACGACCAATTGGGCCAGGGCAAGGAGAACGTCCGACAGTTCCTGGTCGACAACCCGGAGCTGGCCAACGAGATCGAGCAGAAGATCCTCATCCACCTCGGAGTCGGGGAAGCCGCCGCTCGCGCCGCCGAGGAGGAGGCGCGTGCCGAGGCCGGGAAGGCGAAGTCCCGCGGCAAGGCGATCGACCCTTCTGAAGACGCAGGCTTCTGACCGGGCAGGGGTGCCTGCCGTGGTGAAGTACCTGGACCCTGAGGACCATCCCGAACTCGGTCAGGATGAGTGCTCCACCGGCCTCTCGCCGGAGGAGCGTGCCCGCCGCATGCGCGAGCGCAACGCCGCCCTCACCGGAGCCGAGGCGGTGGAGGCCGCCCGGGAGGTGGCCCTGCGACAGCTCGACTCCCGAGCGCGCTCCAGCGCCCAACTGCGTACGGCGATGACGTCGCGCGGGTTTTCCGACGAGGTCTCCGACGAGGTCATCGAACGTCTGACCCGAGTGGGCCTGGTGGATGACGGCGCTTACGCGACCGCCCTCGTGAGGGAGCGATTCGCCGCCTCTGGAAAGGTCGGACGTGCACTGGCCGAGGACCTTCGACGCAAGGGCATCACAGGAGAACTCGCCGAGCGGGCCATGGCCGACATCGACCGGGAGGACGAGGTCGAACGCGCCCGGGAACTGGTCGAGCGCAAGCGGCGCTCACTGTCCGGCGCACCTCGTGAGGTGGCTTGGCGGCGCCTGAGCGGCGCGCTTGCCCGGAAGGGTTATTCGGGGTCGGTGATCTCCTCCGTCGTGGCCGAGGCGCTGGCACGATGGGGTGAAGAGAGCGGAGAAAGTGACGACCAAACGGAGGACTGGGCATGAGCCGGGACGCGCGTGGTGACCACGAGCAGGCGGAGCCGCTGGAGCCCATGGAACAGGCCGACAGGCCGGACCCGGCCTCGCTCATCGCGCGATTGGCCGCCCTCGGCATGAGCGTGGCCACCGCCGAGTCCCTCACTGGCGGGGCCCTGTGCGCGCGCCTGGTCGACGTGCCCGGTGCCTCGGCAGTCCTACGGGGAGGAATCTGCTGTTACGCCACCGACCTGAAGGCCACTTTGCTGGGAGTCGAAGAGCATCTCCTCGCCCGTCGCGGTCCAGTCGACCGCGAGGTGTGTCTCGCCATGGCGCGGGGCGCCCGCAGACTCACGGGAGCTGACCTCGCACTGGCCACCACAGGGGTCGCCGGCCCGGGACCAGCCGATGGCCATCCTGCCGGAACCGTCCATGTGGCCCTCGTGTGGAAAGACGGCTGGGACCACCGGGAACTGCACCTGTCCGGGGATCGCAATCGCGTGCGTGAAGGGAGTGTCGATGCGGCACTGCACCTGTTGGCCAATGCCCTTGGCGCCTTCGACCAGGGTGTGTCGACCGAGATGGCAGCACATGGTCGACACGAAGTCCTCCAAGAGTTCGAGTAGGCTCCACACATGGACACCACATGGGAAGACCTTTCGGCGCGCCTGACCCCCTTCATCGTGGAAGCACTGCCCGGAAGCTACCTGATCCTGTCCGACATTGAACGCCCGGACGTCTACGTCCAGATGGCCTTCGAAGCGGAAAAGGTGATCGTTGAAGCAGTGTCGGACCAGTTCCTCGACGTCTCCCGTCAGATCACCGAGGACCAGCGCATCCAATTGGCCGAACTCGGCTGGACCCCGCCCGAAGCAGCTCAGGGCATCAACTGGGAGTCCCCGATCGCCGCACCGGTGTCCGCACAGGATGCACGAGCCACCGCCCAGCGTCTCGTGCGCACCCTCCGTGACGTCCACGCAGTGCCTAACCCCGGGCGCTTGATCCAGCGCGCATGGCGTGAGTGGACACCCGAGGCCGCACGCATGGACCCGCTGCCCGTGGATTTGGGGCTCGCCGTCGCAGGCCAGTTCTCGGCCCCACCAACCCCGGTGAAGGTTCCGTGGTACAAGCGCCTCTTCGGCGCGGGCAGCTGAACGCACCCCACCCGTGAGGTGGGGAACACCTGCCACGCCCTCGTCCCCGCCGAGACCGGACGGACCAAGGCGCCCACTAGACTCACCCGTGATGAGCCTCGAAATGACCGCCGCCCCGCGCACCTACGCCGTACGCACCTTGGGCTGCCAGATGAATGAACACGACTCCGAACGGATCGCCGGACTGCTGGACGCAGCCGGACTGGTACCCGTCCATCTGGTGCCACAAGCGGCCGCGCGCGCCACCGACGCCGGCGACATGGGGGCCGACGTCGTCGTCATCAACACCTGTTCCGTACGCGAGAACGCCGCCACACGCCTCTTCGGCAACCTTGGACAACTCGCCTCCGTCAAACGGGCGCGCCCCGGGATGCAGATCGCCGTGGGAGGGTGCTTGGCCCAGCAGATGCGCGACGGCATCGTGGAAAAGGCCCCGTGGGTCGACGCAGTCTTCGGCACCCACAACATCGACGTCCTGCCGGCCCTGCTGCGCCGCGCCGAACACAACCGGGCCGCCGCCGTCGAGATCGAGGAAGCTCTCAAAGTCTTTCCCTCCACCCTGCCCACCCACCGCGAGAGCGCCTACGCCGCGTGGGTGTCCATTTCCGTGGGCTGCAACAACACCTGCACCTTCTGCATCGTCCCCCACCTGCGAGGAAAGGAACGAGACCGCCGTCCGGGAGAGATCCTGTCCGAGGTCCAGGCCGTAGCCGCCCAAGGCGCCATCGAAGTGACGCTGCTGGGGCAGAACGTCAACTCCTACGGGGTCGGTTTCGGCGAACGCGGCGCCTTCGCCAAACTCCTTCGCGCGGTCGGCGCGGTCGAGGGGCTGGAGCGCGTACGCTTCACCAGCCCGCACCCGGCAGCTTTCACCAACGACGTCATCGCCGCCATGGCCGAGACTCCCACAGTCATGCCGAGCCTGCACATGCCCCTCCAGTCGGGTTCGGACGCGGTGCTCCGTCAGATGCGCCGCTCCTACCGACGCGAGAGATTCATGGGCATCCTCTCACGCGTACGCGAGGCAATACCTGAGGCGGCCATCTCCACCGACATCATCGTCGGCTTCCCGGGGGAGAGTGAAGAGGACTTCGCCCAGACCCTCGAGGTGGTGCGCGAGGCGCGTTTCGCCAGTGCCTTCACCTTCCTGTACTCACCCCGCCCCGGCACGCCGGCCGCCGACCGCACCGACCAGGTGCCCGCCGAGGTGGCGTTGGAGCGCTACAAGCGCCTGGTCGCCGTGCAAGAGAGCATCTGCGAAGAGGACAATGCGAAACTGGCCGGAACCGAGGTCGAGGTGCTCATCGGTGAGGGTGAGGGACGCAAGGACGGGGCGACCGCTCGCATTTCCGGGCGAGCCCGCGACAACCGCCTGGTTCATGTGGCCCTGCCCGAGGGCGTTGACGGGGGCACGAACGAGGGCGGGCGTCCTCGTCCCGGAGACATGGTTCGCGCGAGGGTCACCCACGGGGCGCCCCACCACCTCATTGCCGACTCCGCCCTGACCGGTGGTCTCTTCGAGGTGCGGCGCACGCGTGCGGGCGACGCCTGGCAGGCGCGCCACCGCGCCGAGGAAGAGGCCGCGGATTCCCGGGTCCAACTGGGAATCCCCACCCTTCGCGTGGGCGGCCGCTGACCTGTCGGCAGGCCCTCCCGCCCTCGTAAAATGAGCAGGTGGAACCCATGACCGACCAGCCGAGACCCGACTTGGCCCTCGCGCGACCGGGTGACCTTGTCGTCGCAGTCGTGGGGCCGACGGCCTCGGGAAAGTCGGACCTGGCGTTGGACCTTGCCGAGGCGCTCCCGCAGGTGCTGGGCGCCACGGGCCCGGGGGAGCTGGTGTCGGCGGACTCCATGCAGTTCTACCGGGGCATGGACATCGGCACTGCGAAGACGCCCGTCGAGGAGAGGCGAGGCATTGCCCACCACCAGATCGACACCCTTGAGGTCACCGAAGAGCCTTCGGCGGCCCGCTACCAGTGTGAGGCGCGCGCGGATGTGGCCGCGATCCACCGGCGTGGGGGAGTGGCCGTGGTGGCTGGAGGCTCGGGTCTCTACCAGCGCGCACTGCTGGACGTCATCGACTTTCCTGGCACCGATCCCGAAGTGCGTGCGCGCCTCGAGGCAGAGGCGGTGTCGGTTGGGGGCGTGCAGCGGCTGCATGCACGCCTGGAAGAGTTGGACCCGGTCTCGGCTGGGCGCATCGATGCGAGAAACACTCGCCGGATCGTGCGCGCCCTGGAGGTCATCAGCCTGACCGGACGCCCGTACTCCTCGCAGATGCCTCGTCACGTCTTCCACCGGCCGGCGCTCATGATCGGCGTGGACAGGAGTCGCCAGGAGGTCGACCAGCGGATCGAGGTGCGCACCCACGCCATGTTCGACCAGGGGCTGGTCGAGGAGGTCCGGGCCTTGGAGGCCGTGGGACTTCGTGCGGGGCGCACCGCGTCCAAGGCAACCGGTTACGCGCAGGCGCTTGCGGTGCTCGACGGGGAGATGACTCCGGACGAGGCCGTTGATGCGGTCTCATTGGCCACTCGCCAACTGGTTCGCAGGCAGCTCAAGTGGTTGCGGCCCGACCCTCGGGTCGTCTGGCTACCGGCCGCCGGGCCCCGGCAGCTGCTTGCCAGCGCCATCAAAGCAGTCCAACGCCAGGTCGAAGCACTCCGATGCCAAGTCGGCACCTCCTCCCCGTGAGATTCGTCGGTCCTTCCGCGAGATTCGTCGGTGGTTCCGTGAGGTTCGTCTGTCGTGGTCGGGGGTGGTCTCTCTTGGTGTGGGCGATGGTGTCCTGCTGTCGAGGTGGGGCTTTGGTTGGGCCCGATCGGTTTCCCTTTGGTTCCTGAAGCGCCTGGCGCGTGAGGCTCGGTGGTGGTTCGTGGTGGGACGCGTGCAGGTGTGCGTTTGCGTGCCTTGTTGCGGGGAGCGTGTTTGGCTCATTGGGGCTGGTGAGCGCATGTTCTTCCAGCAATGACGAGGGCGGGGCCCCTGATTCTGGGCAGGTCCGAGCACTCTGTCGACGCAGGCTCTTCGAGCCCGGCCTTCCAACAGTTTGCCCGGTTTGCAGGTGTCGTCATCTCCGGTGGGTATGTGGTGGGCCCGGATGGGAAGCTGGTTCGGCCCGTGGACCCGGACCTTGAGAAGCCGACCGCGCCCCACGCCGTCACGAAGAATTGGACGGTTGGAGACGCAGAAGCGGCAGCCAAGTACACCGGACATGCCCATGCCTGCGCATGGGTCACCGGCGAGGCCTCAGCAATGAAAACCGTCATGAATTCCTCATGCGAGTAGTGCGCCTCTTTGGCAAGCGCGGGCGAACGACGGCCCCTCGGACGGGAACTCCAATTCGTCCTCAGCTGGAGTCGATGGATTCACTGCTCACACCCTCCCCCAACGCACCAAAACCATCCAGACTGCCCAACCCCAAACCGCCCTCGAATCCGCCGCCCCACCCTTCACGCGGCCCCGCCCTCGCCCCCGAACACTCCCACCCAAAACCCGCCACACAACCAATGACGAACGAAACTCACCGACCGACCGCCGAATCTCACGGACCGACCGCCGAATCTCACGAAGAACGGGGGTGGACCTCGATGATCCGGTAGCCCTTCTTCGAGGCGATCTTTCCCGCACGATAGCCCCGTTCACAAAGCCACGCCGTGAGCGAATCCGCGCCCATGTTCCTCTGGACCACCAAGTGCGCAACACCCTGATCACTGAGAAGGTCCAACCACGAGGTGAGCATCACGTGCATCGCCTCCTTGCCGATCCTTACCGGCGGGTTGGACCAGATCGCGTCGAAACGCACCCCCTCGGCACGCGCACGTGTCAAGGCCTGGTCAGCGGCCATCGGCACGACATTGGAGGTCTCGTTGTGCACCGCATTTCGGCGCGTGAGCTCCAGGGCGCGCGTGTTGACATCCACCGCCCAAACGGTGGCCCCAGGGGATTCCAGGGCCATGGCCACCGCCACCGGGCCCCATCCGCAGCCCAAGTCCAGGAAGGTGCCGGACCCCGGCAGAGCGGGTGCCTCGGCGAGCAGCTGGCGGGTGCCCAGGTCCAGCCGTGAGCCGGAGAAGACCTTGTCGGAGACCCACATCTCCACCTCGAAGCCGCGCACGCTCACGTGCAAGCGGCGCAGTTCGGCCTCGGTGGCGGCTGGCTGGTCGGTGAAGTACTGCTGCTCCATGCCTCCAAGGTTAGGGGGAGCCGGCGGCGCGGGGGAAAGTCGGAGCGGGCGGCGCGGGGGAAAGTCGGAGCGGGCGGCGCGGGGGAGGAAGTGTGCCACGGGCGAAGACGTGAGTGCCTCGTGCAAGACTTGGACGGCAGGTCCAAGGGACCCGGGCGGCCGACCGGCCGCAGGAGGTGCGTGAGGGGGAGATGTGACAGTGGATGAGGGCGGGGCCGTGCCCCGCGGGTACGAGGACGCACCCGACCGCGTGCCCTCCGGAGAAGAGACCCGCAGGGTCGAGGACGTGGTGGCACGCATCCTGGCCAGACGGGGCACCGCCCT
This sequence comes from Schaalia sp. 19OD2882, assembly GCF_018986735.1. NCBI lineage: Bacteria > Bacillati > Actinomycetota > Actinomycetes > Actinomycetales > Actinomycetaceae > Schaalia > Schaalia sp. 19OD2882. Next base: position 1,660,645 of record NZ_CP065521.1, on the reverse strand, counting down.
GGCCTCGACCGAAGGGCAGGACACGCGAGGCGACGCCGGAGCCCTCGAACGCGAGGCGCGATCGGGCACCAGACGCGTCCATGGCCTGTCAACGGAACTCGAAGACGTCTCCGAGGTCGAGTATCGCCAGATCCGACTCGAAAAGGTCGTCCTGGTGGGCTTGCGCACAACGGGCACCGAGGAAGAGGCAGAGGTTTCCCTGCGCGAACTGGCCGCCCTGGCGGAGACCGCCGGCTCGGAAGTGCTCGACGGCATCATCCAGAAGAGGGCAAACCCCGACCCGGCGACATTCCTCGGCTCCGGCAAGGCCAGGGAACTCGCGGAACTGGTCGCGGCCAACGGCGCGGACACGGTCATCGTCGACTCAGAACTGGCTCCCAGCCAGCGCCGCGGCTTGGAGGACGTCGTCAAGGTCAAGGTGGTCGACCGTACTGCGCTGATCCTCGACATCTTCGCCCAGCACGCCAAGTCCCGTGAAGGCAAGGCCCAGGTGGAACTGGCCCAGTTGGAGTACCTGCTGCCGCGCCTTCGAGGTTGGGGCGAATCCATGTCCCGCCAGGCGGGTGGCCGTGTGGCCAGCGGCGAGGGCATCGGCTCGCGTGGGCCAGGTGAGACGAAGATCGAATTGGATCGGCGCCGCATCCGCACGCGCATGGCTCGCCTTCGCGCACAGATCCGCGACATGGAGCCGTCCCGGCGCACCCAGCGTGCCTCGCGCAGGCGTGGGGGAGTTCCTTCGGTGGCCATCGCCGGATACACCAATGCCGGCAAGTCCACTCTGCTCAATCGGATCACTGGTGCCGACGTCCTTGTCGAAAACGCCCTCTTCGCCACCCTGGACCCGACGGTTCGCCGTTCGACGACGCCCGATGGCCGCGTCTTCACGCTCACGGACACCGTCGGTTTCGTCAGGAACCTGCCGACCCAGCTGGTCGAGGCCTTCCGTTCGACCTTGGAGGAGGTTGCCGAGGCCGACGTCATCTTGCACGTGGTCGATGCCGCCCACCCGGATCCGGCCGGTCAAGTGGCCGCCGTGCACGCCGTCCTGGACACCATCGACGGTGCCCGCGACATCCCCGAGCTCATCGTCCTCAACAAGGCAGACCTGGCCGCCCCTGAACAACTGGCGTTGCTGCGCTCGACTCTGCCGGATTCGGTGGTCGCCTCCGCCTGGACGGGCCAGGGCGTCGACGAGCTCCGCCTGCGCCTGCAGGACATGCTGCCCAGACCCCGGGTTGCTGTCGACGTGGTCGTGCCCTACTCGCGCGGGGACCTGGTCCACCAGGTCCACGAGGAGGGCGAGGTCGATTCGGAGGAGTACGTGGCCGCCGGGACCCGCCTGGTGGCACGGGTGGACCCTGCCTTGGCGGCGCGCCTCGACCAGGCCGATGTCAGCGAGTCGGTCCTCGGGGACGCCGGTGCGTGAGACGGCCGAGGGCGCTGCCGGGAATGGGCGGACCGAAGGGGTCCAAGACGACTTCGAGGACGAGGACGCCGGCGCAGCCGGTGAACTGACTTCGACCAGCTTGGCTGTCCTGCACGACCTCGTCTCCGCCATGGGCGGGACCAGGAGGGCCGGCCAGGAGACGATGGTGCGCGAGACCTGCGCGGCCATCGCCTCCGGTGAGCACCTCATGGTCCAGGCCGGTACCGGCACGGGCAAGTCCATGGGCTACTTGGTGCCGGCGCTGACGGCGGCCGCATTGGGGGACACGCGGGCACTCGTGTCGACGGCCACATTGGCTCTCCAACGCCAGATCCTCGTCAAGGACGCCCCTGCGGTCGTCGAGGCCGTGGGCCGGGTGTGCGGCAGGCGTCCGAAGGTCGCACTGTTCAAGGGCTGGTCGAACTACCTGTGCGTGCACAGACTTGGCGGTGGCTACCCGGACGAGGATCCTGCCCCCGGGCTCTTCGGAGCCCCCTCACCTGCGGCCAGGGCGGGGCGCTCGCCCGTGCGAACAGGTGGTGCTCGTGGCGGTGAAGGGGCGGCCGCCTCCCACTTGGCCGAGGAGGTCCTGCGCCTGCGCGAATGGGCGGCAACCACGGCGACCGGAGACCGCGACGACCTGGTCCCCGGCACCTCCGAAAGAGCTTGGCGCCAGGTGAGCGTCCAGAAACGCGAATGCCTGTCCAAGGCGTGTCCTGCCTTCGCCGAATGCTTCCCGCAGGCAGCCCGCGAACAGGTCATTGCCGCCGACCTGGTCGTCACCAACCACTCATTGCTCGGCATCGCCGCCACCGGGCAGGGTGACCTCTTCGGAGAGATCGACCTGGTCATCGTCGACGAGGCCCACGAATTGGCCTCGCGGGTTCGTGAGCAGGCGTCGGTCTCGGTGTCGGCCGTCTCATTGTCGAGGGCGAGCCGCACCGCCAGACGCCACGGCAAGGTCGACACCTCGACCCTGGACGCCGCCTCCGACGCCCTCGTCCTTGCCGTACAGGCCCTGCCGGCGGGACTCCTCGAGGAGCGCCCCGACCCACTTGACGCGGCCGTACGGACCCTGGATGCGGCTGTGCGCGACGCCCTCGGACAGGTCCACTCCAGCGAGGTCGACACGGCCTCCAAGGCCTTGGCCCGCAGCGCCCTGGACGAGTTGGCGGCCTTGGGTGAGGCGTGGAACCGTGACACGGAGCAGTCCATCACCTGGGTCGAACAGCCCGAGGCGGATGGGGTCGGCACCCTCGAACTCGTCGTTGCACCATTGGACGTCGCACCTGCCATCGGCACCCAGGCTCTCGGCGAGCGCCCGGCGGTCCTGACCTCCGCAACGCTGGCACTGGGGGAGTCCTTCGATGCGATTGCGCGCGAGTGCGGACTCATGGTTTGCGCTGTTCCGTGGCGGGGCATCGACGTGGGCACTCCCTTCGACCCGGCACGACAGGGCATCCTCTACGTCGCCGAGCACCTGCCCCCACCCGGCATCCAAGGGCCCACACCGCAGTCCCTGGACCTCCTCGTCGAATTGGTCCGGGTCAGTGGAGGGGGAGCCTTGGTCCTCTTCTCCTCGTGGAAGGGGGCCGAGGCCGGGGCCGAGCACCTGCGTGCCCACACCGACCTGGAGATCCTCATGCAGGGTGAGGAGGGAATGGCTGCCCTGGTCCAACAGTTCCGTGACAGGCGCGACTCGGTGCTGGTGGGAACGCTGGGCCTGTGGCAGGGGGTCGACGTGCCCGGGCCGGCCTGCCGCCTGGTGGTCATTGACCGCATCCCTTTCCCCCACCCGGACAGTCCCGTGGTGCGTGCCCGCACGAAGGACGCCGAGAAGCGGCGGATGAGCGGCTTTTGGACAGTCAGTCTCACCCATGCGGCACTGATGCTCGCCCAGGGGGCGGGGCGTCTCATCCGCTCGGCCGCTGACCGTGGGGTCGTCGCCATCTTGGACAAACGCCTGACCACGAAGTCCTACGGCTCCTTCCTGCGTGCCTCCTTGCCGCCCATGTGGCCGACCAGCCGCACCGAGGTGGTCCTGGAGGCGCTGCGCCGACTGCGCAAGGACTTGGACGGGGAAGGGAAAATGTCCTGAATCGGGACCTCCGAGCCTGTCCGAATGGGGAGCATTCTGTGACAATGGGATCACCCGAACCGGTTCGATTGGGAAGAGGTCGTCAAGTGTCTGCAAGCGTCAGTGGTCTGTATCCGATGTCGAGTGGTCGTCCCTCGAAAATCGCCGTCGTCGGCGCCGGAGCCGTAGGCACCGCCGTTGCCTATGCCAGCGCCATCAAGGGTGATGCACGTTCCATCGCCCTGTTCGACATCAACAAGGCGAAGGTCGAGGCCGAGGCCCTCGACATCGCCCACGGCATCCAGTTCACACCCACCTCCAGTGTCGAGGGCTCCGACGACATCGAGATCGTCCGCGGCGCCGACATGGTCATCGTCACCGCAGGCGCCAAGCAGAATCCGGGCCAGTCGCGCCTGGAGTTGGCTGCCTCGACGGTGGACCTCATGAAGAAGATCGTCCCCAACCTGCAAGAAGTCGCCCCCGACGCGGTCTTCATGTTCATCACGAACCCTGTGGACGTGGTCACCTATGCGGCGCTGAAGATCACGGGTCTTCCTCGCAACCAGGTGTTCGGCTCCGGTACCGTGTTGGACACCTCGCGTCTGCGCTACCTCGTGTCCTTGGAGACGGGGGTCGCCACGCAGAACATCCACGCCTACGTCGCCGGCGAGCACGGGGACTCCGAGGTGGCCCTGTGGTCCAGTGCGGAGATCGGCAATGTGCCGCTCAGCCACTGGGGGCCGACGATGTCCGGTGGTCTTTTCGACCAGGCGTTGCGGACGCGTATTGCCGACGACGTCGTGCAGTCGGCCTATCGCATCATTGAGGGCAAGGGCGCGACGAACTACGCGATCGGTCTGGCGGCCTCGCGCATTGCGGGCGCGGTCCTGCGCGACGAGAACCGTGTCCTGACCATCTCGACCCTCCTGGAGGATTGGGAGGGCATCTCGGACGTGTGCATGGCGGCACCGACGATCGTCGGTCGTGCGGGTGCCGGCCGCGTGCTCAACCCGCCGCTGACCCTGGCCGAGCGCGATGGCCTGACGGCGTCGGCGGTGCGTCTGCGCGAAGTGGCCCGCAGCCTCGGGTTCTGAGGTACCGTCCCCGCGGCCCGGGGACCAGGACGGGCGTGGCCCCCACCTTCACGGGTGGGGGCCATGTCGCGTGTGGGCAGGATTTCAGGTCACAGGGAGCGCAGCACGGTGACGACTCTGCCGAGGATCGTGGCGCGGTCCCCGGGGATGGGGGAGAAGTCGGCATTACGGGGCAGCAGCCACACGTGACCCTCACTGCGGGAGAAGACCTTGACGGTGGCCTCTTCGTCGATCATCGCGGCGACGATCTCGCCTTCGCGGGCGGTGTGCTGGGCACGGACGACCACGTAGTCGCCGTCGAGGATTCCGGCCTCGACCATGGAGTCCCCGTGCACTTCGAGCATGAACAGGTCCCCGTGGCCGGTCAGGCGGGTCGGTAGGTGGAAGACGTCCTCGACGTACTGTTCGGCGGTGATGGGGGCGCCGGCCGCGATCCTTCCGACCAGGGGGACCCCGGCGGCGTCCTCATCCACGTGGGAGACGGGGACCGTGTACCCCACGTACGAGGGCAGGGATGCGGGGGAGGGGGCCTCGGGGTCCTCGCCGAGGACGGTCAGGCCTGCAGGGGAGATCTCCAGGGCGCGTGACATCGACTGGGCGCGTTGGAGGAACCCGTCCCGCTCCAGGGAGTCCAGGTGGTGCTTGACGGTCGAGGGAGAGGCCAGACCCACGGCCCGGGCGATCTCGCGGACCGAGGGCGGGTAGCCGTGGGTCAGGCAGTGGGCGCGCACGTGGCGCAGGATTTCGAGCTGGCGCCCCCGCAGGGGGCTGTCCTTCGTCGGCTGGGTCTCCACGGGGTCCTCCTTCGCCGCTCACGCTCCCTGTGACGCAAGGGGTGTGTGCAGATGTGGGTGGGTGCTGGTCCACTGATGTCAACAGGTTATGCCAGGAACAGCGCGAAGGTGAACACATGTTCGAGCGGTTCTTGACATCGCTTCCGACACGTGTCATCGTACATGTGTTCGTAGAACGGACGTACGATTCCGGGCTCTTCGCCCGGGAGGGGAGACACATCATGACCGGCACTTCTGCTGCTCGTTCCTCGGCGCTTCGCGATTCCTCGGCCCGCCGCCACTTGCGGGCCGTCCCGGAGTCGCCCTTGGCCACCGTCCACGACATCTCCCAGGCGCCGACGGCCCGTAGGCGTCGTGAATTGCTGCGAAGTGAGGTGCCCGCCGATGGGCGGCGGCCGCTCCGTCCGCGCAGTGCCTCCCGCGCCGCTGTGACCATTGACGGGGCGATGGTCCTGCGGGCCGTGTTGGTCGTGGTCGTCACCATGGTTCTCACCGCACTGGCGGCGGGGGTGGGGATCGCCCTGCAGCCGAGCGCCTATCGGGGGCCGACCCTGACCCATTCGGTGGTCGCAGGTGAATCCGTGTGGTCCTTGGCCGCCGCCGTGGACACGGACCGTCCTCTGGAGGACGTGGTGACGGACATCGAGGCCCTCAATGACCTCGATGCGGGTCTGCGTGTGGGACAGCTGGTGGTCCTGCCCGTGCAATGAGGGGGCGACCCATGTGCTGAAGTCGCCCAATGGGATGGGACAGGTGTTGCACCTGAGGTGCGCCCACCCGTAGCGTTGGAGAGTGCACTGCCCCTTCTGTCACCACCCGGATTCGCGTGTCGTCGACACGCGAATCGCTGATGACGGCGCCTCCATCAGGCGCAGACGCGAGTGCACCGCCTGCAAGAAGCGCTTCACGACCCTGGAGACCTCCTCCTTCCAGGTCGTCAAGCGATCCGGAGTGGTCGAACCCTTTTCTCGGAACAAGGTGGTCTCGGGACTCAAACAGGCCTGTCAGGGCAGACCGGTCTCCGATGACCAGCTGGCCTTGCTCGCCCAGCAGGTGGAGGAGAAGCTCAGGTCCTCAGGCTTCTCCAATGTCTCCTCCGACGAGGTCGGCAAGGCGATCCTGCCCTTTCTCCAGGAACTCGACGAGGTCGCTTACCTGCGTTTCGCCTCCGTGTACCGCGACTTCGGCAGTGTGGACGACTTCATCGACGCCATCGAGGTGCTCCGTGGACGCCAGAGCGAGCAGGCTCCGACCAAGGCTCCTCGCCGCAAGAGGCGGACCACACGCACCAACGCCACCAAGGGGCAGGCCCAAGCCACCCAGGCTTCACTGCTCGACGCGTGAGAACTTCGGGAGAAGTCCCACCACTCGGGTCGGACCGGCAAGAGGCCGCCGTCGGTCATGCGCGAGCACCCGGCCAGCGACACTCAGGCTCTGGTGACGGACAGTCGGATCGTGTCCTCCAACCCTTCGATCGCCGCCAGCGCCTCGACAGGCAGCTCTGAGGAGATGTCTGTGAGCACGTATCCGGTGGAGCCGGAGGTCGACAGGATCTGCGACTCGATGTTCGCCCCCGACTCGGCGAAGACTTGGTTGACCAGGGCCAGCACACCAGGAGTGTTGCGGTGGACCAGGGCGATGCGGAAGAGCGCCGAAGCGGAGGATCGCAGTTGTAGGTTCGGCAGGTTGACGCTCATGTCGGTGGACCCGGAGGTGTGGAAGTCCCCGATCTTGGAGCTCACGAAGCGCCCGATGTCGTACTGGGCCTCCTCGGTGGAGCCGCCGATGTGCGGGGTGAGGATCACATTGTCCAGACCCGCCATGGGAGAGGAGAAGGGGTCGCCGTTGGCCTTGGGCTCTTCCGGGAAGACGTCCAGCGCGGCGCCGGCCAAGTGCCCGGAGACCAGGTTCTCACGCAGGGCCTCGATGTCCACGATGAAGCCACGGGACAGGTTGAGGAAGAGAGCCCCCTTCTTCATGAGGGCGAACTCGGTGGCACCGAAGAGATTCGCATTGGCGGGCGCACCGTTGACGTGGATGGAGATGATGTCCGCCTCTCGCAGCACCGACTCCAAGGTCGGCATCTGGGTGGCGTTGCCCAGTGCGAGTTTCTCGGCCAGGTCGTAGAAGATGACGTTCAGGCCCATGGCCTCGGCCAGGATCGACAGCTGTTTGCCGATGTTCCCGTAACCGATGATGCCCAGCGTGTGGCCGCGCACCTCGTGCGCGCCGTCGGCCGACTTGTCCCAGATGCCGCGGTGCAGGCGGGAGTTCTTCACGGTGACGCGCCGCGAAAGATTGATGATGTGGCCGATGGCCAGCTCCACCACGGAGCGGGTGTTCGAATAGGGCGCGTTGAAGACGGCCATGCCGCATGCGGTGGCGGTGGCCAGGTCGATCTGATTGGTGCCGATGCAGTAGGCGCCGATGGCCCGTAGTTCAGGGCGTGCCTTGAGGACCCGCTCGGTGACATTCGTCTTCGAGCGCAACCCCAAGTAGGACACTCCCTCCAGGGCGGCGATGAGCTCTCCCTCGTCCATCGCCCCGGTGTGCCGGATGACCTCGATCCCCGCCTTGCGCAGGGCTTCGTCGGCGATGGGGTGAGGATTCTCCAGGAGCAGTGCACGCGTCATGCTTCAATCGTGCCAGAGGGGCCCGGCGTGCCGGGCGTGGGCTCATTCGGTGGACCATTCCTCCATTCCCGCAGGTAGGGGGCGGGAATGGACGACTGTGAGGTCATGGGTGGCCCGGGTCAGGGTGACGAAGAGGTCGCCTGGCCCGTCGGCGAGGACCTCCGCGGGCTCGACCAGGACCACCGAGTCGAATTCGAGGCCCTTCGAGGCGGTGGCGGACAGGAGGGCGACCCGATCCTCCAGCGAGGAGGTGCCCACGGTGTCGGCGTCCCACGCGTGTGCGCGCGCACCGGCGACAAGGACGGCGATGCGGCCACGTCCGGCGCCCTCGGCCTCGTCGAGTCGGGCCAGCGCCCGGTCCACGGCCTCCTGGGCGAGCGCCCACAAGGGGTCCTTCTCGCGGGCCATGGGCGCCCCGGGGCCGTCCACGTGCAGGCTCCGGTAGCAGTTCTCGACCTCACGGACGGCGGTGGTCGGGTGCAGGACGGGTGCGCCCGCGCGGGCCAGGACGTCCTCGGCGAGCAGGGTGAGTGTGCGCGGGGTGCGATAGGAGACCGACAGGACGTGTTCGCCGGCCAAGGCCCTGGCCGCAGGCCCCAACGCGTCCTTCCACGAGGGCGGCCGGGACTCACCGCGTGCCTGGTCCAGGTCTCCGACGACGGTGAAGGACAGCGAAGGACAGCGGCGCAGAAGGGCGCGCCACGCCATGTGCCCGAGGTCCTGCGCCTCGTCGACCACGACATGCCCGTAGGTCCACGACCTGTCCTTGGCGGCACGCTCGGACATGGGTTCGAGGTCGTCGGCGGCGGTCGCGGAACGGGCGAGCATCTCAGCTGTGACGATTCCGCCTCCGAGGTTCATCGACTCCATGGCTTCGCGGGCTCGTTCGACTTCGGCCGCGTGGGTGCGCGATCGCTGTCTGGCCGACTGGTCCTCCAGGACGTTTGTCGTACCGAGGAGTTCTTCGAGCTCGTCGAGCAGCGGGACATCCGCCTGGGTGAGGGCGGAGCCTCGCGGTCGGGACAAGAGCTCCAATTCGGCGCGTGAGAAGGGAGAACCGACCTCGTCATTGAGGCGGGCGAGCAGACCCGGTTTGGCCCACAGGCGCTCCAGGAGGGTCATGGCCGAGGTCGGCATCCACGCGAGGTTGATGGTGCGGCGCGCATCGATCGAATCGCGTACCTCCTGGGTCCAAGTCGACAGGTCGTCGCCGTCGACGGCGGCCTCGGAGGTGGCGTCTCCGGCTTCGACGACCAGGCGGGTGGCAAGGACCTCCATGAGCTCCAGGGCGAAGGCCTCACGGGCGACATTGTGGGGGCGACCGCTGCGACGGGCCTTGCGCACCGCTCTGACCACGTCCTCGCGGCGCAGCGTGACCTTGCGATTCCACACCTGCAGGACCTGGTCGCCCTCGGGGATGCGGACGATGGTGCGCACCGCGCGGGCCAGCAGGCGCACCCAGGCGCTGCGTCCCTTGAGGCGGGAGACCTCCACCGCTTCTTCGCCGCGAGCCCGCACTCCGGGCACCAGGTCGCCCACGGTCAGCGAGACGACTCCGGTCTCGCCCAGGGAGGGCAACACCTTTTCGATGTAGCGCAGGAACACCCGGGAGGGGCCGACGACCAGGACGCCCGAGCGTTCCAGGCGTTCACGTCTGGCGTGCAGCAGGTAGGCGGCCCGGTGGAGGGCCACCGCCGTCTTGCCGGTGCCCGGCCCGCCCTGGACGACCAACAACCCGTCCCCGTCGGCGCGGATGATCCTGTCCTGTTCGGCCTGGATCGTGGCGACGATGTCGCCCATACGGCCCTCGCGAGCCCGACCGAGGGCCGCCAGGAGGGCTCCTTCTCCCTGCAGGTCGAGGTGTTCCCCCGCCTTGTCGGAGGCGTCGAGCAACTCGTCCTCCAGCCCGACGACCTGCCGGCCGTGGGTGAGCAGATGACGTCGGCGCACGACCCCCTGCGGGTCCAGGGCAGTGGCCCTGTAGAAGGGGGCGGCGGCTGGAGCGCGCCAGTCGATGAGCAGGGGGTCCCCACCCTCGTCCGGCAAGGAGGCGCGTCCGATGTACCGGACCTCGGTGTCGGCCATGTCGAGTCGGCCGAAGACCAAGCGGTCCTCCACGTGGTCCAGGCGCGCAGCCATTTCACCCAGATGCGCGGCGATGGCATCCCTCTCGGTCCACCCCTGGGCGTTGCCCACGCCGTGGGAGGCGTGGGTGGCGCGTTGACGCTCCCGGTATTCGGCCCTCAGGGCGTCGAGGCGGGCGTGGGCCCGGTCGACGAACTCCTGTTCCGAGACCGAATCCGCGCCGGCGTGGGCCGGATGTACGAGCTCGGACATGCCACCTCCAGGTCGACGGCTGCCCCGGGAGGGATCGGCCGTGCGGACAAGACGGTCATCCATTGTGCCAAACGCGACCGGCCCCCACAGTGCGAGGACCGAATGGTGAAGCGTCCACGCTGCTCAGCACCTGCGCGGACGACGCCGACCCTCCGGGCGCGGTAGCGTGGTGGCCACGGAAAACACCGCCCACGGTGGACGCGGGAAGGAGGAGACCCTTGGAGCTCATGGTCGAGGAAGGCCCGGAGGCCGGTGCGCGCGCCCGCGTCCTGGTCACGCACTTCGACGGCGCACTCGACGCCGGTCAGGTCGGGCACATGGCCGTCTCGCAGGTCCTGCGCTCCCTCGAAGTGGCGCGAGTGGCGACCTTCGACACCGACGCATTGGTCGACTACCGCTCGCACCGCCCCTTCATGACCGTGAAGAACTGGGTGACCACCGACCTGCTCATGCCGCAGATCGCCTTGGATCTCGTGCGGGACGACCTGGGCACCCCGTTCCTGCTGCTCCACGGGCCCGAACCCGATTTCCGGTGGGAGGCATTCGCCGATGCCGTGTGGGAACTTGCTGACGCCAGCGGCGTGGAGGTCACCGTGTCCCTGCACGGTGTGCCGGCCGGTTCGCCGCACACACGCCCCACCCCCGTGCACGTCCAGGCCACCGACCGTGCGCTGCTGCCCGAACAGCCACAGATGATGTCGGCCATCCAGTTCCCGGCGCCCATGTCCTCCTTCCTCCAGGCGCGACTCGCACGCCGGGGCATCGACGGGGTCTCCCTGCTGGCCGCCGTCCCCTTCTACCTCACCGAGCACTCGCACCCGGCCGGCGCCTCGGCGGTGCTCACCCGCCTCTCGGAGTTCGCGGACCTGAGCCTGCCCGTGGGTGACCTGGAGCGGGGGGCCGCCGAGGGTCTGAAGATCATCTCCGATCTGATCGCCGAGAACCCGGATGTGGGCCGCACGGTGGCCGCCCTGGAGCAGCACTACGATCAGGTGACCAGTGTCGAGGGTGCCCTTTCCCTCGATCCCCTGGGAGGTGGGCGTTCGGCGGGAAGCCAGGCGCCGGCCGGTCCCGAGGCCACCAAGGACATCGGAGAGGTCATCGAGGCCTATCTGGCGAACATGACCAAACGCGCCCAACAGTCCGACTCGGCCGGTCGCTCGCCCTTGGTGGACGCCTCCCGGGAAGGTGCCGACGATTCCCACGGGGCAGGGGCGGGGACCGCCGACTCCATCGAGGAGGTCCTGCGTCGTGTCGCCGAACGCAGGTCCAACCCGAACGGGCCGCGAAGCAGCGGAGGGCGGCACCGAGCCGATCGCGGGGACGACTCCGAGTGAACCCGGGGCGCCTGGCCCGTCGGCCCGCTCGTCCGAGCGTGGGCGGGGTCGCCTCATCCCGGAGTGGGGGTCCAGCCGACCTCGGCATCCCTGACAGGGCGCGCACCAGCCCTCCACCGCGACAGCCCGGCGCCCGCGTTGATCCGGGCGGGTAGGGGCAACCGGCGCGCCAGCCGGTCCAGTTCGTCGACGTCGATCCCGCCCTCGTCCCCCTCAGGCGCCTTCTGGGCGACGAGGACGACGTTGCCACGCCTGCCGGACCTGCCCACCTTCGGGTCGGCCACGGTGACCACCAACGGGAAGACCTCCTGGAGGGCCGCCACGTCGGGCCGTGCGTCGCACAGGCCCCCGTGCGCGGCATTGACCAGGTAGAGCCCTCCGGGAACCAAGGCCTCGTGGGCACAGCGGGCGGCCTCCAGGGTCGCAAGGTGGGCGGGAACGACCCCGTGGTCGAAGGCGTCGCGACACACGACCTGCCAGGTGCCGGGACGCGCCGCCTGCAAGACCGTGCGTCCTTCGCCCACGCGAATGCGCAGTTCGGGAGAGCGTGGAAGGTCGAACCACTCACGCACCAAGGCCGCCAGGGCGGCGTCGACCTCGACGGCAACCTGGCGCGAGCCGGGGCGCATCCTCGCCCACGCCCACGGCAGTGCGCAGGCCGCCGCCCCCAGGTGCAGCACCCGCAGCGCAGTGCCCGGGGCGAAGGTCGCGTCCACGGCGCAGGTCATGTGCTGCATGTACTCGAACTCGAGACGTGTCGGATCCTCGATGTCCACGCAGGAGGACTCCACCTCGTCGAGGTGCACGGTGGCGCGCGACCCCTCCCACGACAGGGTTGCCGAACCGTTGTCGACCTCGTGGACCTGTGTGCCCCGCCTGCCGCCCCGCGCTCCCATGGGGGACACTGTATCCGCACGCCCGACCGGGACGGTCGGCGCCCTCGCCGCCCGGGCAAGGGAAGACGAGGCAGGAGGAACGGTGTCCAACGCCCCACGCGATCCCCGCGCGCGACGCAACTGGGGTGACGACGACTCGGCCACCCCGATCCTCCACGTCGACATGGACTCCTTCTTCGCCCAGGTGGAGATGCTCGAGGACCCCTCACTGCGAGGACGCCCCCTCATCGTCGGAGGCACGGGGAACAGGGGAGTGGTCACCTCCGCCACCTACGAGGTGCGTGAGCTCGGAGTGCGCGCAGGCATGCCGACCGCCCGGGCTCGGGCCCTGTGCCCACAGGCAACCGTGGTCCCCAGCAGTCGAGGTGCCTACCAACGCTGGTCGCGCAGGGTCATGGGAATCCTTGCCGATGTCACCCCCGCCGTGGAACAGGTGAGCATCGACGAAGCCTTCATGGACGTCGGGGGAGCGCGGCTGCGCCTGGGAGGAGCCACTTCCATCGCGCGCCTGCTACGTGAACGCATCCGCCAGGAGACGGGTCTGCCCGCCTCCGTGGGTGTGGCCTGCAACAAGTCGGTGGCCAAGATCGCCTCCTCCCACGCCAAACCCGACGGCATGCTCCTCGTCCCGGCTTCGGCCACCACCGACTTCCTGCACGGCCTTCCCGTGGGGGCTCTGTGGGGGGTGGGCGGGCGCACCGAGGAGGTGCTCACCCGCGAGGGGATCGTCACTGTCGGTGACTTGGCGCGAACCCCGATGGTGCGCCTGGTCAGGGTCCTGGGGTCCGCCCACGCCCATCACCTGCACGACCTGTCCATGGGCGTGGACCCACGACCCGTGCGCTCGGGTCGTGAGGACAAGTCCGTGGGCACCGAACGCACCTTCGAAGAGGACGTGCGCTCGCGGGAGGACCTCGAACACTTCGTTCTGGACGCCTCGCACTCGTGCGTGCGTCGACTGCGCAGGGCCGGCATGGTGGGACGCACGGTCGTGTTGAAGATGCGCTCGGGGGACTTCCACACGATCACCCGCTCCCTGACCCTGCGTGAGCCGACCGACGTGGGACGAGTGGTCGCCCAGGCGGCCAGGACCCTGCTGGACCGGGAAGCGATTCCGGCCACTGGCGTCCGCCTGCTCGGGGTACGGGTGGAGGGCTTGTCCTCGCGTGAGGACGGGGTCCTCGTCGCCCTGGACGAGGACGGGCGTCCCCTTGCCGCAGAGCGAGCCATGGACGAGATCGCGGCTCGTTTCGGCCCCGGTGCACTGCGACCGGCGACCCTTGTGGATCCGAGTTCCGCAAGGGCCCGGACTGAATCGCGCAGTGGTGCCTCCTCGCACTAGACTTGTCCTGACGCTGGCCCTTGGGACGATGAGGAGGAGGTGCGTGATGGCCCTTTCGGACTACGAGAAGCAGGTTCTCGAGGAGATGGAGGCTGAGCTGCGTCGGGTCGACCCTGACCTCGCGCACCAGATGTCGAAGGGCATGGAGGACCGCCCGTCGGGCTCCTCCGTCTCCCGGGGCGAAGAATCCGCCACTGGCGGTGAATCGGGGCCACTGTCCCCACGTCGGATCGCCTTGGGTGTGGTCATGGTTGCCGTCGGGCTGGCCGCACTGGTCGGGGCGGTGTCGCTGGGCGTGGGTGTGACCTCGATCGTCCTCGGTGTGGCCGCGTTCCTCCTCATGCTCGGCGGTGTCCTCTTCGCCCTGCGGCCGGGCGGGGCCGGAAACCCTTCCTCCCGCAAGCCTCGTGGTCGTCGCCAGACGTCGGCGTGGGCCCGCTTCATCGCGGACCAGGAACGCCGTTGGGAAGAGCGCCGCGATTCCTGACCGGCCCCTTTGCGGGAACTTCTCACGGGTGAGTTGTCGCTGACGCAGACCTTTGTGCCCCCGATGTCACGCGCGACGCGCGAATATGGGTATTTCCCCCCATTTTCAGCTCGAGTGTGACATCGGGGGCATTCTTTCCATGAGTGCACCTCCCTGGGGTCACCAGGGCCCCCACTTCTCCCCACCGGAGCCTTCGCGACCTCCACCCGGACCCTCCACTTTGCTCCACCTTTCCCTCCGGGGTGGGTCTTGGTTCGTGTCATACCTGAGGTGTCCCCTGCTTTCAAATATCCTTGGACCTGCGCAAAGATGGGTGTGTCCAGGTGAAGGCCCTGTGTGAGGGGTCGGTGGTGCCGGCGGTGGGGTGGGGGTGGGGCGACACTCCGAAAGGGGTGTTGTCCAAGAAGTGCTTCCACGATCACAGAACCGCCATTTTGCTTGAAATGACGCGGGTGTTGGGAGGGGCTCCTTCGTGACACCACAATCCTCCCCAGGGCAGGTGGAGGAAAGTGGGTTAAAGTGGTGGCACATGTCGCGCAGGGGAAGGCGGTGAGACATGTTCCTCGGAACGTACGAGCCGAAGCTCGACGACAAGGGACGTGTGATCCTCCCCGCCCGCATCCGAAACGGCATGGAAGGTGGAATCGTCCTCACCCGCGGCCAGGAACGCTGCATCTACGCGTTCCCGGTCCAGGTGTTCGAGGAGATGACGGCACAGATGCGTCGCGCCCCCCTGTCCTCCAAGCAGGCGCGTGACTGGATCCGCGTCATGCTCTCGGGCGCCTACATGGAGGTTCCGGACAAGCAGGGACGGATCGCCGTCTCGGCGGACCTCCGGAAGTACGCGGGTCTCGACAAGGAACTCATCGTCATCGGCGTGGGTGACCGAGCCGAGATCTGGGACGCCGCTTCTTGGCGCGAGTACCTCTCGGTCCAGGAGGACGCCTTCTCGACGACAGAAGAGGAAATCTTCCCCGGCAGCTTCTGAGCCGCGGGCCGAGGTCTCCGCCCGACGTTCCGACGCCACTTCCCCGGCGCCGGAGCGCGGTGGGGGACCCCGGTCCACGGAATGGCTCCGGGGAATCCGAGCCTTGAGGAGGTGCCATGGAGGACACGCGCAACACCGCAGCACTGCACGTACCCGTCCTCCTCGACGAGTGCCTCGACATGCTCGCCCCCGCCCTCGACATTCCCGGAGCCGTCCTCGTCGACGCCACCTTGGGAATGGGGGGGCACTCGGAAGGGGCCCTGCGTCGCTTCCCCGACCTGCAGGTGGTCGGCATCGACCGCGACCCGCAGGCCATCGACTCGGCCGTGCGACGCCTGGCACCCTTCGGGACACGCTTCCGAGCGGTCCACACCACCTACGACCACCTCGACGAGGTCGCCGCCGTGCACGGACGTGACGCCCTGGTCGACGGCGTCCTCATGGACCTGGGAGTCTCCTCCCTGCAGCTGGACCAAGCCGACCGGGGCTTCTCCTACGCCAAGGACGCCCCCCTTGACATGCGCATGGACCCCAGCACCGGAGCGTCGGCTGCGGACCTGCTGCGCACCCTGGACGCCGGTGAGCTCACGCGGATCCTGCGCACCTACGGTGAGGAGCGATTCGCGCAGAGAATCGCCAGGCGCATCGTCGAGCAACGCGCGCGCACACCACTGACCCGGACGGGGCAACTGGTCGACATCGTGCGCGAATCCATCCCGGCCCCCGCTCGTCGCACAGGCGGCAACCCGGCCAAACGGACCTTCCAGGCCCTGCGTGTCGCCGTCAACGACGAGCTGCGCATCCTGGAGAGGGCCGTCCCCCGGGCACTTGCATCGCTGAGGGTCGGAGGCCGCTTGGTGGTCGAGTCCTACCAGTCCTTGGAAGACCGCATCGTCAAGGACGTGCTGCGGCAGGGCAGCGAGAACCGCGCCCCTGCCGGACTGCCCGTCATCCCGGCAGACATGCAGCCACGACTGCGTCTGCTCACCCGCGGAGCGGGTCGCGCCCACGAGGCCGAACTCGCACGCAACCCCCGATCCGCCTCGGTCCGCCTGCGCGGCGCCGAAGTTCTCAGAGCCTGGAAGGAGTGCCCATGAGCGCCGTACCTGCGAGGACCCGCCCCGCCTCCCGCCCCGAGCGTCTGCGCGAGGAGGTCCGCACCCCGGAGCTTCTCGTCGTCGAAGGCATCGCCCCGAGGCGAGGACTCGTCTCTGCCGCCCTGATCACACTGGTCGTCCTGGCCGTGGCGATCATCGTGCCCATGATCATCAACACGCGCATGGCCGAAACCGCCTTGGCGGTGCGCGAGCAGCAGCTCAAACTCAATGAACTCGAGGCCTCCCACTGGACGATGGTGGCCGAACTGGAACGTCGCTCCTCCCCGGTGGCCCTGGAGGAGGCGGCCCGTGGCGCCGGCATGGTTCCGGCGGGACGCAACGGTTTCGTCCGCCTTTCCACCGGTACGGTCGAGGGCGGTGTTCCCGCCCGATGACGTGCAGGAAGGGGAGTTGGGGATGACTTCTGTCGCCCGACGCTCCCGAGCGATCGCCCTTCTCGCCCTCGCGGCCCTGTCACTGCTCGGTGTGCGCCTGGTCGTCGTGCAGCTGATCCAGGGAGAGTCCTTGGCCGCCGAAGGACAAAAGGTGCGCACCCAGGTCAGTGAGGTCACCCCTCGGCGCGGCTCCATCACCGATGCCACAGGCGTGGTCCTGGCGGACTCCGTTCAGGCGTACCATGTGGCGGTCAACCAGGTGAACATTCCCGCGTGGGTCCACTACCAGGTGGTCGACGGGGAGGTCACCGACACGGTTCTGGGCACCGGAGCCGCCGAGGCGGCCAAACTCCTCGCTCCACTGCTGGAGATGAACGAGGCCGAGCTGGGCGGCATGCTCATCGGCACCTCGACCTACCGGTACCTGAAGAAGAACGTCGACCCGGTGACCTTCCGCAAGATCCGCGCGTTGGACATCCACGGAATCGAATGGGAGTCGGTGTACGAGCGCACCTACCCCAATGGCAACACGGCCGCGCCCATCGTCGGCACGATCAATCCCGAAGGGCATGGGCAGGGATTGGAGGCCGTGTACAACGACCTTCTCAAGGGCACTCCAGGTGAGGAAGCCTTCGAGATCGCCCCCAACGGGGCCATCATCCCCGGCGGCAAACGCACCACCGTCGAACCCACCAATGGGGCGACTCTTCGCACCACCTTGCACGCCGACCTGCAACACCTCGTCCAGACCAAGTTGGACGAGAGGGTGGCCAAGCACAAGGCGGACTGGGGGACGGTCGTCGTCACCGAAGTGTCCACCGGCCGCGTCCTCGTCATGGCCGACTCCGGCTCCACCGCACCCGACCCCGCGAAGGTCCAGCCCGTGGCCGGCGTCCAGTACGCCTTCGAACCGGGATCGGTGGGCAAGGTCGTCACGGTGGCAACTGCCCTGGAGAAGAGGGTGATAACGCCGACCAGCGTCTTCACCGTGCCCTACTCGTTGTCCCCGCCCGACGCCGGTGGACCCATCACCGACTTCCACGAGCACCCCACTGTGCCCATGACCGCGACCGGCATCCTGGCCGAGTCCTCGAACACCGGCACGATGCTCATCGCCGAGAAGGTCACGGACGAGGAACGACGCGATCTCATGCTCAAATTCGGCTTCGGTGCCCCCACGGGCATCGAGTTGCCGGGTGAGGCTTCCGGAACCGTGCGACCGGCCGACCAGTGGGTCGGACGCGACCGCTATGTGACGATGTTCGGTCAGGCCTACACGGTCAACGCCCTGCAGGAAGCGACCCTCATGGCCACGATCGGCAACGGCGGGGTGCGCCTCGACCCGCGCATCATCGACTCCTGGACGCTGCCCGACGGCACGGTCCACAAGTCCGACCCGATCGAACCCGTGCAGGTCCTGCGTTCCGACACCGCCTCCCAACTGCTGCGAATGATGGAGTCCGTCGTCCAGGACGAATCGGGGACCGGCACCCCCGCCAAGGTCGACGGGTACAGGCTCGCTCTCAAGACCGGCACCGCCGACATCTTCGTCGACGGAGTGCCCGGCGTCGTCTCGACCACGGCAGGGGTCGTCCCGGCTGAGGCCCCTCGTCTGGCAGTGGCCGTGGTGCTCTACAATCCGAAGGTCGGAGTGCTCTCCTCGGAGTCGGCGGCGCCCCTCTTCGGGGAGGTTGCCACCGAGGCAGTACGCAACCTCGGAGTTCCCGCCTCGGCGGAGGACCCCGAGCTGTACCCGACGACCCCGTGAGGACGGGGCACACACGTGAGGGGACCTGTCCCCGGAGGGAGAAGGATGCACCGGCGAACGCAGTGGATCGCGTCGGCCGTCGGCGGGCAACTGCACGGAACGGATGTCGCGGTCACCGCTCCAGTGGTGACGGATTCCCGAGAAGCCGAAACCGGTTCGCTCTACGTCGCCAGGCGCGGCGAGAACGCGGACGGCCACGACTACCTTGCCCGGGCCGTGGCGGCCGGTGCCGTTGCCGCCTTGGTCGAGAGGGTCGTGCCCGAGGTCGACGTGCCCCAGATCCTCGTCGAGGACGCCACCTGGGCTTTGGGTGAGCTTGCCCGCGTCCACCTTCGGGAACTGCGCGAGGCGGGTGACCTCAAGGTTCTCGCCGTCACCGGATCGGCCGGCAAGACGACGACGAAGGACCTGCTCCGCCAGCTCCTGGCGCCCACCGAACCCACGGTCGCCCCGAAACTCTCCTTCAACAACGAGGTCGGCCTGCCCCTTACCATCCTGCGAGCCGATTGCGACACCCGCTTCCTCGTCCTTGAAATGGGTGCCTCCGGCCCCGGACACATCGACTACCTCACCCGTATCGCGGCGCCCGACCTCGCCATCGAGCTCATGGTCGGCCACGCCCACATGGGAGGCTTCGGTTCCATCGACGGCGTCGCCGACGCCAAGGCGGAGCTCGTGCGCGGCCTGGTCCCCGGCGGCACTGCCGTCCTCAATGCCGACGATCCTCGAGTGGCTGCCATGGCCTCCCAGTGCCCGGGCCCCGTCCTGCGCTTTTCCGCCCAAGGGGACGAGGGCGCCCATGTGCGTGCCCGCGCCGTGGTCACCGATGCCTGCGGTCGCCCTGTATTCCTCCTGGAAGGAGTACTTCCCGGAAGCGACTCCTTCAGTGAACCCGTGACCGCCCGACTGGTCGGTGCCCACCACGTGAACAACATGCTTGCGGCAACCACCGCCGCCCTCGCCCTGGGACTGGACCCGGCGGAGGTCGCCGCCAGGTTGTCGGCAGCCCTTCCCGAGTCCCCCCACCGCATGGATGTGCGGGACCTGCGGGTCTCCGGCGCACGCCTGACCCTCATCGACGACTCCTACAACGCCAACCTCGACTCCATGGGCGCCGCCGTGCGAGCCCTGGGGGCCCTCGGCGCAGGACGGCCGAAGGTCGCAGTCCTGGGGGAGATGCTCGAACTCGGGGACGCCTCGGCGGACATCCACCGTCAGGTCGGCGCAATGGTTGCCGGCGTCGGCCCCGACCTCGTCATCGCCCTGGGGGAGGAAGCCCGCGAGTACCTCACGGTGCTGCCCACGGACCTGCCCACCCATCACGTCCTCGACGCCGAGACCGCCACGCAGACGCTTCTGGCCCACCTGCCGCAGGACGCGGTGGTCCTGGTCAAGGGGTCCCTGTACTCCCACGTGCACCGGGTGGCGGACCTGCTCGTCGAGAAGGGAGAGGCCCGATGATCGGCATCATCATCGCCTTCGGACTGGGACTGGCCCTGTCCAACGGCCTCACCCCCGTCTTCATCAAGTGGCTGGTCGCCCACCACTACGGCCAGTTCATCCGTCAGGACGGACCCACCCAGCACCTCACCAAGCGTGGAACCCCCACCATGGGAGGCGTCGTGTTCATCACCTCCACGGTCATCGCCTGGCTGTGCGGGATGGTCGTCAACGGGGGACCGACCTGGTCGGGTGTCCTGCTGGGCTTCCTCTTCGTGGGACTGGGCTTCATCGGCCTGCTGGACGACGGCATCAAGATCATGCGCCAGCGCAGCCTGGGCCTGCACGCAGGTGCCAAGATGATCGGCCAGCTGGCCGTGGCCTCCGTCTTCGGTTTCGCTGCCCTGACGATCCCCGACGAGAACGGCACCACACCGGCCAGCATGCAGATCATGGTCACTGCGGACCTCACCCTGTCCCTGGCCTTCGCCGGCCTCGTCGTCGGAGTCATCCTGTTCGTCCTGTGGGCGAACTTCCTCATCGCCGCCTGGTCGAATGCCGTCAACCTCACCGACGGGTTGGACGGGTTGGCTGCCGGTGCCTCGATCTTCTTCTTCACGGCCTACACCTTCGTCACCTTCTTCCAGCAGTTGCAGTCCTGCGGCGGCTCGACCCTCAACGTCCAAGCCTGCTACCCGACCCGCGACCCACTGGACCTGGCGGTCTTCTGCGCGGCACTGGTGGGCTCGCTTGCCGGATTCCTGTGGTGGAACGCCTCACCGGCGCAGATCTTCATGGGGGACACCGGGTCCTTGGCACTGGGAGGTGCGGTGGCTGGTGTGTCCATCCTGACGAACACTGAGTTCTTCGCGGTGGTCATGGGAGGCCTCTTCGTCATCACCACGATGTCCGTGGTCATCCAGGTCGGCTTCTTCAAACTCACCCGCAGACGCATCTTCCTCATGGCTCCGATCCACCACCACTTCGAGCAGAAGGGGTGGAAGGAGATCACCATCGTCATCCGCTTCTGGCTGATCGCCGCCCTCTTCGCAGTGCTCGGAGCCGCCCTCTTCTACGCCGAGTGGGTGTCGAGACTGTGATCCTGCAATCGCCGGTCGCCATCGTGGGCTGGGGGTCCTCCGGAAAGGCCGCAGCTTCTGCGCTGCGCGCCCGAGGAGTCCGCGTCCTCGCCTTCGACGGACGCGAAGGCGCCTCGTCCTCGTCACCTGAGTTGCCTGATGCGGCGGTGCACGTGGACGCCGATCCGCAGGCCCTGGCCCGCGCGGTCGTCGAGGCTGCGCCCTCGACGATCGTCGTCTCCCCGGGAGTGCCCGGACACGCCCCCGTCTTCGCCATGGCCGAGGCTGCCGGCATCCCCGTGTGGGGTGAGGTGGAGCTGGCCTGGCAGCTGCAGGAGGCGGGAGAGCACGCGGGCCGCCCGTGGATCTGCGTGACCGGAACCAATGGCAAGACGACCACTGTGGGGATGCTCGCCGAGATCCTGCGCGCCGACGGCAGGCGTGCCATGGAGGTCGGCAACATCGGCACGCCGATCTGCACGGCGATCGACTCCGAGGCGGAGGTCTTCGCCGTCGAATTGTCCAGCTTCCAACTGCACACCACCCACTCGATGAGCCCGACGGCCTCCTGCTGTCTCAACGTCGACTCCGACCACCTCGACTGGCACCTGACCACCGAGGCCTACGCTGCCGACAAGGCACGCATCTACACCCACACGCGCGTCGCCTGCGTCTACCCCTCCGAGGACCGCACCGTGGAGCGCATGGTCGAAGAGGCCGATGTCGTCGAGGGCGCCCGCGCCATCGGCACCACCTTGGGGGTGCCGGCGCGCTCCCAGGTGGGTCTGGTCGAGGACGAGGGTGAGCTGCTGCTGGTCGACCGCGCATACGGCGAGGACCGGGCCCGCGTCGGCATCGTCCTTGCCAAGGTCGCCGACCTGGCCGACGCCTACGGAGACCACCCGACTCCAGCGGTCGTCTCCGACGCCCTCACGGCCGCGGCCCTGGCCAGGGGCGTGGGAGTCGCCCCGGAAGCGGTGGCCGCCGGCCTTCGTTCCTTCCGCCCTTCCGGGCACAGACGTGCCGTCGTGGCCCGCACCGCCGACCTCACGTGGATCGACGACTCCAAGGCGACCAATGCGCACGCTGCGGAAGCCTCCCTGCGCGGCATGCCGCAGCACAGCACCGTGTGGATCGTCGGTGGTGATCCGAAGGGACAGGTCTTCGACGAGTCCATCGCCCGGGTCGCCTCCCACCTGCGTGGAGTGGTCCTCATCGGGGCCGACCGGACGGACTTGGCGCGCGCATTGGCAGCCAATGCTCCGGGTGTGCCCGTCGTCGAAGTCGATGGCCACGAGGACTGGATGTTCTCCGTCGTCAACGAGGCCGTGGCCCTGTCCCGCCCGGGTGACACCGTGCTCCTGGCCCCCGCCTGTGCTTCTTGGGACCAGTTCGACAACTACGGGCAGCGCGGCGACGCCTTCGCCGACGCCGTACGGCGACTGGCCGAGCAGTGGGGAAGGTCCTCGTGACCGCGTGGATCGAGCGTCTGGGGGCGCACCTTCCGCATGTCACCTTCGTCTCCCCCTTCGCCTCGAAGGGGGAGGGGCATGCGCGTGCGGCGTTGAACCCCGTGCTCAGCTACTACTTGGTGGTCCTGCCGGCCCTCATCCTCACCGGATTCGGACTGGTCATGGGCTTTTCCGCCTCGGCGGTCACGACGATCCTGGCCGACGCCAACCCGTATCTCACCTTCGCCACCCACCAGCTGGTCATCGTCCTGGTGGCACTGCTGATCGCCGCCATTGCCAGTTTCGTTCCCCGCCGCTTCTGGTACTCGTTGGCGCTGCCCACCTTCGGAGCCGCCCTGGTCTTCCAGCTGCTGGTCCTGACCCCGCTGGGCGCCTCCTCGGGCGGCAACACGAACTGGCTGCGTGTGCCCGGCGTCCCCTTCCTCATCCAGCCCTCCGAGTTCCTCAAGTTGGCGCTGGTCATCGCCATCGGGCGGATTCTCGCCCGCCCGGGAGCCCGCCTGTCCGACTGGCGCCAGATGGCGGTGACCGTCGGCATCCCCATCGTGGTCACCTTGGGGGACGTCATGCTCGGCCACGACATGGGCACCGCCATGGTCGTGGGCCTTGCCGCCATCGGCGCCACGTGGGTCGCCGGCCTTCCGGGAAAGTGGTTCGCGTGGCTCTGCGCACTGTCGGTGCCCTTGCTGTCCCTGTTCGTGTTCATGAAGCAGTCGCGCATCGATCGCGTCCTTGCAGTCCTGCCGTGGAACACCACCGCACGCGACCTCGCCAAACCCGAACAGATCGACCATGCCCTGTGGGCGCTGGGTTCCGGTGGCCTGACCGGGCTCGGTCCGGGGGCCTCGCGAGAGAAGTGGAACTACCTGCAGGCCGCCCACACCGACTTCATCCTGGCGATCATCGGTGAGGAGTTCGGCCTGCTGGGCACGCTCACGGTCCTGCTGTGCATCGGCGCCCTGGTCTGGGGGATGATCCGGGTGGCGGCGGCCACCGACGACCTCTTCACCGCAGTGGTCACCGGGGGAGTGGCGTCGTGGATCGGCGGACAGACGGTCATCAACGTCATGTCAGTGACGGGAGTGGGGCCCGTCATCGGCGTGCCGTTGCCGCTCGTGTCCTATGGTGGATCCTCATTCCTCTTCACCTCGGTGGCCATCGGTGTGGTGGCGGCACTGGCCAGGCAACAGGCGGGGATGTTCGTCTTCGGGTCGCCGGACGAATCCTCGGCCGGACGTGACCCGCGGCGTGGCCCCCGTCGCCGGTCCTCAGGTGCCCGCCGACGTGGCGAGAGGGTCTTGTCCCCCACAGTCAAGGAGTCGTCATGAGGATCGTCCTCGCAGGTGGGGGGACTGCGGGTCATGTGAACCCGCTCCTGGCCACCGCCGATGTGCTGCGCTCACGCGGAGCTCGGATCACCGTCCTGGGAACAGCCGAGGGACTCGAAGCGGACCTGGTGCCCGCCGCAGGCTTCGACATGGAGACCATTGCGAAGGTGCCGCTGCCGCGCAGGCCCTCACCTGCACTGCTCACGCTACCGGTGCGCCTGCAGCGCACTGTCGAGCATTGCCGACGGGTCCTGGAGGGTGCCGACGCGTTGGTGGGCTTCGGTGGCTACGTGTCGACCCCGGCCTACTTGGCCGCCCGTGGGGCGAAGGTACCGGTGGTCGTCCACGAACAGAATGCCTCGCCGGGACTGGCGAACAAGGTCGGCGCCTCCTTCGCCGATGTCGTGGCCCTCACCTTCGACTCGACACCTCTGCGCTGCCGCAAGGGACGCACTGTGACCACGGGTCTGCCTCTGCGCGCCGCGATCGCCCACCTGGCGGCCGACCGTCGTGACCCGCAGCGCTCGTGCTCGAGGCGTGCCGGTGCGGCGAAGCGACTGGGCATTGATCCGCAGGCGCGCACACTGCTCGTCACGGGTGGTTCGTTGGGTGCCCTGCATGTGAACGAGGCGGTCACCGGGGCGGCCGCCGACTTGCCCGAAGGGGTCCAGGTGGTCCACCTGACAGGCAAGGGCAAGGACGGCGCCGTCCGTGAAGCCGTCGAGGCCGCTGGCGTCGCCGAGCGATGGCTTGTCCTGGACTACCTGTCCACCATGGAGGACGCTTTGGCTGTCGCCGACTTGGCGGTGTGCCGCTCCGGCGCAGGCACCGTGGCCGAGATGACGGCCCTGGGAGTGCCCTGCGTGTACGTGCCCTTGGCGATCGGCAACGGGGAACAGAAGCTCAATGCCGCAGACCATGTGGCCTCGGGTGGGGCGATCCTGGTCGATGACGCGCGTTTCACTGCGCAGGTGGTGCGTGAAAGGGTGATGCCCATGCTGGTTTCGGACGATCTGGAGGAAATGGCCCGCGCATCGGCCGACCTGGGCCATGTCGACGCCGCCACAGAGCTGGCCGACATCGTCGAAGAGGTGGCGAAGGAGGGCCACCGATGAGCGCTTACCACTTCATCGGGATCGGCGGCGCCGGGATGAGCGTCATTGCCGAACTGCTGGCCGCTCGTGGCCATGTGGTCACCGGATCGGACCAGGTCGAGTCGGATGTCCTGGAGCGCCTGCGCACACTCGGAGTGACCGCCTGGGTGGGGCATGACGCGGCGCATGTACCGGCTGACGCCGTGGTGGTCGTGAGCTCCGCGGTTCGCGAGTCCAATGTCGAACTTGCCTGTGCCCGGGAGCGCGGCCAGCAGGTGATCCACCGTTCCCAGGCCTTGGCCGTCGCATCCGAGGGCATGCGTTTCGTCGCAGTGGCCGGCGCGCACGGGAAGACCACCACTTCCGGCATGCTCACCGTGGCCCTGTCGGCGGCAGGACTGGATCCGTCGGCGGCGGTGGGGGCAGTGGTCCCTCAATTCGGGTCGGGTGCACACGTGGGCGGCGGAGACGTCTTCGTGGCGGAGGCCGACGAATCCGACGGCTCCTTCCTGAACTACACGCCCACAGTCGCCCTGGTGACCAATGTCGAGCCGGACCACTTGGACCACTACGGGTCGCGTGAGGCTTTCGAAGAGGTCTTCGTCCGCTTCGCGGGCCGTGTCGTGCCGGGTGGGTCGTTGGTTGTCTGCGGAGAGGACGAGGGCGCCGCGCGCCTTGCCGCCGCTGTGCGCGGCACCTGCCGCGTCCTGACCTATGGCCGCCTTGAGCGTTGTCAGAGCGCACCTGACGTGGCGATCACCGAGGTGGAGGCCACGGCAAGTGGCGTCAAGGCCGTCCTGACCCACGGCGAGGACCGGGTCGATCTGGAGCTGGCGGTGCCCGGAGAACACAACATCCTCAACGCCGCCGGCGCGTGGGTGGTCGGTCGTGAACTGGGTGTGGCGCCCGAGGCGATGGCGAGGGCGCTCGGAGAGTTCACCGGGACCTCGCGCCGATTCGAAATGCGCGGGCAGGCCGGCGGTCGTCGGGTCGTCGACGACTACGCCCACCATCCGACCGAGGTCGCCGCAGCAATCGCCCAGGCGCGCACCGTGGCCGGCGACGCCCAGGTGAGCGTCGTCTTCCAACCGCACCTGTACTCACGCACCTTGAACTTCGCCGATCGTTTCGCCCAAGCTTTGTCCGCGGCGGACACCGTCGTGCTCACGGACATCTATGCCGCTCGTGAGGACCCGGTCGAGGGCGTGGATTCGACGGTGATCTCCTCCAAGGTGCCCGGGGCGGTCTTCGTCCCGGACATGGAGGAGGCGACCCGTGTGGCCGCACGGGCCACGCGCCGGGGTGGAATCCTTCTGACCATGGGTGCAGGGTCGATCACCCGCTGCGCCCCGGTGGCCCTTGACGTGTGGGCCGAGGACGAGGGCGGGAGCCCGGCACAGTGAAGCACCCGCCGAGGCCCAGGTCGACTCGTCGGCGCGCACGCGAGGGCGAGCCCGAGGCGCGTCGCCCGGCTGGAGCGACTCCTGAGTCGCACTCCGGCGCCGGGGCGCCGTCCTCGTCGAAGCGGCAACGCCCTCGTCGCCCTTCCAGGGCCCAGGACGAGGCCCCCTCGAAGGAACTCTCCCGGCTCCAGCCCCGAAGTGAGGCCGCTTCGGCGGAGTCGGGGGGGACCCTGACGCGCCCTGCCGACATCCTGCGTCGCCCGATCGGCGCCGCCGACGCCTCCCAGGTCATGGGTCCGGCCCAGGATTCCCCGGCGGCCTCGATCGAGGAACGTCGCAGCGAAAGACGTTCGGCGCTGCTGCGTCTGCGCCTGGGACGCCTCGTCGCGCTGGTGACCACCGTGGGTCTGGTCGTGGCGGCGATCTGGGCCGTGTGGTGCTCGCCGCTGCTCGAAGTCCAGGAGGCCCAGGTCAGGGTCACCGGCATCGACGAAGAGGTCCTGCCCCGCTCACAAGTGCTCCAGGCCCTCGGCCAGGCGGTCGGAACCCCGCTGCCCCGGGTGGACCTTGCCAGCGCCGAGGCCGCCGTCGAGAAACTCACTCCCGTCAAGGACGCCACACTGACCCGGCGATGGCCGGCCGGAATCGACGTGGTCCTCACAGCGCGGGTGGCGGTGGCCAATGAGCGAGAAGGCGAGTCCTGGCGACACATCGACCAGGACGGTGTGGTCCTGAAGGTCGACGGGGCTCCCAGTGCGGGGCAGCCAGTCCTCGTGCTGCCCGCGGACAAGGGGCGCGCGGCTTCGACTGCGGCGCTCCTGGAGGTCTCCGCTGCGCTGGACCCGGCCCTTCGGGGCCGGGTGACGGAGTTCGCCACCGATGGTCGCACGGTCACCCTGACGCTTGACGGTGCCCAAGTGGTCCGGTGGGGTAGTCCGGGGGACACGGCCCTGAAGGCCAAGGTCTTGGCCGTCCTCGTCAAGGAGAGGCCGTCGAAGGTCTACGACGTGTCCTCACCCGCACACCCCGTGACGGCCTGACCTCCGACACGCCCGCGTGGACGCTTGAGTCGCCCCGGGGTCGCCCCTACCTTTCTCCCGGCAGAAGGCATGAGGAACATGAACCTTCAACCTGAGGTTGAAGGTTTGCTCGGATCGAGGAGAAGGACACATGGTGGCACTCCAGAACCAGTTGGCGGTCATCAAGGTTGTCGGCGTGGGTGGCGGCGGCGTCAACGCCGTCAACCGGATGATCGAAGTCGGACTCAAGGGAGTCGACTTCATCGCCGTGAACACCGACGCCCAAGCGCTCCTCATGTCCGATGCGGAGACCAAACTGGACATCGGACGCGACCTCACCCACGGACTCGGCGCAGGTGCCGACCCCGCCGTGGGACGCCAGGCTGCAGAGGACCACGTCGACGAGATCGCCGAGTCCGTCGCCGGGGCCGACATGGTCTTTGTCACCGCAGGTGAGGGTGGCGGCACCGGCACCGGCGCCGCCCCGGTCGTGGCCCGCATGGCCCGCAGTGCGGGCGCGCTGACCGTCGGCGTGGTCACCCGTCCCTTCTCCTTCGAAGGCAACCGCCGAGCCGCCCAGGCCGACCGTGGGGTCGAGGACCTGCGCGCCGAGGTCGACACTCTCATCGTCATCCCCAATGATCGTCTGCTGAAGATTTCCGACCCCGGTATCTCCGTCCTCGACGCCTTCCGCGCCGCCGACCAGGTCCTTCTCTCCGGCGTCCAGGGCATCACGGAGCTCATCACCACCCCGGGCACGATCAACGTCGACTTCAACGACGTCAAGTCCGTCATGAAGGATGCGGGCAGCGCCCTCATGGGCATCGGTGCCGCCACCGGTGAGGACCGCGCACTGCGCGCCGTCGAGACCGCGATCTCCTCGCCTCTGCTCGAAGCCTCGATCGACGGCGCCCACGGTGTCCTCATGTTCTTCCAGGGCGGCTCCGACGTGGGCCTGCACGAGATCAACCAGTCCGCCCAACTGGTGCGTGAAGCAGTCCACCCCGAGGCCAACATCATCTTCGGCCAGGTCTCCGACGACGCCCTGGGCGACGAGATCCGTGTGACGATCATTGCCGCCGGATTCGACGACCGCAGCGGACGTGGGTCGGCGGAGGCCGCACAGGCGCCCGCCTCCCTGGTGCGCCCGGCGATCCCGGCCGCCCAGGTGCCCGCCTACGCCGCACCCGTCGCCCCTCCTGTGCCCGTGGCGGTGTCCGTCGCCGAGGTCGACGAACCCGCCGTGCGCCCCCTGGGGCAGGTGCCCGTCGCGACCCCGCAGCACCGAGCCACCCCGGAGATCCCCACCCGGCGCGTGCCGGTGGTCGAGCCTCGACCCGAACCCGCCCTGCCCGAGCCGGTACTTCCTGATCGGCACGAGGACCGTTCGCTGGAAGTCCCGAGGATCTTCGACGAGGAGGAGCGTCCGGAGGAACTCGACCTGCCGGACTTCCTGCGCTGAGCCAATGTCCGCCCAGGACCGCTACGGAGCCCTCACCTGCTTCACCACCGCGGGGGAGGGCTCCGACCCTCTGCGCGAGAACCTCGGTCTGCACGTCGGGGACGACCCTGACACGGTCCACACCCGCCGTGAGCACCTCGCTCGCCGGGTCGGCGCCCCCATCGTGTGGATGGACCAGACCCACTCGACAGAGGTCGCCCTCATCACCCGGGACACCTGTCCCGAAGAGTCGATGCCCGGCGAACTCGGCCCTGTCGCCGCCGACGGCGTGGTGCTCGACGCCCGGGATTGGCAGGACCCCCCTGCGTTGGCCGTCATGACGGCGGACTGCCTGCCGCTCCTTCTGCTCGCCCCCGGAGTGGTTGCGGCCGTGCACGCGGGCAGACCCGGACTGCTCGGCGGAATCCTCGAACGCGCCGTCGAGGTCCTTCGCGGCATCGACGTGGAGCTCGCCGCAGTGCGTGCCGTCATTGGCCCGGCGGCCTGCGGTCGCTGCTACGAGATCCCCGAGGACATGGTCCGTCGGGCGGAACTCACCCACCCGGGTGTCCGCTCGCGGACCACATGGGGAACTCCCGCCCTGGACCTGCCCGGTGCGGCACGCGGGCAGCTGCTCGACCTGGGAATCGGCGAGGTCGAGGTCGACCCGCGGTGCACCATCGAGGACCCCTCATTGCATTCTCACCGCAGAGATCCGCGCAGCGGACGCCAAGCGGGTCTGGTGCGGACATGGCCCGCCGCGTGTCAGAAGTGGCAGGGGCCCGTCGGCCACCCGTGGGCGTGTCTTGGTCGACACGGGAGTCGCGGACGCTACCTTGGCACCACCGGAACCACGAGTGAGGAGAACGGGTGATGGGTGAGTCCTTCGGAGCCAAGGCGCGTCGTTTCATGGGGTGGTACTCCACCGACCAAGTCGAAGCAGACCAGGATTCCTTCGAATTCGAGGAGGAACTGGCCGAGGTCACGCCCATCGTTCCGGCCCCACGCCCCAGCCTGGCTCCCGTGGTGCGTGAGGAACCGGTGCTGTCGGAGGCCGACCGGTCCCGCATCTTCACCAGTCACCCCGAGTCCTTCAACGAGGCCCCGGCCATCGGCGAGGCCTTCCGCAAGGGCATCCCGGTCATCATCAACCTCACGGACATGAAGCATGACGAGGCTCGGCGTCTCGTCGACTTCGCCGTGGGCCTGACCTTCGGTCTGCACGGAGTGATCGAGAAGGTCACCAGCAACGTGTTCCTCCTGTCTCCTCGCTCGATCGAGGTCACGGGAGACCTGCACCAGTCTCGCCGTGGCTCCTTTTTCAACCAGGGTTGAGACGTGTTCTTGATCTCATGGGTGGGGCTGGCGATCTCGCTCGTGGCCGGGCTGTACATGCTCGTGCTCATCGCCCGCATGGTCCTGGACTGGGTGCGCTTCTTCTCACCGTCGTTCCGTCCGCAGGGTCTTGCGCTTCCTCTGGCGAATGCCTGTTACACCTTGACGGATCCGCCTCTGCTGGCGCTTCGCAGGATCATTCCCCCCTTGCGATTGGGGCAGGGATTCGCCTTGGACGTGGGCTTCATCGTCCTGGTCCTGGGGGTCATGGTCGTGCAGAACGTCGGCACTTGGCTGCAGCGCTGGGGTGCTTCCCTCGGGTGAGCGCGGTCACGGTGCCAATGTGTGATCCGTGACCAATGGTGACCGTGTGACTAAAGAGTCGGGTATCCTTCCGAGTGAAGTGTTCGACGGGTCATCTCCCCGGTGATCCGAGACGCGTTCGGTCTCCGTGCGCGCCGCTACCGAAATACCCGAGAGGCGAGAAAATGGCCCTGCTCACCACTGAGGACGTTCTCAACAAGAAGTTCCAGTACGTCAAGTTCCGTGAGGGATACGACCAGGTCGAGGTTGACGAGTTCCTCGACGAGGTCGTCTCGACGATCTACACCCTTCAGGCCGAGAACCAGGACCTCAAGGAGAAGCTCGAAGCCGCCGAGCGCCGCATTGCCGAGCTCTCCGCCGGTGACGTGACCCAGGTTCGCGTCGCCGGAGGCGAAGGCGTCGACGGCAACGCCGAACTCGCCGCGGCCCAGGCCCGCATCACCCAGCTCACCGCCGAGCTGGAGCAGGCCCGCTCCACCCCGGTCACCGGCGTCGGCTCCCCCGAGTCCGCCACCTCCATGCTGGCCCTGGCCCAGCGCGTCCACGACGAGTACGTGCGCGACGGTCGCGAGGAGTCCGAGCGCATCATCGCCGAGGCCCGCGGCAAGGGAGACGAGATCGTCGCCGACGCCCAGCGTCAGCACGAGACCATCCTGGGCCAGCTCGACCAGGAGCGCGGCCTTCTGGAGACCAAGATCAACGAGCTGCGTTCCTTCGAGTCGGAGTACCGTTCGAACCTGCGTTCCCACCTGGAGTCCCTGCTGGGCGAGGTCAACGCCGGTCAGCAGGGCTGACCGCCCCCGACCACACCTCCGCGCGAGCGGTGGCGCCATGCTGCGCCGCCGCTTGCACGTGTGCATACGAGACACCACCGCACGGCCCCTCCGACAGAAGGTCAGATGAACTCCCAGCCCACTCTTCGGCGACGTGCCCTCATCGCCGGCGGCGTCGCCCTGGCCGCAGCACTGAGCGACCAGGCAAGCAAGATCTGGGCGCTCGGCGCCCTCGATGACGGCCAACGCGTCCCCCTGATCGGCAAGTGGATCTCCTTGGTCCTCATCCACAATTCGGGCGCGGCATTCTCCCTCGGCTCCTCGGCGACGTGGATCTTCACGATCCTGTCCGTCATCGTCCTCGTCGCCCTCGTGGCGTACGTCAAGCGCGGGTGCAGCGCGGCCACCGCCGCAGCCGTCGGACTCCTTGGCGGGGGAGCGGTGGGCAATCTCGTCGACCGACTCATCCGCCCCCCGGGGATCGGAGTGGGTCATGTGGTCGACTTCATCAACTACAACGACTACTTCATCGGCAACGTCGCGGACATCTGGATCGTCCTCGCGGCCCTGTGGTTGGCCGTCATCGCCGCACGAACGCCGTCGCCGGTACCGCAGGGGCAGGCCACCTCGGACCCCTCCAGGGAGCCCCAGGCCCCGCCCTCGGTCAAGGCGGGCTTCTCCTCGTCGACACTGCCCCAGGACCCGGCCGATGAGCACAATGCCTGACCTGCGCTACCTGCCCGTCCCCGACGCCCTCGTGGGGGACAGGGTCGACGCCGCCCTGTCCCGCCTGCTCGGCCTGTCCCGCTCCAAGTGCGCCGACCTGGTTGCCGAGGGCGCAGTCCTCGTCAACGGCATCAAGCCCGACAAGTCCACCAGACTTGCCGCCACGGACCTCATCGAAGTCACCATCCCCGAGGTGGACAGGGCCGCGCCGCCGGTGGTCGGGATGGAGATCCTCTTCGACGACGAGGACATCGTCGTCGTCGACAAACCAGTGGGAACCGCCGCGCACACGGGCCCGGGCTGGTCCGGGCCCACCGTGCTCGGAAACCTCGAAGCCGCCGGCTACCGGATCACCACCCACGGTCCGCCCGAACGCCAAGGCATCGTCCACCGCCTGGACGTGGGCACCTCCGGAGCAATGATGGTGGCCAAGTCCGAGTTGGCCTACTCGGTGATGAAACGCGCGTTCAAGGAACGCACGGTCACGAAGATCTACCACGCATTGGCCACCGGACACCTGGACCCCGACCGCGGCACCATCGATGCCCCCATCGGACGCCACCCCTCGCGTGAATGGCGGATGGCCGTCATCGATGGCGGAAAACATGCCATCACCCACTACGACACCCTGGAACTGCTGCCGGGAGCCGCCCTGCTGGAGGTCCACCTGGAGACGGGTCGCACCCACCAGATCAGGGTGCACATGGCCGCAGTGGGCCACCCCCTGGTCGGCGACGTCTTCTACGGGGCGGACCCGACAACCGCTGCGAGACTCGGACTGGAACGTCAGTGGCTTCACGCCGTCGAATTGCGTTTCGCCCACCCGAGGACCGGTGTGCCCACCGCCGTGTGTTCCCCCTACCCGGCGGATCTGCAGGCCGCTGTGGAGACGATGAGAAGGTCGGGACGATGACCACCATCGCACACAGGATCGTGCTGGCAGACACGCCGGAGATGCGCAGCGCAGAGCTCGCCGTGCGCTGGGAGGTGTTCGTCGTCGAACAGGGCGTGCCGCTGGTCCTTGAGATGGACGCGCGCGACCAGCGTGAAGACGTCGATCACCTTGTCGCACTGCCCGAGAAGTGGCGCAGTGGGGACCCGGTCCTCGGCTGCGTTCGGATCATTCCCGACGGCGTCGGCGAGGACGGGCGCACTCACGTCCACCTCGGGCGTCTGGCCGTGCGCCGCGAGGCCCGTGGCACGGGCCTCGGCGCCGCCCTCGTGCGCGCCGTCCACCAGCGGGTGGCCGACCTCACCCCATGCGGTCGCGAAGCGCTTGTCGTCCTGGACGCACAGGTGCAGGCGCAGGGATTCTACGAAGCCCTCGGCTACCGTACGACCACAGGAGAGGTCTTCCTGGACGCCGGCATCGAACACCGCGAGATGGCTCTCGTGGTCCCGGGACGTTCGGGTCACTAGGATCGACCCATGGCCTCCAGCGACTCCTTCGTGCACCTGCACAACCACACCGAGTACTCGATGCTCGACGGAGCCGCGAAGATCAAACCAATGGTCGCCGAGGCCGCCCGCCTCGGACAGTCGGCCCTGGGAATCACCGATCACGGGTACCTCTTCGGCGCCTACGAGTTCTACGCGGCCGCCCAGGCCGCAGGCATCAAACCCATCATCGGCCTGGAGGCCTACGTCACCCCCGGCACCTCGCGCTTCGACCGGCAAAAGGTCATGTGGGGCGAGCCTTGGCAACGCTCGGACGACGTGTCGGCCGGCGGCTCCTACAACCACCTGACCCTCATCGCCCATTCCACCGAGGGCATGCACAACCTGTTCCGACTGGGTTCGCACGCCTCCCTCGAAGGACAATTCGGCAAGTGGCCGCGCGCCGACCGGGAACTGCTGGAGCGCTACCACGAAGGACTCACCGTCTTCACCGGATGCCCGTCGGGGGCGGTCCAGACCCGTCTGCGCCTTGGCCAGTGGGACGAGGCCGTCCGCGAGGCCGCGGAACTGCGCGACATCTTCGGTCCGGAGAACTTCTACGTGGAGATCATGGACCACGGCATCGAATTCGAGCGCCGTACCCTCAAACAGCTCCTCGAGATCGCCCGACTCATGGACGCGCCCCTGGTGGCCACCAATGACGCGCACTACGTGAAGAAGGAGGACCGGCGCGTCCAGGACGCCCTTTTGTGCATCAACTCGGGTTCACGCATCGCCGACCCCGACCGCTTCAAGTTCGACGGCGACGGCTACTACATCCGCCCCAGCCAGGAGATGCGCTCCATCTGGAAGGAGCTGCCCCAGGCCTGCGACGCCACATTGGAGATCGCCGAACGCTGCGACGTCGGCTTCGTGACCACCCATGAGGGCGCCTCCTACATGCCGGACTTCCCCGTGCCGCCGGGGGAGGACAAGACCTCGTGGTTCATCAAGGAGGTCGAACGGGGCCTCCAGTACCGCTTCCCCGGCGGAGTGCCCGAGCACGTGCGCAAACAGGCGGAGTACGAAGAGGATGTCATCATCACGATGGGCTTCCCGGGCTACTTCCTCACCGTCGCCGACTACATCAACTGGGCCAAGGAGCAGGGAATTCGTGTGGGGCCCGGCCGAGGGTCGGGAGCCGGATCCATGGTCGCCTACGCCATGCGCATCACCGAACTCAACCCCCTGGAGCACGGTCTCATCTTCGAACGCTTCCTCAACCCCGAGCGCGTCTCCATGCCCGACTTCGACATCGACTTCGACGAGCGCAGACGAGACGAGGTCATCGACTACGTCAAACAGAAGTACGGCGAGGACCGCATCAGCCAGGTCGTCACCTACGGCACCATCAAGACCAAACAGGCCCTGAAGGATTCCGCGCGGATCCTCGGCCGCGACTTCAAGGTCGGTGAACAACTCACCAAGGCCCTGCCGCCGGCGGTCATGGGCAAGGACATTCCGCTGCACGGCATCTTCGACCCGGAGAACAAGCGCTACGAGGAGGCCAGCGAGTTCCGCAAGTACCACCAGGACAACCCTGACATCCACGAGGTCGTCGACTACGCCCTGGGTCTGGAGGGCATCACCCGCCAGTGGGGCGTCCACGCCTGCGCGGTCATCATGAGTTCGCACCCGCTGATGGACATCATCCCCATCATGAAGCGTCCTCAGGACGGGGCCGTCATCACCCAATTCGACTACCCGACGTGTGAGACCCTGGGCCTGCTGAAGATGGACTTCCTGGGGTTGCGCAACCTGACGGTCATCTCCGACGCACTGGAGAACATCGCCCTGAACGGCAAGGAGGTCCCTGATCTGGACCACTTGGGTCTGGACGACCGGGCCACCTATGAACTGCTGGGGCGCGGCGAGACCCTGGGCGTGTTCCAGTTGGACGGCGGCGGCATGCGTGACCTGCTCAAGCTCATGAAACCCGACAATTTCGAGGACATCTCGGCCGTGGGCGCCCTGTACCGTCCTGGTCCCATGGGTGCGAACTCGCACACGAACTACGCGCTGCGCAAGAACGGCCGCCAAGAGATCACGCCGATCCACCCGGAGCTGGCCGAACCGCTCCAGGACATCCTGGGCACGACCTTCGGCCTGATCGTCTACCAGGAACAGGTCATGCAGATCGCACAGAAGCTGGCCGGGTACTCCTTGGGCCAGGCGGACATGCTGCGCCGCGCGATGGGCAAGAAGAAGAAGGAGATCCTGGACAAGGAGTTCGAACCCTTCAGCCGGGGAATGACGTCCAACGGCTACTCGATGGAGGCCGTGAAGACCCTGTGGGACATCCTGGTTCCCTTCTCCGACTACGCCTTCAACAAGGCGCACTCGGCGGCCTACGGTCTGGTGTCCTATTGGACCGCCTACCTCAAGGCAAACTACGTCACCGAGTACATGGCGGCCCTGCTCACCTCCACCAAGGACAACAAGGACCGCCGCGCCCTGTACCTGGCCGAGTGCCGCCACCAGGGCATCACCGTGTTGCCCCCGGACGTGAACGAGTCCATGGGCACCTTCGCCCCTGCCGGGCGCGACATCCGTTTCGGCCTGTCCGCCATCCAGAACGTCGGCGCCAATGTGGTCGAGGCCATTGTGCAGACCCGCGCGGAGAAGGGGACCTTCGCCTCGTTCCAGGACTTCTTGGACAAGGTGCCGCAGGTGGTGTGCAACAAGCGAACCATCCAGTCCCTGGTGCGGGCGGGCGCCTTTGATTCGCTGGGCCACACGCGTCGCGCCCTGCTCGCGCGCTGTGACGAGGCGGTGGACGCCGTCATCGACCTCAAACGCAATGAGGCGATCGGCCAGTTCGACCTTTTCGGCGGTGCCGACATGGGCGGTGGTGACGGTCCTGGCTTGGCAATCGAGATCCCGGACCTGCCCGAGTTCGACCGGCGTCAGAAGTTGGCCGAGGAACGCGAGATGTTGGGTCTGTACGTTTCGGACCACCCGCTGCGCGGGGTGGAGACGGCCCTGTCGCGTCACCAGGAGGTCGAGATCGCCCAAGTGGTCGGGGGAGAGGATGTGGCCGCCGATCGAGTGGTGACGATTGCCGGTCTGGTCTCCGCCATTCAGACGAAGGTGACGAAGCAGGGCAACCCGTGGGCAATCGCCACCATCGAGGACCTGTCGGGTTCGGTGGAGGTCCTGTTCTTCCCGCGCGCCTATGAGACCATCCAGTCGCACTTGGCGGCTGACACGATCGTCAAGGTCGAGGGCAAGGTGTCGGTGCGTGACGACACCCTGTCCCTGTACGGGCAGTCGATGACACTTCTGGATCTTCGCGAGGACGCCGATGCGCCGCTGGACATCGAGTTGCCTGCTTCGCGCTGCACGCCTGATCTGCTCAAGGAAATGCGTGAAGTCCTTGAATCATTCCCGGGCGCCTCTCCAGTGCGCCTGCATCTGAAGGAGCCCGGTCGTACGACGGTGGTTGAATTGGACCAGCGCCTACGTGTCCAGCAAACCGGAGCGTTTTTCTCGCAACTGAAGGCGGTTGTAGGCATCTTGGGGCAGGTGACATCCCGCTAGAATTCCCGTAGCGAGTCCTCTGGACTCGGGTGGCATTGGCAGCAAGAATGGGCAAAATGATGCGAAAGTGGAAAGACTTGGACCCCGAGGTCAAGGCTCAAGTCGCAAACGAGTTGGGGAAGTACGTCTACATGCTCGTCGATCCGAGGGACGGTGTTCCCTTCTACGTCGGCAAGGGGAGGGGGCTTCGCTTTGACGCACACGGTTGGGAAGCATTGTTTGCGGCCCGTTTTGACGAAGGGGAAGTCGCTGCAGAAGATCTTCGAAGGCTGAAGGTTGGGCGGATCAATGAGATCCGCTCAGCGGGGTTGGAGCCGGACATCTGGATCGTGCGGTATGGCATGTCCTCGGATTCGGAATACACTGCAGTCGAAGCCGCGTGCATTGACCTCCTGCGATCCATGCCGATTCGGCCGACGGAGAATGGTGGGACCCGTCTGCCTCACGGGAACAAGGCCGGGCTGACGAACGCGCGAACTGAACAGGCGAAGGGGCATGGAATCGTTCTGCTGGACGATCTCATCGATGAGCTCGCCGCACCTCTGCTGACCTACGACAAGCCCTTGCTTCTCATCAGGCTCGGTTCGTGGGTTGAATCGTCAGAGGAAATTCCTGGTGGTGTCGAACGGCCCGGATACGGATACAAGAGTGAATGGCTCTCCAGCAGTGTTCGCACGCAGAGATTCGAAGAGATTGGTGTGTCGGCCTGCGGGTGGTGGCCCATCAGTCCGAGTGGCGTTGAAGCCGAAGAGATCAAGTACTTCGTCGCCGTGCACCGCGGGGTGACGCGCGGCTTGTTCCGGATCGTTCCGGGATCATGGGAGACGAAGGAGTACGACCGACACGAGTCCGGCCGGGTCAATCGCCGCAGTGCATGCCGCTTCGAGGTCATTGACTCGGGTCCGGACTTCGATGCGATCATCGGCCCGCACGGGCACAGGATCCAAGGGATCCAGCAGAACAGCTTCTACTGGCCCTTCAAACGCTGAGCCCGGCCTCCGCGTCGTGGGACGCATGTCTCGGCGTTTCGATCCGTTTGCTGCGCCAGCGTCCCCATGGTCGGGAAGTCGTCACTGACCGCTTCAGGCCGTTCGCACCCGCGCGGCCCAAGTGCCGGTGGGGGAGTCGACCTGGACGAGGTCCCCGTCGGCGAGCTGCCTGCCGCGCCGCGTGTCGACCTGGCCATTGACCGCGACATCACCGCCCTGGACCAGTTCACGCGCCATGGCCCCGTCCTCGACGGGGCCCGCAAGTTTGAGGAACTGGCCCAGCCGGATCATGCCGGTGACGGTGACGACAGGGATCTTGGACACGGGGGCTCCTCAGTAGCAGTACTCGACGCCCGGGTCGGTCGGCGTCTGGGGGGTGGAGGGAGTGGCCGGCGCCGGGCCGGTGCCCGGATCGGCAGGTGCGGGCGAGGGTGGGGCCGGGGTCTGCGGATCCTGACCGGTGCCCGGACCAGCGGGCGAGGGCGCTGTGGCCGTGCCGCTTTGCTGGGCGGCCGACTGGGCAGCCAGAGCTTGGCGCTGGACGGCGTCCGAGGAGAAGTCCCGCCAGAAGTCTGCGGCACCTGCTCCCCACACGACACGGTTCGGGTCGACGTCCCAGTCGGCCAATGGGGGCGAGACGGTGGTGACCGCCCCGGCCGGAAGGGAACGCAGCGAGTAGAGCAAGCCCGTCAGGGCCGAGGTCGACGCGAGGTTGTCGGTGAGGGTCGTGTTGGCCGCAAGTACGTCTGCCACCGTGTACACCTTCGTCACCTGTGAGAGCAGATCCCCGGACAGGGCCTGCCGGCTGGCCTGACGCATGAAGCACTGCTGGCGGGAGATGCGCGCCAAGTCCGACCCGTCGCCGCCCACATGGCGGGCACGCAGGAACTGGATGGCACCCGCCCCGTCCAGACGGTGGCAGCCCGCATTGAGACGGAAGTCGCCGACCCCTTCAGGTTCGAAAGACTCCTTCCCGCAGACCTCGACGCCGCCCAGTGCGTCGACCACTCCGACGACCGCCTGGAAGTCCAGGACCATGGCCGCATCGGGCAGGATCCCGGTGGACTCGCGCACCGTGGACATCACGCAGGTGACGGCACCGGCCATGTCCTGGTTCTGCCCCCAGCCGGTCGAGAATGCCGTGTTGAACTGGCCGAAGCCCGCCGGGGAGGGATCCATGCCCTTCGACGCACACGAGGGGATGTCGACCATGAGGTCGCGGGGAATGGAGGTCATGCGCACCTGGGAACGGTCGGCGTCGATGTGGACGAGGATCGTCACGTCCCCGCGCACGCCCTCCTCCTCGCCGCCGATGGCGGCGTTTCCCCCCGAGCGGTCATCGGTGCCGATGACAAGGATGTTCAGGGCCCGCCCCGCGGAAAGGTCCGTGGGCAGGTCAACCGGTTCGCCGGACTGCCCGACGCCGCCCACCTGGATGCTCGTGATCTGCGAGAAGATCCGGTTCCACAGGCCCGCGACCGTGGCGGCGGCGAACAGGGCCACGACAAGGACGATGACCAGCGCGAGCCGACCGCCGCCTCCGGGGCGGTTGCCTGCATGCAGCGGTGGTTCCACCGTGACTCCTCCTCACATGTCCTGCCGGGCGGACCCAACCGTAGCCCCTTTGCCTGTGTGCCCGCTGGACGTCCAGCAGTCTTGTTCGTGCCGTGGAAGCCGGGAACCCGCTGGCGGGGAGCCACGTAAGCTGAGCACATGAGACGAATCGACCTGCGCGGTACCACTGCCGAGACCACCGAGTTGGCTGCAGTGATGCCGCGCGCCGCCCTCGACACCGCCGGAGCGGTCGAGGTCGTCGCCCCCATCGTTGAACTCGTGCGCACCGAGGGTGCCCCCGTCCTGTACGAATTGGCCGAGCGATTCGACCACGTGCGCCCACGGCGTCTGCGTGTGCCCGCCGCCGCCCTCACCGCGGCCTTGGACGGATTGGACCCCGATGTGCGCGCGGCACTGGAGGTGGCCATCGCTCACGCGCGCACCGGACACACCCAACAGCTTCCCGCCCCCTCCTCGGTCGAGGTCGTTCCCGGTGGCCGCATCACCCAGAGGTGGGTGCCCGTCGAGCGAGTCGGCCTGTACGTGCCCGGCGGCCTTGCGGTCTACCCGTCCTCGGTGGTCATGAACGTCGTGTGCGCCCAAGTGGCGGGTGTGGCCTCCATCGCGCTGGCCTCACCCCCGCAGGCCGACTTCGGCGGACTTCCGCATCCGACCATCCTTGCTGCCTGCGCGCTGCTCGGTGTGGACGAAGTCTGGGCGATCGGTGGAGCCCAGGCGATCGCCGCCCTGGCCCATGGCCTCACCGACGAAGGAGAGGTCCTGCGCCCCGTGGACGTCGTCACCGGTCCCGGCAACATCTACGTGGCCGCCGCCAAACGGGTCGTCCAAGGCAAGGTCGGCATCGACGCCGAAGCCGGCACCACGGAGATCGCCGTCCTGGCCGACGACAGTGCGGATGCGCGCTTCGTCGCCGCCGACCTCGTGAGCCAGGCCGAACACGACCCGGCAGCCGCGTCGGTCCTGGTCACCGACTCCGCAGATCTGGCCGACCGCGTGGACGCCCTCGTACGCGAGCAGGCCTACGCCACCGTCCACACCCAGCGGATCCTCACCGCCCTGGAGGGCCCCCAGTCCGGCATCGTCCTGGTCGACGACATGGAGCAGGGGCTCGCGGTCGTCGACGCCTATGCCGCCGAACATCTTGAAGTCCAGACCCGCGACGCCGCAGGAGTTGCCGCCCGTGTGCGAAACGCCGGTGCCGTCTTCGTCGGGCCGTGGACGCCGGTGCCGCTCGGGGACTACGTGGCCGGGTCCAACCATGTGCTGCCCACCGGAGGAACCGCCCGCTTCGCCAGTGGACTCAACGTCACCCAGTACCTGCGCAGCCAGCAGGTGGTCGAGTATTCCGAGGACGCACTCGCAGGCCTTGCCGGACACCTCGACAGGCTCGCCCGCGCCGAGGACCTGCCCGCCCACGGCGCTGCGGCACTGGTTCGACAAGGGAAGGGGAGCGCCTCGTGAGTGCCGCAAACCCGCCCTCGGACCTCCTGTTGCCGGTGCGCGCCGACCTGGCAGGACTCGAACCCTACGGGGCTCCCCAGCTCCGTGTGAAGGCCTGCCTCAACGTCAACGAGAACCCCTACGCCCCCTCCGACGAGGTCGTCGAGGACATTGCGGCGAGTGTGCGTGAGGCGGCCGGCACTCTCAACCGCTACCCGGACCGTGACTTCCCGCAGCTGCGCCAGGCTCTGGCCGACTACTTGGAGGTCGAATCGGGTGTGCGGCGGGAGCCGGAGACACTGTGGGCTGCCAACGGGTCCAACGAGATCATGGTGCAACTGCTGCAGGCGTTCGGAGGCCCCGGCCGTACGGTGGTGAGTTTCGCACCGACCTACTCCATGTACCACGGGTACGCGCGCGACACGAACACCCGATGGGTGCAGGGCGCCAGGGGTGAGGACTTCGAATTGGACCTGCAGGTCGTCCAGCGCGTCATGCGCGAGGAACGCCCCAGCGTGGTCCTGCTGGCCAGCCCGAACAACCCCACAGGCACGGCCCTGCCCGTCGAGGTCCAGATGAAGGTCCTGGACCTGGCCCGCACCACCGGGCCGCAGGAGGACGGGCGAGTCTGCGCCAGCCTGGTCGTCATCGACGAGGCCTACAGCGAATTCCGACGCGAGGGAGTCCCCTCCGCCTTGGAGCTGCTGGCCGGCAACCCGCACCTGGTCGTCACCCGCACCATGTCGAAGGCTTTCGGCATGGCGGGCCTGCGCCTGGGGTACATGAGCGCTTCGCGTGAGGTCCTCGACGCCGTCATGCTCGTGCGCCTGCCCTACCACCTCTCCGCCCTCACCCAGGCCGCGGCCTTGGCCGCCCTGCGCCACGCGAATGAACTCATGGCCCAGGTCGCCTCCTTGCGCGCAGAGCGTGACGCCCTGGTCACATGGCTGGGCGACCAGGGGTTGCGCACCGCCCCGTCGGATGCGAACTTCGTCCTCTTCGGCACCTTCGAGGACCGTGAGGCAGTCTTCCGG
Organism: Schaalia sp. 19OD2882; assembly: GCF_018986735.1. Lineage (NCBI taxonomy): Bacteria > Bacillati > Actinomycetota > Actinomycetes > Actinomycetales > Actinomycetaceae > Schaalia > Schaalia sp. 19OD2882. The sequence goes on along the minus strand of NZ_CP065521.1, from coordinate 1,618,525 downwards.
GGCCTGCTGGAGCGGGGAGTCCTCATCCGGGTCGTCGGCCCCCAGGGGTGGCTGCGCGTGAGCGTGGGAACCCCGGAAGAAATGGAACTGTTCAGGAACTCGCTGCTGGAGGTCATCCGATGAGCACTCACCCCGCCCCCAGACGCCGCGTCGCCGTCATCGACCGCACCACCTCGGAGTCCACGGTCCACGTGGAGATGGACCTGGACGGGACCGGCCGCACCGAGATCTCCACCGGCGTACCCTTCTACGACCACATGCTCACGGCTCTCGGCAAGCACTCACTCATCGACCTCGTCGTGCGCGCGCAGGGTGACGTGGAGGTCGACGTGCACCACACGGTGGAGGACACCGCCATCTGCATCGGCGCGGCCCTGAAGGAGGCCCTTGGCGACAAGCGCGGAATCCGTCGCTTCGCCGACGCCACCGTGCCCCTGGACGAGGCCCTGGCACGTGCCGTCGTCGATGTTGCCGGACGGCCCTACGTCGTCCACGAGGGCGAGCCCGCCGGGCAGGAGTACCACCTCATCGGCGGGCACTACACGGGGTCCATGACCCGCCACGTACTGGAATCCCTCACCTACAACTCCGGCATCTGCCTGCACATGACGGTCCTGGCCGGACGCGACCCCCACCACATCGTCGAGGCCCAGTTCAAGGCCCTTGCCCGGGCGCTGCGCTTCGCAGTGGAACCGGATCCGCGGGTCGAGGGGATCCCCTCGACCAAGGGCACCCTGTGAAAGGCCGGGGAACCGACTAGGATTGGCGCGAACCGCCGGACGGCACGGATCGAGGGAGGAACAGGGCAGTGGACGAACGCGATGACATCGACGCCCAGTTCCGCGACCTCGTCGCCCAATTCGGTGACGAGGCCGCCGCAGGCATCTCCGGGGCAGCGGACGCCCCCGCCGATCCCGGCACCCCGGATGCTCCCGAGGACTTGGCGGGCCGCGAAGCCTCGCCCTCGCCCTCCGAATCCGGGGCAGTGCCCCCGCCCCCGGCCGATCGCGTGAACAGTGCCCTCGACACGCCCGTCGACGAATCCTTGCACCTGGAAGGCGGACGCCTGTCCGTCGCCCTCGTCCTTGCGCCACTGCCTTCTCCCGAAGCCCTGCACTCCCTCCTGTCCTTCGCCGGCAAGAAGGTCGACGTGGTCGGCCTCAAGCCGTGGACCGCCGTGTGGCTGAGGGTCGAGACGCGCCCCACGGACGAGGACGAATTGGACGCCCTCCTTGCCGGATGCCGTGCAATGCCCGAACCCGTCGACGAGGTCGCCCGCGTCATCTCGCGGCTGTCCCGCTACGGCGCCGTGGCCGTCATGTCCTGGCTCGTCGAGGGCGACGGGGTGGAGCCCGGCGTGTCCGGACGGATCTCCGCCCGCCGCTACGTCTCGGGTGCCCCCGAGGACGAGATCCCCGCCGGAGTCCTGCTCGGCTCCATGCCGCAGGCCGCCGAGGACCTGCTGCTCGGACGCACCTGCCCCAAGGACTACGACGACTCGGTCTCCGCCGACGGGACCACCCGCCGCAAGCCCGGCCCCATGAGCTGGTTCCGGAGAAGGTGAACGCCATGACTCCACGTGTGGTCGTCCTGGACTACGGTTCCGGGAACGTGCGCAGCGCCTGCCGTGCACTGGAAAAGGTGGGTGCCGACGTCACCCTGACGGCAGACCGCGACCAGGTCCTGGAAGCCGACGGTCTGTTGGTGCCCGGGGTGGGCGCCTTCGCCGCAGTCATGGACCTTCTGCGCGCCGTCGATGCTCCGCGCCTCATCGACCGGCGCCTGTCCGGCGGGCGGGCGGTCCTCGGAGTGTGCGTGGGCGAGCAGATCCTCTTCGAGTCCTCCACCGAAAAGGGCGCCTGCGAGGGGCTTGGACAGTGGCCGGGTGCCGTCGAGCGCTTGGACGCGCCTGTCGTCCCACACATGGGTTGGTCCGAAGTCGAGGTCCCCGTGGGCTCTCGACTCTTCGACGGGGTCGAGGACCAGCGCTTCTACTTCGTCCACTCCTATGCGGCCATGACCGACCCCGCTGACTCCATGGCCGAGGGCCCGACCGCCAGGCCACTGACCACGTGGGCCAGGCATGGCAACTCGCGTTTCGTGGCCGCAATGGAGAACGGGCCCCTGTCCGGCACGCAGTTCCACCCCGAGAAGTCCGGCGAGGCCGGTCTGGCGTTGCTGGCGAATTGGCTGCGAACCCTGTGACCTGCCCGCCACGCGGCGCGTCAGCCCTGTTCAGGCAGGTATGGCGGCCCGCCCTCGTCCCCTGACTGCATCCCGGAAGGAACCCCGCATGACCGACGAACTGATTCTCCTGCCGGCCGTCGACGTGGTCGACGGCAAGGCTGTGCGCCTCACCCAGGGCGAGGCCGGCACCGAGACCGCCTACGGGCATCCGCTGGATGCAGTCCGGTCCTTCGTCGAGGCCGGCGCCACTTGGCTGCACTTGGTGGACCTGGATGCCGCCTTCGGGCGGGGGTCCAACGCGGAGCTGCTCACCTCCATCACCGCGGAAGTGCCCATCCACGTCGAGCTCTCCGGCGGTATCCGTGACGACGCCTCTCTTGCCCGCGCGCTGGAAGCGGGCGCGCGGCGCGTGAACCTGGGCACCGCCGCCTTGGAGGACCCGGAGTGGACCGAGCGGGTCATCGCCGCCCACGGTGACCGGATCGCCGTGGGCCTGGACGTGCGCGGCGAGACCCTGTCCGCGCGCGGCTGGACGAAGGACGGCGGGAACCTGTGGGAGACGATCGAGCGTCTGGACGCCGCCGGTTGCTCACGCTATGTCGTCACCGATGTGGCGCGTGACGGGATGCTGTCGGGGCCGAACCTGGATCTGCTGCGCCGCGTGTGCGAGGCCACATCGGCCCCCGTCATCGCCTCCGGCGGAGTGTCGAACCTGGCGGACATTGCCGCACTGCGTGAGCTGGTACCGGTCGGAGTCGAGGGGGCGATCGTCGGCAAGGCGCTGTACACGGGCGCATTCACCTTGGTGCAGGCCCTGGATGTGGCCGCCGGGCGGGCCCAAGCGTGAGGCTGCCTGCCCCGGACGCTGAGCAGCGGAACAAGATCTCCGCGCGGCTGCGTCTGCATGCCCATGACCGGGCCGACCACGGCCAAGTGCTGCCGCTGACGGCGGCGGCTCTTGCATTGGGTGAGGGCGCTGACCAAGGGGCTGCTCGCCTGGAGGCGCTGGTCTCGGCCCTGCGCGAGGAGCGGGTCGTCGTGCCGGTCGTCGTAGGGCTTGCGGCCGACTTGGGCGCAGGAGGCGTGCCCGAGGTAGGGTCGCAGAAGCACGATCCGGTGGAGTTCGTCCGCTGCGGGACCCCCTTCGGTCCGGCCTTGGTGGTCTACTCCAGTCAAGGCTCGCTGTTGGCCGACCGCTCGCAGGACAGGCCCATTGCCTTCGACTTCCACAAGGTGTGTCTTGCGGCGCTGGTCGAGACGGGCGGTCGGGTCTGCATGGATCCGGGCGGCGCGGCGGTGGTGCTGCCACGCCCGGCGGTTGCCGCATGCGCCCAAGGAGACGACTGGCTGCCGGCGTGGCGGGATCTGGAGCTGCTGGCTGAACTGCGCGAACTGGCAGGAGTCAGGGCTGTCCGCGCCACCCGGGTCGAGGTTGCCGGTGCAAGTGCTGACGCGGGTACAGGTGCCGATGTGGGCGCGGTTGCGCCGGGCGGACCTGTGGCGGATGTGCGAGTCGTACACGCCGGGGGAGTCCTGGTTCGCGTCGAGGTCCTACTGGATGCTGCCCGCTTGGTCGACTCCGGCCGGGCGGAGGTCGAGGAAACTCTGCGCCGTATCGCCACTTCGCCCCGCCTTCGGGCTGCAGTCGACGAAGTGGAACTCCGCCCTCTTGTCCTCCCATGAGTCTCTTGTCCTTCGGTGAGATTTGTTTGTTGTCTTGTTTTGGGTGGGTTTGGGGTGTGTCAGTGTCCTTGGAGTTCTTCGGCGGTGTCGGTCAGGGCGATGTGGAGGTGTTTGACTTCGAAGGGGGGTGTGGTTTCGACGGTTTTGAGTTTTTCGTGCAGGGTGATGGTGTGTCCGGTCCACGGGTTGGTCACGGTTGCTTGCCACCATGTGGTCAGTGTCAGGTGTGTGGACTCGATTGGCTCTTCATAGGTGTGTTGGTTGGTCATATCCGGGTAGGGGGCACCCGGGTCGTGGGAGACCACCGGGTGGCTGCCGTCGCCGAAGTCGAAGATGAACTCTTGGGCGTGGAAGGTGATGGTGACTGTTTTGCCGAGCATGTTCACCGCGTGTTCCTGGTGGGTGCGGGTGGCGTGGGCCAGTTGGGCGATGCCCACCACTGCCAGGTTCGGGGGCTGCATGACCAGCCCGGCGGGCTCGACCGTGACAGTGGCGAGCGCCCTGCGTGTGATCTGCCAGTCGGAGGGCACGAAGGGCGCATCTGCCGGCTCGGGCGGACACTGACCCCGAGCACGCCCCATGAACACCTCCTCCATCTGCTCAGGCGTGTAACACCAGAACCCAGAATGATCCACCAAATACGACGGAAGAGACTCGAAAGCGTTTTCGGGGGAGGTTGTTGGCTCTGGAAATATGGATTGGCTGACAGAATTGTTCGAATGCGACCATTGCTCCCCACCCCCAAGTGAGACAGTATGCGAATCGATGACGTCAGAGTCCAAATTTGAAACACTGTGATCCACACTGCCCGAGTCGCCATAATCTGGCCCCCCAAGCGTTGGAAGAAGGAGTACTCCTAGCGTAATCACAGTCGAAAGTGTCAACTTTATCCCCCGAAGGTTCCACAATTGTTTCGAGAATTGCATATCAGTCCTTGTCGACTATGAATGCCCATAGCGTCCATTGGCCCGAGATCCATTTCCCTTGAATCTCGACCCGATAGTCTCGAGAGCGAACTCTTTTAATCCCTCCATCCACAAATGTCACGTGAGGGGAAGCGTTGGCTGTCCCAAAGAATGCCACTCGACCATCATCTCCCAGAACGGGCTCCCTTTTCAAAGTGAGTTGATAATATAACCCTTGTTCCCAGCCACCGCTGTCGTATAGTTGCTTGATCAATTTGATTCTGCCTTTGCAGAATTTGCAGGGGTTTCCTGAGACTGCTTCGAGTTTCTCGGTGTCGCCCGTGTACCAGGAGTAGGCCAGCAGATCCAGGTAGTAGCGGATGAAGGCTTCTGCGCCTTCGACGCTGGGTTCCTTGGCGATGGCCGGCAGTACCGGTTCGACCATGTCAGGGTCCTCGGGCTGCAGCAAGTACCCGTTCGGGCCCACCACGTAACCACCGGACATCTGAACCTCACCCGACTGGACACCACTGGTTGCAGAGTCCACTGAGCCCGCAGAATCACCACTCTGACCACCACCCGTGCCCTGACAGGCTGCCAGGCCCAGCAACCCCACCACCACGCTGCACGCTGCTACCAAGGGTCCAGCACCGCGTCGAGCCAGCACCCTTGCCCCGCTCTCATTTGCCATGGCCCCTACAGTAGATACTCAAGGACTCAAATGGAAGACAACTGAACAAATCCGTGGACAACCACCCCCACCGCGCCCGACCCGCCAGTGGACGAAACAGGTGTCCTGGCCGGTCACACCCAAGCAGGAAGCGTCAAGCCCTTGCAAGACCAGCGGGTTGGAACCGTCCCCGAAGCGGACCGGACCATGACAGCGGCCACCGCCCTACACAACCTCCCAGTCGGAGAGCACGAACGACGCACCTGCCGGCTCGGGCGGACACTGACCCCGAGCACGCCCCATGAACACCTCCTCCATCTGCTCAGGCGTGTAACACCAGAACCCAGAATGATCCACCAAATACGACGGAAGAGACTCCAACACAGGACTCTCAGAAGCGGACGGTACTCCAAGACCCAAAAGCGAGAAGTCGGGGTCGCTGGCCCTCGACTCCCACTGGGTTCCTTTGACACTGAGATCACCATTGTCACCCACCTCTGACTCCAACCCCGTGCCAGAACTGCCCGCATTTCCTGAACTATCTGGACCCGGCCCATCTTCAGCTAAGACAAGGAGCATACCCACTGTCGAAACGATCGCAAGCGCTCGCTTCCAGTCGACCCATGTTATTCGACACTTCATGAGCCGCATTTCATTCATCCTCAATGATGCAAGCTCGAAGCACCCACTGCCCGGAGATCCATTTGCCTTGAAGCTCCACATCGTACTCGTGGTACGCCTCTTCCTTATCGAGCGATCTCTGAATGTGACGTGCGGTGAGGCATGAATCGTTCCGACAAATGCGACCCTCCCGTCATTGGCCAGGATTGGGCGTTCGCTCTTTGAGAAGCGGTAGCGGAGTCCGTGTTCCCAGCCGCCTTTTGTGTAGACGATCCTTGATCGTTTCAATTCTGCAAAGGTGGGATTGAGGCAATCAAAAATGTTTACTCAAGGGGTGGGTGGGTCCACGGTCTACGATATAGTCTTTCGCCGTCCGAACGTTCAATCCTCGGCAATGGCGGAAGAATTGCGCTAATCGGAACTCTGCAGGCATCTCCCCATGTCCTCTTCAAGAATCACGCAATTGATCGCCGGGGACCTCAGGAACATCAGATTGAAATTCAAAGCAAGTGGATTTCTGGAAAATGGATCCTATGGGGATGCGTTATCGAGGAGAAATGACGTGCATCTACATCTGAACCCAAGAATTATCCCTTTCCTCACAAGGTCACTGGCAATTACTTCAACTTTACTCATCTCCCTGCCTCCGCTTTATGGCACGACAGATCCGATGGGAGACCATGGAGGAAGGGCTGATGATCCAATACTGGATGTAAGCACTGGAGACAATGGCCGGATCAAGCTTGGGGCTGAGCAGCAAAACTCCGAACCGGGCGGCCTCCTTTCTCAACATGCATCTTCAGAGTTGACCGTGGCGCAGGAGCTTGATTCTCTTCCGTCGTATTTGGTGGATCATTCTGGGTTCTGGTGTTACACGCCTGAGCAGATGGAGGAGGTGTTCATGGGGCGTGCTCGGGGTCAGTGTCCGCCCGAACCGACAGGTGCGTCGTTCGTGCCCTCCGACTGGGAGGTTGTGTAGGGCGGTGGCCGCTGTCATGGTCCGGTCCGCTTCGGGGACGGTTCCAACCCGCTGGTCTTGCAAGGGCTTGACGCTTCCTGCTTGGGTGTGACCGGCCAGGACACCTGTTTCGTCCACTGGCGGGTCGGGCGCGGTGGGGGTGGTTGTCCACGGATTTGTTCAGTTGTCTTCCATTTGAGTCCTTGAGTATCTACTGTAGGGGCCATGGCAAATGAGAGCGGGGCAAGGGTGCTGGCTCGACGCGGTGCTGGACCCTTGGTAGCAGCGTGCAGCGTGGTGGTGGGGTTGCTGGGCCTGGCAGCCTGTCAGGGCACGGGTGGTGGTCAGAGTGGTGATTCTGCGGGCTCAGTGGACTCTGCAACCAGTGGTGTCCAGTCGGGTGAGGTTCAGATGTCCGGTGGTTACGTGGTGGGCCCGAACGGGTACTTGCTGCAGCCCGAGGACCCTGACATGGTCGAACCGGTACTGCCGGCCATCGCCAAGGAACCCAGCGTCGAAGGCGCAGAAGCCTTCATCCGCTACTACCTGGATCTGCTGGCCTACTCCTGGTACACGGGCGACACCGAGAAACTCGAAGCAGTCTCAGGAAACCCCTGCAAATTCTGCAAGAACAGGATTGAAACGATCAAGGACGTCTACGAAAAAGGTGGCTGGGAACACGGACTCCGCTACACTTTTTCGCTCGCCAAACCCCCCATACTTGCCGATGACGGTCGGGTCGCACTCGTGGGGACCATTAATGCGTCGCCGCATGTGTTGTTCGATGAGCGCTCAGTGCAGAAAAGCACGTATCATGAGCATGAGGTAGAAATTCAAGGCAAATGGATCTCTGGCCAGTGGGTGCTGTGGGCGTGCGTCATCAAAGGGGACTAAAATGCGACTCGAAAAGCGTTGGGCTTTTCTGCATCAAACCAAGCAGGCGCTCTCGATTGCCGCGAGTATGGGCATGCTGATCTGGCCTGCGGATTCGGTACCCGACTCGGGTGGCACCGACTCTGTGGTGGACGGGAAGTCTGTGCTGAATTCAAGGGTGGGTGACGAGGGCGAGGTCTTGGTGGAAGGGAGTCAAAGGGATTCAGGGGAGACTGTTCCTAATCCTTTGCCTCCGACAACTGGAGGGCCTGAATTTGAATCTCTTCCGTCGTATTTGGTGGATCATTCTGGGTTCTGGTGTTACACGCCTGAGCAGATGGAGGAGGTGTTCATGGGGCGTGCTCGGGGTCAGTGTCCGCCCGAGCCGGCAGATGCGCCCTTCGTGCCCTCCGACTGGCAGATCACACGCAGGGCGCTCGCCACTGTCACGGTCGAGCCCGCCGGGCTGGTCATGCAGCCCCCGAACCTGGCAGTGGTGGGCATCGCCCAACTGGCCCACGCCACCCGCACCCACCAGGAACACGCGGTGAACATGCTCGGCAAAACAGTCACCATCACCTTCCACGCCCAAGAGTTCATCTTCGACTTCGGCGACGGCAGCCACCCGGTGGTCTCCCACGACCCGGGTGCCCCCTACCCGGATATGACCAACCAACACACCTATGAAGAGCCAATCGAGTCCACACACCTGACACTGACCACATGGTGGCAAGCAACCGTGACCAACCCGTGGACCGGACACACCATCACCCTGCACGAAAAACTCAAAACCGTCGAAACCACACCCCCCTTCGAAGTCAAACACCTCCACATCGCCCTGACCGACACCGCCGAAGAACTCCAAGGACACTGAACCGTTCGCAACATCGCACCCACCAAGTCGACTCTCGACACGAAAGAGGTCGAGTCTCGCGTGGATGTGAGGGAGTCCATGGCAGGGGAGAGGGGCGTGGTTGGTGAGGCAAGTGGCCCGGATGCTAGTGTTGACTTCGACCAACCGGGCGTCAGCCCGGAGTGCAAGCGGAGGAAACTCCCACCTGGACACCCGCCCAGGGCCACCGAGCCCTGGGAGACGAGCCGACAGGCATCGTGAGGGGGTCGGGTCCGAACCGGTCGAGCATGCCCATGGGCAGGCGCGACCGAGGGCAGGCCTTCGTGCGCACTACGTGACACGGAGGCCTTTTCCGTGCCATGGAACGGAACCGTGGAAGGAGCCACCCATCAGCGAGCCTCGCATCAATGATCGGATCCGGGTCCCCGAGGTGCGCCTCGTGGGCCCCGGAGGAGAACAGGTCGGCGTCGTCCGGGTCGAGGACGCGCTGCGTCTGGCCGAGGAAGCCGGACTGGACCTGGTCGAGGTCGCGCCCGACGCCAAGCCGCCGGTCGCCAAACTCATGGACTACGGCAAGTTCAAGTACGAGGCCGCCCAGAAGGCTCGTGACGCTCGCCGCAACCAGGCGAATACGCAACTCAAGGAGATTCGTTTCCGCCTCAAGATCGATGACCACGACTTCGGCGTGAAGAAGGGCCATGTGGTCCGCTTCCTCGAAGCCGGCGACAAGGTCAAGGTCATGATCATGTTCCGCGGCCGCGAGCAGTCCCGCCCCGAGGCGGGCGTGCGTCTGCTGCAACGCCTTGCGGACGAGGTCGGAGACCTGGCCACCGTCGAGTCCATGCCGCGCCAGGACGGTCGCAACATGACCATGGTGCTGGCTCCCACCAAGCGCAAGGCTGACGCCCTCAACGAGCAGCGCAAGCGCCGTGAGGCCGAACGCGAGGAACGTCGGGGCAAGCGCACCGAACGTGCCGCCCGCGACCAGGCGCGTCAGGCCGAGGCCGTCAAGGCCCCCACGGAAGAGAACTGAGGCCCGGACCACCGTCTGGACCTGCGAACAGAAGGAACAGGAACATGCCGAAGAACAAGACCCACTCCGGTGCCAAGAAGCGTTTCCGCGTGACCGGCTCGGGCAAGATCATGCGCGAGCAGGCCGGCGCCCGCCACCTGCTGGAGCACAAGTCCAGCCGCAAGACCCGTCGCTTGGCCACCGACCAGGTCCTGGAGACCTCGGACGTCAAGCGCGTCCGGGCCATGCTGGGCATCTGAGGCACGAAGGAGATCTGAGAAATGGCACGTGTCAAGCGTTCCGTCAACGCCAAGAAGAAGCGTCGTACCGTCCTCGAGCAGGCCTCCGGTTACCGTGGCCAGCGCTCGCGCATGTACCGCAAGGCCAAGGAGCAGGTGACCCACTCCTTCGTCTACTCCTACCGTGACCGCAAGGCCCGCAAGGGCGACTTCCGCCGGCTGTGGATCCAGCGAATCAACGCCGCCTCCCGCGCCCAGGGCCTGACCTACAACCGCCTGATCCAGGGGCTGGGCCTGGCCGGTGTCGAGGTCGACCGTCGCATGCTGGCCGAGCTGGCCGTCAACGACATCGCCGCCTTCAACGCCCTCGTCGAGGTCGCCCGCAAGGCGCTGCCCGCCGACGTCAACGCCCCCAAGGCCTGAAGCACAGGTGCAGACTCACCACGAACGCCCGCCCGTCCTCGCCAACCCCCACGCCGAACGCGTGCGCAAGGTGGCAGGACTGAGCGGGCGTTCGGCGCGTGAACGCCACGGACTGATCCTTGTCGAAGGTCCGCAGGCCGTGCGCGAACTTCTCACACACCGCCCGGACACCGTCCGCGACATCTACATGGGGCACCGCGCCGCCGCCCTCGACCCCGACCTCGCGGACCTTGCGCACTCGGTCACCCGCTGGGTGCACCCCACCACTGACGAGGTGGCCCGCGCCATGTCGCCCGACGCCCAAGGAGTCCTGGCCGCAGCCACTTTCGACGCCGTCCGGGACACCATGCCGGAAGACCTCCCGGAGGGCGTGACCCTCGCCCTGCTCGCCCAAGGCCGTGATCCCGGCAACGTCGGCACCATCATCCGCACCGCCGACGCCATGGGCGCCGCCGCGGTGCTCACCGTGGCGGGCACAGTGGACGTGCGCAGCCCCAAGGTGGTGCGCGCCTCCGCCGGATCCGTCTTCCACGTGCCTGTCATCGGCTTCCGGACTTTCGACGAGGCCGCAGCCGCCCTGCGGGAGCGTCAGGCGGTGCTGCTGGGCACCAGCGGGGGAGATGCCTCCCAGGACCTCGACGCTCTGATGTTGTCTGGGGCCCTGGAGTCCCGGGGGTGGCTGACCCGGACCCACGCGTGGGTCTTCGGCAACGAGGCCAAGGGACTTTCCCGGGCCGAGATGGATGCCTGCGACCTGCTGGTGCGCATCGACATGACCGGCGCCGCCGAATCGCTGAACGTCGCCTCCGCCGCCGCCATGTGCTTCTTCGCCTCGCAGGTGGTCCGACGCAGTCGAGCGTGAGTGTCTAGGCTTGGCCCATGACCCGCGTGCGCGACCTCGACGAGTCCCAGCTCATCGCCCATTTCCGCCGCCTGCTGCCCACTGGGGACAGGACCCTGCTGGGCAGTGGTGACGATTGTGCGCTCGTCGCAGCTCCGGAAGGGTCCTTTCTGGTGACCACTGACGTCCTGGTCGAAGGCAGGCACTTCGACCCCCGCTGGTCCTCGCCCGACCAGATCGGTGAACGAGCCGCCGCCCAGAACCTTGCGGATGTGGCTGCGATGGGTGGGCGCACGAGTTCCATGGTGGTTTCCCTGGTACTGCCGGGCCACACGGACCTGGACTGGCTGCTGGCTCTGGTTGCGGGCTTTGGTGAAAGGGCCCGGCGTGCCGGTGCTGGTGTGGTCGGAGGCGACCTGTCCTCAGGGGACTCCCTCGTGATCTCGGTGACCGCCATGGGGTGGGTCGATGGGGCTCCCCTCACCCGATCAGGCGCCCAGCCCGGCGACATGTTGGCGGTGGCGGGAACTCTGGGCCGCTCGGCCGCAGGACTCGCCCTGTTGCAAGGCGGGTACGTGGACCCTGTGGTGCGCGATGACGTGGTCCTGGACGACCTGGCGGAGGCTCTGCGCATCCACCGGGCTCCTGAGCCGCCTCTGGAGGCCGGTCCTGTGGCTGCGGCGCGGGGTGCGCATGCCATGATGGACATCTCCGATGGTCTGGCGGTGGACGGCAGACGGATGGCGTTGGCGTCCGGAGTGGTCGTCGAGGTCGACCCCTTGCTGTTGGCGCCCGATGTGTCGGCACTGCGTGGTCCAGGACGTGTGTGCTCGGTCGACCCGATGACGTGGGTGCTTCACGGCGGCGAGGATCACGCGCTGCTGGCGGCTTTCCCGCCGGAGGCGGTACTGCCGGCCCCCTTCCGCCAGATCGGGTGGGTGGGAGCTGCCGGGCCGGGGCTGGCCCCGTGCTGTCGGGTGGGCGGCACCGAGGTCCGCGGCGGATGGGACCACTTCACGGGCGGCAGCTGAGGACGAGGGCGGGGCGCAGCTCATCCCGCTTGGGATGGAAAGGGTGGGCCGGGTCTGGTTCACGCGACCAGTGCTTGCAGTACTCACCCCCTGAACCCGCACACAATGCGGGCTGGCGAGGCCTCCTTCGGCTGGTGGAAGTGGCGGAATCGTGGACTTTTCGACGAATCGCGTATCGGTGTGCCCACAGCATTGTGTGCGGATCGTGCTGGTGTTGACCGGGCACAGGCGTGTGCAGGGGGTTGGTGCCCGTCGTGGTCGCAGGTAGCGGGCACTGGGAAATGGGAGAGGGGCCCGCCACTTGGCGAGCCCCTCGGGCAAGTGTCGGAATGCCGACGTCGGTGTTTCAGGCGGGACGCACGACCTTGTCGGACTTCAGGCACTTGGTGCACACGTTCAGACGCCGCGGGGTTCCACCCACAACGGCGCGCACACGCTGAATGTTCGGGTTCCACCGGCGGTTGGTGCGCACGTGCGAGTGCGACACGCTCTTGCCGAAGCCGGGGCCCTTACCGCACACGTCACAAACGGCAGCCACGATGTTCTCCTCGATCGAATGGACGGGCTCAGTCCCTTCAGGACCGGCCCGGCGGGGGAGGGCCCCCGCAGGCAACCCGACAAGAATACCGGATCACTCACGGGCCACCAACTCTCGCAGACCCCCGTCGCGTGTCAGGTGGCACACAGCCCCGACGGATACGGACAATGGACAGGCGGCCCCACCCGGGCCGCGCCCGCCCGGTTCGACGGGCAGGAACGACACCGTGGGAGACGAATTCGTGCCACTCGACGCGCCGACGATGATCCGAGCCGTGCGCACCTGCGCGGACGAACTGTCCAGGCTCGCCGCCTTCATCGACGACCTCGACGGCTGGGGGAGGGGCGACTGTGACACCGGCGCCAATGCACTGCTGACCCTTCGGGCCATGGCCGAGGAATGCGAGGCCGCCCCCGCCCCCACGGTCCAGGGAGTTCTGGAAGCCGCAGTGGATGCGGGGGTGCGCCGCGGCTCCGGACACGTCGGAGTCCTGCTGACCCAGCTCATGGCCGCATGGGCGGACGGCCTCGAAGGGGCGGACACCGACGCCTACGCGGACTCTCCTTCCGCGCTGACTCCGCTCGCAGTGCGCCGCATGCTCACAGGGTCTTCCACCCTCGCCTCTGAAACCGGCCCTTGGGCGGCGCCGGTCATCGCGGTCCTGACCGAGGCCGCTTCAGAGCTGGAATCCTTGGGGCCGACCGTCTTCGACGTCCACGAGGTCGTCACCACCTTCAACACCCAGGCCCAGTGCGGTCTTGTCGAAGCGACCCACTCGGCCACCGGCCGCATCGACGCCGGCGCCGCCGTCCTTGTCTGTTTCGCCGCCTGCCTGGACGCTGCCACCCGCAAGGACAGCGAAATGCTCGAAGTCCTCGCCCAGATGCTCGCCGACCTGGCAAACCGGGACGACAAGCCTGCACCGCGTGGAGCCTCCCCACGCCCCGGACGCGACTTCACCGTCGACATCCTCCTGCAAGGAATGGACGAGGACGTTCGCGCCCTGACCGCCACCCTCGACGCGGTGGGCGCCCACTGGTCGTTGGTGGGCCGCGCCGACTTCTTCGGCATGGGCACCTGGCGCATCCACGTGGACACCTCGGCCCCCTTGGCAGTCCGGCCCAGGCGAGGCAGAACCCTGCGATTCCAGGTCAGTGATGCCCGACCTGACGAGGCCATTGGCGAAGACGCCTTGTCGGACGGCGTCACCCACCGCGGCATCCGCCTGCTGGAACGGCGCGCACGCACACGGATCCACCGGGCCACGGTGGCGGCCTGCACGCGCGCTCCGGGACTGGTCGAAGACTTCGCCCGTTCGGGCGCCGTCGTCCTGCTCGACCCGACTCCGGAGGACCGCGACGCCCTCGTGACCGTCGCCGAGTCCTCCTCCACCGGCGTCGCCCTGTTCATCCCCTGCGACGAGGCCTCGGCCCGCCTGGCCGCAGCTGCCAGCGCACGACTGGCGGAGCGCGACATCGACGCCCTTGTCGCCACCTGCCGGGACGAACTGTCCGTCCTGGTCCTCGTGCGGGCCTGCGCCCCCGTTTTCGTCCCCCAACCGGGTGGACCCGCCGTGGCGCCCCTGGTGCGCACCGTCCTGTCGGAAGCCAGCGCCCATGCGCTGGCCGGATCCCGCGTCGTCGAAATCGCCCCCGGACCACCCGAGGTCACTGTGCCGGGAGCCATGGAGGAACTCCGCGATGGGCAGATCCGGACCCTCAGGTTGCTGTTGGCACGCGACAGTGACGAGCTTTTGGACCCCGTGGCCAGACAGGTGCTGGCCAGCTCCGAGGGATGGTCGCAGTGGGTGAACCTCGAAGTCCTTGACGGCATGGGCCCGGGTGCGGGCCTGCTCCAGGGGCTTCGATGAATCCCCTGGACGTTCCCCTGGACCTGCGCCTGCCGAAGAACACGGCGAAGAAGCTCGAAGGCGCCGGGTACCGCAGCGTCGGCGACCTGCTGCGCACTGCGCCCAGACGCTACTACCACTGGGGGCGCCTGACCCCCATGAGGGCCCTGCGCGAAGGTGAAGAGGTCACCTTGTTGGCAGAGGTCCTTTCCCAACGGCTCGTCGCAAACCGCTCCAGGGGCGGCGTGCGCCTGGAGGTCGCCCTGACCGACGGCACCGATGTCATGCAGGCCGCCTTCTTCGGCTCCACCCAGTGGAAGCTCGCCGTCCACCAGAAACTGTTGAGGGTCGGTGAGCAGTTCCTCTTCGCCGGCAAGGTGGGCTCCTACCGCGGCCACCTGCAACTGACCCACCCGCAGTTCGAGGGCGCTGAGGGGGATGCGGAAGAGGCGCGCCGCGCGGCCGAAAGACCGATCCCGATCTACCCCGCGGGCTCCGGGGTGACGACATGGGTGGTGCAGCGCGCCGTCGGCATGTTGCTGGACGGTCTTGACGAGGGCGCCGTACCCGACCCTCTGCCGCCCGAGGTGCGTGCCCGCCACGACCTGCCCACGCGCATGCAGGCCCTGCACTGGCTGCACCGGCCCGAAAGCGACTCCCAGTACCGGGCTGCCCGAAGGGCTCTCGCGTGGGAGGAGGCCTGGGTCCTGCAGAGTGCGCTGGGCCTTGCCCGCCGGGACGCCCGCTCGCACTGTGCACCGGCCAGCCGACGCGCGGGCAACCGCCCCCTGGAGGCTCTGCTGGAGAACCTGCCCTTCGAGATGACACCTGCCCAGAGCAAGGCCGTGGGTGCCATCGGCGCAGAGTTGGAAGGCACCCAACCCATGCAGCGGCTTCTTCAGGCCGACGTGGGCGCAGGAAAGACCCTCGTGGCGCTGGCGGGCCTGGTCCAGGTGGTCGGCGCCGGACACCAGGGTGCGCTCCTGGCGCCCACCGAGGTCCTGGCCGAACAACACCTGACCTCTTTGAGGAAACTCCTGACCCCCATGGAGGCGGATCCGCAGACACGTGTCGACGTGGAGCTGCTGACCTCGTCGACGACGGGCCTGCGGCGCCGCGAATTGCTGGCACGCCTGGACTCCGGGGACCCACTGATTCTGGTGGGCACCCACGCCCTGCTCCAGGAGGAGGTCTCCTTCGCCGACCTTGCCCTGGTCGTCGTCGACGAACAACACCGTTTCGGCGTCGCCCAGCGCGACAAACTGCGCACCGCATCGGCCTCGGGAGTGGCACACCAGCTGGTCATGACGGCCACGCCGATTCCACGCACGGTCGCCATGACCGTCTTCGGTGACCTGGACGAGACCCGCATGAGGGGCCTTCCGCCTGGACGCACGCCCGTGTCCACCCACTTGGTGGACGCCGGGAACGCCGCGTGGATGCAACGCCTGTGGGCACGGGCCCGCGAGGAGGTCGACGCAGGCGGGCGCGTGTACGTCGTGTGTCCGCGCATTGACGAGGACGACCCCGTTGAGCCGGTGGAGGGCGAGGAAGTGCCGCCAGCCGGGCGCGCTGCGGGTCGGGTGCCACTGGCTTCGGTCAGAGCCGTGGCCGCCACCGTGCGTGACCTGCCCGCCTTGGCGGGCCTGGCCGTCCACGAGCTGACCGGACGTACGCCGTCGGCCCTCAAGGCCCAGATCATGGGCGATTTCGCAGCGGGACGTACTCCGGTCCTGGTGGCCACGACGGTCATTGAGGTCGGGGTGGACGTGCCTGAGGCGACGATGATGGTGATCCTGGATGCGCAGCAATTCGGTCTGTCCCAGTTGCACCAGCTGCGTGGGCGCGTGGGACGGGGAAGCAGGCCGAGCATCTGCATGGCCGTGCACCGCAGCAGTTTGGCGGGAGAGTCCCTGGAAAGACTGACCGCCTTCGCGGCCTCGACCGACGGATTCGAACTGGCCGAGGCCGACTTGCGCCTGCGACGTGAAGGCGACGTGCTGGGCGCCGAACAGTCGGGCCGCTCCAGCGGCTTGCGTTTCCTGCGTGTCCAACGCGACGCGGACCTCATCAAAAGCGCACGTGAGGAGGCCGCCCTGTTGCTGGAGGAGGACCCGACCCTGTCCGCCCACCCGCAGCTCCTGGCGGAGGTGCGGGCCTTGGGTGGTGAGGACCTTGTCTGGATGGAACGCGGCTGACGTGCGGCCACGACGTACCCTTGGGGCATGACTCGGATCGTCGCCGGAAGCGCCAAGGGACGCACCCTCAAGGTGCCGGCCAAGGGCACGCGCCCCACCTCCGAGAGGGTTCGCGAGGCACTTTTCGCCCGCTTGGACAACTGGGGCCTGGTCGACGGGGCCGTGGTGTTGGACCTGTACGCCGGATCGGGGGCCCTGGGGCTGGAGGCGCTCTCGCGCGGGGCGGCGCAGGCCGACCTCGTCGAGAAGTCCAGGCCGGCAGCCGCCCTGCTTGCCGAGAACGTCCGATCCTTGGGCCTTCCCGCACGCGTCCACGTCCAGGACGTGCGCACTTTCCTTGCCTCTCGCGGGGGCGCGGCGCTTCTTGGCGGGCAGTGCGGCCTCGTCCTGGTCGATCCACCCTACGACGTGGGTGAGGACGAACTGGCCGCCGTCCTGGAGGCCCTGGGGCCGTGGTTGACGCCGGATTCCTTGGTGGCCGTCGAACGCTCCACCCGCTCGCCCGAACCCACGTGGCCGACCCACCTGAAACTCGAGGATCGCAGCACGTGGGGAGAAACCGCCGTCTGGTTCGCCGGGCCCCCATTGGAGGCCACATCATGACAACTGCCGTACTGCCCGGGTCATTCGACCCCTTCACCGTGGGACACCTGGACCTGGCCGAGCGTGCGCTGACCTTCTGTGACCGCCTGGTGGTGGCTGTGGGAGTCAACTCGGCGAAAACGCCCCTTTTCGACGTCGAGAAGCGCATGCGGATGGTGCGCGCCGCCACAGGGCACCTGGCGGGAGTGGAGGTGGTCGCCATGGACGCTTTGCTGGTGGATCTTTGCTCGCAGGTCGGGGCCGACATGGTGGTCAAGGGGGTCCGCGACGGGGCGGACGTGACATGGGAGTCCACCCAGGCGGCTGTGAACCGGGATCTTGGAGGGCCGGAGACCGTGTGGCTGCCGACCCGCGGAGAGCTTTCGCACGTGTCCTCCTCCGTCGTACGCGAATTGTTGCGGTGGGGATTGGACGTCTCCCGGTATGTTCCCGGTCCGGTTGTGGAACTTGTGGGGGACAATGGGCCCGACAGGCGTACCGAGGTGGGAGGACTCCATGGCTGAGACAGACGAGCACGAATGGGACGAGCAGTCCGTGTACGGACCCTCAACCGTCATCGCCGCCCTCGACAGCATCGAGGACCTCGTGCATGCGGCCCGCGCCGTGCCGCTGTCCGCAGCCATCATGGTCAACAAGGCCGAGCTGCTGGATCTCATCGACCAGGCCCGTGAGGCCCTGCCCGACGACCTCGTCCAGGCGGACGCGGTGGTCGCGGACGCCGACGCGGTGCTCGGGCGTGCGGACTCGGCCGCAGAGGTCACCATCGCCGAGGCCAACACTCGCGCCCGCACCACCTTGGACGAGGCCCGGGACAAAGCTGAGCACTTGGTTGCCGACGCGACCGAGAAGGCCGAGACCACGTTGATCCACGCGGAGCAGGACGCCCAGCGGGTCCGTGAAGAGGCCAAGCGCGAGGCCGAAGAGATCCTTCAGGACGCCAATGTCCAGGCGGAACGCTTGGTCTCGGCCGAGAACATCACGATCATGGCGAAGGAACGCGCCCAGCAACTCGTCGCCGAAGCGCGCCGGGCCGACGCGCAACTGCGCTCGGGCGCGGACGACTACGCGGCGAAGTCCTTGGCCGAACTCTCGAAGCTGCTCGGCGACCTCCAGCGACGCACCGACGCCGGGCGCCGCGCCATTGCTGATCGCACCGGCGTGGACCGTACGAATGTGACTCTCGACGATGAGTGAGACTGCCCTGAGCTTCTCCCTCGTGGACCTGCCGCGCCAGTTGGGCTCGCGAAAGCAGGCCCAGGTCGACTGGACGGTTCCGGAGGACCTGGGCACCCCATCCATGGCAGCGCCTCCGGGCCGGGCCCTACCCCTCGACGTCGAGTTCACCTCCGTCGACAACAGGGTCCTGGTGCGCCTGCGCACGGAGGTCGACCTGGTGGGGCAGTGCGTGCGCTGCCTGGACCCTGTGGTGCGCCACCACAGGATCGACGCCGCCGAAGTCTACTTCGACGCCGACTCGCCTGCCGCCCGAGCCGCCGGCTCCCACGACCCGATGGGCGAGGAGGACGAGGCGGAAGAAGTCCAGTTCATCGGCCCTCATGACACGATCGACCTCGAAGGGCTGGTGCGCGATTGCGTGGTCACCTTGGTCGAGGACCGTCCCTTGTGCTCACCCGACTGTGAGGGCCTGTGCCAAGGGTGCGGCGAGAAATGGGTGGACCTGCCGGCCGACCACCAGCATGTGAGCATCGATCCGCGCCTGGCCGGCTTGGCCGTTCTGCTGCAGGATGCGGGACTGGCTGACGGCGACCGTGACGCTGCGCCCGGCGATGCCGGTGCCGACACCGATGATGTTTGCGGCCACGCGGGCCGGGCCGCTTCGGGCCAGGACCAGTGATGGCCCGCAAGTCCCGTCTGCCCGAACCTGTCGAGACCGACACGTCCAAGCTCATCGACGCTTGGGGCGCGGAAGTCGACCCCGATCTGCTGGCGCTGGCGTTGGTCCACCGTTCTTGGGCCAATGAGGCCGGTGGGGTGCCGAACAATGAACGCTTGGAGTTCCTCGGAGACTCCGTCCTGTCCATCGTCGCCACGGAGCGCCTCTTCATCGACCATCCGGACCTGCCCGAATCCGACCTGTCGCGCATGAGGGCCGCGAGCGTCTCGCAGGAGCCTCTGGCGCGTGCCGCCCGCGCCATCGGTCTGGGTGACTTCGTGCGACTGGGCAAGGGGGAATCGCGCACGGGCGGTGCCGACAAGGATTCGATCCTGTCGGACACCTTCGAAGCCCTCATCGGCGCCACCTATCTCACTCACGGCCTGGATGTGACCCGCCAGGTGGTCCTGCGCCACGTGGGGCCACTGCTCATCAAGTCCGCCGTGGCCGGGGCGGCCAGGGATTTCAAGACCGTCCTTCTGGAGATCGCCGCCGCGCGCTCCTTGGGTGAGGTGAGCTACGAGGTCGAGGGTGAAGGACCCGACCATGCACGGCACTACACTGCGCGGGCCTTCGCGGGGGCCAGCTGCCTGGGCCGAGGAGAGGGGGCTTCCAAGAAACATGCGGAGTTCGCTGCTGCTGCGGATGCCGTGGCCGCCCTGGAGGCCGAGCCGACCGGCATCTGAGGCCTTGCGCCGGCAGATGCCTCGCTTCGGGCGACTCAGAGACGATCGGATGGAAAAGGGACACAGGTCCCGCTTCCACTAGAATGGTGTGCGTGAGTGAGCAGAAGAACTCCCTTGTCCGAGTGATGATCGTCGATGACCACGAGATCGTCCGCCGCGGCATCGCCGAGATCGTCGACCGCGACGAACTCCTCGAGGTCGTCGCCGAGGCCGGCACCGTCAAGGACGCCCTGCGACGTGCGGGCCTGGTCCGCCCCGACGTGATCCTGGTCGACCTGCAGCTGCCCGACGGCACCGGCATCGACATCATGGAGGCCCTGCGTCTGACCAACCCGGAGATCCTTCCCGTGGTGCTCACTTCTTTCGACGACGACGAGGCCCTGGCGGAGTCCCTCGACAAGGGGGCCCGCGCCTACCTGCTCAAAACCGTGCGCGGCGCGGAGATCACTGACGTCATCAAGGCCGTGGCCGAGGGGAGGATCCTCTTGGACGACCGCACCCTGACCCGCCGCCGCGCCGACCATGACGACCCGACCGCAGACCTGACACCCTCGGAGCGCAAGGTTCTCGAACTCATCGGCGACGGCCTGTCCAACCGTGAGATCGGCGAAAAGTTGGGTGTGGCGGAAAAGACCGTGAAGAACCACATCACGTCACTGCTGTCGAAGATGGGTCTGCAGCGGCGCACGCAGGTTGCCGCGTGGGTGGCCGGCCAGCGCGCCGCCGCCTGGAGGAACTGACGCCGCAATCCTTCGCTGTCGGCCGAGGCGGCGCCGGACCGTTGGCGGGCTTGAGGAGTCGCGATGACGAACTCCGTCGAATCCGGTCCCGAGGTGCCATTGACGAGGTCGACGGCCGAGGCCGGTGACGGGCCCCTCAGGCCAGGGGCGCCGTCCACGTGATGCGGGTTCCGCGCCCGCCGATGCCACTGCCCAGTTCGAAGCTGCCACCGTGCAGGGCGGCCCTGCCCTTCATGTTCGACAGACCGGAGTTGCGGGTCCTGTTCGGGTCGATGCCCCGCCCGTCGTCAGCCACCGAAACCTGGATGCGCCCGTCCTGTTCGCGGCCCACCAGGTCGACCTGCACCTGGCCGGCTGTGGCCTTGGCGTGGCGGGCAATGTTCGACAGCCCCTCACGGACCACGGCGACCACGTCGTCGGCCAGGCCGGCGTCGACTCGCCCCTCGAAGTCCAGGACGGTGTCCGACCAGTCCTCGGAGTCCTCGGTGATCGTCCGCCCGTCCAGGGACAGGACCAGTGACGGTGCGAAGCCCAGGAAAGAGCGCGACAGGGAGGATTCGCGACGCAAGCGTTCGACAAGACCCACCGTGCGATCGGGTTCCCGCAGGTCGTGGACGATGGCGCGGATCTGACGCACGGCGTCGTCGATCCCGGCCAACGAATGGTCCAGGGCGTCCAGGATGCCCTTCGGGTCCTCGTCGCCTGCGCAGACCTTCTGCTTGGCGGCGTCCAGGCGCATGCCGGTGGCGAAGAGCTGCTGGATGGCGAAGTCGTGCAAGTCGCGGCCGATGCGATCGCGTTCGTCCAACAGGACCGCCACGTCCTCGGCATGTTTGGCCGAGGCGAGCTCCAGGGCCAAAGTGGCCTGCGTGGCAAGTGACTCCGCCAGAGCCAGTTCGGAGGAGTCGAACTCGGCGCCACCGACGACGCGCAGCAGGATGAGGACCCCCAAGGACTGGCCCCTGGCCCGCAGGGGGGCGTAGAGGGCGGGCCCGAAGACTCCCAGGGCCGGCACTCGCAGCGATTGGGCGCGCGCCAAGGAGTCGACGATGAGGCCCGTGCCTTCGGCCAGCACCTGCATGGCCCGCCCCTCCGGCGGGAAGACGGCGCCCAGCAACTTGTCGGCGTCATGCCCTTCGGTGATCTCCGCCGCCCACGTGTCTCCCACCGAGGGAAGGACGATGATGGCGGCGTCGGCGCCGGCCACCTCACGCACCGTCTGCGCAATGAGGACCAAGGCTTCTTCCTCGTCGGTGCCTTCGAGCATGGTGGTGGTCAGTGACTGGGAGGCGGCGATCCATCGTTCGCGTCTGCGCGCATCGGAGTAGAGCTCCGCGTTCTCCACGGCCACGCCGGCCGCCCCGGCAAGGGTGCGCACGATGGTGGCGTCGTCCTCGTCGAATCCCCCGAATTTGTCGGTGAGGTAGAGGCGCGCGTAGACCCTCTCGTGGACCAGGACCGGGGCGCCGAGGAAGTTCTCGGTGCGGCCCGCCCCTTCGACGTCGGTCATGTCGTTGAGGATGAGGTGGCCGCTCGGGGGGATCTCGTCGGCCAGGCGGTGCCCGACACCAGGGGAGGGGCGCTGGTCACCGTGGGTCAGTTCCATGACCGTCTCACCCCACGTGTCCAGAACCGCCAGGGTCCCGTTTCGCGCCTCGGTGAGTTGGCATGCCTGCTGGACGAAAAGCCGCAGGGCCCGTTGCAGGTCAAGGTTCGAGGTGAGGTCCAGTGCTGCCTCGAGCAGTTTGAAGTCGGTGGAATCCTTCACGGCTTCTCCTTGTCCAGGGCGTTGCGGTAGGTGGGGTGGGCGGCCAGGAGGTCCTCGTGGCGTCCGCGTGCCACGACGCACGCGGGACGGGCGGGATCGGGACGGTCCAGGACGATGATGTCATCCGCTTCCTCCAGGGCGCTCAGACGGTGGGTGACCAGCAGGACGGCGAGATCCGGGTCGGGCGCCAGCAGCGTGGCGACGAGGGCGTCGGCAGTGGCCGGGTCGAGGTGTTCCCCGGCCTCGTCCAGGAGGACGATGGGGCAGGGGGAGGCCAGGGCGCGCGCCATGAGGAGGCGTCGGCGTTCGCCGCCCGAGACGGTGGTGGAGCCGGAGCCGAGCAGGGTGTGGACTCCTTGGGGCAGGTGTTCGACCCAGTGTCCGAGGCCCACCCGGGCGAGCAGTTGCAGTGCCTCCTCCTCGGTGACGTCGGCGCGCGCCACGCGGATGTTCTCCAGGACGGTGGTGGCGAAGACGTGGGCGTCCTCCGCGGTGACACTCACCTGCGGGCCGGCGCCACTGAGGCGCCCGGACTTGGGGGGAATGATCCCCGCAAGGGTCATGAGCAGCGTCGTCTTGCCGATGCCTGACGGTCCGACCACGGCGACGCGCCTGCCGGGGGCCAGGTCCACGTCGATCCCTTCGACGAGGAGCGGACCGTCGGGCCAGCCGATGGCCAGGTCCACGGCGTGCAGTGCGGGGGCGCCGAGGCCGGCGATCGCGGTTTCACCTGCGTCCTCGTCCGCGGTCAGGTCAGCATCCGGGTCGGCCTTGTCGACGAGGGCGGGGCCGGGCTTGTCCGCAAGAGTTGTGCCGGTGTCTGCGACGGGGGCCCCTTCGGCGTCGTCAGCTCGGTGCTCTTCGGGTCCCAGGAGTTCGTCGATGCGCACAGCCGCCTTGGCGGAGCGCACCAGCTGGGCGGCGGCCATCCCCATTTCCGAGGTCCCTTCGAAGGCCGCCAATGGGGTGAGGACCACGACGGCCAATGCGAGTGCCGCAAGCGTACCGGAGGCCACATCCGGTCCGGCGACCACGAGGGCACCGACCACGGCAGCGCCGCTGGCGAAGCGGTCGACTCCCTGTGCAAGGCCCATGACCCGCGCGCTGCGGGCGGCCCCGTCCAGCACCCTGTCCTCGGCGTCGGACAGGGCGGCACGCGCCTCTGACAGGCGCCCGGCGACCTGCAGGTGGGAGGCGCCTTCGAGGATCGTCAGGCTGTGCTCCGACAGGTCGGCGCGCGCCCGGGCCGACACCGTCTGGGCCATGCGGGTGGCCCTCATGGACAGCAATGGAGCCACCAGGCCGCTGGTCAACAGGCACAGGGCAAGGACGAGTGCCGCCTCGGGGGAGACCAGCGCGATGCCCAGGACACTGGCCAGCGCCAGGATGCTCGTCGTCATGGCAGGAAGGACGGCCTTGACGACGAGGTCGCCCACGTCGTCCACATCGGCTCCGGCGCGCGCCAGGATGTCCCCCCGGGTGAGTGAGACGAGGTGTTCGGCCCGCCCGCGTGACAGGTGGGCGTAGATGCCTTGGCGCAAATTGTCCATCCCCAACAGGGCAACCTTGTGGCTGGCCACTCGCTGGAGGTAACGCATGATGGCGCGTGCGACACCGAAGGTGCGCACGGCAGTGGCGGCCACGGAGAGTTCAAGAACCGGCGGATGCTGTGAGGCCTTGGCGATGAGCCAGGCGGAGGTGGCTCCCAATGCGATGGCCGAGCCCATGCCCAGGCAGCCGATGAGGACCGACAGAGCCAGGTTCGCCTTGTCGACGGCAAGCAGGTGCAGGACCCGGGCCAGGGCCTTGCGCTCGTCGCGGGTGAGGAACAGGGGAGGGGACTGTGTGCTCACACGCGGCCTCCTTCCGTGTCGTCACGGCGGGTCGCGGGTGGGGGCTCGGCCGCCTTCGGGTCCAGGAGTTGCGGCGCGTGGATGTCAATGGCCTCAAGTGCGTCGGCGGCGGCAAGTTCGGGGTGTGCGGCGACCTCCTGCTCGCCGGCCCTGCGCGGGTGGACCTCGATGACCTCATCTGCCAGGGCCACCAAGGACTCACGGTGGGCGATGACCACCAGGGTGCGTCCCTGGGCGCGCAAAGCCTCCAGGGTGGAAGTGACGACCTCTTCACTGACGGCGTCCAGGTGCGCGGTGGGCTCGTCGAGGAAGACCAGTGGGGCCTCGCCCACCAATGCGGCGACAAGGGCCAGTCGTTGACGCTGACCGACGGACAGGCCGACCCCTCCCCGGCCGACGGGCGAGTCCCACCCGTGGGGAAGGCCAGCCAGGACCTCGTCGAAGCCGGTCGCCCGGGCAGCGCGGTCCAGGTCCCCGTCGGTGGCGTCTGCCGGCAGGTTGTCACGCAGTGTCCCGGGGACCAGAACGGGGGACTGGGGGATCCACGCGAGTTGCGACCACCACGTGGTCGGGTCGACCTCCGCCAGGTCCACGCGGGTCCCGTCCTCGTCCTGCAAGAGGATGCGCCCACGTGTGGGTCTGGTCAGACCGAGCAGGCAGGCCATGGTCGTGGACTTGCCGCCGCCGGAGGGACCGACCAGGGCCGTGAGACGCCCGGGACGGATCGTCGCCTCCAGGTCGGCCGGTGCCCACACTCCGCGGGCAGCCACCGACAGTTGCTCGCAAAGGATCGTCGTGCGTCCCGCTTCGGGTGCGTGGAGGCACGGTTCAGCAGGGCAGGAGCCGTGCCCTGCGGGAAGAGGGGTTTCGAGGACCTCGAATGCGCGTTGGGCGGCGGCCACTCCATTGGCGGAGGCGTGGAACTGGGTGCCGACTTGACGCAGGGGTTCGAAGACCTCGGGGGCCAGCATGATGACGGCAAGACCGGTGAACAGGTCGATGTGCCCGTAGACCAGGCGGAAGCCGGATTCGACGGCCACCAGGGCCACGGACAAGGTGGCGAGGAACTCCAGGACCGCGCCGGACAGGAATGCCACACGCAGGGTCGCCATGGTGGTCGCCGTGTTCTGACGGCCCAAGCGGGCCAGGTGGGTCTCCGGGCCACGCTGCCTGTGCAGTCCGCGCAGGGTGGGCAGTCCCGCCAGCAGGTCCAGCAACTGTGAGGACAGGCGTTGCATGGCCACCAGCCGCGCGGAGGACGACTTCTCGGTGAAGCGTCCGACCAGGATCATGAAGACCGGGATCAGTGGCACCACCACGGCGGCGACCACCGCAGAAACTGGGTCGAGCCACAGGATCGTCGCCAATGCCAAGGGGGTGACGGTGCACACCAGGACCAGTTGCGGCAGGAATCGCACGAACCAGGGGGTCAGGTCGTCCAGTCCGCGGGTGACCAGCGTGGCGGTGTCGGCTCCGTGGCGGGCGCGCCAGCGGGGCCCCAGTGCAATCGCATGGTCGATGACTGCGGCGCGCAATTCGCGGATGGTGTGTTCGGCCGCCCGGTTCGAGGTGGCCTCCCGCCAGGCGACGACGAGTGCCCGTGCGGACACGACGGCGACGAGGGCGGCCAGGCGGGTGGCGAGGTCGGGCAGGGTGGCGGTGCCCTGGACGAGGGGGGACAGGACGGAGGCGATCAGGACGGCCTGGGAGATGACCAGGCCGGCCGTGACCGTGCCCAGCAGAGCCTGGAAGGCGATGTGGGTACGCGCCGAGCGGGCATACCTCAACAATCTGGGATCCACTGGGCGCATGGTCCCATTGTGCAGGACTGCGCCCTTGAGCACGCAATCCGCCCGCGCGTTCGCGAGCCGGCAGAATTCCGGTCACATGTGCGCCACGGGCGGGCAGAAGGGGGCCGGGCCTGCTCACGCAGACCCGGCCCCCAGGAGTTGGCGGCGTCAGCCGGCCAGGAAGTTCTCGTTCAGGCGAATCCTGCCGAAGACCAGACCGGTGTTGGTCTCCACGTCCTCAGGTCCGACGCGGTGGCGGAACACCCAGTACGACCAGATGATGTAGACCAGGACGAAGGGCAGCAGGCACACCGCAACGCCTGTCATCAGCGTGAGGGTCGGCTGGCTTGCCGACGCCTGGTCGATCGTCAGGGAGTACGCCGGGTCGATGGAGGACTTCATGACGGCCGGAGCCATCGCTGAGAAGATCCACGCCACTGCGGCTGCGATGCCCAGGGCGGACAGGGCGAAGGACTTGCCTTCG
The DNA here is from genome assembly GCF_018986735.1 of Schaalia sp. 19OD2882. Taxonomy (NCBI): domain Bacteria; kingdom Bacillati; phylum Actinomycetota; class Actinomycetes; order Actinomycetales; family Actinomycetaceae; genus Schaalia; species Schaalia sp. 19OD2882. Next base: position 1,591,826 of record NZ_CP065521.1, on the reverse strand, counting down.
CTGCGCATGACCTTCTGGGAGAAGACCGCCGAGCCGACCAGGCACAGGGCCGCGATGACCAGCGGGATCCACGCCAGCACATTCGACACGTAGGCGAACTGGCCCCAGATGACCCACACGGCGGCCAGGACCGTGGCGGCAGCGGTGAGGGGCGCTGCGATGGAGTTGGCGCGTTCACGCACGACGCCCTCGGTCTTCAGTGCCAGGAATTGCGCGCCGTGGGCCAGGCAGATCGCCAGGACCACCACGCCGCCGAGCAGCGTGAAGGGGGTCAACAGTGAGAAGAACCCGCCGGTGAGCTGGTGGGTGGAGGTGGCCAGGGAGTCCTGGACACCCTGGGCGGGGACCACGGCTCCGTCGCGGCCGACGACCTGGATCGCCATGCCCTGGACCAGGTTCGCGAAGGCCACCCCCAGCAGCAGGGGCACGCCGAAGGCGGAGAGGGTGTGGAACCTGTCCCACATGGCGCGCCAACGCTCGGTGGCGATCTTCGAACGCCATTCCAGGGCGGAGATTCGCAGGATGAGCAGGACCAGGACGAGGAACAGGGCCACGTACATGCCGGAGAACATTGTCGCGTACCACTCGGGGAATGCGGCGAAGGTGGCGCCGCCGGCGGTCAGCAGCCAGACCTCGTTGCCGTCCCAGTGCGGGCCGATCGTGCGCACCGTCTGGGTGCGCTCACGGTCGTTCTTGGCCACCACGTGCAGCAGCATGCCCACGCCGAAGTCGAAGCCCTCGAGGACCAGGAAGACGGTCCACAGGACGCCGATGAGGATGAACCAGAGGATGGAGAGAGTCATGTCAGGTTCCTTCCTCAGTAACCGAAGCTCAGGGCGCCGGCTTCGGCGTCCGTTGAGGTGTCCATGGGCTTCTTCGAGTGGATGCCTTCGACGGCGTAGCGCCTCAGGAGCACCAGCCAGACCACGCCCAGGACGCCGTAGAGAATCGTGTACAGCACCATGGTGGCACCCACCTGCCATGCGGGGACGTGGGTGGACACTCCGAAGTCGGTCATCATGAGGACCGAAGCGACTGGGTCACCGGCGGTGAGGGCACCCAGGTTCGGGTGCACCAGCCATGGCTGGCGGCCCATCTCGGTGAAGATCCAGCCGAAGGTGATGCCGATGAAGGGCATCGGGATGGAGATGATGCCCAGTTGGCCAAGCCACTTGTGGGTGGGCAGGTCGTCCTTCTTGCGCAGGAACCACAGGCCCACGGCGCCGAGCAGCATCGAGAAGCACCCGATGCCGATCATCAGACGGAAGGACCAGAACACGGGCATCTGCGGGGGGCGGAAGTCGTACTGGGCGGCGTCACCGTAGGTGGCCACGAAGTCCTTGTTCGAGTTGAGCAGGTCGACCATGCGCTTGTGCTCATCGGCCACACCCGCGGATTTGGCGGAGAAGCTGTTGTGCGACATGAAGGAGGCCACGCCGGGGACTTCGACGAACTTGGTCGGCATCGCGGTGCCGTCCAGCGGGCAGTCTCCGAATTGGGCCACCGTGAACGCCGCACCTTCGGTGTCCACACAGATGCCTTCGGCAACCGCCATCTTCAGGGGTTGTTCCTCGACCAGGGCCTGGCCCTGGAAGTGACCGGTGGTGGCGGCGAGCAGGCCGCCGACCAGGGTGACGGTCAGGCCGAAGCGGGCCACGGGACGCCAGACCTCCCGTGCCTCGGTGCGTCCGGCCTCTCCACCTTCTCGGGCAGCGCGAGTCATCCACCAGATGGCCAGCCCCGCCACGACGGTGCCTGCGGTCAGCCAGGCGGATGTGATGACGTGCGTGAACTCCCAGAACAGCACGGGGCTGGTGATGAGCTGGATGAAGCCGCCAAGCCCGTCGAGTTCGGCGCGGCCGGTCTGGGCGTTGAAGACGGCGCCCACCGGGTGCTGCATCCACGAGTTCGCGCTGAGGATCCACAGGGCCGAGATCATCGTGCCGAGGGCGACCAGCCAGATGGTGGCCAGGTGCGTCTTCTTGGACAGGCGTCCCCATCCGAAGATCCACAGGCCCAAGAAGGTCGATTCCATGAAGAAGGCCAGCAGCGCCTCGATGGCCAGGGGTGCGCCGAAGATGTCGCCGACGAAGCGGGAGTACTCCGACCAGTTCATGCCGAACTGGAACTCCTGGACGATGCCGGTGGCGACACCCAGCGCGAAGTTGATGAGGAGGATCTTGCCGAAGAATCTCGTGGCCTGGAGCCAGGCTTCCTTGCCCGTGCGGTACCAGAAGGTCTGCATGAGGGCCACGAGCAGACTCAGGCCAATGGTCAGGGGAACCTGGAGGAAGTGGTAGACGGTCGTGATGCCGAACTGCCACCGCCCCAGTGTCAGCGTGTCGAACGCTGTTTGCGCGAGGGTCATGTGACGCCTTCCGGTTGGGGGCAAGAGGTGATGGGTGAAGGCGCGCCAGCACACTGTCGCGACATCATGCCAGAAAGATACCTCGAACTACCGGGTGGTCAAGTACTGCTCGGGCCCTTTGTCCCATTATTGATCCGATGGTGCGTGATGGTCGGATGAGCGTGAAAGTCCCATTGATTGCAGCGCTGTGCGCCTCGGATGGGAGGGGAGGGTCGAGGGGGCTTCGGGACGGAGGTCCCATGTTGGGTCGGGATGGTGCACCACATGTGCTTGGTCAAGAACTGAATGACTGTCAGAAGGGTGGCGACTTCCGCTGTCAACCGCAGCTTCCGGGCCCTCGGCGCCATGGTGAGAGCGGATTGGTGACGCATCGCCAATGTGGCGAAAAGGCCGGAGCTGTACAGGTGTGGGAGAATGTGTCCCGGAAGGGGCGCCCGACACACCTCGGTCGTCCCGGGCCCCGGTCCCAGGTCCTCCCCCGAGGGAGGCGTCGACTGAGCGGGTCCGCGCGCCCATGGCGCTCATTCAGGCTTCCGCCCCATCCGGGCGAGTGACAAGGCTGGGTCTTCGGTGTGGAAGTCCTGCCACCGACCTTTGGAGAATCGTGTCCGACGAGACGACCACACCGGCGCCCTCGACGCCGGCAGCTTCGCTGCTCTTCCAGGCTCCCGCATTCCAGGAGCCGACCTTCCAGGCCCCGCCCGAGCGTCCGAGTGACCAGGACGAGGCCCCTGCGCGCCGATCCCGTTCACGCCGCAGTGCCGCCGAGGACGACTCGAGCCCCGAGACCGCTTCGGAGCGCCGCACGCGTGGCCGCAAGCAGCGCGCCACCCAGGACGAGGCCGCCTCCTCCGAGGCGGACCAGAGCGGGGCCGGCGCCCCCAGGTCCAAGCGGACCCGCGCCCGCAAGGCGCAGGTGGGCGACGGTGACGAAACCGCCGAGGTCCCGCCCTCGTCGGAGAGCCCGGAAGAGGACGACCCGGCGCCCTCAACGCGTGGCCGGCGCGCCCGTACGCGCACGGCGAAGACTGTCGAGGTCGAAGAGGAACAGCGCGACGAGCCCACCGACACCGCCGATGAGTCCGCCAAGGACGAGGCCGAGGAAGAAGGGACCAGCCGTCGTCGCCGGCGGCGCCGCTCACGTCCCACCATGGACGAGGACGCCGATCCCGTCGACCAGGTGAAGGCCCTCAAGGGTTCCACTCGACTGGAGGCCAAGAAGCAGCGCCGGCGTGAGGGGCGCAAGGAAGGACGCCGCAAGCACGGCATCTCCGAGTCCGAGTTCCTCGCCCGGCGTGAATCCGTCAACCGCAGGATGGTCATCCGCCACCGCGACGGCTTGGACCAGATCGCGATCCTCGAGGACAACCTGCTGGTCGAGCACTACGTGGCCCGACGCACCCAGTCCTCCATGGTCGGCAACATCTACATGGGGCGCGTCCAGAACGTCCTGCCCTCGATGGAGGCGGCATTCGTCGACATCGGCCGCGGCCGCAACGCGGTGCTCTACGCCGGCGAAGTCAACTGGGACGCTGTCGGCCTGGAGGGACGCCCCAGGCGCATCGAGTCGGCCCTCAAGAGTGGCGACCCGGTCCCGGTCCAGGTGACCAAGGACCCCATCGGCCACAAGGGCGCGCGTCTGACCAGCCAGATCACCTTGGCGGGGCGCTACCTCGTCCTCATCCCCGGCGGGTCGATGATGGGCATCTCGCGCAAACTTCCTGACAAGGAACGCTCACGCCTGAAGAAGATCCTCAAGGCTGTCGTCCCGGAGGATGCCGGAGTCATCGTGCGCACTGCGGCCGAGGGGGCCACCGAGCAGCAGATCAGCGAGGACGTCGCGCGTCTGACGAAGCAGTGGGAGGAGATCGAAGCCAAGCGCGCCAAGTCGAAGTCCGCCCCCTACCTGCTGCGCGGCGAACCCGAACTGGCCGTGCGCGTCGTGCGCGACATCTTCAACGAGGACTTCTCCTCCCTGGTCATCGAGGGCCGCCAGACCTACCGGACTGTCAAGGACTACGTCACCGAGCTCTCGCCGGAGTTGTCGGAACGCGTCGAACAGTGGGTGGGCACCGAGGACGTCTTCGCCGCCAACCGTGTCGACGAGCAGCTGGCCAAAGGCATGGACCGCAAGGTGTGGCTGCCCAGCGGCGGCACCCTGGTCATCGACCGCACTGAGGCCATGACGGTCATCGACGTCAACACGGGCAAGTTCATCGGTGCCGGTGGCACCCTGGAGGAGACCGTCACGCGCAACAACCTCGAAGCCGCAGAGGAGATCGTCCGTCAGCTGCGCCTGCGCGACATCGGAGGGATCGTCATCGTCGACTTCGTCGACATGGTCCTGGAGTCCAACCGTGACCTGGTGCTGCGCCGACTGGTGGAGTGCCTCGGGCGTGACCGCACGCGCCACCAGGTCACGGAGATCACCTCGCTGGGCTTGGTCCAGATGACCCGCAAGAGGGTGGGGGAGGGCCTGGTCGAGGCCTTCTCGACGACCTGCCAGGCATGTGAGGGCCGCGGATTCATCGTCCACCACCACCCGGTGGAGAACTCTGCGGGCGGCCAGGGTTCCCAGCAGGGCTCCGGCAAGTCCTCCAAGAAGAAGAAGTCGCAGGCCGAGCCGCGTCGGATCGAGGACGGGCCCGAGCGCGAGAAGGCCCGCGAGGCGCTCACTGCGATTGCTGCTGCTGCCGCCTCCTCCCACGCTCCCAAGGAGGGGGACTCCCCAGGCTCCGGGCAGGGGGCCACTGAGGCGCCGCTTGCCCCCAAGGAGCGAGGGCGGGGTCGCACTCGCCAGGCGCGCAGTCTGGACGTGGTGACCCCGACCCGCACGACGCTGGAGGATGTCGAAGTTTCGATCCCCCGGCCTGTCGCGCCCGAGGTGCTCTCTGTGGAGTCCTCCACAGAGGTGGTGCCAGAGCTTCCTGTGAGCGCCGACCTGTCGGTCAAGAAGCCGCGTCGTCGTCGTGCGGTCTCCTCCCAGTCGGCCGAGCCGGAGCCCACTGTGGCCCCGCTCATCGAATTGCCGGCCAAGGTGGAGGCTCCAGCGCCCTCGCCCGTCCCTTTGGATGTCAGCGAGATCGTGCTGCCGGAGCGTTCCGAGGCGCCGGCCGTCTCTGAACCTGCGGGCAAGCCGAAGAGGCGACGCCGTGCGGTGAGCACTGGCGTGGTCGACACCGGCGAATGAGGAAAGGTCCGACTGCCTCAATTCGAGGAGGCTCTGGACCTTCGGGAACCCCGTCACCGGCGGGGTTCCCGCGTCATTTCGCGCTTTTGACGCAGGCGCTCTCCTTCTTTGCGAAATGAGGTCTTCGGCGCCCTCCTGTGTTGGTCCAGGTGTTGGTCCACACGGAGTCGGGCGGCAGGTGGCACCGCAACGCGGAGACGTCGCATGCGTGTGGGACCCGCTGGGACTCAAGTCCCAACAGGTGGGAGTGGCAAGGCTCGGGCGGTCCTGTGCTCCATGTGCGCAAGAGTCGTCTCCTCAAGTGCGGGAAGGGCCCTTTGTTAATCTTGAAAGTAGGTGACGACACGTTGTCGCAATGCTCGACGAAGGGGGTGAGGGTGATGGCCGTTACGGCCTCCAGGTCTCGCTTGGGCCCCGGGTCGATCCTCATGGTCCTGGCAGCGTTCTCCATCGGCGTCCTCGCGGGCCTTGCGGTCTACACCTTCGTGTACGCCAAGGGGTACTCGTACCTGAGCTCGGACCCCAATGCGTGTGTGAACTGCCATGTCATGCAGGAGCAGTACGACGGGTGGGTTGCGGGACACCACCGGCACACGGCGGTGTGTGCCGACTGCCACCTGCCCCACGACAACATCGTCAACAAGTACTACGTCAAGGCGGAGAACGGCTTCTGGCACGGACTCAAGTTCACGACCGGCTGGTACCCCCAGAACATCGTCGCCCGCCCGGTCTCCCTGGACGTGACGAACAAAGCCTGTCTGCACTGCCACGCGAACATCACGAACGACATCCGACACTCGGTGAACTCCAACGACCCGGAGGTCTACGACTGCGTGAGGTGCCACTCGGGCGTCGGCCACGAGTAGGAAGAGAAGTGAGGTAAGGGAAATGGCCACCGAGAAGACCACGGCCAGCGGCTTCTTCACGAAGCCACTGTTCCTCGTGCTGCTCATCGTCCTGGTCGCGGCAGGGACCTTCATCGTCACCATGCTGCTGATGAATGTCAACCAGCACATGAACGAGGCCGCAGCCCCCAAGGCCCAAGTGGTCGAGCTCACGGAGCAGACCTATGACCCGGCCGAATGGGGCAAGAACCACCCCCTGCAGTACGAGGACTACAAGAAGACCGCCGAATTCACCAAGGGCAGCCACGACGGTGTGCTGGAGAAGCAGGATGCCACCCAGTCCGACCCGCGCACCGAGGTCGCTGGCCAGAAACTGGTCGAGGACCCGCGTCTGAAGGACATGTGGGCCGGCTACGCCTTCTCCAAGGACTACCGTCACGCCCGCGGTCACGAACACATGACCACCGACCAGATCTACACGCTGCGCAACCTCCAGGTGAAGCAGCCCGGAACCTGTGCCAACTGCCACGTCTCCGGACCCGAGATGTACGACAAACTGGGTGGGGGTGACCGCCAGAAGGGCTTCCTCGAAATGGGCAAACACACCCTGACCGAGGTCCTCACCAAGAGCGAGGCCGCTCATCCGGTGGCCTGCATCGACTGCCACGACCCGAAGACCATGGAATTGCGCATCACCCGGCCCGGCTTCGAGCGCGCGATCGCCGCTTTGAAGAAGACCCAGGGAGTCCAGGACTACGACGTCAACCGCGACGCCTCCACCCAGGAAATGCGCTCCTACGTGTGCGCCCAGTGCCATGTCGAGTACTACTTCAAGGGCGAGGACAAGGTCCTGACCTTCCCCTGGGACAAAGGCATCGACATCGACGACATCTACACCTACTACGAGAAGGCCGGATTCACCGACTGGGAGCACAAGACCACGGGTGCCGCCATGCTCAAGGCTCAACACCCCGAGTTCGACGTCTGGTCCAACTCCGTCCACGCGGCCAATGGCGTCTCCTGCGCCGACTGCCACATGAACTTCAAGCGCGCAGGCGCCGAGAAGATCACCAACCACCACATCACCACACCCTTGAGTGACGTCAACGCCTCCTGCGGCACCTGTCACAAGACCGGCGACGGGGTCCTCGAACAGCGTGTGGCCACCATCCAGTCGCGCTACATCGACTCCCGCGACCGCACCTTCGACGCCCTCGTGGCCCTGATCAAGGACTTGGAGAAGGCCAAGACGGATGGAACTCCCGCCGACCAGATCGCCCTGGCACAGCAGTTCCAGCGCAAGGCCAGCTTCTACCTGGACTACGTCTACTCGGAGAACTCCTACGGCTTCCACGCCCCCGAGTACATTCAGCGGATCCTCAGCCAGGCCCTCGATGCTGCGCGTGAAGGGCAGCTTGCCCTCAGGGGAGTGCCCGCCGACCAATTGAAGCCCTCCGAGATCAGCGAGCACTTCAAGCAAGCGGAAGAGGCTGCCCAGTCGGCCGCCGCCGAGGCTGTGAATGCGGCCCACTGACCGCGCCGAAGCCTCCTCGGACAAGACCCCGCACGAGTGCGAGGTCGTGCCCGACGAGGAAGTGCCCGAGGACGAGTCGGAGGCCTTCTACGAAGGCCGCTCCGAACGGGATGACGACCTGCTCGGCGACCGGGCGGCGCGTCGCAGGGCAGAGCGCGCCGCCCAGAGCCTGGGCGCTCCTGCGAAGATCCTCACCCGAGGCATGAAAGTGGCGCTGGTGGTGGCCGTGCTGGTCGGCATGGGTGGTGCCATCTGGTGGTCGTCGTGGACGGCGAACAGCCAGGATCCCCATGCGAACCTCGAAGACGAGATGTCGGGGACGAATGCCACCGAAGGCACCGCCGTGCGGATCGCACGCGCCGAGGCCGCGTTGGAGGCCAACCCGCAGAACATCGACGCCCTGCTCGAAGTGGGGGCACTGCGATTCGACATGGGGGACATCGATCGCGCCAAGGAGTACTTCCAGAAGGTCATAGACGTCGCCCCGTCGGATGTGCGCGGCTGGTACCACATCGGCTTCTGCCATCTCATGGCTGAGCCCCAGGACGCCGAGGCCGCCTTCGGTGCGTGGCAGAAGGTCATTGAGCTGGACCCTGAATCCGCGCAGGCCAAGCAGGCCCAGATGCACATGGAGCATCTCCAGGGCCCCCAGAGTGGGCATGGCTCCGACAGCGGCGGTGTTCCCGAAGGTCTGGGCCCACCGAGTGGTGACGGCGGTCGGTCCTGATGGATGCCGTGTCGCTACCTGCTGCCCTCCTCGCCGGGGTACTGGCCTTCGCCTCCCCCTGCTTCCTGCCCCTCGTGCCCGCACTGCTGGTCCATCTGGCCGGAGTCCGCTCCGCCGACACGATGCAAGTGCCCTCACCCCTGCGCACCGTGGGTGCCCTGCCCGCGACGGGCTTCATCGACCCGGCAGCCGTGCGCACACGCGTCCGCCAGGAACCGGCTGGGGCCATGGCCGATTCGGCCGATGGCAGATGGGTCGCCCTGTGCAATGCGCTCGCCTTCGTTGCCGCGTTCAGCGTGGTCTTCGTGGGCCTGTGGGCGCTGGCTGCAGCGGCCGGCAATGTCCTTGGGGCATTGCGGGAACCCCTGCGCGTCGTCGGCGGTGTGCTGCTGTTGATCATGGGATTGCAGGCCACAGGTCTGATTCGCATGGGATTCCTGGACCGGGTTCTTGCAGGAATGGGCAAGCTGGACGGCACACGCAGGGGAGTGGTGGCATCAGCGGCCCTGGGACTCGCCTTCGCCCTCGGATGGTCGCCGTGCATCGGGCCCGTCCTCGGCGCGATCATCGCCATGGCCCTGGCGGCCGAGACTGCATGGCAGGGACTGGCCCTCATGGTGGTCTTCTGCGCGGGACTGGGCCTGCCGCTGGTCCTGCTGGCGGCAGGACTGGACCGGGGCGGACGTCTGCTGACGTGGATGCGAGGGCGACGTCGTGCCCTCCACATCTTGTCGGGCTTGTTCCTGCTGGTCATCGGCTTCCTCATGGTCACCGACCTGCTGGGTCCACTGTCGGGCACTGCCTGGTTCGGTACGTGAGCCGTGGTGGCCGCAGTGGGATTGGACGGAAAGGGGATGCACATGAGTGAGCGCAGCGGCGGCGCACAGTCCCGTGTCGAGTCGCCGGACAGCGGAGCCCACGAGGGCGAGGTGCGCGTCGGAGAACTCTTCCACTGGCTGTACCGCCTCTTCTACTCGAAGGTCTTCGGTGTCCTGTTGATCCTCGCCTTCGCCGCCTACGCCTTCGTGGGCTCCTTGGTCCCGCAGATGAGCCCCGAGGTCCACGCGGACGCCTCCGCCCACGAGCATTTCCTCGGCGAATTGCGCCCCACCCTGGGACCGGCCACCAACCTGTTGGACGCCCTCGGCCTCTTCCACGCCTTCACCTCCATCGGCTTCCTCGTGGTGGTGACCCTGCTGGCCCTGAGCATCATCGCCTGCACCACCCACCGCATCCCGGAACTCCGGGACCGGGTGCACCGCCCGCGCACCCATGTGGCGCCACGATTCTTCGACAGGGCCCGCTACCGCGCAGTGGTGCACACCTCGGCCAGTACTGACCGGGCCCTGTCACAGGTGCGGGGCGTCTTGAGCGCCAAGAAATGGCGCCTCCTGGAGGATCCGCGTGATCCGGAGCGTGCCGTCTTCGCCGACCGCTTCGCGTGGAGCGGAATCGGAACCGTTCTGGCACACACGGCCTTCGTCCTCATCCTCATCGCCTTCGTCGTGTCCTCCTTCCTCAGCGTCGACGAGAACCTGGACATCCCGGTGGGCGGTTCAGTCGAAGTCGGACACGACTCCGGTCTGACGGTGAGCGCAGTGGCCTTCACCGACACCTACACGCCCGAGGGGCAGGCAGCCGACTACGTCTCCGAACTCTCGGTGACAAAGGGCGGCACCGAAGTCGCCCACCAGGAGGTGCGCGTCAACTCGCCCCTGGTGGTCGACGGTTTCCGCTTCCACCAGGCCAGCTTCGGCCACGCGGTGGACCTGCGCGCCACTGACGCCTCCGGCAGGGCCCTGTACGAAGGCACTGTGCCCTTGACGAACACCACGGAGGACCGATCGGATGTCTACGGCTTCATGCCGCTGGGGCAGACCGGCAAGACCCTGGTGGTCGCCACGGCCGCCTCCGGTCAGGGCATGTCCACCATTCCTCCGGGCAGCGCCCTGTTCGAGATCCACGCCGACACGCAGAGCGGACCTGTGGCCTCCAAGCAGGTCACCCAAGGCAACAGTGTCGAGATGGAGGGCATCACCGTGACCTTCCAGCGTGAACGGGAGTACACGGGCATCACCCTGCGCAATGACCCGGGTGCGCCGATCATGTGGGTGGCGTCCGTCCTGCTGGTGGGCGGCACGTGCATCACCTTCCTGCTGCAGTACCGGCGCCTGTGGGTCCGTGTGGACGAGGACGATGACGGCACCCGTGTGGTCCGACTCGGTTCGGTCTCACGACTGGACGTGACCTTCGAGAGGATCTTCTCCGGCCTTGTCCGCCAAGTCGAAGCCGCACTGCCCGACACTGGTGGCCAGGCCCGAGTCGACCTCACCCCCGACACCGACGAGGAGGAGCCCCATGGCACCCGATGACGTCCTACGCGTGGGTCAGTTGCTGCTCACCAGCACACTGGTCATCACCGTCCTCGCCCTGATCTGCAACATCGTCGTCCTGACCGGTCGGCGTGCCGCGCTGACCGACGCCCGTGCGGCCCACGGCAAGGCCCGCGCGGGAGTTGGTGCACGCACCTCGGGCAGCGACGACGACGCCTTGGTCGACGAGGCCGAAGGAGTGGACGAGACCGAAGAAGTGCCCCGTGGTGCCTTTGCGGCCCGGACGATCGGCGACCGCCTGCCCAAGGGACTGGCCCTGTACGCCACCGGATTCACCGCGGTGTCGGTGGTCCTGCTGGTCGCCTACCTGGTGATGCGCACGATTACCTCTGGCTACAGCCCCTTCGCCAACCAGCACGAGTTCGCCGTGTCCTTCGCCTTCGGCATCCTGTTGGCGTACCTGCTGGCGGAGTACCGCTACCGGATCCGCGCGCTGTCGATGGTGGTCCTGCCCGTGGTCATCGCCCTGCTGGTGTACGCGAACTCGCTGGACATGACCATCAAGCCGCTGGTGCCGGCTCTCAAGGACAACCTGATGCTCACGCTGCACGTGGCCTTCGCGGTGCTCTCCTACGGTGCGGCGTGTGTGAGTTTCGGCGCCGCATCCCTGTACCTGGCCCACCCGTACCTGCGGGTCAAGGCCCTGCCCTCCCAGGAGGTGCTCGACGACATCGGCTACAAGGCCGCTGCCGTCACCTACCCGCTGCTCACCCTCATGATCGTCATGGGTTCCATCTGGGCGAACACCGCGTGGGGGCGCTACTGGGGCTGGGACCCCAAGGAGACCGCGGCCCTGGTCACATGGCTCATCTACACCGCCTACCTGCACACACGGGTCACCCGTGGCTGGCAGGGCAGCCGCAGCGCCTGGATGCTGATCCTGGGCTTCGCGGCGGTCCTCTTCGCCTACTTCGGCAACCACTTCTTCGGTGGCCTGCACTCCTATGGGTGACAATGGGCCGATGAGGAACTCCGCCTGGGTGAGGAACACGCTGGTCCTGGCCGTGACGACGGCCGTGGTCCTGGGCGGGGTCTGGCTGGCACAGTCGGTGCGCTCGGGAGGTCCCGCACAGTCGGGGCGCGCGCAGACCCAGGTCAGTGGACAGGGCGTCTCCTTGGCCGCCCCTGCGGTGGGGGACAAGGCGCCGACCTTCACGGCCACCACCCTGGAGGGTACGCCGATCGACACGGCGAAACTCGACGGCAAACCCCTGTGGCTGCTCTTCAACGCCACATGGTGCACGGACTGCCGTGTGGAGGCTCCCGACATCCAGGCCGTCCACGCGGCCCACGGTGACAAGGTGAGGATCGTCGCCGTGCACGTCAACGACGACCCGGACACCGTCAAGAAGTGGGTGTCCACCTTGGGCCTGGGGTACACGCACGTGGTCGACAAGGACGGCGTCATCTCCAGGGCGTGGGGCGTGGACGGAATCCCCGCCCACTGGTTCGTCGGGGCGGACGGTGTCATTGTCGACTCGCGCGTGGGCGCACTGAGCCCCGCCCAGATGGAGCGCAAGGTTGCCGAACTGCTCAAGTGAGCCCGGCGTGTCGCCACTTGGGTGCAGGTGTGGAATCGCACAGCTCACGGTCCCGGACAAGGGATGGGTCGGGTTGCCCGGCGCGGCCCCTCTCCGCTAGATTTGATCGTCGGCGCACCGAGCGCCAACGGAATCCACCGGCCACTGTGGCCCGCCTGCGGGCCCGGGTGGGGGATGTCCGTCCAGAAGATGCTTGAGAGAAGTGAGTTCAACGTGGTCTACGCGATCGTCAAGGCCGGCGGCCGTCAGGAGAAGGTGTCCGTCGGTGACGTCGTCGTCGTCGACAAGCTGGCCGAGGAGATCGGCGCCAGCATCGAACTCCAGCCGCTGATGCTGGTCGACGGGGACAAGATCACCGTCGACGCCGACTCACTGAAGAAGGTCACCGTCAAGGCCGAGGTCGTCGACACCGCCAAGGGTCCGAAGATCTCGATCATCAAGTACAAGAACAAGACCGGTTACCGCAAGCGCCAGGGCCACCGTCAGAAGATGTCGGTTGTCAAGATCACCGAGATCGCCTGAGACGCCTCCCAACCGCACGAGCAGAAAGCAGGTGTCGACATGGCACACAAGAAGGGCCTCGGCTCCTCCCGCAACGGCCGCGACTCCAACGCCCAGCGCCTCGGTGTGAAGCGTTTCGGCGGCCAGGTCGTCAAGGCCGGCGAGATCATCGTCCGCCAGCGTGGCACGCACTTCCACCCCGGTGACGGCGTGGGCCGCGGCAAGGACGACACCCTCTTCGCCCTGCGCGCCGGCGCCGTGGAGTTCTCCACCCGCCGTGACCGTCGGGTCATCAACATCGTCGAGCCGGTCTCTGCCTGACAGACCCCACGACAGCGAAGGGCGTCCGGTTTCCGGGCGCCCTTCGTCCACATCCGGACCACCGTACCCCAGGAGGACCCGTGCCGAGCTTCGTCGACCGAGTGACCATCCACGCCTTCGGCGGCAACGGCGGCCACGGGGTGGCCTCCGTCAAACGCGAGAAGTTCAAGCCTCTGGGCGGGCCCGACGGCGGCAATGGGGGCAACGGCGGCTCCGTCATCCTCGAGGTCGACCCGCAGGTGACCACGCTGCTCACGTACCACCACAGCCCCCACCAGAGGGCCAAGAACGGCACCCCCGGCATGGGCGACTTCCGTCAGGGCCGCAACGGCGAGGACGTCGTCCTGCCCGTACCCGAAGGCACCGTGGTCAAGTCGACCTCCGGCGAATTGCTGGCGGACCTCACCGGCGCGGGCACACGTTTCACCGTTGCCGAGGGCGGACGCGGCGGCCTGGGCAACGCGGCGCTGGCCTCGAAGGCCCGAAAGGCCCCGGGCTTCGCCCTGCTGGGTGAGCCCGGCGAGGAGCGCGACGTCGTCCTCGAACTCAAATCCGTCGCCGACGTGGCGCTGGTCGGATTCCCCTCGGCAGGAAAGTCCTCGATCATCGCCGCCATGTCGGCGGCCCGGCCGAAGATCGCCGACTACCCCTTCACCACCCTGGTGCCGAACCTCGGCGTGGTCGAGGCCGGCGACGTGCGCTACACGATCGCCGACGTGCCGGGTCTCATCCCCGGCGCCTCGCAGGGCAAGGGCCTGGGCCTGGACTTCCTGCGCCATGTGGAGCGCTGCGCCGTCATCGTCCACGTCATCGACACGGCCGCCTTCGAGTCCGACCGCGACCCGGTCGCCGACCTGCGCACCATCGAGGCGGAACTGGCGGCCTACCAGGGGGACCTGGGCGAGGTCGAAGGCTACGTGCCCCTCATGGAACGCCCGAGAGTCATCGTCCTCAACAAGATCGACATTCCCGACGGGCGCGACCTGGCGGAGATCACCCGCCCCGACCTCGAAGAATTCGGCTGGCCGATCCACGAGGTCTCGGCAGTGTCCCACGAAGGACTGCGCCCCCTGTCCTTCACCCTTGGCGCCCTCGTGGCCGAACAGCGCGCGAAGCTGCCCGCCCCCGAGGCCCGCGCCGTCATCCGCCCGGCGGCGGTGGGCCAGCAGGACCAGATCACCGTGCGCCAGGTGCACATGGGGGACGAACCCGTCTACCAGGTGCGCGGCACGAAGCCGGAACGGTGGGTCAAGCAGACCGACTTCACCAACGACGAGGCGGTCGGCTACCTGGCGGACCGCCTGGCGGCGGCCGGCGTGGAGGACATGCTCATGAAGGCCGGGGCCTTCGCGGGCGACACGGTGGTCATCGGCGACCTGGACGGGGGAGTGGTCTTCGACTGGGAGCCCACCTTGTCCACCGGGCCGGAGCTGCTTGGCCAGCGAGGCCAGGACCTGCGCCTTGAGCAGGGCGGACGCGCCACCCGCAAGGAGCGCCGCGAACGCTACCACGACATGATGGACGCCAAGGCCGAGGCCCGCGAGGAGCTGTGGACCGAACGCATGGCCGGCATCTGGACCGACCCGGAAAGCGGTGACGAGCCCGCACCCAAGGGGCGGCTATGAGGCAGGCACTGGCCGGCGCGCGACGCATCGTCGTGAAAATCGGGTCCTCGTCGCTCACCCGCGAGGACGGCGGACTGGACCTCAACAGGATCGACGTGGTGGCGCGCCTGGCCGCCCAGTGGCAGTCGGGCGGTCGTGAGATGGTCATTGTCTCCTCCGGCGCGGTGGCGGCGGGTCTGGGTTCCCTGGGCCTGGACGCGCGCCCGAAGGACCTGGCCACCGTGCAGGCCGTGGCCGCCATGGGGCAGGGGGTGCTGGTGGCCCACTGGTCGCAGGCCTTCCAGGCCCACCACCGGCACGTCGCCCAGGTGCTGCTGACCACCGAGGACGTGATGCGCCGCGAGCACTACACGAATGCCCGCAGCGCCCTGGAAAAGCTCCTGAGCCACGCCGTGGTGCCGATCATCAACGAGAACGACGCGGTGACCACCCCGAAGGTGCGTTTTGGTGACAACGACCGTTTGGCGGCCTATGTGGCGCAGATGGTGGCGGCCGACGTGCTGGTGCTGCTCACCGACGTGGACGGCCTGTACACGGCTCCACCCTCGCACCCGGGGGCGACCCTGGTGCGCACCGTGTCCGCCACTGACGACCTGCATTCCGTGCTGGTGACGGGGGCGGGCTCCAAGGTGGGCTCCGGCGGAATGGTGACGAAAATGCAGGCGGCGACCATGGCGGCGGGTTCCGGCATCGGCGTGGTGCTCACCTCGGCTCCGCAACTGGCGGGCGCATTGGCGGGTGCGGAGGTCGGCACTTGGTTCGAGCCGTCCTCGGCCCGCCCGGCCTCACGGACCCTGTGGATCGCCCACGCCGCCCAGTCGATGGGCGAGGTCGTGGTGGACCGCGGAGCCGTGCACGCCCTGACGGTGGGGAAGAAGTCCCTGCTGGCGGCGGGTGTGCGCGAGGTCTCGGGCAGTTTCGAGGCGGGCGACGTGGTGGACGTGGTGCACCCGGGCTCGGGGCTGGTGGCGCGCGGGGTGTGTGCCTACGACTCGGACACGGTGGCCGCCATGGCGGGCCTGGGGCGCGCGGACCTGGAGTCCCAGGGCTGGCAGCATCCCCGTCCGGTCATCCACCGGGACGACCTGGCGATCCTCGTCTGAGGGCGGGGCCCGGGCCGTGCGCAGTCCCACGGGGCGCCCCGCCTGACCGTGCAACCGACAGGTGTGGGAACATGGTCCCATGTCTGAAGAGATCGTTGACATCTCCACCCTGACTGCCGACTCGCGTGCGGCGGCACGCGTCCTCGCCGCGGCCTCGACGACAGTGAAGAACCAGGCGTTGGAGGCCATCGCCCGGGCGGTTGCCGAGCGCGAGGAGGAGATCCTGGCCGCCAATGCCCAGGATTTGCAGCGGGGCCGCAAGTCCGGCATGAGCGAGGGCCTGCTGGACCGCCTGGCTCTGGACGAGGCCCGCCTGCATTCCATCGCCTCCGCCGTGCGCGAGGTCGCCGCGCTGCCGGACCCGGTGGGGCGAGTCCTGCGCGGCTCGAACACGGAGATCGGCTTGCGCGTCACCCAGGTGGCGGTGCCCATGGGCGTGGTCGGCATGATCTACGAGGCGCGACCCAATGTCACCATCGACGCCGCCGCCCTCGCCCTCAAATCCGGCAACGCCGTCATCCTTCGCGGAGGCAGCGCCGCAAAGAAGTCCAACGAGGCGATCATCCGCGTCATGCGCGACGCGCTGACCGGCGTGGGCCTGCCCCCCGCCCTCGTCGCCACCGTGGACCCGTGGGGACGGGCCGGCGCCAACGCCATGATGCGCGCACGCGGCGCCATTGACGTGCTGATCCCCCGCGGCGGGGCGGGCCTGATCAACGCCGTCGTCGAGAATTCGAAGGTGCCCGTCATCGAGACCGGCACAGGCAACTGCCACGTGTACGTGGACTCCGGCGCGGACCTGGGGGCGGCGGAGAACATCATCATGAACGCCAAGACTCAGCGCATCGGCGTGTGCAACGCGGCCGAGACCCTGCTGGTCCACGCCGACGAGGCCGATTCCTTCCTACCCAGGGCGCTCACGCGCCTGACCACGGCGGGTGTGCGCATCCACGGGTGCCCCCGGACGCTTCAGATCGCGCGCGCGGACGCCACCATCGACCAGGACCTGCTGGTGGAGGCCACCGAGGACGACTGGGCCACCGAATACCTGGACATGGACCTGGCGGTGCGCGTCGTCGACGACATCGACCAGGCCATCGACCACATCCGCACCTGGTCCTCCGGCCACACGGAGGCGATCTGCACACGGTCGATCGCCTCTGCCAACCGATTCCGCACGGAGTTGGATTCGGCGGCCATCGCCATCAACGCCTCGACCCGTTTTATGGATGGCGGCCAGGTGGGCCTGGGGGCGGAGATCGGCATCTCCACCCAGAAGCTGCATGCGCGCGGCCCCATGGGGTTGGAGGAGTTGACCACCAGTACGTGGATCATCGAGGGCGAAGGGACGGTCCGACCCTGAACGCCAACGACACCGTCGACGCGAATGCGCCGATCGCTGACCCCTCCGATCCGGCTCCCGCGCCGGTTGGGCCCACCGCGACGCCCGGCGAGGGCGCTGCGGCGTTGGGAGACAGCGCCCGCCCGCGTCCGTCCTCGTCCATGCGCCCCGCGTCGCGAAAGCCGCGTCGCTCCATCGGCATCATGGGCGGCACCTTCGACCCGATCCACCACGGGCACCTCGTGGCCGCCTCGGAGGTCATGGACGTCTTCCACTTGGACGAGGTCGTCTTCGTGCCCACCGCCGCGCAACCATTCAAGGTGGGTCGGGAGGTCACCCCGCCGGAGCACCGTTACCTGATGACGGTCGTGGCGACGGCCTCGAACCCCCGCTTCACGGTCTCACGAGTGGACATCGACAGGGGCGGGACCACCTACACGATCGACACCCTGTCGGACCTGCGTGAACTGTACCCGGACGCCGACTTCTACTTCATCACCGGAGCGGACGCGTTGGCACAGATCGTCCAGTGGAAGGACTCCGACAGGCTTTTCGAGCAGGCGCACTTCATCGGGGTGACTCGCCCCGGGCACACACTGGACGCAAGGGGGCTGCCCCGCCAGTCGGTGTCCCTGATGGAGGTGCCGGCCATGGCGATCAGTTCCAGCGACTGCCGTGACCGGGTGCGCAAGGGCAATCCCGTGTGGTACCTGGTGCCTGACGGTGTCGTCCAGTACATCGCGAAGCACGGGTTGTACTCTGCCCGTGGACACTGAGGCCCCCGACCCCTGGAGTGACATGCCCTGCACCGAGCAGACCCTGGACCTTGCCCGCCTGGTGGCGCGCGCCGCGGACGACAAGCTGGCCACCGACCCTGTCCTGGTGGACGTGTCGGAGCGCCTGGCGCTGGCGGAGGCTTTCGTGGTGGTCTCGGCGTCGAACACGCGGCAGGTGCGGGCCATCGCGGAGGAGATCATGGACATGGTGGCTGCCGAGCGGCACATGCGTCCGGCGCGCATCGAGGGGCGTACGGAGGCCCGGTGGATCCTGTTGGACTACCAGGATTTGGTGGTGCACATCCTGCTGGACGAGGACAGGGACCACTACCGTCTGGAGAGCCTGTGGGGTGACTGTCCGGTGACGCCGCTGGCACTGCCGTCGCGCGGACGCGAGGCTTTGCTGGGGGCGGGCGCATGAACGGGGCCTCCCGCATCGTCCTGGTGCGCCACGGGCAGACCGACCACAATGTCGAACGTCGTTTCCAGGGGGCCACCGACATCCCGTTGAATGCGCGCGGCGTCGAACAGGCGCGTCATGCGGCGCCTGTGATCGCCTCACGCTTCTCCTCGGAAGGGGAGCAAGTGGGTGTGAATGTCCTGCGGGCCGCCTCGCCGGAGGTGGCCGTGGTGTGTTCGCCATTGTCGCGCGCCCTGGAGACGGGGCGGATCATCGCTTCGGAGTTCGCTGCGCGTGGCGTGCTGGTGGGCGATGGCCCGGCGGTGGACGAGCGTCTGCGCGAGCGCTGCTACGGGGTTCTTGAGGGGCGCACCATGGACGAGGCCGAGGCCGCCTTCCCGCAGGTGGTTGCCCAGTGGCGGGCGACGGGGGAGTGCGAGGCCGGTGGCATCGAGTCTTCCGACGAGGTCGGGGCGCGGATGGCGGCGGCTGCGTGCGAGTATGCGGCGCGGATGCGGGACGGGTCGACCCTGGTGGTGGTCTCCCATGGGGCGGCGATCGCCCGGTGCGTGGTGACTCTGCTGGGGCTGAGGCCCACTCACTTTGACGGACTGCGCGGCCTGGACAACTGCCACTGGAGTGAGGTGGTCCTGGCCGGCGGCGGCGGATCCGGTGCGACCGGCGAGGCAGCGTGGCGTTTGGCGGCCCACAACATCGGTGCGCGCGAGGACGTCCTGGGCGGGTGAGGGGGCGCACACCGCCTCGATTTGTCCAGGGCCGCCAAGTGCGGCTATCCTTGTGGAGTCGCCGCGGCCGAGAGGACGGCGGGGACACGCCTTCGGGGCTATGGCGCAGTTGGTAGCGCGCTTCCATGGCATGGAAGAGGTCAGGGGTTCGAATCCCCTTAGCTCCACGGAATGAACCCCCGGGCCGGACGGCCCGGGGTTCTTGTTGTGCGAACGCTTTGATGCGCGCGGTTCGAAGAGACCAGGGCGAATGTCGGAATGTGTCGTTCAGGTGGCAGTGTTTCGGTGTCGTGGTGCGGCAAGCGTGGGGTTGAGGGGTGGCTGCTTCCCCTGCGGAGGGATGAGCGCTCCGAAGCGTCCCATCGCTACCCGCGTGATGACCTGCTGCGGCAAGACCGTATCCACGGATGTCGACATTGACGCCGCCCATCCGCGAGCCCACAGCGGCCAACACGTTTCCCTCATCCAACACCGGGCATGAGCCATCGCCTGGAACGAGTCCCACCACACCACGTACCCACACTTGGGATCGGCACCAATCACAGCGCCTCGAACAACACACACTGTCCTTCGATCGCAGAAGAATTTGTCGCGTTGGGCGCGTCGTGGTTGGTGGGGACATCCGGGCCGGGTGCGAAATGCCGGCAGCGTGCTGCTACCGACCCTGTGACCTTGCTACCGACGTTGCGACCTCGGTAGGAGAGCAGCAACATCGGTAGGAACGGTATCGGCTGCCCCCGTGTGGGCTGGTTTGGGTGCGGTGCTCCAAGAAGTCGGCCCAGTGCGACATCGACCGGACACGCCTGTCGGGCGCCATCACCGGAGCAGCTTTCCATGACCCCGACCGTCGAGAAGCGGACGCCGACGTCGAGGTCTGGATGAGCGCGCCCGAGACTTTCACCCCCGGCCCAACCCTGACACGTGAGCGCCTTCCGAAGCGCGAGGTCCTGATCGCGACCCTGCACGGTAGCCACGAGGGCGTGCCTGCGGCCACTGCGGCCCTGGGCGCGCACAACCTGGCAACCGGCCCCATGTTCAACATCCGTCGCGTGGGGCCCGCCCAGACCTCGGACACTTCGGAATGGGCCACCGACCGACGTGTGCATGTCAATTGTCACGGCAGGGGCGATCGCGTCTGACAGAAGTCACGAAATGGGGCCGTTCAGCGCGAATGCGCCACGCCTGCCCAATGGATCCTGAAAAATGTGTGGCGACAGTGACATCCCCAGTGACCAGACACGGAGGTCCCACGCATGTCCGACCCGTCATTCTTCTCCCAGTTCATGAGCACGTGGACCGGACACCCCCTCACGTGGGTGGTCGGTGTGCTCGGCTTCCTCTACGGCATCAGCTTCGCCGTTGGCGGCGCCTGGGGGTGGCGCGAAGGCCCACCCCAGTGGTTCATCTTCGGAGGCGCCGGAGCCGTTTTCGTCGTGTTCCTCATCTCGCTGGTGATCGCCTGGCTGAAGATGGGCGGCAACTGACCGTCGCGATCCATGGCGCAGGAGAACGTGTTGGAACAGACCTAAGCGGGGGCGGAACCGGATCAACCGGTTCCGCCCCCGCAGGAATGGTGAAGCCGTGCGGTGGGCGCCCACCGCCTTCGAAACCGCAACCCTCAACGCTCACACGGGAAAAAGGCGCGACTGACCGTCGGGGACGATGAAAACGGGCCGGTGCTCAGTGGGGCTGCCACCGTACCTTCAGGAAGGTTGCCAGGATCACTTCACGGAGATGAAAGTCTTGTCGGAGACAAGGTCGGGCTGAACAGCGAGCACGCCATTTTCAACGCCCTCTGCCGGGACCTCCAGGACGAGATTGCCGGTGGATGACGCCCCATTGAAAAGAGCGCTCAACTGGTCGAAAGGCTCCGGAGGAATGGCGGGCCCTTCGGTGTGTCCCATGAGGTAGCTCTTCCCATCCTGTGAGACGTAGTTCACCAGGAAAAGCGGCGTCGAACCCTGCGGGTCGTTGCCAATGTAGGTGAGAGTCAGATTGACGACAACATATGTCTTGCCGGCGGCCGGTTCGCTGTTGAACTCGTTCCCTTGGGCGACCATCTCATTGGCATTGAGGTTCACGGAGTTCACGGACAGCTTCCAGTCCTTCGTCTCCAGGACGGAGCCGATGGGCAGGGGATTCTCGCGAGAGGTCCCTGCCTTGCCGGCCGCATCCTCTGTTTCAGCTGTCTCTCCTCCCGACGGTGCATCCTTGGACGATTGCCCGGAGGAAGCCTCCTGGCTGCTCGTGACCGGAGAGCTCCGGGTCACCTCAGTGTGTCCGACCTGCCCCAGTGCGGCACCGATGACAGCGAAGAAGGCGACAACTCCAATGATCGTGCCGACGATCGAAACAATGATCGCAGCAATCGCCTGACCGACTGCCTTTCCCTTTTGGAAGCATCCGACGATTCCGAGAATGAATGCGATGGGCAGCAGAATCCAACCGATGATCATGAATCCGGGGACGCAAGCCAGAATGGCGCCCAGCACGGCAACGACCAGAGCCACCAGTCCGATCGGGTTCTTTGCTGGCTTCGGGGGTGTCGGGACCTGGGGCTGAGGCATTGGGGCGCTGCTTTCGGGAAGGGGGGATCCGCCTTCGGGTGACACACTCATGGTTATCCTGTACTGGTCGATGGGGGGGGGACGTACCCGCGGGTCGGGTCAGCTCGTGGAACGAGTTCCGATCCTTGAGTTCTCGGCCATGTTAGACCCAGACCGACATGGTGCCGCAGTGGTCGAGATTGCTTGAGGGGCCGAGAAATGTGTTCAGTGACGCCTCTTCAAGGAATACGCGCACGATTTCTCGACATCTTCAGAAGTGAATCCCACTTCCTCGCTTGCGCAGAAGTCGAGGTGCCGCAGAGAGCAGGTCGGTAAGCAGTTGGGATCTGGAATCGTCGGACCGGGCTGCCACACTTGTCTTCCCTGGGAGCAACTCATGGTGATGCACACGCAAATGCCGACGGGCGGCAGCACTGGTCCCACCAGTGCTGCCGCCCGTCCGTCCTCGTCGTCAGGCCCTCTCGGCCGTCTCTCCAGCGCCCGAACCCGTGCGGATCAGGTGGTCGAAGGCGCCCAGGGCCGCAGTGGCCCCCGAGCCCAGAGCAATGACAATCTGCTTGTAAGGGGCCGTCGTGCAATCCCCGGCCGCAAACACGCCCGGCGCAGACGTGGCACCATGGGAGTCGACGACGATCTCACCCGAAGGCGTGCGCTCCACGGCATCCTCCAGCCACTCCGTGGCCGGCACCAGGCCAATCTGCACGAACATCCCTGCCACATCGATCCGGCGCGTCTGACCGGTGGCCCGTTCCTGGACCGACACTCCGCTCACACGCGACCCGTCGCCGAGGACCTCCTGGACGGCAGTGCCGGTCAACACCTCGACATTGGGCAGGGCGCGCATCACCCGGACCAGAACCGTGTCGGCGCGCAACTCGTCCAGGAACTCCACCAAGGTCACGTGCTCGCACACCCCGGCCAAGTCGATCGCGGCCTCGACACCCGAGTTGCCTCCGCCGATGACAGCCACACGTTTGCCGGCGAACAGGGGGCCGTCGCAGTGCGGGCAGAAGGTGACACCCTTGTTGCGGTACTCCTCCTCACCGGGCACGCCCATCATCCGGTAGCGGGCGCCGGTGGCCAGCACCACCGCGCGGGAACGCAGCGTGCCGCCGCCCTCGACGTCGACCTCGACCAGAGCGCCGGCCTCGGTGGGCACTCGAAGGGCCGAGGCGCGCACCCCCGTGGTCACGTCCACCGGCAGGGTGCGCACATGCTGCTCCAAGGCGGCTCCCAGCCGGGGTCCTTCGGTGTGCGGGACGGAGATGAAGTTCTCGATGGTCATGGTGTCCAGCACCTGGCCGCCGAAACGCTCCGCCACGACTCCCGTGCGCAGCGCCTTGCGGGCCGAGTAGATCGCCGCCGTGGCGCCCGCAGGTCCGCCGCCCACCACCAGCACGTCGAAGGGCTCCTTGGCGTCCAAGGTCTGTGCAATCCGCTCGGTGGCACCCTGGTCGAGCTTGGCGATGATCTCCTCGATGTCCATGCGCCCCTGGCCGAAAACCTCCCCGTCCTTGTACACGGTGGGCACGGCGGCGATGCCCAGGGAGTCGACCTCGTCCTTGAAGGCGCCGCCCTCGACAGCAGTGTGACGGATCGCGGGGTTGACGATGCTCATCGTGTTCAACGCCTGAACGACCGTCGGGCAGTTCTGGCAGGTCAGCGACATGTACGTGGTGAAGTCGCCGCCCGGCAGGGCCCGGATCGCGTCCAGCACGTCGGCCTCCAGGCGCGGCGGGTGCCCGCCGACCTGCACCAGGGCGAGCACCAGCGAGGCGAATTCGTGGCCCATGGGAACCCCGGCGAAACGCACCTGCACCTCCGTGCCCGCCCGGCGCACCGCGAAGGAGGGGGTGCGTGCGTGAGGCTCTTCGAGGAAAGTGACCTTGGGGGACAGGCCCGCGATTTCAGTGAGCAGTTCGCGCATGCGCATCGAAGTCTGGTCCTGGCCCAGACAGGCCGCCAACTCGATGGGATGGGTGACAAGGTCGAGGTACTGGGTGAGTTGGGCCTTCGCTTGGGTGTCGAGCACAGGTGCCTCCAGGTTCGGGGAAATGGGGGACGAGGGCGGAGCGGGCGCGCAGAGTTCAGCGGGCACCGGCCCCGCCCTCGTCGATGACGGGGACTGGGAAAGGTCAGATCTTGCCGACCAGGTCGAAGGACGGGGTCAGGGTGGACTCGCCTTCCTCCCACTTGGCCGGGCAGACCTCACCCGGGTGGTTGCGCACGTACTGGGCGGCCTTGACCTTGCGGAGCAGCTCGGCGGCATTGCGACCCACGCCCTCGGGGGTGGTCTCGAGGTACTGGATGATCCCGTCGGGGTCGATCAGGTAGGTCGAGCGGTCCGACAGGCCCGACTCGGGGCGCATGTTGTCGAAGTTCTCGGTGATGACGCCGTTGACGTCGCCGAGCATCGCATACTCGATGGTGCCGACCTCCGGCGAGGTCTCGTGCCATGCCTTGTGCACGAAGTGCGAGTCACGCGAGACCGAGTAGACCTCCACGCCGAGCTGGCGCAGTTCCCCGTAGATGTCCTGCAGGTCAGCCAGCTCCGTGGGGCACACGAAGGTGAAGTCCGCCGGGTAGAAGAAGATGATGTTCCACGTGCCGGCCAGGTCCTCGCTGGAGACGTCGACGAAGGCACCGTTCTTGTAGCCGGTCGTGGCGAAGGGCTTGATTTGCGTGTTGATCAGGGACATGTGGGTCCTTTCTCGTCAGTGGCCGTGCAATTTCGCTTCGCACTGTACAGGCGGCCTCTGACAACTTCCTGTGAACAGGTGACGCCTCTCACCAAGTCATTGCGGCTTCCCGCAGGCCCAGGCGACACTGCGCGCCTTCATGGGACACCTCACAGGCAGCGCATCTGCCGCTCACGGGCAGGCGAGGGTCCCACCTGACAGGGACACCCGGGCAAGAACCATCGACCAGCCCGGGCGGGGTGCGGGGCACTGGGACTCATCCAAGGGCTCCTGCGTGCCCCGGGAATCGGCGTTGGGGTAGTGGACGGCGAAAACCGGACGACCCGAGGTCGTGAGCGCGTCCCACAGGTGGCACTCGTGACGATGGGCGCACTGCTCGTTGACGGCGAAGTCGATGTCCTGGTCCACCGTCGCAAGAAGCTCCGGCGCATTCTTCAATCCGAAGGCCAGACCCCGCAGGTGGGACAGGCGCGCCAGTTCGCCAACGTAGGTTGCCGCAGCCGCCGGGTCCAGGTCGAAGCCCGTGTCGTTCTGGTAGCCGTCGACATCGTCGGCGTCCACTGCGTCGAAACCCTTGTCCGCGCAGTGGTTGATTCGCGCTTGCATGATCGGGAGCAGCGCATCGAGTCTGCGCACGTCCACCCATCGTTGCCCGGGCCAGTCCTCCAGTGGCTCGCCCAGGATGTCGGAGGGGAAGCGGTGGGCGTCGCTGCGCCACTGCTCGAAGGAGCCGGCATCGATGTAGCAGATGGTGCGCACCCCGCGTTCACGCAGAGTGCGCACCATCTGTGCCGTGGTCTGTTCACCGTCGAGGTCGGCCACGTCGACCTGCAGGGACTCCGGGGTCACCTCTCCTTGGAGTTGCAGGTGCCATGTGAGTCCCTGTTCGGGGTGCCACCACTGGGCTGCCCCGCCCTCGTCGTGGGACAACGGTGCCGATCCGCATGCGCAGAGGAGGAACGCGCAGGCGGCCGCCAAGGGCAGACCAGTCAACCTCCGGATTGAGCGGACCGGCCTGCAAGGCTGCCGGAGCCAGCGGGGCAGTGGCACGCGGGGCGCCGGTCAGCGTGTGACCAATGGCAGGCCCAGCGTCTCGGCCGCCGCCACGTAACCGCCGATGTTCTTCACGTCGGTGAAGCCCATCTTCTCCATGGCCTCCACCGCATGTCCGGCGCGTGTACCACCGTGGCAGTAGACGACGTAGGGGGTCTGGCGATCCAGCTGGCCCACCTTGTCCAGGAAGTCGGGCGCCTGGAAGTTGATGTGCACAGCGCCCTGGACGTGCCCCTCGGCGAATTCTTCGGGACGGCGCACGTCGAGGATGACGGGTGCGGTGGTCATGACATTCTCCGATCTGTCGTGGTCCTCACCCATGGATACCACGTGAGCAAGGAAGACGACGAAGGGGCCGGGTTCCCGAATGGGAACCCGGCCCCGGCCACTTCGGCTCTGCGGTGCCGGGCGGCATGTCGCAGCCGGAGCCGCCTCGGCACGAAATGGCCGGTCAGGCCTCAGTGCTCGTCGTAGTGGTCACCGTGGGCCGCGTGGCGGTGCCCGTCGTGGATGTAGTCGACGTGGTCTCCGTGCTGGACGGTCTCATGGCCGCAGCCTTCCTTGTGCTCGTGCTCGGCCTTGGTGTGTTCGGCGACGGCCTCGTGCTCGTCGTAGTGGTCGCCGTGCAGCGCGTGGCGGTGGGTGCCGTGCACGTAGTCGACGTGGTCTCCGTGCTGGATGGCCTCGTGGCCGCAGCCCGGTCCGTGCTCGTGCTCGGCAATGGTGTGTTCGGCGTGGACGTCAGTCATGGTGATCTCCTTCGGTGACGTGGGTGAAAGCGTCGCGCACGACGTGAGCGACATGGTGGTCGGCCAGTGAGTACACGACTTCCTTGCCGTTGCGGCATCCGACGACCAGGTTGGCCTGACGCAGGGTCCGCAAGTGCTGGGAGACGAGGGGCTGCGACATCCCCGAGGCCTCGGTCAGTTGCCCGACCGTCAGGTCCGCCCCGTCCAGCAGGCACAGCAGTTCCAGCCGGGCCTGATGGCCCAGTGCCTTGAACAGTGCGGCAACCGCTGGCGCCCCTTCACGTGTGCTCATGGCCCCAGTCAACCACAGAGATAAGCGAATTGCAATATGTGCATGTGTTGAGTCTGCTTCTCATCTGCGCACCCGGGACGAGGGCGGAGCCCAGCGTCCGAGGACGCATCGCACGAGTACTGTGAAGACCGTGACAAGCGCGTGCGCACAAGGAGGTGGGACACGTGCACGACACCCTGGACGCCCTCGTCGGCCTGTGTGCAGGCAAACGCCTGCTGGCCGTCACCGGAGCCGGAATGTCCACCGACTCCGGGTTGCCCGACTACAGGGGCACCGGCTCGACCCCCAAACCACCCGTCGACATCGACATGTTCACCGTCGACCCCATCTGGTACCGCTGGCTCTGGTACCGCAACGAGGTCACCTGGCGTTCGATGGACGCCCTGCGTCCCAACGCCGGGCACGGGGCACTCGCGGAACTTGCCGCCGCAGGAGTGCTCTTGGGTGTGGCCACGCAAAACGTCGACCGTCTGGACACCCGCGCCGGCACGGACCCCGTGTGGGAACTGCACGGCCGTCACGACATCGTCGAATGCCTCGGCTGCGGGCAGGTGCAGGACCGCGCCACCCTGTCCGCCAGACTGGTGGCCCTCAACCCGGACCTGGTCCACGACCTCGACCCCGGACATGTCGAGATCACCCCGCAGGCAGATCGGGCCGCTGCTGAAGGCTGCTCCTTCACTCCTGTTCGCTGTGAACAGTGTGGGGGAGTGCTCAAACCGGGAATCGTCATGTTCGGGCAGAGCCTTCCGGAAAGCGCCTTGGGACCTTCCATTGACGCGGCCCGCGATTGTGACGTGGTCCTGGTGTGCGGAACATCCCTGGCTGTGTCCACCGGCATGATCGTCGTCAGTGAAGCCTTGAGGAGTGGGGCAGCCTTGGCCGTCGTCAACCTGGGGCCCGCAGCTGTCGACCGACTGGCCGATGTCCGCATCGCCGACTCGACCACCCGCATCCTGCCCGCCCTCTCGGCCGCCCTGTCGGCCCGACCCGGCACGCTCTGCCCGAACTGAGGGGACGCCTCCAGCCGTGGTGCCTTCAGGGGCGCAGCGTGCGCACCGGACGCACCCCGATTCCACACACAATGCGCCTCAGTGCAGCCTCGCTCAGTCAATGGAAGTGGCGAGATTCCGGGCTTCTTGGAATCCGGCGCGCCGTGAGGTCGTCAGCATTGTGTGCGAAACCGGGTAGCAGCCCTCGCTGGCGGCCACCGAGCCCGGTCAGCTGCGGGGTGCAACAGCATTCTCCGTCACCGATGCACAGTGCCTCCAGGTGCGTCACCGCCTGCAGGCACACTGCCGAGGTGCCGAAGACGCCCATTGTCGTCGGTGAACAGTCGCACCACCTTGCCCGCGCCCTCGCCGATGAACGCAATGACCAAGTACGGGATCCAGTGGATCAAGGCATCACCCATGTGGAACGACCCGGGGTTCATCAGCGAGAAGGCCACACACGGCACAAGCGCCACGAGGAAGGGGCGCCACAGCCCCCAGTCATGACGATAGGACTGGGCAATGGCGGTCAGCCACAAGGCCAGCGGGAACACGAAGGTCAGTCCGCCGATTCCCTTCGGGTCGCCGATCGCGTCCCTGAAACCTTCGTAGCTCAGAGCGATCTGCCACCCGAGACACCCCAGGAACAGGCCCAGCAAGGCCTTCCACGAATGCGAGATGCTCATCGCAGCCACCAGCTCACAACAGCTGTCAGCATCATCAGCGTCAGGAAGGACACAATGGAAAACGCCCCGGCAACCAGCAGGAACACCGCCACCGACTGTGCGGTCCACGGGCGTGGCACATGAGGCGGCACCGGCGAGGGCTGCGAATCGTCTGACACTGGAAGCTCCCTCCGATCGCCTCCCCGCATCCGTGCGGGACCGGTGCAGCCATTGTGCCGAGACCCTCGACCGACGGCCACCGCAGACCCCGTGGAATCGCCCCTGCGGTGATTGCGAAATGGTCACGAGGCCCGTGAGGGCCACTGGGCAGACGCTCTCAGCCCCGCCCTCGTGAACCCTGGCGATCCAGACCTTCCCTGCGAGACCACGGGCGCTCCTGCGCCACACCCAGCCGCCCCAGCAAAGCCGTCCCGCCCAGAGGTGAGGCCACGGGGAAGGCCCACGGCACGGGCCCGCCCCAATGGACCAGACGCGCCCCGGGCGACAGCAGAGATCCGGCAAGCAACGAGGTCTCCTCCCGCGTGGTCCGCGCCAGGAAGACGTCGGGTTCGGGCAGAGGCTCCTCTCCGATGAGGGCCTCCACCCACGGCATGGGCGAGGACTTCGGGGGAGTGAGGACCGTCCCGGTCAGTCGACCCCACGACGAGCGATGCAACGTCCACCCGCCCTCATCCCTGTGGAACGCCCACACGAGAGTCCCGGCGCTGGCCACCGGACGGATCAACGCCCGCTTGCCCA
Source organism: Schaalia sp. 19OD2882 (assembly GCF_018986735.1). Taxonomy (NCBI): domain Bacteria; kingdom Bacillati; phylum Actinomycetota; class Actinomycetes; order Actinomycetales; family Actinomycetaceae; genus Schaalia; species Schaalia sp. 19OD2882. The sequence goes on along the minus strand of NZ_CP065521.1, from coordinate 1,562,638 downwards.
CCCCGGCCACATACGCCGACAGGGCCTCTCGCCACCGGGCAGCCCCCTCGAAGTCCTGCCTGTCGGAGGCCTTCCCCATGAGGGTGCACACAGACTCCAGGACCTCACGGTGCTCCCCGCGCAACGCACCAAGGGCCGCCAGGGCCGACAGCGGATCCACCACTCCGGCGCGCAGAAGCGGGCCGGCATCCGAGCTCGCGTAGGTGGCACTGAGCGCATCCTTCGCGCGATCCGCATGGGCGTGCGTCCCGAAAGGGCCGAGTGCGTCGGCTGCGGCCACTGAATCCACCAGTGGAGTCACCTTCAGGCGCCCGGCTTCCAATACGACCCAGTACTGCGCGTCCTGCCTGGTGGAAGCCGAATTGAACAAGGGGCGCAGGTCGTGGATGTCGCGCAACTCCGCCACACGTGCCTCCAACAGAGTCGAGGTCACCTCCACCTTCACATCCGTGGCCAGATCCAGCATCCGCCGCACCTTCGCGCGGGTCTCCGAGGCCGTGAAGTAGCTGCGCACCCGCGAGCGAATGTTCGTCGCCGACCCGATGTAGAGCGGAACCCCGGCCTCGTCGACGAAACGATAGGTGCCGAAGGTGCGCGGCAGGTTCTCGGCCATGGACACTCGGCGCCTGCGCGAGGTCGGCACCGGTGCCCCCAAGGTCGTCAAGTCCTCCAAGGTGCTCACACCCACGGGCGCCATGAGCCCCACCAAGGCGGTCAGCACCTCACTGGTGGTGCGCGCGTCCCCGAGTGCCCGGTGGGACGCCTGGTGGGAGGTGGCGAAGTGGGCGGCCAAGGTGCCCAGGCGATGATTGGCCACCATTGGGCGGGGCAGGACCAGCCGCGCCAGAGCCAATGTGTCCACCACCTGAAGTTTCGGCCACTTGTGGCCGGCCGCCCGCGCGGCCCTGCGCAAGAAACCCATGTCGAAGGCGGCATTGTGGGCCACCAGGACCGGAGGTTTTGGGGGTGTCGAAGAACCGGCGGAAGGCGGCGGGGTGGGTGAAGGAGCGCGGCCGGGGGACGAGGACGCTGCGGGGTCGGTCGCACGGTCGAGGCCGGCGTCGACCTCGACCGTGGTGGATGCGGGTGCCAGGCCCGCCCATTGGGCGAAACTCACCCACATCTGTTCCATCGACGGCGCTCCCACCACCATCGAATCGGCGATACCCGTCAGTGCCGTGATACGCGGCGGGATCGGATGCCCCGGGTCGACCATCGTGTGGAATTCGTCCAGGACGCGCCCGCCACGGACCCTGACCGCACCGATCTCCGTGATCCCCGCCTGAGCGCCAAGACCCGTCGTCTCCAGGTCGACGACCACCCACTCCACATCGGCCAGGTCCGTGCCCAACCGGTCCAGGCCCACCTGCACCCCGACGGGGCAGTCGTCAGCCAGCCGACGGCGCACCCGCCCCAAGGCCGCGGGTGGTGTTGGCGCGAAGGACGCCGGCGCGGAAGAATCAAGGGAAGTGACAGACGACCTGCCCATGTCCTTTCGCGCGGACGGCGCGGACGGGCTGGACGGCATAGAGTTGATACTAGTCGTCACCACCGGCGGTCCAACGAGGAGGAACTGTGGGTCTGTACCAGGCGCTGAAATTCGCAGGATCGCCCGTCCTCCAAGCGGCCTACAAGCCCTGGATCCGCGGCAAGGAGCACATCCCCGCCACGGGACCGGCGATCCTCGCCTCCAACCACAATGCCGTGTGGGACTCCGTGTTCCTTCCGATGATGATCGACCGGGAGGTCGTCTTCATGGGCAAGGCCGACTACTTCACCGGCACCGGCATCAAAGGATGGGCAACGAAGACCCTCATGAGTGCCGTCGGCACCATTCCCGTCGACCGCTCGGGTGGGCGCGCCTCCGAGTCGGCCCTCAAGGCGGGCCTGGACCGGTTGAACAAGGGGGAGCTCTTCGGCATCTACCCCGAGGGCACACGCAGCCCCGACGGGCGCCTCTACCGTGGCAAGACCGGAGTGGCGCGTCTGGCCATCATCTCCGGCGCCCCGGTCATCCCCATCGCCATGATCGGCATGCATGACGCCCAGCCGGTCGGACAACTGCTTCCCAGCAAGGTCGACATCGGCATTGTCGTGGGCAAGCCCCTCGACTTCTCCCGCTACAAGGGACTGCAGGGCGACCGTTACGTGCTGCGCGCCGTCACTGACGAGATCATGTACAACCTCATGCTGCTCTCCGGCCAGGAGTACGTGGACGCATACGCCGCCGACGTCAAGGCCGCCCTTGCCGCCGAAGGGAAGTTCGACGGGCCGGTGCCCTCCAACGGCCGGGCCGGCGCAGGGGAGCAGGCGCATGCCGACGCCCCCTCCGAAGGGCGAGCAGCGCCCGGCGGCCGAGTGGCCCCCGTCGTGGAGGTGCCCGGACCGCCCGAGGACGAGGATCTCCCGGCGGGCCAGGACGCTCCCCGCCAAGAGGACGGTCCCACGGCGGAAGGCCCCGCCCCCACCCAGAAGTGACGAGGGCGGCGCCGCCCCTCGTCCCGGGGACCAAGCGCCCGTGACCCGCACCATCTGCTCGCACTAGACTGGGGAGAAGTGGTGGGCCGACCGGCCCGCCTTCACTCGCTCGAAAGGTGCCAGCCCATGTCGGTCCGTCGTGTCGCCCTGCTCACCGCAGGTGGTTTCGCTCCCTGCCTGTCCTCCGCCGTCGGCGGACTCATCGAGCGTTACAACGAGATCGATCCCTCCATCGAGATCATCGCCTACCAGCACGGCTACCACGGCCTGCTCACCGGCAACCACGTGGTCATCGACGCCGAGGCCCGCAAGCACGCCGCCGTGCTGCACCGCTTCGGCGGTTCGCCCATCGGCAACTCCCGCGTCAAGCTGACCAACGCGAAGAACCTGGTCGAGCGCGGCCTCGTCGCCGAGGGTGAGAACCCCCTGGAAAAGGCCGCCGAACAGCTGCGCAAGGACGGTGTCGACGTCCTTCACACCATCGGTGGCGACGACACCAACACCACCGCCGCCGACCTGGCCGCCTACCTGCACGAGAACGACTACGAGCTGACCGTCGTCGGCCTGCCGAAGACCATCGACAACGACGTGGTGCCGATCCGCCAGTCCCTGGGCGCATGGACCGCCGCCGAAGAGGCCAGCGAGTTCGCCCAGAACATCATCGGCGAGCACCGCTCCAACCCCCGCATGCTCATCATCCACGAGGTCATGGGCCGCCACTGCGGCTGGCTGACCGCGGCCGCCGCCGACCACTACACCAAGTGGCTCGACACCCAGGAGTGGGTGCCCTCCATCGGCCTGACCAAGGAGCGTTGGGGCGTCCACGCAGTCTTCCTGCCCGAGATGGCCCTTGACATCGAGGCCGAGGCCAAGCGCCTGAAGACCATCATGGACGAGCAGGGCAACGTCAACATCTTCCTGTCCGAGGGCGCCGGCGTCCCCGAGATCATCGCCGAGTTGGAGGCGGCCGGCGTCGAAGTCCAGCGTGACCCCTTCGGCCACGTCAAGCTGGACACCATCAACCCCGGCCAGTGGTTCGCCAAGCAGTTCGCCGCCCTCATCCAGGCCGAGAAGGTCATGGTACAGAAGTCCGGCTACTACTCGCGTTCCTCGCGCGCCAATGCCGACGACCTGCGCCTCATCAAGTCCATGACGGACCTGGCCGTCGAGTGCGCCCTGCGTGGCGAGCCCGGCGTCATCGGCCACGACGAGGAGAACGGCGACCGCCTGTGCGCCATTCCCTTCCCGCGCATCGCCGGCGGCAAGCCCTTCGACGTGACCCAGCAGTGGTTCGTCGACCTCATGGGTCGCATTGGCCAGGACGTCGTCCCGGCGGCCAAGTGACCGTCCCCCGGATCCCGGGCACCGCGCGCGGCGGAGTGCATTCGGCTCCGCTGCGCGCGGTCGTTCCTGAGCACCTGCAGACACTTGCCGCAGATGCCGTGGCCCCATGGGACACGTGGCGCGAGCGTGAGGCGCTCCAACAGCCCTCCTACCCGGACGGCCAGGCGCTCACCGACGTCACCACGGCCCTTCGACGCCAGCCGCCCCTCGTCTTCGCCGGCGAGGTCGACGACCTGCGTGCGTGGATGGGTGCGGCAGGGCGCGGGGATGCCTTCGTCCTGACCGGCGGGGACTGCGCGGAGACCTTCGCCCACAACACTGCTGACCACCTGCGGCTGAAGATCCAGACCCTGCTGCAGATGGCCGTCGTTCTCACCTACGGCGCCTCGCTGCCGGTGGTCAAGATCGGGCGGATCGCCGGCCAGTACGCCAAGCCCAGATCATCTGAGACCGAGACCCGCGACGGTCTCACCTTGCCGTCCTACCGCGGAGACGCGGTGAACTCGCACGAATTCACCCCCGAGGCGCGCATCCCCGACCCGCGGCGCCTCATGGAGACCTACCACCACGCCTCCGCGACGCTGAACCTCATCCGCGCCTTCACCAAGGGCGGCTATGCGGACCTTCGCCTGGTCCACCACTGGAATCGGGGTTTCACCCAGAATCCCGCCTACTCCCGCTTCGAGTCACTGGCCGAGGAGATTCACAGGGCCGTCAAGTTCATGGAGGCGGCGGGTGCCGACTTCGACTCGTTGCGCGAAGTCGACCTGTACTCCTCCCACGAGGCCCTGCTGCTCGAATACGAGTCCGCGATGACCCGCATCGACTCGCGTACAGGCGACGCCTACGATACCTCGGGGCACTTCCTGTGGGTGGGGGAGAGGACTCGCGAACTGGACGGCGCGCACGTCGAACTGCTCACCCGTGTGCGCAACCCCGTGGGAGTCAAGCTCGGCCCCACGACCACGCGAGAGCAGCTGGTGGGTCTGATCGATCGTCTGAACCCGGACGGAGAGCCTGGCCGCCTGACCTTCATCACGCGCATGGGGGCCGAGCGGATCCGCGAGGCACTGCCGCCCCTGCTGGAGGCTGCCAAGGCCGACGGGCGTCCCGTCACCTGGACCACGGACCCGATGCACGGCAACACGATCACCTCCTCGACCGGGTACAAGACTCGACGTTTCGAGACCGTCATGGACGAGGTCCGTGGCTTCTTCGCGGCGCACGAGCAGGTGGGCACCGTTCCGGGAGGCATCCATGTGGAACTCACCGGGGACGACGTCACTGAGGTCGTCGGGGGCGCAGAGCGTTTGGACGACGAGTCCTTGACCCGCCGCTACGAGAGCCTGGTCGATCCGCGCCTGAACCACCAGCAGTCCCTGGAGCTTGCCTTCCTGGTGGCCGAATTGCTGCGCTGACCACTGCATCGTCACCGCCCGCCGGGACCCGACCTCTTTCGGGTGGTCTGAGGCGCACACGACCTTGTGGACAGGAGAGTGAGAAGAGTGGACGTGGGTTCTGAGTCGTCGAAGGGCAGGTCGCGTCTTCCGGTGGTTTCGCGTCGGGCACGCCGGCGATTGTCCGAAGAAGTGCCCCATTGGAATCTCCGACGACACCCGCAGCCAACGTGACTCGTCCTCGACTTCCGATGGGAAGAACGGCCTGCAGTTCCTGTGCTCGTGTGGCGGCCCATTGGGTTGGGTCAAGGACATTCTCTGATGGATTCGGGTACGTGTTGTGTGCGAGTGTGGTGGTGCCCGTGTCTTCGACCGTGGTGACCTGCGTGGCGGTGGCGGCGCTTCAGACAGCCGCGCGCCTGTCACGACGCACGTCCTCGTCAACTGGGCGCTGACGCGGGTCACACGATGGTGATGGTGACCGTACTGCCCTTGCGTACCTGTGTCCCGCCGCCAGGATCTGAACTACGCGCAGTGCCGAACACCCCACCGAGCAGCCGATCGACCTTGACCTGCAGGCCAGCAGCCTCCATCGCCGCCACGGCCTGGGCCTCCTGCATTCCGAAAACGTCCGGCACGGTCACCATCTCCGGGCCCTTCGAAACGATGTAGGTGACTGCGTCACCGATGTGCAGCGACTCACCCGCCTCCGGAGTCTGCGAGATGACCACCCCGGTCTCGACCGTGTCCGAGAACTGCTCGGAGGCCTGCGGGGTCAACCGGGCCTGCTCCAACGCGGCCTTCGCATCCTCCGCCTTCGAACCGACCACCGATGGCACAGCGATCGGCTCACGTCCCTTGGACACCACGAAGTTCACTGGAGTGTCATGGGCGATTGAGGTCTCCGGGGGCGTGCCCTGAGAGATCACCTTTCCGGCGGGAACCTGCTCAGACCACTCCTCGGTCACGGAACCCGCCGCAAGCCCGGCAGAGGTCAAGGCCTTGACGGCCTCGTCCTTCGTACCTCCGACCAGCGACGGGACAATCTTCATGTCCACGCCCTTGGACACCACCAGCCGCACCGAAGAGTCCTTGTGCACGGATGCGCCGCCAACAGGGTCGGTCGAAATCACGGTTCCCGACGCGACCTGATCGGAAAATTGTGGGTCAAGAACCACCTCCAGACCCAAGCCGGAGGCCCGCTCGGTGGCATCACTCATGGAGCGTCCATCAAGGTTCGGCAGGATCAGGTAGGCGCCGGGCCCGAACTCACTCCACCAGTACCAGCCCCCGGCAGAGCCAACACCCAGGACCAACAGGGCCAACACCAAAGCGCGCCACAGGCGCCCTCGCCCAGGCGGAGGCGGCTCCGAAGGATCCACCGGGCCGGTCACGGAAGTGCCCTCGTCAGGTGACCGAGTCTTGATGACTTCACGCCCCAGCGAGCTGGAGGCGCGTCGGACCGCAGCCGCCGGAAGAGCTGACGTGCGCCCGATCGGAGCAAAAGGCACAGTGCGTCCAGTGGCCACACCGGCCTCGCTCTCGTCCTCGTCATCCGGACCGAGGGAGGACTCCACCTGCGAGCGCTGCTGGAGGACCTGGGCAGGCAGCGCCGCAACCGTGCGCGCCATCAGGTCCAGCGCCTCATCGGCGTCCACGGGACGCTCCGCGATCTCACGCGCTCCCAGTGCCGCCACGAGGTCATCGACCTCGCGCGGGATCCATTCCTGCAGGGACGAGGGCGAAGGCAGGTCCTCGTTCACATGCTTGTAGGCCACCTGCAGGGCGTTCTCCCCGAACCACGGTACCTGTCCGGTGAGCATCTCGAAGAGCATGACTCCCACGGAATAGATGTCGGTGCGGGCATCGGCCCGTCCGGTGGTGACGATCTCGGGTGCCACGTAAGCGACAGTGCCGAGCATCGACCCGGTGGTCGACATCGACACCTCCGAAGCTGCGCGGGCAAGGCCGAAATCCGTGACACGCACCGGCGGGTCCTGGGGAACCAGGACGTTCTCCGGCTTGATGTCACGGTGGATCACGCCGACACGGTGAGCAGCACGCAGCGCCTCCAAGACCTCCGTGGTGATTCGCAGGGCGTGTCCCAGAGTCAGCGCCCCCTCGGTCCGCAGGAGGGCACGCAGGTTCGAGCCGTCGACCAGCTCCATGACCAGGAAACCCTGACCTGCCACGACCCCCTGGTCGAAGACGGAGACGACCCCCGGGTGGACGATGCGGGCAGCCGAACGGGCTTCGCGGCGAAAACGCGCGACAAAATCGGCAGAGTCCGCCAAGTGCGGGTGCATGACCTTCAGGGCCACGGGCCTGTCGAGACGCTGGTCGTGAGCGACATAGACGGTGGCCATACCGCCGCGCGCCAGACGCGCATCGACCCGGTAGCGTTCGTCGACCAACACTCCGATCAGCGGGTCGACACTCGACCCGCCGCGGTTCGTGCCCTCACCGGGATCGCTGGCGCTCACGACACGGATTCTACGGGAGCCCGCCGGCCCCCACCTGCGCTCCTTCGCGGCGCGCCAACGACTACTCTGGCCTCATGAGTGACGCCCCTGAACTGCTCTCCTTCGACGAAGCCGCACGCCTGCTCGGCATCGAAGCTCGGCGCATCAAGCAACTGGTCCGCGACCACATCCTCTTCTCCGTCAAGGACGAGGGCGGGAAGCCGGCCATCCCCGCCGAAATCATCGTGCGTGGCGCAAACGGCTGGGAGCCGCTGTTCAACCTGCCGGGAACCCTCACGCTGCTCGACGACAACGGCTTCTCGGCCGAAGAAGCTGTCGCGTGGCTGTACACCGAGCAGGAGGAGTTGGGGCAGACGCCCATGCAGGCGTTGCTCGAGGGGCGTCACCACCGAGTCAACTCCATTGCGGGGGCACTCGGGTTCTGAGCCGCCCTCGACCCGATCAGCGGGGATGACGCCCGGCCGGGCGGAGCGGGTCTTCGAACGAGCGGAGACCTCGTGACCCGCAGGGGCTGGTCCCGATTCGGCAGGGTCAGGCGTCGCGTGCGGTGAGGACCCCGGAAAGCTCGGCGAGCACCCGGCGGGCATCATCGCAGAAGCCGGAGGTGGCCAGAACCCGGTCGCCCTCGTCGACAAGGTCGCGGATCATGGCCTCGTGCGGGCCGCGCCCTCGTGCCTCCACCACGGTGCGCACGTCATCGAGCATCTGACCCGACAAGTCCGCCCGCCCCACGCCGGAGGCGAGCAGCGCCCGTTCGGCTGCACTCGCATGACGCCAGGCAAGTCCCAACAGCACCGTCCGTTTGCCCTCGACCAGGTCGTCGCCCGCCGGCTTGCCTGTGGTCGCAGGGTCACCGAAGACCCCCAAGTCGTCGTCGCGCAACTGGAAGGCAATGCCCCACGGGGTGAGAACCTGCTCCAACACACGGATCCTGTCATCGGACACTCCCGCCGCGCAGGCCCCCAAGGCTGCAGGGTGGACCACCGAGTATCGCGCCGACTTGTGGGTGATCACCTTCAAGGCGGCCTCCACGTCGACACATGCGGCTTCCTCGTGGTCCAAGGGTACCTGTTCGGCGCGCACGTCCAGGTACTGGCCCATGGCGACCTCGGCATGCATCAGTGTGTACCGGCCCATCACGGCCGAAGCGTTGGCCCGGGGCAGGACCGCGCACTGGCGAGCCATGGCCCTCTCCGCAGCGGAGAAGAGAAGATCTCCGACCAGGATCGCGCCGGCCGTGCCGAAATCCTCCGCCGACCCCGACCAGCCGGACTCCCGGTGGATCGCGGAAAGACGCACATGCGGGGTCGGTCGCCCTCGCCGGGTCGGCGCATGGTCGATGACGTCGTCGTGCGCCAAGGCGCTGGCCTGGTAGAGCTCCAGGGCGGCCGCCAACAGGTCCAGGTTCGCCTCCAGGACCGGCGCATCGGTCAAGCCGGGAGCGAGCTGTCCGCCGAGCAGGGCCAACAGGCCCCGGAAGCGCTTGCCCGAACGGGCCGAGTCGATGGCCGTGGCCGCCATGGGTTGGGCGGCGTCGGGCAACTCCAGGGTGTCGAGAACGTCGACGAGGGCGTCGTGTGTGGCGCGGTCCACCCGCGTACGGTCCTGGGCGAAGGCGTCGCGGAGGGTGCTCATGGAGCGAAGCCTAATGGAGTCGAGGTGAGGCACGTGTCGCAGATCGGCGTGCGGAGCGCCGGGTATGATCGCCACATACTGCGGCCACGGAAAGGACTGCCCATGTCGATCCTCCTGTGCCATCACGGAAACGTGGCTTCGGCCCCCGCCCTGGACGCAGCCATCTCGGCCGTACGAGTCCAAGGAGGCCCGCTGCTGGTCCTGGACTGCATGGAAGAGGGCTCCGAGGCGGGAGAACACCTGTGGCGGCGCCTGGAAACCGTTGACATCCCCTTCGAGGTCGTCCCCTTGCGGGTCGGGCAGGATCCCGCCAGCGCCGTCCTGGAGACCGCCGCAGAGCGCGGCTGCGCGCTCGTGGTCCTGGCGCTTGCCCAACGCGGAGCCGGCGGGGCAACGGTGGGCCCCCAAGCCTCGCGGATCCTCCTCGAATGCCCCGTGCCGGTCCTGACCACGACGGCCCCGCAGGAGGGGTGAACGCGAGCACGAGACCATCCTCATGGTGGTCTGCGCGTGCGGACCCACCAGGGTCCGGGACTATAATTGTCGCTGTTCGCCGTGGCAAGCCCCACCGGCAGTCTTCCCGTCCACCTGAGAAAGGGACACGTGTGAGTGCAACCCGTGCCGGTTCCGCCGGCTCCACGGACTCGACCACCCCGAAGAAGCGTACCTCCCGAGCCAGGACTGCCAGTAGGGCGAATGCCCCAGAGGACGTGACCACCACCGACGCGGCCACCACCGACAAGGCCGTCACGGAAAAGGCGGCAGCGCCCGCGAAGAAGGCGCCCGCCCGCAAGCGCTCCACGGCGAAGAAGAAGACTTCGACCGACGAGACCACCACCACCGGCAAGACCTCTGCGACGGAAAAGTCCGCCGCTGACGAAGCCGGTACCGATGTGGCCAAGGCGCCCGTGAAGAAGGCGCCTGCCCGCAAGAAGACCACCTCGAAGGCCAAGGCAAAGGCCAAGGTCGCCACGGACGAGGGAGAAACCCCCGCGAAGAAGGCTCCCGCCCGCAAGAGGGCCACCTCCAAGGCCAAGGCAAAGGCCGAAACCCCCAAGGTCCAGGATGTCGACGCCGAAGACACCACGGACGAGGACCCCGAGGTCAGTGACGAGGACATCGAGATCTCCGACGAGGAGATCCCCGTGGACGAGGCCGACGAGTCCGGTGAGGGCGAGGACTCCTCCGACTCCGAGTCCGGCTCCGAGACCGCGCAGCAGAGCACGGCCAGTGTTCCTTCCCGGGTCAAGGGCGGCTTCGTCGTCTCCGACTCCGATGACACTGATGAACCCGTCCAACAGGTCACAGTCGCCGGTGCCACCGCCGACCCCGTCAAGGACTACCTCAAGCAGATCGGCAAGGTCTCCCTGCTGAACGCCGAACAGGAGGTCGACCTGGCTCGACGCATCGAAGCCGGCCTCTACGCGGAGTACAAGCTCAAGCACAACTACGACGAGATGACCTCCAAGGAGCGTCGCGAACTGCATTTCCTGGCCCAGGACGGTCAGCAGGCCAAGAATCACCTGCTGGAAGCCAACCTGCGTCTGGTCGTCTCCTTGGCCAAGCGCTACACCGGCCGTGGCATGCAGTTCCTGGACCTCATCCAGGAAGGCAACCTCGGTCTGATCCGTGCGGTCGAAAAGTTCGACTACACGAAGGGCTACAAGTTCTCGACCTACGCCACGTGGTGGATCCGTCAGGCGATCACTCGCGCCATGGCCGACCAGGCCCGCACCATCCGCATCCCCGTGCACATGGTGGAGGTCATCAACAAGCTGGCCCGCGTCCAGCGGCAGATGCTCCAGGACCTGGGGCGCGAACCCACGCCGGAGGAACTGGCCAAGGAACTCGACATGACCGCCGAGAAAGTCGTCGAGGTCCAAAAGTACGGGCGCGAACCCATCTCGCTGCACACTCCGCTGGGCGAGGACGGCGACTCCGAATTCGGAGACCTCATCGAGGACTCCGAGGCGGTGGTGCCCGCAGACGCCGTGTCCTTCACGCTGCTCCAGGAGCAGTTGCACAGGGTCCTCGACACCCTCTCCGAGAGAGAGGCCGGTGTGGTGGCCATGCGCTTCGGCCTGGGTGACGGCCAGCCCAAGACCTTGGACGAGATCGGCAAGGTCTACGGGGTCACTCGAGAGCGCATCCGCCAGATCGAGTCAAAGACCATGTCGAAGCTGCGCCACCCCTCACGTTCGCAGGTGCTGCGCGACTACCTCGACTGAGACCACGCAAACGCCCTGCACCCAACACGGGTGCAGGGCGTTCGTGTGTGATGACGTGGAGCGTGGAAGACTCGCTCGTGGGTGTTCCGCCCCGTTCTCGTGCGGATGATCCCGTACACGGTGCCCAGCGGGGAACACAGGGTTCGGGCCGGGACCGAGCGGGCCGGACAAGCACGCAAAAGCCCCTTGAGTTCGCAGAGCCCTTCCGGGCCCTCCGGGAGGCAGGGGCGCAGGTGCCTGCGCCGAAGGGACAGTACGCCCCGCCTCCGTCAAGCGTTGTCAACCACCGTGAGACGCTGGCTGATGTGCGGTCCTTTCGTGGGCGAGGCCCATCCGGGCCAATGGTGGCTGGGGACAGGCGCCGCACAGTGGTTCAGTCACCGCTGGCGCGACCGGGACCTCGCGCACCGTGGAGAGGCGCGATTCAGTCGGTGATCTGTTGGATCCCGAAGCGTTCGCGGACCTTCTCGTAGAGCTGGTTCGAAGTGCCGATCGCGCAATGGACGTGCTGGAGCAGCTGGCCGTCGGAGGCTCCGTGCTCGTAGTCGATGTTGACCTCGGCGTTGACATAGAGCTGACCGTCGTCACTCCACGTGTGGTAGGCCTTGGGCCAGATCTTGTCGCGGTGCCAGTCCTCGATGAAGGTGCGCAACTCGTCGACGTACTGCTCGGGCACGGGCTCGCGCATGCGAGAGGTGATGTGGAGAATCTCCTGGTCCTTGCCCGTGAGGATGAAGTAGAAGCCCGAGTAGCCCCAGCGGCCACCAAGATCACCGTCGTCGTCGACGAAGTAGTGCCACTCCTGCCTGTCGAAGATGTCCTTGAGGCGATCCTGGCTGATGGCGGCGACGGGGTTCTCCGGCTCAGCGGGAGAGGAGGAGAGGAAGTCGAACAGACCCATTGTCGAAAGGTCCTTTCAATTCGGGTGCCGGGCGGCCGTCAAGGGCGGTCCGCTCATGTGGGTGGTTGTTCGGTCAAGCGGGAGGAACCCGAGGCCGGGGGATGGGGGCGTCAGTTGCCGAGTTCCGTGGCGAGTGCCTTGAAGAACTGCTGCGAGGTGCCCAGGGCGCAGGAGACGTGCTGGTAGATCTGCTTGTCCGTGGCACCGTGCTCGTAGTCGATGGAGACCTCGGTGTACAGGCGGATGCGTCCCTCGTCGTCGATGCGGTGGTAGCACTTGGGCCACAACTTGCCACGGTGCCAGTTCGTGATGAACTCGCGGACCTGCTCGAGGCGATCCATCGGCAAGGAGCCGTGCCAGCGACCGCTGATGATCAGGATCTCCTTGTCCTCGCCGCGCAGCATGAAGTGGAAGTTGTCGTCATCCCACATGCCGCCCAGGTCGCCGTCACTGTCGACGTAGTAGTGCCACTTTTGTTCGTCGAAGACGGCCTTGATGCGGTCCTGGGTGACGATGGGGACACCGGAAGCGGGCGGACGGGATGCGAAAAGGCCCATGGGATCAATCTCCTAACACTTGCATTGATCACAAACCTACACGGCGACCTGTGTTCCCTGCCACCCGACGAAGGAGGGAAGTTGACTCGTGGCCGACCACGTCCGCGCTGGTCAGTCAGTCCTCCACGAGGAGGTGGCGCTCGTCGACGACTTCGAGTGCCTTCAGGCGCAGGGCGTCGATGTGATTGCGCGCGTGGTGGGCGCAAAAGTGCAAGTTACCCGACGCCATCGTCGCGCGCACCCAAGCCCGGGCTCCACACATGTCGCAACGGTCCGCAGCGGTCAGGACCGCGGAGTTGGCATTGGGGCGTTCGAGCGTGGAGCGTGCGTTCATGCCTCCATCAGATCACGTCCCGCCCTCGTCAGCGCGTCCCATCCGCCCGGGTTCGCCCTCGGCGCAACCGGCTCGCCCGTACCGAAGGACGAATCTCACGGGAACGCCGACGAATCTCGCGGGTGGTGAGATTCGTCCGTCAGCGCAGAGCCGACGAGTTCCGACACGAAGTCCGCGTTCCTCGCGTGGGGTGGGGCAGATGTGAGAGGGGTTTCCTAGGATGTCCGGGTGAGTCCAGCAGCGTCATCCGACTACAACGCCCGGCACCTCTCCGTCCTGGAGGGACTCGAGGCCGTGCGCAAACGCCCCGGCATGTACATCGGCTCGACCGACCACAGGGGCCTCATGCACTGCCTGTGGGAGATCATCGACAACGCCGTGGACGAGGCCCTTGAAGGACATTGCACAACCATCGACGTGCGACTGCACCCGGACCACTCGGCCTCCGTGGCCGACAACGGCCGAGGCGTCCCCGTCGACGAAGTCCCCGGGGTGGGCCTGTCAGGAGTCGAAGTCGTCTACACCAAGCTGCACGCCGGAGGCAAGTTCGGCGGCGGGTCGTACTCTTCCTCCGGCGGCCTGCACGGTGTGGGCGCCTCCGTGGTCAACGCCCTGTCCGCACGAATGGACGTCCAGGTCGACCGCGGTGGAAAGACCCACCAGATGTGCTTCCGCCGTGGAGAACCCGGAGAATTCGACGACTCGCGCCAGCGCACCCCGAACTCGCCCTTCACTCCCTTCACCGACTCCTCGGCCCTCAAAACCGTCGCCAAGGTGAAAAGGGCGGTGACCGGCACCCGAGTGCGCTTTTGGGCAGACTTCCAGATCTTTCCCTCCACCGAAGGTTTCGCCTGGGACACCCTGCTGGCGCGTGCCCGCCAGACCGCCTTCCTGGTGCCGGGCCTGACCATCAACTGCTGGGACGAGCGTGGCGACGAGGTCCTGCACGAGTCCTTCCGCTTCGACGGAGGTGTGGTGGACTTCGCCGACTGGCTGGCCACCGACGGTCCTGTCACCGACACGTGGCACATCACCGGAACGGGCACTTTCACCGAGACCGTCCAGGCACTGGACCCCGACTCCGGGCACCTGAAGGCCACCGAGGTCGAACGCACCTGCGAGGTCGACTGCGCCATCCGGTGGGGGATCGGCTACGACACCCACTCCCAGTCCTTCGTCAACATCATCGCCACCCCCAAGGGTGGGACACATGTCGCCGGCTTCGAACAGGCCGTGCTCAAGGTGCTGCGTGCCCATGTCGACAAGAATGCCCGCAAGCTCAAGGTCGGCCCCAAGGACGGACGGCCCGAGAAGGAGGACGTCCTGGCCGGCCTGACCGCGGTGGTCACAGTCCGCTTCCCCGAACCCCAGTTCGAAGGACAGACCAAGGAGGTCCTGGGCACCCCGCAGGTGCGCACGGTGGTCGCCAGGGTCGTGGGGGACTGGCTGGACGCGAAGTTCGCCTCCTCAAGGCGTGACGACAAGCAGCAGACGCAGATGCTGCTGGAAAAGGTCGTCGGTGAGATGAAGGCTCGCGTCTCGGCACGTATCCACAAGGAGATCTCCCGACGCAAGAACGCACTGGAGACCTCGTCCCTGCCGGCCAAATTGGCCGACTGTCGGATGGAGGACGTCTCCCAGACCGAACTGTTCATCGTCGAGGGCGACTCCGCGCTGGGCACGGCCAAGGCCGCCCGCAACAGCCAGTACCAGGCGCTCTTCCCGATCCGTGGAAAGATCCTCAACGTCCAGAAGGCCTCCACGGCCGACATGCTGGGAAACGCGGAATGCGCCAACATCATCCAAGTCATCGGTGCGGGTTCGGGTCGCACCTTCGACCTGGACCAGGCGCGCTACGGCAAGGTGATCCTCATGACGGACGCCGACGTGGACGGCGCCCACATCCGTACTCTGCTGCTCACCCTCTTCTTCCGCTACATGCGCCCCATGGTCGAAGCCGGCCGCGTCTACGCGGCCGTGCCACCCCTGCACCGCATCGAGGTCCAAGCCAAGGGCCGCAAGAGCCGTGAGCTCATCTACACCTACTCCGAGGACGAGATGCACCGGACCCTGGCCTCCCTGCGCAAGTCCGGGCGCACGTGGAGGGAACCCATCCAGCGTTACAAGGGTCTGGGCGAGATGGACGCCGACCAGCTGGCCGAGACGACCATGGATCGTCAGCACCGCTCCTTGCGTCGCATCACCTTGGCCGATGAGGCCTCCCTGCGTGAGGCCGAGGACGTCTTCGAGCTGCTCATGGGCTCCGTCGTGGGCCCCAGGAAGGACTTCATCGTCGACGAGGCCGCTCATCTGGACCGTGACCGGATCGACGCCTGAACGCCCGTCCTCTCCCATTGCGCTTGCACTCGCGCACGTTGCGCGGGACTTTGGACCTGTTCGGCGTCCTCAGCCCGTAGGATGAGCCCATGACCGGACTAGCGCAGCGCCTCGACCCGCCCTCGTCCGTTCGCCGCCCAGGAAGCCACCTCGGGCTGCGCTGGCGACCGTTGATCGCCGGTGACGCGCCCGGCGTGTACGACCTGTGCCAGCGGACGGAGCGGGCGGACGATGCGATCAGGCGCACTGCGCCCCTTGTCGTGGCCAACATGGTCGAGGGCGCCCACGGCACCGACGTCTACGAGACCATCGTGGGTCTGGACAGTCAACGCACCATCGTGGCGGCGGCATGGGTGAAGATCCTGCGAGACATCCCCGAGGCCGCGATCGCCGTGGTGGGTGCCGTCATCGACCCGAAGTGGCGTGGCAGGGGAGTGGGACGCTCCCTCCTGCACTGGCAGGTCGGACGCGCCCGCCAGTTGTTGGTCGAGGTCCACGGGGCAGACAGTGAGCTTCCCGCATCGATCGTCAACTACGTGGACTCCCACATGGCCGACCGGCGCCGCCTCCACATCGCCGCAGGATTCTCGGCCAAACGAACCTTCCAGCTCATGTACCGTGAACTCGAGGGCGGCGAAACCATGCCGAAGGTGCCCGATGGATACCGTCTGGTCACTTCTGACCGTGTGCCCGTCGAGGTCATTCACGACGCACACATGGCGGCCTTCCTCGACCACTACCGCTCCCACCTTCGGGGGCGCTGGTGGAAGGACGCGCTGCCCGACCTGGAGAGCCGCTGGTCATGGATCCTGCTGGACGGGCAGGGCGAGGTCGCCGCCTACTCCTTGGCGGGACGCCCCACCGCGAAATGGGCGGCCACCGGCAAGCCGGAGGCCTACGTGTACCTGGTCGGCGTGCTGCCCGGACACCGTGGACGCTCCCTTGCCTCAGTGGTCCTGGGCGCCACCGTGGCCTCCGCGGCGGCCAGTGGCATGCCGAAGATCGGCCTGGACGTGGACACGAAGTCCGCATCGGCCGCCCACGCGATCTACGAGCACTTCGGTTTCGTGGACGAGCGGGCCGAAGTCCTCTACGCGATCGACCTGTGAACCCCCGCCCTCCATGCCCTGACCGCCGATTCGACCCGGAAGGAGGACGCCGTGCCTGAACCGACCACCGGCTCCCTGCCATTGGCCGTGCGTGCCAATGCGCCGGCGGACGTTCCCTTCCCGGTCAGTGCCCACGGGGTCGAGTGGAGCGAACTCACCGTCGAACACCTGCACCCGTTGGCCAATCTCGTGGCGCGCATCGAGGCCAGGGACAACCCGCCATTTCGGACCTCGCCGGACGAAGTCTTCGAGATGCTCTCCAGCGGAACCCAGTGGCGTGGGGTGGCAGGTTTTGCCACGCGCGGCATGGCCAATGGGCGCATGGTGGCCTTCGCGCAGGTGGAGTTGCGTTTCCCGGGGCATGTCGAGTGCGTGTGCCAAGGCGGGGTGGACCCGGCGTTCCGCCGTGTGGGCCTGGGGGCCTCGCTGGTGGCGTGGCAGGAGATGGCGGCGCGCCAGATGCTGGCCGGCATTCCCGGCAACGGGCCCGCACAGATTGTCGCCCAGGTCGAGACCGGCCAGGAGGACCACGAGGAACACCTGAAGGCCCGTGGATTTCGCTGGGCGCGCACCTACTACGAGTTGCGCGCCGACCTGCGCGTCCTGCCGCAGATGCCGGACTTGGGACGCTGGCTGGAGGTGGAGCCGTGGGGCCCCCAGTGGGAGGAGCCCACCCGCCACTTGGCGAACCGGATCTCCGAGCAGGAGTGGGGACGCCGTCCGATCACCGCCGAGCAGTGGAGCATGGGGCGCACGGCCTTCGTTCCCGAATGGTCCTTCGTCGCCGTGGACAAGAAGGGGGACCGGCCACGTGTGGCGGGTTTCCTCATGGCTTCCCGCTACGTCCAGGACTGGGCCGCCCTGGGATGGCGTGAGGGGTACATCGACCAGATGGCCGTGGACCAGGACTACCGTAATGCGCACGTCGTGGACGCCCTCGTCGTGTCCTCCATGCACGCCCAGGCGGCTGACGGCATGGACCGTACGGGGGCGGGATTGGGGTCGGCGAACCATTCGGGCGCGTTGGCCGTCTACGACTACCTGGGCTTCCGCACGGTGGGCCAGTCGCGTCTGTACGCCATCGAGATCTGACAGGGGCGGGACAGGCGGTGGCCCCCGCGTCCCCACGGCAAAAGGCGAGGGCGGGGCGCCCTCGCCTTCGCACTGCCAGCGCCGGACCTCAGCCCAAGGTGGCGATGGGCAGGGATATCGGTGAACCCGAGCCGTCGCGGCGGGCATCCTCGGCAGGAAGCTCCACGGCGCTGCCGTCGGCTGAGGCCGCACGGGAGGGCCGGGGGCCCACCCACGCGATGTCCAGACGGTCCTCGCCTCGCAGGAAACGCTGGGCGCGCACCCCTTGGCCACCGCGACCCTTGACGGGGTAGAGCTCGAAGGGCGTGACCTTGACCGTCGTCTGGCCCGTTCCAGGCAGCGCTCCGGCGGCCGCCGCCACCGTGACGACCACCGCCTCCTCAGCCTGTTCGACCACCCAGAAACCAATGGCCTCGGCCCCCGCAGAAAGCTTCATGCCGGCCATGCCTGCGGCTGTGCGACCCTGCGGGCGCACCTTGGCGGCGGGGGTCCGCAGCAACTGCGCATCCGAGGACACGAAGACCAGGTCCGCATCCTGCGAGCACACGGACAAGCCCACAAGGCGGTCACCGGCCTCCAGGGCGATGATCTCCCACTCGTCGCGTTGGAGCGCGTCGGGCTTCAGGCGTTTGACGACCCCTTGGGCGGTGCCCATGGCGACGACCGAATCGCCGTCGGGGTCCAGCAGGCCCACGGCGGGGGAGTCGGTGTGCAGCAGCAGCCGCGCGGGGGTGGCCGCTGCCAGCGACAATCCGGTCTCAAAACGAGGCAGCGCCGGCAGGTCCAGCACGTCGAGCCTGTGGGCCACGCCGTCCGCGGTGACCACAGCCACCTGGGAGCGGGCCGTCGACGCGATCTGGGCGCGCCACCCGTCGTGCGCGGCGCGCGTCCCACCCGGTTCGAGCGGGTCGGCGCCTTGGATTCGGGCTAGAGCACCGGTGGCCGACAGGACCACAGTGCACGGCTCGTCCGCGATCTCCAGGTCCAACCCCTTGCCAGAACGTGGTGCCGCCGGCAGGGCTGCCGCAGCAAGGGCGGAGGTGGGCATGCCCGCCCCGACCGTCCCGGCGACCCCGGCCGCCGAAGAGGCGGCCACGCCCTCGGCCCCCGTGGAGGTGAGCAGGACGGTGCGTCGCGCAGTCCCCAGCCGCGCGCTGACCTCCTGCATCTCGGACTTGACCAGCGCGTGCAGCAGTGAGGTGGAGGCGAGAATCTCCTCCAACCCGGCGATGCGTGCACCCAGGTCGTCGCGTTCGGACTCCAACTCGAGCCGTGAGAACTTCGTCAGGCGACGCAGGCGCAGCTCCAGGATGTGGTTCGCCTGGACCTCCGACAAGTCGAAGGCCGTCATGAGGCGCCCGCGGGCACTGTCCACGTCCTCGGAGGAACGGATGATGGCAATGACGTCGTCGATGTCGAGCACCGCGATGAGCAGGCCCTCGACCAGGTGCAGGCGGTCACGGAATTTGCCCAGGCGGAACTCGCAGCGCCTGCGGGTCACCCCGATCCTGTGGTCGAGGAAGACTCGGAGCATTTCCTTCAAGCCCAGCGTGCGCGGCTGGCCGTCGACCAGGGCCACGGCGTTGATGGAGAAGGAGTCCTCCAAGGGGGTGCGCTGGTAGAGCTGTTGGAGGACGGCCTCCGGGTTGAAACCGTTCTTGACCTCGATGACCAGACGAAGGCCGTGGACCCGGTCCGTGAGGTTCTGGACCGAGGAGATGCCCTTGAGGCGGCCGGCGGAGACGTTTTCCTTGATCTTCTCGATGACCTTCTCCGGGCCGACCATGTAGGGCAGCTCCGTGACCACCAGACCGACTTTGCGGGCGGTCACGCGTTCGATCTGCACCTTCGCACGGGTGCGGAATGCGCCGCGGCCCGTCTCATAGGCCTCACGCACCCCGTCCAGGCCGACGATGACGCCACCTTCAGGCAGGTCCGGGCCGGGCACGTAACGCATGAGCTCCTCGGTGTCGGCCTCCGGATGGTCCAGCAGGTGGCATGCGGCCGCAATGGTCTCGGCCAAGTTGTGGGGGGCGATGTTGGTGGCCATGCCCACGGCGATGCCCGAGGCGCCGTTGACGAGCAACTGAGGAAAGGCCGCTGGCAGGACCTCGGGCTGCATGAACTGGTTGTCGTAGTTGGGGACGAAGTCGACGGTGTCCTCGTCCAGGCCGGCCACCAGGTCCATGGCTGCGGGCGCCAGGCGCGCCTCCGTGTAGCGGGCGGCCGCCGGACCGTCGTCCAGGGAACCGAAGTTGCCGTGCCCGTCCACCAGCGGCACCCGCAGGTTGAAGGGTTGGGCCAGGCGGACCAGGGCGTCGTAGATCGCCGAGTCGCCGTGCGGGTGGAGTTTGCCCATGACCTCACCGACGACACGCTGGGACTTCACGTGCCCGCGGTCGGGGCGCAGCCCCATCTGGTCCATCTGGAACAGGATGCGCCGCTGGACGGGTTTGAGACCGTCGCGGGCATCGGGCAGCGCGCGCGCGTGGATGACCGAGACCGCGTATTCGAGGAACGAGGTGCGCATCTCCGCCGAGACGTCGATCTCGGAAATGTTCTCCTCGGAGTCCAGAGGCAATGGTTGGTCCTTCACACGCATGGACTCCATTGTCCACAGGGCGCCCGCACCTGCTTCGACTCCCACGCCGTCTCAAGGCACAATGGGCCACGTGAGTCCATGGCACGACATCGAGCGCATCGGCTTCTACCCGCAGGTCGTCCAGCGCACCTTGCGCCGCGTCCTCGGCGGCGTCGAACCCGAGGTGGTCCTGCACCAACTCGACGCCGGTTTCGACCGCGGGTCGATGTTCCGTCACCTCACCCTCATCGCCGTCTCACGCCCGGCACCCGAGGCGCCTCACGGGCGCAGCGGCCGCGTGCTGGTCCACCTGCACGTCGATGAACTCGAGGACGGGGGAGCGTCCGTGGCCACGGCCATTCACCCGCTGACCAAGCTCAAGGGTCTGGCCCTGAGCGAAGTCGTGCCCTCCCCCGTGGACGGATCCGCCGCCGAAGAGGTCACCGTGTCCCTGGACCTGGGCGGAGTGCGCCGCACGGACCTTGAACCCGCGCACTGCGACGACCCGGAGTGCGCGGCGGACCACGGCTACACGGGAACCACCGTTCCGGACGACCTCGTCATCCGAGTGAGCGCCACAGCCGACGGCGAGGATTCCCTGGCCCGCGCGCACGCCCTCGTGGACCTGCTGTGCGCAGAACTGACCGGGAACCCCCGTGCCTGACCTGCCCGAGCCGGCGGCCCTGCCGCTTCCCGACCTGACCCGTCTGGACCTGCCGGGGGCCAGCCTGCCCGGACCGGGAGACCTTCGCCTGACCGACGTCCTCGGAGCCCTCGTCGCCTGCCTGGACCCCAAGCTGCCCGGCGCTCGCCCAGAAGCCGCCGAACACATCGGCCTGGACAGCGGCGAGCAGGCCCTGGTCGTCATGGTCGACGGGCTGGGCCTTGTGCCGCTTCGCGAACACTACGGGCACGCACCCACACTGCGGCGCCTGCGATCGGCGACCCTGCACGCCCACACCGTCGCCCCCTCGACCACCGCCGCCGGCATCACCGCGCTGGCCACCGGCGCCTACCCCGGGGCCACGCGAATGGTCGGCTACAGCGTCGCCCACGGGTCGGGAGTCATGAACCTCCTCGCCTTCGAAGGCGGGCCCGATCCACGACAGTGGCAGCCCGTCGCACCGATCTTTGAGAGGCTGGACCAGGTGGGGGTGGCCTCGGCGGTCGTCTCGCCGCCGAGCTTCGCCGGTTCTGGCCTGACCAGGGCCGCCCTTCGTGGGGCGCGCCACGTACCCGCCGTGAGCTGGGAGGACCGCTGCGCTGCGGCCCTGAGGGAACTGCGAGCGGGCACACCACTGGTCTACCTGTACTGGTCGGACATCGACCATGCCGGCCACGGGCACGGACTGGCCTCCAACCAGTGGGTGGAGGCCCTCGAGCACGTCGACGCCGGGCTCGCCTCCCTGCTGCGACGCCTTCCCAGCCGCGTGCGCGCCGTGCTGACCGCCGACCACGGCATGGTCGACGTGCGCCGCGAGGACCTCACTGACGTGGCCGCCACCCCTGAACTGGCCGAGGGAGTGCGGATCATTGCCGGCGAGACGCGCGCGGTCCACGTCCACTGCGAGCCGGGGCGGGCCGACGAGGTCGAGGAGCGGTGGCGCGCCTTCCTGGGAGAGGAGGCGTGGGTGGTTTCCGGCCCGCACGTTTCGGCCCTGCTGGGCCCGGGCCCCGGCTGCGACCAGGTCGGGGACTTCCTGGTCCACCCACGAGGGCGGCGAGGCGTCGTCGACTCGCGCACCCAGAGTGAAGGGGCGATCTCGCTGGTGGGAGTGCACGGTTCGCTGACGGAAGACGAAATGCTGGTGCCGGTGGTTCGCCTGGCCTGAAGGCTCACGGGCGGACCGGGGGGACGCGGGTCGACCAAGGCATGGGGTGTGGCCGGGCCGCTCAGCGGTGCGCGTCGATCCACGGGTCGACGAGGTCGTGGTAGACCTGAGGCGCGTCGCGCCTGATGCAATGACCCACCCCGTCCACATCGACTCGGGTGACCAGAGGATTGGCCTGCGGGCGGGGATCCCCGGCGAAGAACCCGTCCCTGTCGTACAACACCAAGGTCGGCACCTGCAGGCGCCCCAGCGGGTCCGAAGGGATGAGCGATTCCAGGTGGAACCCCTCGAACAGGCCCACGTCCATCTTGGCCTTGGCAAGCGCCCACGCCTCGATCTCGGTGTCGGACCACGGGGTCTGCCGCTTCATGCGCGCCTTCTCGCCGTCCAGTCGCTCCGCGAAGCCGGTGAGCTTTTCGATGTGCTCCTGGTTGAAGTTCGCTGGTCGCGCCGAATCCGATGACAGAGCCGGGTCCTCCAGGACCAGGGCGCGCACCAGGTCCGGTCGTGCCAAGGCGGCCAGGGTTCCGATCCGGCCACCTTGGGAATGACCGACGAGCACCGGCGGTTCCGGCAGGGACTCGAGCAGGCCGAGCAGGTCCTCGGTCCACACCCTGTCGGTGTGCGCCCGCTGGTCGGCAGTGAGGCGAGGAGAGTCGCCGTGGCTGCGCATGTCCGGACACAGGATCCACCACGCGGCACCCCAATGAGCCACGGCGTCGGGCCAACACCGCCCCGAATCCGTCAGTCCGTGCGCCAGCACCAGCGTTGCAGCACCCTCGGTCCCACCGCAGTGGACCATCATCCCTGTCGCCGTCGTCATCGTGTCCATGGGCAGATCGTAGTCTTCGGGAGTGTGGCTACACTCGCGCACATGAGCGCCCTCGTCACACCTCCGAAGTCCCGGCCGGGAGACGGAATAGCCGTCCTGTCACCCTCCCTGGCCGGACCGGCACTGGGGCCCCAGGTCCACGACCAGGCCATGCGCCGCCTCGAGGAGGCCACCGGTCTGCTCCCCGTCGAATTCCCCACCACCCGTGACCTGCGCGCAAGCTTTGCCGCACGTGCCGCCGACGTCGAGGCGGCCCTGCGTGATCCGGACATCACGGCAATCATCGCCACCGTGGGAGGCGACGACCAGGTCGGCGTCATCGGCAGGATCGACCCGACACTCGTGCGCGAACACCCGACGACCTTCCTCGGCCACTCCGACAACACGCACCTGCACCACCTCTGGCGTTCCAACGGGGTCCGCTCCTACTACGGGGGCTCCACCATGGTGCACATCGGGCCGGGACCGGCCATTGACCCCGTCCACCTGGCTTCCCTGCGGGCCGCCCTCGTCGACGGGGGCCGCCTGGAGATCACCGAGCCCGGAAGCTCCGAAGACTTCGGCGTCGAATGGAGCGACCCACGGGCACTGGTGGAAAACGGTGGACGCACGTCCACCGAACCCTGGAGGTGGGCAGGTGAGGCCACCGTCACCGGGCCCACATGGGGCGGGTGCATCGAGACCCTGACCGAGGTGCTGCTGGCCGACCGGGCAGGTGTGGCACCGGGTGACCTGGACGGTGCCGTCCTGCTGCTGGAGTCCAGCGAAGACATCATGCCCACCAGGGCACTGCTGCGTTTCCTTCGCGCCCTCGGGGAAAGAGGCCTGCTCGCAGCCGCCGGAGCCGTCCTGTTCGCCCGGCCACCAGTGTCCAACTTCGACCACGTGCCCTCCGGCCGGGTCCGGGAGCGCATGCGGGCCGAACGCTATGACACCGTCGTCGAAGTGGTCGGAGCCTACAACCCCGACGCCCCGGTCGTGTGCGGCGTCCCCTTCGGACACACCAAGCCCCAGTGGATCCTGCCCCACGGGGGCGCGATCACCGTCGACGCGGGCCGCAAGCGCCTGTGGGCCGACTACGACTGAGGCTCGCACGGTGACACAGGAGGAGCACTACGGGCTCACATGGCCGGGGAAGGCGGCGGCAGCCGCGTCGGCTCGCACATGTGCCGACGCCGTGCTGGTCGACGTGCCCGAAGAATCCGAACCCGGGCCCGACGGCGCCCCCTCTGCCCACCTCTTCGTCGAGGGAGACAACCTTGACGCCCTCAAACTGCTCACCCCCCACCTGGCCGAGTCCGTGGACCTGGCCTACATCGACCCGCCCTACAACACCGGATCCGACTTCGTCTACGACGACTCCTACGCCCTGACCCGCAGACAGTACCGCGCCATGTCGGGCGATCGCGCCAGCGAGGAGGAAGGACGGCGCCACAGCGCGTGGCTGTCCATGATGCTGCCCAGGCTCATGGTCGCCCGCAACCTGCTGGCCCCCAGTGGGGTCCTGCTGATCTCCGTCGACCACAACGAAGTCGCTCAACTGCGACTGGTCGGCACGGAAGTCTTCGGTCCGGGTTCCCTGGTGGGAGACTTCACGTGGGTCTCGAACCTCAAAGGACGCCAGATCAGCGGCGTCGGACCGGCACGTACGCATGAGTCGATCCTGTGCTTCGCGCGCGATCCCGCCAGAGTCGGACGCTTCACCGGCGACGCGGCCGAACTGCGCAGAATCATGCCGGCCGTCTACAAGAGCCCGTCCTACACCGTCGAACACGACGCGCGCGGCCCCTATGTGCGAAAGAACGAACTGCACAACACGAATTCCCGCTTCAACGAAGTCACCGCCCCCACCATGGTCTACCGCATCCACTACCAGGCGGAGACCGGCCGGGTGCGGGTCAGTGACATCGACGACCCGACGACCTTTCCCGGGTTCGTCACCGCCATGCCGCACCCGAATGCGCGCGAAGGCATCTCCTGGCACGCATGGAGGTGGTCGCGCTCGCGGGTACTCGCCGACCACGAGGACCTGGACTTCCGCGTGGTGGACGGGCGGCTGCGCATCTGGACGAAGGTGCGCGATGTGGCCGGCACCGCCCTGAAGGACTTGGTCATCGGCCCTTCGACATCGACCGGGAAGGCCGAACTGCAAGAGCTCGGGCTCAAGGAGGTCTTCGAGACCCCCAAGCCGCGAGTGCTGTTGGAGACCCTTGTGGGCTCGATCGCCCCGAAGAATGCGCTGGTCCTCGACTTCTTCGCGGGCTCGGGCACCACCGGTGCCGCGGTGATGGCGCTCAATGCCCGCGACGGGGGTACTCGGCGTTTCGTCCTGGTCCAACGGGCCGAGGCGGTGGCCGCCGGCTCACATGCCGAGCGCGCCGGTTTCGCCGACGTGGCGGCGATTGCGCGGGAGCGGTTGCGGCGGGACGCCGAGTGCCTTTCAGCAGCGACCGGGCAGGGGGCGGGGCGCAGGGCAGATGGGGCCTCAAGAGCCCTGGACCTGGGGTTTCGCCTGCAGCGGGTGGCTCCCAGGGCCTGAGGCGCCGCCCTCGTCCTCGTCAGCCCAGGCCGATGTGGAAGGCCTCCTCCAGGTCGGCCGAGGCGAAGGATCGGAAGGCGATGTGTGTACGCATCTGGCGGATTCCCGGGACTTTGCCCATGCGGTTGGACACGACTTCGGCCAGGTCCTCGTGTTGCCTGACGCGGACGAGTGCGACGAGGTCGATGTCGCCGGTCACCGAGTAGACGACGTCCACGCCTTCGAGGTCGGCGATGGCGGAGGCGACCTCGGGAATGGAATCGACGTCGGCGTTGATGAGGACGATGGCGCTGAGCACGGGGACTCCTTCGTGTGGGCGGCGCGGTACCTGCTCCGATCCTCCCATGTCCGAACCTCTTCCCACGAGATTCGTCCGTCACCCCGTGAGATTCGTCCGCCAACGCGTCCAGGACGGATTTCGGCAGAAAGGAGGGCGAGGCTCGCGGCAGGGGAGGGGCGGAAACGAGGGAACAGTTGGCGGGTAAGGGGGTTGTCGGGAGGGGACGAGGGCGGTATGGTTGCCGCAACGTCCGCCGTCGTGGTGGACGCGCAGGGTTGCTACTCACACCGAGGCAAGACCTGGGATGACACATTGTGGCGTCGACCCAGGTCTTTTTTGTTGCCCTGCAACCCTCCACACACATGTCCACGCACACCACGCGACTCGAGGCCGAGCCGCTGAGAAAGGGCACAGACACATGGCCACTGAATCCCAGATCGCACAAGCGGTCCTGGCAGGAGTGGGAGGCGCCGACAACATCGTCGGCTTCACCCACTGCGCCACACGACTGCGATTCGAACTCGCCGACGTCGCCCGCGCCGACACCGACGCCCTCGACGCCGCCGATGGTGTCCTCGGTGTGGTGCCCCAAGGAGGCAACCGACTCCAGGTCGTCATCGGCGGAGCCGTCGCAGGCGTGTACGCCGCCATGCAGAACCTGCCCGGCATGGGTGCACAGATGAGCGACGCCGAAGTCAAGGCGGCCGCACGCTCCAAGGCGCGCGGGAAGTTCGCGTGGGCCGACGCCTTCTTCGAGTACCTCTCCGACTCCTTCCGGCCCATCCTCGGCGTGCTGCTCGGCGCCTCCCTCATCATCGCCTTCACGGCGGTCCTGGACGCTCTGCACATCGTTGACTTCCGTGCAGACGACAAGAGCGCCTCCTGGGTCTTCGTCGACACCATGTGGCGAGCGGTCTTCTACTTCCTGCCGATCATGGTCGCCTACAACGCGGCGAAGAAGCTCGACATCGACCCGTGGCTCGGAGCCACCGTCATGGGTGCCCTCATGACCCCCGATTTCATCAAACTCGGGAACAGGGAACACTTCCCAGACCTCACCTGCGTCACCAACACGACGCTCGGCACGGACGACTGCACGGCCCACATCTTCGGTCTGCCCCTGCAGATGAACGACTACGGCGGCAACGTCTTCGTCCCGCTCATCATGGTCGCGGTCCTCGCCCTGCTCTACAAGGGTCTGAAGAAGATCATCCCGACGAACGTCCAAATGGTCTTCGTCCCCTTCATCTCCATGCTCGTCATGATTCCTCTCACCGCGTTCCTCCTCGGCCCAATCGGCGTGTGGCTCGGAAACGGACTGGGCGCGGGCCTGGCGTGGATGAACACGAACGCCCCCTTCGTCTTCGCGATCATCATCCCGATGGTCTACCCCTTCCTCGTCCCGCTCGGCCTGCACTGGCCGCTCAACGCCCTCATGCTCGTCAACATCCAGAGCTTGGGATACGACTTCATCCAGGGTCCCATGGGTACGTGGAACTTCGCTTGCTTCGGCGCCACCGCCGGCGTCCTCTTCCTGTCCCTGCGGGACAAGGACAGCCAGATGCGCCAGACCGCGACCGGCGCCCTCGCTGCGGGTCTCCTGGGCGGTATCTCCGAGCCCTCGCTGTACGGCATCCACCTGCGCTTCAAGCGCATCTACCCGCTGATGTTGGCAGGATGCGCCACCGGTGGCATCACGATCGCGATCCTGGGTCTGTCCAGCGGCGGCGTGAAGACCGGCGCCTTCGCATTCACCTCGCTGCTCACGATTCCCGTGTTCAACCCCATGTGGGTCTACGGCGTCGCCATTGCTGCGGCCTTCACCGTCGCATTCTTCCTCGTCGTCACCTTCGACTACCGGACCAAGGAGCAAAAGGCCGCAGCCCGGGCCGCCGCAGTCGGTTCGGCTCCCGTCCACGCTGTTGTCGAGGACGAGCCGGCCTCGACCCCGGCCAACCCGACCACGGCAGTTGCCGCACCCGTGGACGGTGAGGTCATCTCCCTGGAGGACTCGGGTGACAAGGTCTTCGCCTCGGGCGCCCTGGGCACCGGCGTGGCCTTGGTCCCCACATCCGGATCCATCTGCGCACCCGTCAGCGGACGCCTGGCCACCGTGGCCAAGACCGGCCACGCATTCGGCATCAAGACCGACGACGGTGTCGAGATCCTGGTCCATGTCGGCATTGACACCGTCCAGATGGACGGCGACGGCTTCGAGGTGGTCGTGTCCAAGGGACAACGCGTCAGGGTCGGTGACCTGCTGGCGACCGTCGACCTCGCAAAGGTCGAACAGGCAGGATACGCGACCACTACCCTCATGACCGTGACCAACTCCAAGGCTCTGACATCGGTCCAACCGCGGATCGGCGGCCGGGTCAGGGCCGGCGAGATGGTCATCGACGTCCAGCGCTGACCCGCAGTCCACCTGAGCGCCACGGCCACGCCCGGAAAGGAGGGACCCCACATGGAACTGCTGCGTGTGTTCAACAACAATGTCGTGCTCGCCCGCAGACAGGACGGTACTGAGGTCATCCTCACCGGGCGTGGCCTCGGCTTTCAGGCAAAACCGGGTCAGAAGGTCGACGACACGAAGATCGTCCGCGTCTTCGTGCCCAGCGACGGCCGAGATCCCGACCACATGGGACAACTTCTGGCCGAGATCCCGCCCGAACACGTCCAGATGGTCGTGACGGCCATGCGCGAGGCCGGAATCGAGGACTCCTCCAGCCCGACCTTGGTCCTCGCCCTGGCCGACCACCTGGGCTTCGCCCTCGCTCGCGCCCGCAAGGGTGACGTCATCGAGTACCCACTGACCGGCGAGGTCCTTCACCTCTACCCGGAGGAGTACGCCAAGGCGCTTGCCCTTCTCAACGCCCTGGCCCCCCAGTGCGACGTGCCCCTGCCGCGCGCGGAGGCCACCGCATTCACCCTGCACCTGGTCAATGCCGGCTTCTCGGGCGGAGACCTGTCATGGACCTACACGATGACAGGAGTCATCCAACAGATCCTCGACGTGGCCGCCACCGGACTGGGAGTCACCCTGGACCCGGAGTCCATCAGTGTCGGCCGGTTCATCACCCACCTTCGATACCTATTCGTGCGCGTGCGAAAGGACGAGCAACTGCGCGACCACGTCGGAAGCGTCGTCCGTTCCATCCAGGAGGCCTGTCCGCAGGCCAGCGCCTGCGCGCACACCATCGCCCAGCTGCTTGAACTGCGTCTTGGCGATTCCCTGTCCGAGGACGAGGTCGCCTACTTGAGCCTGCACCTCGCACGACTTTCCGCCCCCGCCCCACAAAAGTGACCCAGCGCCCGTACGATGGGCGACAGGGTCCTCCTGTCCAACGATGGACAGACCTCAGCGAAAGGAACCAGCATGATTTCTCGCACCGTCACCGTCGCCTCCTCCGTCGGCCTGCACGCACGCCCGGCAGCCCTGCTTGCGGAAGCCGTCGACGAGTCCGGCGTCGACGTCGTCATCAGCTTCGACGGTGAGGAAGCCGACGGCGCCTCCCTGCTCGAGATCATGACCCTCGGCGTCAAGCACGGGGACGAGGTCACCCTGTCCACCGAGGACGACAACGCCGGGGCAGTCCTCGACTCTCTGGTCGAGCTGCTCTCGCGCGACCTCGACAAGGAGTGAACTCGTGAGCGCCGAACACCGGATCCTTCACGGGATCGGGGTGTCCGCCGGCACCGCCTGCGCCCCCGCCGCCATCGTCCAGGCCGCCCCCGGCGTGGACACCTCGGAGCCCGCCAGCACCGATCCGGCCGCCGACGGCCAGCGCGTCCGCGCAGCCTTGGCCGCAGTCTCGGTGGGACTCAAGGAACGGGCAGCCAACGCCCCCGCCGAGTCGCGACCGATCCTGGAGGCCACGGCCAAACTTGCGGCCGACCGTGGCCTGGCAAAGGCCGTCGACAAGAAGCTCAAGAAGGGGCTTGGAGTCACCGCCGCCGTTCACGCGGCCGTCGAGGAGTACGCCGAGATGCTCAAAGCGCTCGGCGGCTACATGGCCGAACGTGCCACTGACCTCTACGACGTGCGTGACCGCGTCACCTGCGAACTGCTGGGAGTACCCGCGCCGGGTGTGCCCCAGGTCGACGGACCGGTCATCCTGGTCGCCCGCGACCTGGCGCCCGCCGAAACCGCGACCCTCGACCCGGAGGTCGTCCTCGGCATCATCACCGAGGTCGGAGGACCGACCTCGCACACGGCGATCCTTGCCGCCCAACTCGGTATTCCCGCCGTGGTCAAGGCCACCGGGATCCTGGAGGTCGACAACGGCGACATCCTTGCCCTGGACGGAGGCGTCGGTGAAGTCATCGTCTCGCCCAGCGACGAGGAGGTGGAGCTGCTCGACGAACGTTCACGGCGCCGCGCCAAGGCGCTGGCCGGCTCCTCGGGCGAGGGTGCCACCTACGACGGCTACAAGGTCAAGCTGTTGGCCAACATCGGCACCGTCGACGACGCCGCGAGGGCCGCAGTGGTCGACCTGGAAGGGGCGGGGCTGTTCCGCACGGAGTTCCTCTTCCTGGATCGCGCGGACGCCCCCAGCTTGGAGGAGCAGACACAGACCTACACGAAGGTCCTCGAGTCCTTCGGGGAACGCCGGGTCGTCGTGCGCACGCTGGATGCCGGCGCCGACAAGCCGCTGAGCTTCGCGGACCTGGGCGAGGAGGAGAACCCTGCCCTCGGCAGGCGCGGACTGCGTCTGTGCCAGGTGCGCGAGGACCTCATCGACACCCAGCTGGCCGCCTTGGCTGCCGCACACGCGCGTACCAAGACCGACTTGTGGGTCATGGTTCCCATGGTGTCCACGATGGAGGAGACCAAGTGGTTCGCCGACAAGGCCCGGGCCGCAGGTCTGCCGAAGGTCGGCATCATGATCGAGGTGCCCGCCGCCGCGATCAGAGCCCACCAGTTGTTGGACATCGTCGACTTCGCCTCCATCGGTACGAACGACCTCACCCAGTACACGATGGCCGCCGACCGGATGGACGGGGAACTTGCCCCGCTGCTCAACCCGTGGCAGCCGGCCGTCCTGCAGATGATCAAACTGGCCTGCCTGGGGGGCCGCTCCACCGGCAAACCCATCGGCGTGTGCGGCGAGGCCGGCGGCGACCCGCTGCTGGCACTGGTCCTCACAGGCTTGGGGGTTGCTTCCCTGTCGATGGCACCGAGCAAGGTCAATGCGGTGCGCGCCGCCCTGCGCATGCACGACCTGGCCACGTGCCAGCAGATGGCGGCCTATGCGGTGGATGCCCCCACCGCGGAGCAGGGCCGGGAGAACGTCCTCAAACTCGTCTCCCCGGCGATGCTCGCCCTGGTCTGAACCGGGGCCGGTCCACCCCGTGACACGGGGGAGCCCCGCTCCCACCACCGGCAACAGTGGGGGAGCGGGGCTCCTTCATGTCCGCACCGAGCCCGCTCGGGGCGGCGGCACCTTTCAGGCGTCGGCCGCCTGGACCGACTCCTGACGGCGTGCCACGGCCACCCGCTCGCGGATGATGCGCACCAGCGAGCCGGGGGCCTGCGGGTGCTCGGCGATCCAGGCCTCGCCCCGCGCGCCCAGATCCAGGCCCTCGACATAGCCCGCCAGATCCGAGGGGAACATGAGGGTGACGATGTCTTCGGCGGTGTGGAAGGTGTTGGCCGCCCACACGCTCTCCAGCGAGGTGAAGTAGTCGTCGACGAAACGGGTGTACTCCTCCGGGGTGGTGCGGGCCTGCGCCCAGAAGCCGGAGACCATCGCCCAGCGGGTGTCATTGGGGATGGAGGCATCGCGCAGGATCGACTCCCATGCGGCGTACTTGACGACCTCGTCGGCGCGGGCGGCACGGGCAGCGGCGGCGTTCTGACGCCCGGTCATCGTGTCGTCCTCGGCCTCCATCGCCTCGACATCGGCCATGGAGGCGGCGCCCAGACGCATGAGGTTGAACAGGAGGACCCAACGCAGATCCACGTCCACCTCCAGACCTTCCAAGGTCTCCGTGCCGTCGAGAAGGGCGCGCAGCCACGCGGCCTGGTCGGCGTCGGAGGCGTTGCGGGCGGCTGCGCGGACCAGAATCTGCTGCTGGTCGGAGCCCTGGGGGGCGACCTTGGCCAGCAGTGCCAGACGCTGACCCACTGACACCTGGGCCGAGGCGCGCGACGCGGGTGCCACGAAGGTGCGGACGGTCTCGTCCACGTGACGCAGAAGAAGGGTCAGCATCGGCATGTTCGTCTCCACCGGGATGGCGGACAGAGCCAGCTCCAGGTAGGCCGAGGCAGCCATCTCACCGTCACGCGTCATGTCCCACGCGCACGCCATGACGACATTGCGGGTCAGGGAATCGGTGAAGGCGGTGATGTTGCCCACGGCGAAGGCCAAGGACTGCTCGTCCAGGCGGACCTTCGCGTAGGCCAGGTCCCCGTCGTTGACGAGGAGGAAGTCGGGTCGCTCGGCTCCGGCGAAGGAGGCGACTTCGGTGGAGGCGCCCTCGACGTCGAGCTCCTCATGGAGAACCCGCTTGAGGGTTCCGCCCTCGTCCAGGGAGTACCCGGCCACAGCCAGACGGTGGGGACGCAGGGAGGATCCTTCGGAGAAGGACTCCTGCTCGACGCTCACGCGGACGATGCGCCCGTCCTGGCCCACTTCGATCGTGGGGCGAAGAAGTGTCACACCGGCCTCTTCCAGCCACACCTTCGACCAGGCGGACAAGTCGCGACCGGAAGCCTTCTCCAGTTCGGTCATGAGGTCTGCCAGCGTCGCATTGGCGTAGGAGTGGGCGCTGAGGTACTCGTGCAGGCCGGCGAGGAAGGCGTCACGACCCACGTAGGACACCAGCTGGCGCAGCACCGCGGCCCCCTTGGCGTAGGTGATGCCGTCGAAATTGACCTCGACATCGGCCAGGTCGCGGATCTCGGCCATGATCGGGTGGGTGGTGGGCAGCTGGTCCTGCTTGAGGCCCCAGTCCTTGCGCAGCATGAAGCCGGTCCACGCATCCACGTACTCGGTGCCTTCGGCCAGGGCCAGGTGGCTCATGAACTCGGCGAAGGACTCGTTGAGCCACAGGTCATTCCACCACTTCATGGTGACCAGGTCGCCGAACCACATGTGGGCCAACTCGTGCAGGATCGTGTTCGCGCGGGTCTCCAGGTCGGCCTCGGTGGGGCGCGTGCGGTACACGTACTGGTCGCGGAAGGTGACACATCCGGCGTTCTCCATGGCGCCGGCGTTGTATTCGGGTACGAATATCTGGTCGTACTTCGTGAAGGGGTAGGCAATGCCGTACTGCTTCTCGAAGAAGGCGAAGCCCTTGCGCGTGGTGTCCAGGATGCGTTCGGCGTCCAGGTGCTGTTCCAAGGAGGCGCGGCAGTACACGCCCAGTGGGATCTCGCGGCCGTCGGCGCTCGTCAGCGACGAGGTCTGGCCGACGTAGGGGCCAGCGACGATGGCGGTGATGTAGGTGGACATCACCTCGGTGGTGGCGAAGTGGTAGGTCCAGCGCTCCACTCCGTCCTCGCCGGTGTGGACCTCCGGGGTGGGGGTGGGGGCGTTGGAGAAGACCTTCCACCCGGCCGGGGCGGTCACGGTGAAGCGGAAGGTGGCCTTGAGGTCGGGCTGTTCGAAGGAGGCGTAGACGCGGCGGGCGTCGGGCACCTCGAACTGCGAGTAGCAGTAGGCCTGACCGTCGGCGGGGTCGACGAAGCGGTGCAGGCCCTCGCCGGTGTGCATGTACTGACAGTTCGCGTCGACCACCAGGGTGTTGTGCGCGGCCAGTCCGTGCAATTCGATGCGCGAGTCCTTGTGCGCATCCACGCCCACACCTTCGCCGTTGAGGGTGATCGAGTGGATGCAGGAGGACACGAGGTCGACGAAGGTGGAGGTGCCTTCGGTGGCGTCGAAGGTGACGGTCGTGGTCGACCGGAAGTCGGTGTCCCCCTGGGTGAGGTCGAGGACGACGTCGTAGTGGGAGACGCTGACGAGGGAGGATCGCTGTGCCGCTTCGTCGCGCGTGAGGTTCAGGCCCGGCATGTGACACCTTTCAGACGTGAGGACCATTCGCTGTGCTCTCCGCGGGGAGGGCACGTCCTGTCCATGCTCGCACGCCGGGCCCGGGCCGTGCACATCGCGAGGGTGCGGGCGGCCTCACAGT
This sequence comes from Schaalia sp. 19OD2882, assembly GCF_018986735.1. NCBI lineage: Bacteria > Bacillati > Actinomycetota > Actinomycetes > Actinomycetales > Actinomycetaceae > Schaalia > Schaalia sp. 19OD2882. The sequence goes on along the minus strand of NZ_CP065521.1, from coordinate 1,528,540 downwards.
GCGGGTCACCAGATGCGCACACGCTCCTCGGGGGCGATCCACAGGCCGTCCCCTTCGTGCACGTCGAAAGCCTCGGCGAAGGCGTCCATGTTGGCCACCACTTGGTTGCACCGGAATTCGGCGGGCGAGTGGGGGTCGACGGCCAGCATCTGTCGGGCGAACTCCGGGCGTGACTTCGAGCGCCACGCGTGGGCCCACGCCGTGAAGAAGGTGCGGGCGACCTGCTCATCCACCTCTTGTCCGCGTGCGCCGAGCACGTCGAGGCACGCCTTCCACGCGATGGACAAGCCGCCGAGGTCCCCGATGTTCTCGCCCACGGTCAGAGCCCCGTTGACGTGCGGGTCATCGGCGGAGCCCGTCCGCAGATCCGCGGGGATCAGCACGTCGTACTGGGCGACGAGGGCGGCCGTGCGCTCTTCGAAGCGCTGCCGGTCCTCCTCCTGCCACCAGTCGACCAAGGCGCCGTGACCGTCGTAACGGGAGCCCTGGTCGTCGAAGCCGTGTCCGATCTCATGGCCGATGACCGCTCCGATGGCACCGAAGTTGGCGGCGTCGGGCGCCTCGGGGTCGAAGAAGGGCGGCTGGAGGATGGCGGCGGGGAAGACGATCTCGTTCATCGTCGGGTTGTAGTAGGCGTTGACCGTCTGCGGCGTCATGAACCATTCGGTGCGGTCGACGGGGTGGGCGAGTTTGGCGAAGTCGCGGTCGCGTTCGTGTGCGGCGCACATGCGCACTCCTGCCACCAGGTCCTCGCCAAGTTCCAGGTCGGATCGGTCGGGCACCGTGGTGGGGTAGCCGATCTTCGGGGTGAAGGAGGCGAGTTTGTCCAGGGCCTTTGCCTTGGTGGCCTCACCCATCCAGTCGAGGGCGCGGATGGAGTCGTCGTATGCGCGCAGCAGGGCTTCAACCAGTGCGTCCATGAGCTGCTTGGACGAGGGCGGGAAGTGGCGCTGGACCCACAGCAGGCCGAGTTCCTCACCCAGGGTCGCCTCGACCAAGGACAGGGCGCGCTTCCAGCGGGCCCGCTTCTCGGTGGTGCCGGCCATGACGGTGCCGTGGAAGGCGAAGTGGGTGTCCACGAAGTCGGGTGAGAGCAGGGGAGCACGTGAGTCGACGACGTCGGTGAGCATCCAGACCCGCAACAGGTCGGGATCGCTGGCGGCCCACAGGGCGGCGATTCCCGTGAGGAAGTCGGGCTGGTGGACGTTGATGACGGTGTCGGCGTCGATGTGCGTGTCGAGGCCGAGGCCCTTGGCCCATCCCTCCCAGTCGAAGCCGGGCGCGAGGGTGGGAAGGTCGGCCCACCTCATGGGGTTGTCGTGTGCCAGCGGGTCCCGGTTGGCGACGGCATCGCGGTGGTGGGAGGCGATCGCCTTTTCCAGGTCGACGACCGCCGCCGCTGTCGTGGCGGCGGTGGCGGCCATCTCACCTCCGAGCAGGGTGAGCAGTTGTGTCAGGTAGTTGCGGTAGGCGTCCAGGACCTCCGCGTGGGTGGGGTCACGGTAGTAGGCCTCGTCGGGCAGGCCGATGCCGGACTGGGTGAAGGTGAGCATCGTGACGTCGGGGTCGTGTGGGTCGGATCCGACCCACACGCCGACCAGGCCCGCGGAGCCCCAGCGCTGGAGACGGCCCAGTGCCACGGCCAGGTCCTCACGGGTGGTGGCTTCGGCGAGCACCTGCCGTTCGGCATCGAGGGGAGCAGCTCCGGCTGCGGCCACGGCCTCCTCGTCCATGAAGCGCGACCACATGGTGGCGATGAGGGCTGGCCCGTGACCGGAAATGGTGCCGGCGGCGGCTTCCTCGCAGATGGCCTTGGATCGTTCCTCGGAGGAGTCTCGCAGGGCGTGGAAGGCGCCGTCGATGGGGCGGTCGGCGGGGATCTCGTGGGTGGCCAGCCACTGGCCGTTTACGTGGCGGAACCAGTCGTCCTGGGGGCGCACGTCGGAGCAGGGAACGGTCGTGTCAGGGGTGGGCTCGCTCATGGGCACACCCTAGTGGTTCTCCGGCGCGGCTGCGGTGGAGGAGCGCGTGTGCTTCACGCGGGGGCATTGCAGGTGCAGGAGGGCCAGGTCGAGACTGTGCGAAAGTGACAGCTGTCAGCACCCGACGCGTGCACGTACGTTCACAAGGTGCGAAGCGAACGTGCAAGTCGGGTGGGTGGCGGGAGGATTGGTGGCAATGGGCGGGCAGCGGAGCCCGCCGACGAACCGTTGAGGGGGACGGGAGTGAGGACCATCAAGACCGACGTCGTCGTCATCGGCGGCGGCTCGACAGGTGTGGGTGTCGTCAGAGATGTGGCGATGCGAGGCTTCGGCGTCGTCCTCGTCGAAAGAGGCGACCTGTGTCACGGAACCTCGGCACGATTCCACGGACTGCTGCACTCGGGTGGACGCTACATCGCCTCCGACCCCGAGTCGGCCACGGAATGCGCCGAGGAGAACCTCATCCTCAAACGCATCCACCCCACCGCCATCGAGGACACCGGAGGCCTCTTCGTCACCACCTCCGTCGACGACGAGGACTACGCCGACCAGTTCCTCGCCCGCGCGGCAGCTGCCAAGGTCCCCGCCAACGAAATCAGCCCCTCGCAGGCACTGCGACGCGAACCCCGACTGGACCCCGGCCTCAAACGCGCCTTCGAGGTCGCCGACGGCGCCGTCGACGGCTGGCAGATGGTCTGGGGGGCCGCACGTTCGGCCATCGCCCACGGGGCCACGGTCCTGACCTACCACCGTGTCACCAGGATCCTGCGTGCCGACGACCACGTCGAAGCCGTCATCTGCCACGACGAACGCGGCGGCGAGGACGTGCGCATCGAATGCGCATTCGTCCTGAACTGCGGCGGCCCTTGGGCGGGAAGGATCGCCGAAATGGCTGACTGCCACGGCGTGGAAGTGGTGCCCGGTGCGGGCATCATGGTGGCGATGAACCACCGCCTCACCCAGACGGTCCTCAACCGCTGCGTGTGGCCGGCGGACGGCGACATCCTCGTGCCCGACCACCCCGTGTGCATCATCGGCACCACCGACGTCAAGGCCGACGACCCCGACAACCTGCCCATCCTGCCCGAACAGGTCCAACAGATGCTCGACGCCGGCGAAACCATGATCCCGGGCTTCCGCAAGTTCCGGGCCATCCACGCTTGGGTCGGGGCCCGCCCCCTGGTCAAGGACTCCCGCGTGGCCTCCACCGACACCCGCCACATGGCGCGCGGCATGAGCATCATCGACCACACGACCCGCGACGGGGTCGCCGGCATGCTCTCCATCGCCGGCGGCAAACTCACCACATACCGGCTCATGGCCGAACGGATCGTGGACATCATGTGCGACCAGATGGGGGACAAGCGCCCGTGCACCACCGCCGACGAAGTGGTGCCCGGCGCCGAAGGGCGCCCGCTGCACACCATCGGCCACCGCCTGTACTCGGTCGAGCACACCCAGCGCGCCCCCGGCGACGAACAGATCGTCTGCGAATGCGAACTGGTCACCCACAAGATGATCGAGAAGACCATGGACGCGGTGGCCGGAGGCCAACTCGACGACGTGCGTCGCCAGAGTCGACTGGGCATGGGGCCCTGCCAGGGCGGTTTCTGCTCCCAAAGGGCCACCGGCATCTCGCACGAACGTGGGGACATCGACGCCGACCGGGCCAACGGCCTGCTACGACTGTTCCTCAAGAACAGGTGGATCGGCCTGTGGCCGATCCTCAACGGCGCCCAGGTCAAACAGGCGGCGCTGGACAACTGGATCCACGAGGGCACACTCGACGTCGAACACGTGCCCGCACCTGCCGAGGAGGTCGTCCGATGAGGGACGTCGTCGTCATCGGCGCAGGCCTTGCCGGCCTGGCCGCCACCATTCGCCTGGCCGACGCGGGAGCAAAGGTCACCTTGGTCACCCGAGGCATCGGCGGGCTGTCACTGGGACAAGGCACCGTCGACATCCTCGGCTACTCGCCCGAACGCGTGGTCGACGTGCCCGCCGCCGTGACCGCCCACGCCGCCGCACACGCCGAACACCCCTATGGCCTGACCACCTGCGACCAGGTCATCAGCGCCGTCAAATGGTTCGCGGACCTCATGGGCCCGGAACTGCTCGTGGGAGAGACCACCCGCAATGTCCTGCTGCCCACTGCCGTGGGCGCGCTGCGACCCACAGCCCTCATCCAACCCTCCATGGTCGCAGGAGTGCTCGACGGGCGCCCCCTCGTCGTCGTCGGACTTCGGCGCCTCAAGGACTTCCCGGCCGCCCTCGTCGCAGACAACCTGTCCAAACAGACCTACCCCGGCGGCACTGCCATCACCGCGCGAGCCGCATGGGTGGACCTGGAGATCCGACCGGGGGAGAAGGACTCCAGCGGACTCGTCCACGCCCGCGCCTTCGACGATCCCGAGAACCTGCGCCGCCTTGCCCAAGCTCTCACACCCCTGGTCCGCGAGGGCGAAGTCGTCGCCCTGCCGGCCGTGCTCGGCCTGGACAACAGGCACGCCTGGCATGACCTCACCCGCATGATCGGCCACAACGTCTTCGAGATCCCCCTGCAACCACCTTCGGTTCCCGGCATGCGACTGGACCGAGCCCTGACCGCCATGGTCAAGCAGCGCGCACGCCTGATCACCGGAGTCTCCGTGGTGGGCCACCAGCGCCAGGGCAAGACCCTGACCTCCGTCACCGTCGACTCCGCCGGTGGCGGTCGCACCATCGAGGCGCGCCACGTCCTGCTGGCTGCAGGCGGCTTCGAGTCGGCCGCCCTCGAACTGGATTCGCGGGGCAAACTACGTGACACCGTCCTCGACCTGCCGGTGTGGGCACCCGACGGGCCCCTTCTCCACGGTGACTTCTGGGGGCCCGACCAGCCCCTCTTCCGCGCCGGATTCCGCGTCGACGACCAGATGCGCGTCCTCGACGAGGACGGCGCCCCCGCCCTCGACAATGTCCACGCCGCCGGAGGGAACCTGCGCGGAGCCACCAGGTGGCGTGAGAAGTCCGGCGAGGGCATCGCCCTAGTCAGTGCCCTGCGAGCAGCCGACGCGATCCTCAGGAGCCTGTGATGACCATCGAACAGTCCATGACCCACTCCGATCCCATCGATGTCGTCGGCGGCCACCTGGCCCTGCGCGGAAGCCTCGACGCCTGCGTGAAGTGCACGATCTGTGAGACCCAGTGCCCTGTCGCCCGCGTCACCGACCTCTTCCCCGGACCCAAGTTCGTGGGCCCCCAGGGCGAGCGCTACCGCAAACCCGGAGTCGTCGTCGACCACTCGATCGACTACTGCTCCTCCTGCGGCACCTGCACCCTCGTGTGTCCCCAAGGAGTCAAGGTCGCCGAGATCAACCACCACGCGCGCACCGCCATGAAGCAGGAGATCGGCATCCCCTTGCGCGACCGCCTCATCTCGCGCACCACCCTCATGGGTGCCGCGATGACCCCCATGGCTCCCATCGCGAACTGGGCGCTGACCGTCAAACCCATCCGGCTGGCAGTCGAGGCCGTCGTCGGCATCCACCGCAGCGCCCCCATGCCCAAGGCGGCCGGACGCACCTTCGAAGGCTGGTTCAAGAAGCACACGCCGCTGCCCAGCTCCGGCACGAAGGGGCAGGTCATCTTCTTCCACGGGTGTGCAGGCCAGTACTTCGAAGTCGAGACCTCCATCCACTCCGTCCTGGTCCTGGAACACTTGGGCTACGAGGTCCTGGTCCCCAAACACGGGTGCTGCGGCTTGGCCCTGCAGTCCAATGGCCTGTACGACGACGCCCGCAAGTACGTCTCCCGCCTGACCGCCGACCTGCGAAGCGTCAACAGGGGAGCACCCATCGTCACCTCGTCGGGTTCCTGCGGCGGAATGCTCAAGCACGAGGCCCACGAGATCCTGGGCATCGACACCCCTGAACTCAAGGACGTGTCCGTGCGCACCCGCGACATCTGCGAGTTCCTCATGGACCTGTACGACGCCGGAGAACTCGACCTCAATTTCCGGCGCATCGACGTGACCATCCCGTATCACGCCCCCTGCCAGTTGAAATCCACCGGCATGGGCATGCCCGCCATTGAGCTCATGCAGTTGGTCCCCGGTGTCGAAGTGGTCGAGTCGAACCAGCCGTGCTGCGGCATCGCCGGCACCTATGGCCTGAAGAAGGAGAAGTACGACATCGCGCAGGCGGTCGGCAAACCGGTCTTCGACTTCATCAAACAGGTCAACGCCGAACTGGCGGCCTGCGACACCGAGACCTGCCGATGGCAGTTGCGCACGGCCACGGGCGCCAATGTCGTCCACCCGATCTGGCTGATCCACAGGGCCTACGGTCTGCCCAACGGGTGAGCCGTGAGGGACAATGGGGGAATGGACACCACTGCAGCCTCCGGCCCCCAAACCCTTCCCCGACGCGCGGTCGTCACCGGCGCCTCCACCGGAATCGGTGAGGCCACCGTCCGTCTCCTGCGTGCGCACGGCTGGCACGTGGTCGCCGTCGCACGACGCGCCGAACGCCTGATCGCCCTGGCCAAGGAGACGGGCTGCGAGTGGTTCGCCGCAGACCTGACCGTGCAGGACGAAGTGGACGCCATGGCGCGCGAGGTGCTGGCAGGCGGCCACGTCGACGCCCTCGTCAACAATGCCGGGGGAGCGCTGGGAGTGGACCGGGTGGCCGACGCGGAGGTGGCACTGTGGCAGCAGATGTATGAACGCAATGTCATGACGGCCCTGCGCACGACACGCGCCTTCCTGCCCGGCATGCGCGAGCGGGGCGGCGACGTCCTGTTCCTGACCTCCACCGCTGCACACGACACCTATCCCGGTGGCGCCGGGTACGTGGCCGCCAAACACGCCGAGCGGATCATCGGCAACACGCTTCGTCAGGAGCTGGTCGGTGAACCGGTGCGCATCGTGGAGATCGCGCCAGGAATGGTGCGCACCGAGGAGTTCTCGCTCAACAGGCTGGGTTCGCCCGAAGCCGCCGACAAGGTGTACGAGGGCGTGGCCGAGCCTCTGGTCGCCGAGGACGTCGCCGAGGCCATCGTGTGGGCGCTGGAGCGCCCGCAGCACGTGAACATCGACCTGATGGTCGTGCGACCGGTCGCCCAGGCGACGAACACGCTGGTGCACCGGAAGGTCTGAGCCATGTCGGCTGCTCGGATCCTTCTGGTCATCGCGCTGGTCGCCGTGGGGGTCTTCGTCCTTGACAGGCTTGCCCTGTGGGCGGAGGCCAAGGGATGGGTCTACTGGCGGCGCAGGTCCTCGTCCTCGTCGGGGTCGGCTTTCAGTGCGATCAGTGAGATCTTCGTGACGGGTGATTCGCACGTCTCCCAGGAGGCGCAGGCGTGTGCGAGCCGCGTGCTCGAGGTCGATTCCGGCGCTCCTCCGAGGCCCCAGGAAAGCGCGCAGACACTCCTCGAGGTCGACACGGGCGCTCTTGTGAGGCTTGGGGAGGCGCCCCCGAACGCCCCCGCCTCGGAGCCTTCTCGGCCGGGCGTGGGCTAGTCGGCGCTCGGTCGGCGCCGTTGGGCCTTGAGGTCTGACCGCATGCGTTTGGCATGGAGACGGCGCAGCGTCGACGCCTTGGTCCGCTTGGTCGCCCGACGTGCGACGGTGGGGGCGATGCCGGCCCGCAGCAGAGCCGACAGACGTTCACGGGCGGCCCTACGGTTGGCGTACTGGGATCGGTTCTCCTGCGCGCTGACCATCAGGACGCCGTCCACCAGGCGGTCCTTGAGGGCGGCCAATGCGCGTTGTCTCTGACGGTCGTCGAGGGCGCGGGTCCGGGCCACGTCGAAGGAGAGCTGGACGCGCGAATCCGAGGTGTTGACCCCTTGTCCGCCCGGGCCCGACGAATGGGAGAAACGTTCGACCAATTCGCCGGCGGGCAGCACCAGGCCCTCCGGGCAGCCCGGCCCCGGGTCGATGCGCAGATCCTCCATGAAGAGCAGTGTGCGCCCTTCGCCACAGCAGTGTCGACCCGGAGCAAGCACCTCCTCACAGCAGGTGGGCGACCTGTTCCATGTCCTTGTCGCCACGGCCGGACAGGTTGACCAGCAGCAGGGGAGTGTCGGCATCCGGGAGGCCGGTTGTGGACACATCTGCCTTGGCCGCGCCGGCCCGTCGGTGCTCACATGCGATCTTCAGGGCATGCGCCAAGGCGTGGGAGGACTCCAACGCCGGGATGATCCCCTCGTGGCGACTCAGCGCCTTGAAGGCGTCCAGGGCCTCCTCATCCGTGATGCCCACGTAGTGCACGCGTCCGGACTCGGCCAACATGGCGTGCTCGGGCCCCACCGACGGGTAGTCCAGGCCCGCCGAGATCGAGTGGGAGGCGATGACCTGCCCGTCCTCGCCCAGCATGACGAAGGAACGCATCCCGTGCAGCAGGCCGACCCGGCCGGCGCAGATCGGCGCGCCGTGCTGACCCGAGTCCAGTCCCTTGCCAGCGGGCTCCACTCCGATCAACTCCACCTCGGCATCGTCCAGGTAGTGTGCGAAGGCCCCGATCGCGTTCGAGCCGCCTCCCACGGCGGCGATGACCGCATCAGGCAGACGACCGAAGGTTTGCAGGAACTGGGCGCGCGATTCCCGGGAGATCACCGCTTGGAACTCGCGGACGATGGTGGGGAATGGGTGGGGTCCTGCCGCAGAGCCCAGAAGGTAGAAAGTGTCCTCCAGGCGCGAACACCATTCCTCCAACGCCACGTCGATTGCGTCCTTGAGTCCGGCGCTGCCGCGGGTCACCGGGACCACGGTGGCGCCCATGAGTTCCATGCGTTCGACATTGGGCCTTTGACGGGCCACGTCGTGGGCTCCCATGTGGATCACGCATTCCATGCCCAGCAGAGCCGCGACCATGGCGGTGGCGGTTCCGTGCTGTCCCGCGCCCGTTTCCGCAATGAGGCGCGTCTTTCCCATCCTCTTGGCCAGGAGGGCCTGACCGAGGACGTTGTTGCCCTTGTGCGCACCCCCGTGCGCCAAGTCCTCACGTTTGAGGATGATTCGGGCGCCACCTCCCAGGGGCAGGTTGTGACACTCGAAGAGGGGAGTCTCTCTCCCCAGGAAACTCCGGCGGAGCTCGTCGAGTTCCTGGTGGAATGCCGGGTCGCCCATGGCGTCGACGTAGGCGGCTTCAAGTTCGTCGAGAGCCGGGAGGAGGAAGTCGGGGACCTCCTGACCTCCGAATCGACCGAACCAGGCGGGAAGGAGGGTCTTGCGCGGAGTCGGGGCCTCAAGTCCGTCGATGTTTCCGGTGGGGATGTGGCCCGCAGTGGGGGCGGCGCCTGTCATTCGAGGATCGGTGGATGTCGAGGTGGTCATGTCTGGGCCTCCGGGGTGGTTCGGTGCTCTCCGGTTCTCCGGTCCGGGGCGGGCCCTGCACGACGAAGCGCCCGCCATCGGTGGCGAGCGCTCAACGGGTGTGACGACGAGGGGCTCACCGACAGGTGAGCCACCAGGAGCGAACTGTGCAGGTCGTCATGGCACTCACCATACGCATGTGAGTGGGACCGGCGGCACCGGGTGTCCGCCATGCGGATGGCAGGGCCGGGCCGCCCCCGCCGCCCATTGCGCACACAATGTGGGTCATCGGTGCTTCGCGCCGCTGGCGACAGTGGCGGAATTCCGGGGTCTTGGGTGTGTGGTGGCCGCTGCGACCGCCGGAATCGTGTGCGATGCGTGGGGCGGCCGGTGATCCCGGGACAGTTCCGAATAGGTCACGGAGTGGCAACAAGGGCCTCCTGCGGTTGAGGGAGTCCGAGACCTCGGTCACTCTGGTGAGCATGAAGGGGCGCGGCCCCCGGAAGCTGAAAGGAGACGCGTATGCGCGCAAGACTTGCCGCAGCGGCACTGGCCGTGGCCTTCGTCCTGTCGGGGTGCGGCGGGGTCTTCGGCCCCACGAATGAACGATTGGAGTCGACCAACACGTCCTCTCCATCCACTGCGAGCGAAGATCGCACCCTCAGGCCCGAGCCCGCCGGTGGCACCACGGTTCAGGACGAGGCCGCCGGCGGTTCCACGCCTGCAGAGCCCGGGGCTGCCGTCAAGGAACGCGCAGTGGTCGTCACCGGTTCGGCCTCCGTGCGAGTCGACTCGCCCCAATCCGCCATGGCCGAGGTCGCCCAGTGGGTGGCCGACAATGGAGGCAGGGTCGATTCCACCAATGTGTACGGCAGTGACTCACGCGCGACGGCCAGCCTGACCGCGCGGGTTCCCGCACAGACCTACGACACCCTCATCGACCACCTGCGGCAGGTCGGGACCATTGTCGAACAGTCGACCAACGCACAAGAGGTCGGCGCACAGGTGGCAGACCTCGATGCCCGCATCGAAGCCCTCGAAGGTTCGATCGCGCGCCTCAAGGAGTTCATGGCTGGAGCCAAGACCACCACGGAACTGCTCGAGGTCGAAAAGGAACTGGCCACCCGTCAGGCCGAACTCGACTCCCTCAAGGCGCAGAAGACCTATCTGTCGGACCAGATCGCCATGTCGACTCTGATCGTCTCCTTCACGGGTGAGGTGCGCCCCGGCGACCCGGACCGCAACATTTTCCAACGATCCTGGGACTCCTTCAGCAGCTCCATGGGAACACTCATCGAAGGCTTGGTCATGCTGGCTCCGTGGCTGGTGGTACTGGCGGTGATCGTCGGCCCGCTTGCGGCTTGGTCGCGCCGGCGCGCTCGTCGCCGCGTCACCCAGGCGGCCCTTGAAGCATCGCCCACCCCACTCACCCCCGGGGCCGTGCCCGGATCGGCCCCGATGACGCCGGTCGACCCGGCGCCGGGTGGGCCCCAAGGGGTGCAGACCATCGGGGCGGGGGCGCCCGCGCCGGCGGCTCAAGTCGTACCGCCGGCTCAGCCCGCACCCACCCCCGCTGACTCCGGGGAGTCCTCGCCGACCCAGTGACCTGTGCGTCGAGGGCGCGACCCAATGCGCGGGTCACGCCCTCGTCGCATCTGGCACCCGCATGGCCCCTTGGGAGAACCGGGAGGTCGCCCTCGGGCAGCGCGTCACCGCCGTGCCCGCGAGGATCGGATCGCAAGTGAGTCCAAGAGCACTCGCCCTGATGCGTGACCGGTCGCTCCAAAGGGCTACAGTGGGCGCACGACGTCGATCCGGCCCCGTGCGGGGACATCACCGGGGAGTCTCCGGAAGAACAGGGCCGGGTAAGGTGCCCGGCCCCCACTAGAACCGGACGGGTGGGCCCGACACAGCCTCCAATCAAGCGGCCCCGCCCTCGGGAGAGGACAGGGCAAGCGGGGTGGTACCGCGGGAACCGACGAGGTCGGGACTCGTCCCTGTGAACGGGAGACGATCCACGCGAGGACACGATGACACAGAGCACCCCCGCCCCCAAGCGCGGCGCATACCCCCGCCACAGGGACACCGAGGTCGAGGCCAGTCCCTCCTTCCCGTCCCTTGAACGCTCCACCTTGGCCTTCTGGGCCGCCGACGACACCTTCCGCCGCTCCGTCGAAATGCGCGATGCCGGCACTTGCGGCTCGAATGAGTTCGTCTTCTACGACGGCCCGCCCTTCGCCAACGGCCTGCCGCACTACGGGCACCTGCTGACCGGCTATGTCAAGGACGTCGTCGGGCGCTACCAGACGATGAAGGGCCACCGGGTGGAACGCCGCTTCGGATGGGACACGCACGGCCTGCCCGCCGAACTCGAAGCCCAGCGGATCCTCCAGATCGACGACGTCACCGAGATCACCCGCGAAGGGGGACTCGGAATCGGCGCATTCAACGACGCCTGCCGTTCCTCCGTGCTGCGCTACACCAGTGAATGGGAGGACTACGTCACCTGCCAGGCGCGTTGGGTCGACTTCCGCAACGACTACAAGACCTTGGACCCGGACTACATGGAGTCCGTCATCTGGGCGTTCAAGACCCTGTACGACAAGGGCCTGGCCTACCAGGGGCACCGCGTCCTGCCCTACTGCTGGCACGACCGCACGCCACTGAGCAACCACGAACTCAAGATGGATGACGATGTCTACCAGGACAAGCAGGATGACACCGTCACCGTCGGCATGCGCTTGACCGAGCCGCTGCTGGCCGGGGCCGAGGTGGGTGAACTGGTGCTCATCTGGACGACGACCCCGTGGACCTTGCCCTCGAACCTGGCGGTGGCCGTGGGGCCGGACATCGACTACGTCGTCGTGCGTGTGGCCGCCGACATGGACTCGCCCGTGGCCGGACAGGACGTGGTCCTGGCCGAGGCGCGCCTTGGCGCATATGCCAAGGAACTGGGACAGAGCCCCGAGGTCCTGGCACGCCTCAAGGGGACGGAGCTGGCCGGGCGCCGCTACCACCCGATCTTCGACTACTTCGACGACGCCGAACACCGGGCTGTGGGCGCGGCCCCCGGACCCGACGGCTGGACGATCATCCCCGGCGACTACGTGTCCACCGAGGACGGGACCGGCCTGGTCCACATCGCCCCCGCCTTCGGTGAAGAGGACATGTTCGTCTGTCAGGAGCGCGGCATCCTTCCCGTGATCCCTGTGGACGACGGCGCCTGTTTCACCTCCGAAGTGCACGACTACGCCGGCATGCACGTCTTCGACGCGAACAAGCCGATCATCACGGACCTGCGTGACGGCAGCGGGCCGCTGGCGCGCGTGGACGCCTCACGGCGCGCAGTCCTGGTCCAGCGCAAGTCCTACGTGCACAGCTACCCGCACTGCTGGCGATGCCGAAAGCCCCTCATCTACAAGGCCGTCGGGTCATGGTTCGTCAAGGTCACGGCGTTCCGGGACCGCATGGTGGAGCTCAACCAGGAGATCACGTGGGTGCCAGAGCACACCAAGGACGGCATCTTCGGCCACTGGCTGGCCGGAGCCCGCGACTGGTCGATCTCGCGCAACCGCTTCTGGGGTGCGCCCATCCCCGTGTGGGTGAGCGACGACCCGGCCCACCCGCGTACGGATGTGTACGGCTCCTTCGCAGAGCTGGAGCGTGACTTCGGGGTCGAGGTCAAGGATCTGCACCGACCCTTCATCGACACCTTGGTGCGGCCCAACCCGGACGACCCGACGGGCAAGTCGATGATGCGGCGCATCCCGGACGTGCTGGACTGCTGGTTCGAGTCCGGGTCGATGCCCTTCGCCCAAGTGCACTACCCCTTCGAGAACACCGAGTGGTTCGAGTCGCACTACCCGGGTGATTTCATCGTCGAGTACATCGGCCAGACCCGCGGCTGGTTCTACACCTTGCACGTGCTGGCCACGGCCCTGTTCGACCGGCCGGCCTTCACGAATTGCGTCTCCCACGGGATCGTCCTGGGTGATGACGGACGCAAGATGAGCAAGTCGCTGCGCAACTACCCGGATGTGTCGGAGGTCTTCGCCACCTACGGGTCGGATGCCATGCGGTGGTTCCTCATGGCCTCGCCCGTGGTGCGCGGCGGCAATCTCATGGTGACGGAGGACGCCATCCGTGACACCGTGCGGCAGGTGCTGTTGCCGGTGTGGAACACCTGGTATTTCTTCTCCCTGTACGCGGGCGCCGCGAACGGGGGAGCGGGGTACGAGGCCTCTCGACTGGATCTCTTCGATGCGGTGCGGGTGGCCGCCCTGCCGGAGATGGACCGCTATCTGCTGGCCCACACGCGCAGCCTGGCTGACGACGTGCGCGAGCTGTTGGACGTCTACGAGATCGGCGGGGCATGCGACCGGGTGCGTGAGCACCTCGAGGTGCTGACGAACTGGTACGTGCGCACCCAGCGTCAGCGTTTCTGGGACGAGGACGCCGACGCCTTCGACACGCTGTACACGGCCCTGGTGACCCTCATGGAGGTGGTGGCGCCCCTGCTGCCGCTGCTGTCGGAGGAGATCTGGCGCGGCTTGACCGGCGAGGAGTCGGTGCACCTGGTCGACTGGCCGGTTCTGCCCGAGACCTGCGCGGACGACGCACTGGTGGCCCGCTTGGACGAGGTGCGTCAGGTGGTCTCCGGCGCCCACGCCCTGCGCAAGACGAACTCGCTGCGCGTGCGCCAGCCGCTGGCTGCCATGCAGGTGGTTTCGCCCGCCGCCCAGGCCCTGTCCGTCAGTGTGGATCTGGTGGCCTCGGAGGTCAACGTCAAGTCGGTGACCTTCCTGACCCCGCAGGAGTCGGGCATGGCCGTCTCCACCGAGCTGTCCTTGAACCCGAGGGCATTCACGCCTGCGGTGCGCAAGGTCACCTCGGCGCTCTTCGCCGCCCAGAAATCGGGCGCGTGGGAGGTCAGCGAGGACGCGTCGAGTGTCGTCTTCCCGGGTGTCGAGGTCGACGGCGTTCCGGTGGCGCTCTCGGGTGACCAGTTCTCCTTGGTGACGAAGGTCGATGCCGCCGAGGGCCAGGTGGCTCAGGTGCTGGCCTCGGGCGCCATCGTCGCCCTGGACACGGAACTGACCCCCGAGTTGGAGGCCGAGGGCTACGCCCGTGACGTGGTGCGTGCCGTCCAGGACGAACGCAAGAACGCGGGTCTGCACGTGGCCGACCGTATCGACCTGGGCCTTGCGGTTCCCTCCGACCGGGTCGAGGCCGTGCGCACGTGGAGCGAGATGATCGCCAAGGAGACCCTGTCGGTCTCCTTGGAGGTTGTCGAGGCCGCTGACGGCAAGCTGGCAGTGGCGGTCGCGAAGCACTGACCGGGGGTCGACGAGGCCGGTTGCGGCCTTGCAGACCTTGAAGGACGTGGCATGCGCGACTTTGGATCGCTTGCCAATGGGACGGACGAATCTCACCACCGGTGAGATTCGTCCGTCACTTCGTGAGATTCGTCCCTCAGAAGAACTGTGTCTGGGTCCGGTTGATGAAGGCACCGTGGCCGGTCTCAGTGTTCCAGCAGGTCAGGCCCGTCTCGGCCGAGCCGCAGACCATCGAACCGAAACTCAGGACCTGCCCGTAGTCCAAGGACGGCAGGGAATCCTGGACGTGCCACGCCGGGGTTGCCTCACTCTGCGCGCCCACGGCCGCATCAGCCGAGCCGATGGAGTGCACAGCCCAATTGGTCATGCCGCCGGTCTGCCCGTAGGTCTTGTCCTGCTGGTAGGACTTGACCAGGCACCGCCCTTGGCCGACCGTCAGATCACACACGATATTGCCTGAGGGAGTGGTGAACACGGCGGTGCGCTGGCGATTGAAGGGAGTCGCCCCGGCCTCGAGGACCTTGGCAGGAGCCTGCGCCTGGGCAGGGGCTGCGCGGCCGGCCCCCGGCCAGGCGCCCGGCACGGGCGAGGGCAGGTCGTCGTTCTTGCGGGGCTCGGCCTCGGCAGGAACGGTCCCGGTGATCGTCGCCCTTCCGTCGGGGTTCATGAGCAACTCGACGGTGGTTGAGCCCGTGGGCTTGGCCGGGTCGTCGTCCTTCTGAGCGAAGGGGAAGGTGAGCGACAGGGTGTCAGGAGCCTTGCGCAGGATCGCCGGCTGGTAGGCGAGGGGCTTGGCAGTGGCAGTGCCGACGTAGGTGCCCTCGTGGAAGAGCATGATGTGCCGCGGCCCGGACACTGCCCCACTGGTGTTCGACAGGACGATCCAGCTGACCGGCGAACACGGGTCGTAGGTGTCCACCGGAGCCTCCTTCAGGTCCCACCGCAGGGGATCGCCCAAAGGCAGGTCGGGCCACGCCTGCGCCACTTTCGGCCCCCATGTGGCAAGCGCTTGGGCGCCGGTGAGGTTCGCGCACGCGGAGTCGGAGGCGGCCTCGTCGGGTGCCGACTGGGTGGTGCTGGCGCCGGAGGCGGCCGACTGGTCGGACGAGGACGAGGGCGCCTCCGAAGGGCCTCCGTCAGATGGGGCGCACCCGGCAAACAGTGCCACGGCGAGCAAGAACGTGGCAGCTCGACACGCACGTCGAGGCGCCGATCGACCCGTCATGTGGTCCCTCCGGAGTTGATGGGGCGGAGTCTGGTCGCACCATGGTCTCATGAATGCGCACGCCCGCAGCCATCCCCCCCCGGGCCCGCCCCTCCCAACGAGCACCGCACCCGACCTCAAGCATCACAGGGCACCCGCCAGCCACCCCGATGAGAGGACCTCATGGCCTTGCCTGTTCCTCGTCCGCTGCCACCAACATTCGAGACGCCAAGAGCCTCGGTGTCGACGAATCCGCCAACATCCGTCATCCTTCACCTGGATGAATAGGAGTTCGGTCACTCTTTGCAGCATTCCCATTTCAGCATTCGACCTGCGTGGACAGGTCAACAGGGAGGGCGAATGATGGATCTGGATGTGAGTCCCGTTGAGGTTGTGCGCTCAGCGATGGAGGCTGCGGAAGTCATGCGCCTCATCAATGAACAGGCCCCTGAACGTTCGACAGGAACAGACGAGGCGGACATCGTGACGTCGACTGTTGATCGTGACGGCCATCTCGTCGGAATGGAGATTGCGGAGATGTGGCGGACCGGGCTCGCGCTCGATTCTTTCTCGGCGCACATTGTGACCGCTCTCGACGATGCTCAAACCGCGCGCTTCTCCAGCGCGTCGCATTCCTCCACTCCGTTCAACATGCCGAGCGTCACGAAGAAGGAACCGTCTGAGTTCTTCGAAAGCAAGATTGCGGAATCCACTGCAGGGCCCTCGTTCGGCCCGACGGTCGACATTGCGGACCTCGCTGAGGACTTCATCGCACATTCTCAACAAATGCGCGCGCGACAGGACGCGCCACCCGAGCGAATGATTGGCAACGTACGAGTGTCCAAGCATGCGGGGCCGGTCGCGTCCATCGGGCTCGATGAGCAATGGGCGCTCGGACGTGGCCCGGAAATCATCATCAATGCGATCATGATGGAGGTGCGGCGGACGGAACCCGAAGGCCCGGAAGATGACATTCTATTCGCCGCAATGTCCGCCATGAGCCGACTAGCAGAAGGGAACTGATGTGGATCCTGAACTCAAAGCATGCACCGAGGCGATCGATTCCGAAGCCAGCGTGTGGAGAACGGGGGCGGCCGCCTGTTCGGGCGTCGGCACGGCAGGAAACGCACTGAGGCTCACAGGCTTGAAGGCGGGAATATTCTTCCCCGTCGTGTCTCAATACAACGAAGTATGCGATTTTGTTTCTGCTCAGGGCGCGCGAGCGAACACTTTGATGACAGCGGCAGCTGATGCCTTGAACCGAAATGCGACCGCTTATCGGAATCGCGACGCCGATACCGCCGCTTCAATTGAAGGCGCATATTAGAAGGGAGCGACCCCATGAGTTTCAACGTCGGAACGTACGAGGCCACCATCAACGAACTCAATCTGAACGTTGAGCGCGTCAGCACGAAGGGCGAGGAATTACGAACAGCTGTTGTCTCGGCACTCGATTCGCCTTTGGTCATGGACTGGATGGCCGATCTTGTCGTCAACGCTTCCAAGTCCGTCGTCAACGCAACCAAGGCTCTCCTGAAGAAAGTCGGAGAGTTCCTCGAGTGGGCCGCCGTACCGGGTCTCTTCTTCAATCGTGCTCACGGCTGGGTGACAGACGCCGAAGCGCCCATGATTGACATTTCCGACGCCACGAGCCCAAGCCATCTCATCAGCACCGAGAAGTGGAAGGGCGCCGCGCGCGAGGCTCATGTTCAGGCGGTGTCCGACCAGCCGGGCGCGGCTAAGGCCATTGCAGGTGTCGCAGCTTGTGGTACACTCGCGTTGTCTCCTGTGGGCTTGGGGTCATCGCTTTGGACTGCGGAGTCACAGCGGCTGAGTTGATTGCCGCAGGTACCCTCCTCGGCGTGACACTCGTGGCATGCGGAGCCTCGATCATCGAGATGAAGAATGTGCTTGCAGATTTTCCAGGTCAAGAGTGGCCACTTGCCGTTAAGGAATGATTGGTATGGATCTCCTCGCACCGGCCCTACTTTACGGTCTCCCCATTGCCGCAATCTTCGCGATTGGCGCATGGTCGGTCGTCAACAACAATCCTCGTAAGAAGGCACAACGGGATCACTACCGTACGACGTACGGGCTCTCGCTCGAGCGAATGCTCGCCGAGAGCCCCGTTGACCGAGCCGAGGTCCGCAAACTGCGCGACTCCTCGAAGTCCGGCGAAATGGCCGCAGTTCACTACGTCATGCAATGGGATCCCGTCCCGCTCGACGTCGCAGTCCAGTTCGTGCGCGCACTGTAGAGGCCCGACGGCTCAATCAGCCGCCTCTGACCCGACTTGCGCCACAACGGCCCCACCGAAGCCATCAATTCGTCGCCTCGAACACCTACGCGGCATCGCCCAAGGGTTCCGAAGCCGCGCCAACCACATCACCCGAAGCCTCCTCGAAACCGGCGGCTTCAGACCCCATCTACAACACCCCTGAAACGCGAAGAGCCCCTGAACACGAATGGCCCTCGAAGGTGCGAGAAATCCCTTCCACATCTCGCCCACCGCCAACCAGTACGACGCCACCCGCGCGGTCGAGCTGGCCTTGGCCGACCACGGGAAGCCGTTCGGCCGCCCTCTGCCCCACGCTTGCCCGACGGACCCTGACACGGGCGACGTGGTCCCGGTGGCGACCATCGTGACCGACAACGGAGGTTCGCAGTTCTCGTTCCGCTTCGAGGCGTTCATCGCCCGTGACCTTGTTGGTGGTTCTGGATGGTCCGGTGCCCGGTCAGTGGTCGTGGGCATGATGTCTTGCCCCTGTCCATGGATGATCCGGGGGTGTTGTCACCCGCGACCACGGGCGCTGGTGACCGCTGATTGGGGGAACGGCCGACTCTTGTGGGTTGGGGTCTTGGGTGACGTGGGTGCGGGACAGGTACGCCCTCTCACTGGCCATTGCCCGCCAAGGAGGCGCCCATGGAGGTGGGAGACATCGAGGTCTTCGTCGGTATCGATGTCGGCCAGGCCGAGCACTGGGCCACGGCTTTGACCCAGGGCCGAAAGAAGCTGTTGGACATGGCCCTGCCCAACCACGAGGCCCGCCTGGGCGAGGTCTACGAAGGCCGCCCGGACCATGCCCCACACCCTGAGAGCCATCAATGCCACCGACGAGGACGCCGCGCTGAGGGTGCTCACCGGCTTCGATCGGGACCTGGCCCGCCAGCTCATCGCCCAGCACGCCATGATCGGCAACGCCACCCTCTACGACCCACCACCAGCCCAACCACCAACCACCGCCGCTTGACACGCCACACAGGAGCACCCCCCGGGCCCGCCCGGCACGGCCGGGACGGCTCGCCCGCTTGGGTCAAGGGGACACATAGACTGGTTGACCGCAACCACGGCCCACGGTGGGAGGAACACATGTCAGGCGGACACCCCGCATTCTTCGGTGACGACCACACCAATGACGACGACCGTCCGGGAGTTCCGTCGGACCTGCTGCCATACCTCGAAGCCGCCGACCTTCCCGACGACGAGGACGGTGCCGAGGGCGGCGTCGACGCGGAGGAGGCGGCTGAGGACGAACGCTTGGCCGCGCTGCGCGCCCTCGTCGCCCACGACATGGTGACCGATCCCGAACTGCTCGCCGAACTCCAGGGCGCCCTGCCCGAGGGTGAGGAATGGGTCGAGGACATCGAAGCGGACCGCGCGGAGCGCGAACAGGCCCTGGCCGGGGCGGCCGACGAGGCCGCCTTGGCCGTCGAGGTCGACCGCATCTATCGTGACATCCTCACCCGAGCCCCCGAACACAGGATCCAGCCCTCACTGCAGCGCGTGCGCGCGGTCCTCGACATCCTCGGCGACCCGCAGGACGCCTTCCCGAGCATCCATGTCACCGGCACGAACGGGAAGACTTCGACCACTCGCATGATCGACGCCCTGATGGGCGCCTGTGGCTTGCGAACCGGACGCTTCACCTCACCCCACCTCAGTGACGTGCGTGAACGCATCGGAGTGGAAGGCGAGCCCATCAGCCGCGCCGGTTTCGTCGCCGCTTGGCACGATGTCGCCCCCTACATCGACATGGTCGACGCCTCCAGTGTCGAAGGCGGCGGCCCCAGGCTCTCCTTCTTCGAGGTCTTCACGGTCATGGCACTGGCCGCCTTCGCCGACCACCCCGTGGATGCCGCCGTCATCGAAGTCGGCATGGGGGGCCTGTGGGACGCGACCAACGTCATCGACGCGGGTGTCTCGGTCATCATGCCGGTGGCCAAGGATCACGAGAAGTGGCTGGGTGCCAGTCTGCGTGAGATCGCCACCGAGAAGGCCGGCATCATCAAGGCCGGGCAGATCGTCGTCGTGGCCGCTCAGGAGGACGAAGTCCTGGAAGTCATCGAAGAGCGTGCCCGCGAGGTCGATGCGGTCGTACGCCTGGAGGGACGCGACTGGCAGGTCCTGGAGCGCCAAGTGGGGGTCGGTGGGCAGCTCGTCACCGTACGCACACCCTCGGCCGTCTACGAGGACGTCTTCGTGCCGCTGCTCGGCGCCCACCAGGCACACAACGCCGCCGCCGCCCTCGTCGCCGTCGAGTCCTTCCTCGGAGGACGCACCCTGGACCCGACCCTGGTCGAACAGGGAATGGTCTCGGCCACCTCTCCGGGCCGTCTGCAGGTCGTGCGCTCCTCCCCGACCATCGTCGTGGACGCGGCGCACAACCCGGCAGGTGCTCGCGCCTTGGCGGACGCCGTCGAGGAGAGCTTCGACTTCCGCCATGTCGTCGGCATCTACTCCGCTATGGGGGACAAGGATGTCGAGGGCGTCCTGGCCGAGATGGAACCCCACATCGAGCACCTCGTCCTGGTCGAGATGCCGGGGGAGCGCGCCATGGACTTGGAGGACCTGCATCGCATCGCCGAGGACGTCTTCGGACCCGACCGAGTGCAGGGCGCAGGCGACCTCGTCGAAGCGGTCGACACGGCGGTCACCTGCGCCGAGGCCGCCACCGACCCGGCCGATCGTGCGGGGGTCCTCGTCTTTGGGTCGGTCCTGCTCGCGGGGGCCCTCCTGGACATGGTCCAGGCGCGACGCCGCTGATCAGGACCACCGTTCCCGTGGTCGCCGACGCCCACTGGTGGCACGATTGGACACGGTTGCACGACCATTCGAACTGATGCAAGGAGGCACCATGAAGAAGCTGGTCAATGACGTCCACGAGGTCGTCAAGGAGACCCTCGAAGGATTCGGACTTGCCCACGCGGACCTGGTCACCGTCCACCTGGACCCCGACTTCGTCACCCGCGCCACACCCAAGGAGGAAGGCAAGGTCGCTCTGGTCTCGGGGGGCGGCTCCGGTCACGAGCCCCTGCACGCCGGCTACGTCGGACTGGGAATGCTGGACGCTGCCGTGCCCGGCGCCGTGTTCACCTCACCGACCCCTGACCCGATCCTGGAAGCCACCAAGGCCGCCGACCACGGCGCAGGTGTGCTGCACATCGTCAAGAACTACACCGGCGACGTCCTCAACTTCGAGACGGCCGCGGAACTGGCCGAGATGGAGGACATCCGCGTGACCAGCGTCGTTGTCAACGACGACGTGGCCGTCGAGGACTCCCTGTACACGGCGGGCCGCCGCGGCGTGGCCGGCACGATCCTCGTCGAGAAGATCGCCGGCGCCTCCGCAGAACGAGGCGACGACCTGGACACCGTCACCGCCATCGCCACGAAGGTCAACGCCTCCATGCGCTCCATGGGACTTGCCCTGGGCCCGTGCACGGTGCCGCACGCCGGCAAGCCCTCCTTCGACCTGGGCGAGGACGAGATCGAGATCGGCATCGGCATCCACGGCGAGCCAGGCTACCGGCGCGGCGCCATGGAGAGCGTCGACGTCCTGGTGGCCGAACTCTACGGCAAGGTGCGCGAGGACCTGGGGCTGGTTGCGGGCGAGCGCGTGGTCACACTGGTCAATGGCATGGGCGGAACCCCCGGTTCCGAGCTGTACATCTGTCACCGCGCGTTGGCCGCCCTGTTGGAGGCCGACGGGGTGCAGATCGTCCGGTCGCTGGTCGGTGACTACGTGACCAGCCTGGAGATGCCGGGCGTGTCGATCACCCTGCTCAGGGTCGATGACGAATTGCTCGACCTCTTCGACGCCCCTGTGGCAACCCCCGCCTGGAAGTGAGGAACGAATGAGTCTCGACGCCCGATGGGCGCACGCCTGGATGCGCCGCACGCGCGCCGTCATCGCCGACCAACGGCAGTACCTGGTCGACCTTGACCGCCAGATCGGCGACGGTGACCACGGTGAGAACCTGGACCGTGGCTTTGCCAAGGTCGAGGAGGTGCTGGCCGCCGCCCCGGACATCGGCGTCCAGGAGGTGCTCAAGACCGTCGCCAAGACCCTCATGTCCACCGTCGGCGGTGCCTCCGGCCCCTTGTACGGGACGGCGTTCCTGCGTGCGGCGAAGGCCGTGACCTCCGACGAGGTCGAGGCCGCCGGGGTGGCCGCCCTGGTCGCGGGGGCGCTGGACGGAGTCCAGGCGCGCGGCAAGGCCGTCGAGGGTGAGAAGACCATGGTGGACGCTTGGGCGCCGGCCCTGCGCGCCGCCCAGGAGGCTGCGGCTGGAGGAGCCTCCCCGGAGGAGACCTTGGCGCGCGCCGCCGAGGCCGCCGAGGCCGGAGCCAAGGCCACCGAGCCCATGCAGGCGACCAAAGGGCGCGCCTCCTACTTGAGGGCGCGCTCCATCGGCCATCTGGATCCGGGCGCGGTGTCGACCTCCCTGATCCTCAGGGCGGCGGCCGACGCCGCAGCGGAGGGGGAGCAGTGAGCCCGCAGGTCACCCTGGTTCTCGTCTCACACTCGCGGACCTTGGCGGCCGGAGCCGCGGAACTGGCCGCCGAAATGGCGCCTGACGTGCGGATACTGCCCGCCGGCGGCACTGACGAGGGTGGGATCGGCACTTCCTGGGACAAGATCGAGGCGGCCATGCGCGAGGGACTGGACGCGGGGGACGCAGTCCTGTTCCTCACCGACCTCGGCTCCTCGACGATGACCGTGGAGGCGGTGCTGGAGACCCTGGAGGAGGGCGAGGACGCGCGCTTCGTCGACGCCCCCTTCGTCGAGGCGGCCCTCCTTGCCGCAGTGGAGGCGCAGGGTGGGGCGGATCTGGACGCAGTGTCGCAGAGCGCCCTTGCCGCTGCCGCCCAGTGGTGCTCTCCGTGCGCTGGCACGACCTCGGCCGAGGGCGAGGCCCCGGGGATGCAGCGCGTCGGCGCCGATGCTCCGATGGACAGTGCCGCTGCCGAGGGTGACAGGGCGCGACGCGTGGCCGTGGTCGCCGACCCCATGGGGCTGCACGCCCGACCGGCCGCACTGCTGGTCAAGGTGGCAGACCAGTGGGATGCGGAGATCACGGTCAATGGCGCCGACGCCGGATCCATGTTGGAGATGATGAGTCTGGGAGTGCACCAAGGGGACGAGGTCGTCGTGGAGGCCAGCGGTTCCCAGGCGATTGAAGCCGTGGACGCCTGTGTCGCCTTCATCGAGGGGCGGGCCTGAGCGCCGCACCGGAACCCGTCCTCGACCCTTCAAAGATGGGATGTGTGTGGTTCAATGGTCCGCGGTCACAGAACTTGTACAAGCTCGACATCGCCCAGCTTCGGAGGACCACATGCGTCGTTTGCTCACTCTTGCCCTCGGTCTCGCCTTGGCACTGGCCCCAGCAACCCACGCGCTGGCTTCGCCGCCCGAGACGAACCGAGGGCAGGGGGTGAGTCCGACGTCCCACCGGGCCCCCGCCGCACCGTCAGCCGATGAGGTCACCAAGGTCCTCGACACGAACAAGGACCTCTTGAGGGCCAAAGGACTGTCCGGAACGGTCAGGGTGCGCGGATTCGACGCTCCCGACGACGGGGTGGAGGTCACCTACACGATCCTCACCTCCCGTCCCACGGGAGCAACGGCCGCCATCGCAGTCCCCCTGGAAGGGGGGCGCAAGTGGGCGGTGCCGAACTTCCCCCAAGGTCCCGTGGGCGAGCCCGCTTCGCAAGTCGTGGTCGAGGACCTGGAACGCCGTGCGGAGACCTTCGTCAAGGCCGGCACGGACCTGCAGTGGCAAGGAGACGTCCAAGGGGCGGTGAGCCCCATTGCCGAAAGCACCATCATTCACCGCACCCAGCGCAAGCCCTACGCGGTGACCTGCGGCGTCTTCGTGACCATGATGATCGCCGGTTGGGACTACCAGCACTCGACCTATGCGGCTGACCAGAACACCCGCCAGCACACGTGGGTCGACCTGCCCGGCGACATCAAACAGTCGGGCCTGGGCCAAGCCAACCGCATCGCCCGCTTCTTCCACGCCCGCGGGCAGCTGTGGCAGATGACGAACCCCTCGCAGCTGCGCGCCGGGGACATCGTCTTCTACTCGCCGGTGGAGGCCCCCAATGACCGCCGCTCCCCCGAAAGCGGCAATGGGGCCTACTTCGGGAACGTCTACCACGTGGCCCTGCACTTGGGTGCGGGCCGTGTC
Source organism: Schaalia sp. 19OD2882 (assembly GCF_018986735.1). Taxonomy (NCBI): domain Bacteria; kingdom Bacillati; phylum Actinomycetota; class Actinomycetes; order Actinomycetales; family Actinomycetaceae; genus Schaalia; species Schaalia sp. 19OD2882. The sequence goes on along the minus strand of NZ_CP065521.1, from coordinate 1,504,249 downwards.
ATCCACTCCTGGGGCCGCGCCTCGGGTGCGGGCGTCGTCGAAGGAGACCTCAACACCAGTGGCATGGCCAATGTCGTCCTCGTGGCCAGGCCCCAGTGGAAGACTGACCTCGGCTCTTCCGAAAATGCGGACGCCGGCGCCCCCGCCTCGACGATTCGGCGCCTCGCCGGAGCCGATCGCGTCGCCACCTCCGTCGCCGTGGCCGAGGCTTCCCCCGAGTCCACAAGCGCCGTCCTTGCCACGGGGCGCGACCACGCCGACGCCCTCGTGGCCGCAGGTCTGGCGTCCCGCTCCGCCTCTCCCATCTACTTGACCACCGCGCGAGGAGGCATCGAGGACCACGTCCTGGAGTCCATGCGCGGGCGAGGAGTCTCCACAGTGACGATCGTCGGTGGAACCGGTGCGGTGCCGGCCTCGGTGGAGTCCTCCCTGCGCAAGGCGGGCATGGATGTGCGTCGCATCGCCGGAAAGGACCGTTTCGTCACCGCCGTCGAGGTCGCTCGACAGACAGCGGCAGTGTCGGGCGACAAACCCACCCGGGTGCTGCTGGCCGACGGACGCGGATTCGCCGATGCCCTTTCCGCGGGAGCCGTCTCGAAACGAGCCTCAGCGGTCGTCCTGCTCACGGACGGTTCCACGCTGCCCAGGACCACCGCTGCCGAACTTCGCGCCAATGGGGACAGAAAGGTGGTGGCCGTCGGCGGAGCGGCGGTGTCGGCGGCTGAAAGTGCCCGCATCCCCTTGGCGCAGCGCATCGCCGGTGCCGACCGTTACGCCACCGCCGCGCAACTGGCTGTGACGTACCCGGGCAGCGAGCAACGGGCGGTCCTGGCCACGGGCACGGACTTCCCTGACGCGCTGACCGCATCCGTCCTGGCGGCCCAGGGGAACGCGAATCTGCTGCTCTCTCGTCCCGACGCGCTGCCCGTGTCCTCCATGGACCGGGTCAAGGAACTGGACGCGCCCGCTCGGATCGACGTGGTCGGCGGCCCCGGCGCCGTCGGCTGGTCGGCAGTTCGTCCCGTCTTCGCCGAACTCGGCGTGCGGGACTGGGCCTCCTGATCCTGCAATCGTGTGACAAGAGCCGGGCGGCATGACACCATGAACTCAGCTCTGGGTCGAAGGGCCCATGTGCGGTGCTGCCGCATCCAGCTGACGTGAAAGGTGTCGACGATGCCCACCCCTGACCTGCTCGATCCCCAAAAGGAACACACCCTCGTCCTCGTCAAGCCCGACGGCTTCCGCCGGGGGCTCACCGGAGAGATCCTGCGACGCATCGAAGCCAAGGGTTATGTGCTCAAGGGCCTCAAGATCAAGCGGGCCAGCGAGGAACTGCTGACCGAGCACTACACCGAACACAAGGACAAGCACTTCTTCACGGACCTGTTGACGTACATGACCTCCGGCCCCATCGTCGCCGTCATCGTCGAGGGTGACCGTGTCATCGAAGGAGTCCGCAGTCTCATGGGCGCCACCAACCCGACCTTGGCCGCCCCGGGCACCATCCGCGGCGACCTGGGGCGCGACTGGAACGAACCCGCGGTGCACAACCTCGTCCACGGGTCCGACTCGGTGACTTCGGCCGACCGGGAGATCGCCCTGTGGTTCCCCGAACTCGGCTACCGCGACTGAGGCGCTCTCGCGCCGTCCTGAGTCGGGGGTTCTCGCGCGAATGAGGCGCGGGAACCCCTTATTCTGTGGGAGTGCACCTCAAGACCCTGACGCTGCGAGGATTCAAGTCCTTCGCAGGAGCCACGCAAATGCGGCTCGAACCAGGGATCACCTGCGTGGTGGGCCCCAACGGGTCCGGCAAGTCCAATGTCGTCGACGCCTTGGCGTGGGTCATGGGGGAACAGGGTGCCAAGACCCTGCGCGGCGGCAACATGGCCGACGTCATCTTCGCCGGCACCTCCACCCGCCCGGCATTGGGGCGCGCCCAGGTCGAACTGACGATCGACAACTCCGACGCACTGCTGCCCATCGACTACTCGGAGGTGACGATCTCCCGGACCCTCTTTCGCGGAGGCGGCTCCGAGTACTCCATCAATGGCGCGCCCGCGCGACTCCTCGACATCCAGGAGCTGCTCTCGGACACGGGAATGGGCCGCCAGATGCACGTCATCGTCGGACAAGGCCAACTCGACGCCATCTTGTCCTCAAGTCCCGAGGAACGCCGGGCCTTCATCGAGGAAGCCGCCGGAGTCCTCAAACACCGCCGTCGCAAGGAACGTGCATTGCGCAAACTGGCCGACATGGACGCCAACCTGGTGCGCGTCCTGGACCTGACCAATGAGATCCACCGACAACTCGGACCATTGGCCAGGCAGGCGAGGGCAGCCCGCCGCGCACACCTGGTCCAGGCGGCGATCAGGGACGCCCGGGCCCGCATCCTTGCCGAGGACGTGGTCGCCGCACGCGAACGCCTGGCAGCCCAAGGCAGTGACGAGAAGGCGCGGCTTGCTCACCAGGAGGCCTTGGAGGCACAGGTGGGTGTCGCGCGAGTCGAGGTCGCCGAACTGCGTGAAGCGGGAAACGCCCTGGCCCCGCTCGAAGACAAGGCGGGTCTCGAGTGGCAACGGGCCACCACCTTGCACGAACGCCTCGCAGGGACCCTGCTGGCCGCCATGGAACGCGTCAAGGTGCACTCCCGGGCCGAGGCTCCGCCCAATGGTGACGATCCCGAGGAACTCGAGGAACGGGCCCGCGCAGCCCAGGACGAGGACGCCGAGGTGCTGCTGCTCGTCGAAGGCCAACGCAGCGCCCTCGACGAGGCGGTGCGTGCGAAGGAGCGCGCCGAGGCCGACGACGAGGCCGCCTCCCGTGAACTCGCCCGAGTCAACCGGGTACTGGCCGACCACAGGGAGAAGGTGGCCCGCCTCACCGGGGGAGTGGCCACCGCGGCCTCACGTCTGGAGGCCGCCCGCAACGAAAGCGAGCGGGCCGCTAGGGCCCTGACTGACGCCCAGGCGCGCCAGCAGCAGGCCGAGAGCGCCCTTGCCGCCATCGGAGATGTTCGGGCGAGCGCCGACAGCGACGAGGACTCCGAGGCGGCCCTCGCCCACAGCCGGGCCACGGCTGTGCGGGACGCCGCGCGGGCGCGCGTCGACGCGCTGCTGGCCGAGGAACGCGAGGCCCGGGCCGAACGTGCACGTTGGGAGGCCACACGCGACACCTTGGCCGGTGCCCTCTGTCCCGAGGACGCCACCGCCGACCTCTTGGGTCGGCCGGGCGTGCGCGGCGCCCTCATGGAACACTTGGACGTCCGGCCCGGCTGGGAGGATGCGGTGGCGGCATTCCTGACCCCCTTCACCGACGCCGCCGTGGTCGAGGACCTCTCCGATGCGGTGGCGCTCCTGCGCACGGCACACGCAACCGACTCGGGCCGCATCCGCATGACGGTCGCCGGAGCCGCAGACACAACGCCGGAGTCCCCCCGGTCCCTGCCGGCAGGGGCCATTGCGGCCGTCGACCTGTGCCTCGCCCCCGCTGACTTGGCGGGCCCACTTTCACACCTGCTGCGTGGGGCCGTCGTGTGTGAAAGCCTGGACGAGGTCGAGAACCTGCTGCGCATCGACGGGGTCGAGCAGGTGGCCACCCGTGCAGGGGACCTCTTCAGCCGCTGGTCGGCCACCGGACAGGGGGCGGCCTCGGCCAGTTCTCTCTCGCGCCGCGCCTCCCACGAGGACGCCGCCGGCCGCGCCGAGCGGGCAGCCCTGCGTGAGCAGCAGGCTGCGACCGCCCTCGTCGAGGCCAGCACCGCGCTGGACCGGGCCGTCAAGGCCGCCAACGACGCCCTCCGCCACCTGCGCGACGAGGACGCCACTCGCGCCAAGGCCGCGCAGGAACTCGCGAGGGTCGCCTCGGCCGCCCAAGCCGCCGAAGCCGAGACCGAAAGGGCCCGGCAGGTCCTCGATCGGGCGCGGACTCAGGTGACCTGGGCCCAAGGGCAGGTCGAGGAGGCGCAGGTGCGCCTGGAAGCCTCCGCCCCCGAAACGCCCGGGGAAGACCTCGCACACGCCCAGGAGGCCGCCCGGAAGGCGGCCGCGGCCGCACGCGCCGCACGTGAGGCAGAAACCAGGGCCCGCCTGTCGTTGCGCGCCACCGAGGAACGCTCCCGACAGGTCCAGTCCCGTGCACGCACCCTGCGGCAAAACGCTGCGCGAGAGAGGGAGGAACGTCAACGACACGCCCGCCGCGAGGCCCGGCGACTGTCCGAGTTGACCTTGTCCGAGGCCGTGGCGCGCGGAGCCCGGCTCACCTTGGAGGCTGCCGCCAGGACCCTCCAGGCGGCAACCCGTGCTCGTGACGAGATCGCAGCGCGTCGGGCGAGCCTGGTCCGGACCACCTCCACGGCCAGGGCGCGCCTGGACGACCTCGTCGAACAGGCGAGGCTTCTGCGCGACGAGACCCACCGGGACGAGATCGCCCGCGCCGAACTGCGTCTGCGACTCGAACAGGTCGAACAGCGCGCCATTGACGACATCGGCGTGGAGGCGGACGTCCTCGTCGAAGAGTTCGGACCCCACAACCTGGCCCCCTCGGATCTGCTGGACCCCGATCGCGACCCGGACGATCCGGTGATGGTCGGCTACTCGCGCGCCCACCAGGAAAAGGCCCTCCAACGCGCCGAACGGGAGCTGGCGCGGCTCGGTCGGGTGAATCCTCTGGCTCTGGAGGAGCACGAGGCCCTGTCCAAACGCCACGAGTTCCTCGTCAGCCAGGTGCAGGACCTGAAGAAGTCGAAGGCGGATCTGCTGCACATCGTCGAGGACGTCGACCGCCTCGTCCAAGAGGCTTTCGCCAGCGCCTTCGAGGACACGCGGACCCACTTCGCCCAGACCTTCGACACGCTCTTTCCCGGCGGGGTCGGCGACCTGGTCCTCACCGATCCGCAGGACATGTTGACCACGGGCATCGAGATCGAGGCGCGCCCTGCCGGCAAGAAGGTCAAGAGGCTCTCGCTTCTGTCCGGCGGTGAGCGCTCCCTCGCGGCCCTGGCTTTCCTCGTCGCCATCTTCCGGGCGCGCCCTTCCCCTTTCTACGTCATGGACGAGGTCGAAGCGGCGCTGGACGACGTCAACCTGACGCGCCTGATCGAGGTCTTCACCCAGTTGCGGCGCACCAGCCAACTCATCATCATCACCCACCAGAAGCGGACGATGGAGGTGGCCGACGCCCTGTACGGGGTCACGATGCGCGAAGGGGTGACCCGCGTGGTGTCGCAGAGACTGGCCGTCGATCGCAGTACGTGACCGACCTCATCTGTCTCGATTCGGTCACGATGCGTGTCCGGCAAGGGGCTCGTGTGGCATGAGGTGCGAAAGTGAGCCCATGCAGTCAGTGATGTTCATGTCCGTCCTTCTCCTGGTCCTCGTCGCCCTGGCCCTGGGGATGCTTGCCGTGCTCGCCCTGTCACGTCGAAGCGCCGCGGACTGGCGGACGATCGTGCGCGAGAACGTCGACCACGTGGCCGACCGCGCCCAGCATTCCTCCGTCTCCGACCTGGAAAGGGAGTCCCTGGAGGACGCCTTGGGCTTGAACCCTTCGGCCGAGTCCGCCTACTTCGATCCGACGACGCTTCCCGGTTACGACCGCCTGGAGGCGGTCACCGTGCGCATCCACCGCGCCGGAATGGAGCTGCGCAGTCGCGCCTGAGGCGGCGACTGCCCGCGCGCCCCACATGGCGTATGTGACACGGGTGGTGGGCCCGTGCCCGTGTGAGGGATGATTGGCCCATGCAACCGATCATCGACTTCTTCCAGGACCCGACCGGCATCGCCGTCGGGATGGGTGCGTTCGCGGCGATCCTCGGCGGCGGTGTCTGTGCTCTTCTCATGCGCAGAGGCGGCGCCCGGCCGCCCTCCTCGGCCGACTTCGACGGCAGCGGCCTCGAAGCGCCCGCAACCAGCGGCGGCGAGGAGCTGACTGGCGACGAGGGCGGGGAGCTCTCATCAAGCACGTCCAAGGCCGGACCTGCCGCGGGGGCGCCAAGCACCGAGGAGCCTCAGGTCGCGGACCAGGCTGACGATGCAGGGGCACCCGAGGTCGAGGCTGCCCGGCTCGAAACCCCTCAGGTCGAGACCCCCGAATCCCTTCCCTCCCGCATGACCCGCCTTCGTGGGCGCCTTGCCCGCTCCGGCGCCTTCGGCAAGGCACTCTTGTCGATCTTCTCGCGCGGAGACCTCAGCGAGGCCGACTGGGAAGAGATCGAGGACTCACTACTGGTTGCAGACCTGGGCCTGGAAGCCACCGACGAACTCATGGAGGCCCTGCGCACCCGCGTCAAGGTCGAGGCCACCACCGACCCGGCGCGGGTGCGCGCCATGCTCGTCGAAGAACTCCTGACCCTGGTCGGGCCCGACACGGACCGCAGCCTCCACCTCGACCCGCATGAGACGGATTCGGGCAGGGTGCCCGCCACCGTCCTCGTCGTCGGTGTCAACGGGGCGGGCAAGACCACCACCGTCGGCAAACTCGCCCGTGTCCTTCTCGCCGAGAACCACTCCGTCCTGCTGGGCGCCGCCGACACCTTCCGAGCCGCCGCAGCAGAGCAACTCACCACGTGGGGCCAGCGTGTCGGCGTCGAGGTCGTGCGTTCCGAGCGTGAAGGGGCCGACCCGGCCTCGGTCGCCTTCGACGCCGTCAAGGTCGGCGTCGAACGCGGCGTGGAGGTGGTCCTGGTCGACACGGCCGGTCGCCTGCAGACCAAGGCGACTCTCATGGACGAGCTCGGCAAGGTCAAACGCGTCATGGAACGACACGCCCCCGTCGACGAGGTCCTGTTGGTCCTGGACGCCACCACCGGACAGAACGGTATGCGCCAGGCCCAGGTCTTCGGCGAGGTCGCAGGCGTGACGGGCATCGTCCTGACCAAACTCGACGGCTCGGCCAAGGGCGGCATCGTCGTGTCCGTCCAGCGAGAGCTGGGCGTCCCCGTGAAGTTCGTGGGCCTGGGCGAGGGGGCCGACGACCTGGCTCCCTTCGACCCGAGATCCTTCGTCGAAGCCATCGTCGGAGCCTGAAGCCCGCGCCATCACCACTCGATCCGGCCACCGCGGTCCCGCCCTCGTCACCGGGGAGCGGGGCCGCCGTGCGTTAGGCTGGTCCACAGTCCGTTCCGCCCCGACACGGGCGGAAAAGCCCCCCGACCCGGGAGACCACACACGTGTTCGGCAACCTCTCCGACCGCCTGAGCGAGTCCTTCAAGCAGTTGCGTTCGCGCGGCGTCCTCACCCAGCAGGACGTCGACCAGACGACCAGCCAGATCCGACGCGCCCTCATCGACGCTGACGTGGCCCTGCCGGTCGTACGCGAGTTCACCGCCCGCGTGCGGGACAAGGCGCAGGGAGCTGCCCGGTCAAAGGCCCTAAACCCCGGCCAGCAGGTCGTGCGCATCGTCCACGACGAACTGGTCGAGATTCTTGGTGGTGCCACCCGCGAATTGCACTTCGCCCAGCGTGGCCCCACCGTCTTCATGCTTGCAGGCCTCCAGGGCGCCGGAAAGACGACCTTGGCCGGAAAACTCGGCAAGTGGTTGCGCGAGGAGGGAAAATCCGTCCTGCTGGTCGCCTCCGACCTGCAGCGGCCCAACGCCGTCACCCAGCTGCAAGTGGTGGGTCAGCGCGCCGGCGTCCAGGTGTGGGCCCCCGAGCCGGGCAACGGAGTCGGCGACCCGGTGCAGGTCGCCAGGAGCGGCCTTGACCAGGCCATCACCACCGGCGTGGACGTCGTCATCGTAGACACGGCCGGCCGCCTGGGTGTCGACCAGGAAATGATGGACCAGGCCATTGCCATCCGCGAGGCCGTCAGCCCGCACGAGATCATGTTCGTCCTGGACGCAATGATCGGTCAGGACGCGGTGAGCACCGCCACCGCCTTCCGCGACGGAGTCGGCTTCACCGGCGTCGTCCTGTCCAAGCTCGACGGCGACGCGCGCGGCGGCGCCGCCCTGTCCGTGCGTGGAGTGACGGGCGCGCCGATCCTCTTCGCCTCCACCGGAGAGGGCCTGGACGACTTCGAGCGTTTCCACGCCGACCGCATGGCGGGACGCATCCTCGACATGGGTGACGTGCTCACCCTGATCGAGCAGGCCGAAAAGCGCATGGACGCCGAGGAGGCCCAGAAGGTCGCGGAAAAGGCCCTGTCCGGCCAGCTGACCCTGGACGACTTCCTCAGCCAACTCCAGCAGGTCCGCAAACTCGGCTCCATGAAGAAGGTCCTCGGGATGATCCCCGGCATGGCGCAGATGAAGGACCAGCTGGACAACTTCGACGAGCGTGAGGTCAATCGGATCGAAGCCATCGTCCGGTCGATGACTCCGGCAGAGCGTTCCGACGTGTCGATCCTCAACGGGTCGCGCCGCGCCCGTATCGCCAAGGGCTCGGGAACCACCGTCGCCGAGGTCAACGCGCTGGTCAAGCGTTTCGAAGGGGCCCGCGCCATGATGGGCAACCTTGGCGCCATGGGTGGAGCAGTGCCGGGACTGGGTGCCATGCCCGGCCAGGGGGGGCGCGCCAAGCAGAAGGCCCAGGCGCGGCGCGCCCAGGCGGACCGCAAGAAGATGAAGAAGGCGGGCCGCTCCGGCAACCCCGCCAAGCGCCGCCAACAGGAACTCGAGGCCCTGCTGCCCAAGGACGAGCGCCAGGACCGATCGGCCGGAGGCCCTGCCCGGGCAGGCTCCGCCTTCGGCGCGATGGCGCCCTCGACGGGTCAGGCGAGTGCGGGGGCACGTCCCTCGATGGAGGACCTGCCCGAGGACGTGCGCCGCATGCTCGGCCAACTCTGAGCGGCACGCCCTTTCGCGGGCACGCCGCAGCGCCCTCGTCCCCCGCATCCCGAGCACCAGGAGGCCCCGTGATCCTCGAAGGACAGTTGCTCACCCCCACTCCGGACGGATCCTCCACGTGGGTGCAGGGTCGGTGGACGACCAAGGGCGGCATCCTTCGCGCCCTGTCCGAGGACGAGGCCGGGGCCGCGGACCTTCGCGGCTGGATCACTCCCGGCTTCGTCGACGCCCACTGTCACATCGGGATCGGCCCGGATGGGGCAGTGGGCGCCGCCGAGCGCGCCGCCCAGATGCGCGCGAACCTGCGAACCGGGGTCCTGGCGGTGCGCGACTGCGGAGTGCCCGTCGACAACTCGGAGCTCTCCCACGCCTCCGGCGTACCCGTGTTGATCCGCTGTGGGCAACACGTCGCCCGCGTCAAGCGCTACATCCGCGGCCTTCCGCGCGAGGTGGAGCCTGCCGAGCTTGCGGCCGCAGTGTCCGCCGAGGCTGCCAGGGGCGACGGGTGGGTCAAACTCGTCGGGGACTGGATCGATCGTTCACGCGGCGTCGACGCCGACTTGGATCCGCTGTGGCCGCGCGAGGCCCTGGTCGACGCCGTGGCCGCCGCCCACGAGGCCGGCGCGCGGGTCGCAGTCCACTGTTTCTCCCACCGGGTTGTCGACGACCTGTTGGAGGCCGGGGTCGACGACATCGAGCACGGCTCGGGAATGGACACCGACCAGATGGCCGAGGCCGCCTCTCGCGGCACCCTGGTCACGCCGACCCTCGTGCAGGTCGACCTCTTCGACCGGTTCGCCGCGGCCGCGGGCACGAAGTATCCGGTCTACGCCGCCACGATGCGCGCAATGTTCGAGCGCCGCCGCGACCAGCAGGGCGAACTCTTCTCCTCCGGGGTGGCGATCCTGCCGGGCACGGATTCCGGCGGCTACCAGGACCACGGCATCCTGCCCGACGAATTGCGCGCCTGGGTGGCCCTCGGCGTGGATCCGACACGTGTCCTGGACCTTGCGACATGGCGCGCTCGCGAGCACCTGCACCTGCCGCCAGTGGCGGAAGGGCACAGGGCGGACCTGCAGGTCTTCTCGGAGGACCCGTCGACCCGGCCCGAGGTGTGGGGCACGCCGAGCGCCGTCCTCGTCGCGGGCGCCCTCGTTGCCGGAAGTGAGGCCGAGCACCGCTGACCGCGGGTGCGCCTTTGCTCAGCGGGAGGACAGATCGGCCACGACCTCGCCCATGACCTCCCGGGCGGTGGCAAGGTCCAGGCCCGCCCCGGCCGCAAGGATCACGGGTCGCAACCCGTGGGGCAGCACACCCTCGGGGTCCACGTCCTCGATGCTTCCGCCGGCGACCTCGACGATGTGCGTCCCGGCGGCCATGTCCCACGGGCCGAAGGAGAATCCCATCATGCCGCCCAACCAACCGGAGGCGACATGCGCCAGGTCCAGGGCGGACGCTCCCGTGCGGCGGGTCGACTGGTGTGCGTGGACAATGCGTGCGAAACGCTCGGCCACCGTGTGCGGGTCGGGTCCGAACAATGAAGGGCCCGGGTAGTAGCAGATCAGGACCGCTTCGCGCTCACTGGTAGCGCCCTTGGCATCGAGTTCACGGACATTGCCCTGACCGTCCTCGTACCAGGCTCGCGTCGAGTCGGCCACCCACGCCTCACGCAACATGGGGGCGACGATCGCTCCGGCGACCCGTTGCCCGTCGAGTTCCACACCGATCGACGTGCAAAACCACGGCATGCCGCACGCGAAGTTCGACGTGCCGTCGATGGGGTCGACGATCCACCGCACCCGGTCGGCGAGTCCGTCGAGGGCGTCGACGGCCTGGCACCATCGGGAGGAGGTCGGCTCAGGGGCAACCTCGGGGCGCGCAGGGTGAGCGGCTGCGGTGAGGACCGTTTCGCCCGTCTCCTCGCCGAGCACGTGCGAGCCGGGCACCGCGACCCCCAGGAGGTGGTGCAGAGCTGCCTCCACGGCCTTGTCGTGGATGGTGACGGGATCATGGAAGTCGTGTTTGGTGTCGAAGGAGGTTCCCTGGCGCACGTGTGCCCGCAGGTAGGGGGCGGCGGCGGAAGCGGCTTCGAGGGCGGCGTGGGCAAGGTGGGTGTCCAGGGCGGTGTCCATGGAACCATTGTGCCCCGTGACGGATCCGACACCCATGAAAGGGTTTCGAGCGGGCGGGAACTTGGGGCGAGGGCATCGGACGTGGCAGAATACAGGGCTGTACCCGCATCCGTGGACGACCCTCTCACGTCTCGGCATGCGTGTCCCGGGACGGACGCCTGCCTGTGTTTCCCACCTGGCCGGCGCGAGCCCCACCCCGAATCGAAACAGGAGTGACCACACAAGTGGCAGTTCGCATCCGCCTGAAGCGCATTGGCAAGATCCACGCGCCCGTCTACCGAGTCGTCGTCGTCGATGCGCGCAAGAAGCGCGACGGTCGCGTCATCGAGGAGGTCGGTCTGTACGACCCGACCCCCAACCCCTCCACCATCCGCATCAAGTCCGACCGCGTCCAGTACTGGCTGGGTGTCGGCGCGCAGCCCTCGGACCAGGTTCGCAACCTTTTGGTCCTCACCGGCGACATCGCCCGTTTCCACGGCAAGGAGGATGCGGTCTCCCGCGTCAAGGTCGCCGAGGACACGAAGGCCGCCGAGGCTGCCGAGGCCGTGAAGGCCGCCGAGTCCGCTGCCGAGAAGCGCAAGGCCGACGCCTCCGCCAAGAAGGCCGAAGCTGAGGCCGCTGCCGCCGCCGAGGCTGCCGAGGCTCCGGCCGAAGAGGCCGACGCTCCCGCTGAGGACGCCTGATCATGCTCGCCGACGCGTTGGAGCACTTGGTCAGCGGAATCGTCGACCATCCGGATGACGTGCGTGTGAACGCACGCAGCCAGCGCCGAGGACAGCTGCTCGAGGTCCGGGTCAACCCGGAGGATCTGGGTCGAGTCATCGGTCGAAACGGTCGCACCGCCCGCGCCCTGCGCACCGTCATCGGAGCGCTCTCCACGCGTGGCCCGGTCCGTGTCGACGTCGTCGACACCGACAGGGAGTGATGCGCGAGCGCACTGCAGATCAGCTGAAAGGCCCGGAGGAAGTGGACCCCCACTCCTTCGGGCCTTTCTCCATCGCCGATCCGTTCGCGCGGGACTGGAGGTGCAACGGGCCGAGATTCGTCCTACATGGAACGAAGGACGAATCTGGAGAACGGATGGACGATTCTCGCGGGGTGGGGAACGGTTGGGAGGGGGAGGGCGCCCGTAGAATCTAGGGCATGAGACTCACCGCCGCCGTCATCGGCCCGGCCCACGGCCTGCGTGGAGAAGCGATCCTCGACATCCGCACCGACGACCCCGACTTGGTCGTTCCCGGCGCCGTCCTCGACACCACCTCCGATGCGCATCCGAGGCTCACCGTCGAATCCGTACGTAGCCACAAGGAACGCGTCCTGGTGGCCTTCGAGGAGCTGCTCACCCGCGAGGACGTCGAAGCCGAACGTGGCACGAAACTCCTGGTCGAGGAACGAGACGAAGACGACGCCTGGTACCCCCACCAGCTCAAAGGGCTGTCGGCGCTCACGGTGCAGGGGGACGAACTCGGCACGGTGACCGGCCTGCGACCGGGGGCCGCCCAGGATCTGCTGCTCGTGCGCACCGCCGACGGGCGCACGGTGATGGTCCCCTTCGTCACCCAACTGGTCCCGGTCGTCGACATCGTGGGCGGGCGAGTGGTCATCGACGCCCCCGGTGGGCTCTTTGACGACGACGTCAGCGACGGCGCGGACGGAGGCGCCCGCTGATGCGCATCGACCTGGTCTCCATCTTTCCCGACTACTTCGCCGCACTGGACCTGTCCCTCATGGGCAAGGCGCGCGAAGCCGGCCTCGTCGACGTCGCCGTGCACGACCTGCGAAAATGGACCGAGGATCGCCATCGCACGGTCGATGACACGCCGTATGGCGGAGGAGCCGGGATGGTTATGCGCCCCGACGTGTGGGGACGCGCCCTCGACGAAGTCCTCGACCATCCGCTTCCCGCAGCCGACGAGGGTGGGGCGCCTCCGCGCCGAGTCCTTGCAGTCCCCACAGCCGCTGGTGTCCCCCTGACCCAACGCATGGCCGAAGACCTCACCGGCGCCGACCAGATCGTCGTGGCCTGCGGACGCTACGAAGGCATCGACCAGCGGGTCACCGACCACTACCGTTCCCGCGAGTACGAGGTCGTCGAATACTCGATCGGCGACTACGTCCTCAACGGCGGGGAGGTGGCCGCCCTGGTCCTGGTCGAGGCCGTCGTGCGCCTGCTGGACGGAGTGGTCGGCAACCCGGCCTCCGTGGTGGAGGAGTCGCACAGCGCCGAAGGACTGCTCGAACACCCGGCCTACACCAAACCGCGCTCATGGCGCGGACTTGAGGTGCCCGGCGTCCTCCTGTCCGGCAACCATCGGCGCATCCAGGACTGGAGGCGCGACCGCAGCCTCGTGCGCACGGCGCACCGGCGCCCCGACATGCTCGACCGACTCGACCCGAATGGCTTGGACGTGCACGACCGGGAGATCCTTGCCGGCGCAGGTCAAGTGGTGCGCCCCAGACGTGCCCGCATCCGCATCCGCCTGGCACGCCCCGACGAGGCCGCCGCGGTGGCCACTCTGGCCGCGCGCACCTTCCCGGCGGCCTGCCCGCCGCACCTGCCACGCCAAGCCGTCGAGGACTTCATCTCCGAGAACCTCACGGAAGAGGTCTTCGCCCAGTTGCTCGCCGAACCCCGCGACAACCGGATCCTCCTGGTCCACGAGGACCTCCCCGGCGCCACCGAGCCGATCGGCTACACCTTCACGGCTCTGGGCGGCGCCCACGCCATGCCCACTGAGATGGTGCGACCCGGAAAGATCGAGATGGGGGCCGCTTACCTGTCGAAGTGCTATGTCGACGAGGACTGGCGGGGCTCGGGAATCGCAGGAGCCCTGCTGGAACGGGCAGTGGCCGACGTGGCCACTCGCGGGCGCAACTCTCAGGTGGTTCTCGGGACGAACGTCGGCAACGGCAGGGCGATCCGCTTCTATCGGCGCCACGGCTTCAAAGTGGTCTCACGTCGAAAGTTCATCGTGGGGGGCGTGGTCAACCTCGACGAGGTCCTGGTGCGCAACATCACCGCCACCCAGCGGTAGGACGGGCCTGCGCGCCTTTGGGCGCGGGGCGGCCCCTGTGGCACACTTGGGAACCGGTCCGACGCGGCGCAACCTGCCGCAGGGGGACGCCACGGCGCCGGACCGTCATCATGACGCAGGCTCGGCCTGCCGAACCAGACGTGACTGACCTGCGGCAGGTGCGTCGAGGAGAAACAATGCAGAAGCTGGACGCCGTCGACGCGGCCTCCCTCCGTGACGACATCCCGTCCTTCCGTGCCGGCGACACCGTCAAGGTGCACGTCAAGGTCATCGAAGGCAACCGTTCGCGTATCCAGGTCTTCCAGGGCGTCGTCATCGCCCGCCGTGGACATGGCGTGTCCGCCACCTTCACGGTCCGCAAGGTCTCCTTCGGTGTGGGCGTGGAGCGCACCTTCCCGGTGCACGCCCCGACGATCGATCACATCGAGGTCGTCACCAAGGGTGATGTCCGTCGCGCGAAGCTCTACTACCTGCGTGAGCGCCACGGCAAGGCGGCCAAGATCAAGGAGCACCGTTCCGGTTCCGCCGAGTGATCTCGGAACGAGAACGTGGCAGGGCCCGGTGTCGCGAGAGTGCGGCGCCGGGCCTTTCCATTACGGTTGGACCGGACCCGGAACGCGGGTGAAGGAGGACGATGAGCGAGACACTAACCACGGATGAGACTCAGATGCCACTGCATCTGCCATCCCGTGCGGATCTGCGTCGAGAGGCGCGGGCGCATTCGACCTCGCCTGTCGTGTGGCTGCGTGAGATCGGCGTCATCCTGCTCCTTGCCGTGGTCGTGTCGACTCTTCTGCGCCTCTTCGTCGTCCAGGTCTTCTGGATCCCCTCCTCGTCCATGCGCGAAACCTTGGTCGAACAGGATCGCATCGCCGTGGGACGTCTGAGTGCGTGGACCGGCGACGTGAAAAGGGGAGACGTCGTCGTCTTCCGCGACGACCTCGACTGGCTGGGCCCCTCGCCCAGCCCCGCGTGGTGGGAGACCGTGGGCGAATTCCTTGGGATCCTGCCGGGCGGCTCGCGTGAGACCCTGGTCAAGAGGGTCATCGGCGTGGGTGGCGACCATGTCACCTGCTGTGACGCGAATGGCCGTCTGAGTGTCAACGGCGTGGCCGTGGACGAGCCCTACTTGGCGGGAAGAGGCGGCGCCTCTTCTTTCGACTTCGACGTCACCGTGCCTGATGGGCACCTGTGGGTGATGGGTGACAACCGGTCGAATTCCGCCGATTCCCGCTACCACATGGGAGCCTCGGACTCTCCGTTCGTCCCCCTGTCCTCGGTCGTGGGGGTCGCGGGGGCGATCGTGTGGCCGGCGGACCGTTGGGCACTGGTGGGTCACCGCGACGTCTTCGCGGCGGTTGCGAACTCGCCGCAGAGCTGACATGGGTGTGCGTCCCACTGCCAGTCGCGAGGTCGAGTTGGACCTCGCCGCCCGTCACGGGATCGTCGCCGGCATCGACGAGGTCGGGCGCGGTTGCCTTGCGGGTCCGGTGACGGTGGGTGTCGCCCTCGTCGACGAGGGCGTGGGAGCGCCCCCCGAGGGACTGACCGATTCCAAGGCGCTGTCGGCCCGCCGGCGCGAGGACCTGGTGGAGCCGGTGCGCAGGTGGGTCCTCGACCACGAGCTGGGGTGGGCCAGTGCGGCCGAGATCGACGAGATCGGGGTGGTCGCCGCCCTGCGCCTTGCTGCACGGCGTGCATTGGCCGCCCTTGTCGGGCGCGGGCGGCTGCCCGGCGTCGTCCTCTTGGACGGCTCCCACGACTGGTTGAGCCTCTCGCAGGACCTCTTCACCGCGACTGACGCGCCGACCCTGCCGGGCGGGCCCGAAGTGGACGCGCTGCCCGTGGTCACTCGCGTCAAGGCGGATCTGGAGTGCGCGGTGGTTTCTGCTGCGTCGGTCTTGGCGAAGGTGGCTCGCGACGACCACATGTGCGCCCTGGACGACCCGGGGTACGGGTGGGCGTCGAACAAGGGATATGCCAGCGCAGCCCATGTGGAGGGTCTTGCCAGGCTGGGACCCGCCGGGCAGCACCGTCGGTCGTGGAAACTGCCCGGCGTGGCATGATGGTCGGGTGAACGAGGACATCGAGAGTTACGAGAATGCGCTGGAGCTGGAGCTCTTCCGCGAGTACCGCGACGTCATCGGCCTTTTCAGCTACGTCGTCGAGACGGACCGCCGCTTCTACCTGTGCAACCAGGTGGATGTGCAGGCGCGCCCTGTCGGACAGGACGTGTTCTTCGAGCTGACCCTCACCGATGCGTGGGTGTGGGACATCTACCGCTCCTCTCGTTTCGTGCGTTCGGTGCGTGTCATCACCTACAAGGACGTCAATGTCGAGGAGCTGTCCAAGCCGGACCTCGACTTCCCCGACCGCGCCTGACCCTGGTCCGCGACAGGCTCCCGCACACGATGCTGCTCGCCGTTGCGGGCGTCGGCTCCCCGAAAGCCCGGAATCCGGCCATTTTCGCCGTATCACCAATGCGTCGATGGAACACATTGTGTGCACAATGGTCGTGCCGGAAACTCCCTGTCGACACTGCACATGCCGGCCGTTCGCCCGTGTGCGGCGCCTGCGTCCACAGGAGAGAGTGCGGCTGGTCCCAGTCCACAGGCGCCGCCACCTGCGATGCATTGTCCACAGGACGGTGCGGCCAGGGCTGACAGGTGCCCCGCGCCCTGCCACCGTGGAGGTGGAGGTGATTCGATGCAGCTTTCACACAGGAAGGCCCTGGGGCGGGCGGGGGAGGAACACGCCGTCGCCCTGCTCAAGAGCGCCGGCTACGAGGTCGTCCAGAGGAACTGGCGCGACGGGCGGCGAGGAGAACTCGACATCATCGCCGAAACGCCGGAGACGACTGTCGTCGTCGAAGTGCGCACCCGGATCGGAGACCTTCACGGCACACCCCTGGAATCCGTCGACGAGCGCAAGATGCGACGTCTACGTGGTCTTGCAGCTGCTTGGGCGCGTGAACACGCCTGCAAGACACATTTGCGCATCGACGTCATGGCCTTGACCGTTCCTTCCACCTCACGACAAGAGGCAGTGCGCCAGTGCGAGGCGGGCACGGTCGACCTGGACTCACTGGGAGTCCACCTCCAGTGGATCGAGGCCTTGCAATGAGCACTGCGCCGGTGGCGACGACGCACGCAGTGGCCCTGGTGGGACTCGACGGGCATGTCGTGGACGTCGAGACCCATGTGGGGCGCGGCTTGCCGGGCTTCACCTTGGTGGGACTGCCCGACGCCTCCCTGCGCGAGGCGAAGGAGAGGGTGCGTTCCGCCCTGCAGTCCTGCGGTCTGGAAAAGGCCGACCAGAAGCTCACCGTCAACCTTTCGCCCGCCGGTCTGCCCAAGTCCGGGTCCGGATTCGACTTGGCGATCGCCACTTCCGTCCTGGTGGCCACACGGAAGGTGCCGGTGGCGCCCTTCGACGGGTGCGTCCTGCTGGCCGAGGTCGCCCTGGACGGCTCCTTGCGGCCCGTGCGCGGAGTCCTGCCGGCCCTGGCAGCTGCCGCCGTCGCCGGGATGGGGCGGGCCGTCGTCGCCTCCGGCAATGCCTGCGAGGCCGCCATGGTGCCCGGCATCGAGGTGCGCGCCTACGAACACCTGGCCGACCTCGTGCGCGACTGCGGAGCCGAAGCCCATCGCCCGGTCGTCCTGGGCACCCCCGCGGGCGGCGTCGACCGACCCACTGCGCAAGCCAATGCCTGTGAAGGGCTCGACCTGGCACAAGTGCGCGGTCAGGACGTGGCCATCGACGCACTCGAATGCGCAGCAGCAGGCGGACACCATCTCTTCCTCCTGGGCGAACCCGGAGCCGGCAAGACCATGCTCGCCAAACGCCTGCCGACGATCCTGCCGCCCCTGGACGACGCCACCGCGCTGACCACGACCGCCCTGCACTCCGTGGCCGGCGTCCTGCCGGAGAACGCCGCACTGGTGCGCACGCCACCCTTCCAAGCCCCCCATCACGCAATGACAATGCCCGCACTGGTAGGAGGAGGCTCACCCTTGGCTCGACCCGGCGCCGTGTCCCTGGCCCACGGAGGAGTCCTCTTCCTGGACGAGGCCGCCGAATTCGCCCCCTCCGTCCTGGACGCCCTGCGCCAGCCCCTCGAGTCCGGCGAAGTGACGATCCACCGAGCCCGAGGACACGCCCGCTATCCGGCGCGATTCCAACTGGTCCTGGCCTCCAACCCGTGCCCCTGCGGCGGTGGGACCAGGGCGAAGGCCTGCACATGCACCTCCTTGGCCAAGCGACGCTACATGTCGCGCCTGTCCGGGCCCCTGCTGGACCGTGTCGACATCACCGTGCACATGCGTGCCCCCACCCGAGCCGACCTCTTCGCCAGCACCCCCAGGACGTCGGCGGACTCCCGCGAGAAGGTCGCCGCCGCCCGGGCCCGAAGCGCCCAGCGACTCACGGACACCCCATGGACCCTCAACTCCCAGCTGCCCGGGTCATGGCTGCGTGAGCACTCGGGGACACCGCGCCCCCTGCTCACACTGCTCGACGAGGCCGTGGATCGCGGAGACCTGTCCATGCGTGGCCTGGACAGGGTCCTCCGGCTCATGTGGACCTTGGCTGACCTTGAGGACACCTCACGCATCGACGAGACGCACTTGGCGTTGGCCCTCGCCCTGCGAACAGGAGGACCCCATGACATCGCCTGAAACTCCGGGAGTTCCCGCGGACGTGTGGTGGAGCTGCGTGGCAGAACCCGGCGACGCCCACGCGCGGGCCCTGCGACTGGCTCTGGGCGACGAGGAGGCCCGGCAGTGGGCCGGCGCCCACACGCCAGGCCCCCTGCCCGAAGTCCTCACCGCGAGCGCCTCCTGGAACCAGTGGCGTGCGGCGTGGGAAAGATGGGCCCCTCGCGGCAGGCCGGGTGAGGCCGAACGGGAGCTGGAGATGCTCGACGCCGTGGGAGGACGACTCATCCGGCCAGGGGAGCCGGAGTGGCCCACCGGCGTGGACGACCTCGACCAGCCGCCGAACCTCCTGTGGCTGCGTGGCCACCTGCCACGCCGACCGACCGCTGCCGTGGTTGGAGCCAGGGCCGCCACGCAGGTGGGTGCGCGCACCGCCCACGACCTCGGCGTGGAACTCTCCCACGAGGGCGTCCTCGTCGTCTCAGGTGGGGCATTCGGCATCGACATCGCGGCCCACCGGGGGGCCTTGGACGAAGGGGCACCCACTGTCGTCCACCTCGCCGGTGGCCTGGCCAACATGTACCCCGTGGCCCATGAGGATCTCTTCGAACAGGTCGTGGCGCAGGGCGGGGCACTGGTCAGTGAGGTCCCGCCCACGTGGAGGCCCGCCAAATGGCGCTTCCTCGAACGCAACCGTCTCATCGCCGCCCACTGCCACGCACTCGTCGTCGTCGAAGCCGCCATGCGATCAGGCGCCCTGGCCACTGCCAGACGCGCCATGGATCTCGGCCGCGAAGTCGGAGCCGTGCCCGGCCCGGTCACCTCCCCCGCATCGGGAGGCTGCCATGAACTCATCCGGCGCGGAGGCACGCTGGTGCGTGACAGCCGCGACGTCCTCGAAATGCTTGCCCCGGTCGGAGGTGCCACCCACGACATGCGCGAGGTCACCGAACCCCTCTTCGGCACGCCGGTGGACAACGACCGGGGCACGGACGCACTTCCCCCGGACCAACGGCGCGTATGGGAGGCACTGCCGGCGCGGGCAGGCACCGATCTGGCGCGCCTGTCCCGGGCCGCAGGGATGGCGCCACGGCAGGTCCTGACGGCCCTGGCGCGCCTCGAACTGCGCGGACTCGTCCGCGCCGACCCGCGCGGCTGGGCCCGGGTTCGCAGCCTGCCTAGCATGGGGGCATGACGCCCCGACCGCCCCTTGCCGCATGGGAAGAACACCTGCGCGCCGGCAAAGGACTGAGTTCGAACACTGTGAGGGCCTACACCCATGACGTGGCCGCATGCCTGGCACACCTCGGCCTGGAGGTGGACTGCGACGCCGAAACTCTGGAAAGGCGCCTGACCACTCGCGCCATCCGCTCGTGGCTCGCCGCCGGAGCCGACGCGGGGGCCAGCCGCGCGACCACCGCACGTCACGTGGCCTCCATGCGAGCCTTCACCGCATGGGCCCATGACCACGATCACCTGGCCTCCGACCCGGGACTTCCGCTGGTTGCGGCTCGCGCGGACCAACACCTCCCACAGGTCGAAGACGTCCAGGGCGCCAGACGCCTCATGGAGACCGCCCGAGCCGAGGCTGCGGACCACGACCCCGTCATCGTGCGCGACTGGGCGATCCTCGAAGTCATCTACTCCAGCGGCATCCGTGTGGCAGAACTGTGCGCACTCGACCTTGATTGCCTGGACCGCAGCAACGGGACCCTGCGCGTGCGAGGAAAGGGGGGCAAGGAACGCACGGTGCCCTTGGGGGAGCCCGCGCTCGCGGCCCTGGACCGGTGGATCCACCGGGCCCGCCCCGCCCTCGTCGTCGGCCGCAAGAATTCCACCCTGCCGGGCTCCACCAACGCCCTGTTCCTCGGGGCCATGGGTGGGCGCATCGACCAGCGAGTCGTGCGCACGATGATCCATCGCGCCTGCGCCACTGCGGGGGTCAAGGACCTGGCTCCCCACGCATTGCGCCACACGGCCGCCACCCACATGCTGCAGGGCGGTGCCGACCTGCGCGCCGTCCAAGAGCTGCTCGGCCACGCCTCTGTGGCGACCACCCAGCGTTACACACATGTGGACGCACTCCGCTTGAGCACCATCTACCGGCAGGCGCACCCCCGCGCCTGAACCCGTTCCCGGACGGGGTCCGGCTCCGCCCTCGTCGACGCGGCCATCCGCCGCGCACCCGTGAAGGCCGCACTCACCCCTCCCAAGGACCCCTCCCAAGGCTTGAGGACGACTTTCGGCGCCAACATCCGCAGGGGGTCCACGTAGTGGGTGCGTGAGGTCTTGGCGCCCCAGTGCAGGGCGCCGGGGGAGTGGCCCTCCTCGACCACGGCCACTTGCTGCCCGCGTGAGACCATCTGCCCCACGACGACTGTCGCCTTCACCGGCTCATAAGTGGAGCGGATCGCACCGAGTGGCCCCATGTGTTCGATGGACAGGACTCCGCGTCCGGCAAGGTCACCCGCATGGACGACCCTTCCCTCGGCCGGTGCCACCACGATCGAGCCGACCGGCACGTCCAGGTCGACCCCGCGGTGCCCCGCAAGCCACGGCATGTCCGGCGGGTCGAAGGCGCGGACCACCGGCACCGGGTGACCGGTGGGCCACGACCAGGTGGCGCGCGCCGCCACGGCGTGCGTGGGCAAGGGGGAGGGGGCCAGGGCAGCGCACACCATCGCCAAGAGGGCGAGCATCTGTGCAAACGCCCGCCGTTTCCGCGTGTAGGTTTCGTGGCCCATGAGGTGATCCTGGGGCGCTCGGGCCCATGGGCACCATCCACTCGCAGGGTGCCTGTGGACGGCGCCTCGATGGTCGAACGACTCTGTGGAACAGCCGCGTGGCGGGAACCGCCTGTGGACGGCAGCGGGACCGGACTCACAGGAGCCCTGTCCGAGATGCCCGTGGGCGTGGGATAGACTTCCTCCTGCGCCTGCCTGCGCAGGTGACTTCGCGTGCCATTTCCGCACACTCCGCCTCGACGCGGCACGGGTGCGGGGCGCGTCCGGCAACGGTCCCCTTGGGGGAGTCGGACGGTCATGGCACCAGGGCCCCGGCCGGGACTTCCGGGACGAGGGCGACAACCGAACACCAGGGGCCAAGCCCCGAGAACCTGCCCCGGGCAGGGAAAGGACGATCAATGGCAGTCGTCACCATGCGTCAGCTGCTCGAGTCCGGCGTCCACTTCGGACACCAGACCCGCCGTTGGAACCCGAAGATGAAGCGCTTCATCCTCACCGAACGCAACGGCATCTACATCATCGACCTGCAGCAGACGATCGCCGACATCGACATCGCCTTCGACTTCGTCAAGGAGACCGTCGCCCACGGTGGATCCATCCTCTTCGTCGGCACGAAGAAGCAGGCCCAGGAGGCCGTCGCCGAGCAGGCACAGCGCGTGGGCATGCCCTACGTCAACCACCGCTGGCTGGGCGGCATGCTCACCAACTTCTCCACCGTCGCAAAGCGCCTCCAGCGCCTCAAGGAGCTCGAGCAGATCGACTTCGACGACGTGGCCGCCTCCGGCCACACGAAGAAGGAACTGCTCATGATGAGTCGTGAGAAGGACAAGCTGGACCGCACCCTGGGCGGCATCCGCGACATGGCCAAGGTCCCCTCCGCCGTGTGGATCGTCGACCCGAAGAAGGAGCACTTGGCCGTCTCCGAGGCCCGCAAGCTCAAGATCCCGATCGTCGCCATCCTCGACACCAACGCCGACCCGGACGAGGTCGACTACCGCATCCCCGGCAACGACGACGCCATCCGCGCCGTCGCCCTGCTCACCCGGGTGATCGCCGACGCCGTGGCCGAGGGGCTGCTGGCCCGCTCCGCCGCGCGCAAGCCCGCCGGTGACGAGGCCGCCGCCCCTGCCGCCGAGCCCCTGGCCGAGTGGGAGCGCGAGCTGCTGGAGGCCTTAGAGGCCCCCGCCGCCGAAACCACCGAGGCCCCCGCGACCGAGACCCCGGCCGAGCAGGCCGAGGCTCCCGCCCAGGACTGACTCGACAAGAGAGGAAACCAGTGATGGCAAACTTCACCGCAGCCGACGTCAAGGCCCTGCGTGAGCAGACCGGCGCCGGAATGCTGGACGTCAAGAACGCCCTGACCGAGGCCGACGGCGACACCGAGAAGGCTCTGGAGATCATCCGCCTCAAGGGCCTCAAATCGCTGTCCAAGCGCGAGGGCCGCCAGGCCTCCGCGGGCCTGCTCGCAGCCAAGGTCGAGGGCTCCGTCGGTGTCCTGGTCGAGGTCAACTCCGAGACCGACTTCGTCGCCAAGAACCAGAAGTTCATCGCCTTCGCCGCCGAGATCCTCGAGGCGGCCCTCGCCTCGGGCGCTGCCGACGTCGAGACCCTCCTTGCTGCCCCGATGGGCGGCTCGACCGTGGGCGAGAAGGTCAACGAGATGGCCGCCGTCATCGGCGAGAAGCTCGAGATCCGTCGCGTCGTGCGCGTCGAGGGCGACAACGTCGACCTCTACCTGCACCAGACCAGCCCCGACCTGCCCCCGCAGGTGGGTGTCTTCGTCGTCACCGACGCAGCCGGCGCCTCCGTGGCCCACGACATCGCCATGCACATCGCCGCCTACATGCCGGCCTACCTCGACCGTGACTCCGTCCCGGCCGAAGTGCTCGACAAGGAGCGCGCCACCCTGGAGAAGATCACCCTGGAGGAGGGCAAGCCCGAGGCCATCGTCCCCAAGATCGTCCAGGGTCGCCTTGAGGCCTTCTTCAAGGAGAACTGCCTCGTCGACCAGGCCTTCGCCAAGGACCCCAGTCAGAGCGTCGGCAAGGTGCTCGCCGCGGCCGGCGCCACGGTCACCGAGTTCGTGCGCGTGCACGTCGGCTCCTGACCAACCGTTGACGGCCCCGCCTTCCGGCGGGGCCGTCGCCGCACGTGGGCGGCCCGGGCCGCCCACGTGCCCCCGCCCTCGTCAACACCCCACGAGCCCATGGAGGAACTTCCGTGAACAGTCAGCGTCGTGTCCTGCTCAAACTCTCCGGTGAGGCATTCGGAGGCGGCTCCGTCGGCCTCGACCCGGTCGTCGTGCGCGACGTGGCCGGACAGATCGCCGCGGCGGTCGACTGCGGAGTCCAGGTCGCCGTGGTTGTCGGAGGTGGCAACTTCTTCCGCGGCGCAGAACTGTCCCGCTCGGGACTGGACCGCTCACGCGCCGACTACATGGGCATGCTGGGCACCGTCATGAACGCCCTGGCCCTGCAGGACTTCATCGAGCAAGCCGGCGTTCCCGCCCGAGTCCAGAGCGCCATCGCCATGCAGCAGGTGGCCGAGCCCTACATCCCGCTGCGCGCCATCCGCCACATGGAAAAGGGCCGCGTCGTCGTCTTCGGCGCGGGTGCAGGCATGCCCTACTTCTCCACGGACACCGTGTCCGCCCAGCGTGCCCTGGAGACCCACTGCGACGAACTGCTCGTCGCCAAGAACGGCGTGGACGGAGTCTACGACTCGGACCCCCGCCAGAACCCCGATGCCAAGCGCCTGGAGTTCCTCACCTACGCCGACGCCCTGACCCAAGGACTCAAGGTGGTCGACGCTGCCGCCTTCGCCCTGTGCCAGGACAACGGACTGATCATGCGGGTCTTCGGGATGTCCGAATCCGGCAATGTCACATCGGCCCTACTGGGTGAGAGAATCGGTACGCTTGTGTCGGCACAGATCGAGAACTGACGAAGGAGCCCCACGTGATCGACGACATTCTGCTCGAAGCCGAGGAGAAGATGGACCGCGCCATCGAGGTGGCCCGCGTGGAGTTCGGACACATCCGGACCGGACGCGCGAACTCCGCCATGTTCGAACAACTCCTCGTCGACTACTACGGTGCGCCGACCCCCATGCAGCAGCTGGCCTCCTTCCAGATCCCCGAGGCCCGCACTGTCCTCATCTCCCCCTTCGACCGCACCGCCACGCAGGAGATCCTGCGGACCCTGCGCGAATCCGACTTGGGCGTGAACCCCACCGATGACGGCAATGTCATCCGCGTCGTCCTGCCGGCCCTGACCGAGGAACGCCGCAAGGAGTACGTCAAGCAGGCCAAGGCGAAGGCCGAGGACGCCCGCGTGTCCGTGCGTGGAGTGCGCCGCAAGGCCAAGGACTCCCTGGACCGTCTGAAGAAGGACGGCGAGGCAGGCGAGGACGAGGTCGATCGCGCGGAGAAGTCGCTGGAGGCTACGACGAAGTCCCACGTGGACCAGATCGACAAGCTGCTCGCCGCGAAGGAAGGCGAGCTCCTCACCGTCTGATGAGTCGAGACCCGTCCATCCACCTTCCTCACGGGCTGGTCCACCCGGCACCGAGACAGGACCGCGTGGCCCTGGCCACGACGGGACGCGCAGGCAGGAATCTACCTGCAGCCATTGGCACCTCCGTGATCCTCATCGCCCTGGTGGTCGGTTCGCTGGCGGTCAACGAGTCGGCGTTCGTGATCCTCGTGGGCGTCCTGGCCCTAGTGGGCCTGTGGGAACTCGGCGGTGCCTTCGTCCGGGTCGGCATCCGCATGGCGCTGGCCCCCCTGTACGTCGGGGGGGTGGGCATGCTCACCTGCGCGTGGACGCTCGGCCCGGAGGCCCTGGTGGTCTCGCTGTTCCTCACAGTGCTGGCGGTCATGGCGTGGCGCCTGCTGGACGGTCGCAGCCCGGCGAGGGTCAGTGACGTCACCGCCTCCGTGTTCGCGGCCGTGTACGTGCCCTTCCTGGCCTCCTTCGTCATCCTCATCCTGCGGGACTTCCACCAGCCGTGGCTCATTGCCGTCTACGCGGGCATCACCGCCCTCAACGACCTCGGCGGCTGGGGTGCGGGAGTCCTTTTCGGCAAGCACCCGATGGCCCCGCGCCTGTCCCCGAAGAAGTCCTGGGAGGGGTTCGCCGGGTCGGTGCTCGCCTGCACGGGCGGCGCCGTCTTGGCCTTCTGGCTGCTCGGCGCCCACTGGTGGTGGGGGATCCTGGTCGGCGTGGTCATCGCCGCCGTCGGCACTCTCGGGGACCTCACGGAGTCGCTGCTCAAACGCGAGGTGGGACTCAAGGACATGTCGAATCTGCTGCCCGGACACGGCGGCCTCCTCGACCGGGTCGATGCCATGCTGGTCACCGCACCGGTCTTCCACTTCTTCTTCGTCCAGGCCTTGGGAGTGCCCGCATGAACCGCCAGCCTCGTCCTCGTCGAGAGGTACGGCCGACCGACCAACCGCCTGAGGGTGCCCTGACCCCCGACGCCAAGCCGGTCCTGTCCTTCACGGCGAAGAGACGGGGCAAAGCGCCCGCCCACTTGGCGGACCTCGACCTTGCCGGTCGCAAGAAGGTGGTGGCCGAGGCGGGTCTTCCGGCCTTCCGTGCCGACCAGCTCTCGCGCCACTACTTCGAACACCACCTGAGCGACCCCGACCTCATGTCAGACCTGCCCGCATCGGCATCGGAGCTGGTGCGCACGACCTTCTTCCCGAGACTCGTCACCGAAGCCACAGCACTGAGTGCCGACGGCGGAACGACGATCAAACACCTGTGGGAGCTGCACGACGGAGCCCAGGTGGAGTCGGTCCTCATGCGCTACAGCGACCGCACAACCGTGTGCGTGTCCTCGCAAGCCGGATGCGGCATGGCCTGCCCCTTTTGCACCACAGGCCAGATGGGCCTGACCCGCAACCTCTCCACTGCGGAGATCGTCGACCAGGTGCGCCAGGCGCGTGCGGCCTGTGCACGCGGCGACCTGGCGGGTGGGCCCACTCGCCTGTCCAACGTCGTCTTCATGGGCATGGGCGAACCGTTGGCCAACTACAGGGCCGTCATCGGCGCCGTGCGCCGCCTCGTCGACGATGTGCCCGAAGGCTTCGGCATGTCGGCTCGTGGGGTCACCGTCTCCACGGTGGGTCTGGTGCCTGCGATCGACAAACTGGCCGCCGAAGGACTGCCGGTGACCCTTGCCGTGTCCCTGCACGCCCCGGACGACGACCTGCGTGACGACCTCATCCCGGTGAACTCCCGCTGGAAGGTCGGCGAGCTGCTCGATGCCGCACGCCGCTACTTCTTGGCCACCGGCCGGCGCGTGTCCATCGAATATGCACTGATCAAGGACATGAACGATCAGGTGTGGCGCGCGCAACTGCTGGCCGAAGAACTCAATTCGCGCGGAAAAGGATGGGTGCACGTCAACCCGATTCCGTTGAACCCGACCCCCGGTTCCATCTGGACCGCATCGACTCGCCGCGCGCAGGATGAATTCGTCCGCACGCTGCGCCACAATGGGATCTCCACCACGATCCGCGACACCCGCGGGTCCGACATCGACGGGGCGTGCGGCCAGCTCGCCACCGCAGTGCGCGACGGAGGCCGCCGCGCCGGCTCGACCGCCACCGAGGAGGGGAACTGATGTCCAACGCTTTCCCGCGCGTGAGTTTCTTCCGGCACGGGTACGACCCCGCCGGGGTCGACGAGTTCCTCGAGGACGCCCGTCGCGCGTACGAGGGCGGAGTGCCGGCTGAGCACTTCAGTTCGGACCAGGTGCGTCAGGCCACCTTCAACCTTCGTCGCCGCGGGTACGACATTGCCGCCGTCGACGCCGCCATGTGCCGCCTCGAGGCCGCGTTCGTCGAACGCGACCGCGCCACCCATGTGGCTGTCAACGGCGAGAAGGCATGGTTCGACAAGGTTGCCGACCGCGCCACGACCCTGTACCCGCGTCTGTTGCGTCCCCAAGGGGAACGTTTCGCCCATCCCAAGCGTGGTCGCGGCTACGACGCACAGGAGGTCGACGAGCTGCTCGACCAACTGGCCGCCTACTTCGACGACCGCGGAGAGATCACTGTCGACGAGGTGCGTCATGCGGTCTTCCGTCCCGCACGAGGGCGCCGCGCCTACGCCGAGGGGCCGGTCGACGCCTACCTTGGTCGCGCAGTCGAGATCATCCTGGCGGTCAGTTGATGCCCGCCGAGGCCTCGCACCGGGACGTCGTCCTGCTCGGCTCGACAGGTTCCATCGGCACACAGGCCCTGGACGTCATCTCCTCCCACCCGGGTCGCTTCCGAGTGCGCGCGTTGGCGGCCGGAGGCGCGGATGTGATGGCCCTGGCCAGACAGGCCCTGAGCCACCGCGTCGAGGTCGTCGCTGTCGCCACGACCTGTGGCGCGGAGCTTCGGGACGCCTTGGCGAACCTGCGTCGTACGGAGCCGTCTCTGGCGCCGGCCCTGCTGCCCGAGGTCCTCGAAGGCCCTGAAGCCGTGACCCGGGTGGCCGGATCCTTCCCCGAGGC
Source organism: Schaalia sp. 19OD2882 (assembly GCF_018986735.1). Classification (NCBI taxonomy): domain Bacteria; kingdom Bacillati; phylum Actinomycetota; class Actinomycetes; order Actinomycetales; family Actinomycetaceae; genus Schaalia; species Schaalia sp. 19OD2882. The sequence continues at coordinate 1,476,385 of NZ_CP065521.1, read as the reverse complement.
GGTGGTCCTCAACGGCATCACCGGGGGAGTGGGACTTGGCCCGACCCTGGCGGCCCTGGAGGCGGGCAGTACCCTGGCGCTGGCGAACAAGGAGTCACTGGTCATCGGCGGAGCCTTGGTGAGGAAGGCAATGCGTCGCCCCGGCCAGGTGGTGCCTGTCGACTCCGAACACAGCGCCATCGCCCAGGCGCTGCGCTGCGGCGTGCACGAGAGGGGTCTGACTTCGCCGGTGGTCACGGGCCGCAGTGAGGTGGCCGACCTGGTCCTCACGGCCTCCGGCGGCCCGTTCCGCGGCCGCAGCCGCGCCGACCTGCGCGGAGTCACCGCAGCGCAGGCGCTGGCCCACCCGACGTGGGACATGGGGCCGGTGGTGACGGTCAATTCTTCGACTTTGGTCAACAAGGGTCTGGAACTCATCGAAGCCCACCTGCTTTTCGACGTGGAGCCGCATCATGTGCTCACCGTCGTGCACCCGCAGTCCATCATCCACTCGATGGTCACGTGGAAGGACGGCGCCACCATCGCCCAGGCCTCGCCACCCGACATGAAGTTGCCGATCGCCTTGGGCATGACCTGGCCCGAAAGACTGGACCGGGTGGAGACCCCCTTGCGGTGGGACGCCACCCAGGCGTGGACATTCGAAGCCGTGGACGCCGCCACCTTCCCGGCGGTCGACTTGGCTCGCTCGGCCGTCGCTGCCTCGGACACCCACCCGGCCGTCCTCAACGCCGCCAACGAGGTCCTCGTCGACCGCTTCATCCACGGCGCACTCGAATGGCTGGACATCGTCGACATCCTCACCGAAGTCGTCGAGGCCCATGACGGGATCGCCGACCCGGACCTGGCCGACGTCCTCGGAGTCCAGGAGTGGGCCGTGACACAGGCGGGGGCCAAGGCCGACGCCCGGAGGGGGAGCCTGTCGTGACGCACCTTCTGGGTCAGACTTGGGGCATTGTCTTCATGGTCATCGGCCTTCTGGTCTCCGTGGGCCTGCACGAGGCCGGCCACATGTTCTTCGCCAAGCGATTCGGCGTCCCTGTCCCGGAGTTCGCCATTGGTTTCGGCCCACGCCTGTGGAAACGCACCGTCGGAGAGACGACGTACTCCTTGCGCGCCGTCCCCCTGGGAGGTTTTGTCCGGATCCCCGGAATGTTCCCGCCGGCCCGTGAGACAACGGCGACCACCGATCGCAGGGGACGGCTGACTCTGGCCGAGGAGGCGCGGCGCCAGTCCATGGAGGAGATGCCGCCGGGAACCGAGGGGCGTCCCTTCCACTGCCTGCCTGCGCGCCGAAAGGTCGTCGTCATGTTGGCGGGTCCTGCGATGAACCTGCTGCTCTCCGTGGCGCTGACGGTCGGCGCACTGGTCGGCATCGGCGTGTCGGAGCCGACGACCACGGTGGCCGAAGTGGTTCCCACCGTGACCACCTCCACCGGTGAGGTTCCCAGCCCCGCCGCGCAGGCCGGCATCCTTCCCGGTGACGTGGTGACGGGCGTCGACGGGATGGACGTACAGTCCTGGAGCCAGGTCGTGGAACACATGCGTTCCAGCGCCGGCAAGGAAGTCTCCCTCGTCCTGCAGCGGCAAGGCCAGCCCGTCCAGGTCACACTCACTGTCGCCGCCTCGACCGAGGGCTACGGGATGGTCGGCATCGTCTCCGAGATCGGCCAGCATTCTGCGAGCCCGGCGCAAGTGGGCGAGGCCGTGTGGGGCATGGCCACGGGCACGGCCTCGGCGGTGATCGGCCTGCCCATGGGCGTGTGGAATGTCATCGTCTCCGTGTTCACGGAGGCTCCTCGGGACCGGACGGGCGTCATCTCCGTGGTCGGCGTGGGGCGCATTGCCGGTGAGGTCACCGACTCGGGCACCCAGAGGGGAGGGGAGGGGATCCTCCAGTCCTTCCAGGTGCTCCTGCTGCTGCTGGCGTCACTGAACATGGCTCTGTGCGTCTTCAACCTCATCCCGCTGCCGCCTCTGGACGGGGGCCACGTGATGGGGGCCCTTTACGAGGGCGGGCGACGGATGCTTGCCCGCGCGCGCCGCAGGCCGGACCCGGGGCCGGCGGACACGGCACGACTCATGCCGCTGACCTACGCCACAGGCGCCGCCTTGGTGGCGATGAGTGTGATCCTCGTCGTTGCCGACATCATCAAGCCCATCACCTTGGGGTGAGCCGGCCCTTCCGATTCACCACCTGTGGTGGACGTGGGCCCTGATCCGTTGGTCGTAGAGCTCCTCCAGCGCGGACAGGAACTCCTCCGACAGGTCGGGCAGGGCGGCCGAGCGAGCATTTGCGCGAGCTTGGTCGGCATTGCGGGCGCCGGGGATCACCGTGGTCACCCCGGGCTGCTGGGTCACCCACTTCAGGGCGACTTGGGCGGGCGTGGCCCCCTCCGGTCCCAGCTCGGCGCACAGGCGCGAGAACTCCTGCGCGACCTCGATGCCGACTTCGAAGGGGACTCCCGAGAAGGTCTCACCCACGTCGAAGGCCTCACCGTGGCGGTTGTAGGTGCGGTGGTCGTCGGCTGCGAAGGTCGTGTCCTTCGAGTAACGGCCCGAGAGCAGTCCGGAAGCCAGCGGCACACGCACGATGATGCCCACGCCGCGCTCCCGTGCAGCCGGGAGAACTTCTTCCAGGGGCTTCCTGCGCATGACATTGAGGATGATCTGGATGCTCGAGGCCCCGCCGTCCATCGCCAGGAGCGCCTGCTCACAGGTTTCCACGGAGGCGCCGAAGGCGCGGATACGGGCCTCGTCGACCATGTCGCGCAAGGTCTGCCACGTGAGCGGGTCGCCAAGGACATCGGTCGGTGGGCAGTGCAGCTGGACCAGGTCAAGAGTGTCCACACCGAGCATCCGGCGGGACCTGTCGTTCCACTGGCGCATGGCCTCGGCCGTGTAGTTCTCACGGACTTGCGGCACTCGGCGCCCCATCTTCGTGGCAATGACGAGCCCCGAGTCCGGGTGGGCGGCGGCGAAGGCGCCGACGAGGCGCTCGGAGCGCCCGTCACCGTAGACGTCGGCAGTGTCGATGAAGGTCACGCCCTCGGCGAGGGCTGCGGACAGGACCTGGCCCGCCTGGTCCTCACTCACCTCACCCCAGTCCGCCCCGAGCTGCCACGTGCCGATGCCGATCACCGAGGCCGACCGGCCCGTGCTTGCGATGTGGCGTTGTTCCATGCCGTTCCCGTCCTCGTCGAAGGGCCTTCTTTCGATCTGTCGCATTCGAAAGTCTATGCGCCTCGGGTGTGGTCAGCGGCGCATGGCCCGTGTGTGCTCGCGCAAAGCGGGGTGGGGGATAATGACCGGGTGAGTGAGATTTCCTTGGGCATGCCCGGCGTGCGTGCCACCCCCTTCCCGCGCAAGCAGACCCGCCGGATCATGGTCAGAGACCTTCCGGTGGGGGGCGGTGCGCCCGTCTCGGTCCAGTCGATGACCACGACGAAGACCCACGACATCGGCGCCACCTTGCAGCAGATCGCCGAACTCACCGCCGCCGGATGCGACATCGTCCGAGTGGCCTGCCCGACGGACAAGGATGCCGATGCGCTGAAGATCATCGCCCAGCAGTCCCGCATCCCCGTGATCGCCGACATCCACTTCAACCCCAAGTACGTGTTCACCGCCATCGCGGCCGGCTGCGGCGCGGTGCGTGTGAACCCGGGCAACATCCGTCGCTTCGACGACCAAGTGGCCGACATCTGTCGCGCGGCGAGCGACCACGGAGTCTCCCTGCGCATCGGTGTCAATGCGGGGTCCCTGGACCCGCGTCTGCTGAAGAAGTACGGGCGCACCACCCCGGAGGCCCTGGTCGAGTCGGCCGTGTGGGAGGCCTCCCTGTTCGAGGAGAACGATTTCCACGACTTCAAGATCTCGGTCAAACACCACGACGTCCTGACCATGGTCGAGGCCTACCGTCAGCTCTCCGAACGCGGTGACTGGCCCCTGCACCTGGGAGTGACCGAGGCCGGCCCCGCTTTCCAGGGCACCATCAAGTCGGTGTCGGCCTTTTCCGTCCTGCTCAGCCAGGGCATCGGCGACACGATCCGGGTTTCCCTGTCGGCACCCCCCGTGGAGGAGGTCAAGGTCGGCACGAAGCTGCTGGAGTTCATGGGATTGCGTGAGCGGACCCTGGAGATCGTCTCCTGCCCCTCCTGCGGACGCGCCCAGGTGGACGTGTGGACCCTGGCCGAGGACGTCACCGAGGGCCTCAAACACCTCACCGTGCCGCTGCGCGTGGCCGTCATGGGCTGCGTCGTCAACGGACCCGGTGAGGCTCGTGAGGCAGACCTGGGGGTGGCCTCCGGCAACGGCAAGGGGCAGATCTTCATCAAGGGGCAGGTGGTCGAAACCGTCCCCGAGGACCAGATCGTGGAGACCCTCATCCGTCACGCCGAAGCGCTGGCCGAGACCCTCGGACTCGAGGGTGGGGCAGAGGGCGCCGTCGAGGTCGTGCCGGTCACCCGCTGACCCGAGGAAGGATCGACCATGCGCATTCGCACCGCAGCGCTGCTGGGGGCAGCAGGACTGGCCGCAGTCGTGTGGGCCACTGGATTCCCCTCACGAGTGGGACTGACCAGGTCGCAGGCGGCGATCTCACTACCCGGTGACTTGGTGGTTCCCATGGCCGACGTCATCGTCGACAGGGCGATCCTGGTCGACGCACCCCCCGCCCTCGTGTGGAGGGCGCTCGAACGGGCTTTCGCCCATGTCGAACGCGAGACGGTCCTGTACGAGGAGGCGGGGGACTGCCTCGTCCTGGCAGCGGCCCTGCCGGGTCTGGATGACGAGGACGAGCGCCCTTCGAGCTGCGCGCTCGCTCTGCTGCCCGAGGCCAACGAGCGCACCCGCATCCACTTGCGTGAGCGGCACCTGTCGACCCAGGACATGCCCGCATGGTTGATCAAAGCCGCCCTGGCTGTCGAAGCCCCCGCGGCGATGCTCATGCTCCGCGACATCAAGGCCGCCGCCGAGGCCCTGTGAAGCCGTGCGCAGGCCCTGCGCTCGAATGACCCCCGGAGCGGGGTGCTCTCCGGTCGACCACGGTGGCCAAGGCCTCGACGGTGGGGTTTCGCCGGTGACATCGGCGTGAACTAGGCTGATGGGCGTGCTGAGAAACCTGTCCACGTACTTCCTGCGCACTCTGCGCGAGGACCCCGTTGACGCCGAAGTCGCGTCGCACAAGCTGCTCGTCCGTGCCGGCTACGTCCGCCGCACCGCCCCCGGCATCTACACCTGGCTGCCGCTGGGCCTGCGCGTGCTGCGCAAGGTCGAGCAGGTGGTGCGTGAGGAGATGGACCGCATGGGCGCCGACGAGGTGCACTTCCCGGCCCTGCTGCCCGGCGAACCCTACAAGGCGACCAAGCGGTGGGAGGAATACGGTCCGACACTGTTCACCCTGACGGACCGCAAGGGCGGCGACTACCTGCTGGCCCCCACCCACGAGGAGATGTTCACCCTTTTGGTCAAGGACCTGTACTCCTCGTACAAGGACCTGCCCTGCACCCTTTACCAGATCCAGACGAAGCACCGCGACGAAGCCCGCCCTCGTGCCGGCATCATCCGCGGACGCGACTTCGTCATGAAGGACGCCTACTCCTTCGACCTGGACGAGGACGGTCTGGCCGCCTCCTACCAGGCCGAGCGTGACACCTACGAGCGCATCTTCACCCGACTGGGCTTGGAGTACGTCATCGTCGCGGCCATGTCCGGCGCCATGGGTGGCTCACGCTCGGAGGAGTTCTTGCACCCCAGCCCCATCGGCGAGGACACCTTCGTGCGGTCGGCAGGAGGCTATGCCGCCAATGCCGAGGCCGTGAACACCCCCGCACCCGAGCCCCTGCCCCCGGAGGGCACGCCAGAGGCCGTCGTCCTGCCCACCCCCGACTCCAAGACCATCGAGTCACTCGTCATCCTGGCCAACGAGCTGCACCCGCGCGCCGATCGGGCCTGGACGGCTGCAGACACCTTGAAGAACGTCGTGGTCACCTTGACCCGGCCCAGCGGTGAGAAGGAGCTGCTGGTCGTCGGACTGCCGGGAGACCGGGAGGTCGACATGAAGCGCTTGGAGGCCGCCGTGGCCCCCGCCGAGGTCGAGATGGCCACTTCCGACGAGTTGGCCGCACATCCGGAACTGGTCCCGGGATACATCGGCCCGCAGGTGGTCGGCCCCAACTCTCCACTGCGCACGGTGGACGAGGACGGCAATGCCACCGGCTCCGTACGCTACCTGCTGGATCCGCGCGTGGTTGACGGCACCACGTGGATCACTGGCGCCAACGAGGTCGACATGCACGTCTTCTGGCTGACGAAGGGACGCGACTTCGAGGCCGACGGCACCATTGAAGCCGCCGAAGTTCGCGAGGGCGACCCGGCCCCCGACGGTTCGGGCCCCCTGCACCTGGAGCGCGGCATCGAAATCGGCCACATCTTCGCCTTGGGTCGCAAGTACGCCGAAGCCCTGGGACTGACCGTCCTGGACGAGAACGGCAAGTCCCGTGTGGTCACGATGGGCTCCTACGGCATCGGTGTGAGCCGCGTGGTGGCTGCCTTGGCCGAAGCCAACCACGATGACATGGGGTTGGCGTGGCCGGCGGGTGTCGCCCCCTTCGACGTGCACCTGCTGGCGACCGGCAAGGGTGAAGAGGTCTTCAAGGCGGCTGCCGATCTGGGGGCGGAGCTCGACGGTGCAGGACTGGATGTCCTGATGGACGACCGCCGCAAGGTGAGCGCCGGCGTGAAGTTCGCCGATGCGGAACTGGTCGGCATCCCTGTGGCCGTGGTCGTGGGCCGAGGCTTGGCCGACGGCAAGGTCGAGGTGCGCCTGCGCGCGACGGGCGAACGTGTCGAGGTTCCAGTGGCCCGGGCCGCCGCCCTTGTCGCGCGCTTGCACGCGGACCTGTTGGCCGGACGCACCCCGCAGCTGGTGGGGGAGGGGGCCTGACATGGGGATCCGCGAGATCCGCGTCATCGGTGACCCCGTCCTGCGCACTCTATGCGACCCGGTCACCGACATCGACGCGCGTGTGAAGGCGCTTGTGGAGGACCTGCTGGAGACCGTCGACATGGACGGGCGGGCGGGTCTTGCCGCGAACCAGATCGGGGTGGGGCTTCGGGCATTCTCGTGGAACATCGACGGCGAGATCGGCTACGTCCTCAACCCGCGCCTGGTTGCCCTCTCCGAGGACCGGTTCCAGGACGGCGACGAAGGATGTCTGTCCGTTCCCGAGCTGTGGTACCCGACCAAGCGCGCCTGGTACGCCAGGGTGGAGGGTATCGACCTGGATCGCCGACCGGTGGTGGTCGAGGGCGAGGAACTCATGGGCCGGTGCCTGCAGCACGAATGCGACCACCTGGACGGGCACCTGTACATCGATCGTCTGGACCGGGCCACCCGCAAGCGTGCCCTGCGGGACATCCGCCAGAAGGCCTACTGACTGTCGGGCGCGCCATCTGCGCTTCCGACGAACACGCGGGCCCCTGCCCTCGGCACGGAACGAGGGCGGGGGTTCAGTGTGCGGGGCGGATCTCTCCACTGCCCCGCGCCACCATGCGGGTCGGGACGACGAGGGCCCGGGGGTCCGTGCTGGCGCCGTCGAGGCGGTCGAAGAGGAGTTCTGCGGCGAGGCGCCCGATGAGCCTCGGGTCCTGGTGCACCAAGGTCAAGGGCGGATCGAGGAACTCCGCGAGTGGAACGTCGTCGAAGCCCACGAAGGCGACATCGTGCTGGTGGCCCGTGGCGTGGATGGCGCCGACCACGCCGACGCTCAGCACGTTCTGAGTGGAGAACAGGGCAGTCGGCCGCTCGGGCGAACGCAGAAGACCCTCCACCGCGCGGCGGGCGGATGCGGCGTCGGCCGGAACTTCGATGACAGGGCAGATGGCCGGATCGATGTTGGCGGCCCGGAGCGCGTCGTGGAATCCTGTGAGCCTTGCGGCGGCCGTGGGAACGCAACGGGGCTCCATGACCAGGGCGATGCGGCGATGGCCATGGGCCAGCAGGTGCAGTGTGGCGTCCTCGGCGGCCCTGAGGTTGTCACTTGTCACGCTGTCCACGCGGGGGCCCTCCGGCACGCGATCGACCAGGACCACCGCAATGCCGGCGGCGCACAGGTCTTCGACATGACGTGGGTCGTTGGAGGTCGTGTCGAGGACGATGCCGTCGACGTGGCGGGCCCGGAAGTCCCGCAGGAGGGCCCGTTCTCGCGCGGGGTCTTCCTCCAAACTGGCGGCGATCACGGCCACTGAGCGGTGGGCCGCCACTTCTTCGACTCCGCGGTGGAGTTCACCCGCGAAGGGGTTCGCCACACTGGAGACCAGCAGGCCCACGGTCTTCGTGCGTCCGTCCGTGCGGCGCAGGGAACCTGCGCGCATGTCCACGTGGTAGTCGAGTTCCTCGACGGCGGACCAGACGCGTTCGGCCGTTCGGGAGGACACATTCGGTTCTCCGTTGACCACCCGGGAGACCGTCTTCAGGGCGACTCCCGCCAAGGAGGCGACATCCGTCATCGTCGCCCGTGGCCTCTGGTCCTTCGGGTTGTGTGGGGCAGGAGTCGTTGGAGGCATCGTTACCGGTTCGAGTCCTTTCGAGTCTTGACTGTCATCCGCCATGAGCATAATCTAGTGGCCAAGATGACAACGTTGTCAATCGTTGTCGCTCGCATTGTCCTCTGACGTCCGGCTGCGCATCCCTCTTCCGATTCACCACGTGGATCGTGCGCACTGCGGCGTTCCATCGACCCGAGGAAAGGAGTGGCCCATGAGTGAAGCACCGCTGCTTCAGATGAAGGGCGTGTCGAAGAGGTATCCAGGTGTACAGGCTCTGGACAGGGTGAACTTCGAACTGCGTCCGGCCGAGGTCCACGCGATCGTCGGCGAAAACGGCGCAGGCAAGTCCACCCTGGTCAAGGTGATGGCCGGGATGCTCTCGGATTTCGAGGGCGTCTACGAATTCGAAGGCCGGGACGCTCGCTTTCATTCGATCCGTGACGCCCAGGCCCGCGGCATTTCGGTCGTGCACCAGGAACTCAACATGATGGGTGACCTCACGGTTGCCCAGAACATCTTCATCGGTCGCGAGTCCGCCGGGTTCCTGGTCTCCGACACGGATCTGAACCTCAAGGCCCGTGAACTCATCGACCAGTTCGGCATCGGTGTGGAACCCACCGACAGACTTCGTGACCTCAGTGTCGGCAAGGCGCAGTTGGTCGAGATCGCGCGCGCCATGTCCTTCACCTCGACCAAGGTGCTCATCCTCGACGAGCCCACGGCCGCACTGTCCGAGGCCGAGGCTGCCGACCTGTTGCGCCGGGTGCGCGGGATGAAGGCGGCCGGTGTGGCCGTGGTCTACATCTCGCACCGAATGCACGAGATCATGGAGATCTCGGACCGGATCACCGTGTTCCGCGACGGCGCCCACGTCGGCACACTGGACACGGCGTCCACCGCCATCGATGAGGTCATCGAACTCATGGTGGGGCGGAAGGTCATCAATCCGAAGAAGGAAACCTCCAAGGTCCCACCGGATGCCGAAGTCGTCCTGGAGGCCCGCAACCTCACCTCCACCAAGGTGCGCGGGGTCTCCTTCGACCTGCGCGCCGGTGAGATCCTCGGATTCGCCGGCCTGGTGGGAGCCGGGCGGACCGAGACCATGCAGATCCTCTTCGGGGCGGATCCCAGCGCAAGCGGCACATTGATCGTCAAAGGCAAGGAAGTCCACTTCACCCACCCGCGCGACGCCGTGGAAAAGGGCATTGCCTACCTGTCCGAGGATCGGAAGCGATACGGACTGGTGGTGAATCTGTCCGTCAAGGACAATGTGGCACTGCCCTCCTACGACCTGCTCGCCGGATTCCTCGCAGTACGGGACGGATTGTCGGTCAAACGCGCCAAGGAATTCGTCGAACTGCTGCGCATCAAGACTCCCAGCATCCACCAGTCGGTGCGAGCCCTGTCGGGTGGCAACCAACAAAAGGTCGTCCTGGCCAAGTGGCTCCTTCGGGACATGGACGTACTCATTTTCGACGAGCCCACCCGCGGAATCGACATCGGCGCCCGCGCCGAGATCTACGAACTCATCAGAAGCCTGGTCGAGGAAGGAAAGTCGATCATCCTCGTCTCCTCCGACCTCGACGAAATCCTCCACCTCTCGGACCGTGTCGTCGTCATGTCCGAAGGGGTCAGCACCGGAATTCTCGACATTGCCGAAGCCACTCCCGTACGGATCATGGCAATGGCCACCCACCACGACGACAGGAAGGAACAGCGATGAGCGGCAAGACGCTCCCCGTCCCGAAGGTGTCCAGCGCGGCGATGCAGCAGGTCATGGCACTTGCCGCTTTGGTGATCCTCTACGCATTCTTCGCAGTGTTCGGCAACAGGTTTCTCTCCGCCGACACTTTCGTGTCGATTCTCGACTCGTCCTACTACATCGGCTTCCTCGCCATCGGCATGACCTTCGTCATCATCACCGCCGGCATCGACTTGTCCTCGGGCACCGTCATGGTCGGCGCGGCCCTGGTCGGCGGTGTCGCCTACAACGTGTGGCACCTGCCGATCGCCGTGTCCCTGCTCATCGTCGTGCTGGTCGGTGTGCTCTTCGGCATCGGCAACGGACTCCTGGTCGGATATCTGCACCTGCCGCCGTTCATCGCCACACTCGGCATGCAATTCGTCTCGCTGGGACTGTGCGCCGTCGTGGCAAATGTGCAGACACAGACCTATCCCTCCTTGGGTTCGGACGACGGCTGGTTCAAGAACGTCTTGTACAAGGTGAACAGTTTCCCTGTCGGCATCCTGTGGTTGGCGGCATTCTTCGCCGTCGCATGGTTCCTGCTGCGACGCACGAAACTCGGCCGGTACACCTACGCCATCGGCTCGAACGAGGAAGCCGTTGAACTGTCAGGAGTCGTCGTGCGCACCTGGAAGTTCTGGGTCTACGTGGTCAACGGCTTCTTCTGCGGCCTGGCCGGCGCGATCTACGCCGCCACCTTCTCCTCGATCACTCCACAGACCGGCAATGGTCAGGAGATGTACGCCATTGCGGCCTGCGTGATCGGAGGCACCTCGCTGGCCGGCGGAATCGGTTCCCTGTGGGGGACCATAATCGGCGTCTTCGTCATCTCCGTGCTCAAAACCGGCCTGTTGTCCATGGGCCTGCCCGTCCAGTGGCAGCAAGTCCTCATCGGCGTGGTCGTCATCCTCGCGGTCCTCCTCGACGTCCTGAGGACCCGTCGCCGACGCTCCTGAGCCCTCGGCCACACCCCAAGAATTCGTCCAACCGTCCCTCAACGACGAAAGGCAACACCCATGAAACGCACCATCGCCCTCGCGGCGACCGCACTGGTCGCCCTGGCAGGAGTCACGGCGTGCAGTGACAATGCGCAGTCGGGGCAGGCCTCCGGGGCCGCAGGTTCCAGCGGCAAACCCCAGGTCATCATCATCTCCAAGAGCTACCAGAACCAGTTCTACCAGGCCGCCTTCAAGGGAGCCCAGGCCGCAGCCGACGAACTCGGCGTCGAACTCACCACCAACGGGCCCGACGCTGAGTCGAATGTCTCCCAGCAGGTCGAACAACTCGCCGCCGCCGTCAACCAGCGTCCGGCAGCCATCGCCCTGGCAGCCAGCCAACCCGACGCCGTGCAGGACGTGCTGCTCAAGGCCAAGGAGGCGAAGATCCCCGTCATCGGCTTCGACTCGGGCGTCCCCGGTGACTCCTCCGGGGCAGTGGTCGCCACGGCGACGACCGACAATGTCGCCGCCGGAGCCAATGTCGCAAAGAACCTCATCGGGAACCCGGATGTCCAAAAGGCGCTGGCCAAGGGCACCGAGGCCGCCCCCGCGGTTGTCGGCGTCCTCGCGCAGGACTCCACCTCCGGTTCGATCGTGCAGCGTGTGGACGGGTTCGTGAAGGAAGCCGTCTCCCAGATCGAGGCCCTGCCGGGCATGGCGGGTGCAGTCGACGTCTCCGGTCAGCAGAAGTGGACGATTCCCGCGTCAAAGGCGGCCAAGGTGAAGATCGTCGTCACCGTGCCTCCGACCACGTCCCAGGCCGACATCCAGGCGGCGGCGAACTCGGTCCTGTCGACCCAGGGTCTGGTGGCGATCTTCGCGGCCAACCAGGACGGGGTCAACGGCATGATCTCGGCAACCGCCGATGCCACCGACTTGGACAAGACGTCGGGCAAGTACAAGGACATCTTCGTCGTGGGCTTCGACGCCGGGGCGTCCCAGAAGGCCGCGGTCAAGGACGGCAAGTTCCTCGGGTCGGTCTCCCAGGATCCCTACCAGATGGGCTACAAGGCAGTGGAACTGGCGGTCAAGGCCTCCAAGGGTGAGGCAGTGGCCGACGTCGACACGGGCTCGGTGTGGTACGACAAGTCGAACATCGAGGACGAGAAGGTCGCAGTCCTGCTCTACGACTGACCCGACTCCACTGAGCCCGGACCCGGCTCGGGGCTCCCGGCACAGGCTCGACCCGCAACCACCCGCCCCGACTCGTCGCGACACCCCCGTCCTCGGCACTGGAACGAGGGCGGGGGTCTCGTGCACAATGGAGGGCAACCGTGCGCGGCCGGGCCGTGACTCATGGATGATCACCCGCCGGGTGGTGCGAGGACGTAGGGGAAGACGATCCTCAACCGACTGGAGGTCACGATGAGAGGGACGTACACCCGCGGTGTACTTTTTGTGCACTCGACGCCGCCCGCACTGTGCCCGCACATCGAATGGGCAGCAGGCACGGCGCTGGACCAGGAAATCCACCTCCAGTGGACCCCACAGGAGGCAGCGCCCGGCATGGTGCGCTCGGAAATCGCTTGGGTCGGACCGGCCGGATCGGGAGCCCGCTTGGCATCCGCCCTGCGCGGCTGGGAGCACCTGCGCTACGAGGTCACCGAGGAACCGGCCAACGGCACCGACGGCGGGCGCTGGTCACACACGCCCTCCTTGGGAATCTTCCACGCCCAGATCGACACCGCCGGCAACACGGTCATCCCCGAGGACCGAGTGCGCGCCGCCCTCGAATCCTCCCTCACCGTCGAGGAACTGCGAGAAGGTCTCGATCTGGCCCTCGGACAGGCGTGGGACGACGAACTCGAACCCTTCCGTTACGCCGGAGCCGGAGTGGCGGTCCGCTGGCTCAACCGGGTCAGCTGACCTGCGGTCACGACACCGAGAAAGGACCACTGCATGGGGACGATCGCGGACCTGCTGGGCTACTCCCTGTCGCAGGAACCACCGGCCAACTCCGCCGCAGAGACGGAACCTGGCGGAAGCGACGCCCAGGAGTCGGCCCGCGCCCTGCTCGCCGGCGTCACGGACGAGGACGCCCGCACCCGCGCAGAGCGAGCCCGCGAATCCGTCATGACCGCAGTCCTGGAACACACCGACCTCGACCCCCAGGAGGCGCGAGAAGACCTCGCACTGGCCACCGACCTCGACCTGGACACTCTTGGCCTGTACGCAATCGTGTCCATGGTCGAGCACGAAACCGGCAGTTCCTTCCCCGATGAGCAGATCCGCCAATGGCGCACCCTCGGCGACCTCCTCGCCGCCGCTACTCCCGACTGACCGACCTCCGAAGACGCCCCTGGTCGCAGCTGCCGCAATAGGCTGGTGGGGCCAGGGGCGACAATGCAGTCGCCCCACCTGAGGCAGGGGAGGAGCATCCATGGAGATCCACGGTCGCCTTCCTGTGAAGCGCCGCAAAGTGCTCGTGCCGACATGGGTGGCCAAGGCGCTCATGGCCGCCTCCGGTCTGATGATGGCCCTCTTCGTCCTCGTCCACATGGCCGGCAATCTCAAGCTCCTCCACGATCCGGCGGCCATGGACGCCTACGCCGCGTGGCTGCGCCACGTCGGAGTACCACTCCTGCCCGACGAAGGGCTGCTGTGGGCATTCCGCGCAGTCATGGGTGCCGCACTGGGAGTCCACCTCCTGTGCGCAGCGATCCTGTGGAGACGGGGACTGCGCACCCGTACGCGAGGGGCCAAGGGCATGGCCCTTCGGGCATGGGGTGCGCGCCTCATGCTTCCCACCGGGATCCTGCTGCTGGGATTCGTCGCCGTGCACATCCTTGACCTGACCGTCGGCGCCCTCGTGGCATCCGACACCTTCCGCCACCCCGATCCCGCCCACCACGCCGCCGCCAATGTCGTCGCCTCCCTGTCCAGGCCCGTCATGGCCGCAACCTATGCGCTGGCCCTGGTGGCACTGGGAGTCCACCTCGCCCACGGTCTGGTGCTGGCATGGGCGGACCTCGGGGGCAGCTCCGTGAAGGCTCGCCGCCTTGTCCGCACGTTTGCGTTCCTCCTGGCCCTCCTTGTCGTCGCAGGTGACGGGGCAGTGCTGGTCCATTCACACCTTCAGGGGGTGACGCCATGACCACCGCCGCCCGTCACGCAGCCGATCCCGGGCACGCTCTCGACTCCGAAATGCGCATCCTCGAGGGCGGCACCCTCGACCCGCACGAACCCGACACCAGCCCCGACCTCATGTGGAAGGAATTCGTGGCCAACGCGCGCCTGGTGAGCCCCGGGAACAGGCGGCGTTTCACCGTTGTCGTCGTCGGCACGGGACTGGCGGGGGCAGGTGCTGCCGCTGCGCTGGCGGAGCTCGGATACACGGTGGACGTCGTCACCTTGCACGACACTGCGCGGCGAGCCCACTCGGTGGCCGCCCAGGGCGGAATCAACGCGGCCAGGGCCCGTCGTGTGGACGGGGACGCCCTCGAACGCTTCGTGCGGGACACCGTCAAGGGCGGCGACTTCCGCGCCCGCGAATCGGAGGCTTGGAGGCTCGGACGCGAATCGGAGCGGGTCATCGACCACATGAACGCCTTGGGCGTGCCCTTCGCCCGCGAGTACGGGGGGTCCCTGTCGACGCGTTCCTTCGGCGGCGTCCAGGTCTCCCGCACCTACTACTCACGCGGCCAGACCGGCCAGCAACTGCAGGTGGCGGCGTCCTCGTCCCTCATGCGACAGGTCGCAACCGGACGCGCACGACTGTGGGTGCGACACGAGATGCTCGACCTGGTCCTGGCCGACGGGAGGGCCGCCGGGGTGGTCGTGCGCGACATGCGCACCGGGGAACTGCGGGTCCTGCGCTCCCATGCCGTGGTCCTGGCGACCGGCGGGTACGGGAACATGTGGTACCACTCGACCTTGGCGAAGAACTCCAACGCGACCGCCATCTGGCGCGCCCACCGCAAGGGCGCGCTCTTCGCCTCTGCCTGCTTCGTCCAATTCCACCCCACGGCCCTGCCCGTGTCCGCCACATGGCAGTCCAAGACCACCCTCATGTCGGAGTCCTTGCGCAATGACGGGCGCATCTGGGTGCCGGCGGACCCCGACGAGCAGCGCCCGCCCGGCGATGTGCCCGAAGACGCGCGTCACTACTACCTGGAGCGGCGATACCCGGCCTTCGGCAACCTCACGCCCCGCGACATCGCCTCACGCGCCGCCCGCGAGCGCATCGAGGCGGGGCACGGCGTGGGCCCGCTGAAGAACTCCGTGTACCTGGACTTCCGCGACGCGCTTGAACGCCTGGGCCGCGAGGTCGTGGCGGAACGCTATGGGAACCTTTTCGACATGTACCGCGAGGCCACCGGAGAGGACCCCTACGAGCGCCCGATGCGGATCGCTCCCGGTGCACACTTCACCATGGGTGGCCTGTGGGTCGACCACCAACTCATGAGCAATGTGCCGGGCCTGTTCGTCGCAGGTGAAGCCAATGCCGCGTACCACGGAGCCAACCGACTCGGCGCGAACTCCCTTCTGGCCGCCTGCGTGGACGGCGCCTTCACGATTCCGCTGACTGTGCCCGACTACCTGGCTGGCCTCCTCGGTCAGGACCTTGTGGCCGAGGACGACCAGGCGGTGCGCGCCGGCCTGGAAGAGGTCAACTCCCGGACCGAGGCGCTGTTGGGCGCAGGTGGCGCTGTGCCCGCCAAGGAGTTCCACCGAGAACTGGGTGCGCTGCTGTATCGAAACTGCGGGGTCGTGCGGGACCGGCAGGGCCTCCAGGAGGCCGTGGGGCAGATTGCGGACCTTCGGCGCGCCTTCCACGAGGACGTCCAGGTCACAGGGACATCGGGAGAATGGAACCAGGATCTGGTCGAAGCCGCCCGGGTCGGCGACTACCTGGAGCTGGCCCAGTTGACCTGTGTGGACGCCCTGCACAGGGAGGAGTCCTGCGGTGCACACTTCCGCGCCGAACACCAAAGTGAGGACGGTGAGGCCCTGCGCGACGACGCCTCATGGATGCGTGTGTCCGCTTGGCACTCCAGCGGCTGGGGGGACGAGGGCGGGTCCGCACAGCCGGTCGAGTTCGTGCACCACCAGGAGAACCTGCATTTCCGGACCGTGCAGGTGGCCACGAGGAGCTACCGATGAGACTGAAGCTGAAAGTGTGGCGCCAGAGCGGCCCGCAGCTTCGGGGCCGCTTCGAGAAGTACGAGCTGGACGGGTGCGATTCGCGGATGAGCGTCCTGGAGCTGCTCGACCACCTCAACGAGATGCTCACCTCGCAGGGAAAAGCCCCTGTGGCCTTCGAGTCCGACTGCCGCGAGGGGATCTGCGGCGCCTGCGGACTCACGGTCGACGGGCGCCCGCACGGGTGGCGGGACAACCTGCCCGCATGTCACCAGAGGGTGGGAAAGCGCCGTGACGGAGCGGTCATCACTTTGGAGCCTCTGCGCAGCGGGCTGTATCCGGTGGTGCGTGACCTGGTCGTGGACAGGGGAGTACTGGATGAGGTGACCTTGGCCGGTGGCTTTGCGAGTGTCGACACGGGACTGGCTCCCGATGCGGACACACTGCCCGTGCCCCATGACGTGGCTGAAGCCGCCCTGGACCTGGCGGCCTGCATCGGGTGCGGCGCCTGTGTGGCGGCATGTCCGAACGGCTCGGCGGCCCTCTATGCGGGGGCTCGTGTGGCGCACCTTGCGTCCCTGCCGATCCCCTCCCTGGAACGGGGGCGCAGGGCGAGGGCCGTCGCTGCGGCGGTCGACCAGTGGTTCGGCGCGTGTTCAGGGTACAGGGAGTGCGCGCGTGTGTGCCCGGCAGGTGTCGACTTGGGGGCGACCGCCCTCGTCGCGAAGGAACGCTGGGGTGCCGCCCTGCACCCGGCACGCACCTGAGCCCCGCTCATCTGAAGAAGGACACAATCAGCCGAAATCCCGCCCCGCATGGCACCTCAGTACCTAGCATCATGCGTGGAGTCTCTGTTCGGCGAGGAAAGGAGCGACCATGGACGTGCGCATCGAAGAGGACCTGCTCGGACCACGGGAGGTTCCTGCGGAGGTGTACTGGGGAATCCACACGCTGCGTGCACTGGAGAACTACCGGATCTCCGGCAGGACCATCTCCGACGTACCCGAGATGGTCCGCGCCATCGTCCAGGTCAAGAAGGCCTCCGCACTTGCCAACAAGGAACTGCGGGTCATGGAGCCGCGCATCGCCGAGGCCATCGTCGCCGCCTGCGACCTGGTCCTGCATGAAGGTCGCTGCATGGACCAGTTCCCCATCGACCAGTTCCAGGGCGGGGCCGGCACGTCGGTCAACATGAATGCCAATGAGGTGATCGCCAACCTCGCCCTGGAGGTGCTGGGTGAGGCGAAAGGACGCTACGACATCGTCCACCCCAATGACGACGTCAACCGCTCGCAGTCGACGAATGACGCCTACCCGAGCGCTTTCCGCATCGCCCTGCACCGGGAGGTCGCCCGGCTGAGACGGTCGGTGGACGACTTGGCGGACACTTTCGCCGCCAAGGGGCAGGAGTTCGCCGACATCCTCACCATGGGACGCACCCAGCTGCAGGACGCCGTGCCCATGACCCTCGGCCAGGAGATGATGGCCTTCGCCATCACTTTGCGTGAGGAGGATGATCGCCTGGTCAACAACTCCGACCTGTTGCTGGAGGTCAACCTGGGCGCCACCGCCATTGGCACCGGTCTGAACACCCCTCCCGGCTACCAGGAGAGCGTCATCCGCCACCTGCGCACGGTCACAGGGCTGCCCGTCAAGGGCGCGTCGAACCTCATCGAGGCCACCTCCGACACGGGCGCCTACGTGTCGATGCACGCCACCATCAAGCGCACCGCCGTGAAACTTTCGAAGATCTGCAACGACCTGCGTTTGCTGGCCTCGGGTCCGCGCGCCGGCCTGAACGAGATCAACCTGCCGGAGATGGCCGCAGGGTCGTCGATCATGCCCGCCAAGGTGAACCCGGTGATCCCCGAAGTGGTCAACCAGGTGTGTTTCCACGTCATCGGCAACGACCAGACGGTGACCATGGCGGCCGAGGCAGGACAGTTGCAGCTCAACGTCATGGAGCCTGTCATCGCCCAGGCCCTTTTCGCCTCCATCCAGCGGCTCACCAATGCCTGCCGGACACTACGGGAGCGTTGCGTCGTCGGCATCACGGCGAATGAGGACGTGTGCCTGGGATATGTCACCGGTTCCATCGGCATCGTCACCTACTTCAATGACGTCATCGGCCACCACGCCGGCGACAAGGTGGGGCGCAAGGCCGCGGCGGAGGGACGCACCGTGCGTGACGTGGTCCTTGAGCTCGGGCTGCTCACCGAGGATCAGGTCGACCAGATCCTCTCGCCGGAAAATCTTGCTCGTCCTCGTTTCCGCGGCCGCCTGGTGGGCAAGGCCGTGGTGCGGGAGGAGGCAGAGGAGGGGTCCTCGCAGGCCGAAGGGGCGAAGGGGCAGGACGAGCCAGTCGGGTCGCCCTCGCAGGATTGACCCCGCGAATCCGGGCGGGGCGGTCCTGCGGGCGCGCGGGCAGACGTCACGGTGGGCACGAGGGCGGCCCCGCCCTCGCCCCGTGGAGATCACGCAGCGCGCCGAGGAGACGCCGCTGCGCCCTCGTCACGAAAAGGTCCCACAGGGGTCGCGGACGGACTTCCTGCCGGCACGAGAGAAACGGGACTCAGCGCCCTCGTGGACGGGCTGTGAGACGGATCCCCGCCCACGCCTGACCGACCGACGCCGCACAAGTAGAACTGAGCCCAGCCACCTTCGCAGCCTCCTCGACGTCGGCCACTGGAACGGCGCCGGGACGCGACGGCTTGGGGATGAGGACCCACACCTGGCCGCCGTCGTCAAGGTTCGTCATCGCATCGACCAGGACATCCGCCAAGTCATCCTCCTCGGCGTCCTCCGAGCGCCACCAGACGATCGCCCCGTCGACCACATCGCCGTGATCGACATCGACCAAGGGCTCGCCAGTGGCCGTTTCAATTGCTGTTCTCAGGGCTTCATCGCAGTCGTCATCGACATAGAACTCCTGGACGACCTGGCCTGGGGTGAATCCGAGTCCCGGGAATCCAGCGGCTGCTTTTCCATTCGGCGCGGCTGCGCCATCTGCTTCAGACGTCACGTGCCAATGGTAGGGCACGCCTCGGGCTGAAGTGGCCCACTCGACGGTTGAGGATCGCCGCCTGTGCTCAGTGCAATGAGTCCTTTCTCATGGGCCGGAAGTCCCGGTCAGGCTCGCAAACGTTCGAGTGAAGCGAGACAATGGACCCCGTACGCACGATGACGTGTGCAATCCACGCGTCCAGATGGAGGAAGAGGTATCCGTGAGCACCACGAGCGAGAGCCATCCTGTCGTCAACGGTCTGCTCCGGCAGGTCCCGGACAATGATCCAGCAGAGACCGCCGAATGGGTGGAATCCCTGTCGGGTCTCATCGACGAGAAGGGCGGGCCGCGGGCCAGGTACATCCTGCTGCACATGCTCGACCGTGCCCGCCGTGCCGGAGTCCAGCTCCCACAGGAGTACACGACCCCTTACGTCAACACGATCCCGGTCGAGGACGAACCCTACTTCCCCGGTGACGAGGCCCTTGAACGCCAGTTCCGCCGGTGGATCCGCTGGAACGCCGCCGTCCAGGTCACACGTGCGCAGCGCCCCGGCGTCAAGGTCGGCGGACACATCTCCTCCTACGCCTCCGTGGCCACCCTGTACGAGGTCGGTCTCAACCACTTCTTCCGAGGCAAGGACCACCCGGGCGGCGGTGACCACGTCTTCTTCCAGGGTCATGCCTCGCCCGGCCCCTACGCTCGCGCCTTCGTCGAAGGACGCATGAGCGAGGAGCAGATGGACGGCTTCCGCCAGCAGGTCTCCACCACCAAGGGCCTGCCCTCCTACCCGCACCCGCGCCAACTGCCCGAGTTCTGGGAGTTCCCCACAGTGTCGCTGGGCCTGGGGCCGGCCGCCGCCATCTACCAGGCGTGGTTCGACCGCTACCTGCACATGCGGGGCATCAAGGACACCTCCCAGCAGCACACGTGGGCCTTCATCGGCGACGGCGAGATGGACGAGCCGGAGTCGCGAGGCATGCTCCAACTGGCCGCCCAGCAGAGCCTGGACAACCTGACCTTCGTCGTCAACTGCAATCTTCAGCGCCTGGACGGCCCGGTGCGCGGCAATGGCAAGATCATCCAAGAGCTCGAAGCCTTCTTCAAGGGCGCCGGATGGAACGTCATCAAGGTGATCTGGGGCCGAGGTTGGGACCAGCTGCTGGCAGCCGACAAGGACTCTGCGCTCGTCCACATCATGAACGACACCCTGGACGGTGACTACCAGACCTTCAAGGCCAACGACGGCGCATACGTGCGTGAGCACTTCTTCGGACGCGACCCCCGCACCAAGGCCCTGGTGGCCGACTGGACGGACGAGCAGATCTGGGCTCTGCAGCGTGGAGGTCACGACTACCGCAAGGTCTACGCCGCCTACAAGGCCGCAATGGAGCACACCGGCCAGCCGACCGTCATCCTTGCACACACGATCAAGGGCTACATCCTCGGGTCGAACTTCGCGGGCCGGAACTCGACCCACCAGATGAAGAAGCTCACCCTGGACGACGCCAAGGCGCTGCGCGACCGCCTGCAGATCCCCATCACGGATGAGCAGCTCGAGGCCGACCCGTACAAGCCTCCCTACTACGCGCCGCCGGCCGACCACCCGGCCCTGCAGTACATGAAGGAACTGCGCCACAAGCTCGGCGGATGGGTGCCGGAGCGCCGCTACGAGCGCGACCCGAAGTTGCCTGAGCTTCCCACCAAACCCTTCGACTCACTGTCCAAGGGGTCGGGGCAGCTCGAGGTGGCCACCACCATGGCCTTGGTGCGTCTGCTCAAGGACCTGCTCAAGGACAAGAACGTCGGCCGCTACTTCGTGCCGATCATCCCCGACGAGGCGCGCACCTTCGGTCTGGACGCCATCTTCCCCTCGGCGAAGATCTTCAACACGCACGGCCAGAGCTACACGGCCGTCGACGCAGACCTCATGCTCTCCTACAAGGAGTCCGAACAGGGCCAGGTTCTGCACACGGGCATCACCGAGGCCGGGTCGGCGGCCGCTCTGCAGGCCGTGGGCACCGCCTACGCCACGCACGATCTGCCGATGGTGCCCTTCTACATCTTCTACTCGATGTTCGGCTTCCAGCGCACCGGTGACTCCTTCTGGGCGGCTGCCGACCAGCTGGCACGAGGTTTCGTCATCGGCGCCACCGCCGGCCGCACGACTCTGACCGGTGAGGGACTGCAGCACCTTGACGGGCACTCGCCTCTGATTGCTGCGACGAACCACGGCTTCATCACCTACGACCCGGCTTACGCCTACGAGATCAAGCACATCGTGTGGGACGGCCTGCAGCGCATGTACGGCCCGGCTGACGGGCGCGACCCGAACGTCCTGTACTACCTCACTGTGTACAACGAGCCGATCCACCAGCCTGCCGAGCCGGAGAATCTGGACCGTGAGGGCCTGCTCAAGGGCATCTACAAGGTGGCGGAGCACTCGGGAGTGGGCCACAAGGTGCAGTTGATGGGCTCCGGCATCTCCCTGCCGTGGCTGGTCGAGGCCAGGAAGATCCTTGCCGAGCAGTGGGGCGTGGACGCCCAGGTGTGGTCGGTGACCTCATGGTCGGAGCTGCGCCGCGACGCCTTGGAGGCTGATGAGCACAACTTCCTCCACCCGGATGAGCCCGCGCAGGTGCCCTTCATCTCCACCCGCCTGGGCGGGGCCGAGGGACCGTTCATCGCCTCCACCGACTACGACAAGATGGTGCCCGACCTGATTCGTCAGTGGGTGCCGGGCAAGTACCACGTGTTGGGAGCGGACGGCTTCGGCCTGTCGGACACGCGTCGCGCGGCGCGCCGTCACTTCCACATCGACGCCGAGTCGATCGTCCTGCGCACTCAGCAGGCTCTGGTGGAAGAGGGCGTCATGGACCGGTCGGTCCTGCGTGAGGCGATCAACCGCTACGACCTGTTCAACTGCTCGATCGATGCTGCTGGCGACACGCATGAGGACTGACCTTTGTCTTCGCTGATCGCCGATTGACGAGGGCGACGGCCCCGGGACCCGACGACGGTCCCGGGGCCGTTCCCGTCCTCGTGCATGAAAGGGACGGGTGCTGCGGCTGGTGGGCCTGTGAACGCGGCCTCAGGCCTGACGCGCTGCCCTGTACGGCAAGGAGCCACCCGCGTCCAGGTAGCAGCGCGGGCACAGTGACTCGTATCCGACCTCGACTCCGTCGATCGCCACCTGTTCCCCGTCGAAAACGAAGTTTTGGCCGACCCTACGGCCGTTGAACATGGCCTTGCGGCCGCAGCGGCAGATGGTTTTGAGTTCTTCGAGGGAGTGTGCGACCTCGAGCAGGCGCCGTGACCCGGGAAAGGATCGAGTCTGGAAGTCGGTGCGGATGCCGTAGGCGAGTACGGGAATGTCGAGTTCGACTGTCACCCGCAGCAGGTCGTCGACTTGGGCAGGGGTGAGGAACTGGGCCTCGTCGACCAGCAGGCAGGAGATCGCAGCGGAGGGGATGTCGGGCAGCAGTGCGCTTGAATCATGTCCGCGCACCGCATCGGACATGAGGGCGAAAAGGTCTGTGTCCGGCGCGACCAGCAGGTCCACTTCACGCGAAACTCCGAGCCGCGAGAGGACGCGTGCATCGCCCTTCGTGTCGACCAAGGGTTTGGCCAGAAGGACCCGCTGCCCACGTTCCTCGTAGTTGAAGGCCGCCTGGAGCAACGCGGTGGACTTGCCGGAGTTCATCGCTCCGTAGCGGAAGTACAATTTGGCCACCGGGGCTCCTCTCGTGCCATCCGATGGTACCTGCGAGTGCAGGACGGATGCGATCCATGCACGGCGGCGTGGCTGGTCCAGTCTGGGCGTCGGTGGGCGCAGGGGAGCTTTCCGGTCAGCAGTCGCTATGCTTGTCCGGTGCCCGGTGCGGGCACGGGGCCTGTAGCTCAGTTGGTCAGAGCGCTGCGTTTACACCGCAGAGGTCGTCGGTTCGAGGCCGGCCGGGCCCACCGGTCACGTTTTCGTAGTTCCCGGTGGGTTCGACCGTGACAGCGGCCACCGCCCTACACAACCTCCCAGTCGGAGGGCACGAACGACGCACCTGTCGGTTCGGGCGGACACTGACCCCGAGCGCACCCCATGAACACCTCCTCCATCTGCTCAGGCGTGTAACACCAGAACCCAGAATGATCCACCAAATACGACGGAAGAGAACCAAGCTCCTGCGCTGCAGTCGACTCTGAAGATGCATGTTGAGAAAGGAGGCCGCCCGTTTCGGAGTCTCGCTGCTCAGCCCCAAGCTTGATCTGACCATTGCCTCCAGCACTTACATCCAGTATTGGATCATCGGCCCTTCCTCCATGGTCTCCCGTCGGATCTGTCGTGCCATAAAGCGGAGGCAGAGAGATGAGCAAAGTTGAAGTAATTACCAGTGACCTTGTGGGGCAAGGGAAAATTCTTGGGTTCAGATGTAGGTGCACGTCATTTCTCCTCGATAACACATCCCCACAGGATCCATTTTCCAGAAATCCACTTGCTTTGAATTTCAATCTGATGTTCCCGAGGTCCCCGGCGATCAATTGCGTGATTCTTGAAGAGGGCATGGGGAGATGCCTGCAGAGTTCCGATTAGTGCAATTCTTCCATCATTACCGAGGATTGGACGTTCGGACGGCGAAAGACTATATCGTAGACCGTGGACCCACCCACCCCTTGAGTAAACATTTTTGATTGCCTCAATCCTGCTCTTGCAGAATTTGCAGGAGTTTCCTGAGACTGCTTCGAGTTTTTCGGTGTCGCCCGTGTACCAGGAGTAGGCGACCAGATCCAAGTAGTAGTTCATGAAGGCTTCTGCACCTTCGACGCTGGGGTCCTTGGCGATGGCGGGCAGTACCGGCTCGACCATGTCCGGGTCGTCGGGCTGCAACAAGTACCCGTTCGGGCCCACCACGTAACCACCGGACATCTGAACCTCACCCGACTGCACACCACTGGCAACAGAGTCCAGCGATCCCGCAGAATCCCCGCTCTGGCCATCCCCCGGCCCCTGACACGCGGCCAAGCCCAGCAACCCCACCACCACACACGCCAACACCAAGGGTCCAGCGCCATGTCGAGCCAGCACCCTTGCCTCGCTCTCATTTCCCATGGGCCCTACAGTAGATGCTCAAGGGCTCAAATGGAAGACAACTGAACAAATTCGTTGACAAGTATCCCGCCCTCTTGTCTTCTCGTGAGATTTGTTTGTTGTCTTGTTTTGGGTGGGTGTGGGGTGTGTCAGTGTCCTTGGAGTTCTTCGGCGGTGTCGGTCAGGGCGATGTGGAGGTGTTTGACTTCGAAGGGGGGTGTGGTTTCGACGGTTTTGAGTTTTTCGTGCAGGGTGATGGTGTGTCCGGTCCACGGGTTGGTCACGGTTGCTTGCCACCATGTGGTCAGTGTCAGGTGTGTGGACTCGATTGGCTCTTCATAGGTGTGTTGGTTGGTCATATCCGGGTAGGGGGCACCCGGGTCGTGGGAGACCACCGGGTGGCTGCCGTCGCCGAAGTCGAAGATGAACTCTTGGGCGTGGAAGGTGATGGTGACTGTTTTGCCGAGCATGTTCACCGCGTGTTCCTGGTGGGTGCGGGTGGCGTGGGCCAGTTGGGCGATGCCCACCACTGCCAGGTTCGGGGGCTGCATGACCAGCCCGGCGGGCTCGACCGTGACAGTGGCGAGCGCCCTGCGTGTGATCTGCCAGTCGGAGGGCACGAAGGGCGCATCTGCCGGCTCGGGCGGACACTGACCCCGAGCACGCCCCATGAACACTTCCTCCATCTGCTCAGGCGTGTAACACCAGAACCCAGAATGATCCACCAAATACGACGGAAGAGAGCCAGACTTCGACTCCGCCTCTGGGACCTCCGGAACCTCAGGCTCTCCAGCAGGGCCAGGCCAGCCACCGCCACCAGAGCCTCCTTCTTCTGATTCGAGGTCAACCTCTGGATCGCTCGAGCCGCCTGTACTCACCGACAGATTCGCCGGTGATTGATCTGCGGGCAGTTGCCGTGTCGAAGCTGGTTGAAAAGGGGCAGGAGAAGCCAAAGAAGAGGTGGCCGCCACAAGTGTGATCCAAATGCCGACCGTGAGGAGAAAATGCAATAGATGACTCACCGCTCCCCCTTGACGATTCCCGCGAAGAGAATCCATTCACCGTCAATCCACTTGCTCTGAAGCTGCATGTCATATTCCGTGAAGTCACCATGATATAGGGTGCTATTTTGGTACACGACATGCGAAGACTCTCGCAAAGCGCCAATGAATCCAACGCGACCATCATCCGCAAGAATTGGCTCTTTGAGTAAAGTCATCTCATATGAAAGCCCGTGTTCCCATCCGCCTTTTGCGTAGACGTCCTCGATCGTTTCGATTCGGCCTTTGCAGAATTTGCAGGAGTTTCCTGAGACGGCTTCGAGTTTCTCGGTGTCGCCCGTGTACCAGGAGTGGGCCAGCAGATCCAGGTAGTAGTGGATGAAGGCTTCTGCGCCTTCGACGCTGGGTTCCTTGGCGATGGCGGGCAGGACCGGTTCGACCATGTCCGGATCGTCGGGCTGAAGCAAGTACCCGTTCGGGCCCACCACGTAACCACCGGACATCTGAACCTCACCCGACTGCACACCACTGGCAACAGAGTCCACTGAGCCCGCAGAATCACCACTCTGACCGTCCCCCGTGCCCTGACACGCGACCAGCCCCAGCAACCCCACCACCACGCTGCACGCTGCTACCAAGGGCCCAGCACCGCGTCGAGCCAGCACCCTCGCCCCACTCTCATTTCCCATGCCCCACACGCTAGATACTCAAGGACTCAAATGGAAGACAACTGAACAAATCTGTGGACAACCACCCCCACCGCACCAAGCCAGCTGACGGACGAATCTCGCGAAGGGGCGGACGAATCTCGCGAAGGGGCGGACGAATCTCGCGAAGGGGCGGACGAATCTCAGCGAATGACGGACGAGTCTCGCGAGGGAGGAGTGGAGGAACAGTCGCGGGAGGGGGTCAAGGCTGGAGCAGGGCCAGGGCGGCGGTTGGGTCGGGCTTTCCTGTGGCGGTGGTCGGGATCGCTCGGACTGCGACGATCCTACGTGGGCCTTCCCACGGGGCCAGAACATCTGCCAGTTGAGCGGAGAAAAACGAAGTGGACCATTCCTCGGGGCCATCCTTCTCAGCTGTCGAGGTTGCAGCACCGCCGTCAGCATCGGCGCCGGCCGTACCAACACTGTCGTGGCGCTCCACCGGTAGCGTGCCGGCATCGTTGCCGCCCGCAGGCACAATGACGGCGCCGACCACTTGGCCCCAACGCTCGTCAGGCACACCCACCACCAATGCGTCCCTGACCTCGGGCAGCGCCCGCAGGGCGTCTTCGACCCGCAGAGGCGACACCAGCTCGCCGCCCGTGTTGATCAGGCGCGACGCCCTCGTCTCGAAGTGCACGAAGCCGCCCTCGTCATAGCGCCCCAGGTCGCCGGTGGGCAACCACCCTTCCCGGCCTCGCTCGGCTGCCTCCGCCGTGCTCACCCCGGGCCCGCTGACCTCGACCTCGCCGACGATCCCGGCACCGGTGAGGATCTCGCCCGCTGCGGAAACCAGCCGCAGGTCCAGATGAGGGAAGGGCCGCCCGATCGCGCCCTCGTGCGCGGCCCAGACCTCGGGCGAGCACATGGCTCCAGCCCCGCCGGTCTCGGTCATTCCCCACACGTGGATCGGCGCCAGGCCAGCCGATCGCATCCGTGCATGCAGGGTGGGCGACATCCGGTCGCCGCCCACCAGCGGGCGGGTCCATGACGACAGGTCCGCGCACACGTACTCCTGCGCATCGAGCAACAGGTGACACATGACGGGCACCAGGAACATCATCGAGATCCGGTGCTCCTGGACCGCACGCAGCACCACTTCGGGCGAGAACTCCGGCATGACCACCAGGGTTCCGCCGTGGCACACGGTGTCCATGGTCGTCCCGTTGAACCCGCCGACATGCGACAACGGAGCGCACACGCCAACGACGTCGCGCCCGGGCGTGTACTCGAATCCGTCGCGAAAACTCATCGACGCCCACCACAGGTTCTCGTGGGTGAGCTCGACAGGATGTGGACGCCCCGTGGACCCGGAGGTGTGGACCAGGGCGGCCGTGCGCCCACTACTGGGCAGGGGAGAGTCCTCGGCAGGTGTGGCAGCATCGACGAGGGCGGCCAGCTGCTCGAAGGACAGAGTGCTCACCCCCGAGGAAAGGCCCTCCACCGGGCGGGTGGGACCCAGAACCAATGCCGCCCCGCACCCCTCCAGCAGTTCGGCCAGCAGGGCGGAGGGCAGACGCGGCGACAACGGCACCGAGACGGCTCCAGTCCACGCGCAAGCGATGTGCGTGAGGAAGTGCCAAGCGGAATTCGCGCAGACAAGCGCCACCCGCGTCCCCTCACCGACCCCGAGGCTCCGCAGCACTGTGGTCAGGCGCCGCACGGTCAGCCACGTCTGGGCGACACTCCACATGCGGCCGGTGCCCACATCCACCAAGGACAGGCGCTCAGGGTGTTGGGCGGCAGCCCGACCGAGGAAGCGGGCAGGGGACAAGTCGGGGGCGGTCACGACGCGCAGGTCACCCTTGAAGGAGCGGAGGGATTCGTAGCGCCTGCAACGCCGACAGCCCCGACAGTGCTCGACGAGTTCACAGCACTCGCCGCCTTCGCCCGCTTCGCGGCAGCGCGGGCCGCCCGACGAGCCTGCAGGTTCTCCAGGACCACGCTGGCCTCCTGCAGAGCCGAACCCTGCTCGTCCAAGTGCGCGAGATGCTCCGGGATCGCGAAACCGCGAGCCCTCATGCCACGCGCCCACAAGTAGCCGGCCCGGTACGAGGAACGCACCAAAGGCCCGGCCATGACGCCTGCGAAACCGATCTCCTCGGCCTCGGCCGCCAACTCGAGGAACTCCTCCAGATGCACCCACCGGTCGATCGGGTGGTGCAGGGGAGAAGGACGCAGGTACTGGGTCAAAGTCAGCAGGTCACAGCCGGAATCCCGCAGCGCCCTCATGGTCTGGCGCACTTCCTCACGAGTCTCACCCATGCCAAGGATCAAGTTGGACTTCGTGACCATCCCCAAGTCGGCCGCGTGGCGGATCATCGCCAAGGAACGCTCGTAGCGGAACGCCGGGCGGATCTTCTTGAAGATGCGCGGAACCGTCTCCAGATTGTGGGCGAAGACCTGCGGGTTCGCTTCGGCAATCAGGTCCACCCCCTCCATCTGCCCGCGGAAGTCGTCCACCAGCAGCTCCACGCCGGTGGAAGGGGACTTCTCGTGGATCAGACGGCAGGTCTCGGCGTAGAGCCAAGCGGCCCCGTCGGGCAGGTCGTCGCGGGTGACACCGGTGATGGTGGCGTAGCGCAGGTCCAGGCCGGCCACGGATTCGGCGACCCGGCGAGGCTCATCCGTGTCGTATTCGGTGGGGCGCCCGGTGGCGATGTTGCAGAAGTCGCAGCGGCGGGTGCACACGCGCCCACCCAACAGGAATGTGGCCTCGCGGTCCTCCCAACATTCGTGGATGTTCGGGCAATTCGCCTCCGCGCACACGGTGTGCAGTCCCTTGGCTTCGGACAGGGCGCGCATGTCCATGTAGTTCTCGCCGGACTTGGCGTACTGGCGGATCCAGTCGGGCTTGTCCTCGATGGGGGTCTCGCGGTTGCGCACCTCGACGCGCAGCAACTTCCTGCCTTCGGGGTCCGGAATGGTGCTCACTGCATTCCTCCTGTCGTGGCTTCCCGCCGGGCGGTGTCAAGCTCGTCCGCACCGTTGACCCACGCCACGGGGGTGCCGGGGCGAGCAAGGCAGGGCTGGATCGAGTCGACCAGCTGAGGGACCAGGGCGCGGGCGGCGCAGGCGAGGTCGGTGTGCACGCCCTCAGTGTGCAGGGACGCCACCGTGGCATCCGCCAAACCGCAGGGGATGATGCCGCGAAATGCGTCACTCATGTCGATGGCGACATTCAGGGCGACACCATGCAAGGTTGCGCCCCTGGCAACCTTGAGGCCCATGGCGCAGATCTTCCGGTCGGGCCCCCCGTCCTCCAGGATCCACACTCCCGCGCGCCCTTCCACTCGTTGGACGGGCAAAGACCACCTCCGGCGCAGGCAGTCGATGACTCCGGCCTCGACGGCGCGAATCCACTTGACGGTGTCCACGGGCTCGGCCAAGCGCACCACGGGATAGACGACGACCTGCCCGGGGCCGTGCCAGGTGGCTGAGCCCGCGCGGTCGGTGTGGATGATCGCAAGGGTGGTGTCCGGTACGTCCTCGGGGCGAGTGTGGCGTCCGGCGGTCCACGTCGGCGTGAACTGGGCGACGACCAGCGCGTCCTCGGCACCTTCGAGGACCTGCCGGTGGAGGCGCCTCTGCAGGGCGTCCACCTCCGTGTAGTCGGTAAGGCCCAGAGGCAGCAGGTCGATGATGCGCACGTGGGGATTGTAGTCCCGCCCTCGCCGCCGGCCCGGACGGGGCAACCGGGTCCCAGGGCGCCCTCGTCACCGTGGCAGCGTCCCCGTACCCTTGGAGGATGGAGCAAAAGGAAATCAAAGGCGAGGCAGTGCCATTGGCGCAGGCCCGCACGTGGACGCTGCGCGACGTGATGGACCTCATGGAGGCCTGGTACCCGGCCAGCACCGCAGAGGAGTGGGACCGGGTCGGCCTGGTCCTGGGAGACCCGGGGCAAACAGTGCAGCGGATTCTCCTGGCCGTGGACCCCGTGGCGGCGACCGCCCGCCAGGCGATGGACAGTGGCGCGGACCTGTTGCTCACACACCATCCGCTCTACCTACGGGGCACGTCCTTCCTGCCGGAGTCGGACCCGAAGGGCTCCCTGGTCGCCTCATTGGTGCGCGCTCGGGTCGCTCTTTTCGCGGCCCACACGAATGCGGACGCCGCAGCAGACGGAGTGGCGCAAGCGCTGGCGGACCTGGTGGGCCTGCGGGACACGTGGCCGCTGGCACCTGCCGGAGTCGACTCCCACGGGCGACCGATCGGCTTGGGCAGGGGCGGCACCGTGGAGGCGAGGACCCTCGGCGAATTCGCGGACCACGTGGCGCGGGTCCTGCCCGCAGGGCCGCACGGCCTGTTCGTCACAGGTGACGAGGCCGCCCCCGTGCGCACGGTCGTCGTCAGCGGCGGCTCTGGCGACCATTTCCTGGCAGACGCGCGCCGCGTCGGCGCCGACGTGTACTTGTGCGCGGACCTTCGCCACCACCCGGCCTCCGAACACGTCGAGGGCGGAGCGCCGGCCCTGTTGTGCGGCTCCCACTGGGCCACCGAATGGCCGTGGCTGCCGGTGCTCGCGGCCAAATTGCGTGAGGCCGCCTCCGCGGCGGGTGTGTCGGTGGAGGTGGAAGTCTCTACGATGGTCACCGAACCGTGGACTTGCCACCGACGAACCTTGGGAGGACTTCAGTGAAGGCTGCGCCTGAAGACCAGCTTCTGCTTCTCGACCTGCGCGCACTGGATGCCCGGGAGTCCCAATTGCGCCACCAGCGTGACTCTCACCCCGCCCACGGGATCGTCAGGGAACTGGCCGGGCGTGCCGAGGACCTCAGCCGCGCGGCGATTTCGCAGAGTGCCGTCATCCATGACGTGGAGCGCGAGGCCACACGCGTCGAGGACGAGATCGAGAAGGTCCGGGCCCGCCGTGAGCGACAGCAGGGACGTGTGGACCGCAACGAGGTTCCTCTGCGTGACATCAGCGCAATGCTGCGCGAGATCGAGCAGATGGACGCCCGCCTGTCGAAGCTGGAGAACGACGCCCTGGACGCCGAGGAACGTTTGGAAGCGGCGCGCGGTGCCCGCGAAGCGATGCTCAGGGAGGCCGAAGCCATCAAGGCCGACGTGGAGAAGGCGAAGGCCCAGTTTCTGGCGGACGTGGCCACGGGTGACGAGGAACTGCGTGCAGTGATTGTGCAGCGTCGTGAACTTGCCGGCCGCATCGGGGAGGCCCTGATGGCTGAATACGACCGTGCGGTGGCCCGCAATGGCGCGCTGGCGGTCGTCGAGGTGCGTGACGGCGTCGTCCAGGCGATGGCGGCAGACCTGTCACCGGCGGAACTCGACGCAATTCGCCGGGTTCCGGCAGATCAACTGTGCTGGACGGAGGACACCCAACAGCTGGTGGTGCGCACCAGCACCCAGTGACACTTTCCCCGATTCGGGTACGGATGGGTTGAGGCCGGGAGCGCAGTCGGATCCCGCACACAATGCCGCTGGCCTCCACGTGGGAGACCTGCTGTCGGCGCAGGTCACAACAGGTTTGAGTGCCAAAGGGGCGAGGGGGCGCCTCCGCATTGTGTGCTAATCGTGACGGCGCCGCACACAATGTGCATGCAAGGGAGCGGAGGCTCTCGGCTTGGGTGCAGGTCAAGCAGGATCAGCCTGTTGTGACAGCGGGATGAGGCTCCTGCATGGTGTGCGGAATCGACGGGGGCGCTCAGGTGGTGACCAGGGTGGCCACGCGGTGAGTAGCACCCGACCTGTGAGCTTTCACGGGACTGACCTCCACGGAGACGGCACGGTGTGCGATCCCCTTGGCATCCACTGTCAAGACCTGAGCACGCAGGTCCTGCAATGCGCCGGCAAGCTGCTCGGGCGAATCCGCATCCACGCCCGCAGCGAGCAGCTGCCTGGTAACCAGGCCACGCCACTTCTTCGCATCGTGCGAGACCACCTGACGCTTCCCGTCGGCCTCACGGACCACACTGAGCTCCACCAGGTGCGAGGGCGGGGCCGTGCAAGCAGCGCGGTAGGGGCCAGACCGGCAGTCCAGGATGACGTGACCGGAGACTTCGAGGGAGAGCGCGTCGGTCAACGGCGCCTTCCAGTGGGCTGCCAGTGTGCCGAGCCCGGGCAACCTCGCGCCCATGGGCAACCTGTGGTCGGGAACCATGTCGGCGGGGGAGAGGATTCCGAACAGTCCGGAGAAGATGCGGACCTGGCGTTCGGCCAGCTCGCCTGCGGGCCCCACGAGTCCGGCAAGGTCCAGGGCCTCGAAGAGAACGCCGGTGTAGACCTCGGCGGCCGGCGCGCATGGAGAAGTCAGCAGGGCAGAGTTGGCGGCAAGCGCCGCAGCGCCTCCCTTGGCTCCGAGTCCCAGGACAGATACCGCCGAGTCCTTGTCCCCCAGACTCTGCAGGCGCATGATCAGGCCGGCTCGCACAGGGTTCAGTCGAGGATGGGACAAGGAATCGAGATCCAGGGCGGGGCCGCTGGTGGGCGCGGTCTTGCCCTCCGAGGGCGGCAGCCAGATGAACACAGCGCCACGATATCGGAGGTGACAGAGCCCAGCGCACTGAGAGGCCCACTCGTGCCCTTTCAACATCCACTGCGCGGGAGACTCCAAGAGGGCGAAGGCGGATCTCGTCGAGCGCTTGTTCCGAGGCTTCTTGTTGACCGATCCCACGCACACAGCGCGATTTGATGAGGCTCGGATGTGGGGCGACCGGCCAGACAGGTCCGGGCGCCCGGACACGGGGATCGACCTGACAGACCTGCTGGCGTCCGGGACCGACTGGTCGACCTTTGACTTTTCGACTCCGTTGGTCATGGAACTGCGTGGGCGCAAGCAGCCGCGCCCGCGCTAGACTGGCCTGCGCGGATGAGACGGTCGGGCGGCCGCGCGGCCCCTTCTGGGGCCTCGAGGAACGTCCGGGCTCCACAGGGCAGGGTGGTGGCCAACAGCCACCCGGGGTGACCCGCGGGACAGTGCCACAGAGAACAGACCGCCACGGGCTTCGGCCCGGGGCAAGGGTGAAACGGTGGGGCAAGAGCCCACCAGCGACACGGGTGACCGTGTCGGCTCGGCAAACCCCACCCGGAGCAAGACCAAGCAGCAGATGCCACGGACGGCCCGTCCAATGTCTGCGGGTAGGTTGCTGGAGGCCTGCGGCAACGCAGGTCCTAGATGGATGGTCGCCACCGCACGCTGGAATCGGCGCGCGGGACAGAACCCGGCGTACAGACCGTCTCATCCGCACTTCACGCACAAGGTGCCCGCCCCACGAACGGTCGTCCTGCCCACCGTGTCGAGCAACTGAGTCGGGCGGACGACCCGGGCCGTGGCACCGGCCACGGCCCGCCCGGCCTCACCGCGGAGACAGGTACACCGTTGCAACCTTGTCGCCGGTGTCGATCGACGGCGTGAACTTCAGTACGAATGGTGACCGGACTTCGTCCGGGAACACAATGAACACGCATTGCCGCCGGTGGTCGAGGTGCTGGTCGGGATGGGTGATCTCCGCGGCGGGGGCCTCGACGCCGCTTGCAGCGACAAGAGTAGGGATGACGTCCACAGGTTCGTCGACGACATTGGCGGTGTAGTCGACATCCCAAGTGACCAGGATCAACACTTGTTCTTCGAACGGTTCGAGCCAATCGAATTCGGTGGACAAGTGCTCGGGGGCGACCGTCACCTCGAACACGGAGACTGTGGCTTCCTTGTGTGGGTCGCCATGGTTCCAGACTGTGCGCCACCGACTGATCGGCGCGGGGTTCTCGTACGACTCTCCGAGCCCGACAGCGGCCGGGACATCACCCACGAGCCCGAGTCCCCGGCTGGAACCTTTGCCGTCATCGTGGATCGGTGAGACCACTTGGTCCTCCGACAGCGCCTGGCCGATCAACCCCGAGTAGGTCTTCGTCTCGATCTCAGTGGATTCCACTGTGATTGTCGGCTCCGAGGTGATTGTCGGCTCCGAGGTGACCGAGTTGGGGGAGGTGCCGCTGGAGACGGCTTTGACGAGCCCTGACACGATGCCCGGCCCGAAGACGAAGAGCAGGATGATCGTCACGCCGATCAAAGTGGAAGACGGCTTCTTCTTCTGTTGCGCGGGTCTGCGTTGCGCCGTGGCGGGGCGCGTCGATGCCTCGTTCCGGGGCAGCGGCGCAGGTGCGGGATGCGGCATCGGCGCGGCTGCCGAGCGAACCGGTGGAGCAACGGTGGCGGGCCGTACGGGCGGTTGGGGTGCTCCGGTGCCAGGGGGACGAGGGTGGCCTTGGGTGCCGGGACGACCTGTCGTCTGACGCGCACGGGCCTGACGGTCACGTGCGGCCTGCTGGGAGACGAAGTCCTGGGGGCCGGCGCCCAGCGCACGCGCTGGTGTTGCTGGCATGGCGGCGGCAAGGACCGACGAGGGCCGCCATGACTCAGCGTCCACGGCCCGCTCCGACCCAGCCGAGGGCTCGCCCTGGCCGCCGGCGTCCCACGGCCCCAGGACCG
The DNA here is from genome assembly GCF_018986735.1 of Schaalia sp. 19OD2882. Lineage (NCBI taxonomy): Bacteria > Bacillati > Actinomycetota > Actinomycetes > Actinomycetales > Actinomycetaceae > Schaalia > Schaalia sp. 19OD2882. Next base: position 1,441,779 of record NZ_CP065521.1, on the reverse strand, counting down.
TGATGACGGGGGTCGAGGAGTACGACGCGCCAAAGGGTGCGAAGGCAGCCGAGTCGAGTCCCAGTCCAAGCGCCGAAGGCAGGTTCTCCCGGCCGGTCATGCCTTGTTCGCGGCCCACACTGCTGCGCCGACGATGCCGGCGGTGTTGAGCAACTGGGCCGGCACCATCGGGGTCTTCAGGTCCAGCAGGGGCATGAACTTCTCATGGTTCTTCGACACGCCACCACCCACGACGAACAGGTCGGGCGAGAACAGCATCTCCATGTGGCTGTAGTAGCGCTGCAGGCGCTTGGCCCACTTCTTCCACGACAGGTCCTGCAGGGTCTTCTGACCGGCCGAGGCGCGCTTTTCGGCGTCGTGGCCGTCGATCTCCAGGTGACCCAGCTCCGTGTTGGGCACCAGGACACCGTCGACGATGACCGCCGAGCCGATGCCTGTGCCCTGTGTGGTGAGGATGACCGTTCCGGGCACGCCTTTGGCGGCGCCGAAGGTGACCTCTGCAATACCGGCGGCGTCGGCGTCGTTGAGGGCCGCGATGGGCCGACCCAAGTGGCGCTGCATGAGCTCATTGACGTCGATGTTCGCCCACGACGGGTCCAGATTCGCGATGAAGGGCACGACTCCGCGAATGATGGGTGCGGGGAAGGCGATGCCCACGGGAACGTCCGGGCCGACCTCCAGCTGTTCGAGCAGCTGGCGGCACACATCTGCCACGGCGTCGGGAGTGGCGGGCTTGGGGGTGTCAATGCGGATCCTCTCGCCGATGAACTCACCGGTGGAAAGGCCGACGCAGGCCGCCTTGACGCCCGATCCGCCGATGTCGATTCCGCAGGCCACTGTCGCCATGTCGTCCTCCTGACCAAGGCGCCCGGCGCCCGACGTACGTTGTCATGACCAAGCGTAGTGGAATGAGCGCGCACAGGGGTGAGGCAGGTCGCACCTCAAGGGGCGGGAGGGCGTGCCGGAGCGTTGTCACGGCAGGGTGAGGATCTCCGCCCCGTCCTCGGTGACCACCACCGTGTGCTCGTACTGGGCGGAGCGCGACCTGTCGGCGGTGACCACCGTCCAGTCGTCATCCCACTGTTCCCACTCGATGGTGCCCAGGGTCAGCATCGGCTCGACTGTGAAGACCATGCCGACTTCCATGACCTCCGCGTGTTTGGGTGCCGCATCGTAGTGGGGGACGATCAGGCCCGAGTGGAATGCTTCGCCGACGCCGTGCCCGGTGTAGTCGCGGACGACCCCGTATTCGAAACGCTTGGCCCATGCTTCGATGACGCGCCCGATGACGTTGATCTCGCGTCCGGGTCTGATGGCTTTGATGCCGCGCAACATGGCCTTCTCCGTGCGTTCGCACAGCAGGTGCGAGGCTTCGTCGACCTGGCCGACCTCGAACATGGCGCAGGTGTCGCCGTGGACGCCGCCGACGTAGGCGGTGATGTCGACATTGACGATGTCGCCTTCCTCCAGTGGGCGGTCGTCGGGGATGCCGTGGCAGATGACTTCGTTGACGGAGGTGCACAGTGACTTGGGGTAGCCCATGTAGCCCAGACACGAGGGGTAGGCCCCGTGGTCGCACAGGTACTCGTGTCCGATGCGGTCCAATTCGTCCGTGGTGACGCCGGGGGCAACGGCCCGGCCGACGGCCTGAAGGGCGCGAGCGGCGATCCGACCGGCCTCGCGGATGCGTCCAATGGTCTCCGCGTCCTTGACGTCGCTTGCGGTGATGACCTCGGGTCCGTCGTGGAACATGTACTCGGGCCGTGAGATGTGCGAGGGCACCTGGCGCGGTGGGCTGATCCGCCCGGGACGCAGGTTGCCCAGTGGGGCGCGTGCAGCAAGTTCGGCAAGGGAGGTCATGGGTCCAGAATACGATCCTCGAGGCGGGGCCGGTTCTGGCACTTTCGGGGACGAGGGCGGGGCATCGCACGGTCCGGGCCGTGCGGCAGCGCGGGCGAGGGCGGGTGGGCGTCCGATCGGAACCCGCGCGCTCTGCGAGTACCCGCGTGTACGTGGAACAATGGCCCACGATCCACTTCCTGCCGAGGAGTCCCCGTGTCGCACCACGACGCACCCACCGTCACCCGCAAACCGCGCTTCCGCGTCCACCACCTGGCCAAAGCGAAGGCTGAAGGACGGCCGGTGACCATGCTCACCGCCTATGACGCCCTCGTCGCCCCCATCCTGGAGGCCGCAGGAGTCGACATGCTGCTGGTGGGAGACTCCTTGGGCAATGTGGTCCTTGGCCATGCGACCACCGTCAAGGTCATCCTGGAGGACATGGAGCGCGCCACGGCGGCAGTCGCACGGTCGGTGAGCACGTCGATGGTCGTCGCCGACATGCCCTTCGGCACCTACGAGGCCGACCCGGTCGCCGCCTTCGACAACGCCGCCCGCCTCATGCGCGCCGGCGCCAACGCCGTCAAACTCGAAGGTGGCGCGGCCCGCGCCGCCACGGTGCGCATGCTGGTCGACGGCGGCATCCCTGTCGTGGCCCACCTGGGCTACACGCCCCAATCCGAGAACACCTTGGGCGGCCCGCGCATGCAGGGCAGAGGAGAGGCCGCCGAACTGATGCTGGCCGACGCCCTGGCACTGCAGGACGCCGGAGCCTTCGCCGTCGTCCTGGAGATGGTGCCCGACGACGTGGCGGGGATGCTCACCAAGGAACTCGCCATGTCCACCATCGGTATCGGAGCCGGCCCCCACACCGACGGGCAGGTCCTCGTGTGGTCGGACATGGCCGGCATGGGGCAGTGGGTCCCCTCGTTCGTGCGCCGCTTCGCCGAACTCGGCCAAGAGCTGCGCAGCGCCGCAGAACAGTATGTCGCCGCCGTGGGTGACCGCTCATTCCCCGGCCCGGAGAACTACAAGGCCCACTGAACCTGCACGTGCGCCGTGGGCACCCGATGGGCGCTTCGACGCAGCGCACTATCATGGTCGCGCGCCCGGGCCCACCGGCGCGGCGCACGACGACGACCAGGAAGCAGGACATGGACGAGCACCCCAGTCAATTGGACCCACGGGACGCAGCGGCGGTCGACGCCGTCGTCAAGCAGGCCCTGGCAGCCTTTGCCGCCGTCCAGGACCTCGACGCCCTCAAGGTCGCGCGCAGCACCTTCCTCGGGGATGGCGCCGCCCTCGTGACCGCGAACAGGACGATTGGTTCCTTGGAGCCCAAGGACCGCGGCTTGGCCGGCAAGAACCTCGGAGGCGCCCGGAAGAAAGTCAGTGAAGCCTTGGCTTCGCGTGAAGCAGTGTTGGCCGCCGAGCACGAAGCCCGGGTCCTCGTCGAAGAAGCCGTCGACGTCACCGGCCCCACCTCCCGCGCCCCGCTGGGCGCCCGTCACCCCATCGAGACCCTGATCGAGGAGATCCAGGACTTCTTCGTGTCCATGGGGTGGCAGATCGCCGAAGGCCCGGAAATCGAACACGAGTGGTTCAATTTCGACTCCCTGAACTTCGACATCGACCACCCGGCCCGGCAGATGCAGGACACCCTGTACGTGGACGGTACCAGCGTGGGCGGCCAGAGCCCGCAGGACGGCAACCTGGTCCTGCGCACTCACACCTCACCGGTCCAGTCCCACGCGATGCTGGAACGCGGGGTGCCCCTGTACATCGCCTGCCCCGGCAAGGTCTTCCGCTCCGACGCCCTGGACGCCACTCACACGCCGGTCTTCCACCAGGTCGAAGGCCTGGCGGTGGACAAGGGGCTGACCATGGCGCACCTGAAGGGGGTCCTCGACCACTTCGCCAAAGCCATGTTCGGCCCGGACGCCAAGGCGCGCCTGCGACCCTCCTTCTTCCCCTTCACCGAACCCAGTGCCGAACTGGACATGTGGTTCCCCCAGAAGAAGGGCGGCGCCGGTTGGATCGAAGTGGGCGGCTGCGGCATGGTCAACCCCAATGTCCTGCGCGCCAACGGCATCGACCCAGAGGTCTACACGGGCTTCGCCTTCGGAATGGGCATCGAACGCACCCTCATGCTGCGTCACGGCATCGCCGACATGCATGACATCGTCGAGGGCGATGTGCGCTTCTCCCAGCAGTTCGGACTCCACGGAAAGGGCCACTGACATGCCCATGGTTCCCCTGAGCTGGCTCGCCGACCACGTCGAGGTGCCTGAAGGCACCGATGCGACCGCGTTGGCCGCCGCCCTCGTCCAGGTCGGCCTGGAAGAAGAGGCCATCCACCCCGCAAAGGTCACCGGCCCCCTGGTGGTCGGCAAGGTCCTCACCTTGGTCAAGGAGACCGCCTCCAACGGCAAGACCGTCAACTACTGCCGCGTGGACGTCGGCGATTTCAATGACGCTCCCGGTACCGGGAAGGAACCCTCGGATCTGCCCAGCCGCGGCATCGTCTGTGGAGCCCACAATTTCGTCGAGGGTGACCTGGTGGTCGTCTCACTGCCCGGCGCCGTCCTGCCCGGCGGATTCGAGATCGCCGCACGCAAGACCTACGGGCACGTCTCCGACGGCATGATCTGCTCGGCCCGAGAACTGGGGTTGGGTGAGGACCACGACGGCATCATCGTGCTGCCCACGGCCCACCCGGACCGCGAGATCCTCGCCCCTGGGTCCGACCTGCTCGGATTCCTCGGTCTGGGCGAAGAGATCCTTGAGATCAACGTGACCCCCGACCGTGGCTACTGCTTCTCCATGCGAGGGGTGGCTCGCGAGTTCTCCCACTCCACCGGCGCCGCATTCCGCGACCCGGGCCTGCCGGGGGTCCTCGTCGGCCAGGTGCCGGCCGCCACGGCGGACGGATTCGAGGTGCGTGTGGACGACGGCTCCCCGATCCATGGGCGCATCGGCTGCGACCGGTTCGTCACGCGCATCGTGCGTGGAGTGGACCCGAAGGCGCCCAGCCCCCGGTGGATGGTCGAACGCCTCGAGGCCGCAGGCATGCGCTCCATCTCCTTGGCGGTGGACGTCACGAACTACGTGATGATGGACTTGGGACAGCCCATGCACGCCTACGACCTGGCGGCCTTGGCCGAGCCGATCGTCGTGCGCCGTGCCGCACCGGGTGAACACCTGGTCACCTTGGATGACGTCGATCGCGTCTTGGACGGCGAGGACCTGCTCATCACCGACTCTCCACAGGGACCGGGCTCTCGCATCATCGGTCTGGCCGGGGTCATGGGTGGCCAGTACTCCGAGGTCGAGGACTCCACGACGGACATTCTGCTGGAGGCCGCCCACTTCGACCCCGTGTCCATAGCCCGTACGGCCCGCAGGCACCGCCTGCCCTCGGAGGCTTCGAAGCGTTTCGAACGCGGCACGGACCCGCAACTGCCGGCGGTGGCCGCCCAGCGCGCGGTGGACCTGCTGGTCGAGTATGGCGGCGGCACGGCGGACCCGGCGGTCGGTGACATGGACCAAGTGGGGGCGGCCACCGTCATTGACATGGCTCTCGACGAACCTGCCCGACTCATCGGAGTCGACCACACCGCCGATCGCATCCGCGAGATCCTCACTCTCATCGGCTGTCAGGTGGACGAGGGCACCGAGGGGCGTGTACTCGTCACCGTGCCGAGCTGGCGCCCGGACCTGGTGGGTCCGGCCCACCTGGTCGAGGAGATCGCTCGCCTGGACGGCTACGACAAGATCCCCTCACTCCTGCCGACCGCACCGGGCGGTGGCGGCCTCACCGACGCCCAGCGGGCCAGACGGCAGGTGGCCGACACCTTGGCCCAAGCGGGTCTGACCGAGGTCCTTTCCTACCCCTTCGTCTCCGACTCCTTCGACAGGCAGCGCCTGTCGGCCTCGGATCCCCGGCGCCAAGCGGTGCGCCTGCGCAATCCCTTGGCCGATGATGCTCCGTGGCTGCGCTCCTCGATCCTCGACACCCTGCTTGACGTGGCCGGGCGCAACATCGCTCGCGGCGCTGGGCGGGTCGCCGTCTTCGAGCAGGGCCTCGTGGCACGCCCGGCAGGCACCGTCCCGGCCGGACTCATCGGGGCCGAACGGCGCCCCTGTGACGAGGAGCTGGCGCGTCTGGCAGCCGGAACCCCCGCTCAACCCCGCCACTTGGGCGTGGTCATGGCCGGCACCGTCGGATCCTCGCCCGCTCTTGGCGCTCCCCGCGCCATGGACTGGCGTGACGCCGTGGACATGGTCCGCCGCGCTGCGGAGGTTCTGGGCGTGCGCGTGGAGGTCTGCCGCGCTTGGGAGGCGGAGGTCACCCGGGTTCCGGGACCGCCGATGCCCGTTCCCGCCACCGATCCGGCTGAGGTCGCCCCGTGGCATCCCGGGCGCGTGGGCCGTGTCTTCGTGCGTGCGGGCCGCGATCTGACCGAGGTCGCTCTGGCCGGTGAACTGCACCCGGGCGTCTGCCAGGCCTTCGGCCTGCCCGCCCGCTCGGTTGCCGCAGAGATCGACCTGGATGCCTTGGTGGCCGCGGCCTCGCCCACGCCAATCCAGGTCAAGGGGGTGTCCACCTACCCCGTTGCGAAGGAGGACATCGCCTTGGTCGTTCATTCCAGCGTGCCGGTGGCCCGCGTCGAGCAGGTCCTTCGCCAGGGTGCCGGCCCGTTGGCCGAAGAGGTCACCCTCTTCGACATCTACGAGGGTGACCAAGTGCCCGAAGGACACCGCTCCTTGGCATTCGCCCTGCGTCTGCGCTCCGACCACACGTTGAGCAGCGAAGAGATCCAGTCGGTGCGCGCTGGTGTGCTGACGAAGGCGGAAAAGGTCCTGGGTGCCACCCTTCGCGCCTGACGGATCGTTGCCACGCCCGGAACTCGTCACTGTCCCACTGGGACCTGAGACTGGGTTCCGGGCGTCCTCTTCTGTCACACTGTTCCCATGAAAATCCTCGTGACAGCCTCCTCGAAGCATGGGGCCACCGAAGAGACCGCTGACGCCATTGCCGCGCGCCTGACATTCCGAGGCTTCGACGTCCTTCGCGAGGCCCCCGAGAAGGTCATGTCGCTGGAGGACATCGATGCCGTGGTCGTGGGATCAGCGGTCTACATGCTCCAGTGGATGGCCGAAGCGCAGTCCTTCGTCGAGCGCTTCGAGGGACAGTTGTCCTCGCGCCGCGTGTGGGCCTTCTCGGTGGGCATGAACGGTGTGCCCAAACACGCCCCGCAGGACCCGTCCCGGATCGGCCCGGTGCTCACCCGCGTGGAGGCCGTGGACCACAAGACCTTCCCCGGCCGGTACGTGCCGCAGAAGTTGTCGCTGCGTGAACGGACCGTCATGCGCCTGGCAAGTGCTGTGGAGGGCGACTTCCGTGACTGGGACGCGGTGAATGCCTGGGCGGACGAAATCGCTGACGCCTTGCTTTCCCGGGACTGACCGTGAACCGGGGCGGGGTGTGACACACGGACACCATGAATGCATGAGTATGCACATGCGTGTATATTCATGCACATGAGATTGAGAGCTGCTGTTGCGGGAGCCTCCGGCTACGCCGGGGGAGAAGTCCTGCGACTCCTCGCCGACCACCCTGACATCGAGGTCACCACCGTCACTGCTGCCACCAGTGCGGGTACCAAACTCGGCCAGCACCAGCCACACATTCCTCAACTGGCGGACCTGACCATCCAGGAGACGTCCGTCGACGCCTTGGGCGGCCACGACCTCGTCGTCCTGGCACTGCCCCACGGACACTCCGGCACCATCGGCGACACCCTTGCCTCCAAGGGGGACGGGGCGGTCATCGCGGACCTCGCCGCGGACCACCGACTGGTCGACGCCCAGGAATGGGCCTCCTACTACGGGGGAGCGCACAGTCCCGCATGGAGCTACGGCATGCCGGAACTCCTCCATGACGGCGAGGACGCCGCCACCTCACAACGGGCTCTGCTCTCATCGACACGGCGCATCGCCGTGCCCGGCTGCAATGCCACCGCCGTGACCCTGGCCGCCCAGTGCGCGGTCCGCGCAGGCATCATCCACTCCTCGAACCTCGTGGCGACCCTCTCGGTCGGCTACTCGGGAGCAGGCCGCACCCTCAAGCCGCACCTGCTCGCCTCCCAGGCGGTGGGCACCATCGCCCCCTACGCAGTCGGCGGCACCCACCGACACATTCCCGAGATCCTCCAGAACCTGCGCGTGGCAGGCGGACCGGCGAACATGCGCTTGACCTTCACCCCCGTCCTGGTCCCCACCTCCCGGGGGATCCTCGCCACCGTCGTCGCCCCACTGGCACCGGGCATGGACGAACACTCCTTGGAGGCGGCTCTTGCGCCCTACGCCCACGAACGCCTCGTCGACATCACCACGGCACCGACCTGGCCCACCACGGGACCACTCACGGGAACCGGGCGCGCGATGGTCTCCTGGAGCATCGATGAACGTGCGGGCACCCTGGTCATGATCTGCGCCATCGACAACCTCGGCAAGGGCACGGCGGCCGCTGCCGTCCAGAGCGCGAACCTCGCCCTCGGGATCCCCGAATTCACCGGTGTGCCCATGACAGGAGTCAACCCGTGAGCAGCGACGGCGCCAACCCCACCGCGCAGGTGGGAGTGACAGGCCCCCTCGGATTTCGCGCCGCAGGTGTGGCTGCAGGAATCAAGTCCGGCGGCGCACGCGACGTCGCCCTGGTCGTCAATGACGGGCCCGCGCCCGCCAGCGCCGGGGTGTTCACCACCAACCGTGTCGTCGCCGCCCCGGTCACCCTGAGCCGCGCCCACCTGGCTGCGGGCACCGTCCGTGCCGTCATCCTCAACTCCGGCTGCGCGAACGCCTGCACCGGGGCCACCGGCGCCGACGACTCCCTTGCCACCGCCATCCACGTGGCAGGTCAGCTCGACATGGGCGCCAACGAGGTGGCCGTCTGCTCCACCGGCATGATCGGCATCCCCCTGCCCATGGACGCCCTGCTCGCCGGAGCCACCACTGCTGTCACAAGGCTTGCAGGCGGACCGCTGGCCGGAGCAGATGCCGCCGACGCGATCCGCACCACCGACACCGTCTCCAAGACCTGCGTGGTGGCGCGCCAAGGGTGGAGCGTCGGAGGAATGGCCAAGGGTGCGGGCATGCTCGCCCCGGGACTTGCCACCATGCTCTGCGTCATCACCACCGACGCCGTGGTCGGCGATGTCGCCCTGCACGAGGCGCTGGTGGAAGCCGTGCGGACGACCTTCAACCGCACCGACTCCGACGGGTGCATGTCGACCAACGACACGGTCCTGGTCCTGGCCTCCGGCGCCAGCGGCATCACTGTCGGCCAGGACGACCTGACCGAAGCCCTGCGCGAAACCTGCGCGGACCTTGCACGCCAACTCATCGCCGACGCCGAGGGCGCCAGCCATGACATCTCCATCACCGTGGTCAACGCCGCTGACGAGGACGGCGCCGAAGCGGTGGCCAAGGCCGTGGCCCGCTCGAACCTCTTCAAGGCCGCCGTCTTCGGCAATGATCCCAACTGGGGACGCATCGTCTCCGAAGTGGGTACTGTGCCCGAAGACATCGCCCCCTACGATCCGCAGGCCCTGGACGTCATCGTCAACGACGTCATGGTGTGCCGTGCAGGTGGGGTCGGCGAAGACCGCAGCTCGGTCGACATGACACCGCGAGAATGCCGTGTCGTCATCGACCTGCATGCCGGGCGGGCCAGTGCCACCGTGTGGACCAATGACCTCACCCACGACTACGTCACCGAGAACAGCGCGTACTCCTCATGAAAACGAATGACTGGCTGGAGCGCCACCGCACCTCTCTCATGGACACCTTCGGCACCCCGCACCTGGTCCTCGACCTCGGCAAGGGCTCCACCGTGTGGGACGTCGACGGCAAGAAGTACCTGGACCTGCTCGGCGGCATCGCCGTCAACGCCCTGGGACACGCACACCCCGCAGTGGTCGAAGCCGTGGCCCAGCAGGTGGCGCGCTTGGGGCACGTGTCGAACTTCTTCGCCACCGAACCCCAGGTTCGCCTTGCCGAGGAGATCCTGCGCATCACCGCCGCGCCGCAGAAGGACGCGCCGGGCGACGGCCTCGTCTTCCTGACCAACTCCGGCACCGAGGCCAACGAAGCCGCCCTCAAGGTCGTAAAGGCCCACGGCAACGCCCAATCCACACCCAAGCAGCGCATCATCGCCCTGGACCACGCCTTCCACGGCCGCTCGACCGGGGCGCTGGCCCTGACGTGGAAGGCCGCCTACCGGGAACCTTTCGCGCCCCTCGTACCCGGAGTCCACTTCGTCCCGGCCGGGGACGCACCTGCACTGGAAGCGGCCATGGGACCGGAGGTGGCCGCAGTCTTCGTCGAACCCATCCAGGGCGAGGCCGGCGTCAACGTCCTGACGGACGACTACCTGCGTGCGGTCCGCGAGATCACCACCGGCTGGGGTGCTCTCATGGTCGTGGACGAAGTCCAGACCGGCGTCGGCCGCACGGGGGAGTGGATGGGACACCACCACGCGGGCATCCGCCCCGACCTGGTCACCCTGGCCAAAGGCTTGGGCGGAGGCATGCCTGTCGGCGCCTGCGTGGCCTTCGGCGAAGCCGCGCACATTCTGCGTCCCGGCATGCACGGCACGACCTTCGGTGGCAATCCGGTCTGCGCGGCCGCTGCCCTTGCAGTCATCCGGACGATCGAGGCCGAGTCCCTGCTCGAGCACGTGAAGGCGTTGGGGGAGTCCTGGCGCGAAGACCTGCGCACCTGCGGAGCCGCCACTTTGGTGGACGTACGAGGACGGGGCCTGCTCATCGGCCTCGAGTTCTCCGAACCCATCGCCCCCGCCCTCGTCGCGGCCGGACGGGAAGCCGGTTTCGTCCTCAACGCCACCGGTGCGAACACCCTGCGACTCGCCCCGCCCTTGGTCATCACCGAGGCCGAAGCCGCCGGCTTCACCGCCGCACTGCCGAAACTTGCTGCCACCGCGCTCGAACGCACGTCGAAGGCCATGTCATGACCCAGGAATCGGCCACCCCGCGCACCAAAGCCGCCAGACGCGAGACGATCCGCGACATCCTCGCCTCCACTGCCGTGACCTCACAGGAGCAATTGCGCGCCGCCCTGGCCCGGCGCGGCATCGACGTCACCCAGACGACCCTGTCGCGCGACCTCATCGACATGCAGGCCACCAAGGTGCGTACAGCCGACGGGACCCTCGTGTACTCGGTGGCCGACGCGGACGGATCCGCCACCCACGACGGCGAGGGCGGCAGAGGACGCCTGGGACGCTGGTGCCAGTCTCTGCTCACCGGTTCCACCCGGGTCAACAACCAGCTGGTCCTGCGCACCCCGGTGGGGGCCGCGCAACTCCTGGCCAGTGCTGTCGACTCCGTTCGAATGGACGAGGTCGCTGGCACGATCGCCGGAGACGACACGATACTCGTCATCTGCCGCTCGGATTCGGCAGCGCAACACGTGGAGACGACACTTCTCGAGATGGCTCGACCGGGATCCCTCCCGGAAAACTGAAAGGCAGGAAAGAAATGGCTGGAACAAAGGACCGGGTCGTCCTGGCGTACTCGGGCGGACTCGACACGTCCGTGGCAATCGGCTGGATCGAAGAACGCACCGGCATGGAGGTCGTCGCCGTGGCCGTCGACGTGGGCCAGGGAGGCGAGGACCTTGAGGTCATCCGCCAGCGCGCGTTGGACTGCGGCGCCGTCGAGGCCTACGTGGCCGACGCCAAGGACGAATTCGCCAACGACTTCTGCATGCCGGCCCTGCAGGCCAACGGCCTGTACGAGGGCGTCTACCCGCTGGTCTCGGCACTGTCACGGCCGCTCATCTCCAAGCACCTCGTGCGTGCCGCCCGCCAGTTCGGCGCCAGCACCGTGGCCCACGGCTGCACCGGCAAAGGCAACGACCAGGTGCGCTTCGAGGTCTCGATCACCTCCTACGCCCCGGACCTGAAATGCTTGGCACCCGTGCGCGACCTGGCCCTGACCCGCGACGTGGCCATCGACTACGCGAACCGGCACCACCTGCCCATCGAGACCACGAAGCACAACCCCTTCTCCATCGACCAGAACGTGTGGGGACGTGCCATCGAGACCGGCTTCCTCGAGGACATCTGGAACGCGCCCACCAAGGACGTGTACAACTACACCGACGACCCCACCTACCCGCCCCTGCCCGACGAGGTCGTCATCACCTTCGACAGCGGTGTCCCCGTGGCCATCGATGGTCGCCCCGTGACCCCGCTCCAGGCCATCCAGGAGATGAACCGCCGAGCCGGCGCCCAGGGCATCGGCCGAATCGACATGGTCGAGGACCGCTTGGTCGGCATCAAGTCCCGCGAGATCTACGAGGCCCCCGGAGCCATCGCCCTGCTGACCGCCCATCAGGAGTTGGAACACGTCACCTTGGAACGCGAACTTGCCCGCTACAAGCGGCGCGTGGACGCGCGCTGGGCCGAACTGGTCTACGACGGCCTGTGGTTCTCGCCCCTCAAGCGCGCCCTGGACGGCTTCGTGGCCGACACCCAGAGCTATGTCAGCGGAGAGGTGCGCATGACCCTGCACGGAGGCCGGGCCACCGTGACCGGCCGCCGCTCGGAGGCCTCGTTGTACGACTTCAACCTGGCCACCTACGAGACGGGCGACACCTTCGACCAGTCCCACTCGCGCGGGTTCATCGAGATCTTCGGCATGACTTCGCGCCTGGCCACGGCCCGCGACGTGCGCTTCGGCAAGGGCCCCGAGCTGGGCGAGGGCCAACTGTGAGCGGGGCCGGAGCCACATCCGCAGGGTCCTTGTGGGGCGCGCGATTCGCGGGTGGACCCGCTGACGCCTTGGCCGCATTGTCGGTGTCCACCCACTTCGACTGGCGCCTTGCCAGGGTGGACATCGCCGGCTCCCACGCCCACGCCGACGCCCTGCACGCCGCAGGTCTGCTGGATGAGGTGGAGATCCGCGACATGCACACGGCCCTGGACCGTCTGGACGCCGATGTCGCCTCCGGCGCCTTCGCCCCGGACCCCTTGGACGAGGACGTCCATTCGGCCCTGGAACGCGGCCTCATCGAAAGAGCCGGGGCGCACTTGGGCGGCAAACTGCGTGCGGGGCGCTCACGCAACGACCAGATCGCCACACTGATCCGCATGTACCTGCGTGAGCGTGCGCGCACCACGGCCGCCCTCGTCCTGGATGTCGTCGACGCCCTGGCCGGGCAGGCCGAGGCCGCAGGCGAGGCGGTGATGCCCGGACGCACACACCTGCAGCACGCCCAGCCGGTGCTCGTCGCCCATCATCTTGCCGCCCACGCATGGCCGCTCCTGCGAGACGTGCAGCGCCTGGTCGACTGGGACCGGCGGGCTGCCGTCTGCCCATACGGAAGCGGCGCCCTTGCGGGCAACACGCTGGGCATGGACCCGCGTGCGATCGCCACGCAACTGGGCTTCGAGGACTCCGTGGCCAATTCGATCGACGGAACGGCCTCTCGTGACGTGGTCGCCGAGTTCGCCTTCGTCATGGCGATGATCGGCGTGGACATCTCCCGCCTGTGCGAAGAGGTCGTCATCTGGAACACGAAGGAGTTCGGCTACGTCACCCTGGACGACGCCTACTCGACGGGATCGTCGATCATGCCGCAGAAGAAGAACCCGGACGTGGCAGAACTGGGACGCGGCAAGGCCGGGCGCCTTGTGGGGGACCTGATGGCGCTGCTCACCGTCCTCAAGGGAATCCCACTGGCCTACGACCGGGACCTGCAGGAGGACAAGGAGCCGGTCTTCGACCAGATCGACACCCTGGAGGTCCTCTTGCCGGCTGTCACGGGAATGGTGGCCACCATGGAGCTGCACCTGGATCGCATGGCGGAGCTGGCACCTCAGGGCTTCTCCTTGGCCACCGACATCGCCGAGTGGCTGGTCCGCAGGGGTGTGCCCTTCCGTGAGGCGCACGAGATCTCGGGCGGGTGCGTACGCGTGGCGGAGGCGCGTGGGGTGGAGCTGGCCGATCTGACGGACGAAGAGTTCGCCGAGGAGTCGGCTCACCTGGACCCGTCGGTGCGTGAGGTGCTCTCGGTCCAGGGGTCGGTGTCGGCGCGCCGGGGCAGGGGAGGCACCGCACCCGAACGCGTGCGCGAACAGCTGGAAGAGCTTCGCAGCCAGAGCACCACCTTGCGCACCTGGTCCACCACCTGACCCTCTCCCTTCGTGAGATTCGTCCGTGGGCGAGGACGAGGACGGCCGTGCAGTCGGCGGATTCCTCGGCTCAGTGGTGGAGGATCTCGGCGAGTGGCACGTAGTGCTCCCTGACGGCTTCTCGATAGGCTTCCACGTCACCCGAACGCGCCGTGTCCAACATGGCCCGGTGAGCATTGGCGGTTCTCAGCAGCCCCTCGTCCACACCTTCGCCGAGTTCTGGGACGATGGACATGTGGACGAACCAGAAGGCCGAGTACAGCTGGCGTGCCAGGTGACTGTCCAATGGCGCCAGCAGCCGCATGTGGAAGGAGATGTCCTCGTTCATGAAGCGCTGTCCGGCGCGGGCGAGCTTCTCCATCTCTTCGACGATGGCGTCCAGCTCGGGATCCGGAGTGTCGTGGTGGGCTGCGACGATCTCCGAGGCGATGCCCAGGTCGAGGGCGCGCCTGGCGTCGACGACCTCCTGGAGGAAGTCCTCGCGGTTGGCCGAGGCCAGTGACGCACGCAGGACCAGGGTCTGGATCATGGGTTCCAGCGACATGCCGCCCACGAAGGAGCCCGCACCTTGGCGCACCTGGACTATGTCCAGGGCTTCGAGTTTGCGCAGGGCCTCGCGCACGGAGGACCGGGAGACACCCACCTCTGCGCCGAGGGCGGCCTCGGTGGGCAATGGGTCACCTGTGGAGAGCCGGTTGCGCAGGATGTGGCTCTTGATGGCATCCATGGTCGCCGTCGAGCGATTGACCATGGGCACACTCGATCCGTCATCTCTGACGGAGACCTGAGATAACAGTTTGGACACATCTGACGCTTCGACGTCAGTGAACTTGTCAGACAACATACAATTAACCTACCTCGGCGTCCGAAGGATGCCAGTGTGACACTCAACGGAGAGGATAAGCCATGCGCTTCCACAACAAGAGGTGGGCCGGAGCAGCAGCTGCAGCCGCCACCCTTGCCCTTGTTCTCACCGCCTGCGGAGGTGGCTCACAGCCCGCAGGGCAGTCAGGTTCCGCCGGTGGCGGTCAGTCCGGCTCGGGAGCCACCGGAGGCACCCTGACGGCCGCAGTCGCCTACGAGACGAAGAACTACAGCCCGACCAACGCGGGCTCCGCCCTTGCCAACGGCACCAACCTCCACGTCATGGAGGGCCTGTACAACCTCGACATGGTCACCTTCCAGCCCTACAAGGCGCTGGCAGCCGACGACGAGCCCACCAAGGTCTCCGACACGGTCTACGAGATCGCCCTGCGAAAGGACGCCAAGTTCTCCGACGGCACGCCGGTCACCGCCAAGGACGTCGTCGAGTCCTTCAAGCGCAACACTGAAGAAGGTGCCCTCTACGCGCCGATGCTCTCCTTCATCGAGAAGGTGGAGGCCAAGGACGACACCACCGTCACCATCACCCTGAAGTTCAAGACCAACGTGTTCAAGGCCCGCCTGTCCCTGGTGCGCGTCCTGCCCGCCTCGATGACCGAGGACCAGGCCAAGGCCAAGCCGATCGGCTCGGGCCCGTGGATGTACGAGTCCATCGACGAGCAGATGATCCACTTCGTGCCGAACCCGCACTACAACGGTGACCACCCGGCAAAGGCCGAGAAGATGGAGTACTCCATCATCAAGGACGACACCGCGCGCACCACCGCCATGCAGGAGGGCACCGTCCAGGTCATGGAGAACGTGCCCGCCGACGTCGTCCCGCAGCTCGAGGCCGCCGGCGCGACCGTCGAGAAGGTCCAGGGCTTCAACCTGCCCTTCCTCATGTTCAACACCGCGCAGAAGCCCTTCGACAACGCCAAGGTCCGTCAGGCCTTCCTCTACGCGATCGACACCGAGAAGCTGATCGCCAACGCCATGGGCGGCAACGCGGCACCGGCCACCTCCTTCCTGCCCGAGACCCACCCGAACTACCACAAGGCCAAGAACGTCTTCACCCATGACCCGGCCAAGGCCAAGGCCCTGTTGGCGGAGGCGGGTGTGGCCAACCTGAAGCTCACCCTGGCCACCACCGACCACCCGTGGATCGCTGCTCTGGCCCCGCAGATCCAGAACGACCTCAAGGCCGTGGGCATCGAAGCCGAGATCAAGTCGCTGGCCTCCTCCGCCCTGTACGACGACATCGATGGTGACAAGCGCACCCTCAACGACGTCTTCCTGGCTCCCGGTGACCCCTCGACCTTCGGTCAGGACCCCGACCTGCTCATGAGCTGGTGGTACGGAGACAACAAGTGGACGAATGCTCGCAACCACTGGAAGGAGACCGCTCCTGAGGCCTACGCCAAGCTGCACGCAGCCATGGATGCCGCCCTGCAGGCCGACGGCGACGCCCAGCAGGCCAAGTGGAACGAGGCCTTCGACATCATCTCCGACGAGGTCCCGCTCTACCCGCTCTTCCACCGTCAAGTGCTCACCGGCTACATGGCCGACCAGCTCGACGGCTTCAAGCCGATCTCCACGACCGGCCTGAGCTTCATCGACGTCAACACCAAGTGACGTCCGCACCGGGGGCGGGACTCGTTCCCGCCCCCGGTCCACGTCCGGATCCATTGGAGTCTTCGCCGTGAACAATCTCCTGCGTCTCATCGGCCGGCGCCTGGTCGCACTACCGATCATGGTGTTCGGCGTGACATTCCTCGTCTTCTTCCTCATGTCGTTCTCCAAGGTCGACCCGGCCCAGAATGCTCTGGGCGAGGGCGCGACCCCGGAGGCACTGGCCCAGTACCGCGCCGAATACGGTCTGGACCGCCACTGGTTCGTGCGATTCCTCGACTTCCTGGCCGGACTCTTGCGTGGGGACCTGGGCACCTACGGAGCCAACCGCGCCTCCGTGGCCGAAAAGGTCGGTGGGGCCTTCCCCATCACCATGCAGCTGACCTTCATGGGTCTTGCCATCGCCGTCGTCCTGGCCGTCATCCTCGGCATCGTCGCCGCCCTCTACCGTGATCGCTGGCCCGACCAGGTGATCCGCGTGTTCTCCATCGCCTGCATCGCCACCCCGTCCTTCTGGCTCGCAGTCCTGTTGATCCTCCTGTTCTCCGCGAACCTGCACCTGCTGCCCGCCTCGGGCAAACTCGTGCCGTTCTCCGTCGACCCGCAGGCGTGGGCGCTGCGCATGGCAATGCCGGCCTTCGCCCTGGGGGTCCCGGTGGCAGGGTCCCTCACCCGAGTCATCCGTACCGCCATGGTCGAAGAACTCGACAAGGACTACGTGCGAACCGCCCTCGGCGCGGGCGTCCCCAAGGCCGTGGTCGTCTCACGCAACGTCCTGCGCAACGCCCTCATCACCCCGGTGACCGTCCTCGGTCTGCGAATCGGATACCTCATGGGTGGCGCAGTCGTCATCGAAGTCATCTTCAACCTGCCGGGCATGGGCATGGCCATCCTCCAAGGGGTCCAGAACAACGAGCCGACCCTCGTCCAAGGTGTCACCGTGGTCGTGGCACTCGCATTCGTCGTCGTGAACATCGTCGTCGACATGCTGTACATCCTCATCAACCCTCGAATCAGGACGGTGTGACACATGCGTCCCAATCTCACGAAGAAACTCGAGGCGAACGCCGGCAAGGTCCACTTCAAGGTCGGACGCCTCTCGGTGGGTTCGACCATCTCCCTTGTCGTGATCGTCCTGATTGCGCTGATGGCCATCCTTGCGCCGCTCATCGCACCGCACGACCCGCTGGCCATCGACATCGCGCGCCAGGCGCCCACAGGCGACCACCTCTTCGGCACGGACGAGAAGGGCCGCGACGTCCTGTCACGCATGATCCACGGTGCCCGCTACTCGCTGATCATCGGTCTGTCGGCCACGGCCTTCGCCCTCGTGTGCGGCGCCGTCATCGGCTCGATCGCGGCTGTGTCGCGCAAGTGGGTCTCCGAGATCGTCATGCGCATCATGGACATCATCATGTCCTTCCCGGGCATTGCCCTGGCCGCGGTCTTCGTCTCCGTGTTCGGCAACTCCCTCGTCGTCATCATCCTGGCGATCGGCTTCCTCTACATCCCTCAGCTCACGCGCGTGGTTCGGGCGAACATCATGAGTGAGTACGGCGAGGACTACGTCAACGCGGTCGTCGTCTCGGGCGCCTCGGCCCCGTGGATCCTCGTCAAGCATGTGGCACGCAACTGCATTGCGCCGATCCTCGTCTTCGCCACCGTCCTCGTGGCTGATGCGATCGTGTTCGAAGCCTCCCTGTCCTTCATCCAGGCCGGCATCCAGGAACCGACCCCCACGTGGGGCAACATCCTGTCCGACGCCCGCGCAGGTGTTCTGGCCGGACGCTGGTGGCAGGCCCTCTTCCCGGGCCTTGCCATCATGATCACCGTCCTTTGCCTGAACATCCTGTCCGAGGGCATCACCGATGCGATGGTCGCCGCCCCCAAGGGTGCGGCACCCTCGCCGGACCAGACCTCGGGCGACCGCGAAGCCGACCGGCTTCTGCTGGACCCGGTGGCCGCCCACGCCGCCCAGGCGGAGAGCCTGGAAGAGGCCCTGGCCCGCATGCGCGAGGTCGAGGCCGCCCGCACGGACCGCCTGGTCTTCGACTCCTCCGAGCCGGCACTGCTCGAAGTCAAGGACCTGTGCATCCGCTTCCCACGTCACGGTGACGTCGACGTGATCGACCACGTGTCCTTCTCCGTCCGCCCGGGCGAGACGATGGGCCTGGTCGGCGAGTCCGGATCGGGCAAGTCGATCACCTCTTTGGCGATCATCGGACTGCTGGACCCGAAGGCGCAGATCACCGGAGAGGTGTTCTACCAGGGCAAGGACCTGCTGACGATGCCGACGAAGGAACGTCTGGCCCTGCGCGGCAACGAGATCGCCATGATCTACCAGGACGCGCTGTCGAGCCTCAACCCGTCGATGCTCATCCGCTCGCAGATGGCGCAGTTGACCAAGCGCGGTGGAAAGCGCAGCGCCGAGGAACTTCTCGAACTGGTGGGACTGGACCCCAAACGCACGCTGGAGTCCTACCCGCACGAGCTCTCGGGCGGACAACGCCAGCGGGTCCTCATCGCCATGGCCCTGACCCGCGACCCGAAGCTCGTCATCGCCGACGAACCGACCACCGCACTGGACGTCACCGTCCAGAAGCAGGTCATCGAACTGCTCAATGAACTGCGTGAGAAGCTCGGCTTCGCCATGATCTTCGTCAGCCACGACCTCGCCCTCGTCGCCGAGGTGGCCCATTCGGTCACCGTCATGTACGCCGGACAAGTCGTCGAGCAGGCTCCGATGCGGGAATTGCTCACCGATCCCCGTCACGAGTACACCCGTGGCCTGCTGGGGTCCGTTCTGTCGATCGAGGGCGGGGCGGAGCGCCTTCACCAAGTGCCCGGTACCGTGCCCAGCCCGCGCGACTTCCCCAAGGGCGACCGCTTCGCGCCGCGTTCCTCGCACCCCGACTACGGGGAGGACATCCGACCGACCATGGTCGAGGTCTCACCCGGACACCGTTACGCCAGCCTGCCGGACCTTGAGGCACACATGGCCGGCGCCGCCGAAGGAGCAGACCGATGACGACCGACACCGTCAGGCAGATGGCGAAGGGCTCGACGCCGATCATCGAGCTGCGCGACGTGGATGTCACTTTCCGCACCCGAACCGGCTCGATCTTCAAGCCGAACCAGGTGCGCGCCGTCCAGAACGTCAACCTGGCCCTCATGCCGGGAGAGACGATCGGCCTGGTCGGCGAATCCGGTTCCGGCAAGTCGACCACTGCGAATGTCATGTGCGGCCTGCAGTCCCCGACGAAGGGCCAGGTGTTCTTCAACGGCCAGGAGGTGACCCGCCGCACAGCCGCCAACCGGCGCGAGATCGGCCGAGTCGTCTCCGTCGTCTTCCAGGACCCGGCGACCGCCCTGAACGCGCGCATGGTGGTGCGTGACCAGCTCATGGACCCGCTTCAGGTGCACGGCATCGGTGAGCCGAAGAGCCGGGCGAAGCGTGTGCGCGACCTCATCCAGATGGTCGGGTTGCCGACCTCCGTGCTGGACGCCCTCCCCGGGCAGCTTTCGGGAGGTCAGCGCCAGCGAGTGGCGATCGCCCGTGCCCTGTCGTTGAACCCGTTGGCGATCATTGCGGACGAGCCGACCTCCGCACTGGATGTGTCGGTGCGCGCCCAGATCCTCAACCTGCTCACCGACCTGAAGAAGGAACTGGACCTGGCGATGGTCTTCATCAGCCACGACATCCAGACCGTCAGGTACGTCTCCGACACGATCGTCGTCATGAACAAGGGGAAGGTCGTCGAACACGGCTCGGCGGCGCAGGTGCTGGCCGACCCGAGTGACGACTACACCCGAACCCTCCTGGGCGCAGCACCCTCGCTGCTGCACCCGAGCAAGTGAAGAACTGAGGAACACTTCCCATGTCCATCGAAATCACTGGCGTTGTCCCTCCCGTCGTCACCGCACTGCACGAGGACGGCTCCTTCGACGAGGCCTCATTCGCCCGCAACGTCGAACGCCAACTGGTGGCAGGCGTGCACGGCTTGTTCGTCCTGGGCTCCTCCGGTGAGGTCGTCTTCTGCGACGACGCTCGCCGCCGAGAGATCCTCGAAACCACCGTGCGCGTCGTCGCCGGGCGCGTTCCGGTGCTGGCCGGTGTCATCGACATGCAGACCACCCGTGTGATCGAGCACGTCCGCGTGGCAGAGGAGGTGGGCTGCGACGCCGTCGTGGCCACCGCTCCCTTCTACGCCCTCGGTGGTGCGGCCAATGTCGAGAGGCACTTCCGTCTGGTCGCGGCGGCGACGACCTTGCCGGTGTTCGCCTACGACATCCCCGTGTGCGTCCACACGAAACTCGAGGCCGACATGCTGGTGCGCCTCGGGCGTGAGGGTGTGCTGGCCGGCGTCAAGGACTCCTCGGGTGACGATGTGGCTTTCCGCCGTCTGCTGCTGGCCAATCGTGCCGCGGGGGAGCCTCTGGCGCTGCTCACGGGCCACGAGATGGTGGTCGACGGCGCCTACTTGGGAGGAGCCCACGGCTCCGTCCCGGGCTTGGCCAATGTCGACCCGGCAGGCTACGTGCGCATGTGGGACGCCTACCAGGCGGGCGACTGGGCCGCAGTGCGCCGGGAGCAGGACCGTCTGACCGAACTGTGCGACATCTTCTTCGTCACGAAGGGCCTTGCCGGCTTCTCGGCAGGCGTCGGTGCCTTCAAGGCGGCCCTGAAACTCATGGGGGTCTTCGAGAGCAACCGCATGCCCGATCCTGCGATCACCATGGAGGGCGAGAACCTTGAGGCCATTGCCCAGGTCCTGCGCCGCCACGGTCTGCTGGACTGAGGGCGAAGGACCTGGGATCTGACGGGACGAAGGAGACCCACGTGCTCACCACACCATTCGTCGTCGGTGCCTACGCCGCCGAGACGGATCCACGCGACACCTGGTACCGGGCACTTGCGGACCTGGAGTGGGTGCGCGGCATCGAGATCCCCTGGCCGGGGGACCTTGACGAGCGCGCCCACCTTCTCGGAGCTTGGGTCCCGAAGCACTGGGACTCCTGCGTCATCACCGCGATCCCCGGAACCATGGTCCGTATGGGCCCGGACCCGGAGCGCGGCCTGGCTTCGCCCTCGGCACAAGGACGAGGGCGGGCCCTGGCCGACATGCGGGAACTCCGCGAGGGACTTTCCCGTCTGAACGAGGCCGTGGGGGGCCCTGTGGCCCGCTGGATCCATGTCCACTCCGCCCCGCGCGAGATCGCCTCGGCGGCCGCCTTCGAGGACTCCCTCGGTGAGATCCTCAGCTGGGACTGGTCGGGCGCCACCCCCGTCGTCGAGCACTGTGACCGTTGGGTCCCGGGACAGGCACCTCAGAAGGGGTTCCTCAGTGTCGAGGACGAAGTCGCCGTTGCCGCGACGGTGGGTACCGGCGTCAGCCTCAACTGGGGCCGCAGCGCCTTGGAGGAGCGACGCGCGGGTGTGGTCCCCGAGCACGTGCGCACCGTCGTCGAGGGCGGTGCCCTGCGCGGCCTCATGTTCTCCGGTGCCGGCCCCGGGGACTGCGCACTGGGCGCCGCGTGGGAAGACCTGCACCTGCCCATGCACGAGGACGAGCCCGCATCCGCCATGGACGCCGCCGCCGTGGGGGAGAGCATCCGCGCTCTGAGTGGTGCGAAGCCCGAGTACGTGGGGGCCAAGATCCAGGCCGTGCCCGGATGGGACGTCGAGGACCGTGTCGCTGCGGTGACGCGGATCCGCCGGGCCGTCCTGGCAGGGGCCAGTGAGGAGATGCAGTGACCACGCACTACGTCCTCGCCCTGGACATCGGCGGGACCAAGATCGCCGCCGGCCACGTGCCTGTCTCCGGCGAGCCGCGCGTCGTGGGAGGAACTTCGGTGCCCACCGACGCCATGCGGGGAGGCGCAGCCGTCCTTGCGAGCATCGTCGACCTCGTCACGGGGATGCTTGAACGGGCGCCGGGCAGAGTCATGGCCATCGGCATCGGATCGGCCGGAGTGGCCGACCCCGCCACCGGGTGGATCACCTCCGCCACAGGAACCATGCCCGGCTGGGGAGGCACCCCCCTTGGGCCGACATTGCAGGAAGCCACGGGCCTGCCTGTGCACCTCCTCGGTGACGTGTGGGCCCACGCCCTCGGGGAACATCTCCTCGGCGCCGGGCGGGGGCACTCGTCCTGCTTGGCCGTGGGGATCGGCACCGGCATCGGTGGGGCCATGGTCGAGGGCGGCCGCGTCCACACCGGCGCCCACAATGTGGCCGGGCACGTCGGACACCTGCCGCACGTCCTGGCCGAAGGTCGGAAATGCTCCTGCGGGCGCATCGGACACGTGGAGCCCATCGCCTCCGGCACGGGCATCGCCCGGGAGTACCTCCGCCTGACCGCCGAAGAGGTTGACGGGCGCACGGTCGACGAGCGCGCGGAAGCGGGGGACAGCGCCGCCGTGAGGGTGGTCGAAGCCGCAGGACGGGCGCTGGGTGAGACCATCGGCGCCTTGGCGAATGTCCTGGACCCGGCGATCATCGTCCTGTCCGGCTCGGTCACCCGTTCCGGACGGACCTGGTGGCAGGCGGTGCGCGGCGGATACGCCGCCCAGGCAATGAACCCTGTGGCCGCAACCCCCATCGTCGTGGGCGAACTCGGCGGTCACGCCCCACTGCTCGGTGCGGCGCTCGGTACCGGCATCGTCACCGTGCCGGGCGAACACGTCTCGACGACCTGAACGGACCACGCCCGACGCCGGGCATGTGGCGCCCCGCCTCGAGGGGCGGGGCGCACTTGGACCACGACACACACTCATACGGGAGGTAAGGACACCCATGCATCCCCTCGTCGAAGGACTCAAGGGAAAACTCATCGTCTCCTGCCAGGCCTATCCGGGCGAGCCCATGCGCCACCCGGAGACCATGGCGCAGATGGCGAAGGCCGCCGAACTGGGAGGCGCAGCAGCCATCCGCTGCCAAGGACTTGCAGACATTTCCGCCATCAAGGGCCAGGTGAAGGTGCCCGTCATTGGCCTGTGGAAGGAAGGCGACGAGGGCGTCTACATCACCCCGACCCTGCGTCACGCACGCTCGTGCGTGTGGGCGGGTGCGGATGTCGTCGCGATCGACGCCACGCGCCGCCCTCGTCCCGACGGACTCACCTTTGCCCAAGTCGTCGCCGCCTTGCACGGGGAAGGCACGCTGGTCATGGCCGACTGCGGGTCGATCGAGGACATGCGCATGGCCGCCGACGCGGGAGCGGACATCCTGTCGACGACGCTTGCCGGATACACCGGTGAGCGCGCGAAGACCGACGGACCCGACCTGGAATTCCTGCGTGAAGCCGTGGCCGAGTTCCCGGAGCACCCTGTGATCTGCGAAGGCCGTGTGCACACGCCCGCGCAGGCCGCTGCCGTCATCGAAGCGGGTGCCTGGGCCGTGGTGGTCGGCACCGCCATCACCCATCCGCTGACGATCACCGGATGGTTCCGAAGCGCCGTGGAACCGGGAGCTCCGGCTCCTGCGGGCGCTCACTGACCGCGGTGCGCGGCCCTCGCTCCGGGCTGGGGACACGCCCTCGTGACTGCCGACGAGGTGCGCGCATCGGTCCCGGGATGCGGCCCGGTGCCGGGGCTCCCCGGCCCCTCGCTAGACTTGCCGTGGTCCGCCCACAGGTGCGGCACCGTCGAGACGAGACCCACATGAGAAGGACACCCCTGTGACCGACATCCTGGACGAACTCCAGTGGCGCGGCCTCCTGGCCCAACACACCGACATCGATGCCTTGCGTGAGCACCTGTCGAATGGTCCGGTCACCTTCTATTGCGGCTTCGACCCGACAGCCCCCTCCCTGCACCACGGACACTTGGTCCAGGTGCTCGTCATGCGCCACTTGCAGCTGGCCGGTCACAGGCCCTTGGCGCTGGTGGGCGGCGCCACGGGCCAGATCGGTGACCCGCGTCAGTCAGGCGAACGTCAACTGCAGCCCACCGAGGTCGTGGCGGGGTGGACCGAGCGCCTGCGCGAACAGATCTCGCACTTCCTGTCCTTCGAGGGCGACAATGCCGCCGTCATGGTGAACAACCTGGACTGGACCAGCCAGATGAGCGCCATCGACTTGCTGCGCGGAGTCGGCAAACACTTCCGCATCGGCACCATGTTGGCCAAGGACATCGTCGCGCGGCGCCTGGCGTCGGACGAGGGGATCTCGTACACGGAGTTCTCCTACCAGGTGCTGCAGGCCAATGACTACCTGGAGCTCTTCCGCCGTCACGGCTGCACGCTGGAAACCGGCGGCAACGACCAGTGGGGCAACATGATCGGCGGCGTGGACCTGATCCGCAAGGTCGAGGGCGCCTCCACCCATGTGATGACCACGCCGATCATCACCAAGGCCGATGGCACGAAGTTCGGCAAGTCCGAAGGCGGGGCGATCTGGCTGGATCCCGATATGTTCAGCCCCTACGCCTTCTACCAGTTCTGGCTGCAGGTGGCGGACGAGGACGTCGTACGTTTCCTCAAGATCTTCACCTTCCTTTCTCGTGAGCAGATCGGACAGCTTGAGGTCGAGGTCGCCGAGCGACCCTTTGCGCGCGCCGCCCAGAAGGCTCTGGCGGCCGAGATGACTCGCATGGTCCACGGACCCGATCAGCTCTCACGGGTTTTGGCCGCGACCCAGGCCCTGTGGGGCTCCGGTGACTTGCGCGCGCTGGACGAGGCCACGCTGACCGCGGCGGTCGCTGATCTTCCCCGCGCCACGGTGAGGCTGGGGGAGGGAACCGTGGTCGACGCCTTGGTCGATGCGGGGATCGAGAAGGGACGCGGGGCCGCCCGTCGCACGGTGGCGTCCGGCGGGGCCTACCTGAACAATGTCAAGGTGACCGACGAGGATGCTCCGATCGGGGCGGCCGATGCTCTGGCCGGCTCACTGGCACTGGTGCGAAAGGGACGCCGCACCTTGTTCGTCGTCGAGCTCGTCTGAGAGGCGGCGGCTGTCGAGCTGACCTGGTTCCGTGAACGCGGGGCCAGGTCACGTCGAATGCAGGGAACGTCAAGGCTTGATCCTGCTGGTGATCGGGCACGATGCACGGACAAGGCATATGTGACCCGCATCGCTCGACTCGGCTTGACAGTCCTGGCCGAGGCGTCCTAGAGTTATATCCCGTCGCCGAGAGCGGAACTCCGCTCCGGGACGCATCGCCCGGCTCTGAAACCTCTGGTGCAGGGGCCCGTGTGGTTGTTGTTTGTGAACTCGATAGCGTGTTTGTTTGTTTATGCCTGTTTTTTGTTTTGAGTTGTTTTTTGGTTGGGATTCCTGTTGGCTGGCTTTCTTGTTTTGGGGGGGTTGGTTGGTGGGGTTTTCCGAGTGTTTTTGTTCGGAGAGTTTGATCCTGGCTCAGGACGAACGCTGGCGGCGTGCTTAACACATGCAAGTCGAACGGGCTGCTCTGAGCTTGCTTGGGGTGGTTAGTGGCGAACGGGTGAGTAACACGTGAGTAACCTGCCCTCTTCTTTGGGATAACGGTCGGAAACGGCTGCTAATACCGGGTATTCACTTTGCCTCGCATGGGGTGGGGTGGAAAGGGTTTTTTCTGGTGGGGGATGGGCTCGCGGCCTATCAGCTTGTTGGTGGGGTGATGGCTTACCAAGGCTTTGACGGGTAACCGGCCTGAGAGGGTGACCGGTCACATTGGGACTGAGATACGGCCCAGACTCCTACGGGAGGCAGCAGTGGGGAATTTTGCACAATGGGCGCAAGCCTGATGCAGCGACGCCGCGTGAGGGATGGAGGCCTTCGGGTTGTGAACCTCTTTCGCCCATGGTCAAGGCTAGTTTTTGTTCTAGTTGAGGGTAGTGGGTAAAGAAGCGCCGGCTAACTACGTGCCAGCAGCCGCGGTAATACGTAGGGCGCGAGCGTTGTCCGGAATTATTGGGCGTAAAGGGCTTGTAGGCGGCTTGTCGCGTCTGCCGTGAAATCCTCTGGCTTAACTGGGGGCGTGCGGTGGGTACGGGCTGGCTTGAGTGCGGTAGGGGAGACTGGAATTCCTGGTGTAGCGGTGGAATGCGCAGATATCAGGAGGAACACCGGTGGCGAAGGCGGGTCTCTGGGCCGTTACTGACGCTGAGGAGCGAAAGCGTGGGGAGCGAACAGGATTAGATACCCTGGTAGTCCATGCTGTAAACGTTGGGCACTAGGTGTGGGGGCCACCCGTGGTTTCTGCGCCGTAGCTAACGCTTTAAGTGCCCCGCCTGGGGAGTACGGCCGCAAGGCTAAAACTCAAAGGAATTGACGGGGGCCCGCACAAGCGGCGGAGCATGCGGATTAATTCGATGCAACGCGAAGAACCTTACCAAGGCTTGACATGCACCGCGACACTGCAGAGATGTGGTGGCCTTCGGGGTGGTGTGCAGGTGGTGCATGGTTGTCGTCAGCTCGTGTCGTGAGATGTTGGGTTAAGTCCCGCAACGAGCGCAACCCTTGCCCTATGTTGCCAGCACGTTGTGGTGGGGACTCGTGGGGGACTGCCGGGGTTAACTCGGAGGAAGGTGGGGATGACGTCAAATCATCATGCCCCTTATGTCTTGGGCTTCACGCATGCTACAATGGCTGGTACAGAGGGTTGCGATACTGTGAGGTGGAGCGAATCCCTTAAAGCCGGTCTCAGTTCGGATTGGGGTCTGCAACTCGACCCCATGAAGGTGGAGTCGCTAGTAATCGCAGATCAGCAACGCTGCGGTGAATACGTTCTCGGGCCTTGTACACACCGCCCGTCACGTCACGAAAGTTGGTAACACCCGAAGCTCATGGCCCAACCGTTTGGGGGGAGTGGTCGAAGGTGGGATTGGCGATTGGGACGAAGTCGTAACAAGGTAGCCGTACCGGAAGGTGCGGCTGGATCACCTCCTTTCTAGGGAGCCCGTGTTGGGGGCTGTCCTGCGCGCGTTTGTGTGTGGGATGGTTTCTTGTGCTCATGCTTGGTCGCTGCCTGTGTGGTGGTGGGTGTGGGTGCGTTTGGGTTGCAGGTATGGGTGGGCGGACACGCTGTCGGGTTCACGTTCAACACCTGTTGGGCGTGTGTGCTCGTGCTTGTGGGGCTGCTGTTGGTGGTCGTGTGGGCGTGTGGTGGGTTGTTTGTGTTTTGTATAGTGGTTGTGAGCATCTTTTTGTTCTGTGGTTTTGTTTAGTTTTTGTGGGCATTCGGTGGATGCCTTGGCACCAAGAGCTGATGAAGGACGTTGCGGCCTGCGATATGCCTCGGGGAGTTGGCGAGCGAGCGTTGATCCGAGGGTGTCCGAATGGGGGAACCCAGCCGGGGTTGTGCCTGGTTACCATCATCTGAAGTTCATAGGGTGGTGGGGGGAACGCGGGGAAGTGAAACATCTCAGTACCCGTAGGAGAAGATATTCCGTGAGTAGTGGCGAGCGAAAGCGGAGGATGGCTAAACCGTGTGCGTGTGATAGTCGGCGGGCGTTGCGTGTGCGGTGTTGTGGGGCTCAGCTGTTCCGTCTTCTGCCGGGGGCGGGCATTGCGCGTGTCGTGGAGGTGAACACTCTGGGATGGGTGACCGTAGTGCGTGACAGTCGTGTAGCTGGACGTGGCGCGTGTGGTGTGGGTTGGGTGCCCGAGTAGTGCGGGACTCGTGAAATCTCGTGTGAATCTGCCAGGACCACCTGGTAAGCCTGAATACTACTTGGTGACCGATAGTGCATAGTACCGTGAGGGAATGGTGAAAAGTACCCCGGGAGGGGAGTGAAATAGTGCCTGAAACCGGGTGCCTGTAAGCCGTCAGAGCCTTGTGGGGTGATGGCGTGCCTTTTGAAGAATGAGCCTGCGAGTCAGTGGCACGTGGCGTGCTTAACCCGTGTGGGGTATGCGTAGCGAAAGCGAGTCTGAAATATGGCGTGTGTCGCGTGTTCTGGACCCGAAGCGGGGTGATCTACCCATGGCCAGGTTGAAGCGATGGTAAGACGTCGTGGAGGACCGAACCCACCAGGGTTGAAAACTTGGGGGATGAGCTGTGGGTAGGGGTGAAAGGCCAATCAAACTCCGTGATAGCTGGTTCTCCCCGAAATGCATTTAGGTGCAGCGTCGTGTGTTGCCTTCCGGAGGTAGAGCTACTGGATGGCCGATGGGCCCTCGCGGGTTACTGACGTCAGCCAAACTCCGAATGCCGGTGAGGTCGAGCATGGCAGTGAGACGGCGGGGGATAAGCTTCGTCGTCGAGAGGGAAACAGCCCAGATCATCAGCTAAGGCCCCTAAGCGTGCGCTAAGTGGGAAAGGATGTGGAATCGCGTTGACAACCAGGAGGTTGGCTTAGAAGCAGCCATCCTTGAAAGAGTGCGTAATAGCTCACTGGTCAAGTGGTTCTGCGCCGACAATGTAGCGGGGCTCAAGCGTACCGCCGAAGCTGTGGCACCCACACGTGGCGCCTGGGCAGCGTAGTTGCCTGTGGTGGTGTGGGTGGGTAGGGGAGCGTCCTGCGTGCGGTGAAGCCTGCTGGTGACGGTGGGTGGAGCGTGTGGGAGTGAGAATGCAGGCATGAGTAGCGATTCTGGGGTGGGAATCCCCAGCGCCGATTGACCAAGGGTTCCAGGGCCAGGTTCATCCGCCCTGGGTTAGTCGGGTCCTAAGGCGAGGCCGACAGGCGTAGTCGATGGATGACCAGTTGATATTCTGGTACCGGACACCAACCGACAAGTGTTGAAGCCATTGTGCTAACCACCTGCTCCGCTGTGCTCTTGGTGTCCTTCGGGACGCGGGGTGTGGTGGGGTCGTGGGATCCTGGTGGTGTGTAGGCAAGCGTGTTAACAGGGGTGACGCAGGAAGGTAGCTGCCGCGCGGTGATGGTTTACCGTGTCCAAGGGTGTGGCCCGTCTGCCAGGCAAATCCGGCAGGCTTGTGGGTGAGGCCTGATGGGGGACCCCGCTTGGGGGTACTGGTGGTGATCCTATGCTGTCTAGAAAAGCCTCGACGTGAGGGTGGTGTCCGCCCGTACCCCAAACCGACTCAGGTGGTCAGGTAGAGTATACCGAGGCGTTCGAGTGAATCACGGTCAAGGAACTCGGCAAAATTCCTCCGTAACTTCGGGAGAAGGAGGACCCCCAACCGTCCATCACCAGCGCGTGGGCCGGCGGTGGGGGGTCGCAGAGAATTGGGAGAAGCGACTGTTTATCAAAAACACAGGTGCGTGCGAAGTCGTAAGACGATGTATACGCACTGACGCCTGCCCGGTGCTGGAAGGTCAAGAGGAAGACTCAACACGTTTCGGCGTGTGAAGGTCTGAATTCAAGCCCCAGTAAACGGCGGTGGTAACTATAACCATCCTAAGGTAGCGAAATTCCTTGTCGGGTAAGTTCCGACCTGCACGAATGGCGTAACGACTTCTCCGCTGTCTCGACCGTGAACTCGGCGAAATTGCAGTACGAGTAAAGATGCTCGTTTCGCGCAGAAGGACGGAAAGACCCCGGGACCTTTACTACAGCTTGGTATTGGTGTCCGCTTGTGCTTGTGTAGGATAGGTGGGAGACTGTGAAGCTCCGGCGCCAGCCGGGGTGGAGTCGTCGTTGAAATACCATTCTGGTTCAAGCGGTCATCTAACCTCGGCCCGTGATCCGGGTTGGGGACAGTGCCTGGTGGGTAGTTTAACTGGGGCGGTTGCCTCCTAAAGAGTAACGGAGGCGCTCAAAGGTTCCCTCAGCCTGGTTGGTAATCAGGTGGCGAGTGCAAGTGCACAAGGGAGCTTGACTGTGAGACCGACGGGTCGAGCAGGTGCGAAAGCAGGAACTAGTGATCCGGCCATGGCACGTGGGTGCGTGGTCGCTCAACGGATAAAAGGTACCCCGGGGATAACAGGCTGATCTTGCCCAAGAGTCCATATCGACGGCATGGTTTGGCACCTCGATGTCGGCTCGTCGCATCCTGGGGCTGGAGTTGGTCCCAAGGGTTGGGCTGTTCGCCCATTAAAGCGGTACGCGAGCTGGGTTCAGAACGTCGTGAGACAGTTCGGTCCCTATCCTCTGTGCGCGTAGGAAACTTGTGGAGATCTGTCCCCAGTACGAGAGGACCGGGATGGACGAACCTCTGGTGTGCCAGTTGTACCGCCAGGTGCACGGCTGGTTGGCTACGTTCGGAAGGGATAACCGCTGAAAGCATCTAAGCGGGAAGCCTGCTCCAAGATGAGGTTTCCAACAGGAACCCTGTTCCTGTGAAGGCCCCCCACAGACTATGGGGTTGATAGGCCAGAGGTGGAAGCACCGCAAGGTGCTCGCGAGCCGACTGGTACTAATTGGCCAACACTAAACAACACCCCCACCCCGGTGGGGGGACACGGGACAACACCGCTCACAACCACTGTACAAACCACGACCAACCCACACCCCCCAACACCAGGGGGCGTGGAACACGGTTGACACCATTGCGGCGGTCATGGCGTGGGGGAAACGCCCGGCACCCATTCCGAACCCGGAAGCTAAGCCCCACAGCGCCGATGGTACTGCACCCGACAGGATGTGGGAGAGTAGGACACCACCGCAACACAACCACCCAACATGGGGGCCCAGAGCACACGCTCCGGGCCCCCACAACCACACCCACACAACAACACCACGGCGGGTACAGACGAACAAACACCCAGCCGCCAGGAACATGCCGAACGCCACAAGGGACGCTTGCGTGGCTCAAGTCCGAGTCGACGCGCGGTAGGATCTGAACGAAGATCGCCGGGACATCGATCCCGAGGCCCCAGGACAACGGGGCTCAGTATGACAAGCGCAGGTGCGCAGGAATAGAGGATGACACCATGAGCAAGGACCAGCACGGACGCTCCGCAGACGGGCGTTCGCACGAGGGGCGTGGTGGATTCCAGCGCCGACAGTGGCGAGATGCGACTGATCGCTCGTGGCCCGACTCCGGACCGGGGGATCGCGGAGAGCGTCGCTTCGACCGGGATGACCGTGGACGGCGTCGCGACTTCCAGGATCGTGGAGAGCGTCAGGAGCGCCGTTTCGACCGGGACGATCGTGGGCCCAGGCGTGACTTCCATGACCGTGGCGAGGGCGGAGCGCGTCGTTTCGAGCGGGATGATCGTGGACGGCGTCGGGACTTCCAGGATCGTGGAGAGCGTCAGGAGCGCCGTTTCGATCGGGACGATCGTGGCCCCCGTCGTTTCGAGCGGGATGATCGTGGGCCGCGTCGGGACTTCCAGGATCGTGGGGACCGTGGCCCCCGTCGTTTTGATCGGGACGATCGTGGCCCCCGTCGTTTCGAGCGTGATGACCGCGGCCCCAGGCGCGACTTCCAGGATCGTGGAGAGCGTCAGGAGCGCCGTTTCGATCGGGACGATCGTGGCCCCCGTCGTTTCGAGCGGGATGATCGTGGGCCGCGTCGGGACTTCCAGGATCGTGGGGACCGTGGCCCGCGTCGTTTTGATCGTGATGATCGTGGGCCTCACCGTTTCGAGCGGGATGATCGTGGGCCGCGTCGGGACTTCCAGGATCGTGGGGACCGTGGCCCGCGTCGTTTTGATCGCGATGACCGCGGGCCCCGTCGTTTCGAGCGGGATGACCGCAGCCCCAGGCGCGACCACCAGGACCGGGGCCAAGGTGGACCCCATCGTTTCGACCGCGACTCGCGTGGACCAAAACGGGAGGAGCGTGGGCCCCGTTCGGGGCAGACCACCGAGAAGCCGTGGACCAGTACCGAGGCCTACGACTCGCCGAATGCCGACGAGCCGATGATCCCTGCCGGCGTCTCGGCCGACGAGCTCGATGCCGACGCTCTGCGCACTCTTGACAGCCTCTCAGGTCCGAACCGTGACATCGTGGCACGCCACTTGGTCATGGCCGGCCAGCTCATCGACCTCGACGCCGAGCTGGCCCACCGCCACGCGACCGCAGCGGCCGCGCGAGCCGGCCGGATCGACTCCGTCCGCGAAGCAGCGGCCCTGACCGCCTACGCCTCCGGCCGATACGAGGAAGCGCTGCGTGAGGTGCGCGCCGTGCGCCGCATGCGAGGCGACGACTCCCTGCGCGCCGTCGAGGCCGACATCGAACGAGCCCTCGGCCGCCCCGAGAAGGCCGTGGAAATCATCGACGCAACTGAGACCCGAGGCATGGAGCTTTCCGAACAGGTGGAGCTCGTCCTCGTCTCCTCCGGCGCACGCGCTGACCTTGGACTCAGCGAAGTGGGCCTCGTCCTCGTCGACGACGCCTTGGCCGCGCTGCCCGAGGACGTCGACACCGAACTCATCCGTCGCCTCATGTCGGTCAAAGCAGACCGACTGCGCGAACTCGGTCGAGACGCAGAGGCGGACGAGGTCGAAGCCGACATGCCGGAAGAAGAAGAGATCACCGAGATCGTCGATGTCGCTCTCTTCGCGGACGCTGACGTCGACCGCAAGGGATCTGACCTCAAGGGCTGCGAGGACACCACCCTGGCCGCCACCTACGACTGCGCACTCATCGACCTGGACGGTACCGCCTACGCCGGATCCGAGCCGATCGACCACGCCGCCGAAGGAGTCGTCGCCGCGCGCGAAGCCGGAATGAAGACCGCCTTCGTCACCAACAACGCCTCACGCACGGCTACTGACGTTGCCGCACACCTGGCGGAACTGGGACACCCGGCCGAACCCGGAATGGTCATGACATCGTCCATGGACGTCCTGGCTCTCATGGCCGAGCACCTGGAGGAGGGTGCGAAGGTCCTGGTCATCGGCTCCGACGGACTCTCCACGCCCGTGAAGGAGGCAGGCTACGTCCTGGTGGACTCCGCCGACGACGAACCGGCTGCCGTCGTGCAGGGGCTGGACAAGACATTGACCTGGGAGCGTCTGAACGAGGCAGCCTTCGCCATCGAACGCGGTGCCACATTCTTCGCGACGAACCTTGATGCCTCCCTGCCTGTCGAACGTGGACAGGCGCTCGGCAACGGCGCCTTGGTGCGTGCGCTCCAGCACGCCACAGGGGTGCGCCCCATTGCCGCCGGGAAGCCGGAGCCGGGAATCTACCTGCGCGGCGCCGCACTGGTCCACGGCACGAACC
Organism: Schaalia sp. 19OD2882; assembly: GCF_018986735.1. Classification (NCBI taxonomy): domain Bacteria; kingdom Bacillati; phylum Actinomycetota; class Actinomycetes; order Actinomycetales; family Actinomycetaceae; genus Schaalia; species Schaalia sp. 19OD2882. The sequence continues at coordinate 1,408,221 of NZ_CP065521.1, read as the reverse complement.
CGCTGGCGGTGGGCGATCGCCTCGAAACCGACATCAAGGGAGCCGTGGCCGCCGGAATCCCGGCTCTGCACGTGCTGACCGGCGTCCACGGAGCCCGGGACATCATCCTCGCCCCGCGCGGACAGCGGCCCACCTACCTGGCCCTGGACATGCGCGGCCTCGTCCAGGAGCATCCTCGGCCCAAACACCACAAGGACGGCACATGGACCTGCGGGCTCTCCCAAGTCGCCCGCGTGCTGCGTGACGGGACACTGACCCTGGATGACGTGGACCTCTTCGACGTGGCCGGGCAAGAGGGTGTGACCGTCACCCTCGACTCCTATCGGGCCTTGGCAGCCGCCTCCTGGGAGGCAGGCGGCGAAGGCGTCGACGTGCGCTGCCCCCAGGTGCGCGTCGTCGACAACGACGATCCTGCGGGGATCGTCGAAGCTCCCGAACCCGTCGAAGAGCCCTCGCAGGACGAGACGGCGCAGAGCCCTGTCGAGGAGCTGTTCGCCGAGGCCGATGCACTGCCCGATGCCGGCGACGAGGTCGTGACCTTCCTGCCCGGAGAAGAAGATCTTGAGGAGCTCCTGCGGTCGACCGAGGATCTGGCCGAAGACGACGCATCGGCACCCTCGGACGAGGCAGCCGAGGATCAGGACTCCGACGGACACGACGGCGCCGGTGAGTCCTCGAAGGCCACCAAGTGAGCGCACCTGTGCCCGGCGCCTCGACGTCCAACGGGGTCGTGGCTCCGCCGGACGTCGAGGCCGCGCTCATGGGAATCGAGGACCTGGACGTCGAAGCTCAGCTGCGCATTCTCGCCCACTTGGAGGAGAACCTCCGGGCGTGTTTGGTCACGCCGGAGAACTGACGTGAGACTCCGACGAATCGACTCCGAACTGGTCAGGCGCGGCCTTGCACGATCGCGCACCCACGCGCAGGAGCTCGTCTCCTCCGGGCGGGTGCTCCTCGACGGTGAACAGGTGCTCAAACCCGCACGCCAGATGGACCCCGCCCAAGCCATCGTCCTGCGCGAGGCAGACCAGGTCGACTACGTTTCTCGTGGCGCCCACAAGCTTGCCGGAGCCCTGGACGCCTTGGGCGAATCCGCCCCCGAGGTGTGTGGGCGTCGCTGCCTGGACGCGGGCGCGTCAACCGGAGGTTTCACCGATGTGCTCCTGCGAAGGGGCGCCGCCCATGTCGTTGCTGCGGATGTCGGCTACGGCCAGTTGGCGTGGCGGCTGCAGAGCGACCCGAGGGTCGAAGTGCGTGACCGGACCAATGTGCGCACCCTGCGCGCGGGGGACATCGAACCTCCACCCGAATTGGTCGTCGGAGATCTCTCGTTCATCTCCTTGACATTGGTCCTGCCGGCCCTGGTCGCAGTGGCCGCGCCGCAGGCCGACTTCCTCCTCATGGTCAAACCCCAGTTCGAGATCGGCAAGGAGCGGCTGGGCCACGGGGGAGTGGTCCGCGACCCGGCACAGCACGTGGAGACCGTTGAGGTCGTCGCGCGGCGCGCCATGGACCTGGGACTGGCGATCGCCGCCGTGGAAGCTTCGCCGCTTCCCGGTCCCGCCGGCAATGTCGAATACTTCCTCCACATGCGGGCGGACCATCCGCGCGCCATCATCGACACCGACCTGCACAGCCGCATCCTCGACGCCGTCGAGCGCGGTCCCGCCGGAGAAGGGATGTGAGTGCGCATGACACGAACGGTCATGCTTGTTCGACACGAGAAGCGTCCTGACACCCACGAGCCGGCACTCATCGCTCGACGCGAACTCGAAGCGTGTGGCGTGAGAGTCGTCGACCAGACACACGACTCCACCATCGACGTCGTCCTCGCCCTGGGTGGTGACGGGACGATGCTTGCCGCCGTGGCACTTGCGAGACGCTCGGCCGCTCCCGTCCTCGGCGTGAATCTCGGTCACATGGGATTCCTGGCCGAAGACCCGGACAACGGCATCCCCGACATTGCGCGTCGGATCGCCAAGGGCGAGTTCACCGTCGACGAACGCATGACCCTGGACGTGGACATCCACCTTCCCGACGGCTCGGTGGTCCACGACTGGGCCCTCAACGAAGCAGTGCTCATCCACACTGATGTGGCCCACCCCGTCCACATGCTGCTGGGCATCGACGGACAGGCGGTGTCGACCTATGGCGCCGACGGAATGATCCTGGCGACTCCGACAGGTTCGACCGCGTACTCCTTCAGTGCCGGGGGACCCGTGGTCTGGCCGGACACGGAAGCCGTGCTCATCGCCCCCCTGGCAGCGCATGGCCTGTTCACCCGCCCCCTCGTGGTCGGACCCTCCTCCCGCATCGAGGTCGAGGTCCTGGAGGACACGTGGGTGGCGCCCGAAGTGTGGTGCGACGGCCTTCGGGCGACCAGGACGCCCGCCGGTTCGCGAGTCGTCGCGACCGTCGGGACCCACCCGGCGCACCTGGTCCGACTGGACGAGACCCCCTTCTCCACTCGACTGGTGCACAAGTTCCACCTTCCGGTGCGTGGATGGCGGGCCGGGGACGCGAGGCGCCCGTCATGATTCACTCCATCGACATATCCGGACTCGGAGTCATCGAATCCGCATCCTTGGAATTCGGCCCGGGCCTGACTGTCCTGACCGGTGAGACCGGCGCCGGCAAGACTATGGTGCTCACCTCACTCAAATTGCTGCTCGGAGGACGAGCCGACCCCGGATGGGTGCGTCGCGGGGCAAGCCGCGCCAGTGTCGACGGAGTGGTGGATGCGACCGCGGACCTGGCGGCGCGTGTGGAGGACCTCGGCGGTGTGGTCGAGGACGGTGAAGTGGTCGTCTCGCGCACAGTCCAAGGACAAGGACGCTCCCGGGCGCATGTGGGCGGCAGGGCCGTACCGGCCTCGGTCCTGGGAGACCTCATTGGCTCACTGGTGACGATCCACGGACAGTCCGACCAATTGCGCTTGGCCTCCACGCAGGTCCAACGCGAGACGCTGGACGCATTCGGAGGAGCAGCCCACTCGGAACTGCGCGCCGACTACGCGGCCGCATGGTCCGACGCCGTGGCGTCGAAGAGGCGACTCGACGCCCTCGAACAGGACGCCGACGCACGCCAGGAACGGGTGCGACACCTGCGGGAAGTCACCGACGCGATCGCCGCCCTCGACCCGAAGGAGGGGGAGGAGGAAGACCTGCGCGATGAGGCCGAGCGTCTGACCAACATCCAGGACCTGCGTGCCGCCACGGCCGAAGGACTCGCGCAACTGACCGGAGACGAGGACGACGACGGTGCTCTGGACCTCGCCAGGCGCGCCCTCGAAGGTCTGCGTGGAGCCACTCGATTCGACCGTTCCCTGGAAGAGGTGGTCTCCGCCCTCAACTCCGCCGTCCTCGACCTCGACTCCGCCGCCGAGGACATGCGGCACCACCTGGAAGGTCTGGACGCGGATCCCGAACGCTTGGGCCACGTTCAGGAGCGCCGCGCCCAACTGCGCAAGCTCATGGACGGGCGGGCCGGCGACGTGGCCGAGCTTCTCGCGTGGAACCGGGAGGCGCTGGCAGAACTTGCCGACCTCACCGCAGCCGAATCGGATCCCGCGGCCCTTCGCGAGCGCCTCGCCGAGGACCAACGACGTGTCCTGGCCATCGGAGCGGAACTGTCCAAGGCTCGGGCGGCCCTCGCACGCGAGATCTGCCAGCGGATCGATGCCGAATTGGCGGGACTGTCGATGCCGGACGCCCGTTTCACCGTCGAACTGGAGCCCACCAAACCCACGCCCCACGGGCTGGAAGAGGTCCGGATGCTCCTGCAACCCCACCCGAACGCACCCGCCAGGCCACTTGGACAGGGGGCGTCGGGAGGCGAACTCTCCCGGGTGATGCTCGCCATCGAAGTGGTGCTCGGCTCGGACGGACAGGCTCGCACCTACGTCTTCGACGAGGTGGACGCCGGCATCGGCGGCCGAGTGGCCACAGAGGTGGCAGCGCGCCTGGCACGGCTTGCCCAAGGACGACAGGTTCTCGTCGTCACGCACCTGGCGCAGGTCGCCGCATTCGCCGACACACACCTCGTCGTCGACAAGGCGGACGGCACCACGACAGTGCGTTCCGTCGAGGGCAACCATCGGGTCGCCGAACTCGCGCGAATGATGGGTGGGGATCCCGACTCCCCGGCGGCGCGCCGTCACGCTGCCGAGTTGCTGGCAGGGGCCGTGCCACAATCGGCAGGGTGAATGCCAACGAGACGAAGCCCGATGCGGGCGGGGACGGGGTCCTGCGCGGCAAGGTGAGGGTCGACGAGAAGACCCGCCGGGTCGCCACTCGACTCGAACCTGGAGAGATCGCCGTCATCGACCAGCCGGACCTGGACCGGGCCGCCGCTGAAGCGCTCGTCGAGGCGCGCCCGGTTGCCGTCCTCAATGCGGCGGTGTCCTCGACCGGGCGGCATCCGGTCCTCGGGCCGGTCATCCTGCACGAGGCCGGAATCCTGCTGGTGGACGACCTGGGAGCAGACCTCATGGGTCTGCGTGAAGGCGACGAGGTCGAGATCCGAGGCGACGAGGTCTGGTCGGGCGGGGTTCTGATCGCCAGCAGGGGAGACGGCGCTGCAGATCCCGAACACAGCCCAGAGGTGGTCTCCAGCCGGATGATCCGCACCCAGGTGGCCTCTTTCGCGGCCTCCATCGACGACTACCTGTCCCAGGACGGGCACACCGTCTTCGAGGGACGGGGTGTTCCCACGATGTCCGTGAGTGTGAAGGACCGAGTCGTCCTTCTCGTCGTCGACTCGCCCTCGGCCCGCGCCCAACTCACGGATCTCAAACCGTGGATCCGGGACTCCGATCCCGTCGTGGTCGCCGTTGAAGGTGGGGCCACCCATGCGCGGCGGGCGGGTCTGAAGCCGACGGTCGTCGTGGGTGACATGGACCTGGTGCCGGAGAAGATCCTTCGCTGCGGTGCCCAGCTGATCGTGCGCTCCGGCAGGGACGGTGTCGCCCCTGGTCTGGAGCGTCTGGAACGCATGGGGCTGGCACATGACGTCATCGAGGTCTCCGGCAGCGCCGAGGACGCCGCGACCCTGGTCGCCGCGCACTCGCGCCCCACGGCAATCGTCACCGTGGGGGAGAGCCATTCCTTGCAGGACTACTTGGACCGAGGGCGGGGAGCGATGGCCCCTTCCTTCTTCACTCGTTTGAGCGCCCAGGACCTGCTGGTGCCGGCCACGGCCGTCATCGCCACGTACAGGCCGCGGGTGCGGGTCGGCGCTTTCGTTGTCCTTGCCCTGGCGGCCCTGGTGGCCACGGGCGCTGCCCTGTGGTCCACCCCGTGGGGCCACGATCTGCTGTCCCCGGCAACTTCTGCCCTCGCCGACCTCCTCCGGGCCTGGTGGCCCGGCACTCCGACCACCTGAGGGAGCAACTCGTCATGGTGAATTTCCGCTACCACCTGGTTTCGCTGATCGCCGTCTTCACGGCCCTGGCGATCGGAGTCGTCCTGGGAGCCGGCCCACTGCAGAGCCGCATTGCCGACGCCGCCCGCCCCGAAGCGGCCGGACCGGTCATCGACAGTGCGGAGCTCGAGCGCGCCAAGACCACGGCCTCGACGGAGGCTTCCGCTGTTGACGCGGTGGGCGCCCAAGTACTGCCCGGTGTCCTCAAGGACGTGCCCGTCGCCCTGGTCTCGCTGCCGGGAACCTCCGCACAGGACGTGGCGAAGGTCCGGGAGAATCTCACGACCGCCGGAGCCAATGTCGTGGGTGCCGTAACCTTGACCGACAACTGGGACACGGAGGCCAAGGCCCGCTTCCGCCAGACGCTGGCCACCTCCCTGGAATCCCACCTGAGCAGGAACGTCGGCGCGGATGTCACACCTGATGGAGTCATCGGACACGCGATCGTCGAGATCCTGACCACCACCGGCGCCGAAAGGGATGTCGTCAAGGAGATCCTCACTGACAAGGACTCGCCCCTGATCTCCTTGGACGAGGACCCCCAGGGCAAGGCCACGGCCATCGTCGTCGTCGGCCCGCGCACCTCCGGGGTGACCGGAGCCGTGGCACAGGCCCAATCCGGCGACCAGGTACGATCCGTCGCCGCATGGACCGGTACGGCCGCCGCGGTGGCTCTTGCCCCCAAGGGAGGAGTGGTTCTGGGCGATGGCAGCACGGATGCTTCGATGATCGCCCAGATCCGTACCCTTGGCGCGGCCGTGACCACGGTGGATTCGGTGGGCACCTCCGCGGGGGCGCTGGGGGCCGTCCTCGCACTTCCCACAGCGGGGCCTGCGGCACGTGCATTCGGCACCGGGGTGGGCGCGAGCGAGGCCATGCCCAAGATCAAGTGAGTCTCATGACCTTTCCGCCAACCGTCCTTGGCGCGCACGCGGGGGTGCGGCCCGCCGGCTCCTCGACACGCGAATGGAGACAGTGATGATCGCCGACATGCGAGCGGGCCGCGAGCCCAATTCCAGCACGACACTGTGGACGGGCCGCGTCATGAGCCTGATCGAGGACCAAGTGGCGGTCACGGACGGGGCCGCGCCCGTCACCCGCCAGTACACGGGACACACGGGTGCCGTCGCCGTCGTGGCACTGCGTGGGGACGCCGGAGCCGAGGAGATCCTCGTGGAGCTCCAGTACCGTCACCCCGTCCGCGCCCGCCTGTGGGAGATCCCCGCTGGCCTGCTGGACGTGGAGGGGGAGGATCCTCTTGTCGCAGCCCGGCGTGAGCTCGCCGAGGAGACCGACCTCCAGGCGGCCCGATGGGACCTGCTCGTCGATGTCTTCACCTCTCCCGGAGGCTCGGCGGAGTCGATGCGGATCTTCCTGGCCAGGGAGCTCTCACCCACCGGCCTCGTCCACGAACGCGAGGACGAAGAGGCGGATCTGCAGTGGAAGTGGGTGAGCCTGGACGAGGCCGTGGCCGCATGTCTGGACGGACGGGTGCACAACGGGCCGACGGTTGCTGGAGTCCTGGCCGCGCACGCCGCACGCTGCGGCGGATGGTCGACCCTGCGTGCGGTGGACGCCACGTGGATGCGGTGACCGGCCACCTGCAGTGAGGCTCAGGCGCAGCTGTGTGTCCCGCCACCTGTCGGATTTTCGCAACAAGTCAAGGGCAAAAACGTCGTACACTGTTCTCGACCAGTTGGAAGGGCGACCAGGGGAGAGGCGATGGCGGCAGAGCACACCGATGCGTGCACTCGCGAACAGGTCCTCGACCTCATTGTCGAGAAGGCGCCGGTGACTGCGTCGACCATCGCCAAGGTCCTCGGACTGACCACTGCAGCGGTGCGCCGACACATCACGATCCTCCTCGACTCCGGCGAGATCCGCGAGAAGGAACCCGCCCAACTGGGAAAGCGCGGTCGCGGGCGTCCTGCCCGCCACTACGTGGCCACCCCCCGTGCTCATGAGAAGCTGCACGAGGGTTACTCGGAGCTGGCCGTCAAGGCCCTCGGCTACCTCGGACAGGTGGGTGGGGGAGACGCCATCGACTCCTTCGCGGCCGCCCGCTCGCGCGAGATAGAAAGACGCTACGCGCCCGTGGTCCGTGAGGCGGGAACCGACCCGAAACTTCGTGCGCAGGCCTTGGCGGACGCTCTGACCCAGGACGGGTACGCAGCCACTGTGCGTGACATCGGTGGCGGCGGATTCGCGATCCAGCTGTGCCAGGGCCACTGCCCGATCCAACAGGTCGCCGGCGACTTCCCGCAGCTGTGCGACGCTGAGACCCAAGCATTCGCGCGCCTGCTGGACGTCCACGTCCAGCGCCTGGCCACCTTGGCGGGAGGCGAACACGTGTGCACCACGCACATTCCGGTGGCACCCCCCGTCGTGCGCCCCTCGACGAGGCCCAAGGCGCGCCACTGACCCCGTGTCTCCTGGCCCCAGGGGTGCGATTTGCACGGAAAGAGAAAGCGAAGAGGACAACCATGACCCAGTCATCGACTGCTGCGCCGGGAACGGGGCAGCAGATGACCGACGACGAGATCATCGACTCGATCGGCGGCTACGAGTACGGGTGGCGTGACAATGACGACTACTCGCGTGGGGCCCGCTACGGCATCGACGCGGACGTGGTCCGTGAGATCTCCCAGCGCAAGTCCGAGTCCGAATGGATGCTCTCCAAACGATTGAAGGCCCTTGAGATCTTCGACCGCAAGCCGATGCCCATGTGGGGACCGGACCTGTCCTCCATCGACTTCGACGACTTCAAGTACTACGTCAGCCCCATGGACCGTCAGGTCCAGGCCTGGGAGGACCTGCCCGAGGACATTCGGGTCACCTACGACCGTCTGGGCATCCCCGAAGCCGAGAAGAAGCGCCTGGTGGCCGGCGTGGCCGCCCAGTACGAGTCGGAGGTCGTCTACCACCAGATCCAGGAGGACCTGGAGCGCCAAGGCGTCATCTTCGTCGACACGGACACGGGCCTGAGGGACCACCCCGAGTTCTTCGAGGAGTACTTCGGCAAGGCCGTACCCGCCGGAGACAACAAGTTCGCCGCCCTGAACACCGCCGCCTGGTCCGGCGGGTCCTTCGTGTACGTGCCGCCGGGCGTGCACGTGACCATCCCCTTGCAGGCCTACTTCCGCATCAACACCGAAGCCCTCGGCCAGTTCGAGCGCACGCTCATCATCGCCGACGAAGGCTCCTACGTGCACTACGTCGAAGGTTGCACCGCCCCGATCTACGACGAGAACTCCCTGCACTCCGGTGTCATCGAGATCTTCGTCAAGAAGGGTGCCCGTGTGCGCTACACGACCATCCAGAACTGGTCGACGAACGTCCTCAACCTCGTCACCCAGCGGGCCATCGTCGAAGAAGGCGGCACCATGGAATGGGTCGACGGAAACATGGGCGCCGCCATCACCATGAAGTACCCCGCGTGCTTCCTCATGGGTGAACACGCCCGCGGAGAGACCCTCTCCATCGGCTTCGCAGGCCCCGGCCAGCACCAGGACACGGGCGCCAAGATGGTCCACATGGCGCCGCACACGTCCTCGTCCATCACCTCCAAGTCGGTCTCCCGCGGAGGTGGACGCACCTCCTACCGCGGCCTCGTGCAGGTCAATGCCCGCGCCCGTCACTCCAAGTCGAATGTGTTGTGTGACGCGCTGCTGGTGGACAAGGTCTCCCGCACGGACACGTACCCGTACGTGGACGTTCGCACCGACGACGTGGAGATGGGCCACGAGGCCACCGTCACCAAGGTCTCCGAGGACCAACTCTTCTACCTCATGAGCCGCGGCCTGGACGAGGCCGAAGCCATGGCGATGATCGTGCGCGGCTTCGTCGAGCCGATCGCCAAGGAACTTCCCATGGAGTACGCCCTCGAACTCAACCGCCTCATCGAACTGCAGATGGAAGGATCCGTCGGCTGATGACCACCTCCGAAGGAACCGTCGCGGCCACCGCCGCACGCCCGCACTCCCACGGTCTTGCCCCCTCGCGCGTGACCCGCGCCGACCGCCTGGCAAGTTTCGACCTCGACGCATTCCCCTTCCCCACGGGCCGTGAGGAGGACTGGCGATTCACCCCCATGCGCAGGATCGAAAGACTCCTGCACCCCGAGGACTTCGACGAGGGCGACGCCCCCCTCGCGCTCCGCCAGCTGCCCGACGGAGTGAGTGTCCACGTGGTCGAGCGCGGAGACGAGGCGCTGGGCACCGTCCTGGCTCCCACCGACCGTGCCGCCGCGGTGGCCTGGGACCGTTTCGAGAGCGCCACCGTGGTCACCATCGCCGCTCAGGCAGTGCTCGACTCCCCGGTCCTCCTGGACGTGTCCGCACTGGAGGGCACACGCGCCCAGAACGTCGTCATCCGCGCAGGTGAACTCTGCGAGGCCACCGTCATCCTCACCCACAGCGGTGGAGCCGGCGCCGCGCTCGCCCAAGGGATCGAGGTTGAGGCCGGGGACGGCTGCCACCTGAGCGTCGTGGCCGTGCACGAGTGGGATGACACCACCATCCACACGGCCTCGCACCGTGTGGCCATCGGAAGGGACGCGCAGGTCCGCCACATTGTCGTCACCCTCGGCGGAGACCTGGTACGTGTCAACGCCGAGACGGACTTCCGTGGCCCGGGCGGCAATCTGGAGATGCTCGGCCTGTACTTCGTTGACGCCGGTCAGCACCTCGAACACCGGGTCTTCGTCGACCACTCGCAGCCCAAGTGCTACTCGCGGGTCACATACAAAGGCGCCCTGCAGGGAAAGGATGCGCACTCGGTGTGGATCGGCGACTGCCTCATCCGCGAGGTCGCCGACGGTACCGACACCTACGAACTCAACCGCAACCTCGTCCTCACCGAGGGCGCCAAGGCCGACTCGGTGCCGAACCTGGAGATCGAGAACGGCGAGATCGAAGGAGCCGGCCACGCTTCGGCCACAGGGCGCTTCGACGACGAGCAGCTCTTCTACCTCATGAGCCGAGGAATCCCCGAGGTCGAGGCGCGTCGCCTCGTCGTGCGCGGATTCTTCGCCGAACTCATCGACCAGATCGGTGTGCCCGCAGTGCAGGAACACCTCATGGCAGCCATCGAGGCCGAACTGGCGCGCAGCGCCCAGTGAGCGCCCCCACAGACCAACCGCCGAGGAGGCACACCATGTCAACCCTGACCATCAAGGACCTGCACGTCACCGTCGAGACCGCCGATGGCCCCAAGGAAATCCTCAAAGGCGTCGACCTGACCATCAACTCCGGTGAGATCCACGCGATCATGGGTCCCAACGGTTCGGGAAAGTCGACCTTGGCCTACGCCTTGGCCGGGCACCCCGCCTATGAGATCACTTCCGGCCAGGCGTGGCTGGACGACCAGCTCATCACCGAGATGGGCGTCGACGAGCGCGCCCGTGCGGGACTCTTCCTGGCCATGCAGTACCCGGTGGAGGTCGCGGGAGTGTCCGTGTCGAACTTCCTGCGCACGGCGAAGACTGCCGTGGACGGCAAGGCTCCGGCCATCCGCCAGTGGGTCAAGGACGTCAAGGGCGCCATGGACGACCTGCGCATGGATCCGGGATTCGCCGACCGTGACGTGAACGTGGGCTTTTCGGGTGGCGAGAAGAAGCGCCTGGAGATCCTCCAGATGGAGCTGCTCAGGCCCTCCTTCGCGATCCTCGATGAAACCGACTCCGGTCTGGACGTCGATGCCCTGCGCGTCGTCTCCGAGGGAGTCAACCGTGTCCACGCCGACACCGGGTGCGGAGTCATGCTCATCACCCACTACACACGCATCCTCCGCTACATCCACCCCAGCCACGTCCACGTCTTCGTCGACGGCCGAGTGGCCGCCCAGGGGGGACCCGAGCTGGCAGATCAGCTGGAGGAGAACGGTTACGACTCGTACCTGGTCAGGTGAGTCGGTGGTGACGGCAGCGTCCGAGGGCGCCTCCCCCTTCACGGAGGCGGAGATGCGCGCCATTCGTGAGGACTTCCCCATCCTGTCCCGAACGGGGCGGGGCGGGCGGACCATCGCATACCTCGACGCCTCCGCCACCTCCCAGAAGCCCACGCAGGTCATCGAGGCCGAAGCCGAGTTCTACCGGCGCTCCAACGCGGCGGTCCACAGGGGCACTCACCTGCTTGGCGACGAGGCGACCTTGGTCTTCGAGGACGGGCGGGCCGATCTGGCGTCCTTCGTCGGGGGACGCCCGGATGAGATCGTGTGGACGAAGAATGCCACGGAGGCGGTGAACCTCGTGGCCCTGGCTATCGGACACGCGAGCCTGGGGTGTGGGGGGCGGGCCTCCCGGCGCCTTTCCGTGGGTCCCGGGGACCGGATCGTCGTGACGAGGGCGGAGCACCACGCGAATCTCGTGCCGTGGCAGGAGCTCTGCGCCCGTACGGGCGCTCAGCTCGCATGGATCGACCTGACCGCGGAGGGCCGCCTCGACTTGGAGACCCTGTCCGTCGTGGACGCTCGAACGAAGTTCGTCGCCTTCACGCACGTCTCGAATGTCACCGGCGCGGTGTCGCCGGTGGCGCAGATCGTTGCTGCGGCGCGGGCAGTCGGCGCCCTGGTCCTGCTGGACACGTGCCAGTCCTCGGCCCACATTCCGGTGGATGTTGCAGCCCTAGGGGTCGATTTCGCGGTGTTCTCCTCACACAAGATGCTCGGGCCCACTGGGGTGGGAGCGCTGTGGGGCAGACGCGAACTCCTCGAAGCGATGCCGCCGGTGCTCACCGGCGGGTCGATGATCTCCTGGGTGACGATGGACGGCGCCGAGTACATGGCGCCTCCTGAGCGTTTCGAGGCCGGCTCCCAGCCGGTGGCCCAGATCGCCGGATGGCGGGTCGCCCTGGACTACCTCAAGGGCCTGGACATGACGCGGGTCGCCGCACATGAACATGCTCTGACCTGCCGGATGCTCGACGGCCTTGGCGACATCGACGGGGTGCGGATCCTCGGACCGGCGGATGCGGGGGATCGGATCGGGGTCGTCGCCTTCGCGGTGGACGGTGTCCACCCGCATGACGTGGGGCAGTTCCTCGACTCCCTCGACGTGGCCGTGCGGGTCGGCCACCACTGCGCCATCCCCCTGCACTCGTTCTTCGGTGTGCGCTCCTCCAGTCGCGCCTCCATTGCCCCGACGTCGACGGACACGGAGATCGACCGTTTCGTCGAGGGCGTGTCCAGCGTCCGCCGCTACTTCAAGGGGAAGTGATGTCCAGCCTCGACCAGCTCTACCAGCAAGTCATCCTCGACCATTCGAAGGAACGTCACGGGTGCGGACCTGTCGACGGCCTGGCTGCGACCTCCCACCAGGTCAACCCCACCTGCGGTGACGAGGTCACCCTGGGTGTGACTCTTGCGGGCGACGGCCGCATCCAGCGCTTGGCGTGGGACGGGGAGGGGTGCTCCATCTCGCAGGCGTCTCTGTCGATGCTCTCCGACTTGGTCGACGGCAAGTCGCCCGAAGAAGTGCGGAGCCTCTTCCAGGCCATGGAGACCATGATGCATTCGCGTGGACAGGGTGTGCCCGACGACGTCCTCGACACCCTTGAGGACGCTGCTGCTCTGGAGGGCAGCTCACAATTCGCGAATCGTGTGAAGTGCGCTCTGCTCGGGTGGTACGCCCTGCGGGACGCCATGACGAAACTCGGCACCGACATCCAAGGAGGAACCCGGTGAGCAACCCGATGGCCCAGAGTGAACCGGTCGAGCAGCGATTTGCTCCCGTCCCGCAGCCGAGCACGAATACCGAGGTGCGCGACATCGACGGCACCGACGTGCTCGAACGCGGCTCCATCAGCGGTGATGACGTCCTGGAAGCCCTCAAGGACGTCATCGACCCGGAGCTGGGCATCAACATCGTCGACCTTGGCCTGGTCTACGGCGTGACCGTGCACGACGACGATGCGATCCTCCTCGACATGACGTTGACGTCGGCGGCGTGCCCGCTGACCGACGTCATCGAACGACAGGCAAAGGTCGTGCTCACCACCTTGTCGCCGGAGGTCGCCATCAACTGGGTGTGGATGCCGCCGTGGGGCCCTGACCGCATCACTCCGGACGGGCGTGACCAGTTGCGGGCCATCGGCTTCAACGTCTGAGGTCGCCCCGGTCAGTCAATGCGTTCGTCTCGGGTCGCATCCTGCCCGTCCTCGTCCTCACCAAGGGCCGAGGGGCGTGTCTGGGGCAGATGCTCCTGGACGATCTCCTGAGCCTGGGACACTGCGCCGCTCACTGCCTGACCCGCTTGGGAAACCGCCCCGCCGACCGCCTGACCCGCCTGCTCGAGCAGCTTCGAGGCCGGGTCCAGCAGCTGCTCCTTGACGCGGCGCCGCATGACCTTGCCCAAAGGATTTCGGGGCAGGTCCGTGAGGAAGGCGATGTGGCGCGGCAGCGCGTAGTGGGAGATGCGTTTCTCGGCCCAGGCGCGCACTTGCTCAATCGTGATGGTCGGTGCGTCCTCCTCGAGGAGCAGCGCCGCGACGACGTCCTCGCGGGCATCGCCCGAGGGCAGGCCGACCACGGCCACATCCTTGACACCCGGCATCGTGCGGATCGCCGCCTCGACCTGGCTGGGGTAGACGTTGAATCCGCCGGAGAGGATGAGTTCCTTCTTCCTGTCCGCCATGCGAATGTAACCGCCCTCGCACACGCCGATGTCGCCCGTGCGGAACCACCCGTCCTCGGTGAAGACCCGTGCGGTCTCCTCGGGTGCGTCGAGGTAACCTTCGAAGACCTGCGGCCCCTTGACAAGGATCTCGCCGGGCTGGCCCTCCTCGACGTCGATCGAAGGATCATCCAGGTCCGCCAGACGCAGGTCGGTGTTGGCGAAGGGAACTCCCAACACCCCATGGTGGCGTTTTTCCGACAGGGGAGCGCCCATCAGCACAGGCGAGGTCTCCGACAATCCGTATCCTTCGACGATCATGCCGCCCGTCGCCTTCTCCCAACGCGCAGCAGAGGCCGTCGACAAGGGCATCGCGCCGGCAACGCCGAAACGAATTGAACGCAGGGACGTGCCCGTCTCGGATGCCCGCTTCTCGATGCGTTCGAACATGGGCGGCACGCCGACGAAGAAGGTCACCGGGCGTCTGCGGTGGGACTCAAGGGCCAGATCCACGTCGAAGGAAGGCAACAACACTTGGGTGGCGGCCTTCCGCACCGCAGCACACAGGAAGAAGGTGAGGCCGAAGGCGTGGAAGTAGGGCAGCAACGACCAGAAGACCTCAGCGCCCTCGTGCAACTTCCACACCCAGAAGATGCACTGGTTGACATTCGCGCCGATGTTTCTGTGGGTCAGCGGCACGGATTTCGGCACCCCGTTCGTACCGCCGGTGTGCAAGATGACGGCGCGGTCATCCCCACCAGGATGCGGGAACTCGGTCGGAAGTCGACGGGCGCGAGCCACCTCCGCATCCCAGGAGCGGGCGCGCGAGGGCCGCGCGGCCCTCATCCTGTCCCGGGTCGCGCGGGCGCGTGCCACGGGCAGAGCCAGGAGGAAACGCTGGCCGGCGGGCATGTGTGCGCTGATGTCCACGGTGAAGACGGTGCGCAGGGCCGTCGACCCGTCGGTGGGGAAGTTGTCCACGCACTTCTCCCACACGACCGCCACCTGGCCGTGGTGGCGCCCCAACTGTCCATGGACCTCGGCGGCGGGAGCCAAGGGATTGTGCTGCGCGGCAACCGCCCCGATGCGCATGCACGCGTGGAAGACGGCGAAGGCCTGCGGGCAGTTCGGCAGGGAGATCGCCACCACGTCCCCTTTGCCGACGCCGGCCGAATGCAACACCTGGGCGGCCCGCAGAACCTGGTCGTGCACCTGGGCGTAGGTGGCCTCATGGCCGAAGTAGTCCAGCGCCACGCGATCCGGATAGAAGGAGGCCGTGGTCTCCAGCAACTCGTACAGCGACCCTGTGGGCACGGGCACGTCGAAAGGACACCCCGGGTCGTAGAGTTCACGGCTCTGCTCGACCAGTTTCGAGACCATCACAACCTCCTGTCACGGCGCCGGACGGCGCATCGAATGACCTGTGAACGCCGGGCCTCAGAGCTTCTCGGCGGAGAAGGTGTCGCACGCCGCCACGGACCCGGTCTCCAGACCGGTCATCAACCACCGGGCACGCTGCTCTGCGGCGCCGTGGGTCCATGTGTCCGGTGTCGCCCGCCCTTGGTAGCGCTCCTGGATGCGGTCATCGCCGATGGAGGCCGCAGTCTTCAGTGCGTCGTCGATCTGGGCGCGGGTGGGCTGTTTGAGGAAGGTGACGCCCGAGTCGGGGTCGATGGTGCGTGAAGCCCAGTGCATCCAGATGCCGGCATAGCAGTCGGCCTGCAACTCCATGCGCACGCCCTCGCCATCGGCTCCGGCTTGGTGGGCGTCGTGGATCCCGAAGGTGCCCATGAGGTTCTGGATGTGGTGTCCCCACTCGTGGGCGACGACGTACTCCTGGGCCAGCGGCGCGTTCTCCGCCCCGAAATCACGCTCCATCTGCGCGAAGAAGTTGAGGTCCAGATACACAGATGCATCCGTCGGACAGTAGAAGGGGCCGGTGGCGGAGGTGGCGTTCCCGCAGCCGGTGCTCACCGCGTTCTCGAAGAGGGTGAATCCCGGTGCTCGGTAGTGGGTCTGAGGGGCCTGACCCGCCATTTGGGTGGTCCACACGATGTCCAGGGAGTCCGCGGTGGTCACCATGCGGCACTCCGTTCGTTCGTTGGCCGCCCTTCCCGTCGTGCAGGCGCTGAGGTCGATGCCCGGAGTGGTCGTCGTCGACTCGCTGAAGGAGCCGCCCTGTCCGAGCAGGCCGGTCAGGTCGATCCCCGTGTACTGGGACAGGAGGAACACGGCGATGAGGGCGATGATCGAACCGCCTCCCCCCAGGGCCACTCCGCGTCCGGTGCGCCCCCCGCGAGAAGAACTCACACGACCGGAGTCCGAGCGCACTCCTTCATTGAAGCTCATCTGGCACCAGTCCTTCCACTGTGGGTGAATCGTCCGACCATGTCGTCCCTGAAGTCGTCGAATTGACCGCATTCGATGGACTCACGGATGGCGTCCACGAGTCGCACGGTGAACCACTCGTTGTGGATCGTCGTCAGTGTGGCCGAGAGGATCTCCTTGGCCTTGAACAGATGGTGGACGTAGGCGCGAGTGTAGTGCGTGCACGTGTAGCACCCGCAGCCGTCCACCAGCGGCGTGAAGTCCCGCTTGAATCGTGAATTCGTGATGTTGAAGCGCCCGTCGGGGGTGTACACCGCGGCATTGCGGGCCACGCGGGAGGGATTCACGCAGTCGAAGGTGTCGGCGCCGGCCGCCACTGCGGCGAAGAGGTCGTCAGGCTCGGAGATGCCCAACAGGTGACGAGGGCGATGTTCATCGAGCTCCTCACAGACCCAGGACACGATTCTTCCCAGGTTCTCCTTCTCCAGTGCCCCACCGACTCCGAATCCGTCGAAACGCATCCCGTCCTCGTCCATGTCGGACAGGGTGCGGGCGGCCCTGCGCCGCAGGTCCTGGTACTGCGCGCCTTGGACGACGCCCCACAGCTGCTGGTAGGGCTTGTCCGCGCGCTCCTCGGTCAGGCGCCTGTGCTCGGCAAGGCAGCGCCGTGCCCACCTGTGGGTGCGGTCCAAGGATTCCTCCTGGTAGTCCCGGGGGTGCAGGAGGGAGGTGAGCTCGTCGAAGGCGAACATCACGTCGGAGCCCAACTTGTGCTGGATGCCCATCGACACTTCCGGGGTGAAGCGGTGCGTGGTGCCGTCGATGTGGCTCTTGAAGGTCACCGAATCCTCGTCGATGACGGCGCGGGAGGCCTTCACGGCCTGCATGCGCAGCTTCGGGTCGTCCAGGTCGGCGGTGCCGGAGAACTCTTGCGAGAGGACCTTCTTGAATCCCGACCCCAGGGAGAGGACCTGGAAGCCGCCGGAGTCGGTGTAGGTGGGTCCGGACCAGTTCATGAAGGCGCCGAAGCCGCCTGCCTCGTCGACGATGTCGGCGCCGGGCTGCAGGTAGAGGTGGTAGGCGTTGGCCAGGACCGCCTGGGCGCCCAGGGCCTGGACCATCTCCGGGATCAGGGCCTTGACGGTGGCCTTGGTGCCCACGGGGATGAAGGCGGGGGTGCGGATGGTGCCGTGGGCGGTGTGCACCACTCCGGTGCGGCCCAGGCCCGGTCCGGTTTCCAGGCGGGTGCCCACGTCGAATCCGCGGTCCCTGACCCGGGTGCCGTCGGCTTCCACGAATGTGGGCGGGGCCTGTGCCAGCCAGTCGGTGTTCATGCGGCCAGGACCTCGTCGTGTCGGAGCCGCTCGACGCGGCGCACACCGGCAATGACCCGGTAGGTGACGGGCAGCAGCAGCACCTCGACGCCCACCTTGTACACGTAGCCGGTGAGCACGTAGTTGAGGAACTCGCCTGCGGGAATGACCCCGATGAAGGCCACCGTGCAAAATATCAGCGTGTCAAGGGCCTCGCCCACCAGGGTCGAGCCGACCAGGCGCGCCCACAGGTGCTTGGGTCCCCATCGGCGCCTGATCCGCACGAGCACCAGGGCATTGACGAGTTGCCCGGCCAGGTACCCCAGGACGGAGGCGGCGACAATGCGTGGGACGAAGCCGAGGACGGCCTCGTAAGCGGCTTGGTTCGTGTAGCCGGGGCCGACCGGCGCGACCTGGACGAGCCAGAAGGTCAGGGAAGCCAGCAGTGAGACCGCGAATCCGAGCACCACCACGCGGCGGGCCCGGGCAAATCCGTAGACTTCCGCCAGCACGTCACCGAGGACGTAGGTCAGGGGGAAGAGGATCGCCCCGCCGTCGAAGACCAAGTGCACGGGGCCCATGTCGAGGGCGGTGATCTTCGTGGCGACGATGTTCGAGATGAGCAGGAAGGCGACGAAGAGCACAGCCACCACGTCGAAGATCCGTGGACTGGTGGTGTGTGTGGGATCTTCGGGCATGTCGTCTCTTCCAGGTCGGTGATTGCGATGACGTTCAATTCTCCCTCACAGTCCACCGGGTGAGGTGCAGGTGGGGGTCGATACGCGGGTGGACCTGTTCACATGGAGCGTCGTGCCTGTCCGGAGCGGCGGCGCCCTGGTGGCGAGTCCAGGCGGGAGGTGAGGGCCTTCCGGCGTACTTCACCGTGGCGGGGGCCGAGCAGGGACCACGTAGACTTGGCCGGTGATCAACGTCCAGGACTTCTCCCTGCGCATCGGCGCGCGCGCCCTCGTCACGGGTCTGAACCTGCGCATCGACAAAGGCATGTGCATCGGCCTGGTTGGACGCAACGGCGCCGGCAAGACGACGACCATGCGCCTGCTGGCGGGGCAGAGGGACCACGGGGCCGCCGAGTTCGAGGGGACGATCTCCACCAACGGGACCGTCGGCTACCTGCCGCAGGACACCACTGTGGGCGACCAGGAACAACTGGCCCGCGACCGGATCATTTCGGTGCGCGGCATCGACGAGATCATCCGCCGCATCCGCAAGGCCGAACACGAGATGTCGACCCAGGAAGGGGCGCGGCAGATCAAGGCGATGGAACGATACGTGCGCCTCGACCAGGAGTTCACCAACGCCGGTGGATGGGCCGCCAATGCCGAGGCCGCCCGGATCGCCAACTCCTTGGGCCTGTCCGACCGGGTGCTCGACCAGCCGGTGGGCACCCTGTCTGGCGGCCAGCGCCGACGGGTCGAACTGGCACGTGTCCTCTTCTCAGGGGCCGATGTCCTGCTGCTCGACGAACCGACGAACCACCTGGACCACGATTCGATCCTGTGGCTGCGGGACTGGATCAAGACCTTTCCCGGCGGGATCATGGTCATCTCCCACGACGTGAAATTGCTGGACGAGACCGTCAATCAGGTCCTCTACCTGGACGCCACACGCGCCGAGGTCGACATCTACCACTTGGGCTGGGCCGCCTACCTCAAGCAGCGCGAAGAGGATGAACGCCGCCGCCGCAAGGAACGCGCCGTCGCCGTGAAGAAGGCCGAGCAGTTGCGCGCCCAGGGCGAGAAGATGCGCTACAAGGCCACCAAGGCCGCCGCCGCACAGCAGATGCTGCGCCGCGCCGAGGAACTGCTCGCTTCCGTCGGTCAGGAGCGACGCCAGGACAAGGTCGCCCACCTGCGTTTTCCAGATCCTGCCCCCTGCGGCAAGGTGCCGCTCACGGCGGAGGCCCTGTCGAAGTCCTACGGCTCCTTGGAAGTGTTCACCGGTGTCGACCTGGCCATCGACAAGGGAGCCAAGGTCGTCGTCCTGGGGCTCAACGGTGCTGGCAAGACGACGCTGTTGCGTCTGCTGTCCGGCATCGAGGAACCCGACACGGGCGAGGTCGTCGCGGGCCACGGCCTGCGCTTGGGCTACTACGCCCAGGAGCACGACACCCTGGACCTGTCGGCCACCGTGGAGGAGAACATGGCGCGCAGCGCCCCCGAGCTGGATGACACCCGCGTGCGTTCGGTCCTCGGCCAGTTCCTCTTCAGTGGCGACGACGTGGACAAGCCGGTCGCGGTGCTCTCAGGTGGGGAGAAGACCAGGCTGGCTCTGGCCACACTGGTGGTGTCCGGCGCCAACGTCCTGTTGCTGGACGAGCCGACGAACAACCTGGACCCCGCTTCGCGTGAGGAGGTCCTGTCGGCCCTGCACAGTTACGAGGGTGCCGTGGTCCTGGTGACCCACGATCCGGGAGCCGTCGTCGCCCTCGAACCCGACCGGGTCCTGCTGTTGCCCGACGCGGACGAGGACCTGTGGGACGACTCGTACCTGGACCTGGTGTCCCTGACCTGAGGGGCGACGCCTGGGCGGAGCGGAGTTCACAGGACCTTGGAGAAGAATTCCTTGGTGCGGGCCTCGCGCGGGGAGTCGATGACCTCCTCGGGTCTGCCCTTCTCGACGACGACGCCTTCGTCCATGAAGATCACCGTGTCGGCCACCTCGCGGGCGAAGCCGACTTCGTGGGTGACGACGACCATCGTCATTCCCGAAGCAGCCAAGTCCTTCATGACGCCCAGGACCTCACCCACCAACTCCGGGTCGAGGGCGGAGGTCGGCTCGTCGAAGAGCATGAGTTCGGGCTCCATGGCCATGGCGCGGGCAATCGCGACGCGCTGCTGTTGACCTCCGGACAGTTCCGAGGGGTAGTGGTCCGCGCGGTCGGCCAGTCCCACCTTTGCCAGCAGGTCCAGCGCCGTGGCCCGGGCGGACTCCTTGGCGGTCTTCTTCACACGCACGGGCGCCTCCATGACGTTGTCCAGGGCCGTCATGTGGGGGAAGAGGTTGAAACGTTGGAAGACCATGCCGATGTGCGAACGTTGCTCGGCGATCTGCGCGTCGGACAGGTCGTGCAGGACGATCTTTCCGCCCCGTTCCTCTTCCCGGTAGCCGAGGAGTTCACCTTCGATCTCGATGCGGCCCGCGGAGATGGTTTCCAACTGGTTGAGACAGCGCAGCAGTGTCGACTTTCCCGAGCCCGACGGGCCGAGGATCACACAGACCTCACCGGGGGCGATGTCCAGGTCGATTCCGCGCAGGACGTGCAACGAGCCGAAGAACTTGTGGACTCCGCGCACGCTGACCATGGGTGAGTTGGATGGGACAGGGGGCTGGTGGGTCACGGGGTCACCTCGATGAATGCGTTCTCTGCATGAGCGTCTGCGCCGGGACGATGTTTGCCCTCATGCCGTTCGAAGCCCTTCGAGAAGTACTTCTCGATGTGCGACTGGACCCACATGAGGATGGTCGTGACCACCAGGTACCAGAAAGCCGCCGCAATGAGCAAAGGCACGGGCTGGAAGAGACGCTGCCCCTTGTCCGCGGCGACGAAGGTGAGTTCAAGGGTGAAGGGGATTGCCGCGACCAGGGAGGTCGTCTTGAGCATGGAGATGGTTTCGTTCCCGATGGGCGGGACGATGACCCGCATCGCCTGGGGAAGGATGATGCGTCGGAAGATGAGGGGACGCGGCATGCCAAGAGCCGTCGCCGCCTCCCACTGGCCCTTGTCCACCGACAGCAGTCCGGCGCGCATGATCTCCGCCAAGTAGGCGCCCTCGTTGAGGGACAATCCCACGCACGCCATCCAGAAGGGGGTGAAGACGTCGACCATCTGGAAGGAGAAGAGCTCCGGGCCGAAAGGAACGCCCAAAACCACCGTCGGGTACAGAACCGGGAGCAGGGACCAGAAGATCAACTGCGTGTAGATCGGGGTGCCGCGGAAGAACCAGATGTAGAGGGTGGCGACCCAACGCAGCACGGGATTGATCGACTGGCGCATGATCGCCATGGTGATGGCCAGGGCCGTGCCGACGACCATGGCGATGACCGTGAGGAGAAGTGTGAAACCCAAGCCCTGGAGGATCGTCTGTGAGAAGATCCAGCGCCCGGCGACCGCCCACTGGTACTTCTCGTTCGTGACCAAGCCATGGATGAGGGCCACTGCGAGCACCGCGACGATGACGGCCGACACCCAACGGCCGGGCCTGGGAGCCGGGCGGGAGACGATGAAGTCGATGGGGGCAGTGTCCTTGGGCATCTGATTCCTCACGTGAAGCGGCTCACTGGGCGGGGTCGAGTTCCGCCTTGGTCAGGGCTGCACTCTCGGCGCCGTAGGGGGCCAGGATCCTGGTCAGGGTGCCGTCATCCATGAGGTGCTGCACGGCGGCCTGGACGGCCTTGGCCAGTTGTTCGTCGTTCTTGGCCACCGCAATTCCCTGGGGGGCGGACTCGATGACGTCGCCGATCTGCTCGAGTTCACCACCGGAGAGCTTGACCGCGTAGCCGATGACGGTGGAGTCGGCCAAGGTGGCGTCGTACTGGCCGCCGATGACCTTGGTGGCCACGTCGGACTGCAGGTCGTGCGGCATGACCCGGATCTTCTCCTTGCCCGCTGCGACGCATTCCTCGGAGAGCTTGTCCGCGTAGTCCTGCTGGTAGGTGCCGTTCTGGACGCCGATGGTCTTGCCGCACACGTTCTTGGCGTCGAAGGACTTCGGGTTGCCCTTGGCCACGGCGTAGGCGGAACCGACCTCGACGTAGGAGACCATGTGGACCTGCCGGAGGCGCTCGGGGGTGATGGTGAAGGAGGAGGCGCCCACATCGAATTTGCTTCCCAAGGCCGGAATGATCGTCGGGAACTCCGCGTGGGTGGTCTCGCCCTTCTCAAGACCCATGACCTTGGCGATGGCATTGACCAGGTCGACGTCGTATCCCACGGGTGTCTGCCCGTCGGCGGCGCGGAATTCGCCGGGGGCGTAGTCGGTGGAGGCACCGTTGCGCAGGACGCCGGCCTTCTTCACTGCCTCGGGCACCATGGCGGCGATCTCGTCGACCTTCTCGACGGAGGACAGGCCGTAGGGGATGACATCGACGGCGGACTGGAGGGATCCGGAGGGGGTGTCATCGCCCGTCTGGTCGGGATCGGCGCAACCTGCAAGGGCAATGGCGCCGATGGCCATCGCGAGGACGGGAATGGTGGCCTTACGCATGTGGGTACCTCTCGTCGTGTTCGATGCTGCGCCAATTATGCGCATAGGCGCATAGTCATGCAGGTGGGTGTCTCACATCGTGGGTCAGCGACCGCGAAGGGCCCGACGGCTGGGGCGCACCCGCGTCAGGTCGACGCCCTTGGGAATGGAGGCACCCGCACGGGAAAGTGCCGCCAGGCGTTGGCTGATTGCGGGGACCTCTTCCTTCGTCAGCACGTTCTTCAGGCGGCGCAGTGTGCCTTCGAGCTTCTTCAGAGGAACCTGGTGATCGTCGTTGCCGACCTCGATGAGGTGCACCGGAACGTTCTTGGCCACCCGCATGACCTTCTTGCGCTCGGCCTCGAGCAAGGGGCGTACACGCGAGCTCGGACCTTCGGAGATGAGGACCACGCCCGGGCGGCCGATGATGCGCCAGACGATGTCCTTGTTCCGGGTTCCCGCAATGGGCTCCTCGGAGACGATCCATCCGGACTTGATCTGGGACAGGACCGCGTACACGGCACCCAGCGTGCCGTCGATCTGCTGGTACATCGCGGGTCGGACCAGCCAGGCGAGCAGCGCCATGGCGGCCAGTGCGCCGGTCAGCACCCCGACGAGCCCCCAGGACAGATAGGTGGCCAAGGTTCCGGAAGTGGCCCAGGCAAGGACAAGGGCGATGGTGATCGAGGCCAGGGCTGCTCCTGCGAGCGCCCACGGGATCCACGTGTAGGTCCGGGCGGTGATCGTGTACGCGTCGGCGAGGTTGTGGTACCAGCGACGCTTCTTCGGGGAGGGGGTCTTCTCACTCATGGCTCCACCAGTCTACGTGTCCGCGGCCCGGTGCAGAACCGGCGAGAGCGCATCCACAGAACCTCCCGAACCCTGTTGCGCGCGCGACAAATGTCGGAAGATGGGAACATGGAGATCAACGGCTATGAACTGGGGCCAGTCGTCCACATGACTGCCTCGGGCCCCATGTGG
The DNA here is from genome assembly GCF_018986735.1 of Schaalia sp. 19OD2882. Lineage (NCBI taxonomy): Bacteria > Bacillati > Actinomycetota > Actinomycetes > Actinomycetales > Actinomycetaceae > Schaalia > Schaalia sp. 19OD2882. Next base: position 1,384,366 of record NZ_CP065521.1, on the reverse strand, counting down.
AGCACATGCGACCAGGACGGGGCACCCGCCCTGCTCCGCATCCACACGGCCGAGGAGGCCGAAGCCCTCGTCGAACGCTGGCGACTCTGGGCGCAGGTGGACAGCCCCCATGTCGTGCGTCTCGTCGACGTCGTCGCCCACGAGGACGGGCGCGTCGCCCTCGTCCAGGAGCGCGTGTCCGGACGTCCCCTCGACGCCCTGCTCGAGGCCCCCGATCCCGTGCGCCCGAAACAGGCGCGAAGGATCCTCGCCGACATCAAGGCGGCACTGACGGAGCTGCACCGAGCGGGCTTGGTCCACACGGATGTCTCACCCTCCAACATCCTCGTCCATCCGCGCAGGGGAGCCGTCCTGGTCGACGTCGGTGAAGAGGTCGGCGAGGGCGGTGGAACGCCCGGGTGGAATGCGGACCTGCCCAAGACCGCCGAAGGAGACCTTGCCGCCCTGGAGCGACTTGCACAGACCCTGGGGGTTCGGGTGCCCGACGCGTCCGCCATGGTGGATGTGGACAACGATGCCGCAGGGCCCACGCTGCCCGAGTCGGTGACCCCCGAAGGAGCGGTGGCGGCGCTGCGGGCAGCTGCCGCTCGCACGCCGACGCGGGGAGCCGACAAGGGCGAGGTCGGTCGAGACGAGGCGTCGGCCATCGCAGTGGCAAAGGGCCGGACCTCCTCGCGACCCCGCCCGCTGGTGGGCGCGGGAGCGCGCCGCATCGCCCTGGTCACGGCGGCGGTCGCGTCACTGGGGATCGGCGTCGGACTGGGCCTGACCCAAGGGATCCTTCGTGCAGACGCAGGTGGCACCGGCGACGCAAGTGCGTCTGCAGGGGCGGTTGCAGGAGGAGTTTGCCCCACGCCGGGCAGACTCGCGGCGAGGATTCAAGAAGTGATCGATGCGCGCGACACCGCGCTGGGCGCGCAGGACGGCTCCGGGTTGGAAGGGCTTGTCGGAGGCCCGCTTCTCGCCTCCGACCAGGAGCTCATCACGAGCCTGGCGGAGCGCAAAGTGGAGCTTCGAGGCTATGACACCACACTGTTGTCGATCGGCGAGGTGACCTGCACCGGCGCGGGCGTCGACTTGCATGTCACGGTCGCGGTCGAGGTCCGACAGGAAGAGCATGAGCGCTGTGAGGCAGGCACCTGCAGGACGGTCAGTGCGGGGCCACCCGTCAGGCTGGAACTCCATCTGGAGGGCAATGACCTCAACGTGCAGGTCGCCGAACGCCAGAGTTGAGCAGCTCCTGGTGCAACACCCGGGGGCGGGCCCCCGCGGACCCGCCCCCGGCGTCGAATCAGGGCCTCACAGGCCCAGTTCGGCCTCGAATGCCCCCTCTTCCAAGCGCTTCTTCACATCCATGAGGTACCGGGACGCGTCAGCACCGTCCACCAGGCGGTGGTCGTAGGAGATGGACAAGTAGACCATCGAGCGGATCGCGATCGAGTCGTTGCCCAACGAGTCCTTGACGACCACAGGGCGCTTGACGATCGTGCCGACCCCCATGATGGCCGTCTCGGGCATGTTGAGCACCGGCGTGTCGAACAGGGCACCACCCGAACCCGTGTTCGTGATGGTGAAGGTCGAACCGGAGAGCTCGTCCGCACCGGCCTTGCCGTCCCGGGTCCTGGAGGCCAGGTCGTTGATGGAACGGGCGATGTCGGCCAGCGACATGGCACCGGCGTTCTTGATGACGGGGACCAGGAGGCCGCGCTCGGTGTCCACTGCGATTCCGATGTGCTCGTGGTCGTGGTAGGTGACCTCGGTGTCCTTGATCGTCGCATTCACCTTCGGGTGGTAGGGCAGTGCCTCGGTGGCGGCCTTGACGAAGAAGGGCAGGAAGGTGAGCTTGGTCTGCTCGCGCTGGATGAAGGCATCCTTGGCACGGGCGCGAAGGGTCGCGATCCTCGTCACGTCGACTTCGATGACCGTGGTCAGCTGGGCAGCGGTCTGCAGGGACTCGACCATGCGACGCGAGATCGTCTGTCGAAGACGCGTCATCTTCTCGGTCTTGCCGCGCAGCGGGGAAGGCTCGCGCCCAAGAGCGGCAGCCGCCGGAACCGCAGGAGCAGCCGGGGCAGGAGCAGCCTGGGCAGCGATCGCGGCTTCGACGTCCTCGCGGCGGATGCGGCCGCCGACACCTGTGCCCGTCACGGTGGCGAGGTCGATGCCGGCTTCACGGGCGAGTTTGCGGACGATCGGGGTCACGTAACCGGTGGTGGCCGAAGCACGTGGTGCCGCAGGCGCAGCCGGAGCTGCCGGTGCCGGCGGAAGGGGAGCCGGGACTGGCGGTGCGGGGGTGGCCGGCGCGGCCGGCGCCACGGGAGCGGCGGGGACCGGTGCAGCAGCAGGCGCAGCAGAGGCTGCATGGAGCTCGACCTCGGAAATGATCGCCACCACGGTCCCGACCTCGACGGTCTCGTCCTCGGCCACACGGATCTGTGCGACCCAGCCGGCCACAGGGGAGGGGACCTCGGAGTCCACCTTGTCGGTGGAGACCTCCAGCAGGGCCTCGTCGGCCTCCACGCGATCGCCCACACTCTTGAGCCACGTGGTGACGGTGCCCTCGGAGACGGACTCACCCAGGGCGGGCATTGTCACCTCGACGCCGCTGACCGCGCCACCCGCAGGAGCCGCAGGCGCAGACGGGGTGGGCGACGCCACCGGCACAGGGGAAGGAGCTGCGACGTGGGCAGGTGCGATTGCGGGTGCAGAGGCCTCGCCGGCATCGCCGATGCGGGCGATGACGGTGCCGACCTCGACGGTGTCGTCCTCGGCGACGAGGATCTCCAGGACGACGCCTGCGACGGGGGAGGGGACCTCGGAGTCCACCTTGTCGGTGGAGACCTCGACCAGGGCCTCGTCGGCGGCCACCGTGTCGCCGACGTTCTTCAGCCACGTGGTGACGGTGCCCTCGGTCACCGACTCGCCCAGAGCGGGCATGGTCACATCAGTTGCCATTGTGTTTCTCCTTGTCGGTGTCCGTGTCAGTTGTGCGCGTGCAGCGGCTTGCCCGCCAGGGCCAGCGCCGCCTCGCCGATGGACTCGTTCTGCGTGGGGTGCGCATGGATCAGCGCGGCGACATCGGCGGGGTGTGCCTCCCAGTTCACCAGGAGCTCGCCCTCACCCACCTGTTCGCCCACACGCGCGCCGATCGCGTGGAATCCCACGATCGGCCCGTCCTGGACGGACACGAGCTTGACGAAGCCTGCCGTGCCCAGGATGTTGGACTTGCCGTTGCCCGCCAGGTTGTACTCCACCGTGCGCACGGCATCACCGTGGATCTCGCGCGCCTGTTTCTCGGTCAGACCCACCGAGGCGATCTCGGGCTCACAGAAGGTCACACGCGGAATGCCGGATTCGACGATCGGAGCCGGGGACAGGCCGGCGATCTCCTCGGCGACGAAGATTCCCTGGAGGAAACCGCGGTGGGCAAGCTGCAGACCCGGGACGATGTCACCGACGGCGCGAATGTTGGCCACGCCCGTGTGCAACTTCTCGTCGACCAGGACGAAACCGCGATCCATGCGGATGCCCTGTTCCTCGTAACCCAAGCCTTCGGTGACGGGACCGCGGCCCACGGCCACCAGCAGCACGTCCGCGTCGAAGGTTCTGCCGTCCTCGGTGCTCACGTGCACGCCGGACTCGTCCTGGGTCGCCCCCGCGAATCGGGTGTTCGTGTGGAAGGCGATGCCGCGTTTGCGGAAGGTGCGTTCCAGGAGCTTCGAGACGGCCTCGTCCTCGTTGTTGGCCAGGTGCGGAAGGGCCTCGATGATTGTCACTTCGGCGCCGAAGGAACGCCACACGGAGGCGAACTCCAGGCCGATGACTCCGCCGCCCAGGACGACCGCCCGGCTGGGCACCCATTCCATCTGCAGGGCCTGGTCGGAGGTGATGATCCGCCCACCGATGTCCAGGCCGGGAATCGAGCGGGAGTAGGAGCCGGTGGCCAGGACGACGTGGGTGCCGGTGACGCGGCGACCGTCGACCTCGACGGTGTCGGGACCGACGAGGCGTCCCCATCCGTGGATGATCTCGACCCCACGCTGGGCGAGCAGCCCTTGCAGGCCCTTGAAGAGCTTGCCGATGACCGAGTCGCGGTAGGCGCCTACCTTCGTCATGTCGATGCCCTCGAAGGTCGAGTTCACGCCGAAGGCGGCGGATTCCTTGACTGCTTCGGCGGTTTCGGCGGCGTGGAGGTAGGCCTTGGTGGGGATGCAGCCGCGGTGCAGGCAGGTGCCGCCGACCTTGTCGCCTTCGATGAGGGCAACTTTGAGTCCGAGTTGGGAGGCGCGCAGGGCGGCGGCGTAACCGCCGGAGCCTGCCCCAAGGATGACGACGTCGTATCCGGGCTCGCTCACGTGATCACTCCTAGATGTCGGTGTGCGGGCAGATCGTGCCCACGTAGGTCCATTGTCCCACTGCGAGGCGGCCTGTGTCCTGCACGGACGCAAATCGGCGCGGTGGTGCTGGGCACAAGTGGAAGGAAGTGCCGTTCGCGCCCGGCTCAACCCGCTCCGGTGAAACCGAGTTGTCGCCAGGCCTCGTACAGGGCGATGGACGCCGAGTTGGCCAAGTTGAGGGAGCGTGCGCCGGGCCGCATGTGGATCCGTGCGCGCCCGCTCACACGCGGGTGCCGGAGGGCTTGCTCGGGCAGGCCCGTGGATTCGCGGCCGAGCAGCAACGCGTCCCCGTCCTCGTAGGAAATGCCGGTGTACATGGTGCTTGCGTGTCCGGTGAGCGCCCACACGCGTCCGGGGATCTCGGCCAGGGCGGAGTCCAGGTCCGGGTGGACCTTCACATGTGCCAGGTCGTGGTAGTCCAGACCTGCGCGGCGCAGCTTGGAGTCCTCCATGTCGAAACCGAGGGGTTCGACCAGGTGGAGCATTGCCCCCGTGCAGGCGGACAGGCGGATCGCGGCACCGGTGTTGCCGGGGATTTCCGGGGTGAGGAAGACGATGTGGAGCACCCCTGGATTGTGCCACCAACGCGGCGGGACCCCGGCGACGCAGTGCCGTCGAGGTCCCGGCGGGCGGAAGTCACGCGCCTTCGGCGTGCGTCACCGTGAGGGTGGCGCGGGCGATCGTGTGGAAGAGGGCCTGGAAGGAAGCCATCGTGGGTGTGGCCTCGTCATCCAGTCCGAGAGTCGGCACATCCAGCGCGTGGACCGCGAAGACGTAGCGGTGGGGGCGGTCGCCGGGAGGCGGTGCGGCTCCTAGGTACCCGGCTTCGCCGTGGTCTGCCCGCAGGTGGAAGGCGGCCCCGTCCAGTTCGAGGTCGGAGGAGCCTGCCCCGGTGGGCAGTTCATGGGTGGCGGCGTCGACGTCCACGACGGTCCAGTGCCACCAGCCGGCCGGAGTGGGGGCGTCGGGGTCGAAACAGGTGATGAGGAATCCTTGGGTCCCTTCGGGCTCACCCGACCAGCGCAGGTGGGGAGAGGTGTTGCCACCGGAAGCGACCTGTGCCGCGGGCATCGGCGTCCCGTCGACGAGGTCGTCGGAGGTGAGGAGGAAGCGGGGGACCGCCGGGAGTTGTTCGTAGGGCTCCGGGGCGATCGGTCGTGTGGAGAGGTCCATCGGCTGTCCTTCCCTGTGGGGTGCTCTGACCTCTCCAGTGTGCCAAGTGGGGCGGGGGTGGGAGGGGCATGCGGAGGGTGTGTGCAGATGTGGGTGAAAGGACGTATTGTTTCGAACAAATGTTCGTGAGGGTGTCTGGTTCTGGGGAAGGAGGCACCGATGACGGACGCCGCTGAAAGGCTCGAAGCGGCCCGTGCCGTCCTGGCCAAGGTCGAGGACGACCTGGGCCTGCGCGTGGGTGGGACCGGCCTTCGCCCCGGAGGGGTCCTCGAAGTGCCCAGAGGGTGTGGTGCGCGACTGCGGGCAGCGGCGGCCCTCACACCCGAGGGTGGCTGGGCAGCTTTCCTTGGTGTGCGCGACGTCGGATGGGAGGCGGCCGGGGTCTTCGGCCTGGACCTGGACCGGGTCCTCGTCGTTGCGGATCCGGGGCCCTTGGCACCGGAGGCGGCGGCTCTGCTCATCGAAGGGGTCGATCTGCTGTGCGTGGGAGAACTGTCCCTGAGCCGCATCCAGCAGCGTCGCCTCGCGGCCCGCGCCAGGAGTGAAGGGACGACGATCCTCGTCGAGTCCCCGTGGGTGGGACTTTCCCGCAGATGGGCAGGGGATGCCCCCGTTCTCGCACGGGGTGTGTCATGAGACGCGTGGTCCTGTGGGTCCCGGAGTGGCCGGTCAGTGCCTTGGCGGTCGATGCCCCACCCGGTGCCCCCACCGTCCTGGCGGAGGGCCCACGCGTTCTCCTGGCCTCGACGGCCGCCCGACGCCACGGAGTTCGCTCCCGGATGCCCTTGTCCACCGCACGTCACCTCTGCCCCCGTCTCCTGGTCCTCCCACGCGATGACGACAGGGAAGGCAGGGCCTTTGAAGTGGTCCTGGAGGCCTTCGACTCCCTTGCGGCGCATGTCGTCTGCCTCAGACCCGGGCTGGCGTGGGCCCCCTCACGAGGACCGGTCCGCTGGGCCGGCTCCGAGGAGGCACTCGCCGAGGAACTCATCGACGCCGTCGCCGCGGCCTGCGGGGCAGAAGCACAGGTCGGCATTGCCACGGGAGCCCTGACGGCCCTGGCCGCCGCCCGCAGAGGAGTCATCGTTCCCAAGGAGACACATCGTGAGTTCCTCGACACCGTTCCCCTGCCCGAAGCCCTCCCCCTCCTTCCTGCGCCCCGTCAGGACGAGACACAAGAGCTCCTCGACTCCTTGGAGGTCCTGGGCGTGCGCACATGTGGTGATCTGCGCGCCCTCGGCGCCCGCGCCTTCCTCACGAGATTCGGCGGGCCGGCGGAGCACCTGTGGGCCCTGGCCGCCGGTGGGGAAGTGCCCGTCGTGACGTCCGGACGAGTTCCCGGTGACCTGCGGACGGAGATCGACCTCGACCCGCCTGCCGTCCGGGTCGAGGACGCCCTGCTGCACCTGCGTGCAGGTGCTGTCGACTTGGCCGCCCATCTCCACCGCAGTGGCGTCGGCTCCCATCGACTCACCGCCTGCGCCAGGACTGAAACCGGTCAGGAACGACAACGAGTGTGGCAGGGGGTCGACGCCCGGGACGTCGACCGCGTCGTCGAACGCCTGAGGTGGTTGGTCCGCGGCTGGAGCGACCTGGTCGGCACAGGGGACGAGGGCGCCCCGAGCGGCGGCCTGGTCCACATGGTCCTGATCGCCGGCGAACTCGACCCCCGACCGGACCAGCAGGCCCTGTGGGGCCGCGGTGAGGCCGAAAGGCGCCTCGAACGCTCCGCCACGCGGATCTGTTCACTACTGGGGGACGAGGGGCTGTGTCAGCCGATTCGGCAGGGGGGCCATGATCCGCGCACACGAATCCTCATGCGCCCCTGGGGGCATGACGTACCGGGTGTGCCAAGAGACGGGGAATGGGACGGCGGGCTCGAAGACGCGCCTTCCACGGTGTTCGAGGCGCCGGTGCCCGTGGACCTGCTCGGTGCCACCACTGCAGGCGGGTGGGAACCCGTGCGAATCGACGAGCGTGGACGCGTGCACCCGCCCCCCGGGCTCATGCGCATGCCTGCAAGAACACTGCCCGATCCCTTCAGACAGGAAAGCCGTGCGAACGTCGCCCAGGTCCACGAACCGTGGCTGGTCCTCGGGCGTTGGTGGGAGGACCGGAACAGTGCCCGTGGCCCACGCGCCTACCTCCGCCTGGCCCTGACAGGCACGTCCACACGCTCCTGTCCGGCCCCCGACATGCTCCTCGTCCAGCGGGCGGGCCAGTGGTTCCTCGAAGGGTTGTACGACTGATGCCACCCCGCCACGACACTTCCTGGACGCGTGCCCCAACGCCTCGGCCTTCCCGCCGCCCGAACCGGGTGCCCTCGCCGAGGCGACGTAGACTGGCGGGATGGGCACGAACGCGGAACTCAGGGCGGCAATCGCTGCCCTGGACGACTCCGACATCATGGCCATGGTCGGTCCCGCCACATGGGGCGCCGCCCTCGTCCTGCGAAAGAACGGGTCTCCCGCGCAGGTGGAGGACCTGGAGGACGGGCGCATCCGCGGGCGTGTCGCCGCCACCGGCGTCACGTACAGCGCATGGGTCGGCCCGGGCCCCGGCGCCCCGCTGCTCACATGCGCGTGCAGCATCGGCCGCGACTGCAAACACGCGCTGTCGGTCCTCCTCGAAGTCCAAGAAGCCGAACGTCGTCGTGCGGAAACGACCCCCGAGCGGGACTGGCGCGACACCCTGGCCGACCTCGTCGGTGGCAGTGGAGCCACAGGAGAACCACTGGCCCTCCTCGTCGACGCGAGCGACCCTTCCCAGCCCGTGCGCCTGTCGCCCCTGCGCCCGGGACGCACCGTCACCTGGACGGCCAAACGCGCCAGCTGGGCGGACATCACCTCCACCCAATGGGCATCCGTCGTCGAAGGACTCAACCCCACCCACATCTGCCTCATGCGCGAGGGCTACCGGCTCTCCCGCGAAGGTGTGGCGTGGCGTTCCAGAGGAGAGGTCTGCCTGGAGGACCTCGGCGAGGGGGCCATCCCGTGGCTGCGTCAACTCGTGAGGTCCGGGGTGACCCTGCTTGCCGCCCTCGATCCGCTCACACCCCTGCACCTGGACCCCGCGTCCTGGGACTTGGCCCTGGACGCGCATCTGGGGCCAAAGGGCCTGCACCTGGAGGTGGTGGCCACTTTGGGGGACGAGATCCGCCCGACCACACGCCTGTCGGCAGACCATGGGCTGCTCCTGCTCGACGGAGGGACACGGATCGCGCATGTGCGAGTGGGGGAGACCTTCGCCGCCCTGCTCCCCGACGGCCTCCACGTCCCCGCAGCCGACCTGGCCGAATTCCGGACCCGGTGGTTCGACCGCACCCGCAGCCAAGTGCGAATCCTGTCCAGCGACGCCTCCTTCAGTGCCGAGGTGGAACAGAAGTGCGCGCTCGTGGCCACCGTCCGCGTCGAACACGGACGTGGTCTGGCCGTGCGATGGTGGGTCGAGTACGACTTCGACGGTGCCCGCTCCAGGACCCTGCTGGACCCGGCCGCCAGCGACCCGGATCTGCGTGAAATCTGCGCCAGGGTCGACGCCCAGGGCAGACGTGCGGCCGCCCATTGGTGGCAGCCCGGCCCCTCCACCATTCACCTGCAGACCTGGCGGGCCCCGGAGCTTCTCGCGGCAGTCGAGGCGATCCGCGACCCCGACCTCATCTGGGACGTCTCCGACGAGGTCCGCGCAATCCAGGTGGACCCCGAAGGCATGAGGGTCGACCTGGTGGTGGACGAGGACGACCAGCACGACTGGTTCGGCCTGCGCATGCGGATCCTCCTTGCGGGCCATGAGGTCGAGATCCGTGAGGTGCTCGACGCCCTCGCGCGTGAACAGGACCATGTCGAGGTCGACGGCGTGTGGGTGCGCTTGGACGGTCAGCGCATCGAGACACTGCGTGCCCTGCTCGCCCAAGCTGCCACTCTCACCGACTCCGACCCGGAGGCTCCACGCCTGCGCCCCATCCACCTGGGAGTCCTCGACGGTGTGTCCGACATGGTCGACACCGTCTGCGCTGCACCCAAATGGCGTGAACGCGTCGACGCCCTCACGCAGGCGGATGTGGAGGCACGCCTTCCCGCATCGACGCGCGCACGGGTCGACCTGCGCCCCTACCAGGAGCAGGGGCGCCAATGGCTCGTCACCCGGGCAATGCTTGGCCTTGGCGGAATCCTCGCCGACGACATGGGCCTGGGTAAGACCATCCAGATCCTCTCCGCGCTCCTGAGCCTCAAGGAAGCCGGACTGCTGGAGGGCCCCGTCCTCGTGGTCACCCCCACCTCGGTCCTGCCGACCTGGCGGGACGAAGCCGCCTCGCGATTCCCCGATCTCGTCCTGCGGGTCGTCTCGGCCACTGGCCGCAGGCGTGAGGAGAACCTGTCCACCATTGCCGACGGCGCCGACGTTCTCGTCGTCTCCTACACGCTGGTGCGCCTGGAGGCGCAGGACTGGGCCGAGGTCGCTCTGGGCGGACTGGTCCTGGACGAAGCCCAGGCGGTGAAGAACCCCAGCACCGCCATCCACGGGGCTCTGCGCGCCCTGGAGACCCCGTGGACCTTTGCTGTGACCGGCACCCCGGTGGAAAACTCTCTGGGGGACCTGTGGTCGGTGCTGGCCCTGGCCACTCCGGGCCTGTTGCCCGGTCAAAAGGCCTTCAACGAGCGCTTCCGCAAACCCGTGGAAGCCGGGGACAGGCGCATGCTCACCCGCCTGCACGCCCTCGTCGGCCCCTTCGTCCTGCGACGGACCAAGGACGAGGTCGCTCCGGACCTTCCCGACAAGACCGTCCAAGTGGTCCCGATCGACTTGGGAGTCGAACACCGGCGCATCTACGAGCAGTACCTCACCCGCGAGCGCGCACGGATCCTCGGCCTCATGAAGGACATGCGGCGCAACCGGATGGATGTCCTGGCCTCCCTGACCCGTCTGCGCCTGCTTGCCCTGGACCCCGCGCTGGTCGACGAGAGGCATGCCGGCGTCGGTTCCGCGAAGGTCGAGTACTTGGCCGACCAACTGGACCAACTGCTGCCGCTGGGACACAAGGTGCTCGTCTTCAGTCAGTTCACCTCCTTCCTGACCCGTGTCCGGCTGGTCGTCGAACGCCGTGGGCACACTGTGGCCGAATTGACCGGAGCCACCCGTGACCGTGAAGCCGCGGTGGGAGAGTTCCGCGGTGGGGAGGCTCCGGTCTTCCTCATCTCCCTCAAGGCCGGTGGGACGGGTCTGACCCTGACGGAGGCCGACTACGTGTTCCTCATGGACCCGTGGTGGAACCCCGCAGTGGAGGCCCAGGCGATCGACCGCGCCCATCGGATCGGGCAGACGAAGAAGGTCAACGTGTACCGCCTCGCGGCCTGCGACACGGTGGAACAGAAGGTGTTGGCCCTGCAGGAGAGGAAACGGGAGCTGGTCTCGGCGGTGGTCGACGGTGGTGCAAGCGGTACCAGGATCTCGGTGGCGGACCTCAGGGCGCTTCTGGAGTCCTGAGGTGCGTGTTGCGTGGACGCTGGCACCCGACTCGAACAGGTGTTCGATGTCCTGGTAGTCTGGCAGGGTGCATCTCGTCCCTGAGGCTGAGCCCGCCTATGCCGAGCTCCACGCCCACTCAGCCTTCACCTTCCTCGACGGGGCCGACCAGCCCGCTGCCCTCGTCGCCGAAGCGGCGCGCCTGGAACTCGACGCCTTGGCGGTCCTCGACGTCGATGGCATGTACTCGGCCGTCCAGACCCAGACGGCGGCCAGGACCCACGCCCTGCCCGTCGTCCACGGGGCCGAACTCACCCTGGAGCGGGCCGACCTTGCCCGGATCCTGCCCGGAGCGGGGCAGAACGGATGGGGGCTGGTCCCAGGAGCCGAGGACCCCGGCATCCGCCTGCCCGTCCTCACCTCCTCACCGCAAGGACGACGCCACCTGTGCCGAGCCATGTCCGAACACGTCCTGTCGCGCCCCGGGCAGCGCGAGTGCGCCCACCACCTGGCCGACCTCGCAGCCCAGGCCCACGACTGGACGATTTTGACCGGCACCGGCCGAGGGCCTCTGCGGCGCGCCCTCGCCGCCGGGGGCGAACTCGACGCGAAACGTCTACTCGATCACCTCATCAGCCTCTTCGGCGCGGAACACCTGGCCATCGAATCCGTCCTGACCCCCACCAGCCCCCCGCACTTGGCCGACACCCTGGCCGCCTTGGCCCGCCGCCGAGGCCTACGACTGGTCGCCAGTGGCGCGGTGCGTTGCGCCTCGCCCTCCTCCCAGGCCCTCGGTGACGTCCTGGCAGCCACACGAGCACGCGCCGACCTCGTGGGTGCGGAGAAGCACCTGCCGGCGCTGCGCGCCTTCCTGCGCAGCCCGCGGGAGATGCTCGCCCTCCACTCGCGCCACCCGCAGGCCGTTGCCGAAGCCGCCGCCCTGGCGGCCACCCACGCCTTCGACCTGCGCCTGTCCGCCCCGCACCTGCCACGCACCCATGTGCCCGACGGCCACAGCCCAGCGAGTTGGCTGCGTGAACTCACGGAAGAGGGGGCTCGGCGACGCTACGGCACACGTGCGCAGAATCCTCGCGCCTGGCAGGTCATCGACCATGAACTCGAGGTCATCAACACCCTGGACTTTCCCGGGTACTTCCTCATCGTCAAGGAGATCGTCGACTTTTGCGCCTCGCGGAGCATCCTGTGCCAAGGCCGCGGATCGGCCGCCAACTCCGCGGTCTGCTACGCATTGGGCATCACCGCCGTCGACGCGGTGCGCCACCGCCTCCTCTTCGAAAGATTCCTGTCCACAGGCCGTTCCGGGCCGCCGGACATCGACATCGACATCGAGTCGGGCAGGCGCGAGGAGGTCATCCAGCACGTCTACGAGCTCTACGGCAGACGCAGGGCCGCCCTCGTCGCCAATGTCATCAGCTACCGGCCCCGCTCGGCCGTGCGTGACGCCGCCAAGGCCTTGGGGTACGCCCCGGACCTTGCCACCCAATGGTCCAAGGCCTGCCGACGGGGCGCCGAGGGCGAGGAGGACGCCGTCCCACAACACGTCCTGTCGGTGGCTGCAGCCCTGCAGCGCCTGCCGCGCCACATGGGCATCCACCCCGGGGGAATGGTGCTCACCCAAACGCCTGTCGCCGAAGTCTGTCCCCTGAACTGGGCGGCCATGGAGAAGCACTCCGTCCTGCAATGGGACAAGGACGACTGTGCGGATGCCGGCCTGGTGAAGTTCGACCTGCTGGGTCTGGGCATGCTCACCGCCCTGCGAAAGGCCTTCGACGCCCTGGGGAAGATCGAGGTGCGAGGCCGTGACGGGCAGCCATTGGGATTGCACAACCTGCCGGAGGAGGATCCGCGCGTCTACGACCTGCTCTGCGCCGCCGACACCGTCGGCGTCTTCCAGGTCGAGTCGCGCGCCCAGATGAACACCTTGCCGCGCCTTCGCCCACGTTGCTTCTACGACATCGTCGTCGAGGTGGCCCTGATCCGCCCCGGGCCCATCCAAGGGCACGCCGTCAACCCGTATCTGCGCAGGCGGAGCGGACGTGAACCGGTCACCTACTTGCATCCGCTGCTTCGACCCGCACTGGAAAAGACCTTGGGCGTGCCCCTCTTCCAGGAACAGCTCATGCAGATCGCCATTGACGCGGCCGGTTTCACCCCGATGATGGCCGACCAGTTGCGCCGCGCCATGGGGTCCAAACGCAGCCCCGAACGCATGGAGGAACTGCGCCCGCATCTCATGGAGGGCATGGCAGCGCGTGGAGTCGGGCAGGACGTGGCCGAGAAGGTCTTCGACCAGCTGCTCGGATTCGCCGACTTCGGCTTCCCCGAGTCACACGCCTTCTCCTTCGCGCACATCGTCTACGCCTCCGCATGGGTCAAGGTCCACCACCCGGAGCACTTCTACGCGGCGCTGCTGGCCAGCCAGCCCATGGGTTTCTACTCGTCCTCGTCACTGGTCCACGACGCCAAGCGCCACGGGGTGAGGATCGGGCCGGTCGATGTCCAGATCAGTGCTGTCGAGGCCGAGGCGGCACCGTGGACGGGCATGGGGGAGGAAGGCCGTGCGGAGGAGTGTGCTCCGGTCCCCCTGGACGTCCACCTCGATCTGTGTGTGCGTGTGGGCCTGGCGTCGGTCAAGGGGCTGGGGGAGGCCGCCGAGCGCATCGTGGAGGCGCGGAAGGAGGGGCGCTTCCTCGATGTCGCGGACTTGGCGCGTCGGGCCCGTCTGTCCACCCGGGAGGTGGAACTCCTGGCGAAGGCCGGGGCCCTTGCTTCCTTGGGGATGAGCCGGCGGGAGGGACTGTGGGTGGCCGGGGCCGTCGGGTGCGGCGACTGGGTCCAACCCTTCATCCCCGGTACCGAAGTGGGGACGAGGGCGCCGCTTCTGCCGGAAATGTCTCCGGCCGAGGAACTTGTCCACGACCACCTGTCCATGGGGCTGACCTGCGGAGACCATCCCATCGCCCACGTGCGCGAGTGGCTTGCGACTCGGCAGGTGCGCCGATCCGAGGAATTGTCCGACATCGAGGACGGCGAGGTCGTCACCGTCGCAGGGCTGGTCACCCACCGGCAGCGGCCCCACACCGGGCGCGGCATCACCTTCATGTCTCTGGAGGACGAGGCCGGTCTGGTCAACGTGAGCTGTTCGAAGGACGTGTGGGCCGCGAATCGGCGCACGGCGCTGTCCTCGCGCGCGCTGCTGGTGCGCGGGCGCATCCAGAAGGGTGACGGCGCAGTGGGAGTACAGGCGCATCGCATGTGGGAGTTGCCCATGCCCCTGCCGGTGCGATCACGCGACTTCCACTGACACAGGTTCCGGACCCCCGACGCAGCACCAGCTCCCTGGGGCAGGTGGGGTTCGTCCGCGCAGGCTCGATCAGTGGGGCAGGAGAAGCCGCGACAGCGCCGCAGGGTCCGCGGCGAAGGCGTCCGCCCCGTCCAGCTCACCCTCGGACGCGTATCCCCAACCGACTCCGATGACCGGGACACCGACCGCTCGGCCTCCCTCGATGTCGAAATGGCGGTCCCCGACCAGCACCGGGCGAGAGGTGTCGGCGCCAGCGGCCCCCAAGCGGGCCAAGGCGTCGCGCAGCACAGTCGCCTTCGTGCACGCCGGATCCGGGGTTGCACCTGCCACCACCGTGAAGTGGTCGAGCAACCCCAGGTGTTCGAGCTGGGCCAGAGCCAGTGGCTCCTGCTTGGAGGTGGCGGTGGCCATGGCAACGCCTGCCGCCGACAGGTCTTTCACCACCTGGTCGATCCCCTCGAAGAGGGGCGGGTCGAGGAAACGCTCGTGGTAGCGGCTCCGGTAGTTCGCGATCACCGTTTCGAGCATGTCCTTTGGGGTCCCGAGTTCCAACAGTGAGCTCCACAGTGGGGGACCGACGTGGCGACGCAGGTGTTCCCGAGAAGGGACGGGCAGGCGGTACTCGGTGAGCACCTCGACGAAAGTGTCGATCACCGCTCCGCCCGAGTCGACCAGAGTGCCGTCCACGTCGAAGAAGACGCAAGTGAAGGAAAGTGATTGCTTCGGAGTTTCGACCATCATATTTGAGTACCAGTATTCAGACATTGAAAATCCGTGATTTTCGGGAATCCGTGCGCGTCGGGCATCGTCGTCGCAGATAGCATGACGGCGACAAACGCGCAACGGGCACAGGATACCTGTTGCGTCGGACCAACGAACAGGACAACCAGTGACCATGCCATCCCACATGAATCTGACCGAGGATTCCTCGAGCGAGAACGGCGTCGCTTGGCGCGCATTCTTCCGTACCCTCAGCCAGCTCACTTCAGTCCTCGAGACGCGCCTGAAGCGTCACGTCGGGCTGTCGCTGCCGGACTACCACGTCCTGCTGGCACTGTGGGAAGCCCCCAACCAGACCCTGCGCATGGGCCAGTTGGCGGAGTCCATCAGCTTCTCGCCCTCGCGTGTGTCCTACCTGGTGACCCATCTGGAGCGCGACGGCCTCGTCATCCGCGAGACTTCCGCAGGTGACAAGCGCGGCTTCGACGCCACCTTGACCGAGAGTGGACGCAACGCCACCGCAAAGGCGACCCGTATCCACCAGGATCTCGTTCGCGAGCAGATCCTGGACGGAATGGACGAGAAGACCCTGGGCGTCTTGGTCGACTTCTTCGGTCGCTTGGAATCCAGCCTCGACAAGGTCGCGAGCTGATCCGCACGGATTCGCCAGTCGATTTCATCCACACTTCGACGGGCCCCCTCAGTGACCCTCGTCACCATTCCCTCATTTGCGGGGACTCCGCTTCGACACCCTGACGGACGAATCTCGCAGGGCGACGGACGAATTTCGCGGGACGGCTGGGGCGGGTGGGAACCGACGGGAAAAGCCCGGGACATCATTTCGATGTCCCGGGCTTTCGTGCCGTGCGCGGAGGGGGACTTGAACCCCCACCCTCTAATACGAGGACTAGCACCTCAAGCTAGCGCGTCTGCCTATTCCGCCACCCGCGCAGGTGACCGACGAACGCTTCCATCCGTCGAGGGCGGGAAGACTCTATCACGAGGCCGGACACATCCACCAAATCGGTGGCCACACCTTGCCTGCCGTCCCTCCGGGCGCCGAGGAGCGCGAGCGGCGCACCGGGGGTCGGCGTCCACGTTGGTAGGGTGCATTCCAGGTCGGCCACCGCCCCGACCTCGCGGGAAGGAGCTGGCCGCCATGAGGATCGACATGTGGGTGGACCTCGGATGCCCGTGGTCCCACCTCGGTTTTCGCCACCTGAGGACCGCGCTGACGCAGGTCGACTTTGGGGGCGAGGCCGAGGTCCTCGTCCACCCCTACTTCCTCGAACCCGACCTTGACCGCACTCTGAAGGAGCCCTGGATCCAGCACCTCATGGACTCCGAAGGCATGGAACTCGAACAGGCGTTGGCGCACACGACCCGCCTGAGCGACCTGGGGGCCGCCGAAGGCATCCGCTACGACTTCGCGCGCCTTGTCGTGGCACCCACGGTCAGCGCCCATCGAACAATCGCCGCCGCGCGCGACCTCGACATGGAGGGCGAGGCCACCGAAGGGGCGGACACCCACGTCCTCAGGCTCACCGACGCGTTGTTCAGGGCCCGCTTCGAAATGGGACTGGACCTGTCGGACCCGGATGTCCTCGTCGGATGCGCCCAGGACGTGGGGATCGATGCCGAACACGTCATCCCCGCCCTGGGGGACGAAGCGCGGGCGAGCCAGGTGTGGTCCGACTTCCAGATGGCGATGCACATGGGCGTCGACGCGGTGCCCACCCTGCTGCTCGACGACACCTTCGTCGTCCAGGGAATGCAGCCGACCACCGCCCTCGTCAATGCACTGACCACCGCACACGCCGAGTCCCGGAGGAACTGACATGGCGATCACCCCATTCACCGTGGAAGGCACCAGGGTCAACCTGGTGCCCGTCTCACCCGAACACGCGGGGCAGTTGCACGTGATCCTCGACTCCAGCGACGAATACTCGCGGTGGACCAGCATCCCGTGGCCCTACACCGAGGAAATGGCCGAGCAGTGGACGGGCGGCGCAGCCGGCCGCTGGGAGGCGGGCAGCCCCGACTGGGCGCTGGTCGAGGTCGCCACAGGCGCCATGGTGGGAGTCATCAGCTTGTTCGCGGGCGTGAGGAACCCCGGCAGCTTCGAGATCGGCTACTGGTTGGACAAGGATCGCTGGGGTGAGGGTCTCATGTCCGAGGCCGTACGCCTGAGTGTCGAGGCCGCCTTCGAACACCTGGGTGCCACCCGGGTGGAGTGGCTGGCCGACGTGGGCAACTGGGGCTCGTGGAAGCCCGTGTGGCGCTGCGGATTCAGACGGGAGGGCGTCCAGCGTCGCGCCGGCAGGAGACTGTGGGTCGCGGGCCTGCTGGCCGACGACCCCCGCGAACCCGCGTGCCCGTGGGACGGCCCCGGCCCCACGGCCGCACACGGTCAGGCTCTGGACCCCTCCAGGCCCGGGGCGCTGGTCGCCCAGTTCCACTCCACCTACTCCATGCCCAACCGTTTGGCCGCACACCAGGAACCCACCCTGGACATCGAGCGCCTGGGAATGCGGATGAGCCTCATCGGCGAGGAGTTCGCCGAGTTGGTCGGAGCCGTCCACGGCGCCCGCGCCTGCGCCCTCGTCGAAGAGGCCGTGGCGCAGGCATCGGCGGCCGACGACGGGGCACGCGACGTGGTGGAGGCCGCCGACGCCTTGGCGGACATGATCTACGTCATCTACGGGATGGCGTTGGAGTGCGGGATCGACCTGGACGCCGTCCTGGCGGAAGTGCAGGCCTCGAACCTGTCCAAACTCATGCCCGATGGCACGGTGAAGCTTCGCGAGGACGGCAAGGTCCTCAAAGGCCCCAACTTCTTCCCGCCCGACGTGCGCCGCGCCCTGGGCCTGGTCTGAGCGCCTACGGGCCGGGTCGACGCGGGTGAAGTGGGTCATGTCGGCTCAACGTCCCAGCGCGTCAGCGGGCATGGATGAGACGATGAACCCAGATCGAACGAATCGAACCGAGGAGGCAACTGTGGCCCGAGTCGTGGTGGTTGGTGGAGGATACGGCGGAGTGACCGTTGCCAAGGGACTGGATCCCTTCGCCGAGGTCGTCCTGGTCGAGCAGAAGGACGAGTTCGTCCACCATGCTGCGGCCCTGCGAGCAGCCGTCGACGAGGTCTGGCAGCACACGATCTTCATGCCCTACACCAACCTGTTGAAGAACGGAAGCTTCGTACAAGGCACCGTCTCCAGGGTGGAGGGCACCACCGTCCACGTCTTCGGTCGTGAGCCCATCGAGGCCGACTACGTCGTCCTGGCCACAGGGTCCTCCTACCCCTTCCCGGCGAAGTACTCCTCCTCGCGCGCCCAAGTCGCCAAGGCCCGCCTGGACCAGCTCCACGCCAACCTGCGTGACGCCAAGTCCGTGCTGCTGGTCGGTGGCGGCACCGTCGGCATCGAGTTCACGGGCGAACTGGCCAGCTCCTTCCCCGACCTGGAGATCACGATCGTCGAACGTGAGTCCGACATCCTGTCCACCCCGGGATACTCCGAGGAACTGCGATCCGAGATCCGCTCCCAGCTCGAAGAGCTCGGGGTCCGCATCATCACGGGAACACAGCTCGCATACCTGCCTCCCCACAACGTGGGCGAACTCGGGCATTTCGTCGTCCACACGACCAGCGGTGAGGCCGTCGAGGCCGACACATGGTTCCAGTGCCACGGGGCACGCCCGAACTCCGGGTACTTGGCCGGCACCGAGTACGAGGCGCGCCTGCATCCCAACGGTACGATCCGCGTGAACGCGAACCTGCAGGTGGTGGGCTCCGACAGGGTCTACGCCGTCGGTGACCTCACTGACGTGCGCGAGTCGAAGCGGGCCGATGCCGCGCGCCAGCAGGCGCGGGTGGTCATGGCGAACATCTGCGCCCAGATCGACGGGGGAGAGGCCACCCACGTCTACCACCCGACGAAGGAATGGGTGATCCTTCCCCTGGGGCCGACCATGGGCGCCTCCCAGCTGCTCGACGCGGACGGGAACTCGCGTGTCATCGGCGCCGAGCAGACCGCGGAGATCAAGGGGACCGACCTCATGGTCTCGGTCATCCGCGCGCAACTCAACCTGCCGTGAGAGCGATAGGCTGAGGACATGGCACAGGACCCGCGACTCGCACTGAACCGCCTCATCGCGGCATTCGAACACCACTACGACGCCTCGCGGGCGGCCAAGGACGGTGACGGTCGGGGCTTGGAGGCGGCTGAGGAGAGGCTCCGCGACGCCTTCTTCACCTACGACGACGAGCTGTTCACGACCTTCGAGGTCGAGTTGCCCTTCGACCTGCTCGACGACTTCGACGACGACTTCGACGAGGACGATGACGAGGTCCTCGACATCCTCGCCGACTGAACCGCCGCCGGTCGCGGCCGCCCGGGGCGCTGGGCGGGCCAAAGCACGGTCGTGTCGCTCACGCCGACGGGCTGCTCACAGACCCGCGACCTCGTCGAGCACCGACCTGATCGGTGTGGGCAGGGGCTCGGTGGCGGCGAGCATCGACTCGAGTTGGCGCAGCGTGCGCGGTCCGACGATCGTGCTGGCCACCCCGGGGTGGTCCTTCGCCCAGACGAGGGCGACATCGGCCATGGACCGGTCCAAGCCCTGCGCGGCTCGCGCCAGCGCTTCGACGACGTTGCGCCCCGAGGCGAAGTAGGGGACCACCAAGTGGGACAGGTGCTCGGAGGCTGCGCGTGAATCCGGCGGAGTGGTGCGCCGGTACTTTCCGGTGAGCACCCCACCGGCCAACGGGGAGTGGCCGATCACCGCAATGCCGGCGGCCCGGGCACGATCGCGGAGCTCACGCCCTTGCGTGGCTCTGAGAAGGGAGAACTCCTCCTCGATCGCGACCACGGGAGCGCGCCCCGCGAACTCGGAGGCGGCGAGCGCCCTTGACGTGTCCCACAAGCCCCGATGGGACAGGCCCACGTAGGCTGCACGGCCACTGCGGTGGGCGCGCTCCAGAGCGGACAGGGACTCGTCCAGGGGGACGTCCGGGTCCGGGCAGGCCAACCACAGGTCGACGTGGTCCGTCCCGAGGCGCTGCAACGAGTCGTCCAGGGAGGCCAACATGTCGCCTGCGGCGCTCGACGGCACTTGGGTGCCGCCACCGACGAAGCGAGTACCTCCACGCCACACGATGACCACATGGCGCCGGCCGACCACTGGCAGGCACGAGCCGATGACGTCAGGAGCGGCTCCGTCCCCGTGCCACGGGGCGCCCTCGACCACGGTGCCGCCGGCCTCCAGGAAAGCCTCGAACATCTCCAGCGCCTCTGCCGCTTCGGTGTCACGACCCCAGGTGAGGGTGCCCAGGCCCAACTCGGAGACCCGCAGACCCGAGTGTGCGCACAGTCGATGTTCCATGCCTCAAGACTACCCGGGTGTGGGGTACCTCCCTCCGGCAGGTTCGAGGCCACCAGTGGGCACGACATACTCTGGTGGTCATGACTTGGATCGAGGCACTCATCCTCGGGATCGTCCAGGGACTCACGGAGTTCCTGCCGGTCTCTTCTTCCGCCCACCTACGAATCGTCGGGGAACTCTCCGGATCCCAGGACCCCGGTGCCGCATTCACGGCCATCACCCAGATCGGCACCGAGAGCGCCGTCCTCATCGTCTTCTGGAAGGACATCGTCCGCATCCTGTCGAAATGGTTCCGCGCCCTGCCGCTTCTTCCCGCCTCGCGCCGCGTCCCCCAGTCCGACCCGGATGTGCGCATGGGCTGGATGATCATCGTCGGATCGATCCCCATTGCCACCCTTGGGCTGCTCCTGGAGGACTGGATCGACTCCACCTTCCGCAACCTGTGGGTGACGGTGTCCATGTTGGCGTTCTTCGCGATCCTGCTGTGGATCGCGGATCACTACGCGCCTCGCCGCAAGACCTTGGAGCAGCTCACTTGGGTCGACGCGATCCTGTACGGGCTCGCCCAGGCCATGGCCCTGATCCCCGGGGTGTCACGCTCGGGCGGTACCATCACTGCAGGTCGCGCAATGGGATACTCGCGCGAGGCTGCCGCACGCTACTCCTTCCTGCTGGCCATGCCCGCCGTGTTCGCCTCGGGTCTGTACAAGGCGCTCAAGGTCGTCACCGGTGGCGACCACGTGGACGTGGGGCCGACCCTTCTGGCCACCGTCGTCGCCTTCGGCGTGGGGTGGGCCGTCATCATCTGGTTCCTCAAACTGGTCTCGACGAAGTCCTACGACATTTTCGTCTGGTACCGCCTCTTCCTGGCCGTCTTCCTCGCCACGCTGCTCCTCACCGGGGCCTTGAGCCCCGTCTCGGCGGCCGTGACGTCATGAGCAGTGACGTGGAGGAACCAGCCGTGAGCGACCTGCCCGCAGCCGTGCTGCTCGACTTGGACGGTACCTGCGTGGACTCCGAACCCATTTGGGAACACGTCGAACGCACCTATGTCGAAGCCCATGGCGCAGTCCTCACCGCCGAGCACCGACGCCGCGTCATCGGTGCCCCCATGTGGCTGACCACGCAGGTCATCGGAGAGGCCACCGGCGTCCCGCAGGACCCTGCGGTGCTGGAGCCGCTGCTGGTGGCCGGGGTGGCCGCACGCTACCGGGAGGTCGGGGTTCCGTGGATCCCCGGGGTGGCCCGGTTGATCCGATGGATGCATGACGAGGGCGTCCCGGTGGCGTTGGTGACCGCCTCGAACAGGGAGGTCGTCGACGTGGTGCTGGCCGACGCCCCGGGCGGCGGTTTCGACGCGGTGGTCTCGGGCAGCGACCGGGTCTCCCCCAAACCGGCTCCCGACCCGTACCTGCTGGGCGCCGAGCGCGCAAAGGCCGACATCTCTCAGTGCCTGGTCATCGAGGACTCGGAGACCGGCATCGAGGGGGCCATGGCCAGCGGAGCCCGCGTCCTGGGAATTCCCCGCTTCGTGGACATCGCGCCCCGGCCGGGCCTGAATCGCCTGCGCGACATCCGGGACCTCGACGCGCCGACCCTCGCACGAATGATGCGCGGTGAAGGCGTCGACGCCTTCGACGGGGAAATGGGGCTGGCTCCCTTCGCCGTGCGCGACTGACGACTTGACGAGGGAAGCAATCCCCGGTGAGACCTCGCCGAGGTGGTGCCCGGCCAGAGCCCGCAGGCGGTCCCGCCCTCGTCAGGCGCTGACACGGGTGGCCAGGAGCTTGGCCACCCCCTCTTCCGGAAGGTCGGGTGTGACCCCGTCGAAGAGCGGGCACATGGCGCGCACCCCGCACCAATTGCACAAGGGATTCTTGCGCGCCTCGAAATGGCCCCGGCGGGCGTCGGATTCGATGCGCTGCCAGAGCTGTTCGATCCTGTCGGCGAAGGAGCGGATGTCCTGGGGCTGCGGGTCCAAGGTGAGGACCTGGCCCGAACGCAGGTAGAGCAACTGCATGCGACGCGGCAGGCGGTCGGCCAGGTCCAGCAGCAGTGCGTAGAAGCGCATCTGGAACAGGGCCTCTTCCGTGTAGCGCGGGGACGGGGCACGCCCCGTCTTGTAGTCCACCACCCTCAGGTCGCCCGCGGGGGAGCGGTCGACACGGTCGACGATTCCGCGCAGACGCAACCCCTGTTCGGTGACCACGTCGATGCGGTGTTCCCTGGCCACTGGTTCCAGCCAGCGGGGGTCCTCCACGCCGAAGTACTGGGTCAGGACCTCACGCACCTGCTTCCACCACTGCTGGCGGTCCGCCTCGTCGTCGAAGAGGTCGAGGACCGCCGGGTCACGTTCGACCGTCGTCTTCCACGCCGCATCCAGCAGTGTGAGCGCGTACTCGGCCTGCCTGAGCGCCGCAGGCGCATCGAAGAGTCCTTCGAGGGCCGAGTGGATGAGGGTCCCCATGGTCGTGGCCCGGGTCGGAGGCTCCTTGACGCCATCGACCACGTGGAGGCGGTACTGGAGCGGGCAGCGTTCGTACTCCTTGGCGCGTGAGGCCGACAGAGCCGGCAGCCATGTACGGGTCGTCATGGAACAACCGTATGACGCCGCAGCCACATCTGTGACGGACCACCCCGAAGGCCGCGACGCCCTCGGCGGTAGGATCGTGCGCGATGAGCACAGACAACTCCGCCCTCCGCAGCCCCACGACGGGTACCCCCGACGATGCGCAGACACTTGGCCCCATCGGGCAACAGACCCGACGAGGCCCCCTGCGTGAGGGGGACCGCGTCCAGATCAAGGATCCGAAGGGCAGGCTCCACACGATCACCCTGGTCAAGGGCGGCTACTTCCAGACCAACCGCGGTGACATCCACCACGACGACCTCATCGGCCGGCCGGACGGACAGGTGCTCACCACCGCCGAGGGACGCCAGTTCCAGGTCCTGCGTCCTCTGCGCCACGACTACGTCATGGGAATGCCCAGAGGCGCCGCCGTGGTCTACCCGAAGGACGCCGGCACCATCGTCCACTACGGAGACATTTTTCCCGGCGCCGTCGTCGTCGAGGCCGGTGCCGGATCGGGGGCGCTGAGCCTGGCACTGCTTGACGCAGTCGGACCCACGGGGCGTCTGGTCTCGGTCGAAAGACGCGAGGACTTCGCCGACATCGCCCGTGCGAACGTCGACCTGTGGTTCGGACGCCCTCACCCCGCGTGGGACCTGCGCGTGGGCGATGTGGCAGAGGAACTGGCCGCCATGGATGCGGGCACGGTGGACCGAGTGGTCCTGGACATGTTGGCCCCCTGGGAGAACATCGAGGCCGTCGCGCGTGCCCTCGTGCCCGGAGGCGTCGTGGTCTGCTACGTCGCCACGGTCACCCAGATGTCGCGTCTGGTCGAGGACCTGCGCAGGCACGGCGGTTTCACCGACCCCGAGGCGTGGGAGACCCTGGCACGCGGTTGGCACCTGGACGGCCTCGCCGTGCGGCCCGACCACAGGATGGTCGCACACACGGGTTTCCTGCTGACCACACGACGTCTGGCGCCCGGCGTCAGCTCCCAGGAACGCAGCACACGTCCCTCGCCCTCGGCCGAAGGCAAGGGCGGCATGTGGGACCAGGAGGAGGCGTGGAGCGATGCAGCGGTGGGTCAGCGGGTGAGCAGCCCCAAGAAGGTCCGCAAGGTCCGTCGGGACCTGGCGGCCAAGTCCGCCGCCTGGGTCCGTGGGGACCAGGACGGCGCCGGTCCGGACCCCGACGGGACGAGGACGGAGGACGGCGATGAGTGAGGACTTCCAGGCCCATCGTGCCGAAGAACTCCAACGCCTCGTCGAGTCGATGGAGGCCAAGAACCAGCGCCTGTCCAATGCGCTGACCCAGGTGCGCGGCGAGATCCTGAAGATGCAGGAGAAGTTGCGGCAGGTCAACCGCCCCCCGCAGACCTTGGCCGTCTTCCTCGAGGCCGACGTCATGGCACGTCAGGTGGTCGTCATGGTCGCCGGCAGGCGGATGCGCCTGGCGGCGGGCCCCGACCTGGACATGAACACCCTGTCCGTGGGCCAGATGGTGCGCCTGGACGAGTCCATGGTGGTCGTCGCCCTCGACTCCTTCCCACGCACCGGCACCATGGCCGCCGTCCGAGAGATCGTGGGGCACGACCGGGTCCTGGTCACCACCGAAGGAGGTCAGGAGCACCTGCTGGAACTGGCCGGGCCGCTGCGGCACGGAAACCTTCGCCCCGGGGACTCCGTCATGGTGGACCTGCGCGTGGGCCTGGCCGTTGAAAGGCTCGTGCGCTCCGACGTCGAACAGTTGCTCACCCCCGAGATCCCGGATGTCACCTACGACGACATCGGCGGCCTGGACGCCCAGATCCAGCAGGTGCGTGACGCGGTGGAGATGCCTTTCCGCCACCCCGAGCTGTACAGGACCTTCGGGCTCCGCCCACCCAAGGGCATCCTCCTGTACGGCCCTCCCGGATCCGGCAAGACCCTCATCGCCAAGGCGGTTGCCAACTCCTTGTCGACGGCGCAGGCGGGACAGCGCACGTACTTCCTGTCCATCAAGGGGCCCGAGCTGCTCAACAAGTTCGTGGGGGAGACCGAACGCCAGATACGCGCGATCTTCGCCCGGGCCCGTACCCTTGCCCAGGGCGACGTGCCAGTGGTCCTCTTCTTCGACGAGATGGAGTCCCTGTTCCGCACGCGCGGATCGGGAATCTCCTCCGACGTCGAAACGATGATCGTCCCGCAGCTGTTGGCCGAGATGGACGGTGTGGAGGCCCTGGACAACGTCGTCATCATCGGCGCCTCCAACAGGGCGGACATGATCGACCCGGCGGTCCTGCGCCCCGGACGCCTCGACGTGCGCATCCGCGTGGAAAGGCCCGACAGGGACGGCGCCCGCGACATCTTCCACAAGCACCTGGGTCCGGACGTCCCCCTGGTCGGCGGCCTCGAAGCGGCGGTAAGTCGCCGGGACATGGTCGAGGCCGCCCTCGACCTGCTCTTCACCCGAGACCAGGACACCGCCCTCTTCGATGCCGACCTGCCGGGAGGGCGCACCCGACGCATCCACTTGGCCGACGTCATCTCCGGCGCCATGATCGCCGGCATCGTGGAGCGCGCCAAGAAGGCGGCCATCAAGGACTCCATCGACTCCGGCACGGTCGGCATGAGAACCGCACACCTGCTGCACGGGGTGGCGGAGGAAATGCGTGAATCCATCGACTTGGCGGCCACGACCACCGCCCAGGACTGGGCGCGCACCATCGGACTGGGCGAAGAGATCCTGGCCGTCCACCCCATCGGGAGGCACGCATGAGCGTCGACCGGATCATCGGCACCGAAACCGAGTACGGCGTCTACCAGAGCGGCAACACGTGGGCGAACCCGGTGGTCCTGTCCACCCGGGTCGTCGAGGCCTACGCGCGCCGCTCCCGGCGGGGCAGTGCCTGCGAGGGAGCCGAGGCCGTGCGATGGGACTACACGGCGGAGGACCCTCTCAACGACCTACGGGGCACCCGCATGTCGAGGGCAGCAGCCGACCCGTCACTGCTCACCGACGACCCCTACCACCTTGCCCCCTCCGGAGGCAGCGAGAGGATCAAGCGCCCGAGCGCCGAGGAGATGCTGCTTCCCGCTGCCACCACCGCGGTCCTGACCAACGGGGCGCGCCTGTACGTCGACCACGCCCACCCCGAGTACTCCGCGCCCGAGACCCGCGGCCCGAGCGACGCCGTCCTGTGGGACCGCGCGGGCGAGGTCATCGCCCGGCGCATCATGGAGGACCTGACGGAGGCCGAAGGCGGCGACATCGTCCTGGTCAAGAACAACACGGATGGCAAAGGCGCCGCCTACGGCACCCACGAGAACTACCAGGTGCGCCGCGATGTCGACTTGGAGGACCTGGTCCGCTGCCTGACCCCATTCTTCGTCACCAGACCGGTGCTGTGCGGGGCAGGGCGAGTGGGCCTTGGCCAGAAGAGCCAGACACCCGGCTTCCAGATCTCCCAACGGGCTGACTTCGTCGAGAACGAAATCGGCCTGGAGACCACCTTCAACCGGCCCATCATCAACACGCGCGACGAACCCCACGCAGACCCGGCGCGCTTCCGCCGCCTGCACGTCATCGGTGGGGACGCGAATCTCTTCGACGTCTCCGCATTCCTGCGATTCGGAACCACCGCCCTGGTCCTGTGGGCCATCGAAGCCGGAGTCGGCCTGGAGTGGGACGCCTTGGCCCTGGACGATCCGGTCGAGGAGACAAGGCAGGTGAGCCATGACCCGTCACTGCGCCACACCCTGTCCACCGTTGGCGGCCGCTCACTGAGTGCCCTGGAAGTGCAGCAGGTCATCCTGGACCTGGTCCTGGCCACCTTCGACCGCCTCCGAATGGACCCCGACCCGGCCAGCCGGGAGGTCCTCGACCTGTGGCAGTCCGTCCTGGACCGGATGCGCGCCGACCTGTTCAGCGTCGCCCACGAGGTCGAATGGGTCGGCAAGTACCAACTGCTCCAACGCCAGATGCAGCGTCTGGGCACCGACTGGTCCGACCCGCGCCTTGCGGCAATGGACATCCAGTGGGCGGATCTGCGCCCCGAGAAGTCCCTGGTGGCTGCCCTGGACCGGGCCGGGCGGGTCCACCGCCTCTTCACCGCCGAGGAGGTCGAGGCCGCGGCCGACACGGCGCCGACGAACACCCGGGCCCATCTGCGGGGGCTGGCGGTGGCCAACGTGCCGAACCTCGTCAAGGCCTCGTGGACCTCACTGGTCCTCGACCCGGGTGACGGGCCGCTCATCCGCGTGCCTGTGCCCGACGCCAGTGAAGGATCCGCCGACCTGGTACGGCGGACACGGGAGGGGCGGCCCCTGGTCGACTGAGCCGCACCGCCCACAGCCGCACACCACCACTGAAGGAGACAACGACCCATGGAACGCACACAAGTCAACGCCGGCGGCGGCGACCACGGTTTCGACGAGGACGAAGGCGCAGGCCTCGTCCAGGCGCGCACCAGCGAGATCGACGACCTGCTCGACGAGATCGACACGGTGCTCGAAACGAATGCGGAAGCCTTCGTCCAAGGATTCGTCCAGAAGGGCGGCCAGTGAGGTGAGACGACGGGTCGTCGGGATCGAGACCGAGTACGGGATCACCAGCGCCACCACGACGGGTGAGTGCTCGTCGATGGACGCCGAGGGCGCCGCACGTGAACTCTTCGATCCGCTGCTCGACAAGGGACGCTCCTCCAACCTCTTCCTGCGAAACGGGGGACGCCTGTATCTCGACGTGGGCGCCCACCCCGAGTACGCGACAGCCGAATGCGACCAACTTGAGGACCTCCTTGCCCAGGACCGTGCCGGCGCACGCATGCTCGCGGACCTGGCCGCGCAGGCGGATGCGCGATTCGCCGCAGACGGGCGACCCGAACGACTCCACCTCTTCCGCAACAACCTCGACTCGCAAGGCAACTCCTTCGGCTGCCACGAGAACTACCTCCTGCACCGCAGGCGGGACTTCCGCCAAGTGGCGGACGCCCTGGTGGCCTTCTTCGTCACCCGCCAATTCCTCGTCGGCTCCGGACATCTTCGCCGCACCCCCGGCGGCGTCTCCTACTGCTTCTCGCAGCGCGCCGAACAGATGTGGGACGCGGTGTCCTCGGCGACGACACGGTCCCGCCCCATCATCAACACCCGCGACGAACCGCTGGCCGACTCCGGCTCCTACCGGCGGATGCACGTCATCGTCTCCGACACCAATGTGTGCGAAGCGACGACCGCCCTGAAGGTCGGCTCGACCGAACTGCTCCTCCACGCCGTCGAGGACGGCCTGCACATCGAGGACCTTGCCCTGGCCGACCCGATGCGGGCGATCCGGGAACTCAACACGGATCTCACGGGTCGTACCCGCGTCGAACTGGCCGACGGGCGCCACATGAGCGCCGCGCAGATGCAGGAGGAGATCCGCAGCCGCGTCCTTGCCCGCATCGACGGCGCAAAGATCGACCCGCTGCACACCTACGTCGCCGACCTGTGGGGAAGGGCCACCCGCGCCCTTGCCACGGGCGACTGGGAGGAGGTCGCCACCGAATTGGACGTCGCCATCAAACGTCGACTGCTCGAATCCTATGTGGCGCGTTCGGGCGCAGGGTGGGACGACCCGCGCGTGGCTCGTCTGGACCTTTCCTACCACGACATCACGGCGACAGGTCTGGCACCCCGGATGGAAGCGGCCGGTCTCATGAAGCGCCTGACCAGCGAGGACCAGGTGAGCCGGGCACTGACGGTGGCGCCTGCGACCACCAGGGCACATCTGCGAGGGCGGATCATCGCTGCCGCCGAGGAGGCGCGCATCGACCTCGGCGTGGACTGGGTCCACGTGCGTCCCGAGGGGATCAGCGCCGCGCCCCTGTCCCTCCAGGACCCCTTGGCCACCGAGGACCCGCGGGTCGACGCCCTCCTCGCCTCCTTCGCCGCGCACTCGCCGGTGCTTCCCGCATGAGCCCATCCAGGAACTCTGCCGAGCACCGCGCAACCTCCACCACCGGTGAGCAGGGCAAGCGCGGGGGCCGCCCCGTGCTGCTCATCGCCCTCGTCCTGGTCCTCCTCGTCTCGGTGGCCGCCACGTACGTCCTTCTCCAGGGGGACTACTTCGCCGAGTCAGTCGTGTCCGGGCCCCAGTCCGACACCACCCAGAGCGAGGCGACCTCCGTCTTCGACCTCATCGAAGTCTCGGGCCGGGTGGGCGCCACACCCGTCGTCTCCGTGTCCGGACCGGTCCGCGTCTCAGGTGCGAAACGCACCATCGTCACGCCGGGAGCGGGCCGAACGATCACCCGCGGTTCCCCGGTCCTCGTCGCCGTTTCGGTCTTCGACGGCAAGGACGGTTCGACCCTGTCCCCGGGCGGAGTGCCCCAGCTCTCCGTGGGCATGGCCACGGAGGACTCGATCGGGGCGGACCTCGCCCGCGCAGTGACCGGCCAGAAGGAAGGCACGCGATTGCTCTACGCCCGGGCCGTGGCACAGGGGGCCGCTGCGACCTCCACGGCCTCCGACGTGGAGATCGACGTGGTCGACATCCTTCCCAGCGTGGCCGTCGGTGTGGCGCCCGAGAACGCCGGCGCCGGGCCGCTCCAGGTGACCTTGGGTGACGAGGGGCCCGTCATCAAACACGGCAACCCCGTGCCCACCGCGGTGACCGTCCAACCGCTGCTCATCGGCGACGGGGCACAGGTGGGCGTCGACGACCGCCTGGTGGTCCAGTACATCGTCACCGGCTGGAAGGACGGAGTCGTCCGCGACTCGACGTGGACCACCGGCCTGCCGAAGGTGCTGCGCATGGCCGACGCCATGCCGGGTCTGAGGCGCGCCCTGGTCGACCAGCGCATAGGTTCACGCCTGGCCGTCACCGTTCCTCCGGACCTTGCCACCGGCGACGACACCCTGTGCATCGTCATCGACATCCTCGGCGCGCAGCCTCAAGTGGCCGCCACGGACCAGGCGGCCTCGGCAGGACAGAGCGGACGCGAGGTGGACGCCTCCTCCTCGGCGTCTCCTTGACAGTAGGATCGCCCCATGCCGGTAGCCGTTCGCCTCATTCCCTGCCTGGACGTCGACGCCGGGCGTGTGGTCAAGGGAGTCAACTTCGAGAACCTGCGTGACGCCGGTGACCCTGTGGAACTGGCGCGGACATACGGTGAGCAGGGTGCCGACGAGATCACCTTCCTCGACGTGTCCGCCTCCATCCAGGCACGTGCCACCATGCTCGAGGTCGTTGCCGCCACCGCCGAACAGGTCTTCGTCCCATTGACGGTGGGTGGGGGAGTGCGCAGCGTCGAGGACGTGGCCCGCCTGCTCGCCCACGGCGCCGACAAGGTGGGGGTGAACACTGCCGCGGTCGCCGACCCGGACCTCATCGCACGGGTCACCGACCGTTTCGGCGACCAGGTGCTGGTCCTGTCCGTGGATGCACGCCGTTGCCCGCAGGGCGTCCGCACCGAATCCGGGTACGAGGTGACCACCCACGGCGGAAAGCGTTCCACCGGCATCGACGCCCTCGAATGGGCGTGCAAGGCCGCCGAACTGGGTGCCGGGGAGATCCTTTTGAATTCGATGGACGCAGACGGGGTCCGCTCCGGATTCGACTTGGAGATGCTCCGCGCTGTGCGCTCCCAGGTCGACATCCCCGTCATCGCCTCAGGCGGGGCCGGAGCCGCCGAACACTTCGTCCAGGCCGCCCTTGCGGGAGCTGACGCCGTCCTGGCCGCGTCGGTCTTCCACTTCGGCACCGTGTCCATACCCGAGGTCAAGGCCGCGATGTCCCGGGCGGGTCTGCCGGTGCGCCTGACACCCGCGTGTGGCAAGTCCGAGGGACGAACGCACGTGTGATCGAGAGCACGTGGGAGGCTATTGTGACCGTGGTCCCATTGACTCCCCACGAAGGACACCCATGCGATCACACCGCTTCGCCGGCGCTGTTGCCGGCTTCAGTGCCCTCGTCCTGGCAGGCCTGACATTCCCGGTCGCCGCACTGGCCCAGGACGACCCCCAGTCCAGTCCGGTTGGGACAAGCCCCCAGTCCTCCACCTCTCCGACCGCCCCTGAGCCCCAGGGCGAGCGCGCACCGGACACGGCAGCCCCAGTACCTGGTGCGACCCCGGTCGCGCCCGTGACCCGCGCTGCCGGAACAGTGGACATCGACGTGTACAACATCACCGACCTGCACGGTCACCTGGAACGTGTCGTCGACGCCAAGTCCGGTGCCGTTGTCGACCCGGGTGGTGTGGTCCTGGCCTGCGAGATCAAGAGGGCCCGAGACGCGAACCCGGCGATGGTGCTCACTTCCTCGGGCGACTCGATCTCCGGCTCCCCCTACGCCAGCGCGATCCTCAAGGACGAGCCGACCCTCGACTACCTCAACGCCGTCGGCATGCAGGTCTCCGCCCTCGGAAACCACGAATTCGACCGCGGGTCCGCCGACCTGGAGGGGCGCGTCCTGCCCAAGGTCGCCTTCCCCTACTTGGGAGTCAACGTCGACGGCTCGGCGGCCATTGACGCCGAAGGCTCCGGCAAGGGCTACTGGCTCACCGAAGTCTCGGGCGTCACCGTGGGCTTCGTCGGTGCCACCACCGCCGAGACCCCGACGATGGTCGCCAAGGACGGAATCCCCGGCATCACCTTCGATGATGCCGCCGAGCGCGCCCAGGCCAAGGCCGTCGAGCTCAAGGACGGCAACCCCGCCAATGGCGAGGCCGACGTGGTCGTCGTCCTCATCCACGACGGCATGGACGTGTGGAAGGACTCCTTCGGCCCCGAGGTCGACGCCGTCTTCGGAGGTCACACCCACGTCGACGGCACCGAGAAGGCCACCGTCAAGGGGGAGGACCAGGCCCGCATGCAGACCGACGAGTACGGACGTCGCCTGGGACACGTGCGCCTGAGCCACGACACTGCCACCGGCGCCACGACCGTCGCCCTTCTGGACAACAAGGACCTGGCCACTTCGGACTGCACCCAGGACGCCTACGGCGCCGAAGCCATCATCACCAAGATGGTGGACGACTCGGCCCTGGCCGGCGAAAAGCCGGTGGGGCGCATCAACTCCGACCTGCTGCGCGGCGCCAATGACGGAGTCAAGACCGGTGACAACCGCGGCACCGAGTCCAGCGCCTCCAACTTCATCGCCGAGAGCTTCCGCTGGTGGCTCGCCGCCAACATCAAACCCGATGGCGAGCGCTACATCGGCATCATGAACCCTGGCGGCGTGCGCGCCGACTACCTGCTGGCCAAGAGCGGCGCCGAGGCCGAGGACGGCATCGTCACCTTCGCCGAGGCCTTCCGCGTCCAGCCCTTCGGCAATCAGATGGCCTACAAGACCCTCACCGGAGAACAGCTGGCCAAGGTCTTGGCCCAGCAGTTCCAGCCCGGTGCCAGCCGCCCGGTCCTCATGCTCGGCACTTCCGACAATGTCGAGGTCTTCCTGGACCAGGAGGCCGCCGACACCCTGCACGAGCTCCACCAGGACATCAAGTCCGGCACCGCCCCGGCCGATGCCGATGCCCGGGTGGCCGCCGCCCGGGCCAAGCTGATTCGGATGATCCGCGTCGACGGCAAGGAGCTGCGCAAGGCGGACACCGTCGTCGTCGCCTCCAACGACTTCCTCCTGGCGGGCAATGACGGGTTCACGGCACTTGGAGATGCGGGAAAGAACACGAACACCGGCGTCATCGACCTGGACGCCACCAGTGCCTACCTGGCGGATTCCACTGTCCCGGTGCGCAACCACGCCGCAAAGCACCAGTACGGGGTCACCTACGCAGCCAACAGCGACGGTACGCCTGGATACTCGCTGGCCCTGACCGGACTGGCGATGTCGGTGGCCACGGAAGCCCAGCCCAGGACTCTCGCGGTGGCCGGGGAAACTCCAGCCGCCGTGGACCTCACACCTGTGGCCAATGGACCGGAAACCGGCAAGGCCTCCCTACGAGGAACGGTGCAGCCACGAGCCGCCTTCGAGTGTGAGGCCTCGGCCAGTCGGTGGTGCACGACCATCACTGTGGATCTTTTGCTGGCCGATGGAAGCACTTTCCATTCCCTTGCGGTGCCCGTGGAGACCCTGGCGCCCACGAGGTACACGGTGAGCGTGGACAAGACGAGGGTGCGTCCGGGCGAGAAGATCACTTTCACAGCCGCGGGCTTCCTCCCGCGCGAGAGGATCGTCTTCCGCGTCCATTCGACCCCGATCAACGCCGGAGTGGTCGAAGCGGGGGCTGACGGAGTCGCCGGCCTGACATGGGCCGTGCCCGCCGACATGGAAGTGGGCACACATGAAGTGGCTGCCTTGGCCACTTCCGGCGGGGCAGAGACCACCTTCGAGGTGGTGGCAGGCGAAACACCTGCCCCTCACCCCTCGACCCCCGGCACCCCGAAGACCCCTGGTGCCCCGAAGGGCTCGGGCGCCTTGGCCAAGACCGGCGCGGACATGCTGCCCATTGTCGGCACGGCAGTGGTCGCCCTGACCGCAGGCATCCTGCTGGTCCTGCGTCGTCGCATGCGATGACCTGACAGGTGCAGGTGATGCCCCGGCCGGACCATCCGGCCGGGGCACTTCGCACTGTGGAACACTTGGCCCATGCTCAATTGGCTCACCGCAGGTGAATCCCATGGACCCGCACTGCTGGCCACCATCGACGGTCTGCCGGCGGGCCTGGAGGTCGACACGGAGCTGCTGGAGCGGGCGCTGGCCCGCAGGCGCCTCGGACACGGTCGCGGCGCCCGACAGAAGTGGGAGAAGGACGAGGTCCAGATCCTCGGCGGTGTGCGTCACGGTCGCACGACGGGCGCACCCGTGGCCATCCGGATCGGCAACTCCGAGTGGCCCAAGTGGCAGGTGGTCATGTCGGCCGACCCCGTTGCCCCCGAGGCGCTGCTCGTCGACGCCGGCAGCGGGGACGAAAGGGAGGTGGCCCGCAACAAGCGCCTGACCCGCCCTCGTCCCGGACATGCCGATCTGGCGGGCATGCTCTCCTACGACCACGATGACGCCCGCAATGTCCTCGAACGCGCTTCGGCCCGAGAGACCGCGGCACGGGTGGCGCTCGGCGCACTTGCCGAGGCCCTCCTCGACCAGGTGGCAGGCATTCGCCTGGTCAGTCACGTCGTGGCCGTCGGCGAAGAACTGGCCCGCCCGCAGCGGCGCCTGCCCACGCCTGAAGACTGCCTCGCCCTTGACGCCTCTCCCGTGCGTACCGTGGACCCGGAGGCCGAAGCACGATTCGTCGCACGGATCGACGCCGCCAAACAGGCTGGTGACACGGTTGGGGGAGTGGTCGAGGTCATCGCCCACTCCGTGCCCGTGGGCCTGGGGACCCACGTGAACGCGGCTCGACGCCTGGACGCGCGAATCGCCGCAGCCCTCATGTCGATCCAGTCCGTCAAGGGCGTGGAGATCGGTGACGGTTTCGCCCAGGCCAGGCTTCCTGGATCGGCCGCCCAGGACGAGATCCTGCGTGGCCAGGACGGCTCGTTGGTCCGCGGAGCCAACCACAGTGGTGGCGTCGAAGGAGGCACGTCCAATGGGCAGCCCATCATCGTGCGCGCAGCCTTCAAGCCTATCTCGACGATCCCCCACGCACTGCGCACCGTCGACCTCGACACGGGTGAGCGGGCCAGCGCCCTCCACCAGCGCTCCGACACCTGCCACGTGGTGCCAGGCGCCCTCATCGCCCAGGCGGAGCTCGCCCTGGTCCTGGCCGATGCCTTGTCCACCCACGCGGGCGGAAACTCCGTTGTCGAAATGCGCCGGAACCTCACGGCGTACCTCGCCCATGTCGACACCCGCACACGAAAGGAGCGCCTCCCATGAGCCACGACATCGTCCAGTGGCCGCTGAGGCTGCCGATCGTCATGGTCGGTCTGCCCGGCGCCGGCAAGTCCAAGGTCGGCAGGCTCCTGGCCCAGGCACTCGGCGTCGTCCACGTGGACACGGACGACCTCGTCGAAGCCGACCAAGGCCGAAGCGTCAGTCAGATCTTCGCCGACGAGGGTGAGGCCGCTTTCCGCGAACACGAGGCGCGTGCGGTGGCCCGGGCCCTGGAGACCGGGGGAGTGGTCTCATTGGGCGGCGGTGCGGTGTCCACCCCGACCGTCAGGGAGCTGCTGCGCGGACACGATGTGGTCCTCATCGACGTCGAGCACGACGAATTGCTGCGCCGAGTGACCCGCAAGACCCATCGACCCCTGCTGCGCGAGGATCCCGACGGCGCTTTGAGGAGGCTCCGCGAGGAGCGCGAGCCCCTCTACCGTGAGGTGGCCACACACGTGGAACCCTCTGATGACGGGCCCGCCGAGGAAGTGGCCGACAGGATCCTCGCCCGCGTCGCCGGAGCGCCGCGAGTCGTGCGTGTGGCAGGGGCGACGCCCTACGACGTCCTGGTCGGACGGGGCTTGGGAGCCACGCACGTACGTGCAGCCCTTCGCGAGGACTGCACGAAGGTGCTGCTCGTCCACGCCGGGGCACTGGCGGCGCGCGCACAGGACATGGCCAATGCGTTGCGCCTGTCCGGACTGGAGGTGGTCACCTTTTCCCACCCGGAGGCCGAGGCCGGCAAGACCATCGAGGTCGTCGCCGAACTCTGGGACATTGCCGGAGAGATGCGCCTGGGGCGCCACGATGCGCTGGTCGCCATGGGAGGCGGCGCGACCACCGACATGGCGGGTTTCGTCGCGGCCACATGGCTGCGTGGAGTGGACGTCGTCCACGTACCCACGACGCTGCTGGGCATGGTCGATGCTGCTGTGGGAGGAAAGACCGGCATCAACACCTCGGTCGGAAAGAATCTCGTGGGCAGCTTCCACTGTCCACGCAGGGTCGTCGTCGACCTGGACCACCTGCACACCCTTCCCGTCGACGACTTGCGGGCGGGAATGGCCGAAGTCGTCAAATGCGGCTTCATCCAGGACCTGACGATCCTCGACCTGGTCCGTGAGCACGGCCTGTCAGTCCTGGATCCGTCCTCGTCCGTGTTGGAAGAGTTGGTCATCCGGGCCATCTCGGTCAAGGCCAGGGTCGTGGCCGAGGACCTCCAGGAGGCAGGGCTGCGGGAAATCCTCAACTACGGCCACACCCTGGCCCACGCCATCGAACGCCGGGAGGACTACCGGTGGCGCCACGGAGACGCGGTGGCGGTCGGCTGCACCTTCGCTGCGCGACTGTCGGCCCATCTCGGACTTCTCGATCCGGTCCGGGCCGAAGAACATTCAGGGCTCCTGGCGGCGCTCGGCCTGCCGACGACCTACTCGGGGGCGCGGCTGGACGAGCTCATCGAGGTGATGACCTCCGACAAGAAGGTCCGAGCGGGACAACTGCGTTTCGTCCTCCTGGAGGACAATGGTCGCCCCATCGTCCGTTCGGTCGATGCGGCGGAGCTGACTGTGCCCGCGAAGTGGGTGGGTGTCGATGTCCGGTGAGGCGCCGAAGAGCGCCCTCGTCCTCGTGGGAGCCTCGGGTGTCGGAAAGTCCACCGTGGCCACGGTCCTCGGCGCCCGGTGGAGGATCCGGGTGTTCGACGTCGACGAGGTCGTGGCCGACCGCCTCGGAGCCTCGGTGGGCGACCTCGTCATCGCCAAAGACACACGCCTGGAGGAGGAGCGGCGCAGGGTTGCCCTTGCCGGCCTCGCTGTGCCTGCCACGGCCGAGGAGGCGAGGATCGTCGTCCTTGGCACCTCGCAGGTCCTTGACGAGGAGGTTGTCGGCGCCCTGCAGGTGGCGCGCCGGCGCGGGGCGCAGGTCGTCGAGCTCACCGCCGACACCGCCGAGATCTCGCGCCGCGAGGGTCTGAACGCCCCCCGCTCGGTGGGCCTTGGAGCCCCCAGGGCAATGCTCACCGCCATGCTCCGCACGCACCACGCGGCCTGCGAGCCCCTGGCCGACACGAGCATTGACACGTGCGAGAGGACACCCGAGCAGGTCGCCGACGCTGTGGAGGCGACGTGTAGACTGTCCGACGGTCGAAATTCTGCTCATTCCCGACAGTGAGGATCCACTCGTGGCAACCACCAATGATCTGAAGAACGGTCTGGTCATGGTCATCGATGGCCAGCTCTGGCAGGTCGTCGAGTTCCAACACGTCAAGCCCGGCAAGGGCCCCGCCTTCGTGCGCACGAAGATCAAGAACGTCATGTCCGGCAAGATCGTCGACAAGACCTTCAACGCGGGCCTGAAGATCGAGACCGCCACCGTCGACCGTCGGGACATGACCTACCTGTACCAGGACGGCAACGACTACGTCTTCATGGACACCTCCACCTACGAGCAGATCAACGTTCCGGCGGAGACCGTGGGCGATGCGAAGAACTTCATGGTCGAGAACCAGGATGTCATCGTTTCCCTGCACGAGGGCAATGTGCTCTTCATCGAGCTTCCCGCCACCGTGGTGCTGACCATTGCCCACACCGAGCCGGGCCTGCAGGGTGATCGTTCGAATGCCGGCACCAAGCCCGCGACCCTGGAGACGGGCTACGAGATCCAAGTGCCGCTCTTCCTGGAAGAGGGTGTGCGCGTCAAGGTCGACACCCGTGACGGTTCGTACTCCGGCCGCGTGAACGACTGATGTCGAAGAAGTACTCCTTCACCTCGAGGACCAAGGCCCGCAAGCGTGCGGCTGACGTCGTCTTCGAGGCGGACCAGCGGGGGATGGGTCGCGACCCTGAGGTGCTGCGTGACCTGTTGCGTGAACGCAAGGTCGTCACGGCGGCCCTGACCCCTCTGCCGGACTACTCGATCCGGATCGTCGAAGGTGTCGCGGACAACCTGAGCAGGATCGATCACCTCATCGCCGCGCACGCGAATGTCCCGGGCCTGGACCGGGTGGCGGCGGTGGATCTGGCGGTCATGCGTGTCGCCGTGTGGGAGATGCTCGCCAACACGAAGGACGTGCCCGCAGTCACCGCGATCGACGAGGCGATCTCCATCGTCAAGTCCATCTCCACCGACTCCTCCGCAGGGTTCGTCAATGCGGTGCTCGATGCCGTCCGCAGGGAGTTGGATGCGCCCGCATGGTCGCGCCAGCCGGTGGGTTCCCCGGCGGAGGAGGACTCCTCCGAGTCCCCGTTCGAGGAACCGGTGGGGCCCGACGAGGGTGGGGACGTGCCGCGCGGCGAGGGCGGTGAGGACGGGAAGCGCCACCTGAGGCTGGAGGACATCACCGCCGCAGACTTGGCGGAGTTGGACGAGTTGTTCGACGAGTACTGAGAGTTGCTGATGGGCAGGGGCGTTGCGACGCGGGTCGCAGCACCCCTGCTCGTTCCTTTGGATGAGATGTCGCCTGGGCGGATGTGGAATACGCGTGCTGTGCTGAATTGTCCCGTGAATTCCGATGACCGCCTCGATGAGTTCTTGCGGGTGAGGTGAAATGGGCGCGCCAGTGCGCAGGTAGAGGAATGTTGCCTTCTCCCGTTCTGGCCGGGCCTGTGATAGATTCACAGAGGATCGTCCACTGCTGACAGCAGGTGGACTCGCTGGGAGGTGAAGGGTGACCTTTCCTGGAATCAATCGTCTGACACTGCGTGAACAGGTGTGGGCGTCACTTCGTGAAGAGATCCTCGAGGGCAGGCTGCCTGCGGGTGCACGACTCGCCGAGGTCGAGTTGGCCGATCAATTGAAGGTCAGTCGTGGCACGGTTCGGGAGGCGTTGCGGCGCCTTCAGCAGTCGGGCCTGGTCCAGGGGGAAGACCGTTTGGGGCTGTCGGTGACCACCTTCACTCCGGAGGAAGTGGTCGAA
Source organism: Schaalia sp. 19OD2882 (assembly GCF_018986735.1). NCBI lineage: Bacteria > Bacillati > Actinomycetota > Actinomycetes > Actinomycetales > Actinomycetaceae > Schaalia > Schaalia sp. 19OD2882. The sequence goes on along the minus strand of NZ_CP065521.1, from coordinate 1,345,625 downwards.
CTCTTCGAGGTGCGCGGTGCGCTTGAATCCCTGGCCGGAACTCGCATCATTCGGGAAGGCCGACACGAAGAAGCAGCCGACCAGCTGGAGGAAAAGCTGCCGGAATTTCCCGAAGGCACGGCAGTCACGACGCGTCTGGACATTGATCTGGGTTTCCACGAACTTCTGTGTGAGTTGTCCGGAAGTCAGACCCTCGTGCGAATGTGGTGCGAACTCAAGGACCGAATGTGTGTGGCAATCCTGGCCGACCAGTCGGACGCAAGACTCTTCCAGATGCAGGCGAACTTCCACCGTCCAATCGTCGATGCCCTTCGTTCGGGTGACCCGGCTCGTTTCGACGCCGTCATCATGGGTCACATGGACGACGCCGCCCGCACCTGGAGTCTGAAGGCCGTCGACGCCTGACCGGCTCTCGCCGTGCGGCGATCCGGTGGGCCGCGGGGCGCACATCCCTGAACTCTTCTGCGGCCCCTGATTCCAACGCGAGCACTCCCGTGGTGAGGGGTGCTCCGATCACAGTGGCCTTTCGTGTCCTGGATGTCGAGGCTCCGTCCCGACATTTTGCTGCCGCGCGCGTCATCGCCTGGCCGGAGCCGGGATTCGAGGGCGCCGACCTGATCCGGGTGTCGCGGCGCGGGTGCCGGGCCGGACATGGGGCCGGCACCTCCTTCGCCGTGTGCCACCACAGTGATTGACACCACTCGGTTGAATGCTTACTGTTGACAATGTCAGGCAATGGAGCCTGGCGTCACGAAGATGCGGAGTTTCACCATGAGCTATGGCACCGGAGTGGGGCAGCGCACTGCTGTGGTCACTGGAACATCGTCCCTCAGGGGTATCGGCTACCAGAGCGCCCTGAGGTTCGCCCGAGAAGGTTGGGCCGTCGCAATGCTGGACATCAACGAGGCGGGTGCGAAGGAGGCCGCCGAAGCGGTCCTTGCCGAAGTTCCGGAGGCGCCCGTGCGCGCCTTCGCAGTCGACGTCGCCGACGAGGACAGTGTCGCCAATGTCGTGCGCCTCATCACGGAATCGGATCTGCCTCCGGTCGGCGCCCTGGCGAACATCGCCGGAATCCCGTCACCGGTCGCCTTCCTCGAACTCACGCTGGCCGAGTGGAACAAGGTCCTGGCCGTCAACCTCACCGGCTCCTTCCTCCTGGCCCGCGCCGTGGTCCCCCTGATGATCGACGGCGGCTACGGCAGGGTCGTCCACACCTCCTCCGTGACGGCCCAGCACGGCGGGGGAGTCTTCTCGAAGACCGCCTACGCGGCCGCCAAGGCGGGCGTCCTCGGCCTCACACGCGCAATGGCCCGCGAACTGGCCGCGGAGGGAATCACCGTCAATGCGGTGGCCCCGGGGGTGGTCAACACCGAGATCCGCGTGGGCACCGACGAGGAGACCGAGAAGAACCTGGCCGAGGCAGTCCCCCTCAAGCGTCAGGCCGAACCCTGGGAGATCGCCGCCCTCATCTGCTGGCTCTGCTCCGAGGACGCCGCCTACATCACCGGCTGCACGCATTCCATCAACGGCGGCGCCCACATCGCCTGAGACCTCGGCGCTGAGGCAAAGGAGACGACGAATGCACCGACACACACGATTCGTGGGCGCAGTGGGAGCCGCCACCGTCCTTGCCGCACTCCTGGTGGGGTGCGCCGGAGGTTCTGGCCCCCGCCACACCGACAGCATCCGCATCATCCTCGGACACGGCGCAGCGCCCGGCAATCCTCGCTCGGACGCCGCCCTCAAGTTCGAGGAACTGGTGGAGGACAAGTCCGGACACTCCATCGACATCCAGATCCTCGGCCAGGAGACCGTCGGCTCGGACACCGAGATGATGGTCTCGGTGGCTGCGGGCACCCTGGACATGACCGTCAACTCGCAGGGGCCCTTCGCCACCTACGTGCCCGAGGCGGCCCTCATCGGCCTGCCCTTCCTCTTCGAGAACTCGGCGCACGCCCACGAAGTGGTCGACGACCCCGAAGTTTCCGGCTTCCTCGCACAACAGGCCGAACGCAAAGGATTCCACGTCCTCGGCTTCTGGGACAACGGAATGCGCGACCTGACCAACTCCAAGCGCGAGATCAACACACCCGAGGACGTGGCAGGACTGAAGATCCGCACGCCCGACGACACCATGACGATCTCGATCTTCAACCAGCTCAAGGCGAACCCGACCCCCATGGCCTTCGGTGAGCTCTACCTGGCGCTCAAAACCGGCGCAGTGGACGGCCAGGAGAACCCGGTGACGAACATCAAGAGCTCCAAACTCGACGAAGTCCAGCCGAATCTCGCGGTCACCGGCCACAAGTACGAGTCGAATCCCTTCGTCATGTCCACCTCGCGTTGGGAGAGGCTCTCGCCCGAGCAGCAGAGGATCATCCAGGAGGCCGCCAACGAGGCGCGCGACTTCCAGCGCTCACTCATGGCCGACCGTTCCACCCAGATCTACGAGGAGTTCGAGGGCAAACTCACGGTCACCCACCCAGACAAGGACGCCTTCCGCGAGGCCACCGCTCCGGTCTACGAGGAGTGGAAGGCCAAGTACCCGGAGTTCTTCGAACTCATCAAGGCCGATGCGGACGAGTCGCGCGCCGCCCACGCAGAAGGGAACCAATGATGTCCCGCCCAGACAGTGCACCCACCGGTGCGCCCCCGACGAAGGTCATCACCGAGGACGACATCGCCGCCCTCGACACCCAGTCCGTCCTCGACGAACCGCTTGAGGCAACCGACCCCGTCAACGCGGTCTTCCTCAAGGTCGGGTCGTGGGCTGCCGGAGCGCTGACAATCGTCATGATCGTCCTGGTCACTGCGGCAGTGGTCATGCGCTACGTGTTCAACTCGAGCATCGACCTGGCCGCTGAAGGACCCAGCTACATCCTTCCGTGGCTCATCGCCGCCGGCGCAGTCATCGCGCAGGCCCAGATGGCCCACGTCGGCGTCAACTTCTTCCTGGAAAAGCTCCAGGGAAAGGCCTACCAGACCATGTCGGTCGGCATCTGGGTCTTCGTCGCCGTCCTCATGTTCTACCTGACCTACCTCGGGGCGTACATGGTGGGGCCGATGTCGGCGCAGGTGACCCCCATCATGGGCTGGCCGCAACTCGGCAGCTTCGCGGCATTCATCGTCATGACCGCCTGCCTGGGCGTGCAGGCCGCAGTTCGTGCGTGGTTCTTCTGGAGGCACGGCGCCCTGCACAGCATCGACATCGGCACCGAGGTCGCTCCCGAGGATGCCGTCAAGGAGGTCCACGGTGTTTGAGGTTGCACTCGCCCTCGTCGTCTTCATCGGTCTGCTGTTGCTCGGAGTGCCTGTCGCCTACTCGGTGATCGCAGGAACGGTGGTCGGCCTGTTCGCCATCGGCTCGCTTCCGATGGAAGCCCTGGCCCAGCAGTCATTCGCCGGAGCCACCGACTACTCGATGCTCGCCATCCCCTTCTTCATTCTCACCGCGGACCTGCTCTTCTCCGGCAAACTCGGTGCCCAGGTCATCGGCCTGGCCACACGCCTGGTCGGACGCTTCCGCGGCGGCGTCGGCATGACGTCGGTCCTGACCAACGCCGTCTTCGCCGGTGTGTCCGGCTCCGCGGTCGCTGACGCCACTGGCCTTGGCAAGGTCATGATCCCGTGGACGAAGAAGCTCGGGTACCCCGCTCAGTACGCGGCCGCCGTCAATGCCTCCAGCTCCGTCCTGGGCGTCATCATCCCGCCCTCGATCCCGATGATCCTCTTCTCGGCTGCTTCAGGCGCCTCGGTTGCAGCGATCTTCAATGCGGGCCTGCTTCCCGGCATCGTCATGGCGGTGTTCCTCATGTTCGCCTGCTGGTTCATCGCCTGGAGACACCGCTATCCGCAGGTCAAAGCCAAGCTGACGATGAAGAGGCTTCTCATCGACCTGCTCGTCGCCACACCGGCGATCCTCATTCCCGTCATCCTCATCCGAGTCTTCCTGTTCACCGGCACCGCCACGGTCACTGAGGTCTCCGTCCTGGCAGCCGTGTACGCGATCCTCATCCGCGTGACGATGTACCGTGACCTGAACTGGAAGTCCTTCATGCGTTCCGTGGCCGAATCGGCGGCATCGACGGCCGTGGTCATGGTCCTCATCATGTTCTCCGCGGCCCTGTCGTGGCTGCTCACCATCCAGGAGGCGCCGCAAAAGCTCGCCACGACCCTGCTCGGCACGACGGACAACCACCACCTCATCGTCCTGTTCATCGTCGTCATCCTCATCATCACCGGCATGTTCCTCGACATGGCTCCGGCGATCCTCCTGCTCACCCCGGTCCTCATGCCGCTGGCCGACGCGATCGGCATGGGAACCATCCACCTGGGAATCCTCATGGTGTGCACCTTGGCCATGGGCCTGTACACGCCCCCGGTGGGCACCACCTTGTACATCTCGGCGGGCATCGGACGTGTGGGCATCACGAAGGTCACCCGTGAACTGCTGCTCTTCTACGCACTCATCCTGGTCTTCGTCCTCGTCATCGCCTACGCACCCCAACTCATGCTCATCCCGTTGTAGTGAGGCCCCGCGGGCACTGCCCGCCGACCCGGAGCACGACAAGACCCGTGAAAGGAGAAGAGACGATGGTGAAGGACGTCTCCACCGACGAATTGAAGGAATGGGCCAAGAAGTTGCGCAAGACCTCTGTCCAGATGGTCTATGAGGCGCAGTCGGGACACCCCGGAGGATCGCTTTCCGCAGCCGATGTCGTGGCGAACCTCTACTTCCGCGAAATGCGCTTCGACCCCGCCGACCCAGGGTGGCAGGACCGCGACCGCTTCGTCCTGTCCAAGGGACACGTGGCCCCCGTCCTGTACTCGGCGCTGGTGCACACCGGCGTGGTGGACCCCGAGAACATCCACAAACTGCGCAAGAAGGGATCCCCCTTCCAGGGACACCCCGACTCCAAGAAGTGCCCGGGCGTCGAGATCTCCACCGGCTCCCTCGGGCAGGGCATTTCTGCCGCCGTCGGCATGGCCCTCGGCCTCAAGCGCGACGGCAAGGACTCACGCGTGTACACGCTGCTCGGTGACGGTGAGATGCAGGAGGGCCAGGTGTGGGAGGCGATCCAGTGCGCCCACACGTACCACCTCGACAACTTCACGGCGATCATCGACGTGAACAATCTGCAGATCGACGGCCACTGCGACGAGGTCAGCCCCAATCTTGACCTGGCCGAGAAGCTCCGGGCCTTCGGCTACGACGTCATCGAGATCGACGGCCACGACATGCAGGCGATCTCCGATGCCTTCGACAGTCTCCGCTCCCGCGCGAACGGGCAACCGAAGGCACTGGTGATGCACACGGTCAAAGGCAGGGGCGTGTCCTACATGGAGGATGTGGCCGCCTGGCACGGCACCGCACCGAACACCGAAGAGTACGAACAGGCCGTTGCCGAGATCGAGAAGGGACTGCAGTGATGAAGGTTTCGGTCGACAATGCGAACAGGATCCCCACCCGCGTGTCATTCGGTGAGGAGATCGTCGAACTGGGCAAGGAGCGCCCGGAGATCTTCGTCGTCGACTGCGACATCGCCAAGTCGTGCGGCACGACACGCTTCTCCAAGGAGCTGTCCGCCCAGCACGTCAACGTGGGAATCGCAGAGCAGAATGGCGCCGGGGTGGCCGCAGGCCTGGCGACCACGGGCAAGATTCCCTTCGTCGTCACCTACGCCGTCTTCGGCTCCCTGCGCATGGCCGAGCAGATCCGCCAGTCGATCTGCTACCCGAACCTCAATGTGAAGATCGCATGCAGTCACGGTGGCCTGACCCCAGGCAATGACGGAGGCTCCCACCAGGCGATCGAGGACATGGGCACCATGCGCGGCCTGCCCGGAATGAGTGTCGTCATGCCGGCGGACCACCACTCGGCCCGCAAACTCGTGCGCGCGGCTGCCGACTGGGTGGGGCCGATGTTCCTGCGTTTCACCCGCGATGCGATGCCCACGATCTACGGTCCCGACGAAGAGTTCGAAATCGGCAAGGCCAAGGTCCTGTCCGAGGGCGAGGACGTCGCGATCATCGCCAACGGGGACACCCTGCGCCTGGCCATCGAAGCGGCGGGCATCCTCCAGCGCGAGGACGTCTCGGTACGTGTGACGGACATGCACACCGTCAAGCCTCTGGACCGGGACGAGGTCCTCAGGGCCATGAAGACCGGCAGGATCATCACCGTCGAGGACCACACGATCCTGACGGGCCTGGGCGCCGCAGTCAGCCAGGTCGTCGCAGAGGTCGGCGGTGCACGCGTGCGCCAGGTCGGCATCCAGGACCGGTTCGGCCAGTCCGCCACCTACGAGGAGCTGCTGGAACTCAACGGCATCACGGTCGACGGCATCGTCACCGCAGCCCGCGAGCTGCTCGCCTGAGATCTGCGCACCCGGCACCCCTTCCAGGAGAGGGGCCGGTACGCCACACGCGGTGCCCCGAGCACGGGCTCGGGGCACCGCCCGTGTCCGGGCGTCCCTCGGCAGGAGCGGCCCGCCCCAACCGGCGGACACTTGCGCCACGCCGAGGCCGCATGGAGGTAGCATCTCGACGGAAGCATTCCTTTAAGGCCCGTCCGGAGAGGCGGGGAAGGAGGTCCGCATGGACACTGTGCACCCTGTTCACGGCGACGTGAAGGAGGTCCTCGGAGCCGAGGACATCTCCAGGTCACTGACCCGCATCGCCTTCGAGATCGTCGAGAAGAACCACGGCGGCGACCTCGTCATCGCCGGAATCCCCACGGGCGGCGCCCACCTGGCGCGGCGACTCGTCGCCAAACTCACCGAAATCTCCGGATCCGCCCCCGACCTGGCCGTCGTCGACACGACGATGTACCGCGACGATCTCGCCGACCACCCGCTTCGCGCCCCCAAGCAGAGCACGGTTCCCCGGGCCGGCGTCGAGGGGCGCACCGTCGTCCTCGTCGACGACGTCCTGTACACGGGCCGCACGATCAAGGCCGCCCTGGACGCCCTCGGAGCTTTGGGACGCCCACGTGCGGTCCAACTGGCCGTCCTCGTCGATCGCGGGCACCGGGAGCTGCCCATCCGACCCGACTACGTGGGCAAGAACCTGCCGACCTCCCGCAGCGAAACCGTGACCATCCTGCTGGCAGAGACCGACGGCCGTGACGGCGTGCTCCTCGGGAAGAAGGCGTGACATGAGCCTGGACCACCTCATCTCCATCCGCGACCTCGAATACCGCGATGCGCTCCTCCTTCTGGACACGGCCGAACAGATGGCCGCCACCCAGTCACGACGCGTGAAGAAACTGCCGACCCTGCACGGACGCACCGTGGTCAACCTCTTCTTCGAGGACTCCACACGCACCAGACTCTCCTTCGAGGCCGCAGCCAAACGCCTGAGCGCCGACGTCATCAACTTCTCCGCCAAGGGCTCCTCCGTCTCCAAAGGCGAGTCCCTCAAGGACACGGCCCTGACCCTGCAGGCCATGGGCGCCGATGCCGTCATCGTGCGCCACTCCTCCTCAGGTGCCGCGCACCGCCTGGCCCACGCCGGCTGGATGAACCTGCCCGTGCTCAACGCCGGGGACGGCACCCACCAGCACCCCACCCAGGCGCTGCTCGACGCCATGACCCTGCGGAGGCACTTCAACCGGGAGGTCCCGGACCCGACCGTGGCCCCCGTGGCTCCGGGCACCGACCTGAGCGGAGCCAAAGTCGTCATCGTCGGGGACGTGCTGCACTCGCGGGTGGCCCGTTCCAACGTCGACCTGTTGGGCCTGCTCGGTGCCGACGTCACCTTGGTGGCACCCCCGACACTGCTGCCGGTGGGCGTGGACGGATGGAAGTGCACGGTCGAGTACGACCTGGACGCGGCCATCGACTCCGACCCCGACGCCATCATGATGCTGCGGGTCCAACGTGAACGCATGAGCAGTGCCGGCGGAGGCTTCTTCCCCTCGCCGGGGGAGTACCACTCCGCCTACGGCCTGGACCGACAGCGCTTCGAGCGACTCGACCAGCGCACCATCGTCATGCACCCCGGCCCCATGAACCGCGGGCTGGAGATCTGTGCGGAGGCGGCAGACTCCCCGCGATCCGTCATCGTCGAACAGGTCTCGAACGGAGTCTGCGTCCGAATGGCCGCCCTCTACCTGCTGCTCGCGCCGGAAGGAAACACCCGTGACTGACACCCAGACCCGCGACATCCTCCTCACCGGCGTCGACCTGGTGGGAGCCGGTCGCACCGGCATGCTCCTCAAGGGCGGAGTGATCGCCGCCATCGGCGCAGATGCAGGCAAGGGCGCACATGACCCGAAGCGCATCGACTGCGACGGCCTCATCGCCCTGCCCGGCCTCGTCGACATCCACACCCACCTGCGTGAACCCGGCGGTGAGGACGCAGAAACCGTCTTCACCGGCACAAGAGCGGCCGCCGTCGGCGGCTACACGAGCGTCTACGCCATGGCCAACACGACCCCTGTTGCCGACACGGCCTCCGTCGTCGAACAGGTCCTGGAGCTCGGACGAAAGGCCGGTTGGGTCGATGTGCGCCCTGTCGGCGCCGTCACCGTGGCGCTGGAAGGACGACAGCTCTCGGCCATGGGTGCCATGGCCCGATCGCGCGCCAAGGTGCGGGTCTTCTCCGATGACGGCAAGTGCGTGTCCGACCCCGTCCTCATGCGCCGCGCCCTGGAATACGTCAAGGCCTTCGACGGGGTCGTCGCCCAACACTCCCAGGACCCCGCGCTGACCGAGGGAGCCCAGATGAACGAGTCGCCCCTGTCCGGTGAACTCGGACTGCCGGGCTGGCCCGCTGTCGCCGAAGAGGCGATCATCGCCCGCGACGTGCTGCTGGCAAAGCATGTGGGATCACGCCTGCACGTGTGCCACCTGTCGACGGCCGGCTCGGTGGAGATCATCCGCTGGGCCAAGCGCATGGGCGTGGATGTCACGGCCGAGGTCACCCCCCACCACCTCATGCTCACGGAGACCTGCGCCTGTTCCTACGACCCCCTGTACAAGGTCAACCCCCCTCTGCGCACCGCCGAGGACGTCGAAGCCGTGCGTGAAGGCCTGGCCGACGGGACCATCGACGTGGTCGGCACCGATCATGCGCCGCACCCCTTGGAGTCCAAGGACTGCGAGTGGCAGGCCGGCAGCTTCGGCATGACGGGCCTGGAGACGGCCCTGCCCGTCGTCATCGCGACCATGGTGGAGACCGGTCGCATGACGTGGGAGGACGTCGCCCGGGTCATGTCGACCACCCCGGCGCGCATCGGACGCGACCCTGGTCAGGGCCAAGGTCTGGTCGAAGGGGCTCCCGCCAATGTCACCATCCTGGACCCCTCCGTGCGTCGCACGGTCGACTCCGCGACCCAGTGGAGTCGTTCGACCAACAGCCCCTACCACGGCCTCGAACTGCCCGGACAGGTCCTCCACACGTTCTTGCGAGGGGTGGCCACCGTCTCCCAAGGAGAGCCGATCGCCAAGGAGAACCGGTGAGCGCGCGCGAGAACACTGCTCTTCTGGTCCTCGAGGACGGCGCGGTCTTCCGCGGACGCGCCTGGGGCGCGCGCGGACGCACCCTGGGGGAGCTGGTCTTCTCCACCGGCATGACCGGCTACCAGGAGACCCTCACCGATCCCTCCTACCATCGCCAGATCGTCGTCATGACGGCGCCTCACATCGGCAACACCGGCATGAACGACGAGGACCCCGAGTCCTCGAAGATCTGGGTCGCCGGGTACGTCGTCCGCGATCCCGCCAGGCGCGCCTCCAACTGGCGTTCACGGCGCGGCCTGGAAGAAGAACTGATCCAGCAGGGGATCGTCGGTGTCGCGGAGGTCGACACGAGGGCGATCACCCGGCACATCCGCACCCGGGGAGCCATGCGGGCCGGCATCTTCTCCGGCGACGCCCTGCCCGCCGGCGCCGAACACCTGGGCGACCAGGTCCGTGACGCCCTCGTGCGCATCGTCGTCGAGCAGCCGCGGATGGCGGGGGCGGCGCTGGCCGGTGAAGTCTCCACGGCCCACACCTACATCCTCGAACCCTCGGGGCATTTCGCCGGACGTGAGCCCCTGGTCACTGTCGTGGCCGTGGACCTGGGCATCAAGTCGCGCACCCCGGAGCACTTGGCCGAGCGCGGCGCCCGCGTCCTCGTCGTCCCCAACACCGTCTCCTGGGCGGAGATCCAGGCGCTGCACCCGGATGGGGTCTTCTTCTCCAACGGGCCGGGCGACCCTTCCAGCGCCGAGCGCGAGATCGACCTGCTGCGCGCCGTCCTGGACTCCGGCACCCCCTTCTTCGGCATCTGCTTCGGGCACCAGCTGCTCGGCCGGGCGCTTGGCTACGGGACCTACAAGCTGCCCTTCGGGCACCGTGGGGTCAACCAGCCCGTCAAGGAGCTGGCCACGGGCAAGGTCGAGATCACCTCGCAGAACCACGGATTCGCCGTGGACGCGCCGATCGGAGCCCCCTCCACCGCCCCCTTCGAGGGCGGCCGCTACGGGCGCGTCGAGGTCACCCACGTGTGCCTCAACGACGGAGTCGTCGAGGGACTGAGGGCCATGGACCTTCCGGCCTTCTCCGTGCAGTACCACCCTGAAGCCGCAGCCGGCCCCCATGACGGGGAACACCTCTTCGACCGTTTCATCCAACTCATGACCACGCACAAGGAGGGCAACTGATGCCCCGTCGTCCCGACCTGTCCTCCGTCCTGGTCATAGGCTCCGGACCGATCGTCATCGGCCAGGCCTGCGAATTCGACTACTCGGGCACCCAGGCCTGCAGGGTCCTGAAGGAAGAGGGCCTGCGGGTCGTCCTGGTGAACTCGAATCCGGCGACGATCATGACCGACCCGGAAATCGCCGACGCCACCTACGTCGAGCCGATCACCACCGAGGTGCTCACGGCGATCATCGACAAGGAGCGGCCCGACGCACTCCTGCCGACCCTGGGTGGACAGACGGCCCTGAACGCCGCGGTGGCGCTTGTCGAGGCCGGGGTGCTCGAACGCTACGGGGTCGAACTCATCGGCGCGAACATCGAGGCCATCCGGGCCGGCGAGGACCGGGAGGTCTTCAAGGGCGTGGTCGAAAGGTGCGGCGCGGAGGTGGCCCGCAGTTTCATCGCCCACTCCATGGAGGAGTGCCATGCGGCCGCCGCCGAACTCGGTTACCCGCTGGTGGTGCGCCCCTCCTTCACCATGGGCGGTCTGGGGTCGGGCTTCGCCCACACTCCGGCCGACCTCGAACGCATCGCCGGTCAGGGGTTGGCCGCTTCCATCACCACCGAAGTCCTTCTGGAGGAATCGATCCTGGGGTGGAAGGAGTACGAACTCGAACTCATGCGCGACACCGCGGACAATGTGGTCGTCGTCTGCTCCATCGAGAACGTGGACCCGGTGGGTGTGCACACGGGGGACTCCACCACCGTGGCGCCCGCCCTGACCCTGACCGACCGTGAACTGCAGCGGTTGCGCGACATCGGCATCGCCGTCATTCGAGAGGTGGGAGTCGACACGGGCGGCTGCAACATCCAATTCGCCGTCCACCCCGACACCGGCCGCGTCATCGTCATCGAGATGAATCCGCGTGTGTCGCGTTCCTCCGCCCTGGCATCGAAGGCAACGGGTTTCCCCATTGCGAAGATCGCTGCGAGGCTGGCCACCGGTTACACCTTGGACGAGATCCCCAATGACATCACGGGCTCCACGCCGGCCTCCTTCGAGCCGACCCTGGACTATGTCGTCGTCAAGGTCCCACGTTTCGCCTTCGAGAAGTTCCCGGAGGCCGACCCGACCCTGACGACCTCGATGAAGGCCGTCGGAGAGGCCATGGCCATCGGCCGCAACTACACCGAAGCCCTCCAAAAGGCTCTGCGCTCCATTGACAAGAAGGGCGTCCAGTTCCACTGGAACGGGCCCGCACCCGACGCGGAGCAGACCGCAGCCCTGGTCCGACAGGCCGCTGTGCCCACCGAGGGGCGTCTCGTCCAGGTCCAACAGGCGATCCGCGGCGGGGCGAGCATCGAGGACCTCTTCGCCTCCACCGCGATCGACCCGTGGTTCCTCGACCAGATGGTTCTTCTCGACGAGGTCGCCACCGGCCTGCGTGAGGCGCCCGCGTTGAGCCGCGAGCTGCTGCTGGAGGCCAAGCGCCATGGATTCTCCGACGCCCAGATCGCGGATCTGCGGGGGTTGTCGGAGACGACTGTGCGCGAGGTCCGTGCTGCATTCGAGGTGCACCCCGTCTTCAAGACGGTCGACACCTGCGCCGCCCAGTTCGCCGCCCGCACCCCCTACCACTACTCCAGCTACGACGAGGAGAACGAGGTCGCCGCACGCCGGCGGGAGGCCGTCATCATCCTGGGAGCCGGCCCCAACCGCATCGGTCAGGGCATCGAGTTCGACTACTCCTGCGTCCACGCGACGACGGCCCTGCGGGAACGCTTCGACACGGTGATGGTCAACTGCAATCCGGAGACGGTGTCCACCGACTACGACATCTCCGATCGCCTGTACTTCGAACCCCTCACCTTGGAGGACGTGCTGGAGGTGTACCGAGCCGAGTGCGCCGCGGGCCCCGTCAAGGGCGTCATCGTGCAGCTCGGCGGCCAGACACCCCTGTCCTTGGCGCAGGACCTGGCCCGTGCTGGAGTACCCGTCCTGGGCACGACACCCGAGTCGATCGCATTGGCGGAGGACCGGGAGGAGTTCGGAAAGGTCCTGGCCGAGGCCGAGTGCCCGGCACCTGCCCACGGTGTGGCGCGCACACCGGAGCGGGTCCTGGAGGTCGCCGAGGAGGTCGGCTACCCGGTCCTCGTGCGCCCGAGTTTCGTCCTGGGAGGTCGAGGCATGGAGGTCGTCAACTCGCCGGAGGCTCTGCGCGACTACCTGGACCGCCCTGACCTGGACCAGCTCTTCGAAGGCGGCCCGCTGCTCATCGACCGCTTCCTGGACGCCGCCGTGGAGATCGACGTCGACGCACTTTTCGACGGGACCGAGTTGTTCATGGGCGCCGTCATGGAGCACATCGAGGAGGCCGGTGTGCACTCCGGCGACTCGGCGTGCGTGTTGCCACCGATGACCTTGTCCGCTCGGGAGATCCAACGGATCACACACTCCACCGAGCGCATTGCCCGCGGAGTGGGTGTGCGCGGACTCATCAACATCCAATTCGCCCAACTCTCCGACACCCTCTACGTCATCGAAGCAAATCCTCGGGCCTCGCGCACGGTGCCATTCGCCTCCAAGGCCACCGGCGTGCCTCTTGCCAAGGCCGCAGCGCTCATCCAGGTCGGCGAGTCGATCGCCTCCCTGCGTGAGCAGGGGATCCTGCCGGCTCATGATGCGCGCGAACTGGCCGAGGGTGCGGCGATCGCCGTCAAGGAGGCCGTCCTGCCCTTCAAACGGTTCCGCAAGGCGGACGGGTCGGTGGTCGACACGATCCTCGGTCCGGAGATGCGTTCCACGGGTGAGGTCATGGGCATCGACCGGAATTTCCCGACGGCATTCGCCAAGTCGCAGTCCTCGGCCTTCGCCGAACTTCCGACTCAGGGCAATGTCTTCATCTCCATCGCCGACCAGGACAAGCGCGCCATCGTGTTCCCGGTGAGGCGTCTGCTGGAGCTGGGCTTCGAGATCTACGCGACCCAGGGTACGGCGTCGGTCCTGCACCGCAACGGGATTCCTGCTGCGATCGTGCGCAAGTCCTCGGAGGGTCGCGGCCCCAATGGGGAGCCGACCATCGTGGATCTCATCAACGAGGGCGTGGTGGACATGATCGTCAACACGCCCCAGTCCTCGTCGAACAGGCACGACGGCTACCAGATCCGCACTGCGGCCACGGCGAATGACAAGACCATTGTCACGACCCTTCAGGCTTTCAACGCGGTGGTCCAGGCCATCGAAGTCATCCTGTCGGGCCCCTGCTCGGTGCGCTCCCTGCAGGAGTGGGACGAGGAGAGGGTTCGCGCATGAGTGCAGTCATGCCTTTCGGGGACCGTCTTGCGGCGTCGATGGCCGCACACGGGCCCGTGTGCGTGGGGATCGACCCTCATCCGGGCCTCCTTGACGCATGGGGGCTCGAACGCAGTCCCACAGGAGTCCTCCGTTTCTCCCAGATCGTCCTCGAGGCGTTGGGCGGGTGCGTGGGCGCCCTCAAACCGCAAGCAGCCTTCTTCGAGGAGTACGGCAGCGGGGGAGTGTCCGCCCTGGAATCGCTGGTGTCGGTCTGTCGCGAGGTGGGCACACCGTGCATCGTGGACGCCAAGCGCGGAGACATCGGCTCGACCATGTCCGGATACGCCAGGGCCTACCTCACTGACGGCTCGCCGCTGGCCGGCGACGCAGTGACCTTGTCGCCGTACCTGGGTCTGGGGTCCTTGACGCCGGCGCTGGAAGCGGCCCTGGACTCCGGCCGTGGAGCATTCGTACTGGCTCTGACCTCGAACCCTGAGGGGGCGGCTCTGCAGCACAGCGTGGGATCGGATGGACGATCGGTGGCGGCACGAATCGTCGACGAGTTGTCGCCATGGAACACAAAGTGTGATGCGACTCACATGGGATCCTTCGGGGTTGTCATCGGCGCGACGGTCGGCACTGCGCTGGATGACCTCGACATCGACCTGACCACACTCGCCGGCCCTGTGCTCGCACCGGGTGTCGGCGCGCAAGGCGCCGGATCGGAGCAGGTGAGAGCCGTTTTTGGCGCATCATTGCCACAAGTGCTCGCCTCCACCTCCAGAGCGGTCCTGTCCGCAGGGCCCGACGCCGACTCCTTGAGGTCCGCCTACGTGCGGACCGTGCGTGACCTCGGCTTTGACGGTTGAGCGACTCGCGGAAGCGCCCGTTCCTGGGCAAGTTTCACGTCGTGGTGCAATGCTGAGTGAGACGTGACCAAGAACACGAGGAGGGAACTCCAATGGCACTTCCTGATCTGACCCCGCAAGAACGCGCAGCGGCACTGGAGAAGGCGACACGCGCACGTCGTCGTCGGGCAGAGGTCAAAGCGGCACTGAAGAACAAGGACCTCATGCTCTCCGACGTGCTCAAACTCGCCGAGGATGACGAGGCCTTGGCGAAGATGAAGGTCGTCTCCCTGCTCGAGTCCCTTCCCCGGGTCGGTGTGCACACCGCAGCCGTCATCATGGAAGAGGTCCGTATCGCGCCTTCACGGCGCGTACGCGGGCTCGGACCCGTCCAACGGGACGAACTCATTCGCCGTTTCGGCTGAGACGAGGCCCGATGGCAGGATGGGGCCATGACATCGCCCGTCCTGCTCGTCCTCGTCGGTCCCAGTGGAGTGGGAAAGGGAACCGTCGTACGGCGTCTGCGTGAGAAGCACCCGCAGATCGTCCTGTCGGTTTCCGCCACCACCCGTGCACCACGAGTCGGCGAGGTCGACGCAGTCCACTACCACTTCATCTCACCGCAGCGTTTCGACGCCCTCGTCACCGAGGGCGGAATGCTCGAATGGGCGCAGGTCTTCGGCCTCGACAAGTACGGAACTCCCCGCCAACCGGTCCTCGACGCCTTGGCGGAGGGACATCCCGTGATCCTCGAGATCGACCTGGAGGGCGCCCGGCAGGTGCGAGGCACCATGCCGGACGCCCTCTTCGTCTTCCTCGCCCCGCCCTCGCCCGAAGAACTGGAGCGTCGCTTGGTCGAGCGGGGAACCGAGGCCCCTGAGGCCATCGCCCGACGCCTGGCCACTGCGCGGACCGAGATGGCGTCCATGGGCGAATTCGACGCGGTTGTGACCAACGTCGACGTCGAACAGGCCGCGTCGGAACTGGCTCGACTCATGGGGCTGGAGTAGACTCGCCGGGTGGTCCGCCTCGCATCGGCGAGCGCGTGGACCCTCGGAACCAGGAGGAGTCGAATGTCCGGAATCGTCGCACAACCCGTGGGCATCACCTACCCGCCGATCGACGACCTGCTCAGCCGGGTCGACTCGAAGTACGCGTTGGTGATCTTCGCGGCACGTCGCGCCCGACAGATCAACTCCTACAATCTCCAGCTCGAGCAGAACATGATCCAGGTCGTGGGCCCCGTGGTCGAGGTCGAGCCGGATGAGAAGCCCTTGGCCATCGCCCTGCGCGAGATCGACGAGGGCATGCTCACCCTCGAGGCCAACCCCGACGCCTGAGGCCCCGTGTCCGCATCGGTCGTCCTCGGAGTCAGTGCGGGCATCGCCGCGTACAAGGCGGCCCACGTCCTGCGTCTCCTGGTCAAGGCCGGGATGGATGTGCACGTGGTGCCCACCCCTGCGAGCCTGTCCTTCGTCGGCGCCGCCACCTGGAGCGCCCTGTCGGGCAACCCCGTCCACACGGGGGTCTTCGACTCGGGTCTGGCGGACCACGTCGAGTTGGCGCGCACTGCCGACCTCGTCCTCGTCGTGCCCGCCACTGCGGACCTGGTCGCGCGGGTGCGCGCAGGCATGGCGGACGACCTGCTCACGACGACAATCCTTGCCGCCTCGTGCCCCGTCGTCCTTGCCCCCGCCATGCACACCCAAATGTGGGCCTCACCCGCAACTCGCGACAACATCACGACACTTCGCGCGCGAGGAATCCACGTCATCGACCCGGTCAGCGGGGACCTGAGTTCGGGGGACGCCGGAGTCGGACGCCTGCCGGAACCCGAGGACATCGTCGCCCAGGCGCTGCAGGTGCTCGACTCCGTCCCCGGTGGCACCCCTGCACAGGCGCAGGACATGCGGGGGCTGCGCGTCCTCGTCACCGCAGGCGGCACCCGCGAACCTCTGGACCCCGTCCGATTCATCGGCAACATCTCATCCGGACGCCAAGGTTGCGCGATCGCCCGCGCCGCCCGAGGGCGCGGAGCACAGGTGACCCTCATCGCCTCCAATGTGGACGGCGACCTGCTCCCCGCAGGAGTCGAGGTGGTCGATGCACCCACCGCAGCATCCGTGGACGAGGCCGTGCGCACCCGCCAGGGCGCGACGGACCTGCTCGTCATGAGCGCCGCAGTGGCGGACTTCCGCCCCGCCGTGGTCAGTCCCGACAAGATCAAGAAGGACCCGAACTCCCAAGGCGCCCCCGTCATCGCCCTGGAGCGCACCAGCGACGTGCTCGCACGTGTGTGCGCCGACGAGGTGCGTCCGCGGGTCGTCGTGGGATTCGCCGCCGAGACCGGTGATCTCGACGAGGTCCTTCGCCTCGGGCGCGACAAGGCCCTGCGCAAGGGAGCAGACCTGCTGGTCGTCAATCGTGTGGGTGGGGGACACGGCTTCGGGGACGTCCCCAACCACGTCCACGTCCTCGACCGTCAAGGGAATGTGCAGGTGGAGGCCTCCGGCACGAAGGACGACGTGGCCGAGGTCGTGCTCCGTGAGGCCCTCGAGGTGCTGGGTACGATGACACGGTGACCACGAACCGCCAGCTCTTCACCTCCGAGTCCGTCACCGAGGGCCACCCCGACAAGGTCTGCGACCGGATTTCGGATGCCATCCTCGATGCGATCCTCGAACAGGACCCCCACGCCCGTGTGGCCGTCGAAACCATGGTCACCACGGGGCTGGTGCACGTCGCCGGAGAGGTGACCACCGAGGGGTACGTGGAGATCCCACACATCGTCCGCTCGGAGATCTGCCGCATCGGGTACACCAGCTCGCGAGTGGGCTTTGACGGCGCTTCTTGCGGCGTGTCCGTCTCCTTGGGTGCGCAGAGCCCCGACATCGCGGGAGGGGTGGCCAGCTCCCTGGAGGCGCGCGGTGGGACCTCCGTCGATCCGCGCGACCGACAGGGCGCAGGGGACCAAGGCGTCATCTTCGGTTACGCGAGCAATGACACGCCCGATCTCATGCCGGCCCCCATCTGGCTGGCCCACCGGATGGCCAAGCGCCTGGCCCAGGTGCGCAGGGACGGGGAGTTCCTCGGATTGCGCCCGGACGGCAAGACCCAGGTGACATTGGGGTACGAGGGCGACCGGCCCGTCGGTGTCGAGACAGTGGTCGTCTCCAGCCAGCACGACGACGAGCTCCGTCAAGAAGATCTCCGAGCAGCCATCGGCGCCCTGGTCGTCGACCACGTGCTGGACGAGGCCGGCCTGGACCTGTCGCGTGAGAACATGCAGGTGCTCGTCAACCCTTCAGGTCGTTTCGTCCTCGGAGGGCCCGGCGGTGACGCCGGCCTGACGGGCCGAAAGGTCATCGTCGACACCTACGGGGGCATGGCGCGCCACGGAGGCGGCGCCTTCTCCGGCAAGGACCCCTCCAAGGTCGACCGCAGCGCCGCCTACGCGGCGCGGTGGGCCGCGAAGAACATCGTGGCAGCAGGCTTGGCCGACCGCTGCGAACTGCAGGTGGCCTACGCCATCGGACGCGCCCGGCCGGTGAGCGTCCTCGCCCAGACCTTCGGAACCGGCAGGGTCGACGACGCCCTCATCGCTCGCGTCGTGCAGGAGGTCTTCGACCTACGGCCCGCCGGCATGATCGAGGACCTGGACCTGTTGCGCCCGATCTACACGCAGACCTCCGCATACGGGCACTTCGGACGGGAGGGACTTCCGTGGGAACGTCTCGACAAGGTCGAACTCCTGCGAGCTGCGGTGGGCGCATGAGCGGGGAAGTGGAGGTGGACGAGATCGAGGATCGCGCACCCTTGGCATGGGTGAGGCGCACGAGCATCGAGATGATCCTCTCAGGCGTTGTGGGCCTGGTGGCCTCCTTCGTCTTGTCCATCGAGGCCTGGCAGCTGGCGATGGACGCGAACACGCGTTTCGGGTGTGACGTCTCAGCCGTCCTGTCCTGCTCCTCGGTCGCCCAGTCGTGGCAGGCACGAATCCTCGGATTCCCCAACGCCTTCCTGGGGATCCTCTTCGAGACGGCGGTCCTGTGCGTGTCGGTGGCGTTGATGGCCGGCGTGCGTTTCCCCCGTTGGTACATGCTCTGCGTCGAGGCCCTGTACACGGTGGGACTGGCCTTCGCCCTGTGGCTCTTCAGCCAGTCCTATGCCGTCCTGCACGTCCTGTGCCCGTGGTGCCTGCTCATCACGGTGACCACCACCCTGGTGTGGGCGGGCCTGACGCGCATCAACATACGTGAAGGGCATCTGCCGGCGCCTGCACTGTTGCGTTCGGCGGTGCGAAGCGGCGCCGACTGGGCACTCACCGGGTTCTTCCTCTTCGTGCTGGCCGCACTGGTCGGCGCCGCCTACGGGCCCGCGATGTTCGCCTGAACCCTCCCACATGTGGGTGGATCGTGGTCCACTGAAGACATGGATGTGGAGCAGGAAGCTTTGCCGGGCATGGCGGCACCGCCTCGACCGGAGGTCGAGATCGCGCACGTCCTCGTCGACGTCGACCTGCCGCACCTGGATCGCCCGCTGGACTACGTGGTGCCGGATGAGCTCGCAGATCGCGCCCACATCGGCCACAGCGTCGAAGTGCGCCTGGCCGGGCGCACACACGCCGGGTGGATCCTGGGGCGTTCCCGCGGGCGTCCCGAAATCGCC
Source organism: Schaalia sp. 19OD2882 (assembly GCF_018986735.1). Classification (NCBI taxonomy): domain Bacteria; kingdom Bacillati; phylum Actinomycetota; class Actinomycetes; order Actinomycetales; family Actinomycetaceae; genus Schaalia; species Schaalia sp. 19OD2882. The sequence goes on along the minus strand of NZ_CP065521.1, from coordinate 1,326,183 downwards.
CTGCAGCCGATCCGGCGCGTGACCTCGACTGCGCCGGTCCTCGACAGGACCCTGGTCGCACTGGCGCGCATGGTTGCCGACCGCCATGTGGCCACCATGTCCCAAGTGCTCAGCCTTGCCGTGCCGCCACGACATGCACGTACCGAGAAGGCCGTCCTGGCCGAAGAACCGGCTCCGATGCCCCTGGCCCCGACACCCGTGGCCGAGGACGACCGCGTGGCGTGGGCGCACTGGAGTGGCGGTGAGGCGCTGGTGGCCCATTTGCACGCCGGAGAGTCCCCACGTGCGGTGTGGGGCGCCCTCGCGCCGACGCGCGAGAGGCAGCTCCGCGCCCTCGTGAGTGCGACGCTGGCCTCCGGACGCGCTTGCCTCGTCATCGAAGCCACCCTCGAGCGGGCGCGCGCCACTGCGCAGATGCTCGACGCGAGCCTCGGCGTCCCCGTTCGCCTCCAGTCAGGGGAGCTGGAGGCCCGGCAACGTCACCGCATCCACCTCGAAGGTCTGCTCGGTCGCCTGCATGTCGTGGTGGGAACCAGGTCGGCCGTGTGGACCCCCATGCCCGACCTGGGGTTGATCGTCGTCTGGGACGACGGGGACGACCGGTTGCGGGAGGTCCGTCACCCTCGCACCGATGCGCTCGAGGTCGCGATCCTGCGCTGCCATCAGCAGCGGTGTGCCTTGGTGACCGGAGGCTGGTCCCGGTCGGTAAGGGCCCAGGCGCTGGTGCGCTCCGGCTGGGCGGTGTCCGTCGACCCCGACCTGGCCACGCGGCGCGCGCTCGCACCCGTCGTGGACGTGCAGGACGAGGCCGACCTCGAACGCGAGGGACCGGCCGGTGCCAGCCGGGTCCCTCCCCAGGCCATGCGCCTGCTCCGCCACGCCCTGGACACTGGTCCGGTCCTCGTGCACGTGCCCTACGCCGGGTACGTTCCCGTCGTCAGCTGCGCAAGGTGCCGGCGAAGGGCACGGTGCACGCACTGCGCCGGCGCTCTGGCCTCCACGGCGCCCGAGCGCATCTCGTGCCGATTGTGCGGCGCCGACGCCTCGTCCTGGCGCTGCGACCAATGCCATGGAACCGAGCTGGTCCAAGGACGCGTCGGCTCACAGCGCATGGGAGAAGAACTCGGACGCGCATTCCCGGGAGTGCCCCTGCTCGTCGTCTCCGGCGGCCAGGACACCCCTCGGCACGTCGAGGCCTCCCCACGCATCGTCGTGGCCACTGCGGGCAGCGAACCCACGTGCGAAGGCGGATACGCGGCCGCCCTCGTCCTCGATGCCCGTGCGATCGCCGGACGTCCCGAACTGTGGGCGCCCGAAGAAGCACTGCGACGATGGTTCACCGTCCTCGCCCTCGTACGCCCCACAGGTCGAGCCCTCGTCGTCGGGGGAGTGGAACCCGCCCTGCGTCAGGCACTGCGCCGTTGGGACCCCGTGGACTTCGCCGAACGAGCCCTTGACGAGCGTGAGGCTCTCGGCTTCTTCCCGGCGGCCACCCTGGTGGCTCTCGACGGGCCCGCCAAGGACGTGCGCGCCGTCCTGGACGAGGCCGAGGGTGAGGTCCTGGGCATCCTTCCACGTCCCGGTGAAATGGGTGGCAACGTCCGTGGGCTCCTGCGCCTGACCCGTTCCGACGCGGCCGCGGGTCTTGCCAGGCTCCGCGCCATCCAGCAGACTCGTTCGGCCCGGCGCCTGACGCCAGTGGGCATCGACGTCAACCCTCCGGAATTGTTCTGACCCGCTCTGGCTAGACTTGTCGGGTGCGCATCGTCTTTGCTGGAACACCCGAGGCCGCTGTCCCCACCCTGGAGGCGCTGCTCTCCTCCCGACACACGGTTTCCGGGGTCATCACCCGCCCGCCGGCGCGAGCCGGTCGAGGACGTGTCCTCGTACCCTCACCCGTGGCCGAAGTGGCCCGTGCGGCCGACGTCCCGTTGTTGGAGGCCTCCCACCTTCGCAGCCCGGAAGCCGCCGAGTTCGTCGAGGGCGCCGGGGCTGACCTGGGGGTCGTCGTCGCCTACGGCGGGCTGGTTCCCACGCGGATCCTGGAGGCGCCGCGACTCGGATGGATCAACCTGCACTTCTCGGACCTCCCACGTTGGCGCGGCGCCGCCCCCGTCCAGTGGGCCATCCGGGAGGGGGACTCCGCCACCGCCTCCTGCGTCTTCCAACTGGAGGAGGGCCTGGACACCGGGCCGGTCTTCTCCCGGATCCGTACCCCGATCGGCCGCGAGGACGCCGGGGAATTGCTGTCACGCATGTCCAGGGAGGGAGCCACCCAGGTCCTCGACGTCGTCGAGGACCTGGAGCAGGGCACGGCCCTGGCCGTCGCCCAGGACCCCTTTGCCGAAGTGACCAGGGCACGCATGCTCACCCACGAGGACGGCTTCATCGACTTCACCGAGGACGCCGACCACGTGGACCGGGTCATCCGTTCCGTCACCCCCAATCCGGGGGCGTGGACGCGCCTTCCGGACGGGCGTCGCATGAAACTCCGGGCGGTCACCCCGCTGGCGCAGGACACCCCGGGACCGGGGCTCCTCCTCGTCTCCAAGAACGACGTGCTCGTCGGATGCGCCCAGGGGTGCGTGCGCCTGGGCGAAGTGGCCCCCGCAGGCAAGTCCTGGATGGGGGCGGCCGCATGGGCGCGCGGGTCGCGACCCGGCCCCGAGGACCGACTCGGAGCGCGCACGGACGAGGAAGGTCGTATCTGATGGCCACCACAGGCCACTCGCAGGGCTATCGACGCATCGGCCAGGCCGACCACCCCAGGCGCCTGGCCCACCGGGTGCTCACAGAGGTCCTCCGCGAAGGGGCGTTCGCGAACATCGCCCTTCCCCGCGCCCTGCGTCAGGCCCGCGCAGAGGGGCTTCTCGACGCCCGTGACGCCGCCTTCGTCTCCGAACTGGTCTACGGCACACTTCGCGGCCTCGGGCGGCTCGACTGGACTCTCGCACGCCACGTCTCACGTCCACTGGCCGAATTGGACCCCACGGTCGTGGACCTGCTGCGAATGGGGGCGCACCAAGTGCTCGACATGCGGGTGCCCGACCACGCGGCCGTCTCCGCCACCGTGGACCTTGCCCGTGAATGCGTCACCGACGGACCCGCCAAGTTCGTCAACGCCGTGCTGCGCTCCCTCACCCGCGAGGACGAGTCCACGCGGGTGGCCGACATGGCTGCCATCGAAGCGCGCTTTGCCCGCCTCGCCGTCAAGCACTCGCACCCGCAGTGGATGGTCGAGGCATTCGAGGAGGCCCTGCGCCGCCACAGCGGCGCAGCGGACGAACTCGAAGACCTTCTGGCCGCCGACAACGAGGCGCCGCTGGTCACGCTGGTCGCCCGCCCCGGCCTCGTCGACGTGGCGGACTTGGCAGACGAGGCCGCAGACCTCCTGGGCACCCGAGTGGCCCCCGGCGCGCTCAGCGAATACGCGGTCCTCATGGAGTCGGGCGACCCCGCCTCCCTGCCATCGGTGCGCGCAGGCCTGGCAGGAGCCCAGGACGAAGGCAGCCAAGTGGCGGCCATGATCGCTGCAGGCGCCCCCGTGGAGGGACAGGACCGCCTGTGGTTGGACCTGTGCGCCGGTCCCGGAGGCAAAGCGGCCCTGCTCGCCGCGCTGGCGGCCCCCAAGGGAGCAAGTCTGGTCGCCAACGAAGTGCACCCGCACCGCGCCCGACTGGTCGAGCGGGCCACCCGCGCCCTCGACAACGTCAACGTCATCTGCGCAGACGGCCGACGCCTGGGCGGGCCGGGAACCGCATGGCCCCTCGGCTCCTTCGACAGGGTCGTCGTCGACGCCCCCTGCTCGGGCATGGGCTCCATGCGGCGTCGGCCCGAGTCACGGTGGCGCAGACGCCCGGAGGACCTCGACGACCTGCTGGCCCTCCAGGCCGATCTGCTGCGCCGGGGACTTGCCCTGACCCGACCCGGCGGCGTCCTGACCTACGTCACGTGTTCGCCGCACGTGGCCGAGACCCTCGACCAGGTGGCGGCGCTCCTGGACGAGGGCGGCACGCAACTGCTCGACACGGCCGCCATCGCCCGAACCGTCGCCGTCGACGAGGCCCCCGAGATCGTGGGGACCGAAGGTCCCGGCGGGGTGGGAACCACCGTGCAACTGTGGGAACACAGGCACGGCAGCGACCTCATGTTCATCGCATGTCTGCGCAGACGGTGAGTGCGCACCGATACCCTTGTGCGCATGGAACCCACGATCTCCCCCTCGATCCTCAACTGCGACATCGGTGACCTGCGCGGGCAACTTGAGCTGATCCGCAGCGCGGACATCGCCCACGTCGACGTCATGGACAACCATTTCGTCCCCAACCTGTCGTGGGGTCTGCCCGTGGTCGAGTCAGTCGTCAACTCCGCCGTCCTGCCGGTGGACGCGCACCTGATGATCGAGGACCCGGACCGGTGGGCCCCCGGATACGCCGAGGTCGGCTGCCACTCTGTGACCTTCCACGTCGAAGCGGCCACCGCACCGGTGCGCCTGGCCCGCGAATTGCACCGATTGGGCTCCAAGGTGGGACTGGCCCTGCGCCCCGCCACCGACATCACGCCCTTCGTCGACATCCTCTGCGAATTCGACATGATCCTCGTGATGACGGTCGAACCCGGCTTCGGCGGACAGTCCTTCATCGAGTCGATGATTCCGAAGATCCGGCGCACCCGTGAGGCGATCCGCACAGCCGACCTGCCGGTGTCCATCCAGGTCGACGGCGGGGTTTCGCGGGCCACCATCGAGATGGCCGCCGAGGCCGGCGCCGACAACTTCGTCGCCGGGTCAGCCGTCTTCAAGGCCGAGGACGCCGCCTCGGAGATCGACCTGCTGCGCTCCCTGGCGGCCGCCCACTGCCACGCGCACTGACCGCACCTGCCACGTCGGGCCCGCGCATGGCACAATGGCCCCACGTGCTCCGGGGTCGGTGAGAGTCCGAACCGGCGGTGACAGTCCGCGACCCGCCTGACAGGCGGTTGAACCGGTGGGATTCCGGTACCGACGGTGAAAGTCCGGATGGGAGGAGTACGCGGCCTCGCGCACCGTCGTGTGCGCACACGCCCGTGCACCCCGGACGCCGGGAAGGACGTCGACATGACGCGTGCACGGGCTGACGAGCCGGGGCTGGGCATCATCGCTCCGCTCCTGCTGCTCCTCGTCCTCGTCCTCGGCTGGTGGGCAACCACCTCCTTCACCGGCGTCGAAGCATGGCGACTGCCCTCACCGGGCGCAGTCGCCGTGCGGGGTGTCGACTTGTTGTCCCAGGCATGGATGTGGCAACGCATCGGAGTGACCGCAGGGGAGGCCCTACTCGGGTGCATCCTCGGCGTCGCCGCCGCACTGCCACTGAGCTGGCTGATCCATCGCTCCCGTGTGGTGGCTGCCGCAGTCGAGCCCTTCCTCGGCGCGACGCAGGCGCTGCCCGCCATCGCCCTGGCCCCACTGCTGGTCCTGTGGATCGGCTACGGGACATGGGCAATCGCCGCCCTGTGCGCCCTCATGGTCTTCTTCCCGATCCTCGTGTCCACGGTCCTCGGACTGCGGCACCTGGATCCTGAGGTCATGGAGGCCGCCGAATTGGACGGCGCCCAGGGATGGACCCTCGTGTGGCGGATGGAGGCACCCCTGGCGGCGCCCTCCATTCTGGCCGGTCTTCGCACAGGTTTCACCCTGTCGGTGACCGGTGCGGTGGTCGGGGAGATGGTGATGGGCGGCGAAGGACTGGGACAGGTCCTGGTCCAGGCCCGGACAAGCGTCGACACCGCGTCCATGTTCGTGACGATCCTGGTCCTGTGTGCGATGGCGACAAGCGTGTTCGTCATGGTCAGGCAGGTCGAACGCCGAGCACGCACCGACCTGCGCCCCAGCAAGAACAGGAGTTGATCGTGTCTCCACGACCTCGCCCCCACGTCCTCGTCCTCCTCGCGTCCACCCTCGCTCTGCTTCTGAGTGCCTGCACCGCTTCGGCCCCCACCGGGCAGCAGTCGGCTTCCCCCTCCGCAGGCGAAGCCGCTCCGAGCGGTGGCGGAGCCCAGGGGTCGGTGACACTTGGCCTGACCTACGTGCCCAATGTGCAATTCGCACCCGTGTACCTCGCGGAGGACAGGGGCCTGTACGCATCGACAGGGACGCAGGTCAGGGTCAGGCACCACGGGGCCGACGAAGGCCTGTTCACCGCCTTGGTCTCCGGCCAGGAGGACCTCGTCCTGGCCTCGGGCGACGAGGTCCTGCAGGCCCGGGACTCCGAGCTTGACCTGGTCTCGGTGGGCGCCTACTACCACTCCCACCCGGCCCGCGTCATCGTCAAGGCGGACTCGGCCATCAAGGAATTGAGCGACCTCAAGGGCAAACGCATCGGCGTACCGGGGGAGTACGGTTCCAACTGGTACTACTTGCTGGCCGTCCTCAAGAGTCTCGACCTTGATTCCAGCGACGTCCAGGTGGTCTCCATCGGGTACACCCAACAGGCGGCCCTCACCCAGGGTCAGGTGGACGCCGTCATCGGCTTCGTCAACAATGACCTCGTCCAACTCGAACGTTCCGGAATGACCGTACGGACTCTCGGTCCCGACCAGAACACCGTGCCTCTGGTCTCCGCATCCCTGGTCACCACTCGCTCCTTCGCCGAGGCTCACCCGGACCTGGTCCGATCGGTCGTGTCGGCCACCCGTGGCGGCGTCGAGGTGGCGCTCGCCGACCCCGAGGCGGTCCTGGCGGCCACGACCACACGTGACCCGTCGCTGACGGGCGCGGCAGCGCAGTCGGCTGCCGCCGTGTGGGAGGCCACGGCGAAGCTCCTCGTCACCGCCGACGGTGCAGTGAGCGCCACCCAGGACCTGGACACGTGGAAGGCCATGGCCGTCTTCTTCGGCACGGTCCCCGACATGCTCCATTCAGGACCGGATCTCAAGGCGTCCGTGACCAACGAGTACGCGACCGAGTGAAGCGCCACGTCCGCGAGACGGGCGAGGGCGGGTGGTGGCCGTGACGCGCGCTAGTGTGAAGCGCGTGAGCAGATTCGAAGAACTCTTCCAGGAACTGTCCGAGAAGGCCGTCACCCGCCCCGAAGGCTCGGGCACGGTGGCCGAACTCGACAAGGGCGTCCACTTCATCGGCAAGAAGATCGTCGAAGAGGCCGCAGAAGTGTGGATGGCCGCCCGCTACGAGAGCGAGGACGACCTGGCGCTGGAGATCTCCCAACTGCTCTACCACGCGCAGGTGATGATGGTGGCCAAGGGCCTCACCCTGGACGACGTCTACCGGAAACTCTGAAGGGGTCGTGATGGAGGACATGCTGCGCCTTGCACTGCCCAACAAGGGCTCTCTGTCGGAACCGGCCATCGACCTTCTGACCGAAGCCGGCTACCGGACCCGACGTCGGGGCCGCGAACTGGTGCTCACCGACCACGAGAACCACGTCGAACTCTTCTTCCTGCGGCCCCGCGACATCGCCGTGTACGTGGGACGTGGGTCGATCCACGCCGGCATCACCGGCCGCGACCTGCTGCTCGACTCCGGTGCGGGGGCCGTCGAGCACAAGGCCCTGGGCTTTGCCCGATCGACCTTCCGTTTCGCGGCGCCCATCGGCACGATCTCGAGCATCGAGCAGATCGCCGGCAAGCGTGTCGCCGCCTCCTACGACCACCTCGTTCGCGAGTACCTCACCTCCCGTGGCATCGAGGCCGAGGTCGTCCACCTGGACGGGGCAGTGGAGTCCTCGGTGCGCCTGGGGGTTGCCGACCTCATTGCCGATGTGGTCGAAACCGGCTCCACCTTGAAGGCGGCCGGCCTGGAGGTGTTCGGCGAAGCGATCCTGAGCTCCGAGGCGGTTCTCATCACGCGTGAGGAACTGCGCGAGGACCCTCGACTGGCGACCTTGGACCGCCGGCTCGAAGGAGTTCGTGTGGCGCGCTCCTATGTGCTCGTCGACTACAACGTGCGTGAGGTCGACCTGGAGGCGACCGTGGCCATCACCCCCGGATTCGATTCCCCGACGATCTCGCCGCTTTTGAACACGGAGTGGATCGCCGTGCGCGCCATGGTCCCGGCCGAGGGCGTCAACGGCGTCATGGATCGGCTCCACGACCAGGGCGCCCGAGGGATCATCGTCACGCATCTTGCCGCCTCAAGACTCTGAACGGCCACAGCGCCGCGTCCGGCCGGGTGTCGCCGGAGCAGCCCGGAGCCCCCTTCGTTAGAGTGGGGCGCGTGGCCAAGGACATTCCGACCAGTACGCGCGTCCTGGAGCTCTTCTTCGAGCTCCTCGCACATCCGCGAGGGTCGACCCGCAACCGCGTGAGGGCACTGCGCGGCTACGCGACCATGTCCGAGGACAACTTCGAGGCCCATTTCGAACGTGACAAGTCGCATTTGCGGGAGGCCGGTGTCCTCGTCGAGGTCCTGACCACCCGCTCCGGCCAGGCGCGCTACCGGATCGCCGAGTCCTCGTTCGCGGCCCCCGTGGAGGCACTGTCGGAGCAGGACGTGCGCTTGGTCAGCTCCGCGATCCACACGTGGAAGGGCTCTGATCGGACCAGCGGCCTCGTGGCCCCCAAGGTGCTGGCCTCCACCGACTCCGACGCCTGGCGATCCTTGGCGACCCCGCGCCTGGAACTGTCGGGGGCGCAGACCGTTGCCGAGCTCGCCGACCACATCCGCCGGCGCAATGTCGTGTGCTTCGACTACCCCTCCAGCCAAGGCGTGTGGGAACGCAGCGTTGAACCGTGGAGGATCGTCCTGCGTGGGGCGGCGCTGTACCTGTGGGGCAAAGACCTGGACCGACAGGCCCCGAGACTGTTCCGCCTGGATCGCATCCGCTCGCGCGTCACCGTCATCGGCCAACCCGGGGATGCCGGGCCCGTGCCCGCCGACCTGCCCGAGCCCTTCGACAACTTCCTCCTGCGCCCGTTGCTGGCCATCCGGCAAGGGGCGGCGGTGCCGCTCGACGTGGTCGACGAGGGTGATGCGCAAGCCGAGTGCGCATGCGCGCTGCCTTCCGGCTGGGTCCTGCGACGCGGGATCGAGGCCGAGGTCGGGGCGTGGATGGAGTGGATCCTCACCCACGGCGAGGACGTCGTCCCCATTGAACCCCTCTTCCTGCGCGAGGGCCTTGTCCACCGTCTTGAGGCGGCATCGGCCAGAGCGGAGGCGCTCAATGCCTGAGTCGACCGCACAGGCCCTTGCGCGCCACCTGTCGATGGTGCCATGGCTGCTCACCCATCCGGGTATTTCACTGGGGGAGGCAGCCGCCCACTTCGGACGCACCCGCAGACAGATGGAACGTGACGTCCTGGCCATTGCCGAGGTCGGCGACTCCCGCACTGGCGAGACGGTCGAATTCGACTGGGACCTGTGGGAGGAGGAACGCCGGATACTCGTGCGTCGAAGTTACGGACTCGATCTGCCTCCCCGCCTCACCGATGCCGAGGCAAGTGCGATCCTCGTCGGCCTCGCTGCCATCGCACCCGGACTGGACGACAGGCTCCGCGCCCGCATACCTCAAGTCGCACTGGCCGTGCGCGCACTGGCAGGTGGCACCCAGGAGGATCCCTTGGTGGTCTCCGGACAGAAGGCGGCCCCCGGCCTCGCCGCCATTGGAGCCGCCCTGGAGGCAGGCGAGTCCGTGTCCTTCGAGTACGTGAACGCCGCGGGCAAGCGCTCCACACGCCATGTCGACCCCGAAGGGGTCCGCCTGACCCCCAGCGGGTGGATGCTGCACGGCTGGTGTCGCGCGGCGGCGGGCCTTCGTCGATTCCGGCTGGATCGTGTCGAGAACCTCCGGCGGGACGGACCTGCCGAGTCCCACGAAGCCCTGCAGGAGACGCAGGGGAGCGGACCGGAGATGCTCCGCCTCACCGTTGACCTCGGCGCACGTTGGCTCGCCGACGTCTTCGATGCGACGCTGGTGGCCGAGGACCACGAGTCGGTGACGGTCGAACTGCCTGTGTGGGACGAGGCCTGGGTCAGCGCTCTCGTCATCGACCTCGTCCCCCACCTTCGTCATTGCGAGGACAGGTGGCATCGGGTCGCCGCACGCAGGGCCGCCGTCATCCGTGACGCGTGGGCGCCCGTCCTGGAGGCAGTGCGATGACCCCTGCACACAAGCGCCGCCGCGCGGCCACCGACGCGCCCCTGGACCCCACGGACATGGGCTCGTTGTCGGCCTCCCAGAGAATGCGGGCTTTCAAGGAGGACCAGCGAATCCAACGCTCCGAGCGTCAACGGTGGGTCGACTCCCTGCCGTGGCTGCCCGACGACTTCCAGATCGAAGCGATGGACGCTCTGGAGGCCGGCACTTCGCTTCTGGTGGCAGCCCCCACGGGAGCCGGCAAGACCGTGGTGGGGGAATTCGCCACCCACCTGGCCCTGTCCCGGGGTGGCCGCGCCTTCTACACCACTCCGATCAAGGCCCTGTCGAATCAGAAGTTCGCCGACCTGCGAAAGCGCTTCGGAGAGAACTCCGTGGGGTTGCTCACCGGTGACACGGCCATCAATGCCGACGCCCCGGTGGTGGTGATGACCACCGAGGTCCTGCGCAACATGATCTACGCGGGCGCTGACCTGACGGCCCTGACCCACGTGGTCCTGGACGAGGTCCACTACCTGGCGGACCGTTTCCGTGGCCCGGTGTGGGAGGAAGTCATCATCCACCTGCCCGCCCACGTGGACGTGGTCGCCCTGTCGGCCACCGTGTCCAATGCCGAGGAGTTCGGGGCGTGGATCGACGAGGTTCGCGGCTCTTGTTCGATCATCGTGTCCGAGAAGCGACCGGTTCCCCTCTACCAGCACATGATGGTGGGGGACAGGCTCTTCGACCTCTACGCACCCTCTCGCACGGATCAGGGGCCCAGTTCCCGCCTGAACCCGCACCTGTTGGCCGCAGTGTCGACAGTGGGCAGGGCAAGAGGGGCGCGCAACGCCGTGCGGGAGACGAGGGCCACGACCTTGCTCACCCTGGATCGGGCCGGCCTGCTTCCGGCCATTGTGTTCATCTTCTCGCGGCAGGGCTGCGAGGACGCCGTCCGGCAGGTGCTCGCCTCGGGAACGGTCCTCACCTCGCGCGCCGAGGGCGCCCGGATCCGCGCCATCGTCGACGAGGTCATCGCTTCCATCGACCCCCATGACCATGCGGCATTGAATCTGTCGACGTGGGCGCGCGCCCTCGAACGCGGCATCGCCGCCCACCACGCGGGGCTGCTGCCGGCGATGAAGGAGGCCGTCGAGCAGCTCTTCACTCGGGGGTTGGTCAAGGTCGTCTTCGCCACCGAGACCTTGGCACTGGGCATCAACATGCCGGCACGCACGGTGGTCATCGAAGCGCTGCGCAAGTGGAACGGAGCCACCCACGCGCCCTTGAGCGCGGGGGAGTACACGCAACTCTCGGGCCGGGCGGGGCGCCGGGGCATTGACGTCGAGGGTCATGCGGTGGTTCTCCACAAGGGAAGCGTCGCCCCCGAAGAGGTGGCGGCCCTCGCCTCCAGACGCACGTATCCGCTGGTCAGTGCATTTCGCCCCACCTACAACATGGTCGTGAACCTGCTTTCGCACTCCTCGCGGGCGGCCACCCGTGAGGTGCTCGAGACCTCCTTCGCCCAGTTCCAGGCCGATGGTGCCGTGGTCCACCTGGCCCGTCAGGCCCGCGAGGCCCAGGCCCGTCTGGCGGATCTCGACTCGCGTCTGGAGTGTGAGGCGGGGGATGCGCGGGAGTACTTCTGGCTGCGTGAAGAGCTTGCCCGTCTCCAGAAGGAGTCCCAACGTCAACGCCGCTTCGCCGGACGCGAAGAGGCGCGCCGCGCTCTGGCTTCGGTGCGTCCGGGTGACGTCGTTCGTTACCGAAGTGGACGGCGCATCAACCACGCCCTCGTCTGCGAGGTCGGCCGCACCGCACAGGACCGGGTGTCCGTACGCATTCTGGGCACGGACGGGCGATGGCACCATCTGGGCGCCGAGGACATCACGGGGTGGATGGGTGTCGTCGGTCGGATCCGCCTTCCCGGAGCGGCCGCAATTCGGCGTTCCCGGGAGCGGGCTGCCCTCGGTGACGAGCTGCGGATGCTCGTACGCTCCGGCACACTTGCGCCTTCCACGTCACCCGAGAGCGGCAGCGATGCGGAGGTTGAACTGCTCGCCACCCGGTTGCGCAACCATCCGGTGCACCGGTGTCCGGAAAGGGAGTCCCACGCGGGTGCGGGTCATGCCTGGGCGCGTCAGAAGCGCGAACTCGAGCACCTGCTCGGGGCCATTGACGGGCGGACGAACTCCGTGGCCAAGGAGTTCGACCGGGTGTGCGCAGTGCTCGATTCGCTGGGTTTCCTCGACGGAGAAGACGTCACCGACGCCGGAGAGATTCTCACCCATGTCTTCGGCGAACGGGACCTGGTCGTCGTCGAGGCACTGCGTGGCGGCGCCTTCGACGGGCTCGAGGCGGCGGACCTGGCGGCTCTGGCCTCCTGCTTCGTCCATGAGTCCCGTGGCGAGGTCGACCAGTCGGCGAGCGCTCCGAAGGGACTGAACCCGGCCCTTCGTCAGGCGTGGAGGCAGGCCCGGGCGGCATGGTCCCGCGTCACTGCTGCAGAGGCCGAAGCTCACTCCCAGCTTTCACCTCCACCGGAACACGGGCTCATGAATGCCACGGCCGCATGGGCCAGGGGTGCCTCCCTGACGACTGCGCTGGACGAGTGTGAGCTCCAAGGCGGCGACTTCGTCCGCTGGATGCGGCAGGTCATGGACCTGTTGGACCAACTTCGTCGCGTCGGGGACCCGGTACTGGCCGCCAGGACGCGCCAGGCGCGTGATCTTCTTGCCCGCGGGGTGGTGTCATGGTCGAAACTGTGAGTGTTCTCGGAAGCAGGGCCGGGGGAGGGGAGGGACCACGGCGAGGGGCGATGTCGCGCTTGCTCGTCGATGTCGTGCTGGTTGTCCTGGCCGGTGTCGGACTGTGGCTGTCGTTCCCCGCGTGGGACCTGTGGTGGCTGCTCGTGCCGTCGATGGCGCTGGTCATTTCCCGGGTGGACTGTTCCTCGCCTTCTCGCGCAGCGTTCCTTGCGATGGTCTTCGGCTGCGCGTTCTGGCTGCCGCACACCGACTGGTCGCTGCCGGCAACTGGGGGCTGGTTGCCGTGGGTGGCGCTTGCCGGAAGCCAAGTGGTGTTCCTGGCGCTGTGGGGAGCCGCGACGGCGTTGACCCGCGTGTGGCAGTGGAGTCGACATCCTCTGGGCGAGGCACTTGCGGTGGCCACCACGTGGGTGGCCGTCGAACAGGTGCGCTCGCACTTCCCGTGGTCGGGATTTCCGTGGGGCAACCTCGCCTACCCGCAGGTGGACGCGCCGATCGGTCGTCTGGCCGTTGTCGGTGGGGAAGTCTTGGTCTCCTTCCTCGTCGTCGTCGTGGCGGTGTTGGCGCGGCGGGCCTTGGCCATGCACGTCGGTTTGGAGCGGCCGGGCTGGTGGTCCCGGCCGTTGTGCCTGGTCGGCGCACTGGCCCTGTTCGTCACCCCGATCCTCATCCCGTTGTCCCAGTCCCAGGAGTCGGGCGCGTTGCGTGTGGGCATCGCCCAGGGCAACATCGAGTTGCCCGCCCTGCAGACCTACTCGGAGGAAGGCCGGGTCACCCGAAATCACGCCGACCAGATGCAGTCCCTCATCGACGAGGGCGCGCCGGTGGACCTGTACGTGTGGGGCGAAGCCTCTTTGGACCGCGACCCCAGGCGCAGCGCCGTCGTCGCGCACACGGTCAGTGACGTGGTGAATCGGGCCCAGGCCCCCACGATCGTCGGCTTCCCGGAGTACGGCGAGGACTTCCGCTACAACTGGATCGGCCTCTGGTATCCGGGCACGGGTCTGGACCCGACCTTCTACGGCAAGCAGATTCCGGTGCCCTTCGGTGAATTCATCCCTTTGCGTGACATCATTTCGCTTCTGGCCACTGAGGCCGCCCAGGTGTCGGTGGATCTTGCCCCGGTGGACAACATTGCGTTCATGCGGGTGCGTCTGGCAGATGGCCGTGATGTGCCTTTGGCCGTCGGCATCTGTTTCGAGGTGGCCTACGAGGACCTTCTGGCCGAGGGGGTCATGGCGGGCGGCCAGATGATCGTGGTGCCCACGAACAACTACCACTTCAGGGATCGCGCCGAGTCCGTCCAGCAGGCCCAGATCCTGCGTTTCAGGGCCATGGAGTTCTCCCGTTCGGCCGTCCAGGCCTCCACGACGGGGGTGTCGATGCTCGTACGCCCGGACGGGTCCGTCCAGGCGGTCAGCGGCACGATGCAGGCCGCGCATCTGGCGGGGGAGTTGCCCCTGCGCACGTCACTGACTCCGGCGGCGGTCCTCGGCCCCTGGCCGTCGTGGCTCGTCATGTGCGCCGGTGCTGTGCTTGTCCTTGCCTCGATGGCCCGTCTGGTCCAGGTGCGCTTCGAGGATCGCGCAGCGCGTGGGAGACGCTTTGCCGGGGCTGCGGGATCTGCGGGGCGTGGCGACAGAGGTTCCTCCCGGCGTTCCTCCGCTTCGACAGGGCGAGGATCGGTGCGCAGCGGGCAGTGAGCGGTGTCGAGGGTCAGTCGAAGAGGAAGGCCCTGCACCCGCACATTATGTCAGAACCCAGTGCCACCTCAGCAGCAGGGGGGGCGCAGAGGGGCGTTTCAGCCGCGACGGTAGGCGCCTTCGGGGCGCAGACGACCTTCGCGCAGCAGGGTGAGCTGCTCGGTGAGAACCTGGTCGAGTTCCTCCAGGGAGCGGCGTTCGCGCAGCATGTCCCAGTGGGTGCGCTGAGGCTTGACCGCCTTGGGTTCTTCCTCTTCAGGCGCATCACCGATGAGTTCGGCAGTCAGACCGCACTGGCATTCCCACGTGGCCGGCGCAACCGCCTCCGTGGACAGGGTGACCTCGAACTCGGTGCCATTCGGGCACAGGTACTTCACGGTGTAGCGCTCGGCAAAGACGACGCCTTCCTCGGACTCCATCGACTTCGCGCCGATCTGCATTCCTCGAAGTGCGCGATCCGCCATGGTTCCTCCTGGTCAGTCCTTCAGTGCAAGGCCCGGACAGTCTAGCTCAGTGTGAGCGCCCGGCGCGCGGCCACTCGCCTGTGAAGACGACGACCATCCAGTGGCGCTGGAACCGGCGTCATTCCGACCTCGACCCTTGTGTCCGATAATGCACATTATGTCATCTCCTGCTCCGGGGCGTGGAGCCGACCCAGACCCGCCATCCCCCCATTAGGGTGGATGCATGAGAATCGGAGTCGACTTCGGAACCACACGCACCACGATCGCCTGCGTCGACAGGGGCAACTATCCCATGGTCTCCTTCGAGGACGAATCCGGCGACCTCCACGACTACATTCCCTCCGTGGCCGCCCTGGACGGCAACCACCTGGTCTTCGGTCACGAGGCCGAACGCCTGGCCTCGGACGGCGCTGCGCACCTGCGTTCCTTCAAGCGTCTTCTCGCCGACGCCGGCGTGACCCCGTCGACCACTGTGCGCCTGGCCCGCAGGGACATCGGACTGGTCGACCTGCTCACCCGATTCCTCGCCCACGTGGCCCAACTTGTCCGCGAATCCTCCTCCGTGGCCACCGTGCCGGCCGACGAGCCCCTCGAAGCCGTTGTCGGTGTTCCGGCACACGCCCACTCCGGCCAGCGTTTCCTGACCATGGAGGCCTTCCGCGCCGCCGGATGGAACGTCTTGTCCATGGTCAACGAACCCTCGGCCGCCGGCTTCGAGTACACCCACCGCCACTCGGGCACGCTGAACTCCAGGCGCACCAAGGTCCTCGTGTACGACCTGGGTGGCGGCACCTTCGACGCCTCTCTTGTCGTGGCTGACGGAGTCGATCACGAGGTCCTGGCCTCACGCGGAAACAACCTGCTCGGCGGAGACGACTTCGACCTGGTCCTGGCTCGCTTGGCGCTCCGATCCGCAGGCCTTTCCCCCGCAGACCTCGGGGACGAGGGGTGGGACACCTTGGTCCACCAGTGCCGCCTGGTCAAGGAGTCCCTCACTCCACAGTCCCGTTTCGCCACCATCGATGTGCAGGGATCCCCTGTGATCCTTCCGGTGCGTGACTACTACGAAGAGGTGCGGCCCCTCGTCGACTCGACCCTGGAGACCATGACTCCCCTGTTGGATCTGGATGCGCAGGGTGCCAGCAAGCTCGCAGCGGATGTGGCCGGCCTGTACGTGGTCGGTGGCGGTGCCGAGCTGCCCGCGGTGGCGCGGATCCTGCGCGATGCGCACGGGCGCCGGGTCCACCGCTCACCTCACCCTGCCGCCTCCACCGCCATTGGCCTTGCCATCGCCGCTGACCCGGCGGCCGCCTACACCTTGCGCGACACGCTCTCGCGGGGAGTCGGTGTCTTCCGAGAGGCCGAATCCGGCGACCTCGTCTCCTTCGACCCCTTGCTCGAACCCGACCTGGTCCTCGCCCGGGGCGAGGACGTGCACGTGGTGCGCCGCTACAGGGCGGCCCACAATGTCGGCTGGTTCCGCTTCGTCGAATACTCGCGCACCGACAGTGACGGCGTGCCGCGCGGGGACGTCATCCCCTGCGGCGAGGTCTTCATGCCCTTCGACCGACAATTGCAGGGCGCGCAGGTCGACCTGTCCCGGGTCGAGGTCGTGCGCACCGAGGACGGACCACTGGTCGAGGAGCGCTACACCGTGGATCGGAATGGAATCGTCACCGTCGAGATCGTCGACGTCGAAACCGGGTGGAGCGTCGGCCGGAACCTCGGGAAACTCTGAGCCGCGAAGGGGTCCTCTCCCCCGCGGCGCGAATCGCCGCACCGAACCGCGGTGCGGCGGGCCGCTGTGTTGTGTCAGGAGGCGTTGCGCTTGCGACGCCGACGCTCGGCCAAGTCGTCCACCACGGGAAGATCCGCCTGTTCGACCGGCAGATCGGCCAAGGAACCTTCGACCTCGCGCCACACGCGTCCCACGGCGATCCCGAAGACTCCCTGCCCGCCCTGGAGCAGGTCGATGACCTCCTCGGTGGAGGTGCACTCGTAGACGGAGGCTCCGTCGCTCATGAGGGTGACGGAGGCCAGGTCCTCCACTCCCCTGTCGAGCAACTGCCCGACAGCTCGGCGGACCTGCTGCAATGAGACTCCCGCGTCCAGAAGCTTCTTCACGAGTTTGAGGACGAGGATGTCCTTGAAGGAGTACAGGCGCTGGGTGCCCGATCCCTTTGCGGGGCGTACGGAGGGCTGCAGCAGACCGGTGCGCGCCCAGTAGTCCAACTGTCGGTAGGTGATGCCCGCCGCAGTGCAGGCGGCAGGTCCGCGGTAGCCGAGGTCGTCCCCCTGGTCGGCCACGGAGTCACCGAAGAGGACGCCCTGACGTGCCGAATCGGCACTGGGCGCAGAACTCGTGTTCACAGCATGTCCTCCACGTTGACTGGGGGTCGCGGGATCTCCTCACCCAAAGCTAGGCGGGCGAACCCACAATTTCAACGACACTCCCGGCGCGTCTCACCCTCAAGCTGAAGGTGAATGTTGCCGCGCCCACTCGACAATCCCGGTCGCCGGGCGATTCGCCACCGCTCAGCGTCGATTTAGGTTGTGCAGGGACACACGGAGCATCTCCCGGTGCAGGTCGGCGAAGAGTTCACCGAGCTCTGCCGAGCGGGCCGCCGCGCGCTCCGCATCACCCGCCCGTCGCCTCGAATGCTGGGAGGTCACCGTCTGGTCGATGATGTCCGCACTGCGCTCGGCGCCCGTGCGCACCGCTCGCAAGGTCCGCACGTCGATTCCGCAGCCCTCCAGCTGGAGCAGCAGTGACACGACTTGGATGCACCTGGAGGGGAAGTAGCCGGCCAGGTCCGGGGTCACCAGCCCCAGGCGCGTGAAGCGTTCCAAGGTCTCCAGATCCGCCCCGGTGAGGTCGCACAGGTCGGAGGCGGGCACTGCCGGACGATTGCCCACATCGACCACCCGACCTTCGGAGGCCACCACGCGGGCGCTGCGCGAGGGAGCGGGTTCGTGCCCGGCGTCCAGAGCCCGCAGCTCGTCACCGATCACACGCAAAGGGGCGAATGTGTCCCGTTGACGCTGGAGGACGAAACGCAGCCTGGCCACATCTGCCGGCGAGTACTTCCGATAGCCGGAGGCCGTCCTCGTCGGGGACACCAACTCCTGGTCCTCCAGGTAACGCACCTTGGAGACGGTGATGGCGGGGAACTCCTTGGCCAAGGTCTCGACGACTTGACCGATGGTCAAGCTGGCCTTGCGGGAGACTCCCCTGGGCCACGGCACGAGCGCAACGTCCTCCTGCGCCCCGGCAAGCTCACGGGCGGCTGCGTCCCTCGTCGTCATGCGTTGCGCGGTGAGGGCTGGTAGGTCAGGCGGTACTTGCCGATCTGGACCTCGTCGCCGGCCTTGAGCACCGCCTGGTCGACGCGTTCACGGTTGACATAGGTGCCGTTGAGGCTTCCGGAGTCGCGGACCATGTGCACCCCGCCCTCGTGAGGAAGGAACTGGCAGTGCTTGCGCGAGACGGTGACGTCATCGAGGAAGATGTCCGAACGCGGCGAGCGGCCGGCATTGGTCACCTCGGCGTCCAGAAGGAAGCGGGCACCGGTGTTCGGTCCACGCTGGACGATGAGCAGCGCCGAACCGGCCGGCAGCGCCTCCACGGCGTCGCGGTCGCGCGGCGAAAGGGCCACAGGTCCCTCCGGCGCCTCGCCAGCCATCGGGAGACCGAAGACCGAGGTGGTCGTCGGGTCGAACTCCTGCTGCTGGTCCACGTCGAACCTCCCTGGTCTCGTCAGCTGAATGTCCCCATCCTAAGCGGACACCCAGCCCTTTCGCTTCTTGAGAACAATGACTCATAGCGCGAGCAACCCTCAGTTGTTGCTCGGCACCGCCCAAGCGGGGGGTTGTGCGGTGGCGACGGAGTCGATCTTGATCCTTTCACTCTCCAGGATGTCGACTTGTGCGCCTTTGGCACGCATCTGCGCAGCTGAGCCGGCTTGGATCTCCAAAGCCGCAGCGATCGTCTTCGCCGGGCCGATGATCTTCCACACATACGGTGACGAGATCCGCTGCCCGTTGACGAGGACGCCGCGTGCGTCCGAACTGAAGTAGGCACGAGACGTCAGGCGCACGCCGTTGAGTTCGACCGCCTCGGCCCCCGCATTGCGCAATTCGCCCAGGGCCATGACGAACTGGGTGGCCCCAAGGGCGTTGTCCTTGTCGATGACCGTGACCTGGACGCCCTGGCCCGTGACAGGAACCGTACCGGCGTTGACGCGTGCCAGTTCCGTCGTCTTGCGCACGGCTTCGTCGGCGGCGCTGCGTTGGTCGGCCGCCCGACGCAATTGGTCGAGCCGGGTCTGCAATTCAGCGCGCTCGGCACGCAGCACCTTTTCGCGTTCGTCCAATTCTCCGAGGAGGATCACCAGGTCCTCCTGTTTGAGGGTCTCCAGCGGGTCGTGACGTTGGGAACGCACCTGTGTGACCAAGGCCGTGCCGAGGAAGAGGCAGATGACGAGCAGCAGGACGTGCATGGCCCGTGGAGCGGCCACCGAGGCGCGGCCGATGCGGGTCCACAAGCGTCGCCTGCGGCCAGGAGCCGGTTCACTCTCCGGCTCGGGCACTTGAGGATCCGTCTCGGGCGCTTGGGGAGTCGGCGGCTCGTGGGTCTCCACCCCATCGGAGTGTTCCTCGGGGGAGGTCGTCATGTCGATCGTGTCTGCCATGTCACGCCTTGAGGAGCAGACGTCGGATGGACGCGGTGTTGGAGAAGATGCGGATGCCCAGGACCACCACCACCGCCGTGGTCATCGCCGAGCCGACCCCCAACTGGGTGCCCAGCCACACGAGCAGGCACGCCACCACGACGTTCCAGAAGAAGGAGGTGACGAAGACCCGGTCGTGGAAGTGTCCTTCCAACCAGGCACGGCCGGCGCCGAAAAGGGCGTCCAGGCCCGCGACGACGGCCACCGGCAGGAATGGCTGCAGCCATACGGGCACCGTCGGGTCGATGAAGAACCCGATGAGGATGCCCAGTGCGAGACCGATGATGGCGATCATGTCACTGTCCTCCTGTGGACTCAGTGGCGTGGCGGAGTGTGCGCACATCCAGCGCGGGCATGGAGATCGAGGTCTGGGCACTGGCGGCCACCGAGATGCCGTTGACGGACTCGACACTGGAAAGGTAGTCCCCTGTGGACCCGCGCACCAGTGCCGTCGACATGGTGTTCGCATCCCCGATGGCTCGGATCTCGTAAGGGGAACTGATGGGGGTCACGTTGACGAGGACGCTTGCTCCGGCGGTCCTGATGAATGTGGCCGGACCCACGCGGATGCCGTTGACTGTCACGGCCTCAGCGCCTGCGGACCACAGGGCGTTGACGACCATGCGGATGTCCTGGTCGCGCACCAGGCCCCCGGAGGGGGTGGAGGTGTCGGCGGAGTTCTTCAGTGTGACCAGCAGCCCGGGGCCTGTGACGTCCTGGGCGGCGACGGCCAGAGCCAGGGCCGGGTCCAGGCGCGCCCCGGCCGCAGTGGAGCCTCCCGCCGCTTCGACCTCCTGGGCCAGGGACTGGACGGAGTCCTCCAGGGCGGCGACGGCCGACTGCTGGGTGAGCGCCCGGTCGAGCAGTTCGTCGTGGATGTCGATCCGCTCCGGCACGCGAAGGGCGCGTACCGCCCACGTGCAGGCCACTCCCAAGGCGACGGCCAGGAGGACGGTCAACATCCGCTCCCACCAGCGGGGCTTGTGGGTTCCGCCGTTCTCCCAGGCGGCGTAGCCGGCATCGAGAGGATTGCGCAGCAGCCCGGTGAGCAGGGACATGGAGGCTGCCGGGTCGGGGCGGGCCTCGGGGTTGTGGTGGGGTTCCGGGTGGCTCATGGGCGACCTCGTTCCCGCACCGAGCGCACCCGTTCCAGGTCGTCGGCCACCTCACTCAGGAGACGCACCAGCTGGTCGGGCAGGGGCTGGTGGTCCTCCAGCCACCGGCGGAGCCTCTCGGGCGGGCAGGTGTCGGGGTCCGAGGGCGCCGCGCCTGCCACGAAACGCAGACTCATGCCGATGGAGTGGCTGCGCCAGAACGGGAGGACCTCGCCGAGGAAGAGATCGACGAGCTCGCTCCCCTTCCAGGTCGAGCGTGACAGACCTTCCAGGGTGGCGCTGAGATGCTCATTCGACAGGTCAGCGCGTGTGACCGCCTCCCAGGCGGCCGCCCGTACATCCGGGTCCGGTCGAGCACTCATCGCACACAGGTGGCGCACGACGTCCTCGCCGGAGGCAGAGGTCCCCAGCCACGCCGCCAGGCGCACTTCGTCGGCAAGGCCGTGCGCGGCCACACCGCTTCGGGCGGACCACGCGGTCACCGCGTCCACCCCTGCGCCGTCGAAGGTGCCTTCGACCAGTTGGGCAGTCACCGGGCAGGCGGCGACGTGGTCGGCGGGCATGTGGGCAATGGTCCGTGCGAAGGCCTCCAACCATGCGCGTCCTGCACCGTCTGCGGCTCCTCCGGCGTGGCGCGCAGCCTTGACGCAGGCCCCCGCGAAGGCCAGCGCCAAGTCCTGGCGCCGCTCCGGCAGGACGTAGGAATCCAGGCATGTGCCCACACAGCGCAAAAGCCGTCGCAGAACCGCTTCCTGGCTCTCTCCCAATCCTTGGGAGGCCACGGCGTGGATGAAGTCCTCGGGCGCCAGCTCGGCGTCACGCACCGCATTCCACAGGGCGGACCAGACCACTGCCCTGGTCAGGTCGTCCGGGCAGGCGGCGATGTGGCTCAGGGCGATTGTCGTCGAGGCGGGGTCCAGGCGGGTGATGGCGTAGGTGAGGTCCTCGTCGTTGACGAGAACCATGTCGAGGTCCCCCACCGCACCGGGCCTTGCCAGCAGGCCTTCCGGGTCGATCCTTGCGCAGGCGCCGTCGATGTCGACCTCGAAGCGGTGGGTGCGCCGCAGGGTGGCGCCCTCGACCCGCCATGTGCTCACCACGAGGTGATGCGGTCTGAGAACCAGCGCCTGCTGGGCCGCGCACTCCTGGTGGAGGAGGAAATCCTGGACGGCGCCATCCTCCTCCACCCTCCAGGAGGCCCGCAGGACGGAAGGACCGGTGGTGTGCAGCCACGCCTGCTCCCAGGCCTCCAGGTCCCTGTCCGAAACCGCCGCCAGGGCGTGCAAGAGGTCGGACAGACGGGTGACTCCGTGGGCGTGGTCGCGGAAGTAGCGGCGCACGGCCGAGAAGAACACGTCCTCGCCCACCCAGGCGACCAGCTGTTTGAGAACGGAGGCCCCCTTGGCGTAGGTGATGCCGTCGAAGTTCGTCGTGGCGGCCTCCACGTCGGGGATGTCCGCGACGATCGGATGGGTGGTCGAGCGCAGGTCCTGCTCGTAGGCCCATCCCTTTCGTGCCAGGGCAAAAGCCGCCCACTCCCCCGTGTAGCGGGTGCCTGTGGCCGCCGCAAGGGTCCCTTGGTGGTCGGCGAAGGATTCCTTGAGCCACAGGTCGTCCCACCAGGCGGGGGCGGCCAGGTCGCCGAACCACATGTGGCTCATCTCGTGGAGGATCGTGTTGGCGCGCGCCTGGCGTTGGGCGTGGGACAGGGGGTCGCGGCCGAGGTGGTGTTCGGTGAAGGTCACGCACCCGGGGTTCTCCATGGCGCCGAGGTTGTACTCGGGCACGAAGACCTGGTCGTAGCCGCCCCACGGGTAGGTGATGCCGTAGCGGGTGTGGAAGAAGTCCAGGCCCGCCCTGGTCACCTCGATGATGTCCTCGACATCCATGTACGGGGCCAGAGCCTGTCGGCACGCCAGACGCAGCGGGATCTCGAGGTGGCCGCCGTCGGCCTCGTCCCCGGTGGCTCCCCCACTCCACGATCCCGCATCGACCACCGCGTAGTGTCCGGCCACGACGGCGGTGATGTAGCTCGACAGAGGCGGGGTCGTCCCGAAATGGTGGCGACGCAGGTCGGGTGCGACCTGCTCGCAGTGGGTCGTCGCCCCGTTGGACAGGACCTCCCACCCAGCGGGGGCCAGGACGTGGAAAGTCCATGTCGGTTTGACGTCGGGCTGGTCCAGGCACGGCCACGCGCGGTGGGCGTCCGCAGGTTCGAATTGCGTGTACAGGTACACGCGTGAGTCCTCCGGGTCGACGTAGCGATGCAACCCCTCCCCCGTTCGCGAGTAGCGACACCGGGCTCGCACGACCACCTCGGTCTCGACCGAGGTGGGCACCGCCCGCACGTGGAGGGTCTGCCCCTCATGGACCCACTCGGCCGCCCGTCCATCCACCAGGACCTCGAGAACCTCCCCGTCGACGTCGACCGTGAGCCCGGGCCGATCGGTGACCAGGGTCAGGCTCGAGGTCACCGGGAAGGTGGCGATCTCGACGTCGGCGCCCTCGGACAGGTCCAGGTCGACGTCCACATGGCGCAGGTCCACATGCGCCCTGCGGTCACGGGCGCTTTCGCGCGAGAGTGAGGTCATGGGCGCAATGGTAGTTCGGGAGCGCACCCCGACCATGGGGACACCCGGCACCATGGCAGACCGGTCTAGAGTTGCCCCCATGAGTTCCGTCCTCGACATCCGTCCCCGCGTCCGGCCCATGTCCCTTCGTGAAGCCCTCTCCCGCGTGCCGGGAGCCGCCCTCGCCGACGGCGACGAGGCCCAGTGGGAGACCCCTGTGAGTGGGGTGAGCGTCTCCTCCGTCGACATCGACCAGGGGTGGATCTTCGTGGCCGTTCCGGGGCTGGTCAAGCACGGGGCTCGTTTCGCGGCCGCCGCCGTGCGCGCCGGCGCGGTGGCAGTCGTCACCGACGCCGAGGGCGCCTCCCAGGTTCGCGAGGCCGGGGTCTGTGTTCCCGTCGTCCTCGTCGACAATCCGCGTTCGGCCGCCGCCCTCGTCGCGGTCGCCGTTCACCGGGACCCCGCCACCCGCCTGCTGACCATCGGCATCACGGGCACGAACGGCAAGACCACGACCTCATACCTCACGCGGGCTGCGCTCAGCGTCGCACATCCGGATCCGGCCATCTGCGGAACCGTGGAGTCGCGGGTGGGGGCCGTGCGCTTCGACTCCGACCAGACCACCGCAGAGGCGCCGGTCATTCAGCGCCTCTTGGACCTGGCGGGACAGTCCGGTCAGGGCGCTGCTGTCGTGGAGACCTCCTCGCACGCACTGAGCCTGAACCGCGTCGACGGCATTGTCTACGACGTCGCCGTCTTCACGAATCTGCAGCACGACCACCTCGACTACTACGGTGACATGGAGTCCTACTTCAGGGCCAAGGCGATGCTCTTCACCCCCGAGCACTGCTCGCGCGGCGTGGTGTGCGTGGACGATGAATGGGGCCGGCGCCTGGCCCGTGAGGCCACCGTTCCCGTCGTCACCGTCGCCGCATTCACGGACACTCCAGCCCACTGGCAGGTGCGAGACATCACCGCCGACAGACAGACCTTCTCCACGGTCTTCACGCTGGTCGACCCGCAGGGGCGGACCCACCGCGTGAGAATGCCGATCCTGGGCCGGGTCAACGTCCAGAACACGGCGGTGGCCTTGGCCGCTGCGGTCAGTGCCGGAATCTCCGTCGAGGACGCGATCACCGGGATCGAGGCGGCCGAGCAGATCCCCGGGCGGATGGAGAAGGTGAATCCTGAGCCCGGGAACCTGCCCCTTGTGATCGTCGACATGGCCCACACCCCTGAGGGCTTCCGGTGGACCATCGAGGCATGCAAGGAGCTGGTCCAACGCAAGTTCGTCATGGTTTTCGGCACCGATGGGGACCGTGACGCCTCCAAGCGTGAGGAGCTGGGTGAGATGGCGGCCCGCGAGGCCGACATCCTGTGGGTGACAGATGAGAACCCCCGCACCGAGGACCCGCAGGCAGTGCGCGACTACCTGTTGCGCGGCATTGCACGGGTGCGCCCGGACATGCACGACGTCACTGAAATCACCACCTGTCGTCGCGACGCGGTGCGCAAGGCGATTCTTGCCGCCCAGGCCGGGGACGTCATCCTCATCCCCGGCAAGGGCGCAGAGTGGTACCAGGACATCGACGGGATCAAGCACCCCTACAACGACGTGCCGGTGGCTCGGGAGGTGCTCACGCAGGATCCTCGCGCGCGCATGTGACCGGCAGGCGCCCTGGCTTCCGTGAGGTCGTCCGTGTTCAGGACGCGCACGGATTTGGTTGCGCACCTGCCGGTGGCCTCAGGCACAATGGTCGTCAGACAGATGTCAATCGATGGTGAGACCGCGCTGCGTGGCGACGCTGCATGCGGGTGCGTCCGCCAGCGCCGTGCCCGATGCACGGGCGCGCCTCGACCCAGTGGAGGTCACCGGTGAACCCTCGTTCCGAGCCCACGTTGGCGGATGTCGCCGCCCTTGCCGGAGTGTCCCTGACCACGGTCTCGCGTGTCCTCAACAGTCGCGGCTACCTGTCCCAGGAGACGAAGGACAAGGTGGCCTCCGCGATCGCGAGCCTGGGTTATCGGCCCAACCAGGTCGCTCGCGCCCTGCACGGAATGCGCACGCAGACGATCGGGTTGATCGTGCCGACCGTGGCCCTTCCCTTCTTCGGGGAACTTGCGGTCGAGGTGGAAAACGCATTGGCCGAACACGGTTACCGGATCCTCATCTGCAATTCCCTGGGCAAGGCGGAACGTGAACGCGAGTACTTGAACCTACTGGTCGGCAACAGGGTTGACGGCATCATCTCAGGGGCCCACAACGAGGACCTCGAGGAGTACCACGACATCCGCATGCCCTTGGTGACCATTGACAGGGCCCTGTCCCCTGCTGTCCCCAATGTGCGCTGCGACAACCATGCTGCGGGGCGTGAGGCCACCGAACGTCTGTTGACCGGTGGCGCCAGGCGCCCGGCCCTGCTCACTTCCAGTTCGGGTCCGCAGAATCTTCGCGAGACGGGCTACCGGGAAGCGTTGTCGGCCAAGAAGATCACCCCGGTGGTGCTCACCGTCCCTTTCCACACCCCGGTCGAGCAGCGCCAGGCGATGGTCGACGAGCGGCTCGACTCGGTGGCGGAGCTCATTGACGCCGTCTTCGCCACCGATGACCTGGCGGCGGCGGAGGTCCTGGAGTGGGCGCGCACACGCGGATTGTCGGTGCCCGAACATCTTCGGGTTATCGGCTTTGACGGGACCTCGGCGATTCGTCGCGCCCTGCCCGGGTTGACCACTGTGCGCCAGCCCATCGAGGCGATTGCGCGTGAGGCCGTGCGGATCCTTCTCGGCCAGATCGAAACCGCCCGGCGCCAGCGGCGCCGCAGTGCCGGCGGTGGCCAGGACGGGGCCTTGGGCAACGAGGTGCGCCCCGTCTACGGTCCCGTGGAGTTCCCGGCGACCATCGTCGAAGGATGGACTGCCTGAGCGCCCCTTTGGAGCCGCCCGGGTCGGGCACTGCGAGTGGCCGTCCGGTGACGAGGGCGGGGCAGCGCTTTCACCGCCGACGGTTCGCACACCGGTCGAGGCATGCAAAGGGGGCGGGTCCGTGTCGGACCCGCCCCCTTCCACCTCATGACGTGCTTCAGACAGTGACATCCTTGGGGGTCAGTTCGAGCAGCGCGTCTCCCCGCTCGACCAAGTGGTCAGCCACAGGGGTGACGTCGGAGAACTTCTTCTTGTTGGAGATCACCACCGGGGTCACTGTGGAGTAGCCGGCGGCTTTGATGCCGTCCCAGTCGACCTCGGCCAGGACGTCTCCGCGGCGCACGACGTCGCCCTTCTTCACACGCGGGGTGAAGCAGCGTCCCTCGAGTTTGACGGTGTCCATGCCGACGTGGATGAGGATCTGTGCGCCGGAGGCGGACTTGAGGGCGTAGGCGTGGCCCGTGTCGAAGGCGACGATGACTTCACCGTCGACCGGAGCGACCACGGGGCCGCCCTCGGGATCGATGGCCACGCCCGGGCCGAGCAGTCCACGGGAGAAGGATTCGTCGGCCACCTGGTCCAGCGGGAGGACGGTTCCCGCCAGGGGTGCGGTCACGGTGAAGTCCTGCGCGGCCTCATCCGGAAGAACCGCGGCGGGCGCGGCGCCACCTGCCGTGGTGGAGTCCGCCGCGGGCTCAGCAAGCTCTGCCGCAGGTGCTGCTGCGCCGGGGGCGAGCATGTCGGCCTTGCCCCGGGTCATTGCGTAGAAGAAGGTGACGCCGAAGGCCAGGGCGAAGACGAGCAGTTCCAGTGCGATGTAGGCGGGGATGGACTGCGGGATGATCGAGACGAATCCGACGAATCCTGCGGCGCCCAGAGCCTGTCCGCGCACGTTGAGCAGGGCCACACCCGCCGAACCGATGGCCGCCGCGCCCATGGCGATGAAGAAGGGCCAGCGCAGACGCAGGTTCACACCGAAGATGGCGGGCTCGGTGATGCCGAAGACGGCGGAGGCACCGCCCGCGCCTGCCAGACCCTTCATCTTGGCGTCTCGGGTCTTGGCGAAGACCGCCAGCGCAGCGGCGCCCTGGGCGACATTGGCCATGGAGGCGATGGGGAAGATGAAGTCGCCGATGCCGCCATTGACCGGGAGCAGGGGGATCTCGACCGCGGGGAAGGACTGGTGCAGGCCGGTGACGACGATCGGACTGTAGACGAAGCCGAAGAGCAGACCGCCGAAGACACCGAGTGTGGTGTACACCCAGTTGATGCCGAAGGTCAGCCCCTCAGCGACGATACGGGTGACGGGGCCGATGGCGATGAACGCGAGGAAGCCGGTGACCAGCAGGGTGACGAGCGGCGTGAGCAGGAAGTCGACGGTGCCCGAGAGGCGCTTGTGCAGCCACTTCTCGATGAGGCACATGACCCAGGTGACCGCCAATGTGGGGATGACCTGCGCCTGGTAGCCGATCTTCGCGACATCCATGCCGAAGAGGTGCCAGTACTCCACCTCGACCTTGCCCGCCAGGGCGTCACCGGTGCTCCACGCGTTGAGCAGATCACCGGAGATCATGGCCGCGCCCAGGGCGGCGCCGAGGTAGACATTGCCTCCGAAACGCTTGGCCGCCGAGAAGCCGACCAACACGGGCAGCGCGGCGAAGGCTGCCGAGGAGATCATGTTGATGAGGTTGGCGTAGTCGGAGATCCACGGCCACATGTCCGTCAGCGCCTTCGGGCCGAAGAGGCCCTCAGCGGTGAGGACGTTGTTGATGGCCATCATCAGACCGCCGGCGACCAGCGCCGGGAGGATCGGCACGAAGATGTCGGCGATCATCTTGATGAAGCGGGAGAAGATGTTTCCGCCCTGGGCCGCCTCTTCCTTGGCTTCGTCCTTGGAGACCTCACGCACTCCGTGATCGGAGACCATGTGCCGGTAGACGATGTCGACGTCTCCGGGGCCGACGATGATCTGGAACATGCCGCCTGCGGCGAAGGTCCCCTTGAGGTCCTCCTGAGCGTCCAGGGCGGCCTGGTCGATCTTCGTCGAGTCGGCGATGACCAATCGGAGTCTGGTCGCGCAGTGGGCGGCTGCGCTGATGTTCGATGCCCCTCCGACGGCTCTGACGACGTCCGCCGCGACCTTCGCGTGATCCATTGCCATCCACGCCCCTTCCTGGGTGCCCGCCCGGTTCCTCGTCCTCGAGAAGTTGTCACGCAGGCCATGTAGCAATCGATTGACATGCTACGGGCCCCCGCCTGTTCGCCGCAAGGGTTTGCCGCGAAATTCTCCCGTCTTTCGCCGGCCCGGCTCAGTCGAGTCGGGCCACCTCCACCCGGTCGACACCCACCGCGCCGAAGGAGCGCAGGTCAATCCCACTTCCAGTCCCTTCCAGGAAGGAGCGTAGGGTGAACACGCGGCGACCGTTGCCCAGGAAGACCTCGGTGATGGAGCGGTCGTGGACGATCTCGACCCACTCGGCCTCACCCGGATCCAGGCTGACCGTACGGACGCCCCCATGCGGATAGCGGGTGCCCGAACGGTCCACCTGCAGCCGATCGGCGCTCAGGCGGATCTCAAGGCCGCTGTCGCCTCCCACACCCATGACCAGCTCGGCGGCCCCCTCGAAGCGACAATGCAGACGCACGCGCCACGCCCTCGCCCCCTCCAGGGCGCGCACCGGCATCGAGGCCCCCTCGCCACCGAGGGCTTCGGGCCCTTCGACGGCCGCACCCTGAAGCGGAAGACCGGGCAGATGCGGGCGCTGATGAAGGACGCCCCCGACCACGTGCAGTTCCCGGGGGGTGGTCAGTGCATGGACCCAACCTCCCGATGCCATCGACGGCTGGTCGTCTTCGCCGGCATTGCCCGCCCATCCGATGAGCAGCGGCGCCGGGGCACCGTCCACGTCCCCCCAAGAGTGAGCGCGGTGGGCGAAGACCTGCGGCGCATAGAACTCGAAGCCGCGGTCCAGCTCCTCGTAGGTCCCGTCGGCGCCGAGGAACCGAGTGCCCTCCAAGTGCCCGACGACGTACACGCAGGGGAAGACGTTCTCGAAGCCTTCCCGCTGCGGCGCAATGCCCTGGGGACAGAAGATGAGGACGTCCACCGTCCGCCCGGTGGCCTCGTCGCGCATGCGAACCAGGTTCGGGCACTCCCACATGTATCCGAAGGAGTCGAATGCTCCCCCGGCGTCAGGGAAGGTGAGTTCCCCCTCCAGGCGCCAGCTCCGGCGGTCTTCGGATCGGTAGAGCAGTGCGGCCCCGGTGAGGTCCTCGCGCTGTGCGCCCAGCAGCATCCTCCACGACGGTGCGTCCACCGGCGAGTCGGGATCGAGCCACACCTGGGGGTCACGGAAGTGGGCCGTGTAGCCCTCGGGTTGTGCGGTGACGACGGGCGTCCTCAGTTTGTCGAAGTGGACGAGGTCGCGGGTGGTGACGACACACTGGGTCGCTTCCCGCTGACCGGTGTCGGGATCCTTGTAGTTGCCCGTGTACCACAGCTCGACGCCGTCCTCGGTGGCCAATGCGGTGCCCGAGTACGCGCCATTTCGGTCCTGGTGGCAGTCCGGCAGGATCGCCGGGTCGTGATGGTTCCAGTGGACCAGGTCGGTGGAGGTGGCGTGCCCCCAGTAGACGAGTTTACGGGGATGTTCGGGCGTGTACTGGTAGAAGACGTGGAAGGTGTCGCCATCGACCAGGAGCCCGTTCGGGTCGTTGAGGCGTCCCACGGGAGGGGCGACGTGGAAGACGGGCCAGTCCGGGTCCGTCGGGGCGGTCGATCGGGCGGCAGCCTCGCGCGCCCGGGACAGGAGATCCTCGTTCATGTGTCGAGGGTAACAGGTGTGACACTCGATTGACAGAGCCTTGTGTCATCGTTGTGCACCAGAAGGCACTCTCAGCCCTGTCCCCCGTCGTCCCTCGCACTGGTCACCCGCGCCTTGAGGGCCGTGACCCGGCGCAGGGACTCGATCTTCGCAAAACGCGCCTCGGCATAGGGCAAGGAGACCTCACGCATGAAGGCCGCGAGCTCCGACAGGCCGACCTGCTCGAAGTGCGCGATGACGCTGCGCACGTCGTCGGGGTGCCGATTCTGGCTCATCTTCGCCTTGCCGACCACCTGGTCGACATGCACCTCCACCGCCACGATCGCACGCGCCATCTTCGCCAGCTTGTCCTCACCCACGGCCTCCAGAACCTCCGGGTCCTCGAAACGGTCGGTCAGTGCGCGGGCCGCCCGAAGAGCCGCCTGCGGACTCGCGTCCACGTGCACCCGACCACGCACCTGCAAGGTGACGTAGTCCCAAGTGGGGACGTTGGGCACCGCGTCATTGGTTGCGTACCAGCGGGGCGACACGTAGGCGTCGCCCCGATCCACCAGCACAAGGCCCTCTCCGACCACGGGTGTGCTGGCCTGCGGGTTGATGCGCTGCAGGTGGGTGACCAGGACCTTGCGTTCCGCCTCGTGGTGGAAGGGGACGGGGGTCGCCTGGAGACCGTCCTCGTGAGGGGTGACCAGGGTGGCGAAGAAGGGGGCGGACAACAAGGCGTCGATGTGGTCCTGAGGCAGGACGAAATGGTCGGGGACGTGCATGCCGCACAGCGTATCGGCACCCGCTCCCCGGCGGCGAGGGCGAGGACAAACGCCGAGCCGCACGCACCGGACTCACGGGAGCCCTCAGCTGAGCGCAGACGCACGCCCCGTACAATCGTCGGGTGAACGACTTCGACGAGACTGCCCAGGACCTGACCCTTGCCCCGGGCGAGGACTTCGCAGACCCGGGTGAGCGCCCCGACCTCGACCCCGCGCCCGGCGACGAGGAGGCCCAGCTGCAGGCACGCGCCATGCGGGCCTCCTTGGACCAGTTCGACCTTGACGAGGACGACCTGGCTCTGCTCTCGGGCGATGTCGAGGACCAGGACGAAGCCGGTCCTGCAGCAGGTCTTCCCGTCCTGGCGATCGTCGGGCGCCCGAATGTCGGCAAGTCGACTCTGGTCAACCGGATCATCGGAAGGCGCGAGGCCGTCGTCCAGGACACTCCGGGGGTCACTCGCGACCGTGTGTCCTACCCGGCGGAGTGGAGCGGTCGGGACTTCACAGTGGTCGACACCGGCGGCTGGGAGGTCGATGTCGCGGGACTGGACAGATCGGTGGCAGAGCAGGCCGAGGTCGCCGTGGACCTGGCAGACGCCGTCGTCCTCGTCCTCGACGCCACTGTCGGCGTGACCGACACCGACGAGCGGGTCGTGCGCATGTTGCGCGCCAAGGGCAAGCCCGTCGTCCTTGCCGCCAACAAGGTGGACTCCCCCCTGCAGGAGGCCGACGCCGCCTACCTGTGGTCGCTCGGCATGGGAGAACCCTGGCCCGTCTCCGCACTGCACGGACGCGGCACGGGCGACCTCTTGGACGCCGTCATGGAAGTGTTGCCCGCCGAGTCGGCCGTCGCCACGGCCCTGCCCGCAGGTGGTCCGCGCCGCGTGGCCCTGGTCGGCCGCCCCAATGTCGGCAAGTCCTCGCTGCTCAATGCGCTTGCGGGGGCCGAGCGGGCCGTCGTCAATGAACTGGCGGGCACCACCCGAGATCCGGTGGACGAGTTGGTCAGCCTCGACGGGCGCGACTGGTGGTTCGTCGACACCGCGGGCATCCGACGCAAGATGCACCGTACGACCGGCGCGGACTACTACGCGTCGATCCGCACCCAGGCGGCCCTGGAGAAGGCCGAGGTCGCCCTGGTGCTCTTCGACGGGTCCGAGCCGCTCACCGAGCAGGATGTCCGGGTCGTCCAGCAGGTGGTGGACGCCGGACGCGCCCTGGTCATCGTCAACAACAAGTGGGACCTGGTCGACGAGGACCGGCAGGCGCAGCTGCGCACCGAACTGGAACGCGAGTTGGTCCAGGTCCAGTGGGCGCCGCGCATCAACTTGTCGGCGAAGACCCGCTGGCACACGAATCGCATCACCCGTGCTCTGGACGCCGCTCTGGAGGGGTGGCAGACGCGGATCCCCACGGGCAGACTCAACGCCTTCCTCGGGCAGCTGGTGGCCGCCCACCCGCACCCGCTGCGTGGCGGCAAGCAGCCGCGCATCCTTTTCGGCACCCAGGTCTCCTCCAAGCCTCCACGTATCGTCCTTTTCACCACCGGCTTCCTGGATCCGGGGTATCGCCGCTTCATCGAGCGGCGCCTGCGTGAGGACTTCGGCTTCGTCGGATCGCCGATCCAGATCGGCGTGCGCGTACGCGAACGCAAGCGTCGCTGACCTGTTTCCCGGTCCCGTCAGGTGGCCGCCGGGACCGTGGTGGCCAGGCGCCCCAAGCGGAACAGGCGGCCGTCCTGGACCACCAGCGCGCCCCAGCGCGAGTGCGAACGGCCGATGCGCAGGTCCTCACGGGCGAACTCGTCGAACCATTCGACACTGTCGACGCCGTCGATGAGAAGCCCTGTGGCCAGGGCGTCGGCCAGTGCCGCATCGGGCCCGACCACGGTGGCCTGGGAGGCTCTCGTCCGCCGGGAGTCGCGCCCACTCACGTGGCCCTCCCGTTGACTCGAACCCGATGTGGCGACGGCGCCGGCAACCCCTTCGATGTCCGCGCTCGGTCCGGAGTCGACGACGGCGCACACGACCCGCGTCCGGCCCGGATGGGTGATGCCCACGTGCCAGGCGCCACCGTCGGGCCCCGCGCCGCGTGTGGCCAGGTCGCCTGCCGCGTCCACGCACACATCCGGAAGACCTGCGGCCACCAGTGTGTCCGCCATGAGGGCCGCGCCCCAGCCCTTGACGTAGCCGGAGGGGTCGAAGCCGCCGGGCGCCTTCCACGGGTTGAAGGCTCCACAAGTGATGCTTTCGGCGCGGCGGCACTCCAGGAGGACTCGAAGCATCCATGCACCGTCCACCCCCAGGGTGTACAGATCCGACTCGCAGACCTCTCCCCTACGCATGGCGCTTGTCAGGGAATCGTCGCGCCAAGGGGAAAAGACCGCATCGATGTGGGCCGCCACCTCACGCACAGTGGGCATCGTGGCGTCCAGGACCTCGACGTTCTTCTGGTCCTCCGGCGCGGAACGGTGGTCGACCACATCGACGGTGATGGTCGTGCCCCAGGCGTCAAAGGTCCGACGCAGGACCGGTAGCCGTCCCATCACTGGGCGCCGCTCGTCGTGGCAAGTACCGCGACACCGGCCCGGTGGATCAGCACCTGGTTGTTGATGTGCTGATCGTGGCGGCCCGGTGCCGCCGCCCGTCGGGCTGCGCCTCCCGGTCGCGCGGGTTGGGACAGATGAACGAGGGGTTGTGTCAGTGTCTGCGTCGTCATGGAGCATGACGCTATGTGGCTCTTCTGGGTCGGTGCCACGGGCCGGCTGTGGAGAGCCTGTGAGAATCGGAGATCCCATGCGGGTGCGCCGCATGGGCCGACCTCTGACATTCTTGCCCCATGGAGTTCCTGGAACGAATCATCCAGACCTTCGCGGGAGCCGCTCCCCCCGAGGGCGGCTGGTGGGCGGTCGTGGCAACGGGCGCCGCCCTGTTGTGTGTCCTGACCCCCATGTGGAAGATCGTCAGAGTCGTCGTGGTCGTCACCCACGAGGTCGCTCATGCACTGGTGGGGCTGGCCTGTGGGCGGCGTTTGACGGGCATCGTCGTGCGCATGGACATGGGTGGCCATGCGGTGACGCAGGGGCGGCCCCGGGGCCTGGGCATCGTGCTGACCACCGCCGCCGGCTACCCGGCACCGGCCCTGGTCGGGGCCCTGCTCGTCTGGGCGTCGTCGCTCGGATGGGCTCCGGCTGTGCTGTTGATCTCCTCGGCGCTCCTCACGGCCCTCCTCGTCAACGCCCGCTCCTTCTACTCGGTGATCGCCTTCGGGGCACTGGCCGTCGGCGCGAGCGCCGCGTGGTGGCTCGCTCCGGCCACGGTGTGTGCCGGAATCGTCATGACCGTCGCCCTGGTCCTGTTGGTGGGTGCGTGGAGGCAGTTCGGAGCCGTCCTCGTCTCCGGCGGCCCCGAGGACGACCCCGCTACCCTGGGGCGTCTGACCCACACCCCCGCATTCCTGTGGCTGGCGTTCTTCGCCCTCGCCATCGGCGGGGCCACATGGGGCGCCTTCGCCGTGGCGCTGCCTCTGCTCACGGCGCCACTGCGTGCTCTGCTGCCCTGAGGCGCCTGTTCCGACTCACGGTTCCAACGCCCCGCCGCTGTGGCGGCGATCGAGCCCGACTCCCGGGAAGCAAGCGACCGACCCGCAAGCCGTTGCTCGGAGCCGCTCGCGGCTCAGAATCTCAACATGAGATTCAACATGAGATCGCGAAAAAAGGAGGAGGCCCGGAACATCAATCGTTGAGATTCCAGGCCTTTCGTCGGGCTGGCGGGATTTGAACCCACGACCCCTTGACCCCCAGTCAAGTGCGCTACCAAACTGCGCCACAGCCCGTTCTTCACTTGTCGCGCCCTCGCGGGCGACTCGGCAATGTTAGCCCACGCCCGAGGTGGTGCGCCAATCGCCACCTGCGAGCGCTGTCACAGTCGGCGCTTCGCCCTCGTCTCCAAGGACTTCCCTCCCCACCCGGCACCACGCGGCGATGATTCAATGGAGCACGCACCGCAGACCCCTGGACCCGGAGGCTCGAGGATGACGACAACTCCCCCCGCACCCTTGCCCCATTCCGATGATCTGTGCACGCCTTGGGGAGCCCTCTTCGACGAGGTGCCGCTGCCGGAGCACCCGGATCCCATGTTCGAACGGCCCAGGTGGCAGAGCCTCAACGGCGTGTGGAACCACGCGATCCGACGCGCCGAGGACCCCAGACCCTCCGAGGACGAATGGGAAGGCACCATCCGGGTCCCCTTTGCCATCGAGTCGGCGGCCTCAGGCGTGCAACGCGAGCTCACGCCCACCGACGTCCTGCACTACCAGCGACGGGTCGAGATTCCCAAGGACTGGCGCGGCCAACGGATCCGCATCGTGTTCCTGGCGGTCGACCACCGCTGCGAGGTGCGCGTCGACGGCCAGGTGCGGGCCCGCCACACCGGCGGATACCTGCCCTTCACCGCCACCGTGGTCGACACGGAGCAGGAGTCCTTCGACTTGCACGTCCGTGTCACCGACCCCACCGACTCCGAAGGGATCCAGCGCGGAAAGCAAGCCCTGCTGCCGCAGACCATCTGGTACACGGCCACCTCCGGCATCTGGGGAAGCGTGTGGATGGAACCGATCCCCGACGCCGCCATCGAATCCGTCGACATCCGCCCGGCTGACACGCTGGACGCCTTCCACGTCCATGTCCGTGGCGAGGACGGCCTTGACGCCGAGGAGTACGAACTCGACATCGAAGCGCCGGACGGATCCCGCTCCACCGTGCGCGGCCACACCGGGCAATGGACCCGTGTTCCCGTCTCGGATGCGCTCACATGGTCCCCGGAACATCCGAACCTCTACCGCTTCACCGTGCGGGCCGGAGACGACCGGGTGAGCACGTGGTCGGCACTGCGCACCGTGTCCATGTCCGACCGTCGGCGCCGAAGACTGCCCCTGCGCCTGCAAACCCGGCGTCAGCACGACAAGCGGACCCCTTACGTGCTGCTCAACGACGAACCCGTCTTCGTCAACGCGCCACTGAGTCAGGGCTACTGGCCCGAATCCGGCATGACTCCGCCCGACGACGAAGCCATCGTGCACGACCTGCGCACCATCAAGGAGATGGGGTTCAATGCGGTGCGCGTCCACATCAAGGTCGAATCCCGGCGTTTCTACCACCACTGCGACCGCCTTGGCCTCATGGTGGTCCAGGACATGGTCTCCGGCGGCAGGCCCGCCCTGGGCATCCAGGCCTCCGGAGTCGTCCAGGCCCTGGACTACACGCTGCCCGACCGCAGCAGGCTCTTCCACGACTGGACCGGACGCACCAGCCACGACAACCGGTCCCAATTCGCCTGCGAACTGGCCGGAATGATCCGGCACCTGCGCTGCCACCCGAGCATCATCATGTGGGTGCCCTTCAACGAAGGCTGGGGCCAATTCGATGCCCGACGCGCCGAGAAGGCCGTGCGGCGCCTGGACCCCACGCGGCTGGTCGATGCGGCCTCAGGGTGGTTCGACCAAGGCGGCGGAGACTTCCGCAGCCGACACCGCTACGTGCTGCGCCTGACCGAACCGCCGTCGGTGGACACCCGCGCCTTCTACCTGTCCGAGTTCGGCGGACTGAACCTGGCGGTCGAAGGCCACACGTGGAAGGAACCGATCCCCTTCGGATACCGTTTCCTGGCCGAGCGCGAGGACCTCGCCCAAGCCATGACCGAGCTGTACCGGGAGCAGCTGATTCCCCTGACCGCACACGGGTTGGCCGCCTGCACCTACACCCAGGTCTCGGACGTCGAACGTGAGAACAACGGCCTGATGACCTACGACCGCAAGGTCACCAAGATCGACCCGCAGCTCATGTCCACCCTCAACAAGGAACTGACCGACGCCTTCGCCCGGGCGATCGCCAAACGCCGCCCCACGAAAGGACGATGACACCGGTGTCCCCCCATCCTCCGATCCGCCCCTCAGCCAGAGGCGCCGCCGTCGACACCTTCCATGCCATGGCCGTGGCCACACGGGCCGGCCAACTGCAGGCCGAGGGCGCCGATGTCATCCGCCTGAGCCTGGGCGAGCCGGACTCGGGAGCGCCTCCACGAGTCCTGGACGCCCTGCGCCAGGTCGCCGACGGCCGCCCCCTGCCCTACACCGATGCCATGGGGTTGCCGGCCCTTCGCGCCGCCATCGCCCAGCGTTACGCCGACGTCCACGGGGTCCATGTCGACCCTCGACGCATCTGCGTGACATCGGGGGCAAGCGCCGCCCTGCTGCTGCTCAGCGCTGCACTGGTCGACCCGGGCGACCACGTGATGCTCGGCGACCCGTCCTACCCGTGCAACCGACAGTTCCTGGCCGCCTTCGGCGCTCAGGTGGACCTGGTGGCAACCTCCGCCGAGACCCGCTACCAGCTGGACCTGAACCTGGTGCAAGACCATTGGCGCCCCGACACCCGCGGCATCCTCATCGCCACGCCCTCCAACCCGACGGGCACCCGCGTCCCGGAGGAGGAATTGCGGCAGATCTGTGGCCATGCGGCCGGCAACGGCGCGTGGCGGGTCATCGACGAGATCTACTTGGCGCTCTCCGACGACGTCGACCGGCGCCTTCCCCGCACTGCCCTCGCCCTGGACCCGGGGGCCGTGGTCCTGTCCTCCTTCTCGAAGTACTTCGGGATGACCGGATGGCGCCTGGGGTGGACCGTGGTGCCCGAGGAGCTGGTCGACGTCATCGAACGCTTGGCACAGAACCTGTTCATCTGCGCCCCCACCCCCGCGCAGATGGCAGCCCTGGAGTGCTTCCACCCGGAGTCCCTGCAGTGGTGCGAGCAGCGCCGGGCCCTGTTCGCGCAGCGGCGCCGGGTGGCCGCTGAGGAGCTTGAACGCATCGGCGTACCGGTGCCCGTCAGGCCCGACGGAGCCTTCTACGTCTACATGGACGTGTCGGGAACGGGCATGGATGCCGACGAGTTCTGCCGGCGCGCCCTGGAGGAGCACCATGTGGCTTTGACCCCGGGCAGGGACTTCGGGCCGCTGACCGCCCGCACCCATGTGCGGCTCTCGTGTGCGGCCAGCACGCAGGACATCATGCGGGGTGTGGCGCGCGTGGGAGAGATGCTCTCCCGTCCCTGAGCCCGGCCGCCGCCGACCGTGTCGAATTGCCACGGCCCGGCTTGCTGGGGCGGTGGGCAGCGTGGTGGGTGACGAGGGCGGGGTGCCTCAGGCGTCCGTTTCGGCCCGCCGCAGCAGGTCCGCGTCGACCAGGTCGATGACGGCCTGGACGACCTCGTCAATGCCCAGTGTGGAACTGTCGATCACGTGCACGCCGGGGGCTGGTTCGAGGAATTCGGAGACCGTGGAGTCCGCCCGGTCGCGTTCCTCGACCTGGGCACGCACCTGCTCGACGTGTTCGGGGGTGTCGTCTCCGAAAAGCTCCAGGGTGCGTCTGCGCAGGCGCGCTTCGGCGTCCGCCACCAGCAGCACCCGCACATCCGCGTCGGGGCAGACCACGGTGGTGATGTCACGGCCTTCAGCGACCATGCCCGAGCCGGTCGCCCTGGCCTCCATCATGCGTCGACGCTGGTCGCGCGCCATCCAGTGACGCACGTCAAGATTCGTTGACACGTGCGGGATCCCCAAGGCGATGCGCGGCTGGCGGATCTCGCCGGTCACCTCGCGCTGGCCCACCCACACGTGCGCGTCGCGCGGGTGGGAGTCCATGCGCAGGGGAAGTTCGTCGGCCAGGGCGGCCACCGCCCTGCGGTCCTCCAGATCCACTCCCCGGTCCAGGGCGAACCACGTGAGACTGCGGTACATGGCGCCCGTGTCCAGGTATCCGATGCCCAGCTGCTCGGCCACGCGCCGCGAGACCGTCGACTTGCCCGAGCCCGCCGGACCATCGATCGCCACCGTCGTGCCCAAGCGGGAAATGAGCTCCGCCCGCCGCGCGGGGTCCAGTCGCCCAGTCACGTCCACCTCACACCTGTCTTCCCTTGTCGATGCTTCCGCTGCCGATTCACTTCGGGGGAGTCACCTGGTCTGGCCCGCGTGGGTGATGAGTCGCCACCCTCGCTTCTCCAAAGCGTCTTCCGCCTCCGCGTGGCGGCCGGGGTCGACCATGATCCGCGCCAGACCCACATGCTGTCCGGCCGAGTGCTCCAGCACAAGGTCTTCGATGTTCACGCAGATCTCTCCAAGATCCGTGAAGAGTCGCCCGAGGGAACCGGGAGTGTCGGGGATCAGAACCTCAAGCTCCGCGTATCGCCTGGGGGCGCCTCCGTGTTTGCCGGGGATGCGTGCCACTCCCCTGTTGCCGGCCTCCATCACACGGTTCACTGCCCCCACCGACCCCCCGCGCAGGGGTCCGAGTTCCGCCGCACGCTCCAGGTGGTCCAGCAGCTCGGCCAGGTCCGCGGACAGCTCCCGGAGCAGCTGCGCCACGGGTCCTGCGTTCCCGGCCAGGATTGAGGTCCACAGACGCGGATCGGAGGCCGCGATGCGGGTCGTGTCCCGCAACCCTTGCCCGGCAAGGCCCAGGGCTTCGCTCGGCGCCTCGGCCAGACGGGCCGCCAGCAGGGAGGCCACGAGCTGCGGCACGTGGGAGACGAGGGCGACGGAGCGGTCGTGGCTGGAGGCGTCGAGTTCTACCGGGAATGCCCCGACGTCCCCGGCAAGGTTGCGCACGGCCAGCACCGCGGAGGCCGACGATCCCGGGTGTGCGACGATCACCCACGGGCGCCCGTAGAACAGGTCGGCGTCGGCGGCACCTGCGCCGGAGCGTTCTCGGCCGGCCATCGGGTGCGAGCCGACGTAGCGTGAGGCGAAGTCGGGGGCCCTCTCGTGCCTGGCGGCGGACAGAACGTCACCCGCCACGGCTTCCTTGACGGAGGCCACATCCGTGACGACCGCCTCGGGCCAGGTGCGCAGGGCCTCCACCACGCATTGTCCGGCGACATCGGGCGGAGTGGCGACCACGACCAGACGCGGGGCCGCACCCGGGCGATCGGCCAAGGGGACACCGGCACCGATGTCCTGCGCCAGACGCAGCGAGGTCGGAGAGGAGTCCTCCAGCAGGACCTCCACCCCGGCGGCCCTC
The DNA here is from genome assembly GCF_018986735.1 of Schaalia sp. 19OD2882. Lineage (NCBI taxonomy): Bacteria > Bacillati > Actinomycetota > Actinomycetes > Actinomycetales > Actinomycetaceae > Schaalia > Schaalia sp. 19OD2882. The sequence continues at coordinate 1,286,181 of NZ_CP065521.1, read as the reverse complement.
AGACTTAGTCCCAGCGATGCCCCCAGCAGTCCGGACCCGATGACGAGGACGGGGCCGGCGGTGGCAACGGCTCGGGGCGCCGGTGTCACCACGTCACAGCCCCACGCTGGAATACAGGGCCTTGAGGGCGTTGCCCTTGACGCGGCGGGTGGTGCCCGGTTGCAGTCGGTCCAGGCTGATCGGCCCGAAGTGGGTGCGCACCAGTTCCCGGACCGGGTAGCCGACGTGGTCCATGAGGCGGCGTACCAGTCGGTTGCGGCCCTCGTGGACGACAATCTCCACCGTGGTGATCTCGCCGTAGGTCTCCATCGTGCGGAAGGAGTCGACCTTGACGGGTCCGTCCTCCAACTCGATTCCTTGGAGCAGCCGGCGCCGGACTCCGGGTTTGACCTCTCCGTGGACGCGCGCCACGTAGGTCTTCGGCACTTCGTAGGAGGGGTGGGTCAGTCGGTTGGCCAGTTCCCCGTCATTGGTCACCAGCAGCAGACCCGAGGTGTCCACGTCCAGGCGCCCCACGTGGTACAGGCGCTCCGGATGGTCCATGAGCAGGTCCGCCAGACACGGGCGGCCCTCCGGGTCCGACATGGTCGAGACCACGCCGACAGGCTTGTTGATGGCCAGGACCACGTGCTTCGTCTCGTCCAGGAAGACCCTCTCGCCGTCGACGTGGATGACCTGCCGGTCGGGGTCCACGCGCAGTCCTTGGGAGCGCACGACTTGGCCGTCGACCTGGACACGTCCGTCTTCGATCATTTCCTCCGCGGCCCGCCGCGAGGCGATTCCCGCCTGGGAGAGGACCTTCTGCAGGCGCACGCCGCCCTCGACGTAGGGGTCGTTCCTCACAGTGTCTCCTCCAATTCGTCCAGCTCGTCAGCAGCCGGAAGGTAGGGCGCCAAGGGCGCCAGGTCGTCGAGGGAGTCGAAACCCATACGTTCCAGGAACAGGGCGGTGGTCCCGTACAGGCGCGCACCGGAGGGGCCTTCGCCAACCTCTTCGACCAGTCCTCGTGTGACAAGGGTACGCACCACGGCGTCCACGTTCACCCCACGAATGTGCGAGATTCGTGACCTCGACACCGGCTGCCTGTAGGCGATGACGGCAAGGGTCTCCAGCGCGGCTTGGCTCAGGCGCGCCTGGGCCGAACCCACGACGAAGCGCCCGACGACCTCGGCAAAACGTGGTGAGGAGTAGATGCGCCAGCCTCCGGCCACTTCCCGCAGTTCGAAACCGCGTGGCCTCGTGTGCCCCTGGAAGGAGGCCGGCACGCGGTACTCCTGGGCCAGCAGACGCAGGGCCTCCTCCGCCACCCGGTCGCCGACTCCCAGGGCTTCGGCCAGTTCTCCTGCGGGCACCGGGTGGTCGACGACCATGAGGATCGCCTCCAGTGGCGCCAGCAGTTCCGAGGCGAGGACCTCACTTGACTCCCCTTCGAGTGCTGACTCATCCATTGGCTTCCTCCTCTTCCTCGTCGATGTGGACCCGGACGTCCTCGTCGCCCCCGATCCAGGTGACCGTGAGCCGCCCAAGGGCCTGCTCCTGCGTGAACTCGATGGTGCCGCCACGGTAGAGCTCCAACAGCCCCAGGAAACGAGAGACGATGACGGCGCGGGTGGGAGCGTCCTCGACCAGGTCCGCGAAGCTCGCCCGGCCAAGGCGTCGCAGCATCTCCACGAGGATCCGCACCTGCGGCGCCACCGGCACCACCGGGTCGTGCAGGTGGGTGACCTCGACGGTGGGCGGCCGCTGAGAAAGGGCGTCGGCGCAGGCGCGCGCCAGGTCGTGCGCCGAGCACACCCACACCAGTTCGGGCAGCAGCCGAGCCAGGTGTTCCTCCATCGGAGCATCGCGGGGGATCCATCGGCGGGCGTGGTCCAGGCGCTCGCCGATCCACTGTCCCGCCAACTTGAACGCCCGGTACTGCAGGAGGCGTGAGAAGAGCAGGTCGCGGGCCTCCAGGTCCTCGGCAGAGGCGTCGACGGAGCCCTCGTCACGTGGGAGCAGGCGCGCGGCCTTCATGTCGAGCAGGGTGGCCGCCACGACCAGGAACTCCGTGGTGGCCGACAGGTCGGGGAACTCACGCATGTGGGCGATGAACTCATCCGTGACCTCGGCCAACGCCACTTGGGTGATGTCGAGCTTGCGGCGGGCGATCAGCTGGAGGAGCAGGTCGAAGGGGCCTTCGAAGACCTCCAGGTTCACCTGGAACTGGTCGATGCGGGTCTGGACCCCCGGCGGGTCGAACTCCGCTGCGTGCTCAGGCGACGTCCCCACGGGCGATGACCTCCCGCGCGAGGCGACGGTAGGCCTCGGCCCCCGGGTGCGTGGGCGCGTAGGTGGTGATCGGTTCGGTGGCCACAGTGGCGTCCGGGAACTTCACCGTGCGGGAGATTCGCGTGGAGTACACGAGGTCGCCGAAGGCTTCGTTCAGGCGGTCCAGGACCTCACGCGAGTGAAGGGTACGGGTGTCGACCATGGTCGCCACGATCCCGTCCATCTTCAGGCGCGGGTTGATGCGGTCGCGCACCGTCTCGATGGTCTCCACCAGCAGGGCCACGCCTCGCAGGGCGAAGAACTCGGCGGCCACCGGGACGATGACGCCGTGTGCGGCGGTCAGCGCATTGACGGTGAGCAGACCGAGGGAGGGCTGGCAGTCGACGAGGATCGCGTCGTAGTCGTCCAGCAGTGGACGCAGCACCCGCGACAGTGCCGACTCGCGAGCCACCTCGTTGACCAGTTGCACCTCGGCGGCCGACAGGTCGATGTTGGCCGGAAGGACGTCCAGGCCCTCGAGCGCGGTGGGGCAGATCGCCTCGCGCACGTCCAGGCGCGGCTTCATCAGCAGGTTGTAGATCGTCGTGTCCATGTCCAAGGTGTTGATGCCCAGACCCACGGAGGCGGCACCCTGCGGATCGAAGTCGACGACCAGGACCTTGCGGCCGTACTCGGCCAGTGAGGCTCCCAGATTGATGGTGGAGGTGGTCTTGCCGACACCGCCCTTCTGGTTGCACATGGCAATGACTCGGGCAGGGCCGTGGCCCGCAAGGGGTGCTGGGACGGGGAAGTCCTCGACGACTTCGTCGTCCCCGGTCAGTGTGGGCTGGTCCAGTCTGGTCACGTGCCGATCCTATGCCATGGGGGCACTTCGGCAGGGGTCGGCGACGCCGTGGGGCGCGTATGAACCACCGTTGTGCGGCCGATCAGCCCGTGGCGCGCGGGTGCGAGGTCCTGTGCACCTCCCGCAGTGTCAGGGCCGTGACCCGCGTGTAGATCTGTGTGGTCTGCACCGAGGCGTGTCCGAGAAGCTCCTGGACGTCGCGAACACTGGCCCCTCCCTCCAGCAGGTGTGTGGCGAAGGAGTGACGCAGGGTGTGCGGACTGACCCGCCCTTCCAGGCCCGCGGCCTGGGCGACGGCGGCGACCGACGCCCACGCGGATTGGCGCGACAGCGGGGCGCCCCGGGTGTTGAGGAAGAGCGCGTGGGCGCCGCGCCCTCGTGCGGAAAGAGCGGGCCTGGCCCGCACCAGGTAGGCGCCGATCGCCTCGCGCGCGAAGGAACCGACGGGTACCAGACGCTCCTTGCGGCCCTTGCCGAAGAAACGCACGACGGGAAGCTCCGCATCCAGGTCCACGTCATCGACCGACATGCCCACCGCCTCGGAGACCCGCGCACCGGTGGCGTAGAGCACCTCGAGCAGGGCCGCGTCGCGAAGGCCCACCGGCGAGTCCGTGGCGTGTGCGGCGGCGAGCAGGGCGGCGACCTCGTCCACGCTGAGCGCCTTGGGCAGGTGCTCCCCCGTCTTCGGAGTGCGCACCCCGGAGGTGGGGTCGTTGACGCAGACCCCCTCGCGCACGGCGAATCGGTGCATGGAACGGATGGCGGAGGACGCACGGGCCACCGACGCCGGTGCGGCCGTGCGGCCGGTGAGCTCCCCTGTGGCCAAGCGCCTCAGATGGCCCTCCACGTCGTGGCGGGTGACGAGGGCGATGTCGGCGCGCCCTTGGCGCGCCAAGTCCTGCGCATAGCGGGTGATGTCACGACGGTAGTTCGACACGGTGTGCGCCGACGAACCCTTCTCCACGCGCAGGTGGACCAGCCAGTCGGAGGCGACCTGGTCAATGGTGTGCACGCGGCGATTCTCGCACGGACGCACGTCCCATCAGGCCCGGCACCGCACACGGATAGACTGTGCCCCGGAACTCATCCCGCCCCACCGACGGGGCATGACCGGCATGGAGGCCGACGTGACATTCACCTGGACCGAAT